>CAYPRK010000021.1:0-1900 GCA_964413325.1 uncultured Novosphingobium sp. | reverse complement strand
GCGCTTCCTGCACGCCTGCGCTGTTGTGGCGGAGGGCTTTCAGGACGGTATCGACGATCTGGGGTGCGTTGAGGCCGGCGGTGTCGTACTGCTTTTCGGGGGCGTCGTGGTCCTGGAACACGTCGGGCAGGCGCATCGTGCGGATGCGCAGGCCGGCGTCGGTGAGGCCCTCGTCGCTCGCCATCGTCAGCACATGCGCGCCAAGGCCGCCGATGGCGCCTTCCTCGACCGTCACGATCACATCATGCGAGGCCATCAGGCGGCGGATCAGCGCTTCGTCGAGCGGCTTGGCAAAGCGCAGGTCCGCCACCGTGGTCGAGAGGCCCTTGGCATCGAGCTGGTCCGCGGCCTTGAGCGCTTCGGCAAGGCGCGTGCCGAGCGAGAGGATCGCCACCTTGCTGCCTTCGCGCACCACGCGGCCCTTGCCGATCTCCAGCCGTTCGGGAACGGCGGGAAGCGGAATGCCCACGCCGTTGCCGCGCGGGTAGCGGAAGGCGATCGGGCCGCTGTCGTGCAGCGCGGCGGTGTGGACCATGTGGACGAGTTCGGCCTCATCGGCCGCGGCCATCACCACCATGTTGGGCAAGGTGGCAAGGTAGGTCACGTCGAACGAGCCCGCATGCGTCGCGCCGTCTGCGCCGACGAGCCCGGCGCGGTCGATGGCGAAGCGCACGGGCAGGTTCTGGATCGCCACATCGTGCACGACCTGATCGTAGGCGCGCTGCAGGAACGTGGAATAGATCGCGCAGAACGGGCGCATCCCCTGCGCGGCAAGGCCCGCGGCGAAAGTGACGGCATGCTGCTCGGCAATGCCGACGTCGAAGTTGCGCTCCGGGTAAGCCTTGGCGAACTTGTCGAGCCCGGTGCCCGAAGGCATCGCGGCGGTAATCGCGCAGACCGCGGGATCGCGCGCAGCCTCGGCCAGCAGCGCCTGCGCAAAGACATTGGTGTAGCTTGGCGGGCCAGCGGCGCTCTTGGCCTGCTCGCCGGTGATCACGTCGAACTTCTGCACGCCGTGATACTTGTCCGCCGCGTTCTCGGCCGGGGCATAGCCCTTGCCCTTCTGCGTCACGACATGGACGAGGCACGGCCCTTCCGCCGCATCGCGCACGTTCTCGAGCACCGGGATAAGCTGATCGAGGTTATGCCCGTCGAGCGGGCCGACGTAGTAGAAGCCCAGCTCTTCGAACAAGGTACCGCCCATCGCCATGCCGCGCGCGAACTCGTCGGTCTTGCGCGCCGCCTTGTGCAGCGGTTCGGGCAAGCGGCGCGAGATCGCCTTGAACATCTCGCGCAGCTCGAGGAACGGGCGCGAGGACACGAGCCGCGCGAGGTAGGCCGACAGCCCGCCGACCGGCGGCGCGATCGACATGTCGTTGTCGTTGAGGATGACGACGAGGCGGTTGCCGGCCTCCGCCGCGTTGTTCATCGCTTCATAGGCCATGCCGGCGCTCATCGCGCCGTCGCCGATCACGGCGATGGCCTTGCCGGGCTGGTCCTTCAGCTTGTTGGCCACGGCAAAGCCCAGCGCCGCCGAGATCGAGGTGGACGAGTGCGCCGTGCCGAACGGATCGTACTCGCTCTCCGAGCGCTTGGTGAAGCCCGAAAGCCCGCCACCCTGGCGCAAGGTGCGCATGCGGCTGCGGCGGCCGGTGAGGATCTTGTGCGGATAGGCCTGATGCCCCACGTCCCAGATCAGCCGATCACGCGGCGTATCGAACACATAGTGGATCGCCGTCGTCAGCTCCACCACGCCCAGACCCGAACCCAGATGCCCGCCAGTCTGCCCCACAGAGGCAATCATCTCTGCCCGAAGCTCATCGGCAAGCTGGCGAAGCTGAGAAGGATCAAGCTTGCGAAGTGCGTCAGGCGTATCAACCTGATCAAGAAGCGGCGTAGA
>CAYPRK010000020.1:0-2094 GCA_964413325.1 uncultured Novosphingobium sp. | reverse complement strand
TCTCAGAGGAGAGA
Source organism: uncultured Novosphingobium sp. (assembly GCA_964413325.1). Taxonomy (GTDB): domain Bacteria; phylum Pseudomonadota; class Alphaproteobacteria; order Sphingomonadales; family Sphingomonadaceae; genus Novosphingobium. The sequence continues at coordinate 2,080 of CAYPRK010000020.1, read as the reverse complement.
TCGCCGCGCGCCGCGCCATTGACCACGCAGCCTTCGATCCGCGTTGTCAGGACCTTGCCGTTCTGCAGGACCGAACGGGCTGGGCCAGTGATGCGCAGGACCACAGGAAGCGGATCGGTCTGGCTGGCAACGCCCGCAGAGGCATCCACGCCGACGATTACGCGCGCCGGCGCATAGGAGTTGGGCGGCAGATACTCAGGCGAGTCCTCGACCACGAGCGGCGGCGTCTCGGCGCGCGAGACCTTGAGGCCCGCACCGCCCTTGTCACCGGTGAAGCTCATCAGCTTGACTTCGGCGCTGGGCACGGCGGGGCCATCGGCCGGCGCGCCGCCCAGACTGTCAGCATTGCTGCCCGCCGCAGGAAGTCCCCGCGCATCGTAGCCGCCACCGCGCGGACCATAGGCCGGGACTGGCGGCACAGCGGCAGGCACCTGCGGACTGGCGAGCTGGCTCTTCAGCTGCGCATTCTCGGCAGAGACTGCATCGATCGCGGCCTGGCCGTTGGTGCGCATGGCCTCGTTCTCGGCCTTGAGCGCGGCCATCTGTTCGTCGACCTCGCTGCGTGGGACGGCGGCGTCCTTCAGCTCCTTCTGTGCGCGGGCCACGGCATCGAGCCGGTTGCCGAACATGGTGACGAACTCGCGCTCGGAGAGGTCGCGGTTGACGAGCCCGGAGGTGTCGACGCTGGTCTTGTCGGTTTCGGCCTTGGTGCCGCTATCGGTTCCGAGAAGAAACCACGCTGCACCAGCGAGGAGCACTGCAGCCACACCGCCCAGCAGCAGGTTCTGGCGCCGCCGGGTGCTGGCGTTCAGCGTCGACAGAAGCTCGGCGCTACCGGCCTCGTCCTTTGCCTTCTGGCGCTGAGGCGGCTGCTCATCGCGCGTGTTCTCAGTCATGGCCGTGGTCCCCGTTCGGCCCGACGATCCAGGCGGTGGTGGAAGCGCCCGGCGCGAGCACCGGGCTGGCGATGGCGACCGCAATCGTGCCAAGTGGCGCGAGATCGCGGGTGGCGAGCGTGGCGGGCGTGTTGCCCCGGTTGGCAAGCCGCACGACTTTGCCGGCAAGGCTCGCGCCCCGATATTCGGCAATCAGCTGGACTTCGATGTCCCCGGCGCGGGCGGGAAGGCTGGCGGGCTGCCGCACCGCGAAACCCGGCACTTGCGTCTCGGCGGCCATGGCCTGGACAAGGCGCACGGCGCTCGTCTCGATCGGCGTCGCCTTCTCCCAATTGCTCGCATCGTCCCTGGCGATCGCCGGGTTGGTGACGAAGACCTGCTGCGCCTCGATCGGGCGGATCGGGCAGGCAAACTTGTAGACGTAGCCCTTCTTGGTCGTGGCGAAGAAGCTGATCCGTGAACCCGCATAGACTTCGGGAACGGACACATACACGTCGCCGCGCACCGGCTCGTTCGAGACGGCAAAGTCGTTGTAGGGCGTGCCAGTGCCGATCTTCGAGACGCTGGCAAAGGCGTCGCCAACGAGGGCAAAGCGGGTTAGCTCATGCGCCGAGACCTCGCAGGCAATCGTGCCGCCATCGGCAGTCTGCTTGAACTGGTCGGCCATGGCCGGCGAGGACAAGACGGTTGCGGCGAGCGCCGTAAGCAAGGCGAGGCGTCTTGGCCTCGCGGGGAGAGATCCGCGCATCAGTGGGACTCCGTTGAAGATGGGCTGGGGGCATCAGCCGGATGGTGCGGGGGAACCACCGCGAAACCGGACAGCGCGAGGCGCAGGCCGCGGTAGGTCCAGTCGAACCGGAAGCGGCGCTCCTCGCTCGAAATCACCTGCTCGCCGACAAAAGTCTTGAGCGTGCCGCTGACTTCGGAGGTCAGCGCGCGGGGATCGACTTCGAGCTTGCTGATCACGAAAGCCTGGGTGACCTCGGATCCGCGCTGCTCCTCGACGATGCGCAGGAGCTCGGCCTTGAGCCGGCCGCGCTGCGCCGGATCGGCGAGCGCCAGGATCTGCCCCATCCAGTAGTCGAGCCCCTCAGGGCTACGGTTGAGCAGGACGAGCGCGACATCGCGCGTCACGAACTCGAGGTACTCGGCCGAGACCCCCGCGCTCGATATCACCAGCGGCG
>CAYPRK010000019.1:0-23402 GCA_964413325.1 uncultured Novosphingobium sp. | reverse complement strand
GCCTCAAATGGCAACCCCTCCGGGGCGGGCTGCTTTTGGCCCAGTGCAGCGTTGCGAGCCTAAGTCGCCTGGAGTCACGATGGACAAGCATCGCTCCGTCCTCGCGCCTCGCCCTGGGCCAAAATCAGCTCCGTCACGGCGGTGCAATCTAACGTCATCTGGCTCTAGACCACGCCCCAATCCCGCAGCGCCGCAACATTGCGCTCGGCGAGCGTCAACAGCAGCCGGTCGCCGTGTTCGCTCGGCGGCATCGCCAGAATGGCGCCCACGCTGAAATAGAGCGCCAGCGGCAGCGATCCGGCGAACTCGGCGCGTGCCTGCTCCAGCGTATAGGCCGGATCCCTCGCCGCAATGGCCGCGTGGTGCCGCTCGACCAGCGTGCCGTCGATGCTGCGGCGATCCTCCTCGGTCAGCGAACCGGCGAGGAAGTAGGCGAGATCGAACATCGGGCTGCCCCGGTCGGCAAACTGCCAGTCGATCAGCCATGCCTTCGGGCCGTCCGCGCCGTCCTCAAACAGCACGTTGTCGACCCGCGGCTCGCCGTGGACCAGCGTGCGACCGACCGGAAGGGCGGCGAAGTGGCGCGGCAGATCGGCGACCACGGCATCGATGGCATCGAGCAGCGCAGGATCGGCACGCCCGGCAAAACGCTCGCGGAAGGCCTTGGCCGCGAGGGCATTGGTCACCGCCGCCGTCTCGGCACCGGCTGCCCGGTTATAGAGCCAGTCGGCGCTTTCGAGCCGGGCATCATCCCAGAACGCCGCATGCAAGGCGGCCAGTTCCCTGGCGACAGCCTCCGCTTCGGCCACGCTGCACCCGGCAATCTGGTCGCCCGGGCGGGTGCGCTGCGAGAGGTCCTCCAGCACGAGGTTGATCGTCCGCCCGTCCGGCCCCACCTGACGCCAGTAGCAGCGCGGTGTCGCCAGCGGCGGCTCCTCCCCCAGAAACCCGTAAACCTCGCACTCGCGGCGATAGACGTCGTGCGCAGCGGCGATCTCCACCGCCTCCCCGATGCCGGACGTCAGCTTGGCGATCACCGAGCGCACGGCATCGGCAGCATTGGCGTTGTACGTGATCTCGGTGCGCACGGTGGCAGAGAGATTGCCGTGACCAATCGGCTTGGTGCTGAGCAGGGCAACGCGCGGCGCGGCCAAGCCGGCATGCTGCAGCACGGCCTGCACCCATTGCGGCGTGATCTGGTCAGCACTGGCGATCAGCGGTGGCGGCGGCAGGTCTTCCGGCACCGAGACATCGCCCTCACGACCCCAACGCCCGGGCGTGTAGCTCGAATTCCAGCAATCGGTAAACTTGCCGTCCACCGCCTTGAACACCTCGATCCCGCAGAGCTCGATCCGCTCGCCCTTGCGAGTGTGCATGTTCCACACAGACGTGACGTGGGTGTCATCCGCCAGCAGCACTTCGTGGGTGAAGAACGGCTCCATCGCCTCACTCTGCTGGCGCACGCGGGCGATCTGGTCCTCGACGGAAAGCGCGGTGACGCTACCCGGATCGTGGCGGACGATGGGATCGGCGCAAATCTCGCGGATCAGTTCGGCGCGGCGGTTGTTCCAGACCTCTTCCCAGTAGAGCTCGATCAACTCGCGCGGGCTGCGATGCGCCACGATTCTTCCCCCGACCAGATTTAACTGACCGGTTAATCGCCTTCGCTTTCCGTTACGTCAACCTGCGAATGGATCAGGCCGCGAACTGCTCTGCGGTCATCGCCATGACGGTATCGGCGCCCGCCTCCACTTCATAGCGAAGCGCGCCGGCCTGCGGGGCAAAGCGCAGCGCCCAGTGCTTGGCGCAGAGCAGCTTGGCCTCGTAGAATGCCTTGTCCGCACCATCCTGCCCGAGCGCCGCCGCCGAAACCTTCGCCATGCGCAGCCACATCAGGCCGAGCGAGACCACGCCGGTCAGCGTCATGTAGGCATAGGCGCCCGCGCCGATGGCGTTGGGATTGGTCATGCCGTTCTGGAGGAACCACATCGTCGCGGCCTTGAGGTGACCGGTCGCCTTGGCGAGCCGTTCGGCGACCAGCTTGACCGCCTCGTTGGCGCTCTCCTCGGCGCATTCGGCATCGATCACCGCGAACAGCCGCTGGATCGCGCGGCCCCCGTTCAGCGCCAGCTTGCGGCCGACAAGGTCCATCGCCTGCACGCCGTTCGCGCCTTCGTAGATCATCGCGATCCGCGCATCGCGGACGAACTGGTCCATGCCGTTCTCGGCGATGTAGCCGTGCCCGCCCCAGACTTGCTGCATGTCCGTCGCGGTCTTGTAGCCCATGTCCGTGCCGTAGCCCTTGATCACGGGGGTGAGCAGGCTGATCAGGTCGTCGGCGGCCTGCCGCTCTTCCTCGGTCTCGGCCTTGTGCGAGAGGTCCACCTGCAGTGCGCCCCACAGGCACAGCGCGCGCATGCCGCCGATGAACATCTTGGCGTCCATCAGCATGCGCCGCACGTCGGGGTGGACCAGCAGCGGATCGGCTTTCTGCTGCGGTTCCGCCGCCCCGGTCAGCGCGCGGCCCTGCCGGCGCTCCTGCGCATAGAGCAGCGCGTTCTGGTACGAGGCTTCCGCCTGCGCGAGGCCCTGGATACCCACACCCAGCCGCGCCGCGTTCATCATGATGAACATCGCGGCGAGGCCCTTGTTCTCCTCGCCGACCAGCCAGCCTTTCGCGCCGTCATAGTTCATCACGCAAGTCGCGTTGCCGTGGATGCCCATCTTGTGCTCGATCGAACCGACCGAGACGGCATTGCGATCCCCCAGTGAGCCGTCCGCATGCACGAGGAACTTGGGCACGATGAACAGCGAAATGCCCTTCGACGATTCGGGCGCACCCGGTGTCTTCGCCAGCACGAGGTGGATGATGTTCTCGCACAGGTCGTGGTCGCCCGCCGAGATGAAGATCTTGGTGCCGGTGATGGCATAGGAGCCGTCTGCCTGCGGCTCCGCGCGGGTGCGGATGAGGCCGAGGTCGGTGCCGCAATGCGGCTCGGTCAGGTTCATCGTACCGAGCCATTCGCCGCTGACCATCTTGGGCAGGTACATCGCCTGCTGTTCCGCCGAACCCTTCGACGAGATCGCCGAGATCGCGCCGTTGGCCAGGCCCGGATACATCGCGAAGGCCTGATTGGCGCTGGCGAGGTATTCCTCCATCACGAAGCCGATCACGTGCGGCAGCCCCTGCCCGCCATAGACTTCGGGCGCCGCCAGCGTGCCCCAGCCTGCTTCGACGTAGCGCGCATAGGCTTCCTTGAAGCCCTTCGGCGTCGTCACGCTGCCATCAGGATGCCGGGTGCAGCCTTCCTGATCGCCCGAGAGATTGAGCGGCGCGACGACTTCATTCACGAAGCGCCCGGCTTCCTCGATCACGCTGTCCGTAAGGTCGCGCGTCGCTGCCGCAAAGCCCGGCAGGTGCCCATAGCGCTCCAGATCGAGCACTTCGTTGACGACAAAACGGGTGTCGCGGGTCGGCGCCTGGAAAACGGGCATGGGCTGGTCCTCTCGCTGTCTTATTCTGGGTCGACGTCCAGATTGACCGGGCGTCCTTCGAGCTTCTCGCGCTCGATCAGCAGCGCAACGAAGCTGGTCAGTTCGGCAATCGTCGCGTTGATATCGGCCTGCTGGCGCTTGAGGTTATCGATGCGCTCGCGGCACTTGTCGATCGTGACGCGGCGCTGCTTGGCGCGGCCATCGCCCAGATCGTAGAGATCGATCATGTCGCGGATCTCGGAGAGGCTGAAACCCACGTTCTTGGCGCGCATGATCCACGCAAGGCGCGCCCGGTCACGCTTCGAATAGATCCGCGCTAGGCCCACGCGGGTCGGTGCGATCAGCCCCTCGTCCTCGTAGAAGCGCAAGGCACGCGCGGTGACACCGAATTCGCTCGACAGGTCCGAGATGGTGAACTGCTCGCGCGCGAGGGCATCGGGCTGGTGGAGGTGTCCGGTATGATCGCCGGTGCGGACGCCGTGAACTGCCGTCTGGGTCCGCTCCGGACTCGTGGTGATGGGACGCGAGGACATGCCCCGTGACCTAACTACCCCTTACGTAAGCGTCAACCTTCGATCCGCTCCAGCCCCCCATCCGCCCCAAGCCGCCGATAGAAGCAGGAAGGCGCGAGGGTGTGGCAGGCGGGCCCGGCCGCCTCGACGCGCAGTTCCAGCGCGTCCTGATCGCAATCGACGCGGATCTCGATCACCTTGAGCACGTGGCCCGATGTCTCCCCCTTCATCCACAGCTTCCCGCGCGAGCGGGAGTGGAAGTGGGCAAAGCCGGTCTCGCGCGTGCGGGCAATCGCTTCGGCATCCATGTGCGCCAGCATGAGCAGTTGTCCGGTGGCGTGTTCGACCGCGACGGCGGTCACCAGCCCGGCAGAATCGAAGCGCGGCATGAACACCGCGCCCTGCTCGCGCAGCTCGGTTTCGGATGATTGCGTGGAAATGAGACATGCCTTTCACGATGAGACGCCATGCGGGTGTCATTTTGTTGCAGGATAACCACATGCCCCCGCCAAAATCCATGGGCGGCACACAACACGCTTTAACCTCGGCCAGCAATCGCGGATGAAAGCTCCACGGCTTGAGGGAGCCGTACCGCGCACCGGGTGAACGCCCGGGCGCACGCATACAGGCCAAAGTTCAGGGTTGAAATAAAAAGGGCCCGATGGCCGCGCCGCTCCCCGGAAATGGGCAGGGTAGCGCAGCCACCGGAGAAACGCTCAGGGATTTCGGCAGGGACCGCCCGCCGTCACATGCCAGCAGAAGCTGGGGCCGCGAGGGGCAGGCCGTGACAGGGTGGTTCTTGAACCGATCAGGTATCGTCACGGGAACGCCCGGAGTTAGCGCTCCGGGCGTTTCGTGTTTCAGGTTTTGGTCGTGTTTCAGGCTCCGAAGGTCTCAGGCGGCTAGCGGCGCGTTCTCACGCCCCGCCTGATCGAGCGCTTCATCCAGCACGCGGGCAAAGCAGGCGATGCGCACTTCGCTCGCCCCCGCCTTGTGCAGGGCGGCGAGGCAGGCATCGGTCGTCGCGCCGCTCGTCATCACATCATCGACAAGCAGCACCTTTGCGCCCTTCAGCCGGGCGGCGCGGCGCGGGTGTGCGCTGATCGCACCGCGCAAGGCTTCGGCCCTTGCGCGCTTGCCAAGGCCGCCGAGCGAAGGGGTGCGTTTGCGCCGCTCCAGTCCGTCGACCACCAGCGGCTGGTGGATCGTCCGCGCGATCCGCTCGGCCAGCAGCGCTGACTGGTTGAACCCGCGCTCCCACAGCCGCCAGCGGTGGAGCGGCACCGGCACCACCAGCCATTCGCCCTCCAGATCGGGCAGGCGGCGCACCATCAGGCGCGCAAGCAGGTCCGCCAGCGCGATCCGCTTGCCGCGCTTGAACGCCAGCACCAGCTCGCGCGAGGCATCGGTATAGAGCGTCGCCGCCGCAATCCCGGCATGACGCGGCGGGCTGGCCATGCAGGGCGCGCACTGGACCTCGCCCGATCGCACGACGCTATCGGCCAGCGGGCGCTGGCAGGTGCTGCAGGCGGGCTCCCCCGGCACGGCCAGCCGGGTCCAGCAAGCGGCGCAAAGCCCGCCCTGCTGCGCCAGCGCATCGCCGCAAAGCGGGCAGCGCGGCGGAAACACCAAATCGATGATCGGGGCCAGGAAAGCGGGTATCGCCATGGGGAGCGACTGTCTGCCCCAAGGCCCGGATTCGCAAGAGGGACTTGGCATTTGCCGCGCCGCGCGGCAGGGGCATGCGCGATGGCCAGTCCCACTCCTCCCACCATCTTCGCCCCTGCTCGCCGCCGCGCGATGCGCGAGAGGATGCGCTTGCTGGAACGCCGCAGCGATGCGCCACGCTTCCTTGCCGAGGACATGGCCGAGGACGTGCTCGACCGCCTCGCCTTCCTGCGCCACACCCCGCAGCGGGCGCTGCTTGTGGGTGACACTGGCGGCCACCTCACGGCGGCGCTGGCGGCACAAGGCTGCACCGTCGTGCGCGCCGATCCTGCCCCCATCACCGGCGAACTGGCCATCGACGAGGAGCAGCCCTTCCCGGAGCCCGGCTTCGACCTCATCGCGCAGCTTGGCACGCTTGCCACGGTCAACGACTTGCCCGGCGCGATGGTCCATATCCGCCACGCGCTGGCGCCAAACGGCCTTGCGGTGATGAGCCTGTGCGGCGCGGGCAGCGTCCCGGCCCTGCGCGCGATCATGACCGAAGCCGACGGCGAACGACCAGCCGCCCGGATTCACCCGCAAGTCGACGTCCGCGCGGGCGGAGACCTCCTCCAGCGCTGCGGCTTTGCCGAACCGATGAGCGACAGCCGGATGCTCGACGTGCGCTACGGCAGCCTGCGCAGGCTGGTATCAGACCTGCGCGCGCAGGGTCTGGGCAACTGCCTTGCACGCCCTGGGCCGCTCCTGGGCAAAGCGGGGCTGGAACGCGCAGAGGCGGCGTTTGCCGCGATGGCGGACAGCGATGGCCGGGTTACCGAGCGCTTCGCGATCCTGACGATGAGCGGGTGGAACAAGGCACTGCGGCCGCCGAAGTTCTGAAGGAAGAGGGCCTCCGGCGGGCATTTTTTGCCTCCGGCGGGCAAGGGCCATTGCCCTTGCATCCCGTTCATCAGCTTTGCGCTTGGCCTGTCAGGTAGAGCTTACCGCAAAGCGGCATAAAAGCCTGCGGCGCGGCAAGCACCACGCCAGCAGACCGAGCACAAAAAAACACCCGGGATGCAAGGGCAATAGCCCTTGCCCGCCGGAGGCTCTGTTCTCTTAACCCAAAGCCGCCTGAGCCGCCGCCAACCGCGCAATCGGTACGCGGTAAGGGCTGGCGGAGACATAATCGAGCCCGACCTTCTCGCAGAACGCGATCGAGGCGGGATCGCCGCCGTGCTCGCCGCAGATGCCGAGCTTGATGTCGGGCCGGGTCTCACGCCCGCGCACCGCCGCCATTTCGACCAGCTGGCCAACGCCTTCGATATCGAGGCTGACGAACGGATCGCGCGGGTAGATGCCCTGCTCGACATAAGGCCCGAGGAAGCGGGCAGCATCGTCGCGGCTCACGCCGAGGGTGGTCTGGGTGAGATCGTTGGTGCCGAACGAGAAGAACCTGGCTTCCTCGGCGATCTCGCCCGCCATCAGCGCCGCGCGCGGCAGTTCGATCATCGTGCCGACGAGGTATTCGAGGGTGCGGCCCTTTTCGGCGAACACTGCCTCGGCAGCACGGTCGACGAGGCCGCGCAGGATGAGCAGTTCGCGGCGAGTGGCGACGAGCGGGATCATCACTTCGGGCACGGGAGCTTCACCGGACTTCTCAGCGACATCGCAGGCGGCTTCGAAAATCGCGCGCGCCTGCATCTCGTAGATTTCGGGGAACGTGATGCCGAGGCGGCAGCCACGGTGGCCGAGCATCGGGTTGAACTCGTGGAGTTCGCCCGCGCGGCGCTTCAGGTGGTCGACGCCGAGGCCGGTCGCTTCCGAAAGCTCCTCGAACTCCGATTCGCCGTGGGGCAGGAATTCGTGCAGCGGCGGGTCGAGCAGGCGGATGGTGACGGGGAGCCCGGCCATGACCTCGAAGATCGCGGTGAAATCGGCGCGCTGTTCGGGCAGGAGCTGATCCAGCGCGCGGCGGCGGGTGGCTTCGTCTTCGGCCAGAATCATCTGGCGAACCAGCGAAATACGGCCTGCATCGAAGAACATGTGTTCGGTGCGGCAAAGGCCCACGCCCTCGGCGCCGAACTGGCGCGCGACCTGGCAATCGAGCGGGGTTTCGGCGTTCGCGCGCACTTTCATGCGGCGGTGGCTATCGGCCCATTCCATCAGCACGGCAAAATCGCCGACGAGTTCAGGTTCGACCATCGGCACGGCGCCGAGCATCACATCGCCATTCGATCCATCGAGGGTGATGACTTCGCCTTCCTTCACCTCGCGTGTGCCCATGCGCGCGGTTCGGGTGGCCATGTCGATCGAAAGGCCCGAAGCGCCGGAGACGCAGGGGCGGCCCATGCCGCGCGCGACCACGGCAGCGTGGCTGGTCATGCCGCCGCGCGCAGTGAGCACGCCCTTGGCGGCGTGCATGCCGTGGATGTCTTCCGGGCTCGTCTCGACACGGACGAGGATCACGTCCTCGCCCATCTGCGCGCGGTGCTCGGCGCTGTCGGCATCGAACACGACGATGCCGGTGGCCGCGCCCGGCGAGGCCGGCAGGCCGCGCGTGAGCACATCGCGCGGGGCGCTGGGATCGAGCGTGGGATGCAGCAACTGGTCGAGCGCCATCGGATCAACGCGCTTCACGGCAGTCGCTTCATCGATCAGGCCTTCGCGGGCCATCTCGACCGCCATGCGCAGTGCGGCCTTGGCGGTGCGCTTGCCCGAGCGGGTCTGCAGCATCCACAGCTTGCCCTGCTCGACGGTGAATTCGATGTCCTGCATGTCCTTGTAGTGGGCTTCGAGCAGGTCGAACACGCGGGCCAGTTCGCCATAGGCGGCGGGCATCGCCTCCTCCATCGAGAGCGGCTTGGCCCCGGCCCGCTCGCGCGCGGCCTTGGTCAGATACTGCGGCGTGCGGATGCCGGCGACAACGTCTTCGCCCTGCGCGTTGACGAGGTATTCGCCGTAGTAGGCGCGCTCGCCGGTCGCAGGATCGCGCGTGAAGGCAACGCCGGTGGCCGAGGTTTCGCCCATGTTGCCGAAGACCATGGCCTGCACGTTGACGGCAGTGCCCCAGTCATGCGGGATCGCGTTCAGGCGGCGGTAGACCTTGGCGCGGTCCGATTCCCACGAATCGAACACGGCGCCGATCGCGCCCCACAGCTGCTCATGCACGTCCTGCGGGAACGGGCGGCCGAGTTCTTCGGCGACGATGGCCTTGTACTGGCCGACGAGCGCCTGCCAATGCTCGGCCCCCATCTCGACATCGGCGAAGAAACCGTTGTCTTCCTTGGCGATTTCCAAGGCGTCCTCGAAGCGGTGATGGTCGAGGCCAAGCACCACGTCCGAATACATCTGGATGAAGCGGCGATAGCTGTCCCACGCGAAGCGCGCGTCGCCGGAGCCTGCGGCGAGGCCTTCGACAGTCACGTCGTTGAGACCGAGATTGAGCACGGTGTCCATCATGCCCGGCATCGAGACGCGCGCGCCCGAGCGGACCGAGACCAGCAGCGGGTTCGCCGGATCGCCGAAAGTGCGGCCGGTGGCCTTCTCGATATGGCCAACGCCGCCTGCCACGCCAGCGCGCAAGGCATCGTCGAACGTCTTGCCCGCGGCGTTGTAGGCCGTGCAGACTTCGGTGCTGATCGTGAAGCCCGGAGGCACTGGCAGACCGATGCCGGCCATCTCGGCCAGGTTCGCGCCCTTGCCACCCGTAATCGTCTTGTCGCGCGAGCGCGGGTCGTTGTTCGTAGCACCGCCACCAAAATGGAATACGTATGCGCTCATGCGACAACAGGCTCCCTGCGAATGTGATTCGTGACCGGGTTTTTCCCGGATTCGCCGAAATTGGATGAGGCGCCTTAGCCCTCTATGCGCGAAAAGTCCGCAACTTTGTGCACTGCAGCACGAAAGCGGTCAAGCAATCCGAGCCGCCCTGCCCGTTTGGCCGGGTCCGCATCGTTGACGGTAACGCTCTCAAAGAACGCGTCGATGGGCGCGCGCAAAGTGGCGAGCGCGGCCATGGCAGCGGTGAAATCCTCTGCCGCAACAGCAGCTTCCGCCTCAGGACCGGAAGCGGCAAGTGCATCGACCAGCGCCTGTTCGGCGGACTCGCGCTCGTAGCTGCATTCAGGGTGCACAAACTGCGCCGCAACGCCGCGCAGCTCCGGGTCGTCGACGAGGACCAGCGGGTCTTCCTCCCCGGTCAACGGGATGGCGGCGGCCTCGGCGCTGTAGCCTTCCTTCTTGAGGATATTGGCCGCGCGCTTGTACCCGGCGATGAGGTTCACGCCGTCCTCGGTGCCGACGAAAGCCTGTAGCGCATGGACGCGGGCGAGCAGGCGGACGAGATCGTCCTCGCTGCCAAGCGCGAATACTGCGTCGATCAGGTCGTGGCGAACACCGGCTTCACGCTGCTGGACCTTGAGCCGGTCGGCGAAGAAGGCGACGAGCGCGGCAGGCGTGCCCGCCACCACGGCGGGAGCAGTGCGCAGGAACTCCAGCGCGAGCTCCGAATAGGGCTCGAGCTTGATTTCGAAGTCGCCAAGCTCGGCCGTGAAATCGGCGATCCGGGCGGTGAATTCGTCGCTCGGCAGCGCGGGATGCGGCTGCACCTTGCCGATCTTCTCGATGTAGATCGCGAAGTTGACGTCACCCGCCACCGCGCGGTCCAGCACTGAGGCGAACACGCTGGCGATGGCCCCCCGCAGCACGGCGGTGAGGTTGCAGCGCACTTTGCCCGCGAGCAGAATCTGGATCACGCCCAGCGCCGCGCGGCGCAGCGCAAAGGGGTCCTTGGAGCCGGTCGGCTTCTCGTCGATTGCAAAGAACCCGGCGAGCGTATCCAGCTTGTCCGCCAGCGCGACAGCCACCGTGACCGGCGCGGTGGGCACGTCATCGCCCTGCCCGACCGGCTTGTAGTGATCGCGGATGGCATCGGCGACGGCGTCCGGCAGGCCTTCGGCGCGGGCGTAGTAGCCGCCCATCAGGCCCTGCAGTTCGGGGAATTCGCCGACCATTTCGGTGACCAGATCGGCCTTGCACAGCTCCGCCGCGAGGCGCGCCTGCGCCGGGTCGCAGCCGGGGACGATGCCTTCCGCCGCCAGCCATTCCGCCAGCTTGGCGACGCGCGCGACCTTGTCGGCGACGCTGCCCAGCTTTTCATGGAACGTGATGCGCGCCAGCTTCTGGGCCTGCACCGCAAGGCTGGTCTTCTTGTCCTGCTCCCAGAAGAAGCGGGCATCGGAGAGGCGCGCGGCGAGGACCTTGCGGTTGCCCGCGACGATCATCGCGCCGCCATCATGCGCCGCGATGTTGGCGGTGCAGACGAAGGCGTTGGCGAGCTTGCCCGCCGCGTCACGGCAGATGAAGTACTTCTGGTTCACGCGGGCGGTGAGCTGGATGACTTCGGGGGGCACTTCGAGGAAGGCTTCATCGAAGCGGCCGAGCAGCGGCACCGGCCACTCGGTGAGGCCGGCGTTCTCGATCACCAGCCCTTCATCCTCGACGAGGACGAGCCCAGCATCGGCAGCGGCTTTGCGCGCGCCTTCGCGGACAATGCTTTCGCGTTCCGCATGGTCGACGATGACGTACGCGTCGCGCAGCTTGGGCGCGTAGTCGTCCACGCCCTCAATCACGATCTCGCCGCTGTGGTGGAAGCGGTGGCCCATCGTGGTGCGGCCGGAGGCGATCCCGCCGATCTCGCAGGGCACCACTTCGCCGCCGAGCAGCGCGATGATGCCGGAGAGCGGGCGCACCCAGCGCAAGCTGTCCGGCTGGAGGCTCGCCGCGCCCCAGCGCTGCGACTTCGGCCAGGGGAAGGCGCGGATGATCGCGGGGATCGCTTCGGCGAGCACATCGGCAGCGGCGCGTCCGGGCTTCTCGACCACGGCGAACCACACGCCGTCGCGCTCGGTCAGCTGATCCCTGGCAAGTCCGGTCTTGCGCAGGAAGCCTTCGAGCGCCTGCTCGGGCGCAGACGTGCGCGGGCCTTTGGTTTCCTCGCTCACGGCCTCAGTGGCGAGCGGCAGGCCCTTCGCAACCAGCGTCAGGCGGCGCGGGGTGGACCAGACGGTCAGCGCACCGACAGCAAGGCCAGCGGCTTGCATCTCGCGGCGGAACAGCTTTTCCAGATCAGCGCGTGCGCCAGCCTGCATGCGCGCCGGGATCTCTTCCGAGCGCAGCTCAAGGAGAAAATCAGCGTTTGAAGTCATCGGGCTCATGCCGTCCACCCCGGGAACTTCGCTTCCCATTCGGGACGGTACTTCTCCATATAACCCTCGCACGACCCGCGCGCGAGGTCGCGGACGCGGCCCATGTAGCTGGCGCGTTCCTGCACCGAGATCACGCCGCGCGCCTGGAGCAGGTTGAACAGGTGGCTCGCCTCGATCGCCTGCTCATAGGCGGCGATGGGAACGCCCGCCTCCAGCGCCTTGCGGCACTCGGCCTCGGCGCGGCGGAAGCCTTCGAACAGCGTTTCGGTATCCGCCACCTCGAAGTTCCACGTCGACATCTGGCGTTCGTTCTCGAGGAACACGTCGCCATAGCTCACGCCGTGATCATTGAACTTGAGGTCGTAGACGTTGTCGACGCCCTGAATATACATCGCGAGGCGTTCGAGGCCATAAGTCAGCTCGCCCGCGACCGGCTTGCAATCGAAGCCGCCCATCTGCTGGAAATAGGTGAACTGGGTGACTTCCATGCCGTCGCACCAGACTTCCCAGCCCAGCCCCCACGCGCCGAGCGTCGGCGATTCCCAGTCGTCCTCCACAAAGCGGATATCGTGCAGCAGCGGATCGATGCCGATGGCGGCGAGGCTGCCGAGATAGAGCGCCTGCAGGTCCGGCGGGCTCGGCTTCATGATCACCTGATACTGGTAATAGTGCTGCAGCCGGTTGGGGTTCTCGCCATAGCGGCCATCGGTCGGACGGCGGCTCGGCTGGACATAGGCCGCGTTCCACGGGCTCGGCCCGAGCGCGCGCAGCGTGGTCGCCGGGTGGAACGTGCCCGCGCCCATGCGCATGTCGTAAGGCTGCAGGATCAGGCAGCCCTTCGCGCCCCAATAGGCGTGGAGCGCAAGGATCATGTCCTGCACGCTGAGGGGAGAAGCGGCGGTGGTTGCGGTGTCAGCCATGGCCCGCGCGCTTTGGCCGATTGCCACTCGCAAATCAACCGGAAGCCGGGGCCGGACAGGTTGTCCGCCCCTGGGGTTCTTGCACCGGCTGCGCGCTTGGTTCATCCCGGTGCGGTGATCACGCCTGCATCCTCCCCCCTGCCCCGGTCCTTCCGGCTGCTTGCCGCCCTCCTGCTGGTCGCGCTGGCGGCCTGCGGCTCTGCCAAGGCACCGCCTGATGAAGCGCCCAAGGTCGCGCTGTGGCAGATTGCCGACAACACCGGCGTGCATGGCTGGCTGCTCGGCACCGTCCACTCGCTGCCGCGCGGCACCCAGTGGCGCCGCCCGGTGATCGATGGCGCGATTGCCGGCGCAGACCGGCTGGTGCTGGAAATCGGCGAGCAGCTCAATCCGCAGGTTGCGGGCGAAGCGCTGGGCAAGCTCGCGTTTACGGAAGGCCTGCCCCCACCGAGCGAACGCGTGGGCGTGAAGTTCCGGGGCGATCTGGCCAAGGTCTACAAGGACCTGTCGCTGAATGACGCGCAGTTCAAGGATCAGGAAAGCTGGGCTGTCGCGCTGCAGATCGCGGCGATCGGCGGGCTCAAGCAGGGCATGGAGCCTGACAGCGGCGTGGAGCCGGAGCTGCGCAAGGTGATCGGCGCAAAGCCGATCACGGGGCTGGAGACCATCGACAGCCAGTTCGGCATCTTCGACGGACTGCCCCCGCGCGCGCAGACGGTTCTGCTGGAAGAGGTGGCGCACGAGGCGGCCGACAACCGCGATGATGACAAGGACATGCTGGCGCTGTGGCTGCGCGGCGATGAACTCGGCATCGCGCGCGAGGCGCAGACGGGGTTCCTCGCCGATCCGGAGCTGCGCGCCGCGCTGCTGACGCGGCGCAATCTGGCGTGGGCGGACCAGATCAATGCCATGCTGAAAGCAGGCGCCAAGCCGTTCATCGCCGTAGGCGCAGCGCATGTCGCGGGTGTCGACGGCCTGCCCCGCCTGCTCGAAGCGCGGGGGTGGCTGGTGAAGCGGGTTTACTGAGCGCCTACTTCCCCCGGTTTCGCTTGCTTTTTCGCGCTGACCCGCTAAGGGCCGCCGCTTCTTCGCGCGCATGGTCATCCCTGGAGGCGTGGCGCGGGGAGATCGTTTGAACATCATAACGTGAAGGTACGGACAATGAGCGATACGCTGCATCTGCCGGCCGAGACGCGTGAACGGGCTGGCAAGGGAGCCTCCCGTGCACTTCGTCGCGAAGGCCGCACCCCCGCCGTGATCTACGGCGGCAATCAGGATCCGGTTGCGATCCACGTCGAAGAAAAGGAACTGCGTCGCCAGCTCGGCACCGGTCACTTCTTCAACTCGATCGTCGAGCTCACTGTCGGCGGCGAAACCGTTCGCACGCTGCCCAAGGACGTCGCCTTCCACCCGGTCAACGAGCGCCCGCTCCACGCCGATTTCCTGCGCATCTCGGCTGACCGCGCGGTCGAAGTCTCGGTGCCGGTGATCTTCGTCGGCGAAGCCAAGTCGCCCGGCCTCAAGAAGGGCGGCGTGCTGAACATCGTCCGTCACGAACTCGATCTGATCTGCGAAGCGGACAAGATCCCCGACGATATCGCCGTCGACGTCTCGGGCGCCGACGTGGGCGATTCGATCCACATCAGCAGCGTCACGCTGCCGGCTGGTTCGCGCTCGGCGATCACCGACCGCGATTTCACCATCGCGACGATCGTTGCTCCCTCGGCTCTCAAGAGCGCCGAAGGCGATAACGAGACTACGGCCGCCTGATCGCACGGCCGGTTTCCTGAGGGAACCGGCCTGCCAGAAACGCATCACCCCGGGCTTGATCCGGGGTCCTGCTTGATCCGCCACTGCGGCGCGAGTAGCGGGACCCCGGATCAGGTCCGGGGTGACGCACGTCTGGCCCCCGCACTTTCCGCCCCCCATGGGAGAACCCGCCATGCAGCTCTGGGTCGGCCTCGGCAATCCCGGGCCCCAATATGCCCTCCACCGGCACAATGTCGGCTTCATGGCGCTGGATACGATCGCCGAAGTCCATTCCTTTGGCCCCGTGCAGAAGAAGTTTCAGGGCTGGATGCAGGATGGCCGGATCGGGCAGCAGCGGGTGATCCTGCTCAAGCCCGCCACGTTCATGAACGAAAGCGGCCGCGCGGTGAGCGAAGCGCTGCGTTTCTACAAGCTGGGCCCCGATGCGCTCACCGTGTTCCACGACGAGCTCGATCTTGCGCCCTTCAAGGTCAAGGTGAAGCAGGGCGGCGGACATGCCGGGCACAACGGCCTGCGCTCGATCGACCAGCACATCGGGCCCGAGTTTCGCCGCGTGCGGCTCGGCATCGGGCATCCGGGCCACAAGGACCGCGTGACCGGCTACGTGCTGGGCAACTTCGCCAAGGCCGAGCAGGACGACCTCGTCACCATGCTCGGCGCGGTTGCCGGAGAGGCGGAATGGCTGGCTTCCGGCGATAGTGTGCGGTTCATGAGCGAGGTCTCGCTGCGCCAGAATTAAGCATTTTCAGCGTCGGCCTGCCTTACAGTAACGTAACATCCAAACAGGCGTTAACCACCGAAATCGGCAGGAATGCGTATTTGGCATCAAGTTTGCTTTGTCAGGATTTAACCACGGTTTTCTGGCACGGGGACTAAACCATGAAACGCATCCTGCTTAGCTCGGCAGCCCTTCTGGGTCTCGCCGCGATCTCGAGCCCGGCTTCGGCCTGGACCAAGCACACGCACTACTGTGACTGCGGCCACCCGGCCGGCTCCACGATGTGCGGTTCCAGCACGACCTCGACCTCCACGACGGGTGGCACCACCACGACCGGCGGCACCACGACCGGCGGCACCACGACCACTGGCGGCACGACGACGACCGGCGGCACCACCACCACGGGCGGCACGACCACGACGAGCGGCGGCACCACCACCTCGACCGGCGGCACCGCGGTTCCCGAGCCGGGCATGCTCGGCATGATGGGCCTTGGCTTCGTCGGCCTCGCCCTGGCGCGTCGCCGCCGCCGCTGAACGAAAACGCCCCCTGCCCCACCCGATGTCCTTCAGGGCGCTGCTTCAGCCCCTGAAGGACCGGCAGGGCCGCAAGGGCTTCAGCTGCCTGCGTTCACCGCGCGCGCGAGATCGGCGCGGAACACCCGGTTGGCCGGATCGAGCTGGCTGGCATCCTTCATCAGCCGCAGCATCTGATCACGGTCAGTGCCCTGCGCCAGCCGCACCAGCGCGGCCATGTGCAGGTTGTCGGCATTGCGCGGCGCGAGTTCGAGCGCGCGATCGGCGTAGCCGCGCGCAGCATCAGGCTGCCCGCTTCGCAGCGCGGCCAGCGCCATCCGGCGCAGCACTTCTGCATCGTTCTCATGGCCCGGGAGCTGCCCGAAAGCTGCCAGCGCGGCGGGCCAATCCTGCCGGACCAGCGCAGCCTGACCGGCTGATGCCAGTTGCAGGTTCGCTTTGAGCGCCGGTGACTGCAGCCGCGCCTGGATCGCGGCAGCCGACGGATCATTCGCCGCCTTCGCCGCCCGCAGCGCGAGATCGAGCTCGCGCTCCCCGGCCAGAACACTGTCCGACAGCGGCTGCACCGTGCGCAGGGCCGTGCGCGCATCGCCCACCGCCAGCTGCGCCTCTGCCAGCATCAGTCTCGAATAGGGGTTCTGCGGTGAGAGCAGCAGCGCCTGCGCGAACATGGCGCGGGCCTGTTCAGGATGGCCGAGCCGCAGCAGCGCTTCGGCATAGCTCATGCCGTTGGCGGAACGCGGATCGAGCGTGGCTTCCTGCCCGACGAGGGTCTTGCGCACCGTTTCCCAATCGCCCTTTTCCGAGGCGAGCAGCACGGTAAGGTCGATTACCTCGGGATGGCCCGGGGCAATCTTCGCGGCCCGCGCCACGATCTGCAGCGCCGCATCGACTTGCCCCTCCATGTCCGCGAGGCTGGCCAGCGCGGTCAGCGGCTCCACCCGCGCCGGGAAGGCATCGGCGGCGGCGCTGAAGTTCTGCCTGGCTGCCGGCAATTGCCCCTGCCGCGCAGCGAGCATGCCCGCCAGCATCAGCGTATCGAGCCGCTTGGGTCCGATCTGGCGAAGGGTATCAACCGCCTTGGCGGCAGCAGGATAGTCCTGCGCGGCGATCAGGAACTGCGCATAGTCATGCACCAGCGCATAGTTGCGCGGATCGGCGGCGAGGCCCCGGCGCATGGCTTCAAACGCGGCAGGTGAATTGTCGAGCGCGTTGTTTGCCGCCGCGCGCAGGCGCCACGAATCCGCTGTGTTGTCCCGGCCCAGCAGGGTGAGCGCGGCTTGCGCTTGTCCGCGCAGGATCGCCGCCTCGGCTTTCATCCGGACAAGCTCTGCGCTCGCGAACCCGCCTTCCTCCAGCCGCGTCAGGGTTGCCTGCGCGCCGTCGCCATCGCCGAGCTTGAGCTGGGTGCGGGCCAGCAGCAGCAGCATGTCGCGGTTGCTGCTGTCGCCATCCAGCGCGCCGAGCACAGCCGCGCGCGCGGCGGCATAGTCTTCCGCCGCGAAGGCCTTCTGTGCAGAGGCATATTGCGCCGCCGGATCGGCATGCGAGCAGGCCGCCAGCAGCAGCAGGGCAGCAAGGAGTGCGGTGCGTTTCACGGCCTTACCAATACTACCTAAGCCCTGAAATTTCGGTGAAGCGACCTGCGGCACATCAAGCGGCGAGACCGTCGGGATGGTTTACAAACGGCACATCGTTAATCATCCGAAACGGAGGATTAACGCCATTGGCATGGCGCTTGCGTAGGCTGTGACGGACCGTATTTTAACTACTCAGGGGCAGGGAAATGAACACTTACGCAAAGTTCGCAATGGCCATCGGGGCCTCGCTGATCGTCGCATCGCCGGCCTTCGCCGACTCGATGCTGTTCAACGCGGCTGACATCGGCAAGGCCGTGACGCTCGGCTACAACGGCTATGACAGCAACGGCGGCGCCTCGATCGGCGGTCTGACCGGCTCGACGACGTTCACGCTGACCGGCGTCTCGGGCAACGACTACACGTTCGACTATTCGGTCAGCAACACCAGCTCGGCCCCGGTCACCGATTCGCGCATTTCGGGCTTCGCGTTCAACACCGATCCCACGATCACGGGTGCGGCTTCGACCGGCGCCTATGGCTTCACGCAGCTCAATTCGAACTATCCCAACGGGATCGGCACCGTCGACGTCTGCTTCAAGGATGCCAGCACCGGCGCCTGCTCGGGCGGCGGCAGCGGCGGCCTGACGCTGGGCCAGACCGGCACCGGCACCTTCACGTTGAGCTTCGCTTCGGCGGTTTCGGCGCTGACGCTGAGCGACTTCTACGTCCGCTACCAGTCGATCACGGGCATCCCCGGCGTCAGCTCGGCAACGGGCGCGGGCACGATCTCGAGCTCGACCAGCGGCGGCAGCACCACGACGGGCGGTACGCCGGTTCCCGAGCCGGGCATGCTGGGCCTGTTCGGCGCGGGCATCATCGGCCTCGCACTGGCGCGTCGTCGCCGTCCGGCAACGCGGGTCACGTTCGCCGCGGCATAAGCCTCGACTACCTGAGCCCCACGAATGCAAAAGGGCTCCGACCTTGCGGTCGGGGCCCTTTCTGCATGGATCAGCCGCGCTGCGCCTGAGCGAGGTGCTGGGCGATCGTCTGGTTCTGCGGGGCTTTCTGCGCCGCGCGGCGAAGCAGATCGAGCGCGCGGTCCTTGTTGCTGCCGCTCTGGTAAAGCAGCCAGCCCATCGTATCCATGATCGAGGGGTCTTCCGGCGCCACCTGAATCGCGCGCTGGGCAAACTGCAGCGCCTTGTCCTTGTTGCCGACCTGCGCCTGCGCCCAGGCCATGTTGTTGAGCACCAGCGGACTGCGCCCGTCAGTCAGCGCCAGGATCTGCTCGTAGGCAGTGATCGCATTGCCCCAGTTGCTCGTCTTCATCGCGGCATCGGCGGCGCTTAGCGCCTGACCGAGCGATTGCGGCGAGGGATAGCGGGCGCGGGCAGCAAAGAACGCAGCGTTGGGATCCCCCGCCGCCTCGGCCGCCTTCGCCAGCAGGCGCAAATCCTCGACGCTGGACGTCTTGCTCTGCGCGAAGGGCGTCAGCGTCCGCACCGCGCCGGCCGGATCATTGCCCGCCAGCTGCGCCTTGCCGAGCTCGCGCCGCAGGACGACGCTCTCGGGATGGCGCACCAGCATCGGGGCGAGGCGCGCGCGGGCCTGCTCAGGCTGACCGATCTGCGTCAGCGCCTGCGCATAGAGCACCTGCGCGTCATCGCGGTCCTTGAGCTTGTCCTCGTTCGCCTGAAGGATGTCGCGGGCCGAAGTCCAGTCGCCCTTGGCCGAAGCGAGGCGCGCCTTGAGGTAGGCCAGCGTGCCATCGGTGGTCTTGCCCTGAAAGCCAGAGAGCAGCGCCGCCAGCTCGTCGGTCCGGCCAAGATCGCCGAGGATGCCGGCCTGCCCGGTGAGCGCGGGAAGATTGCCCGGATATTCCTTGCCGGCCTTGGTATAGGCAGCGAGCGCCTTGCCAAGCTGCCCTTCTGCTGTGGCGACCTGGCCGTCGACGAGCATGGCATCGAGCAGATTGCGGTCCGCCGCGAGCGCCTGATCGGCGAGGCCGCGCGCTGCCGCCGTATCGCCGTTCAGCAGCTTCAGGCGCGCGAGGCTGGCAAGAGTCGGTGCGTTCCTCGGGTCCACGGCCAGCGCGGCCTGGAAGGCCTGCTGCGCCCCGGCCTTGTTGCCTTCCGACAACAGCGCGAGGCCGCGCAGGCGTAGCCCGGCGGCAGACTTGTCATTCCCCAGCGCTGTCAGCGCTTCCTGCGTCTGCCCGCGCAGCAGCGCAGCTTCGGCCAGCAGCCGGTTGAAGTCGGCGGGCTTGTTCGTGAGGGCCGCCAGCTTCTCGAGGCTGGCCCCCGCCGCAATGCCGTCGCCCATCGCCAGCGCATTGCGCGCGTGGAGTTCGAGGAGGCCCGCGTCATTCGGATTGGCCGCCATCGCGGTTGCCAGATCGGTCTGCGCCGCAAGGTAGTTGTGCGCGGCATATTCGGCGCGCGCCTTGGCAGCGGCGGCCTTGGGATCGGGACTGCAGCCCCCCACCATCAGGGCCATCGCAAGGGCGGAGAGCGCGAGGGAGGACGGGGCTTTACGGATCATCAGGCCAATTCCTATGGCGCCCGCATAAGGGGCATTACATTCGGAACGGACCTAATCGGCAATCCTTGAAGTTTTGGTGAAGAGAGTGTGACTTCAGCCGACCCAGCCGGCGATATGGCCCGCCTCGATCCCCTTGCCCAGCGTGAAGCTGGATCCCACCGCAGCAACGACCGCCGTGCGCCGGTCCAGCCGCAGCAATTCGCGCAGGCGGAAGGTGGCCTCGATCCCGGTGCAATGCGCCGCAAACAGGTAGGCAAGGCCCTTGAGCCGCCCCGCCGTCTCGACCAGCACGGTATCGGGCTTGCCGAACAAGTGGATGCCGCCAATCACCGCGTGCAAGCGCGCATCGCCGGTGATGGCCTTGGCGTCGTCCGCGATATTCATGATCCCGGCATGGCCGCAGCCGGTGACGATCACCACGCCCTGCGCTGTATCGATCACCAGCGAAGTATCCTCGCGCAGCGTATCGGGCACAAGCTGCCCGCCGGCCTTTACGAAGAGGCCGGGATTCCAGTTCGTCTCGGCATGGCCGCGCGGCACCGGCCCCGTCAGCCACACACCCGATGCAATCTCGGCCGGACCAGAGAGCTGCTGGATGCGCCCGCCCGTATCGAGATAGGCCTTGGCGAGCGCCGGAAAGCCGTTCTCGGTCTCACCCGTGCCATCCTTGTTGTAGCGCGGCTCGAAGATCCCCTCGCCCACGTAGAGGTGCGAGAGAGCATTCGGGTTCTTCGCCATCAGCGCCTTGCGCAAGGTGAGGAGCCCGCTGGTGTGATCTTCATGGAAGTGCGAAATCACCACGTCCTCGACAGTCGAAAGGTCGATCTTCAGCGCCTCGGCATTCTTGAGCACCACGTCCGGGCTGCCGCCGGTATCGAACAGGATGCGCCGCCCATCGATCTCGACCAGCGCCGAATAGCCCCATTCGCCGAGGCCGACGTAGTCCGTGAGCATGGTCGAAAGCGTCGTCACTTTCACGCTCTGCGCCCGGTGCGCAGTGCCGTCCGCTGCCTGCGCCGCACTGCCGGTCAGCGCCGCGAGCGCCATCATCAGCCAAGCCATCCAATGCTTCATATCGCCCACGCCCCCTTGACCTTGTGCCCAAGCGATACCATCGCGCGCATCACGGCACCGGGCAAGCCATTCGCCCGCTGCGATGGACAAGGATTGAAAGATGGGTTTTCGCTGCGGGATTGTCGGGCTGCCGAACGTGGGCAAGTCGACGCTGTTCAACGCGCTGACCGAGACGCAGGCGGCGCAGGCGGCGAACTATCCGTTCTGCACGATCGAACCGAATATCGGCAACGTCGGCGTGCCCGATCCGCGGCTGGATGAGCTGGCGCGCATCGCGGGCAGCCAGAAGATCATCCCGACCCAGCTGGGCTTCGTCGACATCGCCGGCCTCGTGCGCGGGGCCTCGAAGGGCGAGGGGCTTGGCAACCAGTTCCTCGGCAACATCCGCGAAGTGGACGCAATCGTTCACGTGCTGCGCTGCTTCGAGAACGCGGATATCCAGCATGTCGACAACAAGGTCGATCCGATCTCCGACGCCGAGACGGTCGAGACCGAGCTGATGCTGTCAGACCTCGAGAGCCTCGAGAAGCGGGTTCCCGCCGCGCAGAAGAAGGCGGCGCAGGGCGACAAGGAAGCGAAGATCACCGCTTCGGTGCTGGGTCAGGCGCTGGACCTGCTGCGCGAGGGCAAGCCCGCGCGGCTGACGGTGCCGAAGGACGACGAGGAAGCGCGCGTGTTTGCGCAGGCCCAGCTGATCACGGCCAAGCCGGTGCTCTATGTCTGCAACGTGGAGGAAGAGGCCGCCGCGACCGGCAACGATTTCTCCGCACGCGTGTTCGCGAAGGCCAAGGCCGAAGGCGCCAACGCAGTGATCGTTTCCGCCGCGATCGAAGCCGATATCGTGACGATGCCGGTGGAAGACCGCGCCGAATTTCTCAGCGCTCTGGGGCTGGAAGAAGCCGGCCTCGCGAAGATCATCCGCGCCGGATACGACCTGCTCCACCTCCTCACCTTCTTCACCGTCGGCCCCAAGGAAGCGCGCGCGTGGACCGTCCATGCCGGGGCCAAGGCGCCGGAAGCAGCGGGCGAAATCCACTCCGACATGCAGCGCGGCTTCATCCGGGCCGAAACCATCGCCTACGAGGACTTCGTCACGCTGGGCGGCGAAGCGGCGGCGCGCGATGCGGGCAAGCTGCGGCAGGAAGGCAAGGAATACGTGGTGCGCGACGGCGACGTGATGCACTTCAAGTTCAACGTATAAGGTGCTGGGCTGATGCAGTATTACGAGGATCTCCAAGTCGGCAGGGTGACCAAGTTCGGCAGCTACGATGTCACCCGCGAGGAAGTGATCGACTTCGCCAGGAAATACGATCCGCAGGCCTTCCACCTCGATGATGATGCGGCTGCCGCCACGCATTTCGGCCGCCTTTCCGCCAGCGGATGGCACACGGCGGCGATGACGATGTCGATGACGGTGGCGAACATGCTCGGCAAGGAGCAGGCCGGGCTCGGCTCGCCCGGCATCGACGAACTGCGCTGGATCAAGCCCGTCTATCCCGGCGATACGCTGCACTGCGAGAACACGCTGCTGGAGAAGCGCCGCAGCAAGACCCGGCCGGAAATGGGCATCATCAAGGGCGAGACGAAGGTGTTCAACCAGCACGACGAGCTGGTGATGAGCTTCAAGGCGCTCGGCCTCGTCGCGACGCGCGATCCCGGCGGCACGGACTGAGCGCGAGGGCGATGGAAATCCGGCCCTATCAAGACGCGGATTTCGCCGGGCTGGACGCCCTCTGGCACGAGGCATTCCCGAACGATCCGCCGCGCAACCGCGCCGCGCAGTCCGTTCCCGCCAAGCTCGCCATGAACGATGACCTGCTGTTCGTGGCGGTCGAGCATGGCGAGGTGCTCGGCTCGATCATGGCAGGCTACGACGGGCACCGCGGCTGGCTCTATTCGGTCGCCGTGCGGCAGGATGCCAAGCGGCGCGGCATCGGCACGGCGCTGGTGGAGACGGCACAGGCCGCGCTGCGAGCGCTCGGCTGCCCCAAGATCAACCTGCAGGTGCGCAGCACCAACGCGGCGGTCATCGCATTCTACAAGGGCCTGGGGTTCAGCGTGGAAGACCATATCAGCATGGGGCGGTTGCTATAGACGCAGCCGCATCATCCCTTCGTCATTCCCGCGCAGGCGGGAATCCGCAGACGCCGGTGCACGAACACATCCGACGGGCACGTCGCCCCGTGATCGACACGGGCTTTGGCTTTTCTTGTCAGCGCTGCGCGAGAAGAACAGCCTAGCCCCGTGTCAAGCACGGGGTGACGAGGCTGGGTGTTATCCCATCCTTCGTCATTCCCGCCTGCGCGGGAATGACGAGGGGGTGTGATGATGCCGTGGGCCTCAGCCTGTTGGATTTTCGGGCGCGGCGGTGCGGTGTTCGGGGAGGGAAGAGTGATCGCG
>CAYPRK010000018.1:0-32956 GCA_964413325.1 uncultured Novosphingobium sp. | reverse complement strand
ACCCGCATGGACGGCGATGCGCGCGGCGGCGCGGCGCTGTCGATGCGCGCGGTCACCGGCAAGCCGATCAAGTTCGCCGCCACCGGTGAAAAGCTCGACGCCATCGAGCAGTTCAACCCGGAGCGCGTCGCCGGCCGCATTCTCGGCATGGGCGATATCGTCTCCATCGTCGAAAAGGCCGCCGCGACGGTCAAGGCGGACGAGGCCGAGAAGCTTGCGCAGCGCATGGCCAAGGGTCAGTTCGACATGAACGACCTGCGCACGCAGCTCCAGCAGATGCAGCGCATGGGCGGCCTCGGCGTGCTCGCGGGCCTCATGCCTGGCATGAAGAAGGCCAAGCAGGCCATGGCCAATTCGGGCATGGACGACCGCGTGCTGCTCCATATGGACGCGATCATCGGCTCGATGACGCCCAAGGAGCGCGAGCGGCCCGAACTGCTCAACGCCAAGCGCAAGATCCGCGTCGCGAAGGGCTCCGGCACGCAGGTGCAGGACGTCAACAAGCTCATCAAGATGCACATGGAAATGGCGAAAGCCATGAAGCAGATCCGCAAGATGGGCGGGCTCAAGGGCCTTGCCGCCATGTTCGGGGGTGGTGGCATGGGCGGCCCTGGCGGCGGCGATGCTGGCGGCGCCGGTCCCGGCCAGCTTCCGGGCGGCGGCATGGGCGCAGGGATGGGCGGCATGCCCGGCCTACCCGGCCTTGGTGGCGGCAACATGCCGTCGAACCTTGGCGATCTGCTCAAGAAAAGATGATTTCAGGTTCGATTTTCAGGTTTCAGTTTCACTCGGAAAGGTTTGAATAATGTCGGTTTCCCTTCGTCTTTCGCGCGGCGGTTCCAAGAAGCGCCCCTACTACAAGGTCGTCGTTGCCAACAGCCGCTCGCCGCGCGACGGCGCCTACCTCGAGCAGGTCGGCACCTACAACCCGCTCCTCGCCAAGGATGATGCGAACCGCGTCCGCCTCGTCGAAGACCGCGTGCGCTACTGGCTCGGCGTCGGCGCGCAGCCGACCGACCGCGTCGCCCGCATGCTCGACAAGGCCGGCATCAAGGAACGCGCTGCCACGGTGAACCCGAACAAGGCCGAGCCGGGCAAGAAGGCCAAGGAACGCGCTGAAGACCGCGCCAAGAAGATCGCCGAGGCTGAAGAAGCCAAGCGCGAGGCCGAAGCGGCTGCTGCTGCCGCCGCTGCTGCCCCGGTTGCTGAAGAAGCGCCCGCCGAGGAAGCTGCTGCCGAGCAGGCCGAAGGCTAAGCTGGGATGCACGGCCGCCCCGTCACGCTTGCCGCCATCAGCGGTGCGCATGGCGTGGGCGGCGAAGTGCGGCTGAAGCTGTTCGGGGAAGGTGTGGAGAGCCTCAAGGCCCACAAGGCCTTCAACGACGGCACTCTCACGCTCACCAAGCTGCGTGATGACGGGAAGGGCGGCGCAATCGCTCGCTTCTCGGAAGTGGCAGACCGCACTGCGGCTGAAAAGCTGCGCGGCACCGTGCTGACGGTGCCGCGCGCCAGCCTCCCGCCGCTGGCGGAAGGCGAATACTACTATACTGATCTCATCGGTCTCACCGCCGTCTCGACGGAGGGAGAAGCGCTCGGCACCTGCATCGCGGTCGAAAACTTCGGCGCCGGCGATGTGCTCGAAATCGAGCGTGCCAATGCCAAGCGCTTCATGGTCCCCATGCGCCCCGAAGCCGTGCCCGAATGGAACGGCGAGCGCCTGGTGATCGCATCGGCTTACGCGGCCGACTGACAGGTCTGCGCGTCGCAGACCGCGTCGCTGCGCTCTGCCTTCACCGGCGGCGTGATCAGATCGCGCACCAGCATCCGCAATTCGTCCCACAGCGTCGGCACGGGCAGGCCGCTGCGTGCCTGTTCCTCGCGCGCCTGCAAGGCTGCCTTGTGGGCTTCGGCCCAACCCCGGCTCCACACTTCATCCATCATCGCTCGTCTCCTTCGCTGATGGCGGCATTGTGCCTGCGATGCGCGGTGAGGGCCAACAAATGCTCTGGCATATCTTATAAGGTGGCCTTATCATGAGGCGTGCCCGATCTGCCGCCCTTGTCCGCCGTCCGCGTGTTCGAAGCCGCCGCCAGACTGGAGAATTTCAGCCGCGCTGCTGAAGAACTCGGGATGACGCAGGCCGCCGTCAGCTATCAGGTCCGCCAATTGGAAGACCGCGTCGGCCGCCCGCTGTTCCTGCGCGAAAAGGGCCGCGTCCGCCTCTCCGAAGCCGGTCGCCGCCTTGCTCCGGCGATCTCCGCCGCGCTGTCCGATATCGCCACGGCGTTCGCCAATCTCGGCGCGGACGACAGCGGCATTCTCGCGATCAGCACGATCCCCTCGTTCGGCGGCACCTGGCTCAGCTCCCGCATCGGGCGCTTCCAGATTGCCGTTCCCGATCTCGCTATCCGGCTCGAAACCACTGGTCGCGTCACCGATTTCGCGCGCGACGGGATCGACGTCACGATCCGCTCCGGGCTGGGCCCATGGCCGGGCCACACCGCCGAATTCCTCATGCGCTACCACGTCACGCCGATCTGCTCGCCAGCCTTCATCGCGGCCAACGACATCCGCGAACCGGCGGACCTGCTGCGCGTGCAGCGCCTCGCGCAGGATGATCCGTGGTGGGCGGGCTGGTTTGCCGAAGCCGGCATCGCCCTGCCGCCCGCACCCCCTGCCGCGACGATCCTGCTCGACAGCCAGCTCGAAGAAGCGCGCATGGCTGGTGCCGGCTTCGGCGCCGCGCTGATGACGCCGGTGTTCTGGGCGGAGGAAATCGCCACCGGCCGCCTCGTTCAGCCGTTCCCCACGCTCTTCTATCCGCCCTTCGCGCTCTGGCTGGTCCGCCCCGAAGGCCGCACCGGCGTGCGCAAGATCGAGCGTTTCCGCGAATGGCTCCTCGCCGAAATGGCCGCCGAACGCGCCCGCGGCATGGCACCGGCAGAAGTCTGGACGCCGCCGCCCGTCACGAAGCGGTAACAGATCGGCTATATATGGACGAGCAGATGAGCGCGCCTTTCGCTTCGTCAGTCCCGGCAACAGCAGATCCGCTGTGGCGCTCCCTTTCAATCTACGAAGTCGGCCCTGCAGACGCTGCGTTGCCGTTCACCCAGCGCCTTGCCCGCGAAAACGGCTGGAGCCCCGCACACGCCGCGCGCGTGTTCGAGGAGTACCGCCGCTTCCTCTATCTCGCGATGACCGCCGCGCATCCCGTCACCCCGTCCGATGCCGTCGATCAGGCTTGGCACCTCCACCTCACCTACACGCGCGACTACTGGGAGCGGCTCTGCCCCGACGTGCTCGGCCGCGCGCTCCATCACGGCCCCACCAAGGGTGGCCGCGAGGAAGGCGAGCGGTTCTTCGAGCAGTATGCCCAGACCCTGCGCAGCTACGAGGCCGTGTTCGGCCCCGTGCCCGCCGATATCTGGCCCGATGCGCGCCGCCGCCTGATGATCGATCCCAAGGCGCGGCGCGTGCACCCCCATGAAGCGCTGATCCTGCCCTACCGCTGGCTTCTCGGCGGCGGGCTGGCAGCGCTCCTGACTTATGCTCTCTGGAGTGTTCTATGACCGGTCTTGGTCCTTTTGACCTCAATGGCCCCGAATTCCTCATGCTCTACGCCGAACTGGCGCTGATCGCGCTGGTCGCCGCGTTCCTGATCCCGCGCTATTTGCGCCCCGAAGGTCGCCCCGGCCACCGTCCGGACGAAGACGAGATTGCCGTTCTTGCCGGTGGCCGCGAACGCCTTGCCGAAGCCGTCACCGTGCGGCTCCTCGGGAAAGGCGCGGCGATCGTGCAGGCAGGCGGTACGATTGCCATCCGCGATTCGCGCGCCGGCCGCACCCCCGCCGAGCGCCGCGTCGCCGCACTGGTGTCCCCCGCAAAGTGGCACGATGTTCACCGCGCGCTGACCGGCCCCGCCGAAGCCATCGAGCGGCAGCTGGAGGCCAAGGGCTTGTGGATCGACCGTCATGCCGCCCGCCAGCTCCGCCTGATCCAGACCGCGCCGCTCGCGCTGCTGTTCCTGTTCGGCATGGCCAAGTGGATTGTCGGCACCCTGCGTGACCGGCCCGTCGGCATCCTCACCGCGCTGCTGTTCGTTACCGCCGTGGTCGCCATCCTGCGCTACGCCGTAATCGACCGCCGCACCCGTGCCGGCAAGGCAGCGCTTGCGAATGCCCGCTTCGAAGCCGCCCGCCTGCGCCGCGCCGCCCCGACTGACGAGGCGCCGCTGGCGGTCGCGCTGTTCGGCACCACAGTGCTTGTCGGCTCGTGGCTCTCTGACTTTCACCGCATGCGCAGCGCCAGCAGCGGCGGGGGCGATGGCTCCAGCAGCAGCGGCTGCAGCGGCGGGGGAGGGGGCTGCGGCGGAGGCGGTTGCGGCGGCTGCGGAAGCTAGGCGTCGCCAATAACATCTCCCCACCTTTCGTCATTGCGAGCGCAGCGAAGCAATCCAGAGCGGTTGCACACACCGCCCTGGATTGCTTCGTCGGCTTCGCCTCCTCGCAATGACGAGGAAAAGGTGCAAAGCTGCCCAACCATCACGGGGGAGGCAGCACATGCGGTTCAAGGCACTACTTCTGGCAGCACTTGTCGCGGCGGCCCCCTTCCCGGCGCTGGCTCAACAAACCGACCCCGCCGCGCTCGACCCCCAGATCGATACGATCCTCAAGAACTGGATGGCCGAAAACCACATCCCCGGCATGGTCTTCGGCGTGGTGAAGGATGGCCGCCTTGCCTACGTGAAGGCGGAAGGCTTGCAGGACCTCACGCAGAAGCGCCCGGTCACGCCCGATACCCTGTTCCGCATCGCCTCGATGACCAAGGCGTTCACCGCCATGTCGATCCTCAAGCTGCGCGATGAAGGCCGCCTCGCGCTTGATGATCCGGCGGATCGCTACGTGCCGGAAATGCGCGGCTGGACGTATCCCACCAGCGATTCCCCGCGCATCACGATCCGCGATCTGCTCACCCACAGCGCCGGTTTCGTGACGGACGATCCGTGGGGGGACCGGCAAACGCCCCTTTCGCAAACGGGCTTCACCGCCATGC
Organism: uncultured Novosphingobium sp.; assembly: GCA_964413325.1. Lineage (GTDB taxonomy): Bacteria > Pseudomonadota > Alphaproteobacteria > Sphingomonadales > Sphingomonadaceae > Novosphingobium. Next base: position 27,904 of record CAYPRK010000018.1, on the reverse strand, counting down.
TGCGGGCCGGCATCCCCTTCACGCGCGCGCCAGAAATGCGCCACGAATATGCCAATCTCGGCTATGCCATCCTCGGCCGCGTGATCGCCAACATCACCAAGGCACCCTACCGCACTTTCGTCGAAACGCGCCTGCTCGCGCCCCTTGGCATGAGCGCCAGCGGTTTCGACGTTTTCGCCCATCCCAAGGACAAGCGCGCCGTGGGATACCGCTGGGAAAACGAAGCCTGGGCCGAAGAACCCACGATGAAGGGCGGCGCCTTCAACAGCATGGGCGGCCTCGAAGTCAGCGCCACCGACTATGCCAAGTGGCTTGGCTTCATCACCTCCGCCTGGCCCCCGCGCGATGGCGAGGATACTGGCCCCGCCAAGCGCGCCACCGTCCGCCAGATCATGCGCGGCGCGAACAATGCCAATGTGTTCCACCGCTATGCAACAGGGGGCGACAAGCAGTGCCCCGGCGCCATCGCCTATGGCATGGGCTGGCGCGTGATCACCGATTGCGATTATGGCACCGTTCTCGCCCACGGCGGCGGCTACCCCGGCTATGGCAGCCACGTCATGGTCCTCCCCGAATACGGCGCCGCGCTCTTCGCGCTGACCAACAAGACCTATGCCGGCCCCAGCCAGCCCGTCTGGGACATCGCCGCGCTGCTCACCGCCAAGGGCGTGCTGGTGAAGCTGACGGAACCCGTCTCGCCAGACCTCGCCAGCTTCTACACCGCCGCGCAGACCGTCTGGACTTCCGGCACGATCGAAGCCCTCACGGGCCGCGTCGCGATGAACTTCCCGATGGACCGCACCGCGCCCAACTGGGCCAAGGTACTGGCGGAAACGAAGGCTCAGTCCGGCCCCTGCGACACCACCACTCCGATCACCGCCGAGGGCGCCATGAGCGGCACCTTCACGTGGAAATGCGAGAAGGGCACCATCAAGGGCACTGTCCTCCTCGCGCCAACCAAGCCGATCACCCTGCAATCGCTGGGCTATGCGTTCGAGGGGGAGGATTGATCCCACCCCGAATGCAGGCCATTGGCTGGAACCATGACCTTCGCCGCCACCGTCCTCACTCTCTACCCGGAAATGTTCCCCGGCCCCCTCGGTGTCAGCCTTGCGGGCCGCGCCATGTCCGAAGGCAAGTGGGCGCTGGGTACCGTCCAGATCCGCGACTTCGCGGCGGACAAGCATCGCACCGTAGATGATACGCCCGCAGGCGGCGGCGCGGGCATGGTGCTGCGGGTGGATGTGCTCGCCAAGGCCATCGACCACGCGCGGGAAGGGGGGGCAGACCGCCCCATTATCGCCATGACCCCGCGCGGAAAGCCGCTCACACAGGCCCGCGTCCGCGAGCTCGCAGACGGCCCCGGCGTCATCCTCCTGTGCGGCCGTTTCGAGGGTTTCGACGAGCGGATTTTCGAGGGAAGGGGTGTCGAGGAAGTCTCCGTCGGCGATATCGTGCTCTCGGGCGGAGAGCCTGCCGCGATCATGCTCCTCGATGCTTGCATTCGGCTGCTTCCCGGCGTAATGGGCGCGGCTTCCAGCGGTACCGAAGAGTCGTTCGAGAACGGCCTCCTCGAGTATCCGCACTATACCCGCCCCCAGGAATGGGAAGGGCGCACGATCCCTGAAGTGCTGCGATCGGGGGATCATGCGAAGATCGCTCAGTGGCGGAAACGCCGGTCTGAGGATGATACTCGGTCACGCAGGCCGGACCTTTGGGAGCGCCACACCGGCGTTCGGGTCCAGTCTGCCTCTGGCGCGCGGCGTGAAGTGCAGGACGATTAGTCATGAACATCATTCAGCAGCTCGAAGCTGAAGCCATCGCCGAATTCAAGGCGAAGAAGGACATCCCTGATTTCCGCGCCGGCGATACGCTGCGCGTGGGCGTGCGCGTCGTCGAAGGCGAGCGTACCCGCGTCCAGGCCTACGAAGGCGTGTGCATCGCGCGTTCGAACCGCGGCCTCGGCTCGAACTTCACCGTTCGCAAGATCTCGTTCGGCGAAGGCGTGGAGCGCGTGTTCCCGCTCTACTCGCCCAACATCGACAGCATCACCGTGGTCCGCCGCGGCGTCGTGCGTCGTGCCAAGCTCTATTACCTGCGTGGCCGCACCGGCAAGTCGGCGCGTATTGCCGAGCGCAAGACGATTAAAACCACCACGGAAAGCTGACCGGGGAGGGCCGACAAGCCCACCGCCTGGGGCACCGCAGCGTGCTTCAAGAGGCGCCCCGGCAAAACCGCCGGGGCGCCTCTTTTCGTTTTGCCCATTCTCCCCGCAAGGACCATCGCTCCCATGCGACTGCTGACCACTCTGCTCGCCGCCAGCGCACTTGTCGCTGCCGCCGCGCCCGTTCTTGCCGCCGAGACGAAGGATAGTGCCGTGACCGCATCGCAAGCCGCGCCAGCGTTGTCCCTTGAGCGCGTGTTCGCCAGCCCCAGCCTTGCCGGGCCAGTGCCGCGCGCGGTCAAGCTCTCGCCCGATGGTCGCTATGTCACCGTGCTGCGGAACCGCCCGGACGACCGCGAGCGCTATGACCTCTGGGGCTTCGACCGCAAGGCGGGCAATTGGCGCATGCTGGTGGATTCCAAGAAGCTCTCCTCCGGCCGCGAACTCAGCGAAGCGGAAAAGATGCAGCGCGAGCGCCAGCGCATCGGCGACCTGAAGGGCATCGTCAGCTACGAATGGACCGCCGACAGCACCGCCGTCCTCGTCCCCATCGATGGCGACTTGATCCTCGCGGGGCTCGACGGTTCGGTGCGCAAGATCGCGGGCACCAAGGGCGGCGAGCTTGATCCTTCGCTCAGCCCCAAGGGCGCGCACGTCGCCTTCCTGCGCGATTCACGCCTTTTCGTGGGTCCGGTCGATGGCAGTAGCGAACCGAAGCCCGTCACGCCTGACGAAACCGCCGCCACCGTCCACTGGGGCGAGGCCGAATTCGTCGCGCAGGAGGAAATGAACCGCTTCAAGGGCTATTGGTGGTCGCCCGATGGCGCCCGCCTTGCCGTGGAGCGCTTCGATGAAGCCAAGGTCGGCACCGTCACCCGCGCAGCCATTGGCGCGGACGGCACCAAGACCTTCGAGCAGCGCTATCCCGCCGCTGGCACTCCCAACGCCGATGTTTCGCTCTGGGTGATCGGCGCAGACGGCCAGAGCCGTGTGCCTGTCGATCTCGGCGCGGACAAGGACATCTACCTCGCCCGCGTCGATTGGGCGCCAGACGGCAAGGCGCTTTACGTCCAGCGCGAAAACCGCGCGCAGAGCCGGCTCGATATGCTCAAGGTCGATCCCGCCACGGGCGCCTCGCAAGTCCTGTTTACCGAGACCGCCGCCAAGGACAGCTGGATCAACCTTTCGGACGCCTACCGCTTCCTTGCCGATGGCAGCCTGATCTGGCTCTCGGAGCGCGACGGCTTCGCGCACCTTTACCATTACAAGGCAGGCGCGTTCACCCAGCTCACCAAGGGCGAATGGGTCGTCACCGATCTCCTCGGCGTCGATCAGCAGACGGGCCGCGTCACTTTCGTCGGCACGAAGGACGATGTCCTCGCGCCGCAGGTCTATGCCTTCGATCTGAAGCACCCGGAAAAGATCGACCGGCTGACCGATCTCGCCTTCCACAACAGTGCCGCGATGGACCGCAAGGGCCAGACCCTCGTCGTCACCCGCAGCGCAGACAATCAGCCGCCGCAGTCCTATCTCGCGGACGCCGCCGGCAAGCGCCTCGCGTGGATCGAGGAAAACCGTGTCGAGGGGCAGCACCCTTACGCGCCCTTCCTCGCCAGCCATCGCAGGGCCGAGTTCGGCACGATACCGGCGGAAGACGGCACTCCGCTCCACTGGATGATGATCACCCCGCCGCTGGAGCCCGGCAAGCGCTACCCCGTGTTCTCCTACCACTACGGCGGCCCGCACGCGCAGGTCGTGAGCAAGGGCTGGCAGGGCGCGCTCGCGCAGGCCATCGTAGACAAGGGCTATATCTACTTCGCCATCGACGGGCGCGGCTCGGACAATCGCGGGGTGAAGTTCGAAAGCGCCATCAACCGCGCAATGGGCTCGGTCGAAGTGGCGGACCAGCTCGCCGGTTCGCACTATCTGAAGTCGCTGCCTTTCGTGGTTCCCAAGCGCGTCAGCACGTTCGGCTGGTCCTATGGCGGCTACATGACGCTCAAGATGCTCGAACAGCATCCGGGCGAATGGGCGGCCGGCATCGCGGTCGCCCCGGTCACGCGCTGGGAGCTTTACGATACGCACTACACCGAACGCTATCTCGGCGATCCGAACAAGGAGCCCAAGGTCTACGAAACTTCGGGCGCTTTGAAGGACGCTGCGAAGATCACCGATCCGCTCATGCTGATCCACGGCATGGCCGACGACAACGTCGTGTTCGAAAACTCGACCGCGCTCATCGCCAAGCTGCAGGGCGAGGCCGTGCCCTTCGAAATGATGCTCTACCCCGGCTTCACCCACCGCATCGGCGGGCCGAAGGTAGCCAAGCATCTCTACGAAACCGTATTCCGCTTCCTCGACCGTCACGGCGTGGGTAGCGGGCAGTAGAAAGCACCAGAACGCCCAGTCCTCCTTCCCCGTTCGTGTCGAGCGAAGTCGAGACACCATGCGCGGCGCGAAGTGTCTCGACTTCGCTCGACACGAACGGAACGGATGAAACGGGGAAATCAGAATGAGCTCGCCCGCAATCGGGCGTTATAGGAGCAAGTACAATGGGTTACCGGGTAGTGGTCGCAGGCGCGACCGGCAATGTCGGGCGCGAGATGCTCAACATCCTCGCCGAGCGCGAGTTCCCCGTCGACGAGATCGCGGCGCTGGCGTCCTCGCGTTCGCAGGGCACCGAGATCGAGTTCGGCGAGACGGGCCGCATGATCAAGGTCCAGAACATCGAGAACTTCGATTTCACCGGCTGGGATATCGCCCTGTTTGCCATCGGCTCCAGCGCCACGCAGGTCCACGCCCCGCGCGCGGCGGCGGCGGGCTGCGTGGTGATCGACAACTCGTCGCTCTACCGCATGGACCCGGACGTGCCGCTGATCGTGCCCGAAGTGAATCCGGATGCGATCGATGGCTACAAGGCCAAGAACATCATCGCCAACCCGAACTGCTCGACCGCGCAGATGGTCGTCGCGCTGAAGCCCCTGCACGACCGTGCGAAGATCAAGCGCGTCGTCGTCGCGACCTACCAGTCGGTCTCCGGCGCGGGCAAGGAAGGTATGGACGAACTGTTAGAGCAGAGCCGCGCGATCTTCGTCGGCGATCCGATCGAGCCGCGCAAGTTCACCAAGCAGATCGCCTTCAACGTGATCCCGCACATCGACAGCTTCCTGGATGATGGCTCGACCAAGGAAGAATGGAAGATGGTCGCGGAGACCAAGAAGATCCTCGATCCGAAGATCAAGCTGACCGCCACCTGCGTGCGCGTGCCGGTGTTCGTCGGCCACTCCGAGGCGATCAACATCGAATTCGAAGAGGAAATCTCGGCGAAGGAAGCGCAGGACATCCTGCGTGAGGCGCCGGGCGTCATGCTCATCGACAAGCGCGAGAACGCCGGATACGTCACCCCCATCGAATGCGTCGGCGATTTCGCCACCTTCGTTTCCCGCGTTCGCGAAGACCCGACCGTCGACAGCGGTCTCTCGCTGTGGTGCGTTTCGGACAACCTGCGGAAAGGCGCCGCGCTCAACGCGGTCCAGATCGCCGAACTCCTCGGTCGCCGCCACCTCAAGAAGGGCTGACATTTGTTCCATCGGCGCGCGTAGGATTTCCTACCGCGCCGATAGACATTCTTGCATTGCCGCCGCGCCCCGGCGGTTCTAATCCTCCGCCCACGAACGGGACCCGACCACGGGACCTGCCGGGGGATTGCCATGCTGGCCCATTTCGATCTGCTGCACGGCGTCGCCGGCCTGCTCGTGGGCTTTCTCGTGGGTCTGACCGGTGTCGGCGGCGGCTCGTTGATGACGCCGATCCTCGTGCTGATGTTCGGCGTTGCACCCGGCACGGCGGTCGGCACCGACCTGCTGTTCGCCTCCGTCACCAAGATCGCCGGGTCCACCATCCACGGCAAGCGCGAGACGGTAGACTGGCACATCATGCGCCGCCTCGCGATGGGCAGCGTGCCCGCTGCCGCCATCACGCTGTTCCTGATCTCGGACTTCGGCAAGCTGAGCAAGGCCTCCAGCCATGTCGTCCTGCTCTGCCTCGGCGGCATGCTCATCGTCACTTCGGTCGCCACGCTGTTCCAGAAGCAGCTTGCCGTCCTCGCCAAACAGCACGAGCGTCTGGACGACCGGCAGGCACTTGTCCCCACGGTGCTGCTTGGCGCGCTGCTCGGCGTCGCGGTCTCGATCACCTCGGTCGGGGCAGGGGCCATCGGCGTTACCGTGCTGCTCATGCTCTACCCTGCGCTGCGCGTGGCCAAGATCGTCGGCACCGATATCGCCCATGCCGTCCCGCTCACGTTCGTGGCCGGGTTTGGCCACTGGATCATCGGCGATGTCGACATGGGCCTGCTCGCCAGCCTCCTTGTCGGCTCGCTGCCGGGTGCGGTAATAGGCAGCATGCTGTCCTCCCGCTCCCCCGATCACGTGCTGCGCCCCGCGCTCGCCGCCGTCCTGATGATCTCCGGCATCCGGCTGCTGAGCCAGTGAGCGAGACCTATCCCGGCTTTGACGGCGCGCCCCTCGTGCTCCACCGCATGGGTGAAGGGCGCCCGGTCATCCTGCTCCATGGCCTGTTTTCCTCGGCCCACGTCAACTGGGTCAAGTTCGGCACCGCGGCCCAGCTCGCGGCGGCTGGCATCGAATGCCTGATGCCGGACCTGCGCGCCCATGGTGCCAGCGCCGCCCCGCACGATCCCGCCGCTTATCCGCCTGACGTGCTCGTCCGCGATCTCGAAGCCCTCGTCGCCCATCTCGGACTTACTGACTACGACCTCGTCGGCTTCTCGCTCGGCTCGCGCACCAGCGCCCGCGCGGTCATTGCCGGCCTGACCCCCCGACGGCTGGTGCTCGCCGGCATGGGGCTCGAAGGCCTCGCCGGCTGGGTCCGGCGGCAGGCCTTCTTCGGCGAAGTGCTGGACAAGTTCGGCACGATCCGCCCGGGCGATCGCGGTTATGCAGCGCAGCAGTTCCTCAAGACGATGGGCACCGATCCTGCTGCCGTGCGCCTGCTGCTCGGCACGATGGACGATATCGATCCGGCTGCGCTTGCCGCCATCACCATGCCCACGCTCGTCCTCTGCGGCGATCAGGACAACGACAACGGCAGCGCTGACCGCCTCGCCGAAGTGCTCCCCAATGCCCGCCGCGCGACGATCCCCGGCACCCACATGAGCTGCGTTACCGAACCCGCGATGGGCGCCGAACTGGTTTCATTCCTGACCACTTGACGCTGCCTCCGGCACGGCTAACGGTGACGGCATGAAGGCCGCAACAACGGCCCGTGCCATTCTCCGGAGAGCCAGCCTCATGAAAGCCCTCGTTTCTCTCGCCGCGCTCGCGGCTGCCAGCATCGCCGCGCCCGCGCTCGCCCAGCAGGCGCCTGACGCCGCCACTGCCGAAGCATGGATCAAGGCTGCCGATCAGGCCTACTTCGATGAAACCGTTCGCGCCGGCCGCACCCAGTGGGTCTACGAAACCAACATCACCGACGATACCGAAGCGCTCGTCGCCGCCTCGAATGCCGAACAGAACACCTTCATGGTCAAGACCGCCGCCGAAGCCGCGCGCATGGCCAAGGTTCCCGGCCTCACGGCGGAAGACCAGCGCAAGCTCGTCATGATGCGCACCCAGATCACCAGCCCGGTGCCCACCACCCCCGGCGCCGCAGAGGATTTCGGCACCCGCCAGGCGCGCATCCAGGGCCTCTACGGCAAGGGCCACGGCACGCTGAACGGCCAGCCCATCAACGGCAGCGATATCGAAGCCGCGATGGGCACCAATCGCAATCCCGATCAGCTCAAGGAAATGTGGCTCTCGTGGCACGACACCGTCGGCAAGCCGATGAAGGACGACTACGCCAAGATGGTCGAGCTTTCCAACGCCGGCGCCCGCGAACTCGGCTTTGCCGATACGGGCGCGCTGTGGCGTTCGAACTACGATATGGACCCGGCCGCCTTCGCCGCGCTCACCGAGAAGATCTGGAACGACGTCCGCCCGCTCTACGTCCAGCTCCACTGCTACACCCGCGCCAAGCTCAACGAGAAGTATGGCGACGCCGTCCAGAAGAAGACCGGCCCGATCCGCGCCGACCTGCTCGGCAACATGTGGGGCCAGTCATGGGGCAACATCTACGATGTCGTCGCGCCCAAGGGCGCGGGCGATATCGGCTATGACATCGGCGATCTGCTCAACGCCAAGGGCTATGATCCGGTGAAGATGGTCAGGACGGGTGAGGGCTTCTACTCCTCGCTCGGCTTCGCCCCGCTGCCCGAAACCTTCTGGGCCCGCTCGCAGATCACCAAGCCGCGCGACCGCGAAGTCGTCTGCCACGCCTCGGCATGGGATATCGACAACAAGGACGACCTGCGCATCAAGATGTGCACCAAGGTCAACGCCGACGACTTCGTGACGATCCACCACGAACTCGGCCACAACTACTACCAGCGCGCCTACAACCAGCAGCCCTCGCGCTACTACATGGAAGGCGCCAACGACGGCTTCCACGAAGCCATCGGCGATACCATGGCGCTGTCGATCACGCCGGAATACCTCGTCCAGATTGGCCTCCTCAGCCGCGACAAGGTGCCCAGTGCAGACAAGGACACCGGCCTCCTTCTGCGCCAGGCGCTCGACAAGGTGGCCGCCATGCCGTGGACCCTGCTGGTCGATCGCTGGCGCTGGGGCGTGTTCGATGGCTCGATCAAGCCCGATAGCTACGAAACCGCGTGGAATCAGGTCCGCCTCAAGTATCAGGGCCTCGTCCCGCCGGCTGAACGCCCCGCCGATGCCTTCGATCCCGGCGCCAAGTTCCATATCCCCGCAGTCGTGCCCTACACGCGCTACTTCCTCGCCCGCGTGCTGCAGTTCCAGTTCTACGAAGCGGCCTGCAAGGAAGCCGGCTGGCAGGGTCCGCTCCACCGCTGCAGCTTCTACGGCAACAAGGCGGTCGGCGCGAAGCTCAATGCCATGCTCACCATGGGCGCCAGCAAGCCCTGGCCCGACGCGCTTGAAGCCTTCACCGGCACCCGCGAAATCAGCGGCAAGGCAATGATCCGCTACTTCGCTCCCTTGCAGAAATGGCTTGAGGCGCAGAACAAGGGGCAGGATTGCGGCTGGTAAACTGTTCAATCCTCCCCATTTTCACGAAGTGCAAATGGGGAGGTGGCAGCCCGCAGGGCTGACGGAGCGGTAGTGCATCTGCTAGGCCCCACCGCCATGCAGAACCTCCCCCTTCTCGCCGCCTTCATCGCCACCGCCACGGTGGTCACGATCACGCCCGGCCTCGATACGGCGATGGTCCTGCGCACGGCTGCGGTGGAGGGGCGGCGCCCGGCGGTACTCGCCGGTCTCGGCATCGCGCTCGGCTGCCTCGTCTGGGGCGCGGCAGCCTCCGCCGGCCTCGGCGTGCTGCTGCAAGCTTCCGAGACCGCCTACACCGCGCTCAAGATCGCGGGCGCGGCCTATCTCGCATGGCTGGGCTTCAAGCTGCTCGCAAAGCCGCGCGGCGCGTTCGATGCGCTGGAAGACGCAGGCGCAGGCATAGCGCCGGACGCGGGCCGCAATGCTTTCTGGCGCGGCCTCCTCACCAATCTGCTCAATCCCAAGATCGGGGTGTTCTATCTCACCTTCCTGCCGCAGTTCGTACCCGCAGGCCCAGCCAACCCGGCCTATCCGTTCTTCCTCGCCGTCATCCATGTGGCGCTCACGCTCGTGTGGTTCGCGGTGCTGATCGCCGCCACACTCCCGCTCGCCGGCCTGCTGCGCCGCCCCGCCGCGATGCGCCTGCTGGACCGGGTGACCGGCATCGTCTTCCTCGCTTTCGGCCTGCGCCTCGCCACCTCGCGCCTGCACTGATCACCCTTGGGTCATTGCGGCGTGCAGCCCGCTGCGGCAATGCTCGTGCGTCACGTCACCGAGGACCGATCATGCGCAAGTTCCTGTTTGCCGTTCTGGCTTCACTCGCGCTCGCCGCACCCGCGCTTGCCGCCGAGCCGCCGGTGCAGGTCATGATCCTCGGCGCCTATCACTTCGGCAATCCCGGGCTCGACGTGAACAACGTGCATGTCGACAGCGTGCTCACGCCCGAAAAGCAGCGCCAACTGGAAGCCGTCGCGCAGGCGCTGCTGACGTTCCGGCCCACGCGCGTCATGGTCGAGCGGGAGAGCAGCGCGCCCGATCTGGCGGTGGCCGATTATGCCGCCTTCACCCCCGCCAAGCTCCTCACCGATGCCAACGAGATCAGCCAGATCGGCTACCGCGTCGCCAGCCTCGCCAAGCTCCCCCTCGTCAGCGGCATCGACGAACAACCGGCGGCGGGTGAGCCGGACTACTTCCCCTACGATCAGATGCAGGCCGCCGCGCAGAAGTTCGGCCAGCAGGCGCTGATCGATGAACCGCAGGCCGCGCTCAGGAAACAGCTGGCGAAGTTTGAAGCCGATCAGAAAACCGCCAGCGTCGCTCAGCTGCTGCTGCGCGTGAACACCGATCCGAGCTACACCACGATGGACGATTTCTACAGCTGGCTGCGCATCGGCGATCACGACAATCAGGCCGGGGCCGATCTCAATGCCATGTGGTATCTGCGCAATGCCAAGATCTGGGGCAAGCTGCTGTCCGTTGCCAAGCCGGGAGACCGCGTGCTCGTCCTCTTCGGCGCAGGCCACGGCTACTGGCTGCGGCATTTTGCCAGCGCTACGCCGGGCGTCGTGTCGGTCGATCCGGTGCCGCTGCTGAAAAAGGCGGCTGCCGGGAAGCGCTGACCGGTTCTAGATCCCGTTGTACCAGGCCCAGCCGCCGCTGATATTGCCGAGGTCCTTGAACGTGTCGCTCACCACGATCCGGCGCAGGAATTTCAGGCTCTTGTAGCCGATCTGCCGCTCCAGCCTCAGCCGCAGCGGCGCGCCGTGGCCGATGGGCAGGTCCCGCCCGTTCATGCCATAGGCAAGGATCGTCTGCGGATGGAGCGCGTCGATCATGTCGATGTTGTCGGCATTCTTGTCGTAGGTATAGAATTCGACATAGCGCGCCGCCGGCTGCATCCCGCAGGCCATGAGCAGGCTGTGCAGCGGCACGCCGCTCCATTCCGCAATGGCAGACCAGCCTTCCTCGCATTGGTGCTTGGTGATCTGCGTCCGGCGCGGCAGGCGCTTGAGGTCGGCAAGCGAAAAGCTGGTGGGCCGGTCGACCAGCCCGGCCACCTCCAGCCGCCAGTCTGCAAACGCGCCCTTGCGCAGCACAGCATAATCGCGCCCGCCTTCCGGATCATGCGCGCCAGTGCTGGCTATGGCTGGATCATAGGTGCCGGTGGCCGGCATGGACGTGATCGCGCTGCGATCATATTCGCGCACCAGCGCTGCGGGGGCGAGGAGGCTGCGCTGCATCGCATAGGTGAAGTTGTCGCCCATCCGCAGCAGGTTGCCATACGTCGGCGGCTGGCTTTCGCCGCATCCGCTCAGCAGCAGCGCGCTGCTCGATCCCAGCCCCCCGATCAGGCCGCGTCGTGAGAGCAGGAAGCGGTCATTCGCCATGTCAGGCTCCCACAATCATGGCGCGCAGGTGCCGCACCGGGCCAGTCAGCGCGATCATCGCCAGATGGACCAGCACGAACAGCACAATGACGCTGAACGAGAAGAAATGCAGCGTCCGCGCCGATTGCGTGCCGCCGAACAGATCGAGCAGCACCGGATAGTTCGCCGCAATTGCGGGCGACATGGTCACGCCGGTCAGCACCATCAGCGGCAGCGCGATAAAGGCGATAAGCCCATAGGCCAGCTTCTGCAGCAGCCCATAGGGCGCGCCGGGTGGCGGCGTAGGCATCGGCAGGGTGAGGTGCGCCTTGACGTCCTGCGCCAGCGCGCTGCCGGTCAGTTCGCCGCGCCGGGGCAGCAGTCTTTGCCGGGCATGCCCTGTCAGCGCGCCGAGCGAAAGATAGGCGGCCAGCCCAAACAGGAACACCCACGCCGCAAGGAAGTGCAGGCTGCGCGCCCAGCCGTTCTGGTTCCACGGTTCCGCCAGCCGGTCCGCTGTCGCCGCGCCGTCTGGTCCGCTGAAGAACGGCGTTTGCGCCGAAAACTGCTGCGTGTGGTAGTTGGGGCCAAGCGGCACTTCGAACAGCGGGCGCATCAGGTCGTTGCCGGTCTGCCCCCAATAGAAGCGCGGGTGGACCATCAGGATCGCCACGCCCGAATAGAGCAGCACGAGAACCGCCAGCGCGATCATCCAGTGCGTCAACCGCACCCAGCGCTTGTGGCCCTTTGGCCCGATTTCCCCCGCAGTGCTCATCCGCCGCCTCCGGGGAGGGAGGCTATCACCGGGCAGATGCTTGTAAAGGCCCAGCGCATGGCCCGGTCGAAACCATTTTCCTACAGGCCCCCTCCTGCTGCATGGTCTCGGCTGCGCTTTGCACCGTGCATTTGCCACGCGCCCGCGCAGCCCGTCCCCACGCCGAAGGCCCGTTTCGTGCGTCCACGAAAATTGTCCAACACGCCGTTTGCCGCTGCGTCCGGCAGTCGCCGCGCTGCTGCGGCGAATTGTGCTGCTATTTCAGCAGCAAAGATCGCGGCGCCCGGGGCTGACAGTTTCCCCTCAGGACCGTGTCAACTGTGTCAACCTGGCCGTTAACGGAACGGCGGCTCGTTGAACGCGCGCAGCTTGCGGCTGTGGAGGCGCGCGCCCTCCGCCCGCAGCAGCGCGCAAGCCGTCGTGCCGATGGCAAGGTGGCTGGAGATCGCTTCTTCGTAGAATCGGTTGGCCTGCCCCGGCAGTTTCAGTTCGCCATGCAGCGGCTTGTCCGAAACGCACAGCAGCGTCCCGTAGGGCACGCGGAAGCGGTAGCCCTGCGCGGCGATGGTCGCGGATTCCATGTCGATCCCCACCGCGCGGCTCAGGCTCAGGCGGCGGGCGGAGTGCGAATAGCGCAGTTCCCAGTTGCGGTCGTCGGTGGTGACAACCGTGCCGGTGCGCATGCGCCGCTTGAGGTCCGATCCGCCCGCGCCGCTGACGATCTCCGCCGCCCGCGCCAGCGCCACCTGCACTTCGGCGATGGCGGGGATGGGGATCTCGGGCGGCAGCACCGGATCGAGCACGTGGTCGTCGCGCAAGTAGGCATGCGCCAGCACATAGTCGCCGATCTTCTGCGTGGGGCGCAGGCCGCCGCAGTGGCCGATCATCAGCCACGCCTCCGGCCGCAGCACCGCAAGGTGGTCGCAGATCGTCTTGGCGTTGGAGGGGCCGACGCCGATGTTGACCAACGTGATCCCACTGCGGTCCGGCGCGACGAGGTGGTACGCCGGCATCTGGTGCCGCCGCCACGCCGTGTCCGACATCCGCGCCCGGGCGTTCTCGGTCGGCGCATCCAGATAGAGCCCGCCCGCGCCGGAGAGGGCAGTATACTCGCCGCTGCCGAGCTGCTGGCCCGCCCAGTCCACGAACTCGTCGACATAGCGGTGGTAGTTGGTGAACAGGATATAGCGCTGGAAATCTTCCGGCGGCGTTCCCGTGTAATGCGCCAGCCGCGCGAGGCTGAAATCGGTGCGCAGCCCGTCGAACAGCGAAAGGGGGAGGGGCCCGTCGCCGACGTTGTATTCGCCGTCCGCGATCTCGTCACCGATGTGGGCGAGGTCGGCGTTCGGGAAATGCCGCGCCAGTTCCTGCGGGGTCACGGCCCCCATCTGCGCGCCAAGGCTGCCGTCGAGCACGTAGGCAAAGGGGATTTCCTGCCGCGAGACGGCGGCTTCCACCGTCACGTCGAAGCCTTGCAGGATGATCGCCAGCTGCTCGGCAAGGTAGTCGCCGAACAGCGTCGGCCGCGTCACCGTGCAGACGTAGGTGCCCTTCTGCGCAAGGCGGCCAAACGAGTGCCCGGTCGGCTCGATGCTCGGCTCACCTTCGAAGTGGATGCGCAGTTCGGGGTAGCAATAGCTGCCATCATGCCGCCGTTCCTCCGGCGGCAGCGTGCCCTTCGCGGCAAAGGTCATCACATCCTCGCGCAGCCGGGCGACCGAGGCGGTGTAGATGCGCGAAAGCTCGTCGAGCACGGAAGCGATATGATCCATGCCCTAGGTGTACCTGCCCGCCGTGACCTTTGGAAGTCGGGCCTTCAGCGCATTCGTTTGAGTACCTTTGTCGAGACGAGATGGGCCTTCACGTCCTCCGGGTAGAACCACACTTCGCGCAAGGCCCCGGCGGCATAGCGCTCCACCTGATCGCCAAAGTGGGGCGAGGCGGGATCGGCGCTGGTCCCGCCGATGCTGACGGCGCGGGCGCGGATCTTCGGGCCGAATTCGACCACTGCGACGAAGCTGTTGCCGCTGGTGCCGTACATCCGCTTGGTGCCCGGATAGCGCTGCGCCCCGAACGAAGCGAGGCTGCCCCAGTTGCCGCTGGCAAACGGGATCGGCGTGCTCGGCTTGGCATCGTCGAAGGTCTGCGTGATCGCGCCGTCATTGCGCTGGTAGCGGTTGAGCGCGCCCCACTGCACCTGCCACGAACCGAAATCGGTGACGAGCCGGTTCACCGCATCATCCAGCGCGGCCAGCCGCTGGGCATCGGTGATGCGATTGCTCATCCGCTCCCACAAGCTCTCCTCGTCACCATCGCTCATCGCCGAAACCCGGTTCCACAGCGCTTCGGCATAGCCGACAGCGAGGCTGGTCGCGGTGGAGTTCACTGCCCACTTGTGGTCCCAGCCCTTGAGCAGCGCGATGGGGCCATCACGCTTGGCATCCGGCGCCGCCGCGGCTGCCGCAAACAGCGGCGGCAGCAGGCGGTCGAAGGCGGGGAGGGCCGGGTCGTAGGCGGCTGCCATCAGCCGCTCGAGCGTGAAATCGCCGCGGCCCGTCAGCACCGCACGGGCATGGGCTTCGCGGGCGTTCTGGCCGACTTCGTCCATGTAGCGCGGGTAGGCGCCCTGCTTCGGGCTGTCCGCACCCGCTGCGGTCCACGGCGCATTGTTGACGTTGAACACCCATCCATTCGCAGGATTGAGCACGTTCGGCAGGCTGGAGATGGGATGCAGCCCCTGCCACCGCGCCGCCGGGTTGCTGCCGTCGACCGGCTTGCGCCAATCGAGGCTGTTGTCGCGGATGGGGATGAACTGCGGGTGCAGGTACGCGATCTCGCCCTTGGCATCGGCAAACAAGGTGTTGTTGCTCGAATTGGCCTGAAGCCCGGCCACCTTGAGGAAGCTCTTGAGATCACTCGTCTTGGTGCGCAGGAAGCTTTGCTCGAGCGCCGGGATCGGCCGGTTCATCAGGCCATAGGTGATCCACTTGCCGCCCTCTTCGCGCACAACGGGGCCATGTTCGCTGGCGTAAGTGGTAAAGCTGCGGTCGGCGAAGGAGCCGTCCGGCTGGCGGATCTTGAGCGTGACCGTCTGCGTGGAGAACGGCTTGACCGTATCGCCCACCTTGTAGGCTGGCGCGGCGCCGGGCTGCTGCACCACGGTCTCGGCGAATTCGTCGACGCGGTCGGACCCGGTCGTCGTGTGCATCCACCCGGCGTTCTGGTTGAAGCCCTGATAGATGAAGAACTGCCCCCACGTCGCCGCGCCATAGGCATTGAGGCCCTCGCGGCTGGTAACCTGCTGCTCGGCGCGGAAATAGAAGCTGGTGTGCGGGTTGATGAGCAGCAGCGCATGGCCATCCACCGTGCGCGAGGGGGCGATGGCGATGCCGTTGGAGCCGGCGGGTTCCTTGAGACGGCGGCCAAGTTCGTCGTCGGTCAGCGCGACCTTGCGCGCACCGTAGAAGGCTTCGACCTGCGAAACCGGCACGCGTTCGATATCGCCGCCGATGCTTCCTTCAGTGAAGCTCAGCGCCATCCACGGCTCGAAGTGCGTCAACACTTTCGGCTTAACCTCCGGGTGATCGGCGAGGTAGGCATTGAGCCCGGCGGCCCAGGCATCCATCAGCCCCCGCAGCCAGGCCGGGCTCTTCGCGTAGTCCGCCTTGAGCACGGCAGGATCGATCCACAGGCGCTGGCGCAAGTCCTGCCAGACCGCCGTTTCCCCTTCCGCTTCGGCCAATCGGCCAAGGCTGACAAGGTAATTGCGTTCGATCCGCGGGAAGTCATCCTCGGCTTGCGCGTAGATCATCCCGTAGACCGCATCCGCATCGGTCTTGCCCGAGATGTGAGCGATACCCCATTCATCGCGTTCGATTTTCGCTTCACCGATTATTTCGGAAGCTTGCGCTGCAGAGGTAACGGGAGCCGTTCCGACAAGGAGTGCAGCAGCTGCGACGGCTTGTGTGACATTCATGATCTGCTCCCGACCAAATTTTATGAGATTGTGATGATAAACTATTGGAATCGAACGCTGCTATCTTGAAATTTTGTATTCTGAACTTCGGCGGTCCCGCCAGACTCATAAGGATATGGGTTAATGCCTTAGGGCTTTTGCGCAGTCATTTTACTTAGAACCCCGTTGGGCAAGCTCCGAACATAAGCGGGAAAGCGAAGGAGATGCACAATGGGGATCATGGGGACTACGGGCACCGGTCTTGACCGGGCCGTCAATCTGATTGCGGATGACTACGGCCTCAACATGGGATCGTCGGCGGCGGCGATCCGGGAAGGCGCGGCGTCGGCCGACGCGATGAACGGGCTGATCGTCAGTGCGATCAAGACGCTGGGCCTTGCCAATGATGGCGAGATCACGGTCTCCGACATCTACTCGCTCAACTCCTATCTGCGCTCGTCATCTGCGGGCAAGTTCACCGCGCTTTATGGCACGTCCATGAACGGCGTCGAGAGCGGATTCCAGCGCGTTTCCGGCGAAGGCGCGGTGACCCGGCTGTTTGGCGAAGCTGGGGTCGACCGGGTGCTGAACGGGATTTATGAACTGGGGTTCGAGATCAAGGACGGCCACCTCACGTCTCCCGGCAATTTCTGGGGACCAGGCGTCGATGATGTCGCCCATTGGCTCAACACCCTGCTGGCACCCGAACTCGCGGGCGGCACGCTGAAGAACAGCAAGGCCGATCCGCAGGCGCACGGCACCACCGGCACAGGGCTTGATCTCCTGATCGAACGGCTGGTGGATGACATCGGCCTCAACCACCGGATCTCGCAGCAGCAGATCAACGATGCGGCCAAGTCCGCCGACGGCATGGCGAAGATCCTGATCCAGGCCATCAAGGCAACCGGCGTCGCCGATGACAAGCAGATCGACCAGATGGACATGGTCGATATCAATCGCTGGATCAGGGCCAACAAGCTCGCCGAATGGACCACGCTCCACGGCGACGATGAAGGCGCGTTCGAAAGCGGCTTCCACACCGCACGGGGTGATGGCGGGCGCGAATACATCTTCGGCGATCTGGCGGTCGATACGGTTGCCGACGGCGTCTTCCACAGCGGCTTCAAGATCGAGGGCGACCGCTTCCAGAACGAGGACGGCGACGCCGCCACGCTCATCAGCGACGCATCGGACTGGATCAGCCTGCTGCTGGCCAAGGACCTTGCCTCCGGCTCGCTGAGTTCGGGCCGCACGCCGCTCGATGCCGTGACGCTTACGCCCAATGTCGTGTTCAGCAAGGCCGGGCTCGTGACCGACGATGGCAGCAAGGGCGCGGTGGATCTGGGCAAGCCTTCCGGAACGGGGCTGACTTCGGGCACCATCGCGCTCGATTTCACCGCGAACCATCCGGATGACGGCGGCACCCATGTCGTATTCTCGAAGGATGGCGCCTCGAATGCGGCTGGCGACATCACCGCCTTCATCCGCGATGGTGAGCTCTATGTGATCCTGCAGGATGGCAAGCAGGACCACTGGATCAAGGCCGAGGACGTGACGATCGAAGCGGGCCGCCAATATTCGCTGGCGGTCACCTTCGGACCGGCCGGGCTGGGGCTGTTCCTCGATGGCAAGCGCGTCGGTGCGGATGTCGATGCGACCACCGGGCTTTCCGCCAATGCCCGCAGCCTCGCACTGGGGGCGGGCACCTGGGGCCGCGATGCGAGCCATCCCAGCCAGATGGACAGCCACCTCGATGGCAAGGTCGGCAATCTTGCGATCTACAACAAGGTGCTCGATACGTTCGAACTGCGAGCGGTGAACCACTCCGGCGCCTTGCCGGAGCAGTGGAGCGGCTCAGCTGCGATCGAGGGTGATCAGCCTGCCGCGCGCGCCGGAACGGGCCTCAAGGGCGAAGTCTTCGATCGTGGCACCACGTTCAATTCGATAGACGATCTGATCGCCCAGACTGCGACGAAGGCGGCCAACTTCCACCTGACGGCCAAGACCGTGAACTTCGGCGGGTTCGATGAAGTGAAGACACTGGGCGAGTTCCTTGACGGCAAGGCGGCGCTGACCGACGGCGGGGCCAATACGGCGATGAACACCATCGGCCTCAGGCTGCAGGGCTACGTCTGGCTCGACAAGGGGCAGCACCTCGTCAACGTGCGCTCGGATGATGGCTTCCTGGTCAAGCTCGGCGGCGACGAGCTTTCCAGCTATTCGTGGGACCGCGGCTTTTCGGGCACCAGCAAGACGATCGATGTGGCCAAGTCCGGGCTCTATGCGATCGACCTCTACTACTTCGACAACAATGGCGCCGAGGGCCTGCGGCTGGAACTTGACGGAAATCCGGTCGGTGCGGACCGGCTCTACGCCTCGATCGACGACTACAAGGCGGCGCTGGCGGCGAACGGGGCGATGCCGGCGGGCGGCTTGCCCTATGCCTATGACGGCCCGCAAGGCACCACCGGCACCGGGCTCGACAAACTGATCCAGGTCATCGGCGAGGATGCCGGCCTGCACAACAACATCTCCGAAGCGCAGATTCGCGGCGGGGCGGCATCGGCGGACAAGATCAACCACATCATCGTCGATGCGATCAACGCAACCGGCGCGCTGGATGACGGGCACCTGACGGTCGCCGAGACGTACGACCTTTCAGCGTGGATACATGCCAACCGCGAGGCGGCATTCGTGGCCGCGCACGGTGATGACGAGAACGGTGTCGAGACCGGCTTCCACCTCATCCAGGGCGATGGCGGGGCGAGCTATCTGTTCGGCGAAGATGCGGTGAACACGGTGATGGACGGCATCTACCACATCGGCTTCGACACGCAGGGCGACCGCTTCGTCAACGAGGACGGCAATGCCAATGCGCGCGTCGAGACGGTGACCTACTGGCTCAACGAACTGCTCGGCACGACGCCACTCCCGCCGCCCGGTACGGGGACGGCTCCGCTGGTCGGCAGTGCGGCGGCGCCGAATGTAACCGTGACGTCAGGCCTCAACGTGAGGCTCGCGGCCGCGGCTAGTTCGCTGACCCTGGCCGGGACGGCGATGAATGGAACGGGCAATGCAAGCGACAATGTCCTCACCGGCAACGATCAGGCCAACATGCTTGAGGGCAGCGGAGGCAACGACACGCTTAACGGCGGCAATGGGAACGACAGCCTGATTGGCGGTACCGGAGCCGACACGATGGTCGGCGGTGCCGGCGATGACAGCTATTGGGTCGATAATGCCGCTGACGTGGTCAAGGAGATCAACGGCACCAGAGGCGGGATCGATACGGTGCACATCGCATCGAGTGCCAACCCGGTCTACACACTCGGCGATAGCGTCGAGAACCTGATCGTGGATGTCGGCACGTCCGAAAAGATCACTGGCAACACGCTGGCCAATGCCATCACGGGCGGCACTGGTGCCGACACCATCTACGGCCTCGAAGGTGACGATGTCCTGAGCGGCGGCGGGGGGAACGACACGCTTGTCGGCGGCTCCGGCAATGATGTGCTGGAGGCGGGCGGCGGGGCGAACACCCTGATCGGCGGCGTCGGAAACGACACTTACGTGGTCGTCTCGCGTGTGGACACGATCACCGAAAATGCCAACGAGGGCACCGACACGGTCCGTTCCTCGGTCGACTACACACTTGGCGCCAACCTCGAAAAGCTCGAGCTCACCGGGTCGGCGAAAGTTGCGAACGGCAATGCCCTCGCCAACACGATCACCGGCAACAGCGAAGCCAACTACATCGACGGCAAGGCCGGTGCCGACGCGATGATGGGCGGGGACGGCAATGATGCCTATGTGGTCGACACGCTTGGCGACCGGGTGATCGAGAACGCCAACCAGGGCATCGATCTGGTCATCTCGAGTGTCAGCTATGCGCTTGCGGACAATGTCGAAAATCTGCGGCTGGCGGGGGCCGGGCCGAATTCGGGCGTGGGCAACGACCTGTCGAACTGGTTGAGCGGCAACGATGCCGACAACGTGCTCACTAGTCTTGGCGGCAACGATATCCTGCTCGGTCTCGGCGGAAATGACATTCTGCGCGGCGGCACTGGCGCCGATAAACTGACCGGCGGGGCCGGGGCAGACACGTTTGCCTTTTCCGGCTTCTCGGAATCAGGCGTGGACGCCAATCGCCGCGACACGATCACGGATTTCAGCCACGCGGAGCATGATCTGATCGATCTTTCGAAGATCGACGCCAACGCGGGTGATGCCGGGGAGGGCGCATTCAAGCTGATGGCGGCCTTCGACGGCACGCACGGCGCACTGACCGTGACCGCACAGGGCAGCCAGTGGCTCGTCGCCGCAGACTACAACGGTGACAAGATCGCCGACTTCGCGATCCTGGTGACGAGCGCGACGGCGCTGGTGGCAGCAGACTTCATCCTCTGATCCGGCCGCGCCGCACCACAAAAAAAGGGGCGCTTCCTTGCCGGAAGCGCCCCGTTTTTGTTGCCGTCAGGCCTTGCTTCAGGCGTCCGCGTCGGCGGCGCGCTCATCGAGCAGGTCGGCCGGGATTTCGCCCGGCTCGGCATTCGGGTCGTAAGCTTCGGTGAAGCCGCCGACTTCGGTATCGAACATCGCGTCGATGACGTCGACGCCCTGCGACTGCAGCGCGGCTTCGTCGGGCGAACGGGCGACGTTGACCTTGACCGTCACGCTGACCTCGGGGTGCAGCGCGACCTTCACGGTCGAGATGCCGATGGTCTTGATCGGGCGTTCCAGCACAACCATCGACTTCGTCACCTTGGCGCCCTGTTCGACCAGCGCGTCGACGATGTCGCGCACAGAGACCGAACCATAGAGCTGGCCGGCGTTGGACGAAGCGCGGATGAGCACCACTTCGCGGCCTTCGACGTTGCCGGCTTCAGCCTGCGCGTCCGAACGGCGTGCGGCGTTGTCGGCTTCGATCTTGGCGCGGTTGGCTTCGAAGACCTTGCGGTTGGCTTCGTTGGCGCGGAGAGCCTTCTTGTTGGGCAGCAGGAAGTTGCGCGCGTAGCCGTCCTTGACGGTCACGACGTCGCCGATGGAGCCCAGCTTCTCGATGCGCTCGAGCAGGATGATCTGCATGTCTCGCGCTCCTTACTTGACGATGTAGGGAAGCAGGCCGATGTGCCGGGCGCGCTTGATCGCCTGGCCCAGCTCACGCTGCTTCTTTGCCGAAACGGCGGTGATGCGCGAAGGCACGATCTTGCCACGCTCGGACATGAAGCCCTGAAGCAGGCGCACGTCCTTGTAGTCGATGACAGGGGCGCCCTTGCCCGAGAACGGGCACGACTTGCGGCGGCGGAAAAACGGACGAGCCATGGCTTATTCCCCTTCGCGTTCGCGGCGGCGCGTGCGCTCGCGGTCGTTCTTGCGCATCATGACCGAGGGGCCGGCTTCGTGTGCGTCGACGCGCACGGTCATGAAGCGGATCACGTCCTCGTTGATCGCGGTCTGGCGCTCGAGCTCGGCCACGACGCCGGCGGGGGCGTCGATGTCGAGCAGCACGAAGTGCGCCTTGCGGTTCTTCTGGATCTTGTACGCCAGCGAACGCAGACCCCAGGTCTCGGTCTTGACGACCTTCCCGTTGCCCTGTTCGACGATTTCGGTGGCGGTGGCGGCAAGCGCGTCAACCTGAGCCTGGCTCAGATCCTGACGCGCAAGGAAAACATGCTCGTACAGCGGCATGAGGCCTTGCGTCCTTCATCAATCTAACCGATCGCTGGCTGATCCGCGGTATTGCGGGGCCCCTCCGGCTTTCTTCAAGTTCCCGCGGACGAGGCCGTCACCCCGCCCGCGGAAGCGCTGCCCCTTAACGGGAATCGGCGAAGATGCAAGGTGAAACTCGCCGCAGGCAATTGAGCCCTCAGGCCGCGTGGCGCGAGGGCGGCTCGGAGGGCTTGGCCTGCGCGGCGGCCGCATCGGTTTCGGGCAGTCCCAGCTCCAACCGTTGCAGATGGCCGATCGCGAAATCGGCGACAAGGTTGGCAAAGACGTTCTCGTGCAGCGGCAATTCGAATTCGAGGCCAGAGGTCTTGTCCTTCGACCACACGACGATCGCGACCTTGGGCGCCAGTTCGGGGAGGAACAGCGTGATCGTATCGCCGATGCGCTGCCGCGGAATACCTTCGATCCGCGCGCCGTGGGTGGTCATGTCCTTAAGCATGACGGTTGACCGGGTCACCCCGTGCTTGCAGCGCACTGGAAGCTCGAAACCCACGCGCCGCGCGCGTCGGTGATTGAGATGCTCCACTCCGTCGATCTCGTCGAACATGGCCTGCTCCTGCCGCTGACGTTTACCACATGCATTCAGAACGGCGCGAAACCGGCATCGTTCAGGGCTTACGCATTTACCCGATGGGCTTTGCAGTTTGGTCCGGATCGGTTCATTGTCGTTCCAGCAATCTTTCGGAACTATGTGATTGGTGACGCGGATTGCTGTGCACGCATGTGCCGCAGGGGAGGCATCGGTGGGGGATGAAAGCAAGAGCGCCATGGCGATGAGCCGGCCGGGCCTGTTCAGCCGCTTCGCCGATGACGAGACCGAGCGCCGCTATTCCGAACGCGCGCGCACGCTGCGGCTGCCGTTCGTGCGGCTCTACGGCGTGATCTTCATGGTCGTGGCGCTGGCCTATTCGATCGTGAACCCGATGTTCCTTGCACCAACGGACAATGCGCAGCTGGCGATCCTGCTCGGCCTCACGCTGCTTGCCTGCGGCGCCTACATCGGGGTGACGTTCTGGGACGGCTACATCCGCTATGCCCTGATCGATTTCATCGCGCTGCTGCTGATCTCGCTGCTGGTCGGCAAGATCAACGTCGTGCTGTTCGAGCATCTCGCCAGCCTTGATGCGACACTGCATGCGGTGGGGACGGTCAACCGGCTGATCATCACCGCCTTCGCCGCCGTCACGCTTGCCGGGCGGCCGCGCATGTTCATGGCCTGGCTCGGCTTCGATGCGCTGGTGTGGTTCGCGCAGATTACCAGCGGGCAGCCGCATGTTTCGGCCGTGGTCTATGCCATGCTCAGCTATTCCAGCGGCGCAGTGGTGATGACGGCGATCAACCTTGCCGTCGGCCGCACCAGCCGCGCGGCGTTCCAACTGGCGGATTCGCTCGATGCCGAACGCGCGCGCAACGAGGAACTGGTGCTCAACATGCTGCCGCCCACTGCCGTCAATCGCATTCGCAGCGGGCTGCTGGTGGCCGATTCCTACGCCGATGCCAGCGTGATCTTCATCGACATGGTGGGCTTTTCCACCCTCGCCAAGCGCGTCTCGCCCGGGCACCTCGTCGAACTGCTCAATGCTTTCTTCAACCACGCCGATGCCTGTGCGCGCCAGTTCGGGGTGGAGAAGGTCAAGACCGTGGGCGATGCCTACCTCGCCATCGCGGGCGGCAATGTGCCTTCGGGCAACAGCGCCGATGCCGCCATCGCCTTTGCCCGCGCGGTGATCGCAGGCGTGGCGGAGATGGGGCAGGGCGCCGGCATGGAAGTCGCCCTGCGTGCGGGCATCCACAGCGGACCGGTCGTCGGCGGCGTGATCGGCGAAACGCGCATGGCTTATGACTACTGGGGCGACACGGTGAACATCGCCGCGCGGCTCGATGGCACCGCGCCGGTCAATGGCATTGCCGTTTCCGAGATCACCTACCTGCGCGCCCGCGACCGCGAAGGCTTTGGCGCGCCGGTTACCATCGCGCTCAAGGGCGTCGGCGATGTCGCGGTATACCTGATGCAGCCGCCCATTGGCGGGCAGATGGAGCAAGCGGCCTAGGCGATATAGCGCATCGCCACATCGCAGCGGGCATAGCGCGTGCCGTAGTCGGCCATGATCCCGGCATCATGGCGGAAACCCAGCCTTTCGTAGAGGTGGATCGCGGCCTCGCAGGTGTGGTTGGTGAGGAGGTAGAGCGGATCGGCCCCGATCCGCTGCGCCCGGGCGATGATCGCCGCCAGCAAGAACGCGCCTGCGCCGAGGCCCCGCGCGCTTTCGAGGACGCCCATCTTGGTCAGCTCATACCCGCCGCCGCCAGTGGGCTTGAGCGCGCAGGTGCCGACCACTCCCAGCCCTTCGGCCTCGACGAACAGGATCGTGCCGCCCGCAGCGATGATCTTCTCGCGCGGGTTTTCGAGCACCTCGCGGTCGACCGGCTCCAGCACGAACATCGCGCTGATCCACTCGGCGTTGATGTCGTGGAAGGCCTGCGCGAGATCGTCCGAATATTCGCGCAGACGCAGTGCGGTCTGGCGGGGAGGGCGCGCGCGTTCGAGCAGCGAGCGGGCGGTCAGGGCATCCTCGATTTGTTCTATGGAGCCCAGAAAATCGCCGGGGATCGATGCGAGCAGCGATGCCACCGCACCGCCGATGCGCGGCCAGACATTGGTGAGCGCGCTTGCATGGGCTTCCTCGCCTGCCGCCGTGAGCGAGACGAGGCGCTGGCGCTGATCGCGTCCGGTCACCGTATCGACAAGGCCGAGCCGTCCCATCTGGCCGATCGCGCGGGTCACACCGGGCTGGCTGGTGCCGACGGCGGCGACCAGTTGGCTCACGCTCTGCGGTCCTTTGGCGAGGGCAGAGAGCAGGGCCATGTGGCCCGGCTGGCAGGGGAGGCCTGCATCTGCGATGGCCATCGCGGCCTCGGCCTGCATCCGCTCGGCCAGTCGCTTGAGCCGGCTGCCGAGAAAGACAGGTCCGGCTTCGCGCAAGATATCGGTCATGGCACCCCTCCATTCACATAACGCGTTATATATCGGGTTATGTGAATGGCCGTGTCAAGCCTTGCGCTGCTGCTCGACCAGCGCAATCGCCGCCGCGATGGCGGCTTCGATGGAAAGCTCGGAGGTATCGAGCAGTTCGGCACCCTCGGCCTGACGCAGCGGCGCTGCTGCACGGTTGCGGTCCCGCTCGTCGCGAGCGGCGAGGTCTGCTTCAATCTCCTCGCGCGTCACGTCCTCGCCGCGCCTCTGCATTTCGGCCCAGCGGCGCAGCGCACGCGCGGCGACGCTGGCGGTGACGAAGAGCTTGGCCTCGGCCTCGGGCGCGATCACGGTGGCGATGTCGCGGCCATCCAGCACCGCGCCGCCGGGCTGACGGGCAAAAGCTTGCTGGCGAGCCAGCAGCGCGGCACGCACGGCAGGGTGGATCGAGACGCGGCTGGCCAGCGCGCCGGTGTCTTCGCTGCGCAGGGCTTCGTCTGCCAGCAGGTCTTCCGGAAAATCAGCGGCGGCGAGGGCGTGGTCCGGATCATCCGGGTTGCCGCCGGTGAGGAACACCTGCCGCCCAACGGCGCGATAGAGCAGGCCGGTATCGAGATGCGGCAGGCCATAATGCGCGGCAAGGGCCTTGGCGATGGTGCCCTTGCCCGAAGCGGTGGGGCCGTCGATGGCGATGATCATTGGCTGGTTGCCCCATTCTGGCAGGCGTTCGCGAGCAGGGTTTCGAAGATCGGGAAGCTGGTCGCGATGGGGCGGGTATCATCCACCTCGACGCCGCCTTTGCTGGCGAGACCGGCCACGGCCATGCTCATCGCGATGCGGTGGTCGAGATGCGTGGCGACGGGTGCATTGTTCGCGCCGCGCAGCGGTTCGCCGCCAGTTCCGTCAATGATTAGACCGTCCTCGGTTTCGGTCACCGCCGCGCCCGCCTGCTCAAGCGCCACGCGCATCACCGTGATGCGGTCGCTTTCCTTGACGCGCAGTTCGTCGAGCCCGGTGGTGACCGTGCGCCCGCTGGCGAGGGCGGCAGCGACGAACAGCACGGGGAATTCGTCGACCATGCTCGGCACCACCGCCGGATCGACTGCGATGCCGGTCAGCGCGGAGTGCCGCACGCGCAAGTCCGCCACCGGCTCGCCGCCGACATCGCGGCGATCAAGTTCCTCGATCTGCCCGCCCATGTCGCGCAGCACGCCAAACAGCCCGGCGCGGGTCGGGTTGAGGCCGACATTCTCGATCACGAGGTCCGAGCCCGGCACCAGCAGCGCCGCCACGACAAAGAACGCAGCGGACGAAGGATCGCCGGGCACTTCGATGGTCTGGGGCCGCAGTTCCGCTTCACCGGTAAGGTGGATCGTGCGGGTGCCGTCTGCGGATACTTCGACCGAAAGATCAGCGCCGAAGCCCCGCAGCATGCGCTCGGAATGGTCGCGGGTCGGCACTGGCTCGATCACCGTGGTCACGCCCGGCGTGTTGAGCCCGGCCAGCAGGACCGCGCTTTTCACTTGCGCCGAGGCAACCGGCAGGCGGTAGCTGATCGGCACGGCGGGGCTGATCCCGCGCAAGGTGAGGGGGAGCCTGCCCCCGGGTGCAGCGGTGAAATCGGCGCCCATCTGCGAGAGCGGATCGATCACCCGGCCCATCGGGCGCTTCGAGAGGCTGGCGTCGCCGACGAAGGTGGCGGTGATCGCATGGCTGGCGACAAGGCCCATGAGGAGGCGCGTCGAGGTGCCCGAATTGCCCATGTCGAGCGCCTGCCTGGGCTGGAGCAACCCGCCGACGCCGACGCCGTCGATCACCCACTCGCCAGTCTCGAGCCGCTCGATGCTGGCCCCCATCGCGCGCATCGCGGCGGCGGTGGCCATCACGTCCTCGCCCTCGAGCAGCCCCGTCACCCGCGTGCGGCCCACGGCCAGCGCACCGAGCATCATTGAGCGGTGGCTGATCGACTTGTCGCCGGGGACGCGTATCCGCCCAGTGAGCGGCCCGTCGGCGGTAAAGCGGCGGGGGCGCGGGGCAGAATTTTCGGCTGAATGCACTTTGGCGGCTCTTTCCGGGATTTCAGAAGCTCGTGGAAACGGGCGCGCTTTTGACAGCGCCCCGCGCCTATGGCAAGGCGCGCGCCGCGCTTGATTCTCAGGACCGCCGTCCCCATCAAGCAATGCCATTGAGCCGTCCGCACCTGCCGCGGGCGCCAGACTTAAGGATTACGCATGGTCAAGCCTGAATGGGGCGCAAAGCACGGCTGCCCGAAGTGTGGCACCCGCTTCTATGACTTGGGCAAGGATGACCCGGTCACCTGCGTCGAGTGCAAGTACAGCTGGACGCCTGAGCCGGTGCTCAAGTCCAAGCAGCCGATTCCCTACGAGGAAATCCAGAAGGAGAAGGCCGACGTCGCGCCCGACGTCGATCTGGCCGACGAGGATCTCGACATCGACGAGGATGCCGATTCGCCCGACAACGACGTCGACCTTGGCGGCGACGACGATCTGGGCGTCCCCGGCCACGACGGCGAGGACGAGGAAGTCTGAGTTTCCACGCGCCGGAGCATTCCGGGCCCGCCGCTTCTTGAGGTGGTGGCCCGACGCTCCGGCGGTGATTTTCCGCTGGCGCAAATTTTGTGTTGCCAGCACGATGGGCCTCGCATAAAGGCGCGGTCCTCCGACGGTTAACCCGCCGGTCCGCAGTGCCTCCAGCGGCACTTCGCGAAATGGTTATGGGGCCTTAGCTCAGCTGGGAGAGCGCCTGCATGGCATGCAGGAGGTCAGCGGTTCGATCCC
>CAYPRK010000017.1:0-41755 GCA_964413325.1 uncultured Novosphingobium sp. | reverse complement strand
CGAAGAGCCTCAAATGGCAATCACGGCGGTGCAATCTAACGTCATCTGGCTCTAGAAGACTTCGCCGAACAGACCCATCAGCGCCGCCCAGCTCTGGCGGTCCGCGCTGGCGTCGTAGCCGATCGCGGGAACCCCGCGCGCGTCGCTGCCGGGATCGGTGAAGCCGTGCTTGACGCCGGAGTAGCTGTGGAAGTGCCAATTCGCGCCAGCTGCGTCCATTTCCTCCCAGAACGCGGTGACCTGCGAGCGGGGCACGAGCGGATCGGCATCACCGTGGCAGACGAGGATGCGCGCCGACACTGCGCCGGGTGCAGCGGGCCGTCCCGTATCCAGAATGCCGTGGAAGCTTGCGGCCAGCACGATGTCAGCACCCTCGCGTGCGAGTTCGAGGGCCGCCTGTCCGCCCATGCAATAGCCGATGGCCGCAGCCTTGAGGCCCTGCGCGTCCGGTAGACCGGTCAGCGTATCCAGCGCAGCGCGCAGCCGCGCACGGTAGCCATCAACCGACGCACGAAGCACGCCTGCGAGCGCCATCGAGTGTTCGAAATCGCGCACCGGCTCGCCATAGAAATCGGCGACCATTGCAATGAACCCGGCATCCGCCAGCATCGCCGCGCGGCGCTCCATCGGCGGATTGGGGTTCATGATCGTCGGCAGGACGAGCACGGCCCCGCGCGGGGTTCCGGCGGGGCGGGCAAGCCACCCCGTCAGCGCCGTATCCCCGTCGCGGTAGGCGATCTGTTCAAGCGCCATGCGGGCTTACTCCGGCAGGAAGTCCGGCACCGAGAGATAGCGCTCGCCGGTATCGTAGTTGAAGCCCAGCACGCGGCTGCCTGCGGGCAGGTCCGGCAGCTTCTGCGCGATGGCCGCGAGCGTCGCGCCAGAGCTGATGCCGACGAGCATGCCTTCCTCGCGCGCGGCGCGGCGGGCCCATTCCTTGGCATCGGCCGGATCGACCTGGATCGCGCCGTCGATGGACTTGGTGTGGAGGTTGCCGGGGATGAACCCGGCGCCGATGCCCTGGATCGGGTGCGGCGCAGGCTGGCCGCCCGAAATCACCGGCGAAAGGGTCGGTTCGACCGCCCATGCCTTCATCGTCGGCCAGTGGCCCTTGAGCATTTCTGCGCAGCCCGTGAGGTGCCCGCCGGTGCCCACGCCGGTGATCAGCGCGTCGATCGGCGCATCGGCAAAGTCAGCCAGAATCTCCGCCGCGGTAGTCCGCACGTGGACGGCGACATTGGCCGGGTTGTCGAACTGCGCAGGCATCCATGCGCCGGGGGTTTCGTCAACGATCTCGAGCGCGCGGGCGATCGCGCCCTTCATGCCCTTCTCGCGCGGCGTCAGGTCGAACGTCGCGCCATAGGCGAGCATCAGCCGCCGCCGCTCGATCGACATCGATTCGGGCATGACGAGGATCAGCTTGTAGCCCTTGACCGCCGCGACCATCGCAAGGCCGATGCCGGTGTTGCCCGAAGTCGGCTCGACGATAGTGCCGCCGGGGTTGAGGCTGCCATCAGCTTCCGCCGCTTCGATCATGGCCAGCGCGATGCGGTCCTTGATCGAGCCGCCGGGATTGGTGCGTTCGCTCTTCACCCATACCTCGTGGTCGGGAAACAGGCGGGAGAGGCGAATGTGCGGGGTATTGCCGATAGTGGCGAGGATATTGGCCGCTTTCATGTCGCTTCCTTCTGGTGAAGTGTCTTGTCTGCAAACGTGCGCACAAGGCGGAGTTCCGGGAACCAGACCGCCCACAGCGCAGTAATGACTATCGCACCCACGCCGCCGAATACAACCGCTCCGGTTGCGCCGAGGAGGGCCGCCGCCACGCCGGACTGCATTTCGCCGAGCTCATTGGACGCCGAGATCGCAAGGCCCGAAATCGCCGAGACGCGCCCGCGCACCGCATCAGGGGTGTGGAGCTGTACCAGCGTGTTGCGGATGAACACGGAAACCATGTCCGCCGCGCCAAGCGAGGCGAGCATGAACAGCGAGAAAACGTAGTCGCGGCTGAGGCCGAAGCCGATGGTCGCCGCGCCATAGACCGCCACCGCGATCAGCATCTTGGCGCCGACACTGCTTTCAATGGGCTTGCGCGCCAGCAGCAGCGCCACCACTACCGCACCCGCACCGGGTGCGGCGCGCATGATGCCAAGGCCGTTGGCGCCGACGTGGTGCCCGCCGATCATCAGGATGTCGCGCGCATAGACCGGCAGCAGCGCAGTCGCGCCGCCCAGCAGCACCGCGAAGAGATCGAGCGTCACGCAGCCGAACAGGAAGCGGTCATGCCACACGAACGTGAGGCCGCCGACGATTTGCGAGAGCGGATGCGCGCGCTTGTTTTCCTCGGGCGGGGGCAGGGGGCGGATGCGGAATACCGACACGGTGGCCATGGCCAGCAGCACCGCCGAAATGGCATAGGGCAGCGCCGGCACCTGGGCAAAGAGCAAGCCGGCAATCGCCGGACCGCCGACCGAGCCGGTCTGCCACGCCATCGAATTGATGGCGACGGCACGCGGCATCAGCCGCACCGGAACGACATTGGGCGCGATGGAGGCCATTGCCGGGCCGATGAACACGCGCGCCGTGCCGTGGAGCGCACCGAGCGCGAACAGCAGCGGCAGATTGAGGTGTCCGGCGATGGTCGCCGCCATCAGCACGATTGCCACGATCATGTCGATCCCGACAGCCGATCCGGCGACCAGCCGCCGGTCATAGCGGTCCGCGATCAGTCCGGCGAGCGGGGTCAGCAGCAGCACCGGCAGGAACTGCGCGAGGCCGAGCAGTCCCAGCTGGAACGCGGCCGTGCCGATGCTCATGCCATACTGGCTGCGCGCCACATCGTAGAGCTGATAGCCCAGCACCACCACCATTCCGGTCGTGGCAAAGACCGACAGGAACCGGGCCAGCCAGAAGCGGCGGTAGTCCGGAATATCCAGCGGCGAGCGCGGTTCGTCTGCAGGCAAGGTCACGCCGTCCGAATGGCAGCGCGGCGCGCCCTTGCCAAGCAAGCAAATCTTACCAGTGGTTTAAATCTTCCCGGTGCTTCAAATCTTGAGCGTCGCGGTCAGGCGGATGTCGCGTCCGGCAATCGGCACGAAATCGCGCGTTTCCGATGTTGCGAGGCGGCCCACCGTGTCGAGCAGGTTTTCGCCGGACAGGATGAGCGCCAACGGCCCGTTCTTGCCGAGCGGGCGCCAGGTGACGGCCGCGTTGAGCAGCGTGTAGCTGTCCACCGGGTTCTCGTAAGTTGTCACGCGGTCCTGCCGCGCATGGACAATTGCTTCCACGTTGGCGCCAATCCTGTCGGATTCGAACGTCAGGCCGCCTCGCACGCGCAGCGGCGGAATGCGCGGGGCAGGGCCCGATCCCGTCAGCGAGGCATGGACGTAGTCGACCGCGCCTTCGACCGAGAGCGAGCGCCCGTCATGCCAATCGAGCGCCTTCCACGATCCTTCGGCTTCGAGACCGCGGAACTTCGCGGGTAGCTGGACGTACTGATAGACCGGCGCTCCTTCGATCCGCTCGCCGGTCGGGATCGGCGCAATGAAGTTGCTGAAGTCGCTGGCATAGGCGGTGAAGGCGCCCGCAAAGCGGTCACCATGATAGCGCAGACCCGCTTCCACCGTATTGCTGCGTTCGATCCGGAAGGTGGGATTGCCGCGCTCGTAGGACTGCGTCGCATCGTGCAGGCCGTCGATATAGAGTTCCTCGGCGGTCGGCGCACGTTCGCCGTGCGTGGCCGAAAGGCTCAGCGTGATGCTTTCAACCGGGTGCCAGGCGAGGCCTGCACCTGCGGCGAAGAGATCGAAGCTGCGCCCGGCATCGGCAGCACCGAGGCCCTTCGGCTTCACCGAAACGTGTTCGCCGCGCAGGCTGCCTTCAAGATCGAAGGAGCCCAGCGAGAGCTGCTGGCGCGTGAAACCGGCCACGCGCTCAGTGACCGAGTCGGGCAGCAGCGGCTCGCCGACGATGCGGAAATTGCGCGTGCTGTATTGCACGCCGCTTTCGCCGCGCCAGCCGCCATGCCGGGCCTGCGTCAGCACGAGGCGCGATTCGATCGCCTTGTTGAAGAAGCGGGTGCCGGCAACGCCGTCCTCGATCTCGGCATGGGTGTAATCGCCGTAGGCGGCGCGCATCTCCAGCTTGTCGAAGAAGCCGCCAAGGTTGACGCTGCCGCGCAGGTCGTAGCGCGTCTGGCGTAGCGAAAGCGACACAGGATCGTAGGCTGCTGCAGAGGGACGCGGCGGAATGCCGTAATCGCTGGTCAGCCGCTGGACCGAGATGCCGAGCGATCCGCCGCTGTCGATGAAGGCCAGGCCGCCCCCGAAAGTGGTGCCGCGCGCCCACGAATTGGCAAGGCGACCGCGCGCGTCGATCCCCGCCGTGAGGTTGGCCGCGCCTTCGGTGTCGCCGGCAGCGGTGAGGTCATTGGCTTCGGCCCGCAGGCTGCTGCGCAAGGAATCGGAGACGACATTGCCGCCGATCCGCACGTCGCCAGCCCGGTTGTACGAAGCGTCGAAGTGCGCGGCGAGCCGGGGGGCGAGGGCCACGTCGACCGCACCGCCGAGGTTCACCGAATCCGCGGCCGAGCCATAGGCGCCAAGCGCGTTCACGTTGATGGGCTTGTCCGGCACACTGCGCGGAATGCGGCGATCGAGCGCGTTGACGGCGCCGCCGGCCGGATCGGCCGCGTAGAGCAGCACTTCCGGACCGTGGAGCACATTGATCTGCTCGACATTGAGCGTGTCGATGGCAACGCCATGGTCCGCCGAGACCGAGCTGGCGTCGAGCGAGCCGAGGCCGTCGGTCAGCACTTGCACGCGCGGGCCGTCGAAGCCGCGCAGCACCGGACGCGAGGCGCCGGGGGCAAAGCCGCTGGTCGAGACGCCGGGGAGGTGCGCAAGCACGCTGCCGATCTGGGCAGCTGCGCGGCGGGCAAGGTCTTCGCCGGTGATCACCACGGGGGCGACGATGGCATCACGGTCGCCCGAGATCAGGCGGCCGGTGACGACGATGGGGGCGTGGCCGGCATCGTCGGTCTGGGTGGTATCGATCTGTCCCGATGGTGCCGCCTGCGGCGCCGTGGGCGCGGGGCTGGCGGGTTCTTCCGGGGCGGCAATGGCAGGGCGGGAAATGACGAGAAGCATGGCGCCAAGCGCGCAGCTGGCGGAAAGCGTAGACTTGTGCATGTGCGACACCCGAAGCGTTGTTTCGGCCATCGCTTTAGCGTGATGATATAATATCACAAGCGCAAATCGGTAAAATGCGCCGCATCAGGGCGCATTTTGCCGAACTGCATCAGCGGCTGCGCTGAAGCCTGGGATTGGGTTGCAACGACTTGATCATCATCAGGAAATCGTCGCCGCGCAGGATGCGTTCGAACTGGAAACCGGCGCGGGTGCCGTCGCTCCACACGAGGAAGGCCTCGATTCGCCCGATATGATTGAGGCGGATGGTGATCCGCTCGCCGCGCTGCAGCGAAAGATCACCTTTCACCATGAATCCGGTGGTGGAGATGTTGATGACATGCAGCATCACATCTCCCAGCCGGCGGTGCTCGCCGATCAGGGGCAAGTCGACCGGATGGCGGGTGGAAAGCCGCTGATCGGTGACGGAAAGCTGTGCGCCGCTGGCCATGGATCCTCCTAGTGCTGGGCAAGCATCGAGGTTCTGGGGCCAAATGGCTGATATTCCGTAAACGCCCGGCGCCGTTTTGCCGCTTTCCGGCAAGTACTTGCCGGTTAACCGCAGTTCTTTGCCGTCAGGCGCGGCGCAGGACGCCGTGCTTCTTCTTGCCCGAGGAGACGCGGACGTCCGCGCTTTGCAGCGTGATCACGAAGGCTTCGTCGGTCACTGCCTCGCCTTCAACCCGCGCGCCGCCGCCTGCGATCAGGCGCTTGGCCTCGCCGCGGCTGGCGGCAAAGCCGAGCCCGAGCAGCGCGTCGATCAGCGCGATGCTGTCTTCACCCACTGCGAACGAGGGCAGGTCCTGCCCCACGCCGCCCCCGGCAAAGGTCGCCGCAGCCGTCGCTTCGGCTGCTGCTGCCGCTTCGGCTCCGCGCACCAGCCGGGTCACTTCGTTCGCCAGCACGACCTTGGCCGCGTTGATTTCGCTGCCGCCAAGCGATTCGAGGCGGGCGATTTCGTCCAGCGGAAGGTCGGTGAACAGGCGCAGGAAGCGGCCGACGTCGCGGTCGTCGACATTGCGCCAGTACTGCCAGAAGTCCCATGCCGGCAGGGCATCATCGTTGAGCCAGACCGCGCCCGCCGCCGTCTTGCCCATCTTCGCGCCGTCAGCCGTGGTCAGCAGCGGCGTGGTGAGGCCGAAGACTTCGGTGCTTTCCATCCGGCGGGTCAGTTCGATCCCGTTGACGATGTTGCCCCACTGGTCCGAGCCGCCCATCTGCAGCCGGCACCCGGTGGTGAGCGCCAGTTCGCGGAAATCGTAGGCCTGCAGGATCATGTAGTTGAATTCGAGGAAGGTCAGCGGCTGCTCGCGCTCGAGCCGCAGCTTGACCGAATCGAACGTCATCATCCGGTTGATCGTGAAATGCGGGCCGACCGTGCGCAGCAGATCGACGTAGCCGAGCTTGCCGAGCCAGTCGTCGTTGTCGACCATCACCGCGTCTGTCGGGCCATCGCCGAAGGTCAGCAGCTTTTCGAACACGGTGCGGATCGAGGCGATGTTGGCCTTGATATCCGCGCTGGTGAGCATCTTGCGGCTCTCGTCCTTGCCGGACGGATCGCCCACCTTGGTCGTCCCGCCGCCCATCAGCACGATCGGCTTGTGCCCGGCCTGCTGGAGGCGCCGCAGCATCATGATCTGCACGAGGCTGCCGACGTGGAGCGATGGCGCGGTCGCGTCGAAGCCGATATAGCCCGGCACGATCTGCTTCGCCGCAAGCGCATCAAGGCCCGCCGCGTCGGTGACCTGGTGGATATAGCCGCGCTCTTCGAGCAGGCGGAGCAGGGAGGAGCTGTATTGGGTCATGATGGCCGCGCGCCTAGCACGAAAGGTTGAGGCTTGGAAACGTTCGACCTGACCGCGCATTCGGCACATCCGGCCAAGTTCGTCAGCGCCGTGGCGGCTCGCATCCTGTCGCTCGATGCAAACTGGCTGACGCTGCGCTGGAAAGTGGATGGAGCGCAGGCGCTGGTGTTGCCGCGGTTTGCCGGGCGGGCGCGGACGGATGGGCTGTGGCAGGCGACCTGCTTCGAGTTCTTCGTCAGGGCGCCGGACGGGGAGGCGTATGCGGAATTCAATCTCTCGCCCTCCGAGCAGTGGGCTGCGTATGATTTTGCCGGGTATCGTGACGGGATGACGGAGCGGGCGGTGGAACGAGCGCCGGTCTGCACGCCGCGCCGGGGCGGTTCGGTGCTGATCTTCGATGCCGCGATCCCGGCAAGCGCGCTGCCGCCGCTGCCGTGGATGTACGCCCTGACGGCGGTGATCGAGGAGGAGGGCGGGCACAAGTCGTACTGGGCGATGGTGCACCCGCCCGAGAAGCCCGACTTCCACGATGCGGCTTGCTTCGCCGGGCGGCTTGCGGCACCGGATCGGCCATGAAGTTTGGTATCGATCGCCTCCTCGCCGACGCTGCGCTGCGTGCCCCGCTGGAGGGCAAGCGCGTTGCCCTCGTTGCTCATCCTGCTTCGGTGACGGAGGGCCTCACGCATTCGCTGGATGCGCTGGCGGCCTGCCCAGGGATCAAACTGAGCGCGGCGTTCGGGCCGCAGCATGGCCTGCGCGGCGACAAGCAGGACAACATGGTCGAGACCGAGGACTTTATCGATCCGGCGCTCGGGATCCCGGTGTTCAGCCTCTATGGTGAAGTGCGGCGGCCGACGGCGCGGATGATGGACAGCGCCGATGTGTTCCTGTTCGACCTGCAGGACCTCGGCTGCCGGATCTATACCTTCTTGACGACGCTGCTTTACCTGCTGGAAGCGGCAAGCGGGACGGGCAAAGCGGTGTGGGTGCTCGACCGGCCCAACCCGGCGGGCCGCCCGGTGGAAGGCACGACCTTGCTGCCGGGCTGGGAAAGCTTCGTCGGCGCGGGGCCGATGCCGATGCGGCACGGGCTGACCTTGGGCGAGATGGGGCGGTGGTTCGTGGACCACTTCAAGCTTGATGTGGACTACCGCGTGGTGGCGATGGAGGGCTGGGAGCCGGAAGGGCCGGGCTTCGGCTGGCCGCAGAGCCGGATCTGGATCAATCCCTCGCCGAATGCCGCGAGCCTCAACATGGCGCGGGCCTATGCGGGCACGGTGATGATCGAGGGCGCGACGGTTTCGGAAGGGCGCGGGACGACGCGGCCGCTGGAAGTGCTGTTTGGCGCGCCGGACGTGGATGCCAAGGCGGTGCTGGCCGAGATGCAGGCCTTCGCGCCGGAGTGGCTGGCGGGCTGCGCCATCCGCGAATGCTGGTTCGAGCCGACGTTTCACAAGCATGCGGGCAAGCTCTGCAATGCGCTGATGGTCCATGCCGAGGGGGCGTTCTACGATCACCACGCGTTCCGGCCGTGGCGGCTGCAGGCGCTGGCGTTCAAGGCGATCCGGCGGCTGTACCCGGACTATCCGCTGTGGCGCGATTTTCCCTACGAGTATGTCTACGACAAGCTGGCGATCGATGTGATCAACGGCGGGCCGGGGCTGCGCCAGTGGGTCGATGATCCGGCCAGCACGGCGGCCGATCTGGAGGCGCTGGCAGGGCCGGACGAGGCGGCGTGGCTGGAGACGCGGGCGGCCTATCTTCTGTACTGAAGCGGGACAGTTTGCCGCCAAGTTGACACGGTTGACACAGTCCTGAGGAAGAACTCCGGGGGCGGTTTTTTGCGGGCTGTTCTGTTGGATTTCAGTGCCGCAGGTGTTGCGCTGTGATGCTTCGACAAGCTCAGCATGAGCGGGTTTGGGGTGGGGGGCAGGGAGTTCCAGGTGCACGGTCTGATTCTATGCGGACCTGTGCGTTGTAGGACAGCGGTTTGTGCTGTCCGGTCCAAGCGCGACCCCGGGTCGAGCCCGGGGTGACGAGGATTTGCGCGGGGCAATCAACTCGCGTCATGGAAGATCAGGCCCAGCGTCTGGCGTTCGCCGGAAAGCACGGTGCTGACGCCGTGGCGCATCGCGGATTTGGACCAGCCGGTGGAGGACAGGCGCGGTTTGTCGCGGACGGGGAGCAGCGCGATCTGGCCTTGGCGGATGGGGACGACTTCGACGCGGCTTTGCATCCGGGGGCGGTTTTCGACGAGGGTCAGTGCGCCGCCGGTGTAGCTGTCGTCCGGGCTCAGCATGACGACCGCTTGCAGGGGGAAGTGGATCGGCCCGTAGAGGTCCTGATGGAGGCAGTTGTAGTCGCCCGTCCGGTAGCGCAACAGGAGAGGGGTGGGGCGCGGCTGGCCGAAGGCCTGGCAGCGCGCGAGGAGGGCTTCGTGGGTGGCGGGCCAGATATCCGGCTGGCTCAGGCGCTCTGACCACTGGTTGGCGATGGCGGCGAGGTGGGGATAGAGCGCGGTGCGCAAGGCCGAGACCACATCGGGCAGGGGATAGGCGAAATAGCGGTACTCGCCCTTGCCGAAGCCGTGGCGGGCCATGGTGACAGTGGAGCGGAAGCGGGTGTCGTCCGCATAGAGCGCGGCGAGCGCGGTGCAGGCTTCGGCACCGAGCAGGCGCGGGGTGAGCGCGTAGCCGAGGTCGTCGAGGCTCTGGGCAAGTGCGGTCCAGTTGAGTGCGGCGATCTGGTCTGACAGGGTATCCATGTACGCCGCGATAGCGCGGAGAAGGCTTCGGGACACTCCGGGGCTTGCGGTGCAATCCTTGCGGGCTGAACCTTCCTTAAGGCTTTCTACGATAAGGCTCAGGGATTGAACGCCAATCGGGACGACTTCGTGCGCTGCAATTCGTGTGCCTCCACCGGCGCTGACCATCTGTTTCGGCTCAAGGGCTATGACCTCGTGCGCTGCTGCGCGTGCGGCCTTGCCTATATTGCCAATCCGCCGAGCGCGGAGGAACTGAAGGTGATCTACTCGGCGGGTGCCGACTATCACACGGCGCTGTGCGACCCGGCGAGCGCGACTTTTGCCACGCAAGACAAGATCGCGGTGCGGCATCTGGCGGAAACGCAGCGCAGCGTGAAAAGCGGGCGGCTGCTCGATGTGGGGTGCTCGATCGGGCAGTTTGCGGCGCGGGCCAAGGCGGCGGGCTTTGCCGCGACGGGGCTGGAAATGAACGCGGCGAGCGCTGCCTTTGCGAGGGGCCACTTCGGGCTGGAAGTGGCCGAGGGCACGATCCACGATGCGCCGCAGGACGCGGGATCGCTTGATGTGCTGACGATGTTCGACGTGATCGAGCATGTGCCCGATCCGCAGGGCGATTTGAAGAAGGCATGGGATCTGCTTGCGCCGGGCGGACGGATCGTGCTTTCGACCCCCAATATCGACGGACTGTTTCCGCGCGCCTCGCTGCCGCTGGCCAAGAAGCTGGACTACTGGCCGCACCCGGAGCCGCCTTATCACCTCTACCAGTTCTCGGCGAAGACGCTGGGCGCGATGCTGGTGAAGGCGGGCTTTCAGGTCACGGCGACGCGGCACTTTGCCATCGATCTCGCGTACACGTTCGGCCAGATACAGACCTTGCTGAAGATGCCCAAGCGGCTGGCTTATGCCGGGCTCTATGCCCCGCTGGCGGCGGTCGGCCCTTGGCTGGGCGCGGGCGACTGGATTTATGTGACGGCGCGCAAGGCGGCGTGATCCTTCGGGCCGGTTGACAGTTCGCGCGCTGCGTTCGACCACTGCCGTGAAGGAGATCAGGCATGGTCGAGGCACGGTGGAACGGCGCGGTGATTGCGCGCAGCGATGATACGGTGGTGGTGGAAGGCAACCACTATTTCCCGCTGGAAGCGGTGGATGCAGCGGTGCTGAAGCCGAGCGCGACGACGAGCGTGTGCCCGTGGAAGGGGACGGCTGGTTACTATTCGCTGGTGGTGGACGGGGCTGAGAACCGCGATGCGGCGTGGTTTTATGCCGAGCCGAAGGAGGCCGCGAAGGCGATTAAAGGGCGGGTGGCGTTCTGGAAGGGTGTGACGGTGGGGTAGAAGGAAGAACCCCTCCGTCAGCCCTGCGGGCTGCCACCTCCCCATTTGTGCCTGCGGCAAAAATGGAGAGGATAAAGGCAGGAAGTCTTTCTTTCCTCTCCATTTTCACGAAGTGCAAATGGGGAGGTGGCCCGCCGCCAGGCGGGTCGGAGGGGGTCTTTACCGCCAGACCGGCGCGCGCTTTTCCAGAAACGCTTCGATGCCTTCCGCCGTGTTATCGTCCATCATGTTCTGCGCCATGACTTCGGCGGCGAGGGCATAGGCCTCGGCGCGATGGACTTCGCGCTGGGCGTAGAACAGCGCCTTGCCGCGGCGGATGGCATCGGGGCTCTTGGCGGCGATGGTGGCCGCGAGGGTGTCGATCTGGGCGTCGAGCTGGTCGGCGGGGACGGCGTGGTTGATCAGGCCCCAGTCCTCGGCGGTCTGCGCGCTGATGAATTCGCCGGTGACGAGCATTTCGAACGCGGGCTTGGCCGGCACGTTGCGGGTGAGTGCGACGGCGGGCGTCGAGCAGAACAGGCCGACATTGATGCCCGAGACGGCGAAACGCGCGTCGCTGCTGGCGATGGCGAGATCGCAGGCGCCGACGAGCTGGCAGCCGGCGGCGGTGGCGATGCCGTGGACGCGGGCGATGACGGGGACGGGAAGCGCGACAATGGCTTCCATCACGTCGGCGCAAGCTGCGAAGAGGGTGCGGTAGTAGTCCAGTCGCCGCTGCCCGTGCATCTGGCGCAGATCGTGGCCCGCGCAGAACGCCTTGCCCGCGCCTGAGAGGACGACACAGCTGATCGCGGGATCGGCGGCGAGGCTGGTGAGCTCGGCCTTGAGGGCGGCGAGCAGGTCTTCGCTCAGCGCGTTGTACTGGTTCGGGCGGTTGAGCGTGAGATCGACGCGGGTGCCGGTGCGGCGCTGGGTGAGGATTTCATTGTCGGACATCGGCGCGGCCTCTTCCCTGTTTGCGGTGTTGTACGCCTGTGGGAGGCGCGATCAAGTCAGCCTTGTTCCGATCCGCAATTACCCCTCCGTCAGCCCTTCGGGCTGCCACCTCCCCATTTGTCCCTGCGGGAAAAATGGAGAGGACTTGGTGTCAGTGCTTCTTGCGCGTGAGTTCGCGCATGGCGCCGTCGAGGCCTTCGAGGGTGAGCGGGAACATCGAGCCGCCGACGAGATCCTTGATCATCTTGGTCGACTGCGAATAGTTCCACTGCTTCTCCGGCACCGGATTGAGCCAGACGGTGGCGGGGTAGGTCTGCGCGACGCGGTGGAGCCAGACGGCGCCGGCCTCCTCGTTGAAATGCTCGACCGAGCCGCCGGGGTGGCTGATTTCATAGGGGCTCATCGCCGCATCGCCGACGAACACGATCTTGTAGTCGTGCCCGTACTTGTGGAGGATGTCCCAGGTGTTGGTGCGTTCGGACCAACGGCGCTTGTTGTCCTTCCACACGCCTTCGTAGAGGCAGTTGTGGAAGTAGAAGAACTCCATGTTCTTGAATTCCGCCGTGGCGGCGCTGAACAGTTCCTCCACCAGCTTGATGAACGGATCCATCGAGCCGCCGACATCGAGGAACAGCAGCAGTTTGACCGCATTGCGCCGTTCGGGGCGCATCTTGATATCGAGCCAGCCCTGCTTGGCGGTGCCATCGATCGTGCCGGGCAGATCGAGCTCGTCGGCGTGGCCTTCGCGCGCGAAGCGGCGCAGGCGGCGCAGCGCGATCTTGATGTTGCGGGTGCCGAGTTCCCTGGTGTTGTCGAGATTGGCGAACTCGCGCTTTTCCCAGACCTTGATCGCGCGCTTCTGGCCGCCTTCGCCGCCGATGCGCACGCCTTCGGGATTGAAGCCGCCGTTGCCGAACGGGCTGGTGCCGCCGGTGCCGATCCACTTGTTGCCGCCTTCGTGGCGCTCCTTCTGTTCCTCGAGCCGCTTCTTGAGCGTCTCCATGATCTCGTCCCACGAGCCGAGCGCCTTGATCTTCTCCATTTCCTCTTCGGTGAGGAACTTCTCGGCGACGGCGCGGAGCCAGTCTTCCGGAATGTCGACCGGGCGCTGGCCAT
Organism: uncultured Novosphingobium sp.; assembly: GCA_964413325.1. Taxonomy (GTDB): domain Bacteria; phylum Pseudomonadota; class Alphaproteobacteria; order Sphingomonadales; family Sphingomonadaceae; genus Novosphingobium. Next base: position 28,614 of record CAYPRK010000017.1, on the reverse strand, counting down.
AGTCGGTGAGGATGCCCTTGAAGACCTTGTTGAAGACCTGATCGAAGCGGTCGAGCAGGCCCTCGTCCTTCACGAAGGTGGCGCGGGAGAGATAGTAGAACGCCTCAGGCGTCTGCTCGATCACGTCCTTCTCGAGCGCTTCCAGCAGGACGAGGTGCTCCTTGAAGCTGGCCTGGATGCCTGCGGCGCGCAGCTCGTCGATGAAGTTGAAGAACATGGATGGGGGCCTCGGTCGCGTCTTAACTGGATGATTAAGACGGTTGTGGCCCGGGGGCAAGCCTTACGAGGTGGGCGGCGGCGGGGCGGGGGGCTGGGCTTCGAACTGTTCGAGCGCGGGGTCGATCAGGGCCCAGGGCGGGGCGTCGCTGGTCCAGATCGCGGCATTGGGGGCGAGGCCGTGGCCGACGCTCAGGAAGCCGAGGCGCATGGTGCGAAAGTGCGGGCGGGCGCTGGTCTGCGCCATGACCGGGGTGCCGCATTTCGGGCAGTAGGAATGGGTGAGCGTGTTGCCGCTGGCTGCGACATAGGAATGGGCGGCGAGTTCGCCGGTGAGGGCGACGCTGTCTGCCGGGAAGATCGCGTTGTTGGTGGCGCTGCCGCCCGCGGCCTGCTGGCACTGGCGGCACCAGCACTGGCGCACCGCGACGGGCGCATCGGCGGAAATCGTGGCGGTGACGGCCCCGCAGGCGCAGCTTCCGGTAAAGGGCATCGATCGGTCCCTCACATTTGGTATTGTTAGTCTACCTTACAATTTGTAGGCTGCGGGCAACCGGAGAGGACAACCACAAGCCATGCTCAAGCTCTACAGTTTCGGACCTGCTGCCAACTCGATGAAGCCGCTGCTCACGCTTTATGAGAAGGGGCTGCCGTTCGAGAAGAACCGGCTCGATCCTGCGAAGTTCGAGCACCATACCGACTGGTTCAAGGCGATCAACCCGCGCGGCCAGGTGCCGGCTCTCGTCGATGGCAGGCACGTGATCACCGAGAGCACGGTGATCTGCGAGTATCTGGAGGACGAGTACCCGACGGAGGTCTCGCTGCGACCCGCCACGTCCTACGGCAAGGCGCAGATGCGGGTTTGGACCAAGTGGGTGGACGAGTATTTCTGCTGGTGCGTCTCCACCATCGGCTGGCACCGCTATGTGGGGAACATGGTGAAGGGGCTTTCGGACGCGGAGTTCGAGGAGAAGGTCTCGGCCATCCCCGTCGTCGAGCAGCAGGTAAAGTGGCGACGGGCGCGCGAGGGCTTTCCGCAGGACATGCTCGATGAGGAAATGCGCAAGATCGCCTATTCGGTCGAGCGGCTGGACGCGCACCTCAGGCAGCATGAGTGGCTGGTGCCGGAGCAGTATACGCTGGCGGACATCTGCAACTTTGCCATCGCCAACGGGATGCAGGTGGGTTTTGCCGAGCTGGTGAACAAGGACGCGACGCCGGGACTGGTGCGCTGGATCGACCAGATCAAGGCGCGCCCGGCGGTGCAGAAGATGTATGCTGAAGTGGAGCTGGAGCAGCTTGGGCCGCGCGATTAGGCCTGCTCTGCTTCAACCAACAAACCCCGCTCACCCTGAGTTTGTCCAAGGGTGCTGGCGCTAGCGTCGCGCCTGATGCTTCGACAAGCTCAGCATGAGCGGGTTAGGTGTAGAGGTGTAGAGGTGTAGAGGTGTAGAGGTGTGCCTCAGTTGCTCGGCCGGCGCGCCATGAAGGCCAGGCGTTCGAACAGCATCACGTCCTGTTCGTTCTTGAGGAGGGCGCCGTGCAAGGGGGGGATCGCCTTGGTGGGGTCGCGGTTTTGCAGGACGTCGAGCGGCATGTCCTCGTTGAGGAGGAGCTTGAGCCAGTCGAGCAGTTCGGAGGTTGACGGCTTCTTCTTGAGGCCGGGGACTTCGCGGACTTCGTAGAAGATATCCATCGCCTTGGCGACGAGGGTCTTCTGGATGCCGGGGAAGTGGACATCGATGATCGACTGCATCGTCTGCCGATCAGGGAACTTGATGTAGTGGAAGAAGCAGCGGCGCAGGAAGGCGTCGGGCAGTTCCTTTTCGTTGTTCGAGGTGATGACGACGATCGGGCGTTCCTTGGCCGCGATCGTCTCGTGCGTTTCGTAGACGTCGAAGCTCATCCGGTCGAGCTCCTGCAGGAGATCGTTCGGGAACTCGATATCGGCCTTGTCGATCTCGTCGATCAGGAGGACGGGGAGCTGCGGCGAGGTGAACGCCTCCCACAGCTTGCCCTTGCGGATGTAGTTGGAAATCTCGTGCACACGCGGATCGCCGAGCTGGCCATCGCGCAGGCGGGCGACCGCATCGTATTCATAGAGGCCCTGCTGCGCCTTGGTGGTGGACTTGACGTTCCATTCGATCAGCGGCGCGCCGACGGCTTTCGCGATTTCATGCGCCAGCACGGTCTTGCCGGTGCCGGGCTCGCCCTTCACCAGCAGGGGGCGGCGCAGCAGCACTGCGGCGTTGACGGCCACCTTCAGATCATCGGTGGCGACATAGTTGCTGGTGCCTTCAAAGCGCATGGACATCCTCGAGTTTCTTAACCGGTTGCTTAAGGGATACGGTGTGCAAGCGGGGCTGGCAAGTGGCCAAGCCGAGTAAGCTGAACTGCCACTTTGGCGCGGGGAAGCGACACTTGGTTACAAGTGGGCCGGTTGCCGCTCCGCCCCCGCGCGTGTAGGCGAAGCGCCATGGCATCCACTCCCGCTGTCAGCGCCGCGCGCTACGCTCCGTCGCGCCGTGACCGGGTGGTGTCGTTTGTGCTGGCGGTGCTGGTCGGGGTGTTCCTCGTCTTCGTGCTGATCATCATGAGCGGCGTGACCGGCGGCGGCGGCCCTGCGGGCGGCCAGCTGGTGGCGATCAACATTTCCCCGCCCTCTGCCGAAAAGGACAAGGCGAAGGCCGCGCCCAAACAGGACGAGAAGCAGCAGCCCGAGGTGCAGACGGTGACCACGCCGCCGCCCAAGCTGCCGCCGCGCGTGGTGATCCCGAGCAAGAACCAGATCGAATGGCCGCCGGGCTTCATCAAGCTGAGCCGCGAGGACCTGGCCAAGGCCGATATCAGCAAGATCAAGCCGGCAGGCGGCGGCGGTCAGGCCGGGGCTTCGGCGGGCGGCGGCGGCAATGCCGAAGGAACCGGCGACGGCCCGGGCGGCGCGCGCGTCTATAATGCGGAATGGTACCGCGAGCCGACGCGGGCGGAAATGTCGCCCTACATGAGCGGGGCGCGGGGCGGATCGAGCGGCGATTGGGCGATGATCATCTGCCGCACGGTGGAGCGGTATCACGTTGAGGATTGCCGCGAGGTGGACGAGTCCCCACGCGGTTCAGGGCTTGCGCGCGCGCTGCGGCAGGCCGCGTGGCAATTCCTTGTCCGCCCGCCGCGGGTGGACGGCAAGCCGCAGCTGGGCACATGGGTGCGCATCCGCTTCGACTTCAAGGCAGCGAAAGCTGCCGATGGGGTGGCCGGCCAGGACTGATCCCGGCCGGCCGAGGCCCCCGCGCCTTCGCACAAGACGCGGGGGCCAAGGGGGATGCTTCAGAATTCGGACCAGTTGTCCTCATCAAGCGCGAGATTGCCGTGCACCACCGGCGCGGGAGCGGACGCGGCAACCGGGCGCGGGGCCAGCGGGGCCGGAGCAGGCGCCAGTGTCGGTGCGGGCCGCGCGGCGACTGGCGCAGCAAAGCTGGCGGTCGACGTGGTGATCCCGGCGCCGCGGAAGCGCGAAACGAGATTGGCGAGATTGGCGGCCTGACCCGACAGGTTGCGCGAGGCGGCGGCGCTTTCCTCGACCATCGCGGCGTTCTGCTGGGTCATCCGGTCGAGCTCGCCCATGGTCACGTTGACCTTGGAAATGCTCGCCGCCTGATCGACTGCGGCAGTTGCAATGCCTTCGACCAGCGCGCCGATCTCGGCGACCTGGCTGATGATCGCATCCAGCGCCTCGCCAGTCTCGCCCACGAGGTGCACGCCCAGTTCAACATGCTGCGCGCTGCCGCTGATGAGGCCCTTGATATCGCGCGCGGCTTCCGCCGAACGCTGGGCGAGGGCACGGACTTCGTTGGCGACGACAGCGAAGCCGCGGCCCGCCTCACCGGCACGCGCCGCCTCGACCCCGGCGTTGAGCGCGAGGAGGTTGGTCTGGAAGGCGATGCCGTCGATGAGGTCGATGATCTGGGTGATCTGCTTCGAGCTGTCGACGATCGAATCCATCGCGCCGACTGCGCGCTTGACGACACTGCCGCCTTCATTGGCGCGGTCGGTGGCGCGCACGATCGTCTCGCGCACGGCGCCTGCATTGCTGGCGCTCTGCTCGACCTTGGCGGTCACTTCGCGCATCGCGTTGGCGGCGGATTCGAGGCTGGCGGCCTGCTGTTCTGTGCGGCTGGCAAGGTCGTCGGACGCGGCGCGGATTTCGGTCGAGCCGGTCTGGACGCCGGTGGCAGTGCCTGCAACCGAGCCGATGATTTGCTCGAGTTCGCTCGCCATCGCGTTGAAATCGGTCTTGAGGCGGGCAAACGGGCCTTCGAGCGCGGCGGTGACGCGGGCGGTCAGATCGCCTTCCTTGAACCGGGCAAGCGCGGCGCCGAGCGTGCTGACGATGAGTTCGACCTGTTCGGCCTTGCTCGCTTCGGCACGAGCAAGCTGGGCCTGCAGGCCGCGCATGGCCCGGCCGAGCGCGCCGACTTCATCCTGCGTATCGCTGATGATCAGCGCGCCATCGAGGCGGCCATCGGCAAGATCCTGGATCGCATGGGTGATCTGGCCGACCGGGCGGGCGACGAGGCGGACCATCATCAGATAGATGCCGCCGAGCGTGCCGAGCAGCAGGATCGCAGCAAGGATGCCGGTCCACAGCGCGAACTGATAGCCCGAGGCGGCGGCGGCACTTGCGTGGTCGATATGGGTCTTCTGATATTCGGCAAGGGCGGCCAGAGCCTTGGTCGTCTTTTCGACCGGCTCGCTCGATGTGGCGAGGCGGGCGAGTGCTTCGGCGGTGCGGCCTTCGGACGAGAGCTGGACGATCTGGGAGGTATCCTGGCTCATCTGCTGCCAGCCGGTCTTGAATTCCTTGAGGAAGGCCTTCTCCTTGTCGTCGAGATCGGTCGCCTCGAACGCGGCGGTTTCGGCGCTGATGATCTTCTGGTTCTTGGCAATCGCGGCCTCGGCGTCCGCCCGCTCGTATTCATCAGCCGAAAGCAGGTGAGCTCGCAGCGCGTTCTCGAACTCGGCCATGGCGATATTGACCTTGTCGGCCGAGAGCGCCTGGGGGACATGGTCCTCGGCGATTTCGACTTCGGAATCGCGCATGGCGCCCATGCGCCAGACCATGGTGCCGATAGCGGCAACGACGACCAGCGAAAGCACTGCGAACATCACCGCGAGCTTGCGTCCGATCGGAGCGTTTCTGAGATAATCCATGCCGAATGAACCCGTATCTGCCGCCTCGCGGGACTGCGCGGCGGGTATCGGCACGGTTCTAGGCGCGCGTTGGCTGCGGCGGAGTTTGGCTGGGGCTAGGGTGAAACCCGTGGGGGTGGGTTAAAATCGGCTGAAGGGCTGCGCCTTGGTCAGGCGTCGATCATTTCCGGATCGAGCTCTCCGGCGCGGTTCTGGATGAACATGAAGCGTTGGGCGGGATCGCGGCCCATGAGGCGATCGACGAGATCCTTTACCGCCGCGCGGCCTTCGTATTCGGGGGGCAGGGTGATGCGGATCAGGCTGCGGCTGGCGGGGGCCATGGTGGTTTCGCGCAGCTGCTGCGGGTTCATTTCGCCGAGGCCCTTGAAGCGGCCAACCTCGACTTTCTTGCCCTTGAACTTCGTCGCTTCCAGCTCGGCGCGGTGCGCGTCGTCCTTGGCATAGACCGAGGTGGCGCCGCTGGTGAGGCGGTAGAGCGGGGGCTGGGCGAGATAGAGGTGCCCGCGCCGGACGATCTCGGGCATTTCCTGGAAGAAGAACGTCATCAGCAGGGTGGCGATGTGCGCGCCGTCGACGTCGGCGTCGGTCATGATGATGATCCGGTCGTAGCGCAGCGCATCGGCGTTGCAGTCCTTGCGCATGCCGCAGCCCAATGCGAGCGCGAGGTCAGCGATTTCGGCATTGGCGCGGATCTTGTCGGCGCTGGCACTGGCGACGTTGAGGATCTTGCCGCGAATGGGCAGGATCGCCTGCGTCTTGCGGTCGCGCGCGTGCTTGGCGCTGCCGCCCGCGGAATCGCCTTCGACGATGAACAGCTCGGTCTCGCCATCACCTTCGCCGCTGCAATCGGTGAGCTTGCCGGGGAGGCGGAGCTTGCGCGCATTGGTGGCGGTCTTGCGCTTGACTTCGCGCTCCGCCTTGCGGCGCAGGCGCTCGTCCATGCGCTCCATCACGGAGCCGAGGAGTGCCTTGCCGCGTTCCATGTTGTCGGTGAGGAAGTGATCGAAGTGGTCGCGCATCGCGGATTCGACCATGCGCGCGGCTTCGGGGCTGGTCAGGCGGTCCTTGGTCTGGCTCTGGAACTGGGGATCGCGGATGAACACCGAGAGCATGATCTCGCTGCCCGTGAGCATGTCCTCCGGCGCGATATCCTTGGCCTTCTTCTGGCCGACCAGTTCGCCGAACGCGCGGATGCCCTTGGTGAGCGCGGCGCGCAGGCCAGCTTCGTGGGTGCCACCATCGGGGGTGGGGATGGTGTTGCAGTACCAGCTGTACGACCCGTCAGACCACAGCGGCCAGGCGATGGCCCATTCGGCGCGGCCCATTTCCTCACCGTTCGGCCCGGCGGGGAAGTCCTGTGATCCGGTGAACGGGACGGTGGTCACGCATTCGCGGCCTGCGACTTGTTCGGCGAGGTGATCGGCAAGGCCGCCGGGGAACTGGAATACGGCTTCGGCGGGAATGTCCGTCCCCGCGATCAGGCTGGGGGCGCACTTCCAGCGGATTTCGACGCCCGCGAAGAGATAGGCCTTGGAGCGGACAAGGCGGAACAGGCGCGCGGGCTTGAAGCGGGCTTCGGCGCCGAAGATTTCGCCATCGGGGATGAAGGTGACTGACGTCCCGCGCCGGTTGGGTGCGGCGCCGACGCGCTGGAGGGCGCTGGTGGGCAAGCCGCGCGAGAATTCCTGCGCGTAGAGCTCCTTGTTCCGCGCCACTTCGATGCGGGTCAGCACCGAAAGCGCGTTGACCACCGAGATGCCGACGCCGTGGAGGCCGCCCGAGGTGGCATAGGCCTTGCCCGAGAACTTGCCGCCCGAATGGAGCATCGTGAGGATGACTTCGAGCGCGGACTTGCCCGGATACTTCGGGTGCTCGTCGACCGGCATGCCGCGGCCGTTGTCGGTGATCGTGATCTTGCCCGCAGTGCCGTCCGGCCCTTCCTCGAGCGTGACTTCGATGCGGTTGGCGTGGCCCGCAACAGCCTCGTCCATCGCGTTGTCGAGCACTTCGGCGGCGAGGTGGTGGAGCGCGCGCTCGTCGATCCCGCCGATATACATGCCGGGGCGGCGGCGGACGGGCTCCAGCCCTTCCAGCACTTCGATGGCGCTGCCGTCGTAGCTTTCATCGGCGCTGCGCGCGGGCAGCTTGTCGAACAGGTCATCAGCCATGGGAACGGCTATAGAACATGGCCGATTCCGGGGGCAATGGGGGGCGGATGCTTATCGCCGATTATCCCCGGAATCAGGGCTTCCCGCTTACGGATTGAACTTGGCCGGGGCCGGGCTGGCTGTCACGAACGTGCCCGCGCCGACTTCGCGCACTTCCATCGCGCGTTCGGCGACACCGTTGGGATCGAAGCGGAACACGCCGTCGAGGCCGATGAACCCGTCGCGCGTGTAGAGCTTGGCGGTTGGGAACAGGGTGCCCGGCTTCCACCCGCGCGCGACGTTGAGCGTGAGCAGCACGGAATCGTAGCCCAAGGTGGCGAGGCGCGACGGCGAAGCGCCGAAGCGGGTGCGGTAGGACTGCTCGAACTGGCCGAAGCGCTTGTCGGACACGGCGGCAAACCATGCCCCGCGCATCGAGGCGCTCTTGGCGATGGTGGCGTCGCCGTTCCACAGTTCGGTGCCGAGCAGCTGTGTTCCGGCAGCAGCAGGCGCGGCCATCAGCGCGATGCGGCCGCTGTCTCCGATCAGCAGCGCGCCGACCGGGCCCTTGGCCAGCACGCGGCGCACCGCGCTGGAGACCGACGTGTTCGAGCGGTCATAGCTTTCCACCGAGGTGACGGTGATCCCGCGCGAGCGCGCCGCGACCATCAGTGCGGAGGACACGCGCTGGCCATAGGCGCCGGTGGGGATGATCGCGCCGATCGACTTGACGCCCTTTTCCTGCGCGAAGCCGACGACGCGGGCGATGGCCTGCGCCGGGACCTGCCCGAGCACGAAGACATCGCGGTCGGCGACGGCGCTGTCGTTCGAATAGGTGATCATCGGCACCTTGGCCGGACGCGCGACGCTGGCAACGGCGACGACTTCATCGGCGAGCAATGGGCCGAGGATCAGGCGGTTGCCATCGAGGATCGCCTTGTTGGCGGCAAGACCGGCGCCGAGCGCGGTATCGTACGTCGTGATGCGCACATTCTGCGCGTTGGTATCGAGCAGCGCCATCGTGGTCGCATTGGCGATGGCCTGGCCGACGGGGGCGTTGGGCCCGCTCATCGGCACGAGCAGCGCGACGCGGTGGCGATCAGCGTCCGTCGGCAGGACATTGGCATCGGGGGTGACTTCGACGGGCTTGGGCGGCGGCGGCGGTGCAACCGGCTTGGGAATCACGGCGCAGCCTGCGAGGAGTGCGAACCCAGCATACAGGACCATTTGCCTGACGCGCCCAACCGCTGCGCCACCGCTTCCGAACATCATTGGCTTGCCGCTCCCTGGTAGCCGGTCCATGGGTGCGCCTATGGATGCGCCCCTACTTGACCCCGGTCTCTATATAGTCGCGACCCCGATTGGCAATCTCGGTGACGTCACGCGGCGGGCAATCGAGGTGCTTTCGGGATGCGCGGTTGTCGCGTGCGAGGATACGCGGGTGACGGGGGGGCTCTTGCACCACCTTGGCATCAAGCGCCCGCTGCGCCGCTATGACGATCACGTGAGCGACGCGGCGCGCGAGGCGCTGCTGGGGGAGATGACGCGCGGGGCGGTGGCGCTGGTTTCGGATGCGGGGACGCCGCTGATTTCGGACCCCGGCTATCGGCTGGTGCGCGAGGCGCGGGCGCGCGGGATTGCGGTAACGACGATCCCGGGGCCGAGCGCGATGATCGCGGCGCTGACGCTGGCGGGCCTGCCGACCGACCGGTTCCTGTTCGGCGGGTTCCTGCCGAGCAAGGACAAGGCGCGCGGGGATGTGCTGGCGGAGCTGGCGGCAGTGCCGGCGACGCTGGTGTTCTATGAGACCGGGCCGCGGCTGGTGGCCTCGCTGGAGGCGATGGCGCGGATCCTGCCGGGGCGCGAGATTGCCGTGGCGCGCGAGCTGACCAAGCTGCACGAGGAATGCCGGACGGGGAGCGCCGAGGAATTGGCGGCGCACTATACTGCGCATCCGCCAAGGGGCGAGATCGTGCTGCTGGCGGGGCCGCCGGGGGCTCCGGAAGCGCCGGCGGAGGCGGATGTCGATGCGCAGCTGCTGGCCGCGTTGGAGGACCTGCCGGTTTCCAAGGCGGCGGCGCTGGTGGCGAAGGCGCATGGGCTGGACAGGAAGGCGCTTTATGCGCGGGCGCTGGAGCTGAAGGGGTAAACCTGTGACGTCCACGCTCTCTCTCCCGTTCGTGTCGAGCGAAGTCGAGACACCACACACTGTGCCTTGTGTCTCGACTTCGCTCGACACGAACGGGATGTGGTGCGTATTTCGATGAGCAGGCAGGAAGCCGAGCGGCGCAAGGCCGAGCAGAAGGGGCGGCGCGGGGAGAGCCTTGCGGCGTGGTACTTGTGGCTGGGCGGCTGGCGCATTCTGGCGAAGCGGCAGCGGATCGGGGCCGGTGAGGTCGACATCGTTGCACGCAAGGGGCGCACGGTGGCCTTCGTCGAGGTGAAGTGGCGCTCCAGCGGAGCGGCTTTGAACGAGGCCATCGATGCGCGGCGGTTGCGGCGGGTGGCGCGCGCGGCTGAGGCGCTGAGCGCCCGCTTTGCAAAGCCGGGCGATGATCTGAGGATCGACGTGATCCTCCTTGCGCCCGGGCACTGGCCGCGCCACATGGCCAACGTCTGGCAGCCTTAGTGCCCGGTGTCTCGACTTCGCTCGACACGAACGGGAAGTGAGGAGCCACCCGTTCGTGTCGAGCGAAGTCGAGACACATTGCGCAGGGAAAGTTGAATGACACTACGCGTTGCCGTCCAGATGGACCCGCTGCATTCGATCAATATCAATGGCGACAGCTCGTTCGCGCTGATGCTGGCGGCGCAGGCGCGGGGGCATGAGCTTTATCATTACGACGTCGGCGCGCTCTCGCTCGATGAGGACGACCGGCTGACGGCGATGGCCGTGCCCGTGACGGTCCAGCACGTGGCGGGCGATCACTACAAGGCGGGTGAGGCGCGGCGGCTGGACCTCGGGCGCGACATCGATGTCGTGCTGATGCGGCAGGATCCGCCGTTCCACATGGGCTATATCACCGCGACGCACCTGCTGGAGCGGATCGAGAGCGAGACGCTAGTGGTCAACAACCCGCGCAGTGTTCGGAATGCGCCCGAGAAGGTGATGGTGCTCGATTACCGCCGCTTCATGCCGCCGACGCTGGTGACGCGCTCGGTGGAGGAAGTCCGCGCGTTCCAGAAGCGCCACGGCGCGGTGGTGGTGAAGCCGATCCACGGCAACGGCGGCAAGGCGATCTTCCGCGTTTCCGAAGAGGGCGAAAACCTCGGCGCGCTGATCGAAGTGTTCAACCAGACCTGGCCCGAACCGCATATGGTGCAGGCGTTCCTTCCGGACGTGGCCAAGGGCGACAAGCGCATCGTGCTGGTTGACGGCGAAGTGGCCGGCGCAATCAACCGCAAGCCGGGCGAAGGCGAATTCCGCTCCAACCTCGCGGTGGGCGGCTATGCCGAGAAGACCGAACTGACGCCGGAGGAGCAGGAAATCTGCGCTGCGCTGGGGCCGGAACTGAAGCGGCTGGGGCTGATCTTCGTGGGCATCGACGTGATCGGCGGCAAGTGGCTGACCGAAATCAACGTGACGTCGCCGACGGGGATCGTGGCGATCGATCGGTTCAATGGGACCGATACGGCGGGGATGATCTGGGATGCGATCGAGGGGCGGGTTTAGGCTACGCCTTTACCCCTCCGTCAGCCCTGTCGGGCTGTCACCTCCCCATTTGTGCTTTGCAGAAATGGGGAGGGCTTTAGGGTTCAGGCCTCTTCCGAGAGCCACTGTTCCAGATATTTGATCGAGTAGTCCCCATCGAGGAAGTGGGGGTCGGTCAGCAGCTTCTGGTGGAGGGGGATCGAGGTCTTGACGCCGCCGATCACCATTTCCTCCAGCGCGCGCTTCAGGCGCATGATGCAGCCTTCGCGGGTGCGGCCCGAGACGATGAGCTTGGCGATCATCGAATCGTAGTAGGGCGGGATGCGGTAGCCGGCGTAGAGGCCGCTATCGACGCGCACGTGCATGCCGCCAGCGGCGTGGTAGCTGGTGACGAGGCCGGGCGAAGGGGTGAAGTTGAACGGGTCTTCCGCGTTGATGCGGCACTCGATCGCGTGGCCCTTGAACTCGATCTCTTCCTGTTTAACCGAGAGCGGCTTGCCGTCGGCAATGCGGATCTGCTCGCGCACGAGGTCGACGCCGGTGATCGCTTCGGTGACGGGATGCTCCACCTGCAGGCGGGTGTTCATCTCGATGAAGTAGAACTCGCCGTTTTCCCAGAGGAATTCGATCGTGCCCGCGCCGCGATAGCCCATGTCGGCCATCGCCTTCGCCACGATGCCGCCCATCCGATCACGCTCGGCGGCGGAGATAACGGGGGAGGGGGCTTCTTCGAGCACCTTCTGGTGGCGGCGCTGGAGCGAGCAATCGCGTTCGCCGAGGTGGATGGCATTGCCGTTGCCATCGCCGAAGACCTGGAATTCGATGTGGCGCGGATTGCCGAGGTATTTTTCGATGTAGACGGTGGCATCGCCGAACGCGGCCTTGGCCTCGCTCCCGGCCTGCTGGATCAGGGTTTCAAGCTCGTCGGGTCCGTTGCAGACCTTCATGCCGCGTCCGCCGCCGCCGGAAGCGGCCTTGATGATCACCGGATAGCCGGCGGCCTCGGCGATTTCCTTGGCTTCCTTGATATCGGAAACCGCGCCGTCAGACCCCGGGACGAGCGGGAGCCCGAGCGCGCCGGCGGTGCGCTTGGCCTCGATCTTGTCGCCCATCGTGCGGATGTGTTCGGGCTTGGGGCCGATCCACGTGATGTCATGCGCTTCGACGATCTCGGCGAACTTGGCGTTTTCCGAAAGGAAGCCGTAGCCCGGATGGATCGCATCGGCGTGGGTGATTTCGGCCGCGGAAATGATCGCGGCCATGTTGAGATAGCTGTCCTTCGCGGCCGGCGGGCCGATGCAGACGGCGTGGTCGGCCAGGCGCACGTGCATCGCGTCGGCATCGGCGGTGGAGTGCACCGCGACCGTCTCGATCCCCATTTCGTGCGCAGCGCGGTGGATGCGCAGCGCGATCTCGCCGCGGTTGGCGATCAGCAGGCGGGAAATGGCCATGGGTTGCGTTCGCCTCAGGCGATGACAACGAGCGGCTGGTCAAATTCGACCGGCTGCGCGTTTTCGACCAGGATCGCGGTGATCTTGCCGCCGGTGGGGGCGGTGATCGGGTTCATCACCTTCATCGCCTCAACAATGAGCAGCGTGTCCCCGGCCTTGACCGTGGAGCCGACCGAAATGAACGGCGCGGCGCCCGGTTCGGGGGTGAGGTAGGCGGTGCCGACCATCGGCGAGCGCAGCGCATTGGCATCAACTGCGGGCGCGGCGGGCGTTTCGGCGGCGACCGGCGCGGCGGCGGGAGCCGGAGCGGCGACAGGAGCGGGGGCGTAGGTGGCCACCGGCGCGGCGGTGATCGTGCGGGCGACGCGGATCTTGCGCGTGCCGTCCTCGACTTCGATCTCGGTCAGGCCGGTATCGGAAAGGAGTTCAGCCAGTTCGCGCACCAGCGCGCTGTCGATGGCCATTTTGGCGCTCTCGTCGCCGCGGTCTTGCCCCATTTTATTGTCCTCGCGGGTATACCATTCCAAAGCGGGTTCCATGCCCGCCGCGCCGCACCTAGGCAAGGAAAACCCGTAAGCGCGGCGTGGAAAACGCGTGGCTGGGCCAATCAGAGGCGGTACGCGCCTTCAAGGGCGAGGAGGTAGCTCAGCGGCCCGAACCCGGCGATGGTCGCCTTGGCCGCCATGCCGACATAGGACTTGTGGCGGAAGGCCTCGCGCGTGTGCGGATTGGAGAGGTGGACCTCGATCACCGGCGTGCGGATCGCCTTGATCGCATCATGCAGGGCAACCGAGGTGTGGGTGAAGGCGCCGGCATTGAGCAGCACGGCCCGGGCGCCTACTGCCTGCGCTTCGTGAAGCCAATCAACGAGATGGCCTTCGTGGTTCGACTGCCGCAGATCGATTTCAAGGCCGAGTTCGCGGGCGCGGTCTTCCAGCATGCCGGCGATATCGTCGAGCGTGGCCGAGCCGTAGATCTCCGGCTCGCGGGTGCCGAGCAGGTTGAGATTGGGGCCGTTGAGGACGAAAACGGTCTCGGACATGGGGTGCTCCGCGAAGGCAAGACGCTAAACGAAGCCCTGATAGAGCGTGGGCCTGCGCGCGCAAGCCCGAGGGAATCAACCCCTGCCCCTAACCCTTGCCGTTATCCGCCATCGGCGGCGGGGGCGGCGGATCGCCGCCATCATCGATCGACGCATTCGGATCATCGCCGTCGGGATTGTCGTTGTTCTGGAGGATCGGTTCGGGCTGCGAGATCGCCTGCGGCTGGTTGGTCGCGGCAAGCGATTCGGCGGCCTTGGCCTTCTTTTCGGCCGCATCGGCCTTGGCCTCGACAGCGGTGACCCGCTCTTCGAGCGCGCTGACCCGGTCCTCGCAGCCGCCGAGCAGCATCGCGAGCACCGCAGCGGTGCTGGCGAGGGCGATACGGCGCGCTGCGGGCCGGTGGGCAAGGATGGGGGGCTGTGCGTCCATGTTGCGGATCGTCTTAGCAGGCAAAGATTACCCGAAACTAACCAAGCAGGTGCTTTTTACTGATCAGTGCCCTTGGCTTTGCCGTACTGCCGCGCCGCCGTGTAGCCGAGGTAGGCCGCGCCGAAGAGCGCGTAGAGCGGCTGGGGCAGGCCTTCGAAGTAGGACGTCATGGCAGCGGTCATCGACCGGGCAGCATCGGGGCGCACGGCGGCGAGCAGGCCGAGCGGGATCGCCCAGAGCACCATTGCGTACATCACGTAGAGAAAGGTGGGGCGGGCCAGCGCGATATAGCGGCGCTGGGCGTGGGGGAGAGCCATCGGCGTCCTTTCGGGATTGGGAGGGACGCCGGACCAGATAGCGGCAGGGGGCGATGTAGGAAAATGGTTTTGCAGGGAGCGGGCCTGCGCCGCACGCAGACCCCTCGCGATAAAACGTTACCCCCTGTCCGGTTTATGGCAATGGACGTGCTGCACTGCGGTAGATAGGGCACTGGCCTTGCTGTCACGCTGGTGTAAACAAGCGGGGCCGAGCGGATCAGGGGCAGGCATTTGGCTGAGGTTTTGCGGCGGATTTCCTTCGGACGAGGCTTGCTGGCGCTGAGCGCGCTGGTCTCTGCCTCGTGCCTCTATGCCGCTGCCGATGACCCGGTCACGACCACCGCGGTGCCCGAATCCGGGCCCTCGCTCGGGGAACGCCGCGCTGCGCTGATCGAGCCGATGCTCAGCGACTACTGCTCGCGCTGCCACAACGATTTCGATCATGTCGCGGGCCTTTCAGTCGATGGGCTGAAGGCGAGCGACGTGGCGGAAGGGCGCAATGCCGAGGCGTGGGAGAAGATCCTGCGGCGCGTGGCGGCGGGCGAAATGCCGCCGCATTCGAAGAAGCAACCCGATCCCGCCATGCGCGCCGATTTCGTCTCGTGGCTCGACGAGGGGCGGGCGCAGTATGTCGCAGCGCATCCGGACCCCGGCGCGGCACCGGTGCGGCGGCTCAACCGGCGCGAATATGCGAATGCAGTGCGCGATCTGCTTGGGGTCGAAGGCGATTTTGCCGGTGCCTTGCCGCCGGATAACTCGGGCTTTGGCTTCGATAACATTGCGGACGTGCTGAGCGTCTCGCCCACGCTGATGGAGCGCTATGTCGCGGTGGCGGGCAAGGCCGCGCGGCTGGCGACGGGGCTGGTGCCCAAGCGCGATTTCGTGACGAGCTGGCAGGTGGCCAAGGACGGTTCGACGGCGAACTCCGGCATCCCGGCGTTCAACGAGCGGGCCGGGGCCGATCTGCCGCTGGGTTCGCGCGGCGGGACGGCGGTGCGCTATACCGCGCGCTGGGACGGGGCCTATGACGTGGCGGTCTGGCTCAATTCGAACACCAACAACGAAAGCGACCGGCTGCCGGAGGACCGCTATTCCCTGCGTGTCCCGATGAAGGCGGGGGTGCACAGCGTGGCGGTGTCGTTCCGGCGGCAGACCTGGCCGGATGAGACGGTGCAGACGGTGCGCAACACCACCGATTACGTGCCGCTGCCGCTGGAGAAGCCGGTCGACCTGCCGCTTGACGTGTGGGTAGACGGGCAGCGGGCGGGGACGCTGACGGTGCCTTCGTTCCGCGTCCATCCGCGCTATTCGCAGCACAATTTCCCGCGCGATGTGCTCCAGCTTGATGTGGCGGGCCCGTTCGATGCGGGCGGGAATGCGGAGCTGGCGAGCCGCAAGGCGGTGTTTGTCTGCCAGCCGAAGCGCCCGGCAGAGGAAGCGCCTTGTGCGAAGCGCATCCTTGGCGGTCTGGCCAAGCGGGCCTGGCGCGGGCCAGTGAGCGATGCCGAGCTGGCGCCGCTGCTCAAGATCTATGCGGGCGAGCGTGCGGCGGGCGGGTTCGAGAGCGGGGTCGAGGCGGGGATCGAGGCGCTGCTGGTTTCGCCGCGCTTCCTGTTTGCGGTGGAGACGCCGGTGGCAGGCGCGGCGGGCAGCGTGGCGCGGGTTTCGGACTATGACCTTGCTACCCGGCTCTCGCTGTTCCTGTGGAGCTCGATCCCGGACGAGCGGCTGCTCGCGCTGGCACGGCAGGGCAAGCTGCACCAGCCGGCGGTGCTGGCGGCGGAAATTGCGCGCATGCTGGCGGACAAGCGCGCCGAGGCGCTGACCGACAACTTTGCCGGGCAGTGGCTCTATCTGCGCAATCTGGACCAGCAGCGGCCGGACATCACCGAATTCCCGCAGTTCGACGTGCCGCTGCGCAGCGCGATGGCGACCGAGACGCGGATGTTCTTCGGCCACGTGCTCTCGGCCAACCGGCCTGTGACGGACTTCATCCGTGCCGATTACACCTTCCTCAATGAGCGGCTGGCACGGCATTACGGGATCGCGGGCGTGCGCGGTCCGGCGTTTCGCAAGGTGGCGCTTGGGCCTGACCTGCCGCGCGGCGGGCTGCTGGGGCAGGCGAGCATCCTGACGGTGACGAGCTACGGCAACCGCACGTCGGTGGTGAAGCGCGGCAAGTGGGTGCTCGACAATCTGCTGGCTTCTCCGCCGCCGCCGCCGCCTGCCGATGTGCCTGCGCTCAAGACCGAGCATGATGGCAAGCTGCTGACCGCGCGCGAACAGCTGGAATTGCACCGCGCCAATCCGGCCTGCGCTTCGTGCCACCAGCGGATGGACCCGCTGGGCTTTGCGCTGGAGAACTTCGATGCAGTGGGCGCGTGGCGGACGCAGGATGCGGGGCAGGTGATCGATGCAGGCGCAGTGCTGGCGGACGGGACGGCGTTCAAGGGCTTTGCCGGGCTGCAGCAGATCCTGCTCGACCGGCGCGAGGAATTTGCGCGCGCGTTTACCGAGCGGCTGATGACGTATGCGTTGGGACGGGGCCTCACGCCGCAGGATATGCCGGCGGTGCGGGCGATTGCGCGCGATGCGGCGAAGGATGACTGGCGGGTGCAGACGATCATCAAGGGCATCGTGATGAGCCCCGGCTTTACTCTGCGCCGGGTGCCCGCGCCGCCGACCGCCGTGGCGCTGGCGGCCGCTGGATGGAGACCGCACCGATGATCGTGAAACGCCCGGCGCTGAGCCGCCGCACCGTGCTGCGCGGGCTTGGCACCACTATGGCGCTGCCGTTTCTGGAGGCGATGATCCCGGCGGCGCGGGCGGCGGACGCACCAGCGCGGCCCAAGCGGCTTTCGGTGTTCTACACGCCCAATGGCATGACGATGGACGCTTATCGTCCGGCGGCTGCGGGTGCGGACTATGTGCTGCCACCTACGCTCGCGCCGCTGGAGCCGTTCCGCAGCGACATGCTGGTGGTGAGCGGGCTGGGCCATCCGCAGGCGGCGGCGTTCGGGGATCGTCCGGCGGGGCATGGCCGGTCTTGCCCGGCGTTCCTGACCGGCGCCCATGCGCGGCAGACCGAGGGGCCGGACATTCGCTGCGGTGTTTCGATGGATCAGGTCTATGCGGCACATCTGGGCGAGACGACGACGATCCCGTCGCTGGAACTCGGCATCGATCAGGCGAGCCTCTTGGGCAGCTGCGACATCAACTATTCGTGCGCCTATACCAATGGCATTTCGTGGCTGACGCCGACGGTGCCGCTGCCGGTCATGGCCAATCCGCGCGATGTGTTCGAGCGCCTGTTCGGCGATGGCGAGGCGCTCGATCCGGCGAGCCGACTGGCGCAGGCGCGGCGGCAGGCTTCGATCCTCGACTATGTGCGCGAGGATGCGGCGCGGCTTTCGGGCACGCTGGGGGCGGAGGACAAGCGGAAGCTGGATGAATACCTCGATGCCACCCGCGCGATCGAGAAGCGCATCCAGCGCGCGGCGGAAGGGCCGCAGGTGGAGGCGGGGAGCTTTGCCCAGCCGGCGGGCATCCCGGCGGACTTTGCCGAGCATGTGCGGCTGATGATCGACTTGCAGGTGCTGGCGATGCAGGCGGACCTGACGCGGGTGGCTACCTTCATGCTCGGGCGCGAGATTTCGAACCGGACCTATCCCGAGATCGGCGTGCCGGATTCGCACCATATGCTGAGCCACCATGGCCACAATGGCGACAAGCTGGCGAAGCTCGCGGTGATCAATCGCTACCACATGACCTTTCTGGCCTATCTGCTGCAGCGGCTGAAGGAAACGCGCGACGGAGCGGGTTCGCTGCTCGATACGACGCTGGTGATCCGGGGCTCCGCGTTTGGCGATTCCAACGAGCATGACTTCATGGACCTGCCGGTGATCGTGGCGGGCGGCCTGGTGAAAGGCGGGCGGCATCTGGCGGTGGACAAGGGGACGTCGATGTCGAACCTGCTGCTGGCGGGGCTCAATCTGCTTGATGTGCCGGCGACCAGGTTTGGCGACAGCACGGCACCGCTGGCGGGGCTGACCAGTGCGTAAGGTCGCGGCGCTGGTGTTGGCGCTACTGCCGCTGCCGGCCATGGCGCACGGGGCGGAGGAGGTTGCGCGCGCGATTGCGGAGGATGATCCGCAAGCGCTGGCGGCGGCGCTGGCGCGTGGCCCGAATGCCGCTGCCCTTGCCAATGCCGCGCTGGAATATGGCGAGACGCCGCTGGCCCGCGCGGTCGAGACGCAGGACCCGGCGCTGGTCGATGTCCTGCTGAAGGCCCGCGCGCAGACCGACAGAGCGGATGCGCTGGGGGTGACGCCGCTGCTGCTGGCCTGCGAGCGCGGCAATGGCGCGATCGTGGCGGCGCTGGTGGCGGCGGGCGCGCCGGTCGATCAGTCAAACGCGGACGCGGTGACGCCGCTGGCCACTTGCGCGCGGTTTGCCGAGCCGGAGGCGGTGCGGGCGCTGCTGGCGCGGGGCGCGGCGGTCGATAGCGTTGATGCGCGCGGGCAGACGCCGCTGATGTGGGCGGCCTCGGCAGGGCGGTTCGATGCGGTTTCGGCGCTGCTGGCGGCGGGGGCGCAAGTGAACCGCGAAACGCCGAATGGCTTCACCCCGCTGTTCTTCGCGCTGGCGAGCGGCAAGGCCAATGTCGCCTCGGCGCTGATCGCGGCGGGGGCGGATGTGAAGCATCGCGGGCCGGAGAACACGAGCGCGCTGCAGATGGCGCTCTATCAGAAGAACTGGGCTTCGGCCGAGGAATTGGTGCGGCTGGGCGGCGGCGATGTGGCCGAGCTTGACCGCGAAGGGCGGCGGCCGCTGCATGTTGCGGCGGCGGCGGGGCAGGGCTCGCTGGTGGCGGCATTGCTCGAACGCGGGGCGGAAGTCGATGCGCTGTCCGGCCCATCGAAGATCACCTGGGTGACCGAGGCCAACTTCGGCCTGCCGCCGCCGCCGGTCCAGCCGACGACCGCGCTGATGGCAGCGGCGAAGGCGGGGCAGGCGGATGTAATGTGGCAGCTGGTGCGGGCGGGGGCGGATGAGCACTTCGTCGACGGTGCGGGTGCCAATCTGGTGCTGGCCGCCGCGCAGGGGCGCAATGCGGCAGCGCTCAGCCTTGCGATCGAGCTGGCCGGTGATGCCAACGTGGCGGACAAGAACAAGACCACCGCGCTCCACATGCTGGCAGGCGGGCCGTTCTTCCCCGAGCTTCCGGCGATGCTGAAGGTGCTCGCCGCGCATGGTGCGAAGGCGGATATTCCCAATGCCAAGGGCAAGACGGCGCTGCAGGTGCTGACGGACGGGCTTGCCACGGTGCAGGCCGCATTCCATGACGTCTACCCGGACAAGTCTCCCGCCAGCCTCGCGCTCTCGCACTGAAAAGGACCACTGCCGATGACCCGAGCCAAACCGATGTTCCTCGTCGCTATCGCCGCCGCGCTGGTGGCCGGAGGCGCGATGGCCAGCGCTGCTTCGCCTGCCGAGACGATTGCGGCGCGGCAGGCCAATTTCAAGAAGATGGGCGGCGCAATGAAGGCGCTGAAGGATGAACTGGGCGGTGGGGCCGACAAGGCCAAGCTGCTTGCCGCCGCGCGCACCTTGGCCGCAACCGCGCGGCTGCAGGGCGGGCTGTTTCCGGCCGGGACCGGGCCAAGCTCGGGCGTGAAGACCGATGCGCTGCCCGCGATCTGGACGCAGAAGCCGGTGTTCGATGCCGCTGCCGGCAAGCTGGTGGCCGAAGCGGACAAGCTGGCGGGCATCGCCGGATCGGGCAACACGGCGGCGGTGCTGGCGCAGTTCAAGGTTGTCGGCGGGACCTGTGCCGCCTGCCACCGGCAGTTCCGCGCCGAGGAATGAGCCGGTCATGAGCACTGATAGTGAAACCGTGAAGGTGTGGGACCCGTTCGTGCGGATGTTCCACTGGAGCCTGATCACGCTGTTCGCGTTCGCCTGGTACACGGGCGAGAACCACGACATGGACCGCCACCGCGCGGCAGGTTACGCCATCTTCGCGCTGGTGGTGTTCCGCATTTTCTGGGGCTTTGCCGGCGGGCGCACCGCGCGTTTCGCACAGTTCCTCAAGGGACCGGGCGCGATTGCGGCCTACCTCAGGACGCATGACAGCGAGACCCCTTCGGACGGGCACAATCCGCTCGGCGGCTGGAGCGTCGTCGCGCTGCTGACGGTGGTGCTGGCGATCACGCTGGCGGGGCTGTTTGCGGTCGATGTCGACGGGATCGAATCCGGGCCGCTGGCGGATTGGGTGAGCTTCGATTCCGGGCGCATGGCATCCGAATGGCACGAAGGCGTGTTCAAGGCGGCGCTGGCGGTGATTGGCCTGCACGTGCTGGCGATCGGCTATTATCAGGTGCTCAATGCGCAGAACCTGATCGGGCCGATGATCACCGGCAAGCGCGACCGCGCGAAGGGTGAGCGCGTGGCGGACGTGACGTGGTCGCCGGTGGCGGCGCTGGTGGGGATCGCGCTGGTGGGCGCGCTGACGTGGCTGGTGATGAGCGGGTTCAAGTTGGGCGGGTGAGCAATTGGGCTTGCTCCAACCCAGGCCGCTCATGCTGAGCTTGTCGAAGCATCATACCCGACCGTTGTGGTTGGTGCTTCGACAAGCTCAGCACGAGCGGTTTTATTGTTACAGGTTTCAGCCGCCCAACCGCTCCGGCACCGCCACGGCTTCCTCGGCCAGCGTTTCGGCGGTCATCACCGCTTCCCATGGGAAGACGAACCAGCGCTTGTCCTCGGCGCGGTCGATGACTTCGGCGGTGTAGTCTACGCGCGCTTTCGAGCGGCAATTGTCCTTGAGCACGGCGAAACGCAGATTGTCAGGGTTGCAGCCGTTTTCCGCGAGCAGATTGCGGATGTAGACGATGGTGCCGCCGCTGTCGTTGATGTCGTCCACGAACAGGAGCCGCGTGCCGGTGGTGGACTTGTCCGCCACTTTGCCGAGCAATTCGTCGGCAAAGCCGGGGACTTTCGACGAGTGGTCGATCGAGAGCATCGGTACTTGCAACTCGTGGCTGATGTAGACCGCGGGGACGAGGCCGCCGCGGCCGATGCCGATGATGAAGTCCGCCTTCCAGCTGTCACTCGCGAGAAGCCGCGACAGCTTGCGCACGCTGCCGAGGAACTCCTCGTAGGGGATGTAGTTCAGCACGGGGGCGGCGGCTTCGGTCATGGCAGGGCGGGTCCGTTGGTCGGGCAACAAAGGTCAGCCGTTACCGTTTCGGCGCGTGAACCGCAATTGCCGCCGGGGGGCGTTTTCAACCGCTATTGCCGGTCTCGGCGGGGGCGCCGGGCCAGGCGAGCTGGCCGAACGCGCTCTGGATTTCGCCGAGCACGATATCGGCGGCGTAGCTCGGCGGGCGCGCGGAAGCAGTGCACAGCGCGAGGGTCATCGGGCGCAGCACCGGATCGGAAATACGGGTGAACGAGAGAAGCCCGGCGCGCACTTCGGTGACGACATCGAGCGAGGTGAGAATGCCGATGCCGACGCCTTCCATGACGAGGCTGGTGATCATCTGGATGTTGTTGCTGGTGGCTTTGCGCTCCAGCGTCAGGCGCGTGGTGCCTTCGAGCACGGCGATCTGCTGGTGGACCGCCAAGGGGCTGGAGGGGACGACCACGGGCGAGCCGACGCAGGCTGAAAAGCGCGCCTCGGCCTGTTCGCCGAAGGGGTGGCCGGCGGGGGTGATGAAGCCGAGGTAGACTTCGACGAAGGCGCGCACGGTGATGTCGCGGTAGGATTCGGGGCCGAAAAACACGCCGAAATCGACCTCGCCCGAGGCGATCATGCGGCGGACCTGATCGTTGGAGGCCACTTTCACTTCGATGGTGATGCCGGGATAGCGGCTCTGCAGCGAATGGATCGCAGCCGGGATCACGCCCTTGGTCAGCGCATCGATCACCGCGATCTCGACGTGGCCGCGCTTGAGGCCGCGCAAGTCCTCGATCTGGGAGCGTACTTCGGCAAGGCTCTTCTGCCAGCGCCCGCCGGCGGCCATCATGATCTCGCCCGCAGCGGTGAGGCGCAGGCCGGTGGGGAGGCGCTCAAACAGCGGCATGCCGATCTCGGCCTCGACATTGAGGATCTGGCGGTCGATCGCGGAAGCGGAGACATTGAGTTCGTCCGCTGCCTTGCGGATCGAACCGAGACGACCGACCGCGAGGAAATAGCGCAGAAAACGGGAGAACGCCGGCACTTGTTATACCCTACCTAATTTTCGCAACACCTTGCGCGATTCATTGCAGTTGCGCGAAACAGGTCAAGGTCATAATCACGCTGCAGTGCAATAAATGGGGTCGTGCGTTGGGTCGCTGGGCAGGGGGGAAGTTGGCAGGGGCAAGCTGCGCGGTGGTCGCGCTGCTGTTTGCTGCGCCTGCGCTTGCGGAAGCGCCCTTGAGCGATCCCGCGCGTGAAGCTGCCGTTGCCAAGCTTATCGAGGCGGCGCGCGAAAGCCCGCCGGAGCTGCGCGTGCTGCTGCGCGGAATGCCCAAGGGCGGCGATCTCCACAATCACCTTGGCGGCGCGATCTATGCCGAGGATTACCTGACCTGGGCGGCGGCGAAGGGCTTCTGCGTCGATGCCAGCGGCCTTTCGGTAGAGCCGCCGCCATGCCCGGCCGAACGCGCGATCGAGACTTACGCCGCGACCAACGAATTCGGCATGGACCGCCTGATCGACGCGATGTCGACGCGCGGATACCAGCGCGGCGTGGGGGTGAACGACGCCTCCGGCCATACCCAGTTCTTCCGCTCGTTCGACCGCTTCGGGAAGATGGGCGGCGAGACGGCGCAGATGCTGACCGCCACGCGGCGCATCGCGGCAGGCGACAACGTCTCGTACCTCGAGCTCGATCACAACACGTCGGCGCTGACGTCGGTGGTGCGCGCGGCAGGCGATGCGCCGATCGCGGAAGGCGAGCTTGCTGCGGTCTATGCGAGCGAGGCGAAGCAGTTTGCCGCGTTGGTGCCCAAGGCCCGCGCCGAGCTTGATGCGGACGAGGCGGCTTCGGCCAAGGCAATGGCCTGCGGCACGGCGGCGGCGGAACCGGCCTGCAAGGTTGTGGTGCATTACCTGTTTCAGGCGCTGCGCGCGCTGCCGCCCCGGCAAGTCTACCGCTCGCTGATCCTTGGTTTCATGATGGCCGATGCCGATCCGCGCTTTGTCGGCGTGAATATCGTGATGCCTGAGGACGCCTGGCTGGCGCGGCGCGATTATGCGCTGCACATGGCGATGATCCGCTTGCTCGCGGCGAAGTATCCCAAGGTGAAGCTGACGCTGCATGCGGGTGAAGTGACGCTGGGGCAGGTGCCGCCGCAGGATCTCAGGGACCATATCGCGCAGGCGGTTGCGGTGGGCGCGAAGCGGATCGGCCACGGCACCGGGATCGCTTTCGAGGACAAGGCCGAAGACACCATGGCGCGCATGGCAAAGGACGGCATCGCGGTGGAGATCAACCTCACCAGCAATGCCGTGATCCTGGGCGTGAAGGGTGCGGACCATCCGCTGAACCTCTACCGCGCGCATGGGGTGCCGGTGGTGCTCTCGACCGATGACGAGGGCGTGCTGCGCTCGGACATGACCAACGAATATGTCCGTGCGGTCCGCGAGCAGGGGTTAACTTATGGTGAGCTCAAGCAGATCGCACGGGCAGGGCTGGCCTATTCCTTCTTGCCCGGTGCGCCGCTGTGGGCCGATCCGGCGGGGCTGGTGCCTGTGGCGGCCTGTGCTGATTTTGCCACACCTTCTTGCGCCAAGTATCTGGCGAGCAACGAGAAGGCGCGGCTGCAAGCCGATCTTGAACACCATTTTGCAACGTACGAGGCCGAGCGTCTGGCGCGGTCCGGGAAGGTGTCTTAAGAGCGTAATACGAAATGCCGCTGCGGTGGCATTATAAAAAACGGGTGCGCCCAGCCTCGGGGATGCTGCTTCAAGCGGCATGGCGGCAGGGAAGACGCCCGGTGGTTTGCGGGAGAGGCGCGGTTCAACCACGCGCATGGCAGCCCTCACGGCACGTGATGGCAGTGCGCCTTTTGCGTCCCAGGGGGTTTACTCAATGCGTCACCCGAAAAATTCCGCGCAGCTTGCTGCGCCGCGCAGCCCTGCAGCACTCGTTGTGAAGGGCCTTGCGCTTCTGCTTGGTTGCACAGCGCTGACCGCGCCCGCCTTCGCGCAGGAAGCCCCTGCGGCGGATGAGCCGCCCAAGGAAGAAATCGTCGTCGTCGGTTCGCTCGGCGCGCTTCCGGTCAAGGACGTCGGCTCGATCTTCGGCTTCGACAAGAACCTCGTCGAAACGCCGCGCTCGGCCTCGACGATCTCGAAGGAGCAGCTTGAGCGCTTCGGCGTGAGCGAGATCTACGACCTCGTCGCGCAGGCGCCGGGTACGTTCACCAACTCGTTCTTCGGCGTCGGCGGCGCGCTCGACATTCGCGGCACCCCCGGCGAAGTCTATTTCCGCGGTGTTCGCCGTCTCGACAACCCCGGCAACTACCCGACCCCGATCGGCGCTTCGGACCGCATCGACATCGTGCGCGGCCCCGCCTCGCCGATCTACGGTCCTTCGAAGACCGGCGGCTACATGAACTTCGTGCCCAAGTCGGCCCGCGTGGCCAAGGGCAAGTACATGGACAGCCCGGAAGGCCAGATCTCGTACACCGGCGGCAGCTGGGCCAAGAGCGTGCTCTCGGCTGAACTGCGCGGCCCCGGCAAGATCGGCAGCCAGGCCTTCGGCTACAGCCTCTATGCCGAAATCGAGGATTCGGGCTCGTACTACCGCAACATGAGCACCAAGCAGACCATCCTGCAGGGCTCGTTCGATACCGACCTCACGCCCAACCTGCGGCTTGAATTCGGCGGCATGTACCAGAACTACAAGGGCCAGCAGAACGGCGGCTGGAACCGCCTCTCGCAAGACCTCGTCGACAAGGGCACTTACATCACCGGTTCGGCGCAGCCGCTCGACACCAGCGGTGACGGCAAGATCAGCCCGGCGGAATTCAATGCAGTCGGTTCGTTCGGCGTGTTCGGCTCGTTCCCCTGCGGCACCCCCGGCGTGAGCCCGGTCGGCCCGCTCGGGATGACCGATGCCTGCCTCAAGGCGAACTATCCGCAGCTGGCGCTGACGGGCGTCGGCACCGCGAAGCTGAGCCGCCGCGACACGCTGACCGGCCCCAACGACAAGCTGTGGAACAAGGCGACGACCGCCTACATGGACCTCATCTGGGATGGCGGCAACGATCTCGAGATCAAGAACCAGCTGTTCTACGATGGCTACGACAACATCAACGAGAATGCCTACGGCTTCTCGCAGTTCCACAATTCGTATGTGATCGAAGACAAGATCGTCGTCTCGAAGAAGTTCACCAACGATCTGGGCAAGTTCTCCATCCAGCTCTCGCCGTCGGTCCGCTATACCGACTTCCTCCATGGTGACGACTTCAACTACGAATACTTCCACCGCGTCGACCTGACCAAGGGCTATGACGCGCTTTCGACCCGCCTGCTTTCGACGCAATCGGGCAAGGACTACGCGACCTATGTGCGCGGCTACTACACTGACTGGGCCTTCGCCGGCCTGACCGACCTTGATTTCAACTTCGGTCTCGATGTCACGCTGGGTGCACGTTACGACAGGATCAAGGGCAAGTCGTCGAGCGATCCCACGCGCACCGAGACCGCCGACAGCACCTCGGCTTCGGCGACCAAGGGTGCCTGGTCGTGGTCGGTCAGCGCCAACTACCGCCTGCCGTTCGGTCTCGTTCCCTATGGCACGATCTCGCGCCAGTCGGTCGTGATCGCGGGCCAGGGTGCGGAACTGGATCCGAACAACCTCAAGGGCGATACCTGGATCAGCGCTTCGAAGCTGTACGAAGGCGGCATCAAGGGTTCG
The DNA here is from genome assembly GCA_964413325.1 of uncultured Novosphingobium sp. Lineage (GTDB taxonomy): Bacteria > Pseudomonadota > Alphaproteobacteria > Sphingomonadales > Sphingomonadaceae > Novosphingobium. The sequence continues at coordinate 2,236 of CAYPRK010000017.1, read as the reverse complement.
TGGCTCAACAACCGCCTCTATGCGGCGCTGTCGATCTACAAGCAGAGCCGCGTCGATTACAACGCGCAGTCGATCACGGTGAACCAGGCGGTCGAGACCAAGGGCCTCGAAGCGGAAGTGCGCTGGTCGGTGGACAAGCACTTCCTCGTGACCGGTGCCTATACCCGCACCAACGTCTACAACCTCACCGGCCTGAACGATGGTTCGCTGTTCAGCTTCTTCGGCATCGGCGACCTCAAGAACGTCAAGGATCCCTCGCTCTACCTCGGCGGCCAGCTGTTTGGCCTGCTGCCGGTCACGACGAAGGACCAGTCGCGGCGTGCGGGTATTCCGAAGGACTTGTTCTCGGCCACCGGGACCTACTCGTTCGACAATGGCCTCGCCTTCGCGGGCAGCATCAGCCATGTGCCTTCGGTGTTCTCGGGTCAGTCGCAGGCGATCCGTCTGCCGGCCTATACGCTGGTCGATGGCAGCGTTTCGTACGCCAAGGGTCCGTGGCTGTTCCGCGTGGTCGTCAAGAACCTCACGGATGCCAAGTACTTCCGCGCCAACTTCACGGAACTGTTCGGCGGCACGATCGCGCTGCCCGAGCGTCCGCGCAGCTGGCAGGCCTCGGTCGTCTACAAGTTCTGACAAGGCCCATGGGCGAGGGGCGGCAAGTGGCCGTCCCTCGCACTTTTTCTGACGTGATTTGAGGGTGACACTGCCCATGCGCTTTCTCGCGCGCGCCTTTCTGTGCTCTGCCGCCGTGCTGCTGGCACCGGCCGCTGTTTCCGCCGCGCCGGTGGCCGATGCGGCGACGCTCGCCGCGGTCAAGGCCTGTGCCCCGGCGCGTCCCTGTGCGGCGAAGCTGCCGGTGCGGGTGGTCGTCGTCACCATGTTCGAGATCGGCAAGGATACGGGCGACAAGCCGGGCGAGTTCCAGCTCTGGAAAGAGCGCCGCCACCTCACCGAAACGCTGGCCTTTCCGCAAGGGTGGCACAATCTGGCCTACGATCCCGGGACAGGCGTGCTGGCAATCGTGACCGGGATGGGTTCGATCAAATCAGCCACCGCCGCGCTCGCGCTGGGGCTGGATGACCGGCTGGACCTGTCCAAGGCCTATTGGCTGGTGGCGGGGATCGCCGGGATCGATCCGGCGGATGCCTCGGTCGGCTCGGCCGCCTGGGCGCATTATCTGATCGATGGCGACATCGCGCACGAGATCGATGCGCGGGAAATTCCCAAGGACTGGAAGAGCGGCTATTTCGCGCTCCACAGCAAGGGACCGATGGACAAGACGCCGCTCGATCCGGCGAACGGCGAGATGTTCGAGCTCAATCCCGCGCTGCAGGATTGGGCCTTTGCGCTGACCAAGGACATGGCGCTGCCCGATGATCCGCGCATTGCCGAGGCGCGGGGGGCGTTCAAGGGCTATCCCAACGCGCAGAAGCCGCCGTTCGTGCTGAAGGGCGACAATCTGGCGGCGATGACCTTCTGGCACGGCGCGAAGATGACGCAGTGGGCCAACGACTGGACGAAGTTCTGGACGCGCGGGAAGGGCGAGTTCGTGACCTCCGCGATGGAGGAAACGGGGACGTTCCAGTCCATCGAATACCTCACCAAGGTGGGCCGGGCGGACCGCGACCGCGTGCTGGTGCTGCGCGCGGCGAGCAATTTCACGATGCCGCCGCCGGGGATCGATCCCGCGACCTATCTGCTCAGCGAAAACCAGGGCTATGCCGGGATGACCGCGGCGCTGGAAAGTCTCTACACGGTGGGCGGCAAGGTGGTCGACGAGATCACCGCGCACTGGGACAAGTACGAAGCGAACCCGCCGAAATGACCGGGCGGCGCTGACATGACGCTGACGCTGATCCGCAACGCTGCCGTGGTTGCCGCCATGGATGATGCGGGCAGTGAGATTCTCGGCGGCGCGATTGCTCTGCGTGATGGCGTGATCCTCGCGGTGGGATCCACTGCCGAACTCGCCCCGCTTGCGGGCCATGCCGACGTGATCATCGAGGCGGCGGGCTGCGTGGTGACGCCGGGGCTGATCAATACCCACCACCATCTCTACCAGACGCTGACCCGCGCGCTGCCGGGGGCGACCGAGGCTTCGCTGTTTGGCTGGCTGAAGCGGCTCTATCCGGTGTGGGCGCGCTATACGCCCGATGATGTGTTTGCGGCGACGCAGCTCGGGCTGGCGGAGCTGGCGCTTTCGGGCTGTTCGCTCAGCAGCGACCACCTCTACCTG
>CAYPRK010000016.1:0-59203 GCA_964413325.1 uncultured Novosphingobium sp. | reverse complement strand
ATGTCAAAGAACCACCGACACAATATGGCGGACAACCAGTGTTCCCCGATTTTAACGACCGGGGGACTTGGCGTCCGACTATGTTGGCGACCGGTGGAGAAGGAAGCGAAACCGCCGTTCCCTGCCGGTGAAGGGGCATATATGGAGGGGGTTCCGACCCGTCAACGGCTTTCTGCATTTTTTCTGAAACAAGTCCCAAACCGCCCGGGAAATCGGGGACTTTGCAGATCCCGGACAGGATGGCCCAATTTCCCCTCTTCGCCCCTCATCCGGGAGAATCGCGAGGAAAACCTGGGATTCGCCCGGATTCGTTTCCCGACTCGGTTTCGTAAGCGAAACCTTAAGCGCCTGAGGCTTAGTTCAGATCGGAGATGACCTGCGATTCTTCCCACGTACCCCCGCCTGCGCCCTCCGCAGGCACAGCGAGCGTATATTCGGCGCGCCCACGCGGGGATACGCGCGTAAGCGTGATCGTGCCCGCTTATGGGGTGGCGCACCTTCTTGGCGAAGCACTCACTTCGCTTCAGCGGCAGACCTTTGCGGATTGGGAATGCATCGTCATCGATGATGGCGCGCCCGACGATGTAGCCGGGGCGGTTGCCCCGTTCCTCTCCGATCCGCGCATCCGCTTTCTCGCTACAGCCAACCACGGGGTTTCCACCGCACGCAACACGGCCATCGCCGCGACCGCGGCGCCGCTGGTGTCGCTCCTCGATGGCGATGATCTCTTTCGTCCCGGCTATCTGGCAGCGGTCGTGCCAATCCTTGAAAGCGATCCCACGGTCCGGCTCGTGACCTGCAATGCGTTGATCTTCGGCGCGGTGCCACGACTGCGCACGTGCGTGGATCGCCCGCAGCCGACGAACGGCACGCTGGCGCAAGTCCTCGACCGTTCGTTCAACGTCTACATCGGCACGACATTCCGCCGCGCCGACTTCGATGCGATCGGCGGCTTCGATACCCGCATGGCGCAATCGGAAGATTTCGACCTCTGGGTCCGCCTGATGATGCTCGGCGGCACCGCGCGCTATGTCGACGCGGTGCTTGGCGAATATCGCGTGCGCCCGGGCAGCGCTTCGGCCAATGGCGGACGGATGCTGCTCGGCAATATCCGCACCTATGAAAAGGCGCGCGCTGCCCTGCCCGCCGATGCGCCGGAAATCCCGCTTCTCGACAAGCTGCTGGTCGACACCCGCGCCGCGCTCGATTTCGAGCATGCGATCGACTCGATCGTCGATGGCGATACCCGGCGCGGCCTCGCGGCGCTGCGCCGCGCCCGCGGGCAGGTCGGCGGCTTCGCCTGGGACCTGTCTTTCACACTCTGGCAGCTGTTCCCCTCGCTTGCGCGGCCGATGCTGCGCTGGCGCCGCCGCGCCCACACGCGCGGATCCAATGGCCCGGCCCTCTACCCGAGCTTTCTTGAGAGCGAAGGCTGAGCATGACCCGCACGGAACGCCTCGTTGCAGAGCTTGCCGAAAAGCCCCCGGTCATGTCGGTGCGCACGGCGGCCGCCTGGGCGCTTGTCTCGCAGTACGCGTCCTTTGCCATTCAGTTTGCCACCAGCATCGTCCTCGCCCGCTGGTTCATCACCCCGGCGCAGCTCGGCCTGTTTTCGATCGCCTTCGCCGCGATCACGCTGGTTGCCTTCCTCCAGGACTTCGGCGTCACCCGCTATATCAATGGCGAGCGTGATCTCACGGCGGACAAGCTGCACACCGCCTTCACCATTTCGGTCGTCTTTGCCTGGGGCATAGCGCTACTGGCGATTCTGGCCTCCGGCGCGATTGCCGCGTTCTACCATGATCCCGCGATGCGCCCGGTCGCGCTGGTGATCGCCTGCTCCTATCTCCTCGTGCCGCTTGCCATCGTGCCGCAGGCGACCTGCCAGCGCCGCATGGATTACAAGTCGAACACGATGATCGAAGTGGGCTCGGCCATCGCCAATGCCGCCGTCGCGATCACCCTCGCGCTTTCCGGCTACGGCGCGCTGGCGCTTGCCTGGGGCGCCTTTGCCCAGCAGGCCGCGCGGCTGCTGGTGAGCCAGTGGCGCGCCGGGCTCATGCTGCCATGGCCGCTGCGGATCGCGGGCGCCGCCCCGCTGTTCAGGCTTGGCGGCACCAACAGCGCGCAGGCCTTGTGCAACTCGATCACCGGCCGCGCGCCCGAACTGGTCATCGGCCGCCTGATCGACAACATCGCGGTTGGCCTGTTCGCGCGCGCTTCGGGCCTCGCGCTGCAGCTGCGCCTGCTCGTCGCGGGCGCGGTGACCGGCGTGTTCTATCCCGCCTTCCGCCGCGTGCGCGACAGCGGCGAGCCGCTCGGCCCGCCTTATCTGCGCGTGGTTGCTGCCTATACCGGGATCACGTGGCCGGCGATGGCCGGAATTGCGGTCCTCGCCGAGCCGATCATCCACCTTCTCTATGGGCCGCGCTGGATCGCCGCCGCGCCGCTGCTCGGCTGGGTCGCGCTGTCGCAGCTCTGCTATGTCGCGCTGCCGCTCAATAACGATCTGCCGCTGCTGCTGGACCGGATGCGCAGCCTCGTCCGCCGAAACGTACTGGAGACGGCGGCCTCGGTCCTGCTCCTGGCGCTGGCAGCCCCTTTCGGCCTGCTCTGGGTCGCCATGTCGCGCTTTGCCCACGGTATCGTGTTCATGGCCATCTACGCGCCGTTCATGCGCGGGATGCTGGGCTTCCGCTGGCGCGAACTGGCCATGATCTATGCGCGCAGCCTTGTCGTCACTGCTGCAGCCATCGCGCCGGTGCTGGTGGGCTATCACATCTGGGCACCGCCGGCTGAAGCGGGCGCGCTGCAGATGCTTGCGACGTCCGGTGCCGGTGCGCTGCTCTGGTTCGCCGTACTCCGCCTCATCGGCCATTCGCTGTTTGGCGAGATCACCGGCCTTCTCGGTGAACTTCTGGGCGCGCTGCGCCTGCGCAGGGCCCAGCCCGCAACCTCCTGAAATCCATAGGCAGCGCTCACGGAAAGGCGTATGCTCCGGCGCAGGAGAAGGACGCCATGGGTCTGCTAACCATCGCAACAACCGGCGCGCTCGCGCTGGCCACGCCCGCACCGCTGCCTCCGGCCGAGACCGGCCCCGGCGCGATCGACGTCGTCAAGGCCGATATCGACCGGCATGACCGGATGACCGTGCCGGTGCGCATCGGCGCTGCAGGTCCCTTCGATTTCCTCGTCGATACGGGCGCCGAACGCACCGTGCTCGCCCGCGATATCGCGACGCGCCTGCGCCTGCCGACATCCGGCACCGGCCTGCTCATCGGCATCGCCGGCACGCAAAGCGTCGATCTTGTCGAAGTCGACGAGATTAACCTCGGCCGCCGCAGCTTCTATGGCCTCACCGCCCCGCTGCTCGACGGCTACAATATCGGCGCCGACGGCATCATCGGGCTGGACAGCCTGCAGGACCAGCGCGTCCTCCTTGATTTCGACAAGAAGCGCATGGCCATCGGCGATGCGATGCAACTGGGCGGCAGCCGCGGGTTCGAGATCGTCGTGCAGGCCCGCCGCCGCTCCGGCCAGCTGATCATGACCAACGCGCTGATCGACGGCGTACGCACCGATATCGTGATCGACACCGGCTCCGATACCTCGATTGGCAACCGCGCGCTGCAAAAGGCACTGGCAAAGCGCCACAAGGGCGAAACGACCGAACTCCAGTCCGTCACCGGGCAGACGATCATGGCAGACCTCGCCATGGCGAAAACGCTGAAGCTCGGCACGATGACGATGAGCAATTCGGTGCTCGTCTTCGCCGATACCCCCGCCTTCGAAAAGCTCGAGATGGTCAAGCGCCCCGCCATGTTCATGGGTATGAACCAGCTGAAGCTGTTTCACCGCGTCGCCATCGATTTCTCGACCAAGCGGATCCTGTTCGACCTGCCGGACAACGCGGAGATACCGATCCGGTTTTGAAGAACCGGTCCCAAGTCTTCTTCTCACACCCCACAACCCGCACCCAATACCCCGCTTACCCTGAGCCTGTCGAAGGGTGCTCGCGCAGCGGCAGGGCCTGATGCTTCGACAAGCTCAGCATGAGCGGCATGGGGATTCGGCATGGCGACAAGCGGCGCCAGCCCCATAAGCACTGGCGAAACGCGCCAAACCTCCTATCTGAAGGCGCATGCCGCCAGATACCGCAACCAACACTGCCCCAGATGGCTCAGCCGCCCGCCACGATGGCTGGGGCACGCTTCGCCGCTTCCTGCCCTACCTCTGGCCGCGCGATAATCCGGTCCTGCGGCGGCGCATCATCGGCGCGACGCTGCTGATCCTTGCGGCCAAGGCGACCACGCTCGCGCTCCCTTATGCCTACAAGAAAGCCATCGATGCGATGAGTCTGCCGGGCACCGCGCCCGGCTCCATCAGCGGCGCCTATGCGGTCGCGCTCGCCTTCGTGCTGGCTTATGCACTCGGCCGGTTCAGCGGCGTCGCTTTCGACAACTTGCGCAACATCGTGTTCGAACGCGTCGGGCAGGATGCCACGCGCGCACTGGCGGAGGACGTGTTCAGCCAGCTCCACAAGCTTTCGCTGCGCTTCCACCTCGCCCGCCGCACCGGCGAAGTCACCAAGGTGATCGAGCGCGGCACCAAGAGCATCGACGTGATGCTCTATTTCCTCCTGTTCAACATCGCCCCCACGGTGATCGAACTCGCCGCCGTCGCGATCATCTTCTACGTCAACTTCGGCTGGCCGCTCGTCGCCGCCACTGCGCTTGCCATCGTGCTCTATGCGTGGACCACGCGCACGATCACCGAATGGCGCAATGCCTTGCGTGAGAAGATGAACCGGCTCGACGGGCAGGCCATGGCCCGCGCGGTCGATTCGCTGCTCAACTACGAGACGGTGAAGTACTTCGCCGCCGAAGCGCGCGAGGAAGCGCGCTACGCGCAGGCCACCCGCGCCTATGCCGATGCCGCAGTGAAGAGCGAAAACTCGCTAGGCCTGCTCAACATCGCGCAGGCGCTGATCGTCAATCTGCTGATGGGCGGCGCGATGGCCTATACCGTGTGGGGCTGGTCGCAGGGTCGGCTGACGGTGGGCGACGTCGTCTTCGTCAACACCTATCTCACCCAGCTGTTCCGCCCGCTCGACATGCTCGGCATGGTCTATCGCACCATCCGGCAGGGCCTGATCGACATGGCCGCCATGTTCAAGCTGATGGACGAGCCGCAGGAAGTGGCCGACGTGCCGGGCGCCCCCGCGCTGCACATCCGCCAGCCCGCCGTGGTGTTCGATAACGTCACGTTCGGCTATGATCCCGACCGCACGATCCTCCACGGCCTCACCCTCGAAATCCCCGCCGGCAGCAAGGTCGCCATTGTCGGCCCCTCTGGCGCGGGCAAATCGACTATCGCACGCCTGCTGTTCCGCTTCTACGATCCGCAAGGCGGGCGCATCCTGATCGACGGGCAGGATATTGCGAAAGTCACGCAGATTTCCTTGCGCGCCGCACTCGGCATCGTCCCGCAGGATTCGGTGCTGTTCAACGATACCATCGGCTACAACATCGCCTATGGGCGAGACGGGGCTGGCCTCGCAGACGTCGAAGCCGCCGCCCGCGCCGCCGCGCTCACGCCGCTGATCGACCGTCTGCCCAAAGGCTTCGAAACCGAAGTCGGCGAACGCGGCCTCAAGCTTTCGGGCGGCGAAAAGCAGCGCGTCGCCATCGCCCGCACGCTCGTCAAGAACCCGCCCATCGTCCTGTTCGACGAAGCCACCAGCGCGCTCGATACCCGCACCGAGCAGGATATCCTCTCCACCATGCGCGGCCTTGCCGAACAGCGCACCACGATCTCGATCGCGCACCGCCTTTCGACCATCGCCGATTCAGACCGCATCTTCGTGCTCGATCAGGGCCGCCTCGTCGAAAGCGGGGGCCATCTCGAACTGCTGCGGCGCGACGGGCTCTATGCCGAAATGTGGAACCGGCAGGCCGCCGAACAGGCAGACCTCAGCGAAGCGGCAGAGTAAGCAAGGCGGGCGATGCTCACTCTCGCCCTCCTTCTTGCCGCCCCACAGGCCGAACCGCCCGCGCCGCAGCCGCTGCCCTGCGCGGAGTCCGGCGGCCTCCTCCCCGGCTCCGGCCTGTGCCGCGCCGATGCCCTCACCCGGCTGCCGCGCGGCGCATGGACACCCCCGCAAGGCTGCGACGTCATCGCGCAGGAAGCACGGCTCACCGGTGGCCGCTGGTTGCTCTATGCCGCCCAGCGCTGCGGCGAAAAAGCCGCCCGCCTCACCGTCACCCCGCAGCAAGGCGGCGCGCTCGTCCTGCGCTATGCCGAAACCGCCGGCAACACCGAGCTTATGGGCCGCAAGGCACTGACCATTGTCGAAAGCCGCCCGGAGCATCTCGCGGTCTATGCGCTCGCATCGGCGGGTCTGCCTCAGCCTCAGGCCCAGCGCTGCGCCCTGCGCACCCCGCCCTCGCCCGGCTATCCGTATGATGCGTTCGTCTATGATCTGGCCGCCAGCGAATCCCGCACCTCCGCCGCGCTGGACTTGCCCTGCGGAACCTATGGCCGCTCGGCCTGGCCCGATACCTACTGGCGCCTGTTCTCCGGCATCGGCGTCTACTACCAATCCGGCGGCGAACGGCCCGAGTTCGATCCCGACAGCCTGATGGTCTACAAGCCGGGGAGTTGAACCCTCAAGCCCCGCCCCTTCACTTCACCACATCGGCCTCATGCCACACCACCGCCTGCGCCGCCTTCATGCAGCCGCCTTCCTCGTCCCACGTGATCGTCGGTGAGCCGTAAAGCCGCCAGCCCTGCATCAGTGCTTCCGAAACGCGTTCGCAAAAGGCGCGGTCGTCCTTGCCGGTGAGGAGGCGGTAGATCGGGCGGTCTTCGGGGGTCGTGTACATGCCCGCACCATAGGGCAATAAATCCGCCTGCACACCGGCAAACCTTGCATTCCCGGCCACTTGGGGCACCTTCCGCCGCACGGAGGGCTTTGATGAGCGCGACCACGTTGGAAACAGGCACGGCGGATACGGACACGGCTAAAGACAGCGACCTGTTCGGCCAGCCCAAGGGCCTCTGGGTGCTCGCCGGGACCGAGTTCTGGGACCGCATCTCGTTCCACGGCATGGTCGCCATGCTCGTGCTCTACATGACCGGCGACTTGCTGCTGCACCCTGACCGCGTCGCCACGATCATCGGCTTCGCCCCCTATCGCGGCGCGCTGGAAGCAATGTCCGGCACGCTCAGCCCGCAGGCGCTCGCGCTGCAGACCTTCGGCTACTACTACGCCTGCGTCACCGGCCTTCCCCTCGTCGGAGGCTGGATCGGCGACCGCGTGATCGGGCGCAAGCTGGCGGTAGGCGGCGGCGCGGCGATGATGACGGCAGGCCATTTCGCCCTCGCCTTCGACCGCACCTTCCTCATCGCGCTCGTCCTGCTGATGTGCGGCGCGGGCCTGCTGCGCGGCAATCTCTCGGCGCAGATCAAGTCGCTCTACGCCGATGGCGACAGCCGCGAAGTCAACGCCTTCCAGTACTACTACCTCGGCATCAATTTCGGTGCCGCCGCCGCGCCGATCCTCAGCGGCAGCGTCGCGGCGATCTGGGGCTGGCACGCAGGCTTTGCCGTCGCGGGCTTCGGCATGCTGATCGGCCTCGCCCTCTATCTCGCCGGCAGCCGCTGGCTCCCAGCCGAGCAGCAGCGCGCCCGCGCACCCTCGGGCAAGCGCGCGCGCCTCACCCCCGGCGAACGCCGCCGCGTCATGGGCCTGCTGCTGATATGGCCATTGGTCGTGGGATACTGGACCGCGCAGGCGCAGATCTGGAACGTCTACAACATCTGGCTGCGCGACACGGTGAACCTCGACGTCGGCGGCTTTTCAGTCCCCGTCCCCTGGTTCCAGTCGCTCGACGGCCTTGCGCCGGGCCTGTTCATCCCGCTCGTACTGTGGATCTGGAGCCTTCAGGCCAGGCGCGGACGCGAACCTGATGTGCTGACCAAACTCGCCATCGGCAGCGTGATCTTCGGCCTCAGTGTCGGCCTGCTCGCCGCTGGCCCCGTGCTGGCCAACGCGCAGGGCCGCGCCCCGATCGTGCTGCCGCTGCTCTTCCACGTGACCTCGAACTTCGGCGCGATGTACTACGCCCCGGTCATCCTCGGTCTATACGGCACCCGCGCCCCGCAATCGCTGCGCGGCACATTGGTCGGCGTGAACTACATGGCCGTCGCCGCCGGCAGCATCCTCAGCGGCTGGATGGGCGGCCTCTACGAATCGATGGGCCCCGCCCCCTTCTGGCTCCTCAATGCCGCGATCTGCACCGGCGCGGGCCTGGCCATTGCCCTGTTCGCGCCGGTGCTGAACCGCCTGCTCGCGCAGGATGAGGGCTAGAGCCCCAATCCCCCCACCCGCTCATGCTGAGCTTGTCGAAGCATCAGGCACAACGGTCGCTCCAGCACCCCCTTCGGCTGGCTGCTTGCAGCAGCCGCTCAGGACATGCTTCGACAAGCTCAGGGTGAGCGGGGTGGAGGTGGGATTTGCGGGCTGGACTACAGAATATACTTCGAAAGGTCCGCATTCCCAGCGAGCCCGCCCAGCCGCTCGCTCACATAAGCCGCGTCCACCGTCACGGTCGTGCCGCGCCGGTCCTCGGCCTCGAAGCTCACTTCCTCGAGCAGCTTTTCCATCACCGTCTGCAGCCGCCGCGCGCCGATGTTCTCGACTGTCTCGTTCACTTGCGCCGCCGTCTTCGCCACCGCGCGGATCGCGTCCTCGGTAAAGTCCACGGCCACCTGCTCGGTCGCCAGCAGCGCACGGTACTGCTCGACAAGGTTCGCCCGCGTCGAGCTCAGGATACGCACGAAGTCGTCCTCGCTGAGCGCCGCCAGCTCCACCCGGATCGGCAGACGGCCCTGCAGTTCGGGCAGCATGTCGCTGGGCTTGGCCACATGGAACGCGCCCGAGGCGATGAACAGCACGTGGTCGGTCTTCATCGGCCCATACTTCGTGGCAACGGTGGTGCCTTCGATCAGTGGCAGCAGATCGCGCTGAACACCCTCGCGGCTCACCGAACCGCCGCGCACATCGCTCACCGCGATCTTGTCGATCTCGTCGATGAACACGATGCCATTGGTCTCGGCATTGATCAGCGCCGCCCGCGCGACATCATCCTGATCCATCCGCTTCTCGGCCTCTTCGTCGACCAGCTTGTCCCATGCATCCGCCACGCGCAGCTTGCGCCGCTTCAGCGGCTTCTGGCCGAACGCCTTGCCCATCATCTCGGACAAGTTGATCATGCCGATTCCGCCCTGCATGCCCGGGATTTCCATCTGCTTGGCGGGCGTGTCCTCTACCTCGATCTCGACTTCGACGTCGTTCATCGAGCCTTCGCTGATCCGCTGGCGAAAGCTTTCGCGCGTCGCCTCGCTCGCGCCGTCGCCCACCAGCGCCTTGAGCAGCCGGTCCATCGCCGCCTTGCTCGCCGCCTCGCGCACAGCCTCGCGCCGCCGGTCCTTCTCCAGCCGCACTGCTTCTTCCACCAGATCGCGCGCGATCTGCTCCACGTCGCGGCCGACATAGCCAACCTCGGTGAACTTGGTCGCCTCGACCTTCACGAACGGCGCGTCCGCCAGCTTCGCCAGCCGCCGGCTGATCTCGGTCTTGCCGCAGCCCGTCGGCCCGATCATCAGGATGTTCTTGGGTGTTACTTCATCGCGCAATTCGGGCGAAAGCTTCTGCCGCCGCCAGCGATTGCGCAGCGCCACGGCAACCGCCTTCTTGGCATCACGCTGGCCAACAATATGCGCATCGAGCGCGGCAACAATGGCTTTGGGAGTAAGGGTCTCGTTCATGGCAAATTCCAAAGGGCCGTTCGTGTCGAGCGAAGTCGAGACACTCAAAACCGAACGGCAGGGGGTTCAGATTTCTTCCAGCGTCACGCGGTCATTGGTGAAGACGCACACTTCCGCCGCCACTTGCATGGCGCGCCGGGCAATCTTCTCGGCATCGTCCTCATAGGGATCGAGCGCCCGCGCCGCCGCCAAGGCATAGTTTCCGCCAGAGCCAATCGCCGCGATCCCGCCTTCCGGCTCCAGCACATCGCCATTGCCGGTCAGGATCAGCATCGTCTCGGCATCCGCGACGATCATCAGCGCTTCCAGATTGCGCAGGTACTTGTCGGTGCGCCAGTCCTTGGCGAGTTCCACTGCCGCGCGCATCAGCTGGCCGCGATGCTGCTCCAGCTTGCGCTCCAGCCGCTCGAACAGGGTGAAGGCGTCCGCCGTCGCGCCCGCGAACCCGGCAATCACCTTGCCCTCGCCGATACGCCGCACCTTGCGCGCGTTGGGTTTCATCACGGTGTTGCCCATGGAAACCTGCCCGTCACCGGCGATGACGGTGCGGCCATTCTTCTTGACGCCGATGATCGTGGTTCCGTGCCACTGCACGAGCCCGTGGGCCGAATGTTGGTCTGTCATGCCTCCGATATGGGAGGCACAAACCACGGTTCAAGCCGGAGGGTTGTTGCGGGCGTCACCGCCCGACGCGGCACCAGCCCGCTCCCCCGCCCGGCCACCCATTCAGGGTACTCTCGTGGGTGGCCGGGCGGGGGAGCGGGCTGGTGCCGCCCTGTTCCGGCTAGGCCGGAACAGCAAAATTCAGCTGCCGTTCGGACCCGAACCCTGCGGACCGCCGCCCTGGCCGATCTGCCCCGGCACGGCACCGACCGAGCCGATGTTGCCGAACAGATCCTCGAAGAAGCTGCGGTTGCGGCCTAGCGTCGGCGTCGCGTGCCGATCCGGGTTCAGCGAGACGACCTTTTCCATCCCGCGCCGCTCGACATTGGCGACATTGCCCTTCTCGTCGAAGCTCACCATCAGCACGTTCTGCGTCTTGGCCTGCGGGCGCTTGAACGGGCGCTGCTTGGTGTCGATCGAGACGTAGTACCAGATCTGCTTGCCGAACTCGCTCTTGAAGGTCGGCTGGCCCAGCGCGCGCTCCACCGAGGTGCGGTTGTCGATTCCCGGCTGGACCGAACCCGTCAGCGCCGGATCGATCAGATAGCCGCGGTGATCCTTGATGCTGGCGCAGCCGCCGGCCATGAGCGCCAGCACACCCAGCGCCGTCACTGCCTGCAGTTTCGTGTTCCAGCCCTTACCCAGCATGCGTCACTCCGAATTGGCCGGGCCGCCGGCGCATCGCCGTGCCCATCGGGGCGTTTGCCAATTGGCCCGCGCACCCTATATCGCCGTCAGTCGCCACGTGCCTTACGGCGCACGGCGCGTTACTGCAATGGCGCACAGGCGCTTTCCCCGCCCTGAACCGCGCCGCAAGCCAAGAAGGACACTCCCGCCCATGTCGCTCCTCGCCCGTCTGTTCGGAGCCCGTCAGGACGATCGCGATACCGTGCGCGAGCTCTGGCACCGCACCGTCGCCATCGCGCGCGAGAAGGAATGGTACCGGGATTGCGGCGTCGCCGACACGCTGGCCGGACGGTTCGACATGATCACGCTGATCCTCAGCCTCGTCATGCTGCGGATGGAGCACGAGGAGGCACTCATCGCCCCCAGCGCCCGCCTGACCGAGCTTTTCGTCGAGGATATGGACGGCCAGCTGCGCGAACAGGGCGTCGGCGATGTCGTCGTCGGCAAGCATATCGGCAAGCTGATGGGCACCCTCGGCGGCCGCCTCGGCGCCTACCGCCAGGGCCTTGCCGGCGGCGAGGACGCGATGGCCGAAGCCGTCCGCCGCAATGTCACGCTGATTTCGGGCACCGATCCGCTGCTCGTCGCCCAGCGCGCCCGCGCGTTCGCGGCCGGCCTCACGCTCGTCCCCGGCTTCCGCGTGCTGGCAGGAGAAATCGGGCGATGAGCACACCCGCGAGCGCGCCGCAGCCTGAATACAGCTATCCGGTCGATCTGCGCCAGATCACCGACGCGCCGCTCACGCTCGCGCCTGACGAGGCCGCTCGCCGCCGCCTCGCCGGACGTTTCGCGATCACCGCCATCCCCGCGATGCAGGCGACTGTCCAGCTCGTGCGCGAGGGCGACAAGGTGACCGCCACCGGCCGCCTCGTCGCCGATATCATCCAGGCCTGCCGCATCTCGGCAGAAGACTTTCCGGTCCATATCGACGAGCCCGTCCACATGCGCTTCGTGCCCCCAGCCGGCGCCACCACGCCGGATGAGGAAGTCGAACTCACTGCCGACGACCTCGACGAGATCGAGTACGAAGGCACTGCCTTTGACCTCGGCGAAGCCTTGGCACAGACCTTGGCGCTCGCCATCGATCCCTTCGCCGAAGGCCCGAACGCCGATGCCTTCCGCGCCGAACACGGCCTGAACGACGCAGCTCCCATCGGCCCCTTCGCGGCCCTCGCCGCGCTGAAGAAGGACTGAGCGAGTGGACCAACCCACCACCCCCGTTCGTGTCGAGCGAAGTCGAGACACTGGCCCAGGCCCCATCCGCGGCCCCCGCGATGGCCACCGCGATCTGACGCAGGGCCCGATCCTCTCCACTCTCCTCGTCTTCTCCGCGCCCACGCTCGTCTCGAACATCCTTCAGGCGCTCAACGGATCGGTCAATTCGGTCTGGGTCGGCCGCATGCTGGGTGATAGCGCGCTGGCCGCCACCGCCAACGCCAATGTCGTGATGTTCCTGCTGTTCGCGGCCGTGTTCGGCTTCGGCATGGCCGCCACGGTCAAGGTCGGGCAGGCCTTCGGTGCGGGCAACACGGATGCCGCGCGCCGCACGTTCGGCACCGCCATCGGACTTTGCGTCGGCCTGTCGCTTTTCCTCGCGCCGCTCGGCTGGGTGCTCACCCCGCACCTGCTGCGCGCGATGAACACGCCGCCCGAGATCTTCGGCTTCGCGCTGGTTTACCTCCGCCTGATCTTCATCGCGATGCCCGCCTCCACGATCACCGTGATCATGGGCATGGGCCTGCGCGGCGCGGGTGACGCACAGACCTCACTGCGCTTCATGATCGTCGCGGTCGTGCTCGATATCGCGCTCAATCCACTGCTGATCGGCGGCTTCGGCCCGATCCCCGCGCTCGGCATCGCGGGCTCAGCGCTCGCCACCGCCATCGCCGCCTATGTCTCGATGATCGGCCTCATCCTCTACGTCTATGCGAAGAGCCTGCCGCTGCGCCTGCGCGGGCGGGAGCTTGCCTATCTCATCCCCGATCCGGCAGAGCTGCGCTACATCCTAACCAAGGGTCTGCCGATGGGCGCGCAGATGCTGATGATTTCCGCCTCGGGCCTCATCATCATCGGCCTCGTCAATCAGGAAGGCGCGATGACCAGCGCCGCCTATGGCGCCTCTCTGCAGGTGTGGACCTACCTCCAGATGCCCGCGATGGCGATTTCTGCGGCGCTCAGCGCCATGGCCGCGCAGGCCATCGGCGCGGGCCTCGTCAGCCGCCTCGGCAAGATCACCCGCGCGGGGCTGATCCTCAATGTCTCGATCACCGGCACGCTGCTGCTGCTCCTTCTCGCGTTCGACCGTCCGGTGCTGACCCTGTTCCTCGGCCCGACCAGCCCCGCGGTCGACGCTGCGCGCCACATCCAGTTCCTCGGCAGCTGGAGCTACATCCTGTTCGGCATGACCATCGTCCTGTTCGGCACGATGCGCGCGGGCGGCGTGGTGCTCACCCCCATCGTCGTTCTCGGCATCGCGATGTACCCGGTGCGCCTCGGCTTCTACGCGCTCGCCTATCCTTCCATCGGGGTCGATGCGCTATGGCTGTCGTTCCCGGTCGGCTCCGCCGCCGCGCTGGCCATGGCCACGTTCGCCTACCGCCGCCCCGGCTGGCGCCAGCACGCCCGCGTCGTCGATTCTGATGAATGCAGCGAGGAATCCCAAGCCGACGGCGATTGCTCAGGCCGCATGGCGCCTTCGCTCTAGAGCCTGATATCCTCTCCATTTTTGCGAAGCACAAATGGGGAGGTGGCAGCCCCGCTCATCCTGAGCTTGTCGAAGGAAGGGCTGACGGAGGGGTTCTTCCTCGTGAAGCCACCAACCGCAAAACAGCTTTCCTACACACCGCCCCGGCGCGCATGATCCGCGCGCTCTTTGAACAGTAGTTTCACCATGGACCGCACGCGGCCCGCTCCTCCCACTGGCCTTTTCAGGCGGGAGGCCGACACGCCGTGCGCGGCGCAGGAATAAATGACACGCGCGTCAGTTATTCGCGCCGCCTGTTGGACGGCATTTTCACATATTATGCCGTAAATTCAGTATTATGCAGAGCAAACCTGAGAGGCGGACAGATTTGCTCTGGACCGTGTCAACTGTGTCAACCTGTCCAGGCCGAAATCGCTTACCGCGCCCTCTATTACCGCGATTGCGCGCGCCAGCGCTGCACCGTCCGCTCGACCGCCATTTCCTCACCGCCCGTCCGGCCCCACAATTCGGAGAACGACGGGTCGGCCGAGGCCGGGCGCAAGTCGCCGTGGAGTTCGTCGAACGCGACGCGAATGGGGATCGAGACGCCTTCGCCGCAGATGATGCATTCGCGGTTGCGCAGCGCCGGGATCGAATCGAGGAAGCCGCGCGCGCCTTCGGGCATCGCCGCCTTCACGAAGGCCTGATCGCGCTCGTTGTTGAGGCGCATCGCGATGATCGTGCCGCACTGGCTGAGCACGCCTTCGGCAAGGTCGGAGGGACGCTGCGTGATCAGGCCCAGCGAAACGCCGTACTTGCGGCCTTCCTTGGCGATGCGCGAAAGGATGCGGCCGACGGACGAACCGTCCGAATTCTTCTCGGCGGGCACGTAGCGGTGCGCTTCTTCGCAGACCAGCAGGATGGGGCGCGTTTCCTCGTCGCGCGACCAGATCGCATAGTCGAACACAAGACGCGAAAGCACCGCGACCACGGTCGAGGTCACTTCGGAAGGCACGCCCGAAACGTCGATGATCGAGATCGGCTTGCCATGCGAAGGCAGGCGGAACACGCGGCTGATGAATTCGGCCATCGTATCGCCCACCAGCATGCCTGAGAACATGAACTGATACCGCGGATCGCCGCGCAGTTCCTCGATCTTGGTCTTGATCCGCTGATAGGGAACCGACGTGTGGCCCTTGTCGAGCTTGCCCATCTCGTTGTTGAGAATGTTGAGCAGGTCGGAAAGCAGATAGGGGATCGGCGAATCGACGGTGATCTTGCCGATCTGCTCGGCCAGCCGGTTGCGGTGCCGCGCCTGCAGCAGGCACTTGGCCAGAATATCCGAATCGATCTGGCGGTCGGTGCCGGTCGAAGTCAGGAGCACTTCGCAGTGCTCCTCGAAATTCATCAGCCAGTACGGCATGTTGAGATTGCTGACGTCGAGCAGCTGGCCGGTATTGCGGAAGGCCTGCATGTACTCGCCGTGCGGGTCGATCATCACGATGTGACCTTCGGGCGCCAACTCGCAGATGCGGTGGAGGATGAGGGCCGCGCTGGTCGATTTGCCGGTGCCGGTCGAACCGAGCAGCGCAAAGTGCTTGCCCAGCAGCGCGTCGACATAGAGCCCGGCGCGGATGTCGCGGGTCGGGAACACGGTGCCGATGGTCACGTTGGTGCGGCCGTCGCTGGCGTAGATCTGGCGAAGGTCGGTGCTGGTCGCGGGATAGATCGGCGAACCGGGCACCGGATAGCGCGTCACACCGCGGCGGAAGCCATAGATCTTGCCGGTCAGGCGCTCTTCGTCGCCCTCGCCGAGGAAGTCCACTTGCGCGATGATCACGCCGTCGTGGCCTGCGGTCATGTCCTGACGCTGGGTCCGCACGCTGCCCAGAAGCCAGCCAGTGCCGACACGGATCTTGAGCTGGCTGCCGACTTGTCCTGCGAGCGAGATAGACGGATCGCCGTCCGCCATGCATTCCTCAAGCCGCGTCAGGTCAAGCGCGATCGAGCTGCCTGCACCCGACACATCAAGCACATAGCCGATGGGCCTGCGGGCATTGTCCGCTGCGGGACGCGGCGCACCGCGCGCGTCGGTGCTGACTGCCGGACGCGCACCATTGGCGGCGAGATCGGTCGGGCTTGCCCTGCCGGCACTCTCCAGGCCGTTGATGCTCATATCGCTCATTGCCACCTGTTCCCCGCCCGAGAGGCTTCGTCTGAGCAAGACCTAACCTTTGACGGTTAATAACTGGCTAAACATCCCAAGTGGCAGGAGTTCTGCCACACGGCAGCGAACGAACCCTAGACAAGCGCGAACAGGCGGCCTGCAATCCAGCCCATCGAGATCGAGACGATGACCGCGAACAGGCCATAAAAGAAGCCATTGACCTGCGCATTGTAAGCAACCAGCCGCTCAAAACCTTCCTTGCGCACGGTAACGCGCGAGATCGCGGAAGCGACCACCCGCCCCTCCCGCACCGCAAAGGTTTCGGCGGTATAGGTCCCGGTCTGCACGCTGGAGGGCAGCGAAATGCGCGCCTGATAGAGCACCTGCCCGCTGATCTTCACCGCGTTTTCGTCTTCCTGATAGAGCTTCTGCCGCCGCATCAGATCGACAAGGCCATCAGAAAAGCGCTTCTGCTCCACCGGATTGATCACCCCGACCGGCGATAGCTGCAGCCATTTGAGGCCCATCTCGTAGATCGCCGCCGTCTTCGCATCGACCAGCGCGGCAACCGGGCGCGAAGCGGCCAGCGCATAGAAACTCGGTGCGGAGCGGAACTCGGTGCTGTCGGCATTGACCCAGATGCCCGCGACCTTGCGCTTCTCGCGCACCACGATCGAGCGGGCCGGGCCTTCCAGCAGCACAACGATATCATAGTCCCCCGCCGCACGCGCACCTTCGGGCGTGAGGATCGCGCCGAACAGCAGCAGGTCCGCCCCGGTAAAGCCCTGCCGCACCTGAATTTCGTGCTGTGAGATTTCCGGCACGAGGATCGGCCCCCGCGCGCCCGCGCAGAGAAACAGCGCCAGCAGCAGCAGCGCCAGCCGGCTCATCACGGCGTCACCCTGATCACTGCGTCACCACCGTGTAGATCTCGTCCGGCCGGTAGCCGAGCCCGAGCGCCATCCGGATCGCGACGCCGAGCACGATCACCGCAAGGATCAGGCGCAGCTGTTCGGGCTTGGCCTTCTGCGCAAACTGCGCGCCGACTTGCGCGCCGGTCACCGATCCGATCAGCAGCAGCACCGCCAGCACGATATCGACCGCGCGTGTCGTGAGCGCGTGCATCATCGTTGTCGCCATCGTCACGAACAGGATCTGGAACAGCGAGGTGCCGACCACCACCGTCACTCCCATGCCCAGGATGTAGAGCATCGCGGGAACGAGGATGAACCCGCCGCCAATGCCCATCAGCATGGTCAGGATGCCGGTAAAAATGCCGAGCAGCAGCGGCGCCAGCGGCGAAATGTAGAGCCCCGAACGATAGAAGCGCCAGCGCAGCGGCAGGCTCGCAACCAGCGGGTGGTGGCGGCGCTTGCGCATCGGCTGCGGCTTTCCGCTGCGCTCGGCCCGCAGGGTGCTGAGGCTTTCGTGCGCCATCAGCCCGCCGATCCCACCCAGCATCAGCACGTAGAGGATGTTGATCACCGTATCGATCTGGCCAAGCGCCTGCAGCAGGCGAAACAGCAGCGCGCCAAGCCCTGTGCCGATCACGCCGCCCGCCACCAGCACGGCGCCCATCTGGTAGTCGATCCCGCCGCGCCGGGCATGGGCAAAGGCGCCGGAAACACTGGCGCCGGTCACCTGGCTCGCCGCCGATGCCGCAGCGACGGTGGGCGGGACGCCATAGAAGATCAGCAGCGGCGTCGTCAGGAACCCGCCGCCCACGCCGAACATGCCCGAAAGCAGCCCCGTCAATGCTCCCAGCATGACGATGACGAGGCCGTTGACCGAAAGATTCGCGATGGGGAGGTAGACATCCATCCTGCAGGCAAGGCTAGCCGTTCCGCCGCCGCTTGGAAACGCTTGCCGCCCGGTTTTTGCCCATCAGAATCCGGCTGCGACGGTCAGTGCCGGTCCCGATCCCGGCTCGGCCTTGCCGGCCACGCGGAAGCGCCAGTCCACTCCCACGCGCACCCCGATCCGCCGCGTCGGCGGACCCAGCATTCCTCTCAGTTCGACTCGCGGCCCCACGTCGAGCCGCACGGCCCCGCGCTGGCCGCCACTCCACACACCTCCGCCCGCGCTGAGCTGCGTTCCGGAAAGCGGGCGCAGCACCCGGCGCTGCAAGGTTGCGGCAAGATCGTAGAATGGCGTCGCATCGCGCCCCCCTGCCCAACCGCCCTGGGCATAGGCCTCGGCCTCGATGTCCAGCGGCAGGCGTAGCGGCGGCAGCTGGGTGATCGCCATGACGACGGGACGCGTGCGCGTCTGGCCGGGCTGCTGTTGCAGCCGCCACTCGCCAAGGACGGCAATTGGCACGTGCTTCACCGGTCGCACCATCAGCCCCAGCGCGAGTTCGCTCTGCTGCGTCCGGCCGCCCAAAGCGCCCGAAACACGCACGTAGGCCTGCGGCCGCAGCGCGCTCGAAGGCGCCAGCCCATAGCGCAGCACCGCACCGGCCTGGCTCCCGCCATAGGCCGCAGTCCCGGCGGCCAGCGCGGGCGGCTGATCGCCGCCGCGCAGCAGCAGCCACCCGTCCGCCGACCAGTGCGGCAAGCGCCGGGGCTCGGGGCCTTGCGGCGGATCGCCCGCAGCTGCGGTCGTTCCCTGCGGGGATGCGGCGAGATAGGCCAGTCTTGGGGCCGTCTCGGGCAAGCGGTCTGTCGCAGGCAGATCATAAGCGGCAGCCAGTTTCTCCGGCAACAGCGGTATTGCGCCGGGCGCTGCGCTCGAAAAGGCGGCATTGTCCCCGCTGACGACCGGCTGCGGTTCTGCAGCAAACCTTGCGGCGGACTGCCGCCGTCCGGCACCACTGCTGCCACGGCGCGGGACATAAGGCACCGCCAAAGTACCGAGGCGGGCGCTATGGTGATCATGAGTGGGCGGTGCCGCAGGCTGCCGGTCTGCAAGCATATCGGGCGCCGGGCGAAGCGGCCGCGCCAGTTGCCACTTGTCTGCCTGCGGATCGCCATCAAGCGCGACCACCGTGACCCGCACGGCAATCCAGATGCAAATGATCATCACAAGCGCAATCACAGGCTGGCCGCGAGGAGACCTTCTTCCGCACTCCAGCGTGCTTTGGAGCGCTATCACCGCAGCTCCTGAATCAGCGCGCAGCTGCAAGCGCGGGGTGGCTCAGATGCACGGTATGATCCCACTTGACCCGGCCGCTGTAGAGTGACGCCAGATAGGCCGCCATGGCCCGGCGCCCGGCCATGATCGCGATCACGTTGGCCAGCGGCATGCGCAGCACCGCCATGATCCCCTCCCCCAACGAATATTCACGGGCCGTGAACACCGCGCGCAGCAGGCAGCGCCAGGCCAGGCCGGCGAAATTGGCAACCAGCAGCAGTTTGACCAGCGGATCGATCGGCCGAGGTTGATAGACGCCAAGATGCGCAGCGATCAGCAGCACAGGCGAAATGAACAGCAGCATGTAGGCCGCCGCCAGCACGATCGCCGTCAGCGGCGCGCGGCGATCACGTAGCCGCATCCACAGCTCGAGCGGGCGCGCGTCCCAGCCAAGTCGGTCCCAGCCCTGAAAGGCAATGCCATGCATCCAGCGCGTCTTCTGGCGCACGGAGGGGCCAAGCCCTGCCGGGAAGAACTCACGCGTCGCGACAAGCTGCCCATCGGTATCGCGCATGCGCAGGAACTTTGCCGCCCCGCCGATCTGGCCGACCAGCAGCCCGCATTCATAGTCCTCGGTCAGGCACTCGGCGGCGAACGGCTCCGTCGTGCCGCGCCGCGCCGCAATCGCTTCGACCGCTGCGCGGCTGAACGCACAGCCGACGCCGGCAGAGGGCAAGCCGACCCCCAGCCAGTCGCGCACCACCATCGCCTTGCCGTGGGATTCGGCAAATTCGTCGCAGTAGTGCCCCGCAATCCAGCGCGAGGCCGCCTGCGGTTCCGGCCGCACCGGCAACTGCACGAAATCCGCATCGTCGAGCCCCCGGTCGAGCAGCGCGAGGGCGGCGGGGTGCACCATATCCTCGGCATCGTGCAGGATCACGCTGCGTGCGCGGAAACCGCCCCGCGTCTCATCCTCGATCAGCGCGGCATAGAGCCGGTTAAGACAATCGGCCTTCGTTGTCGGCCCGGTGCAATCGTGCACCACGATGCGCAGCCGCGAATCGCCCGCCGCCGCCACCATGGCGGCCAATGTTCCCGGATCGTTGCGATAGCATCCGGCGTAGATGCGCAGTTCCGCCTGCGGCCAGACTTTCAGCGTATGCTGGAGCATCGCGCCGACCACAGAGGCTTCATGCCACGCTGGGACCAGCACCGCCGCAATCCCCCGCAGCGGCGCGTCGCAATCCTTCGGCGCCTTGCCGGTCTGGGCGCGCCCGGTCACGCGGAGCCAGAACCACAGCAGGTCAATTCCAAGTTCATCGAGAGAACCCACCGCGAACCAGATCGCAGCGAAAAGAAGGAGTTCATGCTCGGCGCGACCGAGCCACTCGAATGCCGTGTAAAACGGCGCCATTGCCTTGCCCTCGCGCCAAAAGAGGCACTATTCCCCATTTCTTGAATTACGCTCGAACATCTATTGTTGCAACGATACCAGACCGAAGGATTGGTTCGAGAATGGCGAGAAACCTTGGTTCCGGCGGCCTCCGCAGCAAGCTCGCAGCAAGCGAGGCGGCGCCCGGTCTGGTGCTGATGGCATGCGCGGGCGCGGCGCTCGCCCTCGCCAATTCGCCGCTCGCCCATGCCTGGCACGATCTGTTTCTGCACGCCTTGCCGTGGAGCCCCGTCGCCGAACTCGAGAACCTCCACGAATGGATCAACGACGGGTTGATGGCGGTGTTCTTCCTGGTCGTCGGGCTTGAAATAAAACGGGAATTCGTAATGGGGGCACTGGCCGACAGCGCTCGTCGCCGCCTCCCGGTGATTGCCGCACTGGCCGGCATGGCGGTGCCCGCGCTGGTCTATCTCGGGGTGACGGCAAGCCATGCCGAACTGCACGGCGGCTGGGCCATTCCTGCCGCGACCGACATCGCCTTCGCCCTCGGCGTGCTCGCCTTGCTCGGCAGCCGGGTGCCGCCGTCGGTGCGTCTGTTCCTGCTCACGGTTGCCGTGGTTGATGACATCGGCGCGATTGCCGTCATCGCCGTTTTTTACACGGCATCACTGCATTTGATCTGGCTTGTACTGGGAATCGCCCTTTTCGCCGCCATGATCGGATTGAACCGATTCGGTGTGCGAGCGCTGCCGCCCTATCTGGTTCTCGCCGCCGGGCTGTGGTTCGCCGTGCTCCACTCGGGCATCCACGCGACGGTGGCAGGCGTGCTGGCTGCTTTCACCATCCCGGTCGCGCTCGATCGCCATGGGGATAGCCCGCTGCTGCGGCTCGAACACGCGCTCGTGGGCGTGAGCGGCTTCGTCATCGTGCCGCTGTTCGGTCTCGCCAACGCCGGCGTGGCGCTGGGCACGGGCGATCCGCTGGCGCCCCTGCCGCTCGGCATCGCGCTAGGCCTGATCCTCGGCAAGCAGGCGGGTATCATGCTCGCCGTGCTCGGCTGCGAAAGGCTCGGCATCGCCGAGCGTCCGGCGGGTGCGGGCCTCCTGCACTTGTGGGGCATGGCCCTGCTCTGCGGCATCGGCTTCACCATGAGCCTCTTCATCGGCGCGCTTGCCTTCACCGCTGCGCCGCTGCTGGTCGAAGAAGCCAAGCTCGGTGTGCTCGGCGGATCACTCATTTCGGCACTGGCTGGCGCAATGATCCTGCGAATGGCCCCGCGCACGGCGCCGGACTGATCGACTATCTCGATTTTTCAAACTCGAAACTTGCGTGAAACTCTAGCGCGCGACGGGTGTACTACAGTGCGCAAGCAACTCTCCAGATGAAGGAAACAGAACATGCCCGGTGACAACGCCACCAAGGCCCTGATCGATACGCTCAATGGCCTCCTCGCCGATTACTTCGCGCTCTATCTCAAGACCAAGAACTACCACTGGCACGTCAAGGGCCCGCAGTTCCACGACCTGCACTTGCTGTTCGATACGCAGGCGACCGAGCTTTTCGCGCTGACCGACGTGATCGCCGAACGCGTGCGCAAGAACGGCGGCGCCACGCTGACCTCGATCGGCGCCATCGCCGGTCGCACCGCGATTGCCGATGATGACCGCAGCGGCGTCGATGCCATGGCGATGGTCGCGGCGCTGCGCGATGACAACGCCGCGCTGGTCGAGCGCATCCGTGCCGCCAAGGCTGCCGCCACCGAAGCCGGTGACAATGCCACCGAAGGCATGGCCGACGACTGGACCGATCAGGCCCAGCAGCGCGTGTGGTTCCTCAGCTCGATCCTCGGCTGATCGGACTGCTGGCCGATGCTCTCGCGGCTGCCGCCCTCGCTGCACCGCACGCTGTTGCGCCTCGGCCAGCCGGTTCGTCTCAGGCTCTGGGGCCTCATGCGGCGCGAAGTGCGCGGCTGCAATGTGCTCGCGTTTGATGCGGCTGGCCGGCTGCTGCTCGTTCGCCACAGCTATCATGAAGCGAAGCGCTGGCTCCTCCCCGGCGGCGGTCTGGCGCGGGGCGAGGAGCCTGCAGCCACCGGCGCGCGTGAGGTTGCTGAAGAAGCGGGCTGCACGCTGGAAAATGCCGCATGGATCGGCACGGACCTGCGCGTGATGCCGGGCGGCTGGCGCAACCGGGTCGAGATCGTGACCGGCGAGGCTCGCGGCACCCCCCGTGCCGATGGGCGCGAGATCGCAGAAGCCGCGTTCTTCCCGCTCGATGCCCTGCCGCCCACCACGGGCAAGGTCGTCCACGTCGCGCTCGGCATCTGGCGCGAGGGGCACGCCTCAGAACGGTAGGCTGCCCTGCGCCGGATGGGGCCCCGCTTCGTCGGCGGCGCCTGCGGGCACCGGCGCACTGCTTTCGCCTTCGAGCGCCGAAAGCGTCAGCCCCATCAGCCGCACCGGCTGCGGCAGCGGCAGCACGCTGTCGAGCAGCGCCCGCGCCGCTTCGGCAAACTGCGCTTCGTCTGCCACAGGTCCCGGCAGTGATTTCGCCCGAGTGATCGTGTGGAAGCCGGAGTCCTTGAGCTTGAGCGTCACCGTCCGCCCCCGTGCGCCGCTGCGCTCGATGCGCTCCCAAACCAGCGTGATGATGCGTTCCAGCACCTCGCGCAGCGCCGGGCCGGTCGCGATATCGCGCTCGAACGTGCGTTCCCCGCCCACCGATTTGCGCGGCCGGTCCGCGCGCACCCGGCGCAAATCGATGCCCCGCGCCGCGCGGTAGAGGTAGTCCGCCTGCGATCCGAAATGCTGGCGCAGGAAGGCCAGATCGCGCTGCGCCAGATCGGCCCCGGTCTCGATCCCCAGCGCTGCCATCTTCTCGCTCCCTCGCGGGCCGACGCCGTGAAAGCGCTTCACCGGCAGCTTCGCCACGAAGGCGGCCCCTTCGCCGGGCCGGATCACGCACATCCCATCGGGCTTGTTCTGGTCGCTGGCGATCTTCGCGAGGAACTTGTTGTAGGACACCCCGGCACTCGCGGTCAGCCCCGTCTCCGCCTTGATCCGCGCCCGGATCAGTTCGGCAATCCGCGTCGCCGAACCGATCCCGCGCAAGTCATCGGTCACGTCGAGATAGGCCTCATCGAGCGAAAGCGGCTCCACATGGGGGGTGTAATGCAGGAAAACGCTGCGGATCTGCTGCGAAACCGCCTTGTAGACATCGAACCGCGGGCGGCAGAAGATCAGCTCCGGACACAGCCGCGCCGCCCGCACCGAGGGCATGGCCGAGCGCACTCCGAACACCCGCGCCTCATAGCTCGCCGCCGCCACAACGCCCCGCGCCGACGAACCGCCCACCGCCACCGGCTTTCCGCGCAAGTCCGGATTGTCGCGCTGCTCCACGCTCGCAAAGAAGGCGTCCATGTCGATATGGATCACCTTGCGCAGACCGCTGGCGGTCTCCTCGTCATCCGGATCATGGGGCGGCGGCACGGACATCGCGCGCACCCTACCCCTTTTCGCAGTGCAGCATAAAGCGCTGGGAACAATTGTCAGACCTGCCTATACGCTGCCCGCATGACGTCCCTTTCTTCCGCCTCCGCCAGCCGGCCCGGCGCGTCCCGGATGGGCCCGCGCGAGTTCGTGGTGCTCATGGCCATGTCGATGGCACTGCAGGCGCTGGCCATCGATGCCATGCTCCCCGCACTCGCCGGAATCGCGCAGGATCTCGGGGTCGCGGACCCCAACCGCCGCCAGCTGATCGTTGGCATTTTCCTCATTGGCAGCGGGCTCGGCGCGCTGATTCCGGGCTCGCTGGCAGACCGCTACGGGCGGCGCCCGGTGCTGTTGGCAGGCCTTGTCGTCTATATCGCGCTTTCGCTCGGCTGCGCGCTGGTCACCGATTTCACGTCGCTCCTCGTCCTGCGCGCCCTGCAGGCTGTCGGCAGCGCGGGCCTTTCGGTCCTGCCCTCCGCCATCATCCGCGACCGCCACGGCGGCGATGCGATGGCGCGGCAGATGTCGACGATCACGGTGATCTTCATGCTGGTGCCGATGGTCGCGCCCAGCATCGGCCTGCTCGTGCTGCTCGTCGCCAGCTGGCGCTGGATCTTCGCGCTGCTCGCAGTGATGGCGCTGATCGTTGGCCTGTGGGTGTGGTTCCGGCTGGAAGAAACGCTCGATCCCGCCAACCGCCAGCCGATCCGCCCGATGACGATCGCCACCAACATGGTCACCGCCGCTTCGGACCGCGGCTCGTTCGGCTATGTCATCGGCGGCGGCCTGATCCTCTCCGCGCTGTTCGGCTATGTGAACTGCGCGCAGCAGCTGGTTGGCGAACACTTCGGTGCGGGCGCGTACTTCCCGCTGATCTTCGGCGCGACGGCGCTGTGCATGGCCTTCGCCAGCTTCTTCAACTCGCGCATCGTCGAGCGTTTCGGCGCGCGGCGAGTCAGCCACGCCGCGGTGCTGATGTCCCTGACCCTGAGTGCGCTTCAGGTTTGGAATGCGACCCGTCCGGACGAGACTTTGCTCGAGTTCATGCCGGTGATCGCGCTCAATATCTGCATGGTCGGCTTCATCGGCGCGAACTTCAGCTCCATCGCGCTGCAGCCCTTCGCGCACATGGCGGGGGCGGCAAGCTCTGTGCAGGCGTTCCTGCGCATGCTGATCGGTTCCGGTGTCGGCATGGTGATCGGCCTTGCCTACGATGGCACGGCGCTGCCCCTCGCGCTCGCCTTCCTGGGCTGCGGGTTCAGCGCGCTGTTGCTAGTGTTGTGGAGCGAACACGGCCGCCTGTTTCGCCGGATCAACCCGCGCGGCACGCTGCGCGAAGTGCCGCTACCCGATACGCACTGCTGAAGCCGGGCCGAGCAGCCCGGAATAGAGCCGCAGCGCCTGCGCTGCCGGTTCCGGTCGCCCGAAGTGGTAGCCCTGCATGAGGTGAATGCCGAGAGCACGCGCCGCATTCGCTTGCGCCTCGCTTTCCACGCCCTCGATCGAGCAGCCGATGCCAAGCTGCCACGCGAGCGCGACGATCATGCCCGTCACCGCCCGCGCGCCCGGATCGCTGGAGAGCGCGCCGACCAGCTGGCGGTCCAGCTTGATTCGATCGAGCGGCAAGTCGCGCAGCTGCGAGAGGCTCGACCAGCCTGCACCGAAATCGTCGAGCGCGATGCGGAAGCCCTTTTCGCGGAAGGCAACCAGCTGTGCCGCCGCGCGCTTGGGATCGAGTTGCAGCGCACGCTCGGTCACTTCCAGCATGACAGAAGCCGGGTTCGCCCCGGCCTCTTCGACAATCGCAGCAATCGTATCCGCCATGCCGCCTCGAACAACGTCGCGCGCGGCGAGGTTGATCGAGACTTCGAGGCCTGTCTCCCAAGGTCGGCACTCGGCAAGCGTTCGCGCCAGCACCAATCGGGTCAGTTCGCCGGTGCGCCCTGTCGCATCGGCAATCGCCAGGAACTCGCCCGGCGCCTGCCATTCGATCCCGTCCGGCGACCAGCGCGCCAGCGCTTCCATGCCGACCACTCGCCCGTCACGGCAATCGAAGATCGGCTGATAAAGCAGCCGCAACCGTTCCTCGAGCGGACAGTCGTTGAACTGGCGCATGACGGCAATGCGCCGCTGAAGCGCCACTTCATCGTCCGGCCCGAACGCGACAATCGCGCCGTCGCCCAGTTCCTTGGCCTTGTAGAGCGCGGCGTCGGCGCGTTCGAGGCAGTTCGAGACGGTATCGCCATCGGCGCGGTAGAGACCGATCGAGCCGAACAGCCGCAGCGTCGCGCCATTGAACGAGATCGGCTCGCGAATGGCGAGCGAGAGCGCCCGCGCCGCCGCCATGACGGCCTCGGCATCGAACAGGCCAGCGAACAGGATCGCAAATTCATCGCCGCCGAGCCGGCCGTGCGCGGTCACGCCATCGATCAGGCCGATGCGCTGGTTAACCGTGCGCAGCACATGATCGCCCGCCGCATGGCCATAGGTATCGTTGACGTGCTTGAACCCGTCGAGATCGAACAGCGCGAGCCACGGCCGCACGGCATCGCCCGGCGCGGCGAGATGGTCTTCGAGGCTATCGAGAATGGCGCGGCGATTGCGTCCGCCGGTGAGGTGGTCGACCGTCGCCTGCCGGTAATGCGCACTGGCAAGCTCCGCTGTCTGGCGTTCACGCCGCACCAGCAACTGCCGCGATAGCTCGAGCCGCACGAAATCGCGGTGCTGGATCTGCGTCATCGCCAGCAGGATCACGGTGATGAACACCTGTGCCAGTGCGATCTGCACCGCATTGGGATGCCCGCTCGCGAGCAGGAACAGGCTCCACGGCAGCGTGTAGGCCGTCCCCAGCCGCAGCGCCGTCTGCGGCGAATTGGCCATGCCGAGCACGGCCGAGAACATCGTCACCGCGATGACGAAATGGAGCAGTTCGCGCTGGCCCGCATCGCCGTAGGGATAGAGCCCCAGCGACCATGCGATGAACAGCAGGGCCGCCCAGCCGCCCAGCCGCTGCATGCCTTCCAGATCGTCGCGGAGGCGCTCGACCGGTCGCCCGGCAACCTTGCCCGGCATCCAGTGCCAGGCGCGCTGCACGGCAACGAGGCTCAGGACCGGGCCGAGCACCACCAGCAATTGCGGCGCCGAGCCATAGAAGCAGCCCGCCAGGAGCAGCGTATTGAAGACGACGACGAGGTAGAGCAGCGGCGCGCGGTGCGAGACGCTCAGCGCATAGGCCTCGGTGAAGGCATCGCCCGGGCGCTGCTGCCAATGGCGCCCATAGCACCGCAGGCTGCGGACAAAGCCGCGCCGCCTGCGCCGAGCGCGCGCTTGCACACCGGATCTAGGTTCGCCACTCATCATCGCGGCGGTTTACGGCGTGGAGAGTTAACGCCTTCTCAAGCTCCGGATCGAATTATCGACGGAATTGGAGAACTTTAATACCCGGAACGGATCAAACCGGGCCCGGCGCGAAGTTTACCCGGCGTTGCCGGTCAGAGCCGCAACCAGCGCCTTGACCTTCTTCTGCCGCCACTGCGGCAAGGGGGCGACCAGCCAGTAGGACCGGCGGCACCGGTCAGGCGGCCCCAAAGGCACGACCTTGCCGGAGGCAATCGCGTTTTCCGCCAGCATCAGCGGCACGCGCGCCTTGCCCAGACCCGCTGCTGCCGCGCTGATCGCCGTGCCGCCGTCGCCCACGGAGAACTGCGTCTCGCGCGCTTCTCCTTCCGGCGCGGGATCGCCCGGCCAGGCGATCCACGGCGCATCCTCGCCCGCATCCGGCGCCGCCACGATCTGCATCAGCGGCTCGCCCAGCGCCATGCCTTCAAGATCGCCCGGCCCTTCCGCCCAGCGCACTGCAAGGTTGAGATTGGCTTCGGTGAAATCGAGATCACCGTCGCTGCCGACAAGGGCGAAACGCAGGCCCGGATTGGCCAGACGGAACGCGGCGAGACGCGGGCTGAGCCACGCGGCGAAGAAATCGCGTGGGCAGGCCACGGTATAGACATGGCTCGATTGCCCGGCCTGCATCGCCTGCACGCCTTCCTCGAACCGCAGGAACCCCTCGCGGATCGCGTCGAGCCCGGCGGTGGCTTCGTCGGTCAGCACCAACCCCTTTGTGGTGCGACGAAACAGCACGACGCCGAGCAGATCCTCGAGCGCGCGGATCTGCTGGCCCACCGCCGCCGGGGTGACCGCCAGTTCATCCGCCGCGCGGGTGAACGAAAGGTGCCGGGCCGCCGCGTCGAGCACGCGCAGGCCATTGAGCGGCAGATGGGTCCGCTTCATGCCGTCAGGTCAGTTTGCCGTCGCGGGGGCGGCGAGCGGGAAGAAGGGAATCGCCACTTCGATCAGCGAGCCATCGGCCCGCTCCATCGTGTAGTGGCCTTCCATGCTGCCATGCGGCGTACCGAGCGGGCAGCCCGACACGTAATCGTGCGACGCGCCGGGCGCGAGCAGCGGCTGCTCGCCAACCACGCCGTCACCATCGACGAAGTTGATCATCCCCCGCCCGTCAGTGATGCGCCAGTGCCGCGTGAGCAGGCGAATCGATTGATCGGAGCCGTTTTCGATCCGGATATGATAGACCCAGAACCATTTGCCGGCATCGATGCGCGACTGTTCGGGCAGGAAATTGACAGCGACGCGCACTGTCACTCCCTCCGTCAGGGCAGCATGCTGGAAGAGCTGTTTCATGTGCAACAAGCTAACGCAAGTTGGCGCCGGTTCCAACGGGGGATTCATCCAATCACTGCCTTGCCGCAACCAGTGGCAATCTCCACACCGTAATCTGCCATGCTCATCCGCGCTCCTGCCATCCTTTGCGCCTCGCGTGCCCACGGCGAGCACGGCGCGGTTGTGCGGCTGCTGACGGCGGATCACGGCCTCGTTGCCGGCTATGTCGCCGGGGCGCGCGGGCGGACGCTGCGGCCGGTAGTGATTCCCGGCAATCTCGTTGCTGCCGAGCTCGTCGCGCGTACGGCCAGCCAGCTGCCCTCGGCAAAACTCGAACTCATAACCAGCCGCGGCCCCTGGCTGACCGAACCGCTGGCCAGCGCCGGGATCGGCTGGGTCACGACACTTACGGCCCGTGCCCTGCCAGAAGGCCAGCCTTTCCCGGAGGTCCACAGCGCGCTCGAAGCCGTGCTCGATGCGATCTGCCACGCGCCGTCCGCCCGCGGCTGGGCACGCGCAGTCGCCGCTTATGAAGCGCTGCTGCTGCGGGACATCGGCTACGGCCATGCCCAACAACCGCCGCCGGATGAGGAGTGGGATCGCCTGCTCGCCCGGCTCGACCGGCAAGGCCTCGCGCTTGCCAAGCACCTGCTTGCCGATCCGCGCCGCGATGGTATGGCGGCCCGCGCCATCCTGATCGAGCGATTCAAGCGGATCGATGGCAGCGCGCACTGATATCTCAGGGATGGCATTGATGAAGATTGCAGTTCTGCCGGGCGACGGCATCGGCCCCGAAGTGACGCGCGAAGCGCTGCGCGTGCTCGATGCGCTCGGCCTCGGCATCGAACGCGAGGAAGCGCTGGTCGGCGGCGCGGCCTACCACGCCAAGGGCCATCCCCTGCCGCCCGAAACGCTCGCATTGGCGGAAGCCTCTGACGGCGTGCTGTTCGGCGCAGTCGGCGATCCCACCTGCGATGCGCTCGAACGCCACCTGCGCCCCGAGCAGGCGATCCTCGGCCTGCGCAAGGCCTTGACCTTGTTCGCCAATCTGCGCCCTGCCAAGGTCTTCGCCGGGCTTGAGGATCACTCAGCGCTGCGTCCCGAAGTGGCGGGCGTGATCGATCTCCTGATCGTGCGCGAACTCAACGGCGACGTCTATTTCGGCGAGAAGGGATTCCGCACCACGCCTTCCGGAGAGCGCGAGGGCTGGGACATGATGTCCTATTCCGAAAGCGAAGTCCGCCGCATCGCCCATGCCGGCTTCCGCGCCGCACAGGGCCGAAACAAGCGCCTCTGCTCGGTCGACAAGGCCAACGTCCTCGAAACCTCGCAGCTCTGGCGCGACGTGGTGATCGAAGTCTCGGCGCAGTACCCGGACGTCGCGCTCGAACACATGTATGTCGACAACGCCGCGATGCAGCTGGTGAAGAGCCCCGGCCAATTCGACGTGATGGTCACCGGCAATCTGTTCGGCGACATTCTCTCCGATCTCGCCTCGATGTGCGTCGGCTCGATCGGCATGCTCGCCTCGGCTTCGCTGGGCGAGCGGCAGACCGCCTACGGCACCTTCGGCCTCTACGAGCCGATCCACGGCTCCGCGCCGGATATCGCCGGCAAGGGCCTCGCCAATCCGATGGCGACGATCCTCTCGCTCGCGATGCTGCTGCGCCACTCGCTTGGCCTTGCCGAAGCTGCGGACCGGGTAGAAGCCGCTGTCGCCCGCACGCTGGCAGACGGCGTCCTCGGCCGCGATCTGGGCGGAACTGCGGGCACCACGGAAATTGGTGACGCGGTGCTCGCAAGGCTGTAAGCGCGCGCTCCATGTTGCAACTCGCCGTCATTCTGCCCACGTTCAACGAGCGCAAGAACATCGCCCCCATGGTCGAGCGCCTGGATGCCGCGCTCAAGGGCCTCGCGTGGGAAGCGATCTTTGTCGATGACAACAGCCCCGACGGGACTGCCGAGGAAGCGCGCCGCATCGGCCGCGATGATCCGCGCGTCCGCGTGATCGAGCGCATCGGTCGGCGCGGCCTCGCTTCCGCCGCGATCGAGGGCATGTGCGCCACCGCCGCGCCGGTTGTCGCCGTGATGGACGCCGATCACCAGCACGATCCCGCGCTTCTTCCCGGCATGTACGAAGCGGTGAACGGCGGCGCCTACGACGTCGCCTATGCCTCGCGCTTTGCCGAGGGCGCCAGCACCGAAGCCTGGGGCCGGCCCGACCGCGTCAAGGCCTCAGGCCTTGCCAACCGCATCGCCCGCCGCGTGACCGGCGTGCAGCTTTCCGACCCCATGAGCGGCTTCTTCATGCTGCGCGCCGAAACCTTGCGGGCCGACGCGCACCGCCTTTCGGGCGTTGGTTTCAAGATCCTGCTCGACATTCTCGCCACGGTCGACGCGCCGCTGCGCGTAAAGGAATTCCCGATGAACTTTGCCGCCCGCGCCGAAGGCGAAAGCAAGCTTGATCGCACCGTCGTGTTCGAATTCCTGATCGGCCTCTACGACAAGTGGCTCGGCCGCATCATCCCGACGCGCTTTGCCCTGTTCGGCACGATCGGCGGCCTTGGCGTGATCGTCCACATGGCGGTGCTCGCTTCGGTGCTCGGCGCGTTCGGGCAGAAAGTGCTGTACCACAACTGGTCGGACCAGATCGAATTCATCATCGCGCAGACCTCCGCCGCAGTGGTCGCGATGACGTTCAACTTCGTGCTCAACAACGAACTGACCTACGCCGACAAGCGCCTGCGCGGCTTCGTGCCTCTGCTGCGCGGCTGGGCCAAGTTCGCCGCGACTTGCTCGGTCGGCCTCCTCGCCAACGTCGGCGCCGCAGCCGCACTGATGCGCATGGGCTTCCACCCCTATCCGGCGGCCATCGTCGGCATCGTTGTGGGCTCGGTGTGGAACTTCGCGCTTTCGAGCAAGTTCGTCTGGGGCAAGTATTAAGAACCCCTCCGACCTGCCTGCGGCAGGCCACCTCCCCATTTGTCCCTGCGGGAAAAATGGAGAGGAATAGATAAACCTGCTCTTTCTTCCCTCTCCATTTTTGCGAAGCACAAATGGGGAGGTGGCAGCCCGCAGGGCTGACGGAGGGGTTCTTGCCGCCTACCGCCAGCTATCAAGCCACGTATAGTCCCGGTACGAAAGCTTCCCCGGCAGCGCCCCGGCGGAAAGGATCGGGTAAAACCCCACGAACAGCATCCCCGACAGCACCACCGTCAGCGCCCCCGGCCAGCGCCGTCCCTGTTCCCACCACCCGGCCAGCACCAGCGCGAGCGCCGCCATCAGGAACACGCTCGCCAGCGCGTAGTGGTAGTAGAACTGCACCGGCTTGCCGTTGATCGCCCAGAAGATCAGGCTCGCCACATAGAGCACCACCACCGCCCCGCGCAGCCGGTCCCCCTTGCGCACCCCGGCCCACAGGCACAGCAGCAGCGCGGGAAGGCCCGCCAGCATCGTGAACGGGTTGCCAAGGCACAGCACCCCGCGCTGCGCCCCATCCCACGGCGAATAGAAGAACCAGATCGGGCGGATGTTGAACACCCATTGCCACCACCTGCTCTGGTACAGATGCGGCTTCACCACGCTGTCCTGCAGTTTCAGCATATAGCCTTGCCACGGGATCAGCCCCTGCAGCGTGAGCGGTTGCACCTTGTAGAAAAACGCCGGCGCAAAGGTCGCGAAATAGGCGATCAGCGGCACCACGCCGAGCCACAGCACCGCTTCCAGCAGCGATACGCCGGGGATTGGCCCCGCATCCCGCGCGGTCAGGAAAGCCCGCCGCCGCCCGGCCAGTGCCCACCAGCGGTCCCATGCAAACAGCAGCCCCGGCAGCGCAAGGATCGGCGCGCCGTTCCACTTGCCGCCCAGCGACAGGCCGAGGAACACTCCGCACAGCGCCAGATGCAGTCTGCTGCCCTTCCGCCACGCCAGCGCCGCCTGCCAGAACGCCAGCGCCATCATGCTCGCCATCGCCATGTCGAGCATCGCGATCCGGCTCAGCACGAACCAGATGAAGTTGGTCGCGAACAGGAACCCGAACAGCAGCGTCGCCGGGCGCGACAGGCTTGCCCACCACAGCGCGCGCATGGCGGCAAACAGCCCCAGCGTGCCCAGCAAGGCATTGGGCAGGCGCCAGCCGAACGGCCCGTCGCCCGCCACCATCATGCCCAGCGCGATGAATTCCTTGCCGAGAAGCGGATGCTCAGGGTTCAGTCGGCTCGAAAGTTCGATCAGGCGCCGTGCCGCAGGAAGGTAGTGCACTTCGTCGAACATGATCTTCGAAGGCGTGCCCAGCCGGTGCAGCACCACCACAAGGAACGCCAGCGTGATCGCCCAGCACCACACCAGCGGATCGCTTGTCGCGCGGCGCGGGGCAGTCAGGGGCGAAATGATGCGGGTCAGCAGCGTCATGGAAGCCGCGCGCATACCCCGTTACGGGCCAAAAGGGCAATGGCAGTGCTTGCACCGCGCTCCCGGCAAAACTAAGGCCTTGGCCCATGAAACGCACCACCGGTCAGGACCGCTCGATCACCGCCCACTGGCGCCCCGCAACGCAGGCCGTGCGCGGCGGCACGTGGCGTTCGGAAATGGGCGAGACCTCGGAAGCCCTGTTCCTCACCTCCGGCTATTCCTACGATGATGCCGCCACCGTCACCGCGCGCTTTGCGGGCGAAGACGACGGCATGACCTATTCGCGCCTGCAGAACCCAACGGTGCAGATGCTGGAAGAGCGCATCGCTCTCCTCGAAGGCGCGGAGGCATGCCGTGCGCAGGCCAGCGGCATGGCGGCGATGACCACCGCCCTCCTCTGCCAACTCTCCGCCGGGGACCATATCGTCGCCGCCAAGGCTGCGTTCGGCTCGTGCCGCTGGCTGGTCGACAACCTGCTCCCGCGCTTCGGCATCGAAGGCACCACGATCGACGCAGGTGACAACGCCGCGTGGGAAGCCGCGATCCGGCCGAACACCAAGGTATTCTTCTTCGAAAGCCCGGCGAACCCGACGATGGACCTCGTCGATCTGGAGTTCGTCTGCACTCTTGCGCGCCAGCACGGCATCACCACCGTGGTCGACAACGCGTTTGCGACCAGCGCCCTCCAGCGCCCGTTAGATTTCGGTGCGGATGTGGTCGCCTATTCGGCCACGAAAATGATGGACGGCCAGGGCCGCGTCCTCGCCGGCGCGGTCGCGGGCTCGAAGGAATTCATCGACGGCAAGCTCCTGCCCTTCCAGCGCAACACCGGCCCCAACATTGCCCCGTTCAACGCGTGGGTCGTGCTCAAGGGCCTCGAAACGCTGGACCTGCGCATCCGCCGCCAGAGCGAGAACGCGATGAAGGTCGCTGAGTTCATCGAAGGCCGCGTGCCGACGGTGCGCTACCCGTTCCTGCCCAGCCACCCGCAGTTCGCTCTGGCGCAAAAGCAGATGCAGGCTGGCGGCTCGATCATGAGCCTCGAGGTTCCCGGCGGCCGTCCGCAAGCGCACGCCCTGCTCGACGCGCTGCGGCTTGTCGATATCTCGAACAACATCGGCGATTCGCGCTCGCTGATGTGCCACCCGGCCTCGACCACCCACCACGGCGTCGGCCCCGAAACCCGCGCCGACATGGGCGTTGGCGAAGGGATGCTGCGGCTGAACGTAGGTCTGGAAGATCCCGATGACGTGATCGAGGATCTGGATCAGGCGCTGAAGGCGGCGGGGCTTTAAGGGATAAACCTCAGCAGCCTTACCCCAGCCCGCTCATGCTGAGCTTGTCGAAGCATCAGGCGCGGCGGTCGCGCCAGCACCCTTCGACAAGCTCAGGGTGAGCGGGGTTGGGGCGAGGTTGAGGAGCCCCTCAGCCAGCCAGCTTCGCCTCCAGCGCCTCGATCCGCGCCTTCAGCGCATCGGCTTCCTCGCGCGCGGCGGTGGCCATGTCCTTCACCACCTCGAATTCCTCGCGGCTCACGAAGTCCATGCCGCCGAAGGTCTCGCGCAGCTTTTCGCGCGCGGTTTCGCCCGCTTCGCGGCCCATGCCGGCGAGCGTGCCCGCAGCGCTGTTGAGCAGCTTGACGAAATCGGCGATCATCGGGTTCTCGGACTGCATGGCTCTGGCCTTCGCTTGCGAATTTACTTCGCTGCAGATGGCGCTTCACGCTGCGCGGTGCAAGGCGTGATCCGGGGCAAAACGCTATCGCGCGTTATCAGATCTTCATGCGCACCGCAGCGCCCGATCCCGCTGCGCCATCGGCCGCAGGATTCATGGCCAGGAACTGGTAATTCAGCACCGACGCGAAGCAGATCCACGCCAGATAGGGCAGAAGCAACGCCCCCGCCGTCGGTCGCACACGCCAGAACAGCAGGATCATCACCAGCGTCAGCACGATCATCACGCCGATGATGGAGAGCGCGGCGGTCATCTGGTGCATGGCGAAGAACACCGGGCTCCACGCCAGGTTGAGCAGAAGCTGCACTGCGAAGACGGCCACCGCCAGGCCGCGTCCCGGCGCGCCCCGCGCCGAAGCGACCATCGCCAGCGCCACGCCAATCAGCACATAGAGCACCGACCACACGATCCCGAACGTTGCCGGCGGCGGATAGAGCCCCGGCTTCGCCAGCGCGGCAAACCACGGATTCTGCGGCCCGGCATTGGCGACGATGCTGGAAAGGAACCCGAGCCCGAGGACAGCAGGGACTGTGAACAAGGACCAGCGCAGCAGGCTGGCACGCAATTGGGCAGGAGAAGCGAGATAACGCATGTGCTCGAAGTGTCCCCCAGAGCGCCCGGTAAAAAGCGATTCGTTGCCAGAAACGGCGAGCCGATATTGGCGGCGCCGCAACAACTAGGCAATCTCCGCAGCGCCGTAGTGCCCCAAGCCGGGATAATTGCCGCTCCGGTCGCCGCTCTAGACGCCCGGATGCAGCGCCGAAATCAGGAATTCCACGTTGCCTTCCGGCCCGGTGATCGGGCTCGTGGTGATGCCCTGCACGGCCCAGCCCTCGCCCTCCAGCCAGTCCTGCACTTCGCGGCACACGCGCTCGTGCAGCGCGGGATCGCGCACCACGCCGCCCTTGCCAACCTCGCCGCGCCCCACTTCGAACTGCGGTTTGATCAGGGCCACAAGCCGCGTCGGCCGCGCCGCCAGCGCCAACGGCACTTCCAGCACCTTGCGCAAGCCGATGAAGCTCGCGTCGCACACCACCCAGGTTGCGGGACGATCGATGTGGGCGGGCGTAAGGATCCGTGCACTTGTCTGCTCCAGCACCGTCACGCGCGGGTCCTGTCGCAGCTTCCATGCCAGCTGGTTTGTCCCGGAATCGACCGCGAACACGTGCTGCGCGCCATGGGTCAGCAGCACATCGGTAAATCCGCCGGTTGAACTGCCGATGTCCATCGCGGTCACCCCCGCTGGATCGAGCGCAAAGTGCTCCAGCGCATGCGCCAGCTTGATGCCCCCGCGCGAAACCCACGGATGATCGCGCCCGCGCACCTCGATCGGCGCATCGGGGGCCAGCGCCTGGCCCGCCTTGGTCAGCTTCGTCTCGCCGGTGTAGACATGGCCCGCCAGAATCAGCGCCTGCGCCCGCGCACGGCTCTCGGCCAGACCGCGCTCGACCAGCAACTGATCGATGCGGACCTTCGATTTGCCCGAAGAGTGTGCAGAGTTTCTTGAGGTCACCGCCGCTCTCTTCCATACCCGGGGCATGAAGATCAACCTTGCGGCCCTGCTGATCCCCTCGGTCCTCGCTTTGGGAGGCTGCACCGTGGTGCCACCGCAGAATGCCCCGGCTTCGCAGGGAGGCACGGCTTCACCCCAGCCCAAGCCGCAGCTTCCCGCCCCGGCGCCTCGTCCGGCTCCTCCGCCCTCACCAGCACCTGCGCCGCGCGCGGATGCCGCCAGTTGGCGCGATCTCCCGCAAACGCCGGGCGTATGGACTTACGCCGCCGAACCTGGCGGCAGCGTCGTGCGCTTCGGCCAGCCCGGCGCCGGTTCGTCCGTCCTGATCCGCTGTGATCGCGCGCGTCCGGCCATCGTGCTGCAACGCGCGGGTTTCGGCGCCAACGCAGTCCCTGCCACGATCACCACCAGCAGCACCCAGCGCCGCCTCACCGCCACGCCTGCGGCCACCGCCAGCGCGCCAAACGCGGCTATTCCGTTCGAAATCGCCTTCGCCGTCCGCGATCCGCTGCTCGATGCCATCGCCTTCAGCCGCGGGCGTTTCATGCTCGAAATGAGCGGCGCGCAGACGCTCGTTCTGCCGGTCTGGTCCGAACTGGGACGGGTGATCGAGGATTGCCGCGCAGCCGGGTGACTTATCCACCAGCGCGAGCGCGAAGGCTCAAGTCTGACGGCAAAAAAAATCAATGCAAGACTTGTTCTTGGAGGCCGGATGAATCACATTCCTTGCAAGGCCGGAACAGGGCTGCAATCCTCCGGTCGAGCCGTACCCGATTTCGCATGGAGTTGGGGAAGCGGCACTTGGCTCAACAGCGCGAAAGGAGGTGATCCGATGTCTCATGGTTCAGCAGAGGGGTCGGCATTGCGCATCGCGGAGCATTATCGCTAGTTTGTTCAAGCGATAAAGGCACCGTGGGCGGCACTTCCGGCCGCTGACCATGCGAAGGGCCGCTTCCGATTGCCGGAAGCGGCCCTTCACATTTGTTCCAAATGACTTGCCATTTGCGCAATAATCGTTCACGGCGCGTTGCAGAGCTAACAATCCCGCCCAACAATCCCGAAGGACCGCCCGATGGCGACGCCCGCTACCGCCGCAGCACTGACGTTTGCACACCAGACCCATCCCGCGCCCCGCGCGGCAGACGTGCGCGCGGAAATTCTCGCCAATCCGGGCTTTGGCACTGCCTTTTCCGATCACATGGTCTCGGTCACCTATGACGAGAGCAAGGGCTGGCACAGCGCCGAAGTCGTGCCCTACGGCCCGATCCCGCTCGATCCGGCAGCCGCCGTCCTTCACTACGCGCAGGAAATCTTCGAAGGTCTCAAGGCCTATCGCCTTGCGGATGGCGGCATCGCCTTGTTCCGCCCCGAAGCCAACGCCGCGCGCTTCAACGCCTCGGCGACACGCCTCGCCATGCCGACGCTGCCGGAAGGTCTGTTCGTGTCGGCCGTCGAGGAACTGGTGAAGGCTGACAAGGACTGGTTCCCCACCGTCGAAGGCGGCTCGCTCTATCTGCGCCCCTTCATGTTCGCGAGCGAGGCCTTCCTCGGCGTGCGCCCGTCGAAGCAGTACCGTTTCCTCGTCATCGCCAGCCCCGCCGGCAATTACTTCAAGTCCGGCGCTCCCGCCGTCTCGCTCTGGGTCAGCGACTACAGCCGCGCGGCCCCCGGCGGCACCGGTGCAGCCAAGTGCGGCGGCAACTATGCAGCCAGCCTCGTCCCCACCGCTGAAGCCTTTTCGCGCGGTCACGATCAGGTGCTCTTCCTCGATGCAGTCGAGCGCAAGTGGATCGAGGAACTGGGCGGCATGAACCTGTTCTTCGTGATGGCTGATGGCTCGCTCGTCACGCCCCCGCTCGGCGGCACGATCCTGCCCGGCATCACCCGCGAAAGCCTGATTATGCTGGCACGCGAGGAAGGCCTCACCGTGCGCGAGGAGCGCTATTCGCTGGCGCAGTGGCAGGCGGACGCAAACTCGGGCGCACTGACCGAAACCTTCGCCTGCGGCACCGCTGCCGTGGTCACGCCGGTCGGCAAGGTGACGAGCGCCAGCGACAGCTTCGTGATCGGCAGCGGCGGCCCCGGCCAGATCACCCAGAAGCTGCGCAGCCGCCTCGTCGCGATCCAGCGCGGCGAAGCAGCAGACCCGCACGGTTGGGTCCACCGCATCGGCTGAGGTCCCGGTTGCCAAGGCCAATTCGCCATGGCATCGCCTGCGCCGTTAATCGCCGCGCCAAAAACCGAATAGCGCGGCGCAAGGGAGAGCATTGCCATGAGCATTTCGTTCAAGGACAAGGTCGCGATCGTCACGGGCGCGGGCGGCGGCATCGGGCGTGAATACGCGCTCGAACTCGGTCGCCGCGGCGCCAAGGTCGTCGTCAACGATCTCGGCGGCGCGCGCGATGGCACCGGCCATTCCGACGCCGCGCTCAAGGTCGTCGAGGAAATCAAGGCCGCGGGCGGCGAGGCCATGTCGAACGGCGGCTCGGTCAGCGAATACGAGCAGATGGTCGAGATGGTCGCCAAGACCAAGGAGAAGTGGGGCGGCGTCCACGTCCTCATCAACAACGCGGGCATCCTGCGCGACAAGAGCTTCACCAAGATGGATCCGGCCGACTTCGAGATGGTGGTGAAGGTCCACCTCATCGGCTCCGCCTTCGCCACCAAGGCCTGCTGGGACACGATGCGCGAGCAGAACTACGGCCGCATCCTGATGACCGCCTCCTCCACCGGTCTGTTCGGCAACTTCGGCCAGGCCAACTACGGCGCCGCCAAGCTCGGCCTCGCGGGCCTCACGAAGACGCTCTACCTTGAAGGCGCGAAGAACAACATCAAGGTCAACACGCTGGCGCCCGTCGCCGCCACGCGCATGACCGAAGACATCTTTCCCGAGGAAGCGTTCAAGCTGTTCGGGCCGGAAAACGTCGTCCCTGCCGCGCTCTTCCTCGTCTCGGACGACGCCCCGACCAACGCCATCGTCGGCGCGGGCGCAGGCGCCTATCACTCGGCGTGGGTCACGATGAACAAGCCCGTGCTGCTCGCGCCGGATGCGCGCTCGGTCGAAGACTTCGCCGCGCACTGGGACCAGATCTCGGACCGGACCGGCGATTTCGTCCCCCAGTCGGGCGCGCAGCAGAGCCAGGCGATCCTCGTCGAACTTCAGGCCGCGATGAAGCGCTAAATCTCAATTGCGGGGGCACGCGCCGCGCGTCGCCCCCGCCAGTTGCATGGTCTTGAGCCGCGCCTGCACGTCTGCCTCGCCGATAACCCGCGCCGCTCCGGTGCGGGCATCGACCAGCAGCGGAGCCGCGCAATCGCCGCGTAGATCTGCCCGCAGCCCCTTCTCCGGCACCATCAGCACCATTTCGGAATCAGCGTCGCGGTAGACAACGCGCAGCACAGGTGCGCCTTCGTCGGCCTTGTGGCGCTTGGCGGGTGCATCATCGCACGCGGCCAATGCCAACACCATCGAGGCCGCAGCCTTCCCGATCAGTCGCACCGTTCTCCCCCGATCCGCTCATGCTGAGCTTGTCGAAGCATCATACCCAGCTGTCGCGCCAGCACCCTTCGCCCTTCGACAAGCTCAGGATGAGCTCAGGGTGAGCGGGAATGGGACGGGAGAGACGAGGAAGCGGCCGCCTCAATCCTCGACGATCTTCAGCAGCTTGCGCTCCAGCACCGAAAGCACGCCTGCCAGCTCATGCCCGCGCTTCAGCACTTGTCCGGCCTCGCCATAAAGCGTCCACATGCCCTGCTTGGCGCGCAGGGCTGGCCGCTTCTCGATCCGCGCCGAGGGCCGCTCCGCCGTCCGCCGGAACGCGGCGAAGCTCGCGGCATCCTTGTCGAAGCCCATCGCATAGTCCCGCCATTCCCCGGCGGCGACCATGCGGCCATAGAGATCGAGAATGCGCTGCAGTTCCGCCCGGTCGAAGCCGACCTGCGGCTCGCCGCGCTGGTTGGGAAACGTCAGAACCGTGGGGCCACCGGCCCCACCCGCATCGCTCGCGCCGATCACGCTCAGCTGCGGCTCCTGCGCCGGTTGCCGCCGCCGACCGGCGCGGGCGCATCGCTGCTCTCATCCTGCGCCGCCAGCAGCGCCGCAACTTGCGCCTTCAGCAGCGCCACTTCGGCTTCCAGTTCATCCACCCGGGAACCGCCACTCGGCTCGCACGGCTCCTTGCAGGGCGTGCCATAGGGGATGAAGTCCTTGAGCCAGGTCTCGACCGGCACCAACGTGGAGCGCGCCTTGAGACCGACCATGGTCGCGCCTTCGGGCACGTCCTCGGTCACCACGGCATTGGCGCCGACACGGGCGCGCGGGCCAACGGTGATCGGGCCGAGAATCTGTGCGCCCGAACCGATGATCGCATTGTCGCTCAGCGTCGGGTGCCGCTTGCCGGGAACGCCGTTGGCGGGGTTGGTGCCGCCCAGCGTCACGCACTGGTAGATCGTCACGTTGTCGCCGATCTCCGCCGTCTCGCCGATCACGGTAAAGCCGTGGTCGATGAACAGGTGCTTCCCGATCTTCGCGCCCGGATGAATGTCGATGCCGGTGAAAAAGCGCGCCAGGTGGTTCACGAAGCGGGCGAGGAAAAAGAACTCGCGCACGAACAGCCAATGCGCCACCCGGTGCAGGCCCACGGCGTGAAGCCCCGGATAGAGCAGGATTTCCCAGCGCGAACGCGGCGCAGGGTCACGGGCGCGGATCGAGTCCAGATAGGCGATAAGCTTGTCGAACATGGCCGCGCTTTTCCTCTTTTTGCCCCATTAAAGCAAGCGCGGCTGCCGCTGGGCCTCTGGTACACCGTGTACCCTTTCGGCCAGCGCATCCCGCGCGAGGGATATGGTGACGGCGGCCTTCCGCTCAAGGGACAGGCGATCAATTGTTTCAACCAGCGCCTCGGCCGCCGCATGACTGCGCTCCAGCCGGGGCAGGATATAGCTGACAACCGCGTCCCCCAGCGCAAGTCCCCGCCGCGCCGCATGGGTTTCCACCAGCGCGCGCAGCAGTTCATCGTCCGGCGCGCCGATCTCGATCATCAGCGCCGCGCCGAGCCGGGAGGCAAGGTCCGGCAGCGCCACTTGCCACTGGCCCGGCGCCTTGTTCGATACGATCAGCAGCGGCCGCCCATCCGCCTGCGCGCGGTTCCAGCGGTGAAACACGGCGTCCTCGGGCAGGCTGTCGGCATCATCCAGCACATCGCCCAGCCCGCTTGCGGCA
The DNA here is from genome assembly GCA_964413325.1 of uncultured Novosphingobium sp. Taxonomy (GTDB): domain Bacteria; phylum Pseudomonadota; class Alphaproteobacteria; order Sphingomonadales; family Sphingomonadaceae; genus Novosphingobium. The sequence goes on along the minus strand of CAYPRK010000016.1, from coordinate 17,664 downwards.
AACCAGCGCGCCAGCAGGCTCTTGCCCGAGCGCGGCGGCCCCGCGAGCACAGCCGCGCGAAACGGCCATTCCGGCGCGCCCGCAAGCAGCGCCAGCACCGGCTCGAGGCTCGGACCGGTCAGCACCGTATCGGCGCTGGTCGCCGTCACGAGAGGCAGGGCAATCTGGCTCATCACTTACTTGCGGATGGAGAGCGCGCCGGCCCCTTGGGTCACGCGCCAGCCCTGCGCGCGCAGCGCGGCGGCGAGCGCGTCGATATCGCCGGTGAATGTAACCCGCATCACCGATGTGCCGCCGATGGCCAGGCTGGATGTGGCGGCTTCCTTCACCCCCTCGACCCGGCGGACGGCAGCGACTCCGGCATCGACCGCTGCCGCATCCGGGGTGGCGAACTGCACGGTGATCGCCGTTGTCGGCACTGCGGCCGTCGTCGCCGCCGCGTCCGGCCCCGCCGCTGTCGTCGCAGTGGGAACAGGGCCGATCTTGGCGACGATGCTCTCCACCAGCGCGGGATCGAGATCGGGCCGCATCGAAAGCGAGGGATCGGGCGCCAGTTGCCCGGCCGCAAGCGCGCCGGCGTAGATCCCGTCAAGCTGCTCGATCGCCTTGGCGAGCATTTCCGGCAGCTTGTCTTCACTCGGCGCGGTCAGCTCGAAGCTGCCGAGAAACTGGTTGTCCGGCCCGCGCCGCGCGGTGAATGTGCCGTGGACCGGCCCGCCCGGCCAGCTCCGCTCCAGCTTGGCGATCGGCATGATCACGTCCGAAGCGCCAAACGAATCGAGCACCAGCCGCCACCAGTTGCGGCTGCGGCGGCTGATCTGGCCCGCCGTGAGCAGCAGTGAATCCGCGCCCGCGCCATTGGGGCGCACAAAGTCGATCACGCTGGAGCCGGTGCGAAACTCGGCCCAGGCCTTCTGCCACGGCGTGCGCGTCTCGAACACCGAGGTAACCCCGCCTTCGATCAGTACCGGGATCACCAGCATCGGCGCGGAATGCGCGACCTGCCCCTGCATGCCAAGATAGCCGCTGGTCCGCGCCCGGTCGAAGATCACGCCAAGCGTGGCGATATAGCGGTGCGGGCCGATCTGCTCCTGCCCGACCACGACTGCCGAAACCATCCCGTCCAGCGTTCCCGCATCCAGCGCCGGAGCTGCCCCGCCACCGAGCCCGTTGGACTTCCACAGCTTTTCCCACGCCAGCCGCTGCGCTTCCTTCCAGCCGTTGGCGCGGGCTTCCTCAGCGGTCTTGCCGGTGGTATTGACCTCGATCCCGGAGACCTCGAAATCGCCGTTGCTGGCAATCGGCGCGATCCCGCGATCCCCTTCGATCTGTGCATAGATCGCAACGCCGCCACCCGCGAGCGCAAGGCCGAGCGCCGCGAACAGCCCCAGCCGCGCCTTGCGCGACACGTCGAGCGGGAAGATCAGCTTGGGCAAGGATGGGCGCAGGGCGGCCAAGGGAACTCCAATCGGGGACGCATGCATGCGCTGGTATTCGGCTTGCGCCGCTTTTGCCCAAAGGCAAGTGGAAATCCAAGCGGGAAAGCGCTAGGCGCCTCTGCCATGGCTTCCAACGACGAAACGCAGCAATCCTATTCCCCAAGGGAATCCTACTCCTACGCCAAGGCGGGGGTAGACATCGCCGCCGGCAATGCGCTGGTGAAGGCAATCGGCCCTCTCGCAAAGATGACCGCACGCCCCGGCGCCGACGCGGAACTCGGCGGTTTCGGCGCATTCTTCGACCTGAAGGCGGCAGGCTACAAGGACCCCCTGCTGGTCGCGGGCAACGACGGCGTCGGCACCAAGGTCAAGCTCGCCATCGACCATGATAGGCACGACGCCATCGGCATCGATCTCGTCGCCATGTGCGTCAACGATCTGATCGTTCAGGGCGCTGAGCCCTTGTTCTTCCTCGATTATTTCGCCACCGGGAAGCTCGATACGGGCGTTGCCGAACGTGTCGTGGCGGGCATTGCCGAAGGCTGCCGCATGGCGGGCTGCGCACTGATCGGCGGCGAAACGGCGGAAATGCCCGGCATGTACGCAGCGGGCGACTACGACCTCGCGGGCTTCTGCGTCGGCGCGGTCGAGCGCGGCGAGCAGCTCACCGGCAGCCGCGTTGCGGAAGGCGATGTGCTGATCGGCCTCGCCTCCTCCGGCGTCCATTCCAACGGCTATTCGCTCGTCCGCCGCCTCGCCGCAGACAAGGGCTGGAAGCTCGACCGCCCTGCGCTGTTCGACAACGAGCGCCTGCTGATCGATCACCTGATCGAGCCCACCCGCATCTACGTGAAGAGCCTGCTGCCGTTCATTCGCGCCGGCCGCATCAACGCGCTCGCCCACATCACCGGCGGCGGCCTCCTTGAAAACGTGCCGCGCGTGCTCCCCAAGGGCCTCCACGCGCGCATCAGCGCCGACGCATGGGAACAGCCGCGCCTGATGGCCTTCCTTCAGGCGCAAGGCCAGATCGAGCCCGAGGAAATGGCCCGCACCTTCAACTGCGGCATCGGCATGATCCTCGCCGTCGCGCCTGCCGAAGTGCCCGCCCTGATCGCCGATCTCGCTTCCGCAGGCGAAACCGCCTTCACCGTGGGTGAGATCGTTGCGGGCGAAAAGGGCTGCACCGTCTTCGGCAGCGCCGAAGCGTGGAGCGCGCGCGAGGCGTGGGAAGCGGTGCATCATGGCTGAGTGTTTCCTCTCCATTTTCGTCGAAGACGCAAATGGGGAGGTGGCCCGCCAACGGCGGGTCGGAGGGGTTCTTCTTTGCCGCAAGAACCCCTCCGTCAGCCCTGCGGGCTGCCACCTCCCCATTTGTGCTTCGCAAAAATGGAGAGGGTGAAATGACGAAGGCCAAAGTCGCCGTCTTCATCTCGGGCAGCGGCACCAACATGGCGGCGCTGCTCTATGCCAGCCGCCTGCCGGACTGCCCCTACGAGATCGTGCTGGTTCTTTCCAACAAACCCGATGCCGGCGGCCTCAAGGTGGCCGAAGCCGAAGGCATTCCCACCTTCGTCCTCCCCCACAAGGGCATTCCCCGCGCCGAGCATGACGCGGCGATGGAAGCCGAAGTCCGCCGCCACCACGCGCAGTGGATCGCGCTCGCGGGCTACATGCGCATCCTCACGCCGGAATTCGTCGCGCGCTGGGAAGGGCGGATGGTCAATATCCACCCCTCGCTGCTGCCCAAGTACACTGGCCTCCACACCCACGAGCGCGCGATTGCGGCGGGCGATAGGCACGCAGGCTGCACCGTCCACCTCGTCACCGCCGATCTGGATGAAGGCCCGATCCTCGGCCAGATCCCCGTCGCGATCCTCCCAGGCGATACGCCCGATACGCTCGCCGCCCGCGTCCTCTTCGCAGAGCACCAGCTCTATGCCCGGTGCCTTGCCGAACTGGTCACGCGCGAAACCGATCCGGACTGGCTGACCGCGCAAGTTCGCGAACGCGCGATGCAACTCCCCGAAGCGGAAGAAAGCCTCAGCCACGGCATGGCCTGCTTCGGCATCGTGAAGGGCAAGAAGTTCGCCTACGTGACCTCCAACCACCACCATGACGGGCGCAATGCGCTGCTGGTCAAGATCAGCGGCGTCGACGAGCAGGAACAGCTCATCGAAAGCGACTCCGATCGCTTCTTCCGCCCCGCCTATTTCGGCGACGGGTGGATAGGTATTCGTCTTGACCTTGGCGATGTTGACTGGGACGATATCACCGAATGGCTGCGCCGCTCCTGGCTGGCCATCGCGCCGCGCAAGCTCGCCGCGATGATGGAATTCTAGGGGAAACCCATGCCCGCCAGCGTCCTGACTCCGCTCCAGCGCGTCTATCTCCACTCGGGCCTGCAATCGTTTGTTGAAGCCAGCGGCGGCATTTTCATCGCCGGCTTCCTCGTCAGCCGCGGGTTCTCCTATCCCGCCGCGCTTGCCAGCTTTGCGATGATCGTGCTGTCGCGTTTCGTACTGCGCCCGCTGGTGCTGCCGCTGGCATTGCGCTGGGGGCTGCTCGGCACGCTGCTTACCGGCGTCGCGATCCGCGCCGTGAGTTTCGCGCTGCTCCCCTTCGTCACCGGCGTCGGCCCGCTCCTCGCGCTGTTCCTCGGCGTCAGCGGGATCGGCGGCGTGCTCTACTGGACATCGTGGCATGCGGTGATGCCGACGCTCATGGAGACCGGCAAAGGCGGGCGGCAAGTCAGCATCCAGCAGGCAACCAGCGCGGTCGTCGGCATCGTCGCACCTGCCGTGGGCGGCATCTTGCTTGCTGTTGCCGGCCCGGTCCCCGCCTTCCTGACCATCGCCGCGCTGCAACTGGCAACCGCGCTGCCACTGATCGGCGCGCCCAACCCTCCGGTCGATCCCACGGCAACGCTGGATGCCGCCGTCAAGGCCCATGCGCGGCGGCTCTATCTGGGTGAAGGCTTCCATTCGGGCTGCAGCGTGATGATCTGGAACCTCGCGCTGTTTGCCTCGCTGGGCGAGCATTTCGATGCGTTCGGCGGCGCCATTGCCGCAGCCGGAGTCGCGGCGGCGATCGGCAGCCTCATCGTCGGCCGCCTGATCGATACCGGCCGCCCGCGCCACTCGCTCGCCGTGGCCTATGGCGCGGCGGCCTTCGCGCTGCTGCTGAAAGGCGCGGCTTTCGCGCATCCGGTGCTGGCCGTTGTGGCTACCGCGCTCGGCGCCCTCGTCGTGCCGATGACGGCCACGGCCATGCTCGCCCCGCTCTACGCGATGGCGCGGCAGAGCCCCTGCGTGCTGCGCTTCTCGATGGCGACCGAAGGCGGCTGGGACCTCGGCTGCGCCTCCGCCTGCCTCATTTCCGCCGCCCTGCTGGCATCGGGCGCCAGCTTCCGCCTGCCGATTCTGCTCGGCCTCGCCGCCATCGCCGCAATGGCCTCGATGCTGAACAACTGGTACGTCCGCCAGCCGGCCACGGCCTAGATCTCGCTGAACTCCACCACGGGCCGGTCCTCGCGCGTGCCGCGATAGCGCGCGTCGGGTTCGCTCTCGCCGGGCGAGATCACCACATAGTCGTCATGCACTTCGAGCAGCGTGCCGACAAACGGCATGCCCTCGAGGCTTCCCGTCACGCGGTAGCTCACCATATCGCCCACCTTGAACGTGGCCGGATCGAAATTGAATTCGAAGGGGCATGCGCCCTCCCCCATTCCCAGCATCGCGCGCGTCTCCCAAACGCAAAAGGCCGCCGGATCGCTCCGGCGGCCCCTGCTATAGCAATCTTCGCGGCCAGATCAGCCGACGATTTCTTCCGGCTTGAAGAAGAACGCGATTTCGATCGCGGCGTTCTCGTCCGAATCCGAACCATGGACCGAGTTGGCCTCGATCGATTCGGCCAGTTCCTTGCGGATCGTGCCCGGCTCGGCGTTGGCGGGGTTCGTCGCGCCCATGATGTCGCGGTTGCGCTTCACGGCGTCTTCGCCTTCCAGCACCTGCACCACGACCGGGCCCGAAATCATGAACGAGACGAGGTCGCCAAAGAAGGGACGCTCGCGGTGCACGCCGTAGAAGCCCTCGGCCTGCTCGCGGCTCATGTGGATGCGCTTCGAAGCGACGACGCGCAGGCCGGCTTCCTCGAGCATCTTGGTGACCGCGCCGGTCAGGTTGCGGCGCGTGGCATCGGGCTTGATGATCGAAAAGGTGCGGGTAACCGCCATGGGATGTTCCTTGCGAGTTTGGGGGAGGTTTTTGGTTGGCCGCGCCCCTAGCGGGGAAATTGCTGCGCTGCAAGGTCATGGGGCAAGGTCGTGGGGCAAGGTCGTGGGGCAAGGTCATGCGGCGAGGCAAAGGGCGCTCAGGGGCCCTCCAGCCACTTGCCCCCATCTTGCCGCCAATACTTGCGCTCCGCCCCCTCGCGCTTGCCCAGCATCCGCCAGGTCCCGCGCGCCTCGTCGATCCGTTCGGGCGGGAACAGCAGGAACACCCGCTGGGCGCTCTCAAAGCCCTCGGCCATATCGCGCCACACCCCGTCCGCCAGCGCCAGATAGCGTGCGCCATTGGCCGGGACCGGCTCGTGCGAAAGCAGGATCGGTTGGAGCGCATCATGCTCGCCGCCCGCGACTCCGTTGGCGAGAAAGCTCTCGGGAATACGCGTCCACAGCGCCTCGCTGATCCGGCCAAGCTGATCGGCATCCTCCGACACCACCAGCAGCCGCTCGCCCGCGCCCAGCGTGCCTTGCGCCAGCCGGGGCAGCACAAGCTCCGCCGGATCGCGCGACAACTGATAGAAATCGACCCGCACCACGCGCCTCAGATCGGATCGTCAATCGAGCGCGCCAGCGGCGTGAAGCTCTGCGGCCCAGCCTCGGTCATCACCCAGCAATCCTCAAGCCGCACGCCGAACTCGCCGGGAATGTAAATCCCCGGCTCATTGGAAAAGCACATGCCGGGGGCGAGCGGCGTCTGGTCGCTGCCGACGAGATAGGGGCTCTCGTGCCCGTCCATGCCGACGCCGTGCCCGGCGCGGTGCGGCAGGCCGGGCAGCGTGAAGCCCGGTCCCCAGCCCTCGCGTTCATAAAACCGGCGCACCGCCGCATCGAGCGCGCTGACCGGCGTGCCGATCTTCGCCGCGCCAAACACCATGTCCTGCCCGCGCCGCACCGTATCCCACACCTTGCGCTGCCGCGCGGTTGGCTCACCGAACACGAACGTGCGCGAAATGTCGGACTGGTAGTCTTCCAGCACGCAGCCGCAGTCCATCAGCACCACCGAGCCTTCGCGCACCGTCTGCGGCTGGTGCGAGCCATGCGGATAGGCGCTCGCTTCATTCAGCAGCACGAGCGCGAAGTCGTTTTCCGCGCCCATCCGGACCGTGGCCTTCGCGATCAACGCACCGATATCCTGCGCCGTCATGCCCTTCTGCACCGCGCCGCGCGCCTCGCGCATGGCCGTGAGAGTAATGCTGTTCGCCTGCCGCATCAGCGCCAGTTCGGCAGGCGACTTGATCTGGCGGCAGGCATCGACCAGCGCCGCTCCGGAAACCACCTCGAAATGGCCCTCGCGCGCCAGCCCCTCGGTAATGAACGCCCTTGTGGTCTGCTCGACCGCGACCGAACCCCAAATTCTGTCCTTGGCCCGGCCCTTCAGGGCGTCAGCAATCAGCGCGAAGGGGCTCGCATCTTCGTGCCAGGTCCTGAGGTCCGCTGGCACGGCCAGCGTCTCGCGCACCGAAGGCGCTTCGAAAAACGGCGTCACCACGATCGGCTGGCCTGTCGCCGGGATCACCGCCGCGGTGATCCGTTCGGAGCGCGACCAGCGAATGCCGGTGAAGTAAGTCAGGCTGCTCCCGCTTTCGACGAGCAGCGCCGCCAGTCCGCGCTGCTGCAGCAGCCCCTGCAGCTTGGCGATCCGCGCCATGCGCTCGGCGCGAGTGATCCCCGCCGGTGCCTCGATCATGCTGCCCAGCGGCGGCGGGGCCGCACGCAGCGAAGCGGGAGCCGCCGCCAACGCTGCCATGCCGCCCGCGCCTGCCAGCAATCCGCGCCGCGATAGTCCGGTGGTCATGCGCTTTTCCCCTTGCCGCTCCGGCAGCGGTCGGAACAATACTTCACATTGTCCCAATCACGCTCCCACTTCTTGCGCCAGGTGAAGGGGAGGCCGCAAGACGCGCAGACTTTCGTCGGCAGGTCCGCCTTGCGGCGCATTTTCGGCACGTATCAGGCTTCCAGCACGTCGCGCACGTAGCGATCAAGCAAGCGCACGCCGAAGCCGGTCGCACCCTTGTCGTGCGTTGCGCCCGGCTTTTCGACCCACACCGTGCCCGCGATATCGAGGTGCGCCCAGGCCACGCCCTTGTCCACGAAGCGCTGGATAAACTGCGCCGCCGTGATCGAGCCGCCATAGCGCGGGCCGACGTTCTTCATGTCGGCAATCGGGCTGTCGATCAGCTTGTCGTAGGCCGAGCCGATGGGCATGCGCCACAGCTTGTCGCCGCTCACCTTGCCCGCCGCATCGAGCTGGTCCGCCAGCAAGTCATCGTTGGAGAACATGCCGGCTTGCTCGTGGCCCAGCGAGATGATGATCGCGCCGGTCAGCGTGGCGAGGTCGATGATCGTGGCGGGGCTGTATTCCTTCTGCACCCACGTGACGGCATCGCACAGCACAAGGCGGCCTTCGGCGTCGGTGTTGATCACTTCCACCGTCTGGCCCGACATCGTGGTGACGACATCGCCCGGGCGCTGTGCGTTGCCGTCGGGCATATTCTCGACCAGGCCGCACACGCCGATCACGTCCGCCTGCGCCTTGCGCTTGGCGAGCGCGAGCATCGTGCCCGCCACCGCTGCTGCGCCGCCCATGTCCCACTTCATGTCTTCCATGCCGGCCGCCGGCTTGATCGAGATGCCGCCGGTGTCGAACGTCACGCCCTTGCCGACGAAGGCGGTCGGCTTGGTGCCCGCCTTGCCCTTCCAGCGCATCGCGATGATCTTGGGCTCACGCACAGAACCCTGCGCCACGCCCAGCAGTGCACCCATGCCGAGCGCGGTCATCTCGGCCAGGCCCAGCACGACGATCTCGACCCCGGTGCCTTCCAGCCGCGCCTTGCAGCGCTCGACGAAGCTGGCGGGGTAGATCACGTTGGCAGGCTCGGTGACGAGTTCGCGTGTAAACTCCACGCCCTCGGCAATTGCGGCTTCGGTTTCCCACAGCGCTTCGGTGCCTTCCGGCGCGCCCAGCGCCACGATCTTCGCGAGCGACGGCTTCTGGTCGTCGGTCAGCTTGGTGCGATAGACATCATGCCGCCACGCCCGCAGCCGCGCCGCGAGCAGCACGGCGGTCGCTTCCTCGGCGCTGAGGCCGCTGCTGGCAAAGTCGATCGCCAGCTCGGTCTCGCCCGAAGTCAGGTACTTCGCGGTCAGCGCGCCGCCCGCGCGTTCCAGCGTCGCGGTCCGGCCTACTGCGCCCGCCTCGCCGATCCCGGCGAAGGCCAGCCGCTGCACGCCCTCGCCCGCCGGCACGAATGCCTCGAACAACTGCCCCGCCTTGCCGGTGAACCGCGCGGCAGCGGCGGCGCCCTTCACCAGCACATCGGCGTCTGCAGGCAGGCCATCCTGCGCCACGAAGCTGGCGACAAGACCCGGACGGGGGGCATCTGCGGCGGCGAATTCGATGATCATTCAAGGCTCCTGCCGGAAAAAGGGCACACCCTGAGGCTCCGTTCGCCGCAAGGTGAATTGTGCGTTTGCAGTTAAGCGGCACCGGTGCGATAGGCAAGGCCATGCGAGCCCCCCCGCGGTCCCTGCCGCAAGCCTTGTCCCGATGCTTGCGGCCTCTTGGTGTCGCCACTTTCCGCCCGGTCCTTGCCGTGTTCGGCGTGTTCGTGCTCGCCGCAGCACCTGCCGCTGCGCAGGAAGTCCCCGCGCCCCAGCCCAAAGAGGCAAGCGAACCCACCGAAATCCGCTTCCAGTCCGATCGCGTCACGTATGCCAGCGATGCCGAGACGGTCACGGCCACCGGCAACGTCGTCCTGCGGCGCGGCGAGCAGACGGTGCGCGCCGATGTCGTCACGTGGAACCGCAAGACCGGCCAGATCGAGGCGAGCGGCAATATCCGTTTCGTCGATGACGCGGGCAACGTGCTCTACACCGACAAGGTCGAGCTGACCGACGAGCTCAAGGCCGGTGCGATCGAAGACCTGCTGCTGGTGCTGCGCCAGGGCGGCCGCCTCGCTGCCCGCAGCGGCACGCGCGCGGCGAACGGCGACATGGTCCTGCGCGATGCCGCCTTCTCCGGCTGCGCGGTGGAAGACGAGGACGGCTGCGCCAAGCGCCCCAGCTGGGAAGTCACCGCCGTTGCTGTCACCTACAACGCCGCCACCCAGCGCGTGCGCTACAAGGGCGCGCTGCTGCGGGTGTTCGGCCTGCCGATCCTGCCGCTGCCCGGCCTTGCCCATACCTCGGACTTCCGCGCCGAGAGCGGGCTCCTCATCCCGGATTTCCGCTTCAGCGCCGCCAACGGCGCGGAAATCAACGACACCTATTACTGGCGCCTCGCCAACAACAAGGACCTCGCGGTCACCGGCTATGTCTTCACCGGTGCACTGCCGATGATCTCGGCCCGCTATCGCCAGTTGACCGACAAGGGCGCCTTCCAGGCCACCGCCTACCTCACCCGCAGTGCCCGCATCAATGTCGGCGGCGGCAATGTCACCGATGCGAACGCGCAGGAGCAGGTGTTCCGCGGCTATTTCGAAACCAACGGCCGCTTCCAGTTCGGCGAGAACTGGAGCCTGACCGGCTACGGCCGCTACGCCAGCGACCGCACGTTCCTGCGCCGCTACGACATCAGCCGCGACGACCGTCTGCGCTCGACCATCAATCTCGAACGCATCGACGACAAGAGCTACTTCAGCCTCGCCGGCTGGGCGGTGCAGACCCTGCGCACTGGCGACCGGCAGGGCCTGGTCCCCATCGCGCTGCCCGCGATCGAGTACCGCCGCCGGATCGTCCCGCCAGCGATCGGCGGCACGCTGGAACTGCAGGTCAACAGCCTCGCGCTCACTCGGCCGGGCGGGCAGGACACCCAACGCGCCTTCGCCAAGGCACAGTGGGACCTGCGCACGATCACCGGCATGGGGCAGGAAATTACCTTCACCGCCCTCGCGCGCGGCGATGTCTACCACTCCGCGCAGAACGATCTCACCACCAACGCGCTCTACCGCGGCCTCCCCGGCTGGCAGGGGCGCGGCATCGCCACGGCGGCGATCGACATCAAGTGGCCGCTGATCGGCGCGGCGTTCGGCGGCACGCAAGTGTTCACTCCGCACGTCCAGCTCGTCGCCATCCCGCATATCCGCAACCTCGCCATTCCCAACGAGGATTCGCGTTCGGTCGAGCTTGAGGATTCGAACCTTTTCGCGCTCAACCGCTTCCCCGGTTACGACCGCATCGAGGACGGCGTGCGCGTGACGTATGGCGCCGACTGGCAGCTGACCCGCCCCGGCTGGCGCGTCTCCTCCACCATCGGCCAGAGCTACCGCCTCTCCACGCAGAACACCCTGCTGCCCGATGGCACCGGCCTGTCCTCGCGCGCCTCGGACATCGTCGGGCGCACCGATCTGCGCTTCCGCGATATCGTCCAGTTCACCCATCGCTTCCGGCTCGACAAGGACAGCTTCAAACTCCGCCGCAACGAAATCGATGCGACCATCGGCAACCACCGCACTTACGCCGAAATCGGCTACCTGCGCCTCAATCGCGACATTCCCGCCACCTTCGAGGATCTGCGCGACCGCGAGGAAGTGCGCTTCTCCGGCCGCATCGCCTTCGCGCGGCGGTGGTCGGTGTTCGGCTCGGGCGTTGCCAACCTCACCAGCCAGATCGACGATCCGACCAAGACCAAGGACGGCTTCCAGCTGCTGCGCCACCGCCTCGGCTTCGCCTATGCCGATGATTGCCTCGACATCGCCCTCACCTGGCGGCGCGACTACATCACCACCGGCGACGCGCGGCGCGGCAACACCATCCAGTTCAACATCGCGTTCAAGGGCCTTGGCGTCAGATAGTCTGGTGCGCTGACGCGCATGGCTCCCTCGTGAGGCCCGCAAACAGATTCCCCACCCGACTTTTCCTAGTGTTTCGCTTCCATCACCGTTGCAATCGGTCTATCGCCCCGTCAGCTTTTGGGCCACTCACCTCGGGTTCAGCCGGACCATGCGAGGACAGAGCTGCCAAAGACCATGAATGCCGGACGGGCCTTAGATGCCGGACGGGGCCGATAGACAGGAATTTCGAACTGCCATGAAGACCGGGTTTCGTTTGCTTTCTGCTCCGGCGCGCGCCGCACTCGCCTTTGGCGCTCTCGCGGTCGCCATTGCTCCCATCGCGTCGATCGCTCCTGCCGCTGGCGCGCAGACTTTGGTCGATCAGGATGATACCGCCCCCAGCACCGGGGCGCTCAACCTGCCCGCGAACCCCACCATCTTCGGCAAGACCGATCCTCACGTCCGCCGCGCCACGGCCATCGTGAACGGTGAGATCATCACCGGCACCGATGTCGACCAGCGCCTTGCGCTCATCGTGAGCGCCAATGGCAACAAGGTCGCGCCGGAAGAAATGGAGCGGCTGCGCCTTCAGGTCCTGCGCAACCTGATCGACGAGACGCTGCAGATCCAGGAAGCCAAGGCCTCGAATTCCGACGTCGACGAAGAAGAAGTCACCCAGACCTTCAACCGCGTCGCCCAGCAGAACTTCGGCCAGAACCCCGCCGCGCTTGAGAAGTACCTCACTTCGATCGGCTCGTCCTCGGGCTCGCTCAAGCGCCAGATCAAGGGCGAACTCGCGTGGCAGCGCCTGCTGCGCCGCAACGTCCAGCCGTTCATCAACATCTCGGACAGCGAAGTGCGCGAAGTCATGGCGCGCCTGAACGCGGCCAAGGGCACCGAGGAATACCGCATCGGCGAGATCTATCTCTCCGCCACGCAGGAAACCAAGCCGCAGGTTCTCGCCAACGCGCAGAAGATTCTTGAGCAGCTCAAGGGCGGCGGCAGCTTCGTTGCCTATGCCCGCCAGTATTCGCAGTCGTCGAGCGCATCAGTCGGCGGCGATCTCGGCTGGATTCGCCTTGCCCAGCTACCGCCCGAACTCTCCACACCCGCCGCGCAGATGGCGCCCGGCCAGCTGGTCGGCCCGATCGAGCTCGCTTCGGGCTATTCGCTGCTCTACCTGATCGACAAGCGCCAGGTGCTCACCGCCGATCCGCGCGATGCGATCCTCAGCCTCAAGCAGATTTCGATCGCCTTCCCCAAGGGCACCCCGGAAAAGGACGCCGCCGGCAAGGCTTCCGAATTTGCCAAGGTGGTCAAGGACATCAAGGGTTGCGGCGCGGTCGATGCTGCCGCCGTCTCGCTCGGCGCCACTGTCGTCGCCAACGATCAGATCCGCGTCCGCGATCTGCCCACCGCGCTGCAGGAATCGATCCTCAAGCTTTCGGTCGGCGAATCCACCCCGCCCTTCGGCTCGATCGAAGATGGCGTGCGCGTCCTCATGCTCTGCGGCCGCGATGACCCCAAGGTCGATAGCGGCCCCAGCTTCGAGGCGATCCAGTCGCAGATGGAAGACGAACGCGTCAACAAGCGCGCCCAGACCTACCTGCGCGACCTCCGCCGCGACGCGGTGATCGAATACAACTGAGGCATAAACTCCTCTCGCTCACTGCGCGGCTCTGCTAGAGCCATGTCATGACCGTCCCTCCGCCCAGCTTGCCTCTGGCCATCAGCCTTGGCGATCCAGCCGGCGTCGGCCCCGAACTCATCGCCGCCGCGTGGGCGCTCAGCGATGCGGAGGGCCTTCCGCCCTTCTTTGCCGTGGGCAACCGCGATCTGATCGAGGCAGCGGCGCGCAGCCGGGGTCTGACGATGGAAGTCGTCGCCATTGCCGCGCCCGATGAAGCCGCCGCCGTGTTCCCCCACGCGCTTCCCGTGCTCGATGTCGGCACCGCGCCCTACACGCCCGGCCAGCCGGATGATGCCGGCGCCGCGCTCGCCCTGCGCGCGCTCGAGGTTGCGACCAGCCTCGTCAAGCAAGGCGCCGCCGCCGCGCTCGTCACCGGCCCCATCGCCAAGAGCCTCCTCGCCCGCATCGGTTTCAACCAGCCAGGCCAGACCGAATTTGTGGCCGAGGCCTGCGGGATCACCCCGGAAAACGCGGTGATGATGCTGGCCGGGCCGCACTTGCGCGTCGTCCCCATCACCGTCCACGTCGCGCTGCACGAGGTGCCCGGCCTGCTCACGACCGAACTGATCCGCAGCCGCTCGGCCATTGCCGCCGCCGCGCTCACCCGCGATTTCGGCGTCACCGCCCCCCGCCTCGCCGTCGCCGCGCTCAATCCCCATGCCGGCGAGGACGGCCGCATGGGCAGCGAGGACCGCGACGTGATCGCCCCCGCAGTCGCCGCGCTTCAGGCCGCCGGGATCGATGCACGCGGACCGCTGCCGGCGGACACGATGTTCCACGCCGAGGCGCGCGCCACCTATGACGCGGCGATCTGCATGTACCACGATCAGGCGCTCATCCCGATCAAGGTGCTCGATTTCGACGAGGGCGTGAACGTCACGCTCGGCCTCCCCATCATCCGCACCTCGCCCGATCACGGCACCGCCTTCGGCATCGCGGGCACAAACACCGCCCGCCCCGGCGCCACCATCGCCGCGATCCGCATGGCCGGCGAATGCGCCGCGCGGAGAGCCGCCAACGCCGCATGACCAGCCTTCCTGACCTCCCCCCGCTGCGCGACGTCGTCCAGCGCCACGGCCTCATCGCCACCAAGGCGCTCGGCCAGAACTTCCTGTTCGACGAGCAGCTCCTCGCCCGGATCGCGACCGTCCCCGGCGATCTCAAGGGCCAGAACGTGCTCGAAGTCGGCCCCGGCCCCGGCGGCCTCACCCGCGCGCTGCTGCGGCGCGGCGCCAACGTCACGGCCATCGAAATGGACCGCCGCTGCCTCCCCGCGCTCGCCGAACTCGCCGAAGCCTTCCCCGGCCAGCTCAAGGTCATCGAGGGCGATGCGATGAAGATCGCGCCCGCAGAACTGTTCGAAGCGCCATGGCACGTCGTCGCCAACCTGCCCTACAACGTCGGCACGGCGCTGTTCACCGGCTGGCTGTCCGGGCAGGACTGGCCGCCGCAGTGGCGCAGCCTCACCCTCATGTTCCAGCAGGAAGTGGCGGAACGCATCGTCGCCGCTCCCGGCAGCGACGCCTATGGCCGCCTCGCCGTACTCGCCCAGTGGCGCAGCAATCCCCGTATCGCCATGCGCGTCCACCGCAGCGCCTTCACCCCGCCGCCCAAGGTCATGTCGGCGATCATCCACGTCGAGCCCACCGCGATGCCCGAAGGCGTCTCGGCGCGGATGCTCGAACGCGTCACCGAAGCCGCCTTCGGCCAGCGCCGCAAGATGCTCCGCCAGAGCCTCAAGGGCCTCCCCGGCGCGCTCGACGCACTCGCAGCCCTCGGCATAGACCCCCAACGCCGCGCCGAAACGCTCAGCGTGGCAGAGTTTGTGACCGTGGCCCGCGCGCTTACCCGCTAGGGCGCAATTGCATCACAAACCATCGTCGGCCCGGACCTGATCCGGGCCTTGGCTTTCTTTTCGGGCGCCGCGCCAGAAGAACAGCCTGGCCCCGTGTCAAGCACGGGGTGACGGGCGCGGTTCGGTGCAGCGTCGTCACAGGCTAGTTCGGCGCTGCCTTCTTCCGCTGCGCCAGATACCCCTTGCGCTGCGTATCGATCAGGTACGCGTGGATCGCCTCCACGTCATACTTGCTCACCATGTCCCCCAGCGGCGCCATGCCATTCCCCGCCAGCGCGCCGCCGAGCACAATGTCGTTGAACATGCCGTGGATATCGCGCGGCAACCGCGACAAGTCCGGCGTGATCCCCGGCCCGAACATGTGGCAGCGCGAGCAATACTCGGTGAACTTCGCCTCGCCATGCGCGATCTTCGCAGCCGTCGCCCGTAGCGGCGGCGGCGCGGGATAAGTGAACGGATCGGGCCGCAGTTCCGGCTGCGGCACTGGTCCACCACCCAGCTTGAACACCAGAATGCGGTTGGTATTGCGGTTCTTGTAGGCAATGTCCGCCGGGGTGATCGGATAGCTGATCCCCACCCCGCCATACCCCGCCTGCACCGCGATGTACTGCACCCCGCCGATCCGGTAGGTCATCGGCGCGGCCATGATGTGCGATCCCGTCTGGATCGAAGCCAGTTGCGCCCCGGTCGTCGCATTGTAGACGCGCAAGGTCCCGTCCCCGCGCCCCTGCACCACGATATTGCCTGCCGTGGAAAGCACGCCCCCGTCATATCCGCGATTGCGGTCGGAGGTGACCTGCTCCCACACAACCTTCTTTGCAACCGGGTCCCACGCCTTCAGCACTTCGCGCACCAGCGAAGTCTTGCCGCGCTCCTTCTGCAGCTCCGCCTTGGTGGGCAGCGGCCCGAACAATCGGCTCAGCGTCGCTTCATCATAGGTATCATCGGGAATGATCCCGTTGGCATTGAAGAAGCCTTCGAGGTGCTGGAGCTTGCCCTTGTTGGCGGCCAGATTGACCATGACATTGGGCTGATCGACCGTCGGGATATAGACGAGCCCGGTCTTCGGGCTGAACGACATCGGGTTCCACGTATGCGCCCCGGCCCATGAGGGGTAGACGTTCTTGGGCTTGGCCGAATAGTCCGCCACCTCGGTAAACATCGGTCGTCCGGTGGCGAGATCGACGCTCTTCGCCCAGTTCACATAGGCAAACGGGTCCGCCGCCAGCAGCTTCCCGGTCTTGAGGTCCAGCGTGTAGAAGAACCCGTTCTTCGAGGCCTGCATCACCACCCGGCGCGCCTCGCCGCCACCCACCGGCAGATTGGCGAAGACGAACTTCTGCACCGCGTCATAGTCCCAGGCATCGCCCGGCGTTTCCTGATAGTACCAGTTCATCCGCCCCGTCTTCGCGTTCACGGCGACGATCGAGGCGTTGAACAAGTCGTCATGCCGCTCGGCCCCGCTCTTCACCCGCGAATAGGGCGAGGCATTGGCCGTGCCGAACACGATCTGGTCGGTCTCGGCATCATACGATAAGCCGTCCCACACCGTGCCCCCGTTCTGATAGCGGCCATCGTGGTCCGGCCCCCACGATTTGGCCGCCATTTCCAGTTCCGGATGCTCGAACGGCTGGCCCGGCGCAGGCGGCACCGTGAAGAAGCGCCACTTGAAAGCACCAGTCTTGATGTCCCACGCCGAGATATAGCCCCGCGTCGAACCATCGCCGAGGTCCGCGCCCGAATTGCCGATCACGACGGAATCGCTCGTCAGCAGCACAGCCCCGGTCGATGCGTAGGTATAGCTGCTCTTGCCCCGGCCGATGATCGTGTCCGCCGTCCACTTCTCTGCGCCGGTCTTGGCATCCAGCGCGTGGAGCCGCCCGTCCTCGCTGGCGACGAACACCACCCCATCGCGCACCGCCACCCCGCGGTTCACCGTATCGCAGCAGGCATTCCTTGCGGACGCCGGATCAATGCCCGGATGGAACGTCCACAGCACCTCGCCCGTCGCGGCATTGAGCGCATAGACGATGCCCCACACGCCCGAGGTATACATCACCCCATCGATCACCAGCGGCGTCGCTTCCTGCCCGCGCTCCGTGCCCATGTCATAGGCCCAGGCAAAGCCAAGCTGGCCTGCGTTGGTGTCGTTGATATCCGCGAGCGAGGAAAACCACGTCCCCGCCTCATCCCCGCCGACATAATGCCATTCATCCCCTGCCACCGGATGCGTGGCCGCCGGAAAATCGGGAAGGCCCGCCTGAAGCGAGGATGTGGTGATGCCAAGGGCGCACAGCAGACCAACGAGGGGCCTGCGCAGTTTGATGGAGACCATGGGGGGAGTGTCATCCCGAACGCCCGCGCTGACAAGCGGGTTTCGCGCTTGCCGCCTTTCCCGCGAAGGCGGGAAGCCAGAGGGGGCTAACGCACGATCACATCAGATGGAAACGTCGGCCCGTGCTTGACACGGGCCTTGGCTTCTCTTGTCAGCGCCGCGCCAGGAAGAACAGCCCAGCCCCGTGTCGAGCACGGGGCGACGAAGTTTGTGTGGTGGTGTCGGGCTTGTGTGCGGCTGTTGGATTTTCGGGCGCGGCGGTGCGGTGTTCGGGGAGGGAAGAGTGATCGCG
>CAYPRK010000015.1:0-73553 GCA_964413325.1 uncultured Novosphingobium sp. | reverse complement strand
TCCCCGCAGCATCTGTGCAGGTGCCGCACCGGTCGCGCGATCACCCCTCCCTGCCAAAGCAGCGCACTGCGGCGCCGCCGAATCCAACAGCCTCGCCCCCGACGCCACAACACTACCCTCGTCGCCCCGTGCTTGACACGGGGCTAGGCTGTTCTTCTGGCGCAGCGCCGGAAGGTAAAAGCCCAACCCCGTGTCAAGGCTCTCCTGAGCAGTGTCGAAGGGCACGGGGTGACGAAGATGGGATCAGGGTAAGGTCACAGGATGCACCACCTTCCCATGCCCCTTCAGCGCTTGGCCGTGCCGCTCTTCGCAACCTCATACAGGAAGTTCGCAAACAGCGTCGCCTGCTGGTCGAAGCCCAGTTCCTTGGGGTTGGTGCTGTCGATCAGGAACCATTCGTCCGGCGCATGGGCCCCGCCGCCGCGTCCCGCGCCGAACGATCCCGCCGGCAGGTGCAGCGGCGGTCCGGTGAAGATCACCCCCGGCCAGCTCCCTGCCGAACGCGCGGACATCGTCTGCGAAATCTTCGCCACCGCCAGTGTCGCCACTTCGGCCTTGATCAGCGCGCTGTTCTCGTCGGTCTGCGTGGGGCCATAGCCCCCGCTCACGTTCACCTCGATATCGCCGAACCCGCGCTTGGCGAGGTGCGCCTTCAGCTTGCTGACGGCTTCGTCCTTGGTCATGTCCGGCACCAGCCGCAGGTCGATCTTGGCCTCCGCGCGGCCGGGCAGCACGGTCTTGCCGCCTGGCCCCATATAGCCGCTGACAAGGCCCTGAATGTTCACCGTCGGCTGCGAGGCAAGGCGGTAGGCCGCCGTGAGATAATCCTCGCCCGCGTACCACTGCTTGATGCCAAGGCTTTTCTTCTCGTCTGCTTCGTTGCCCGCGGCGACATCGGCGGCGATCAGCTGCTTCTGCCGTTCGGTCAGCGGCTTCACGTTCTCGAACCAGCCGTCGATCGCCGGGGTGTGCCCGTCATCCGCCACCAGCGTGTTGAGCGCCTTGATCAGGTGCCACGCCGGGCTGTCGACATTGGCCATGAGGCTGGAGTGGATGTCCTTGGTCGGTCCCTTGCCCCACTTCTCGCCGCTCGAAATCAGCTGCAGCTCGACCGCACCCTTCGCGCCAAGTTCGAGCGTCACTTGTCCATCGACCGATTGGCCGGCGCTGGGAATGATCACGCCCACCGCCTTGCTCATCGCGGGCAGCACTTCGGGATTGGTCACCACTTGCGCAAAGTGCGGCGAGGCGATTTCCTCCTCGCCCTCGGCCACCAGCACAAGGTTCACCGGCAGCTTCACCCCCGCCGCCTTGAACGCGCGCAGCGCCGTCAGGAACGCCGTTTCCGGCCCCTTCTGGTTCACCGCGCCGCGCCCGACGATGACCTTGCCTTCGCCCGGCCGGTCGACCATCCGGCCCTCCAGCGGCGGGGACGACCATTCCTTCGGGTCATAGTGCTTCACATCGTACATGAAGTAGATCGCCAGCGTGGTCTTGGCGCCCGCGTCCAGCGTCGCGAACACGCCCGGCACGCCGTCGGTCGGGATCACCTTGGCCATCTGGAACCCGGCGTCGAGCGCCTGCTGGCGCATGTATTCGGCGCCTTCCTTGTGGTTGATCCCCATGTTGGCGATGGTCGGCAGCCTGATCCACGCGCGCAGCCGCTCGACCGCTGCATCGTGATCCGCCTTGATCGCCGCCGCGACCTTGGCCTGATCGGTCTTTTCCGATGCGGCTGCCGGTTGTCCCGTCGCAATCGCCATCGCTGCCAGGCTCGCAAACGCCAGCTTCAAACTCGCCCTCATATCGCCCCTCGTCTCTGACATTTATGGCGCGCAGTGTGCTGCGCCAATCGCGCAAAGTCCAGCCGCCGGACCGGGTTGCGCACCGCGCGCCAAAGGACCATTGCGGACCTCCCAGCCATGGCCATCTGCTTGATTTCCCGCCCCGAGTCGGCCCAATCGCATGATCGAGGAGCACTCCGGTGCTGAGCGGTCTGACGGCCTGGGCGCGCCCCCGCATCATCCGCGGCCGCCAGCGCCTGCGCCAGAGCGAAGCCGCGTTCATCCTGCTCGCCGCTGCCGCCGGTGCCGCCGCCGGTGCGCTCACCCGCGTTCAGCAAACCCTCGCCCACGGCCTGCAGGGCTTGCTCTACGGCGTCACGTTCAACCGGCTGAGCGCGCTCGGCGAAATCCATCATGCCTGGCGCCTGCTCGCTTTGCCGCTGGGCGGATTGGCGCTCGTCCTGCTCGGTCTCGCGCTGGGCAAGCGCCTGCGCGCGCCGGTCGACGTGGTCGAGGCCAATGCGCTCCACGGCGGACGGATCGCCCCCGCCGACAACCTGCTGATCGCCGTCCAGACGATCATTTCCAACGGGGCAGGCGCCTCGGTCGGGCTCGAAGCGGCCTATACGCAGATGGGCGGCGGCTTTGCCTCGATGCTCGGCCAGTGGCTCAAGCTGCGCCGCAATGACCTGCGCACGCTGGTCGGCGCGGGCGCGGGGGCCGGCATCGGCGCCGCGTTCGGAGCGCCGCTGGCAGGCGCGTTCTATGCCTTCGAGATCGTCATCGGCAGCTATACGCCCGCCGCCGTCGCCCCGGTCATCGCGGCTGCGCTGACCGGCGTCACCGCGGCCAAACTGCTCGGCGGCGAGCCCTGGCTGATGGCGCTGACCGAAGACCGGGTGATCACGTTCACCGACTATCTGCTCTATGCCGGACTCGGCGCGGCCTGCGCGCTGCTCGGCATTGCGATCATGCGGCTGGTCACGCTGGCGGAAATGCGTGTGCAATCGTGGGGCTGGCTCGGCCGGTGGCGTCCGGTGGCGGGCGGCCTGCTGCTGATCCCGCTCGCGCTGGCCTCGCCGCAGACGCTGTCTGCCGGGCACGGCGCGCTGCATCTCAATCTCGTGCTCCAGCCTGCGGTCCATGTCCTCTTGGTGCTGCTGTGCCTCAAGATCGCGGCCTCGGTCATTTCGCTGAGCTTCGGCTTTCGCGGCGGGCTGTTCTTCGCCTCGCTGTTCGTCGGGTCGCTGGCGGGGGAGATCTTCGCCGGCCTCGTCAACGCCGCCGGGATCGGGCTGACGGTCAGCCCCACCGATGCCGCGCTCGTCGGCATGGCCGCGCTCAGCGTCTCGATTGTCGGCGGTCCGATGACTCTCGCGCTGCTCATGCTGGAGACGACACATGACTTCGCGCTGATGGGCGTCGTGCTGACGGCGGCGCTTCTCTCAAGCGCGCTGACTCGCGAACTGTTCGGCTATTCGTTCTCGACCTGGCGCCTCCACGTGCGCGGCTCGGCCATTCGCGGCCCGCGCGACATCGGCTGGGCGAGCAGCCTCACCGCCGGGCGGATGATGCGGCGCGATTGGGTGCAAGTGCCGGAGACGTGCCCGGTCGACGTGTTCCGCGCCCGCGTCCCGCTCGGTTCAGTGAGCAAGGCCCTGCTGGTAGACAGCGAGGGGCGCTATCGCGGCATCGTGCCGACGGCGGCGGCCTATGCTGCCGACCTCGCCCCCGATGCGCCCATCGCGCCGCTGGCCTGCATGACCGACGACGTTCTCCACCCCGGCGACGATGCCAACACGATCATCGCCCAGTTCGACCGGCTCAGCGCTGACGAACTGGCTGTGGTCGACGAGAGCGGCGTGGTTGTCGGCGTCGTCACCGAACGCCACGCGCGGCGGCGCTACCTGCACGAACTGGAAAACGCCCAGCGCACCTTGTTCGGCGAGACCTGACCCGCGATCAGAACAAGCTGCCCTGCGGCGATGTGCGCGGCGGGGGCGGCGCTTGCTCCGCCACTTCGCGCATCAGATCATCCGCCAGCGGCACCTGCATTTCCGCCGCGCCAGCGCCATCGGCGCTCAGCCAGCGGTCGAAGTCTTCGCCGGGGCGCAGGAGCACCGGCATCGCCTTGGGATGCACACGGCCGACCACCGTGTTCGCCGCGCAGGTCAGGAAGGCGAAGCGCGGCCCGTGCTCGGTCGGTCGCCACAGTCCGGCGAAGGCGAACAGTTCGTATCCGGGGAGGTCAAACCAGTGCTTACGCTTGCGGCCTGTCTGCGGATCAGCGTTTGCGGACCATTCTGAAAAGGCGGTGACCGGCACGAGGCACCGCCGCGCCGGATCGGCCAGAGCCGCACGCCACATCGGCGAGGTGAGGTTGCGCACATTGGTGATCGGGCGCTTGATCTCACCGAACGGAGGCCAGCCCCAGCGCATCACGTCGAGCCGTCGTCCGGCGCCTTCGTTCACCACCACCGGCGCTTCGGCATCCGGGTAGATCTCCGGCAGCGCGGGCAGGTTGCGCCCCGCGACATCGGCCCGGAAAAGCTGTGCAATGGCTTGCGCGTTGCTGGTCATGCGATAGAGATTGCACATAACAGATGCGAGCATAGCGGGAGAGAACGCGATGGCCACCCAGATCCGCCCCAACATCAATTGCAGCGATGCCGAATGGCATGCGCGGCAGGAACTGGCGGCCTGCTACCGCATCTTCGATCTGATGGGCTGGTCCGAATCGGTCTATAACCACATCTCGCTGCGCGTGCCGGACGAGGAAGGCGCCTTCCTGATCAACCCCTTCGGCCTGCTCTATTCCGAAGTCTGCGCCAGCAATCTCGTGAAGATCGACATCGACGGCAACAAGCTCGATGACAACCCGCACCCGGTGAACCTCGCCGGCTTCACCCAGCACGGCTATTTCCATCGCCACCTCGATTGGGCTCACGCCATCTGCCACGTCCACACCACGGCATCGATGGCAGTCTGCAGCCTCGAGGAAGGGCTGATGCCGATCAACTTCTACGCCTGCAACTTCATGGGCCGGCTCGCCTACCACGATTTCGAAGGCATCACCGTCCGCGCCGAGGAAGGCGAGCGGCTGCTGGCCAATCTGGCGGACAAGAACATCCTCATGCTGAAGAACCACGGCCCGGTGGTCATGGCCAAGAACCTGCAGGCGATGTTCGTGCAGATGTGGGCGCTCCAGCGCGCGTGCGAAATCCAGATGGCGACGCTTTCGATGGGCCGTCCGCCGATCATGATCTCGCAGGACGTCATCAACGTGCACCAGCGCGATCTCAACATGGCGAACCCTCCGGGCGGCGGCCCCTGCGTTGGCGATTTCAACGCCTGGACGCGGCGGATTGACCAGATCGACCGTTCCTGGCGGGATTGATCTGATGGTGTTCCCCCAAATCCGCTCATGTTGAGCCTGTCGAAGCATCCGGCGCGACGCCTGCGTCAGCACCCTTCGACAAGCTCAGGGTGAGCGGTGTAGGGTGTGGGGCAAGGTAAGCAATTCGAGCTCCCGCCATGGCCATCCTCACCGTCAACAACCAGCCGATCGAGATCAAGCTGGAGGCAGACACGCCGCTGCTCTGGGCGCTGCGTGATGCCGCCAATCTCACCGGCACCAAGTACGGCTGCGGCACCGGCGAATGCGGCGCGTGCATGGTCATTGTCGACGGGCAAGCCATGCCGAGCTGCACGCTTTCGCTGGGCGAGGCCGAGGGGCGCACCGTCACCACGATTGAGGGGCTTTCCGCCGATCGCAATCACCCGGTGCAGCAAGCCTTTGTCGCCGAACAGGCGATCCAGTGCGGCTTCTGCACACCCGGCCTCGTGATGGCCGCTGCCGCCCTCCTGGCGCACAACACCGATCCGACCGAGGCCGATATCAAGGCGGCGATCACCAATATCTGCCGCTGCGGGGTCTATCCCCGCCTCGTCCGCACGATCCAGCGCGCTGGACGCATTGCGCGCGGGATCGAGCCCGGCGTGCCGCTGCCGGTTCCGCTGACCGCGACGACGCCGGGATTGTAGAGTTTAGAACCCCATCCGCACCGTCAGCCGCGCGCTGCGGGGCTGGGCGGTGGAGATGTTGTTGTCGGTGTGCGCGGTCGGGAAGTACTGCTCGTTCAGCAGGTTGTTGACGTTGAGCTGGACGGCAACGTTCTTCGAGAGATTGTAGAACACCGCCGTATCGACACGGGTCCAGGCCGGCAGCGTCACCGTGTTGCTCACCGTGGTGTAGGCCGAGGACTGGTGTGTCACGCCGAGGCCGAGGCCGAGCTTCTTCGTCACGTCATAGCGAGACCACAGCGAGATCTGGCTTTCCGGCAGCAGCGCCAGCGCGCGGCCCGCCGGCGCGGCGGTGGTGCTGGAGCGGACCTTGCCGTCCTGCAGCGCATAGCCGAGGCTGACCTGCCACTGCGGCAGGATCCGGCCCGTGGCGGAAAGCTCGATGCCGCGGGTGCGGGTCTTGCCCGAAAGCTGGGGCAGGCCGGTGACGGGATCGTTGAAGCGCGAGTTCTCGCGGTCCAGCCGGTAGGCGGCGGCGGTCAGCGCGAGGGCGGGGGTCACGTCCCACTTGGCGCCGACCTCAAGGTTGCGGAATTCCTCCGGGGCGAGCGTCGCCTGCGTCGCATCGAGCGCGCTGAACTGGTCGCCGGACTGGGGGAGGAAGCTCTTGGTGTAGCTGCCGTAGAGCGAAATGTCCTTGCGCGGCTTCACGATCACGCCGGCGCGGGGGCTCCACTTGTTGTCGGTGCGCCCGGCGCTGGTGCTGTTCAGCAGGTTGTCGGCGCGGATCTTGAAGCTGTCGTAGCGCACGCCGCCGACGATCTGGAGGAACGGGGCAAGCTCGATCTGGTCCTGCACATAGGCCGAGAACGTGGTGACCTTGGCATGAGTCGAGCGGCTCGGCGCGCCGAAGGTGATCGCCGGAATGTCGAGCCGGTCGGCCAGCGCAACGGTGGCCGAGGCCTTGCCGCCCGGGAAAATGCCTTCCTGCCGCGCGGCATCGGTCGCCTGGTCGGCGCCTTCGATCCCGGCGATCACGGTGTGGCCGATGGGGCCGGTCCGGCCCTGCCAGGTCAGGTTCGCCTGCCCGATCCAGCTGTCGCGCTTCACCGTGCTGTTGTAGGCGCTGAGCGAGACGGTGTTGGTGGCGGGATTGACCGCCGCGCCCGCGAAGATGTTGGCGTAGTACTTGTCTGTGTGGCTGAACTGGCCCGCCACGGTCAGCGTCAGGCTGTCGGCCAGCTTCTGCGTCAGCCGCGCCTCGACGATGTGCGCCTTCACGTCCGAGATATTGGTGTCCTTGCGGCCGAAGAACGTGTCGCGGTAGCCTTCGAGCGGCTTGCCATTCAGCGACGGCACGCCGCGATCAGCGGTGCGGCGGTCGTCGTCGTAGTTGTAGGACAGGTCGATCCGCGTATCGGAGGAAGGCGCGAAGGCCAGCGTGGGGTTCACGCCGATGAAGCGGCCGTGGAAATCCTGCCGGTGGTTGTCGAACTCTTCGTACGTGCCGTTGAGCCGCGCGCCGACGGTTTGCGAGAGCGGGGCGTTGAGATCGGCGGCGAGCGCGAAATCGCCGAAGGTGCCGACGGCCGCGCTGGCGTCGACGCTTTGCCCGGCGAGCGAAGGCGCCTTGCGCACGCGGTTGATCACGCCGCCGCCGCCGCCGCGCCCGAACAGCAGCGCATTGGCGCCGCGCAGCACCTCGACATGGTCGATGTTGTAGAGCGAGCGGTAGTACTGCGTGTCGTCGCGCAGGCCATTGAGGAAGAAGTCGGCGGTGGTGTTCTGGCCGCGCAACACGATCTGGTCGCGGTTGCCCTCGCCCTGCGCGAGGACCACGCCGGGCACATAACGCAGCGCATCGCCGAGTTGGGTGACGCCCTGATCGTCGAGCTGTTCGCGGCTCAGCACGGTGACGGACTGCGGCACATCGATCAGCGCGGTGGGGGCCTTCAGGCCGTTGGCGCTGTCGCTGCGATACGAATCGACGTGACCGGTGACTACGATGGGACGGCGGTCGGCACCGTCACCCGCATCCCCGGCATCCGCTGCCATCGGCACCTCTTCCGCCTGCGCGACCATCGGGAAGAGGGCGCTGGTGGCGAGGAGGAGGGCGGCGAGCGATTTCACGGGCATTTCCTTCTTGAGATGCATTCTCAAGAGCCGCTCTATTGCGAGTCATTCGCACTGGCAAGGATGATATTGAGAATCTTTCGCGAAATTTTGCGCGCAGCGGACACGACTGCATGCGGGCCTGCTGACAGGTCCGCGCTTCAGATGTTCAGAAAGGGTGAGGGTTTGCCGCGCTCAGAGCAGCGGGAAGGCGCGGCCCGCGAGGATCAGCGCGAGCGCGCAGCCGAGCACCACGGCCGAACGCAGCAGTTCCGCCAAGGGGACGGCAGGTGCAGCGACAAGGGCGATAGCGCGGGCCATGCAGGGAGCATGCGCCCGCAGTGCCTAACAACTCGTTAAGACGGGCTCGTCGAAGGTGGGTATCAGGCCAGCCATTCGAGCAGCGCGGCAAGGCATTCGCGCGCGAGCAGCTTGCTGCGCTCCGGGCTCCAGCCTTGAGCTGGATCGGGCAGGTCGTCGTTGTCCTTGAACGGCATTTCGAGCGTCATCGAGACGGCGCCGAAGCGCTGGGCGATCTGGTTGGTGGCCATCGCGAGATTGGCCTTGCCGGGGCGCGCCACGGGGTAGCCGCGCTTCGTCTGGAAATCGGGCGTGCGCCGCTCGAGAATCGCGCGGTAGCGGCGGTAGCCTTCGCCCTGCGCTTCGGTCCAGCCCGGGATGCCTTCGAATCCGGCGAAGAACACGGCGGGGATCGCCTCGTCGCCGTGGACGTCCATTGCGAAGTGGACGCCTGTTTCGTCCATCGCATTACGGATCGCGAGGACTTCGGGCGAGCGTTCGGCGCTGGGTTCGTGCCATTCGCGGTTGAGGTTCACCCCCGCGGCATTGGTGCGCAAGTGCCCGCGGCGCGAACCATCGGGATTGCAATTGGGCACGATGTGGAATCGGCAGAGTTGGCGGAGCTTGCGCGCATGCGGGTCGGCGGGATCGCTCAACATGTCGAGCGCGCCTTCCATCCACCATTCGGCCATCGATTCGCCGGGGTGCTGGCGCGCGATCAGCCAGACCTGCTTCTCGCCTTCTCCAAGCGAGAGGCAATCGATCGGCTGGCCATCGAGGCTCTTGCCGAGCACGCGGTGAGTCACGCCTTCGCTGGCGGCCACTTCGGCCACGAGATCGTGATGCCGCTCCATCGAATAAGGCGCGAAATAGGCGAACGAGCAGGTCGCGGACTGGGGCGTATAGCTGATCGTCATCGTGCCGCCCTGCTCCGCCGGGTCATAGCGGGTCTCGGCGCGGTACCAGATGTCCCGGTCTTCGGAGACGCAGGCGCGGTAGCCGAGCCAGCCATCGGGATAGGCGGCGGCGGCGAGGCCGGTGATCTTGAGTTCCAGCGCCTGGCCCGCCGTGCAGCTGACGCGGAAGTGGAACCACTGGAAGAACTCGGAGGCATTGTCGCGCCGGATCGCGAGCCGGGCGGCGGCGCCGTCGATGCTCAGAACTTCAATATTGCCGCTGTCAAAGCCTGCGTCGATGCTGATCGGATAATTGGTCATTTGACCGTGATAGTCGCCCCCGAGGTTCCGGGGAAGCCCGAGAACAACGCATGGGCAAGACGCGGGGCAGCCTCAGCGACGGCGGCTTCCTTCGCCTTCTCGCGCTCGACGTTCTCGGCGCGGCCTTCCCACAGCGAAAGGCCCGTCGCGCGGCTGCGGATGGTGACGACGAGCCGCGTGTAGACCCGCGCCTTCGGCCCGCCGCCGAGGTTGAAGCCAACCCCGAGGCCGACGCCGCTGTTCCACCCGCCGGTCGAACCGCCGACGCCGACCGAGACCGGCCCGCGCTGACGTTCTGTTCGCTGGACGTCGCGCTCCACGCGCACCTCGGCAACGGCATCCGCCGCGCCGGGGGTGGCGGTGCCAAAGTGCAGCGCGGCCAGTTCGGCCTCGACCGCCTGCAGCCAGATGCGCGTTTCGAGGCTGTTCGGATCGGCGCCCGGTGCGGCGATCACCGCCACGGCGCTGCGGCCCAGAGTTGTGATGCT
This sequence comes from uncultured Novosphingobium sp., assembly GCA_964413325.1. Classification (GTDB taxonomy): domain Bacteria; phylum Pseudomonadota; class Alphaproteobacteria; order Sphingomonadales; family Sphingomonadaceae; genus Novosphingobium. Next base: position 63,629 of record CAYPRK010000015.1, on the reverse strand, counting down.
GTCCGGCGTGTGGAAGCGGGTGACTTCGACCGGCGCGGCCATGGCTGGCGCGGCAATCAGGGCCAGCGCGGCGACCAAGGCTTGCGCGGGGAGGAGGGCGCGGGCCTTCATGGGGTGACTGCTGCGAGCGGCTGGACGACCTGACCGTCCGGGAACTTCTTGAGCAGCGCTGTCGCCAGACGGGCGGCCATTTCGCTGTTGTTGATCCCGCCGTCGTCCTCACGCGCTTCGCCCTCGGCATGGCCTTCCCACAGGACGCGACCGGTCGCCTTGTCGCGGATGCGCAGGTCCAGCCGGGTGGCGATGATCGCCTTGGCCGGCTTGGTGAGATCGACCGCGAGCGCGAGGCCGAAGCCGCTGCCGCGATTGCTGACGGTGGTGCTCATGGCGCCGCTGACCTTCTTGCGCGGGGCTTCCTCGGGGACGGCCACGCTGTGGCTGACACCGATTTCGGCGATCTGGCCGGGATCGAGTGCCGTTGCCGTATCATAGCCGCGCCGGGCCAGCTCGTCGATCACGGCGGCTTCATAGACCGGGAGCTTGCCGTCTTCGTTATCGCCCGCGTCGCTGTCCATGCGGCTTACCACGATGCGACCCTTGCCGAGCAGGGCTTCGGCATCGGCGGCGCGGTAGGCGATGACGTCGATCTTCTTGGACGGCTGGGCGCTCTGACGTGCGGAGGGATAGCGCGGATCCTGATCCTGCCAGCCGCCACCGCCACCCATTCCGCCGCCCCAGCGCCCTTCGCCGGGCATGCCCTGCGCCAGAACGGGTGTGGCTGCGCAGGCAAGCAGCAAGGCGGCAAGAACGGAAGTGGACTTCATGGCGGGCCTTTCGGGCGGACAGCTGGTGGTAAAACCTAGGTCTCGCGGCCTGTCTTACGCATGAACGCCTTGCTCATGAACGGATTCTTTGTCGATTCCAACGCAAGGCGAGGCTGCTACTGCATTGCAGCAATCAAGGTGGAGAGTGATTCGCATGGGCCAGGTTCCCGTTCTCGTTACCGGCGGTGCCGGCTATATCGGCAGCCACGCGGTGCTGGCGCTCAAGGATGCGGGCTGGCCCGTTGCAGTGATCGACAATCTGACGACGGGTTTCCGCTTCGCGATCCCCGATGGCGTGCCACTCTACGAAGGCGATATCGAAGACGGGGCGCTGCTGGCGCGCATCTTTGCCGAGCAGAAGATCGGCGCTGTGATGCATTTCGCCGGATCGATCATCGTGCCCGAATCGGTCGAGAACCCGCTGAAGTATTATCACAACAACACGGCCAAGAGCCGGGCACTGATCGCGGCGGCGGTCGATGCGGGTGTGAAGCATTTCATCTTTTCCTCGACCGCGGCGACTTACGGCATTCCCGAAGTCTCGCCCGTCACCGAGGACAGCCCGAAGGTGCCGATCAATCCCTACGGCATGTCGAAGCTGATGACCGAGACGATGCTGGCCGATACCGCGCGGGCCCATCCGCTGAACTACTGCGCGCTGCGCTACTTCAACGTGGCGGGGGCAGACCCCCAGGCGCGCACCGGGCAATCGACGGCGGGGGCGACGCACCTGATCAAGGTCGCGGTGGAAGCCGCGCTCGGCAAGCGCAGCCATGTCGGCGTGTTCGGCACCGATTATGATACGCCCGATGGCACGGGCGTGCGCGACTATATCCATGTCTCCGATCTGGCGGCGGCGCATGTGCTGGCGCTGGAAGCGCTGATCGAGGCGCCGGAGCGCTCGCTGACGATGAACTGCGGCTATGGCCGGGGCTTCTCGGTGCTCGAAGTGCTCGATGCGGTGGACCGGGTGACGAACAACAAGATCGAGCGCAAGCTGGAAGGGCGCCGCGCGGGCGATCCCGATTCGCTGATTTCCGATAACCGGCGCATCAAGGCCACCCTGCCGTGGGAGCCGAAGTATGCCGATCTTGATGTGATCGTGAACCATGCGCTGGCGTGGGAGCGGAAACTGACCGAGATCCGCGGCGAAGCCTGAGTCCCCGGTTGACTTTCCCACAAGGCGCGCATAACCGCCGCGTTCCAATTTTCGGCCCGGTCGGCTCGGGCAAAAGGATTCGTCATGAAGATTCGCAACAGCCTGAAGTCGCTCAAGGATCGTCACCGGGATAACCGCGTGATCCGTCGCCGTGGCCGCACCTACGTCATCAACAAGACCCAGAAGCGCTTCAAGGCGCGCCAGGGTTAATCAGACTCCGCTGATTGCGCCCACCCTGTTTCGGCGGGGTGGTTTGTGATCTCACGGTGTTGAACCGGCTCAAGGCCTCCGCGAACAGCGGGGGCTTTTTGCATGTGCGGAAGGGTGTCCGGCGTGAGCGCTGAGGTCGACGCGGTCGTCTGGGATATCGGGCACGTGCTGGTGCAGTGGTCGATCCGGCTGCTCTACGAAAAGCTGATCGATGATCCGGTGGAGCTCGACTGGTTCCTCGAACACGTTGTCACCGTGCCGTGGCATTTCCGGCACGATGCGGGCGAACCGCTGGCGGACCTGATCGCCGAAAAGGTCGCCGCGTTTCCCGCATACCGCGCCTTGATCGAAGCCTATGGCCCGCGCTGGCTGGAGACGATCCCCGGGCCTGTCGAGGGCATGCCCGCGCTGGTCGCGGCGCTGGCGGCGCGCGGCGTGCCGCAGTTTGCGATCACCAATTTCGGTGCGGATACCTGGGCGATGTTCCGCCCCACGTTCCCGGTGCTCGATCCGATGATCGACATCGTGGTGAGCGGGGTGGAGAAGCTCGCCAAGCCCGACCCGGCGATCTTCCACCTCGCGGCACAGCGCTTTGGCCATGCACCGGAGCGGATGCTGTTCATCGATGACAATGCCACCAACATCGCAAGCGCAGCGGCGCTCGGCTGGCGGGTGCATCACTTCACCCAAGGCGCCGAAGCGCTGGAGGCGGAGCTGCGGGGGCTGGGGCTGCTTTAGCCCAGCCCGATCAGCGAGATCTGGCGGCCATAGCCCGCTTCTCCGGCATGGGTGGAGCGGCGGAACGAGTAGAAGCGCTGGTCCTGCGAATACGTGTCCTCACCCAGCAGGCCGACAGTGCCGACACCGAAGGCGGCGAGGCGGGCGGCGACGTAGCCTTCGAGATCGAACCACGCATGCCCGGCGCGTCCAGCCTTGAAGAAGCGCGCGTTGCCCGCATCCTCGCCAGTGAAGCGCGCCTCGAAACCGGCGTCCACTTCATAGCTCTTCTGCGCGATGCAGGGGCCGACCACGGCGGCAATCCGCGCGCGGCTGGCGCCGAGGGCTTCCATTGCTTCGATGGTGCGGTCCGTGACGCCGCCGATGGCGCCTTTCCACCCGGCGTGGGCCGCGCCGATGACGCCTGCTTGCGGATCAAGGAACAGCACCGGAGCGCAATCGGCGGTGAGGACGCCGAGGAGCAGGCCGGGCAGGTTGGTGACGAGCGCGTCGGCCTTGGGGCGGGCGGCATCGTCCCACGGCGCGGTAACGGTCACCACGTCGGGCGAATGGATCTGGTAGCAGGTGAGGAGGCGCGTGCCGGGCAGCACCGCTTCGCCCGCGCGGCGGCGGTTCTCGGCGGTGTGGAGGGGATCGTCCTCGCTGTAGCTGACGTTGAGCCCGGCGTGGAGGCCTTGGCTCACCCCGCCGCGCCGGCCAAGGAAGCCGTGCGCGGCACCCGCCAGCGCGGGATGGGTGAGGACTTCGGGCGTTTCCATCAGCCGTTCAGGCTCTTGCTGACCTGCTCGCTGACATCGCGCGAAAGGCCGGGGGCTGCGCTGATGCGTTCCAGTTCGGCGCGCATCAGCGCGGCGCGCGCCGGTTCGATGCGGCGCCAGCGGCCAAGCGGCGGGACGAAGCGCGCAGCGACATTGCCGTTGATCGGATCGAGCCGCAGGATGAGGTCCGCGATCATCCGGTAGCCCGTGCCGTCTGCCGCGTGGAACGCCTGCGGATTGGCGGCGAAGGCCATGTAGAGCGCGCGGACGCGGTTGGGGTTGGTCATCGTGAAATCGGGATGATCGGCCAGCGCGGTGACATGCTGCAGCGTATTCGGGTGAAGCGCACCGGCCTGGATCGAGAACCACTTGTCGATCACCAGTGCATTCCCGGCAAAGCGGTCGTGGAAATCGGCCAGCGCAGCGCGGCGAGCTTCGTCGCATGCGGCAGCACCGATCCCGGCGAGGACCATCAGCGCGCCCTGCCGGTCGGTCATGTTGTCCGCCGCATCGTATTGCGCCTTGGCGCGGCGCGCGGCTTCCACCGGATCGCTGGCAGCGAGGTAGACGAGCGCCTGCGTCTTCAGTTTGCGTGCCCCGCGTGCGGGGGCCTCGAGGCTGTAGGGCACGGCGGTGCAGCGGTCATGCAGCGCGTGCCACTGGGCTGCGAGCTCGCTGCCGAGCCAGCGCTTCAATGCCTCGCGCTCGGCGTGGATGCGCGAAGGGTCGGCCTGTGTGATCTGCTCGGCGATATAGCCTTCACCGGGGAGGATCAGCAGTTCGCCGCGCATCAGATCATCGAGCGCGGTATCGGCGAGGACAGCGGCATAGACATCGCGGATGGCGTTCAGGCCCTCTGCCCGCGCGGCCTCGGTCAGTTCGCCCGAAACGGCTGCGACGAGGTGGCGGACCATGAGCTGTTGCATCGCTTCGTAACGCGCGAAGGGATCATCATCGTGCGCGGCGAGGAAGACGAGGTCAGCCGTCGTGACGGCCATGTCGATGGCGACGGGGGCGGAGAAGCCGCGATTGATCGAAAGCACCGGCGGCGCCGCGAAGCCTGCGAACGTGAAGGTCTGCTCGGCTTCGGTGAGGACGAGCAGCTGCTCGCCATGGTGATGGCCGGTCGCGCGATCGAACAGCGCGGTGCGCAGCGGGATCACCATCGGCTGCTTGTCCGGCTGGCCGGGCGTGGCGGGCACGGTCTGGCTCAGCGTGAGCGTGGCGGTATCGCCGGCGTGGGTCAGCGTTGCTGTCACGCGCGGGGTGCCGGCTTGCTCGTACCAGCGGCGGAACTGCTTGAGGTCGAGCCCGGCACCGTCCTCGATGGCCTTGACGAAATCCTCGCAGGTCGCCGCTTCGCCGTCGTGGCGGTCGAAGTAGAGGTCGGTGCCCGCACGGAAGCGCTCCGGCCCCGCGAGCACCGTCATCATGCGGATCACCTCGGCGCCCTTGTTATAGACGGTCGCGGTGTAGAAGTTGCTGATCTCCTGATAGGCATCGGGCCGGATCGGATGGGCGAGCGGGCCCGAATCCTCGGGGAACTGGGCGGCGCGCAGCACGCGCACATCCTCGATCCGCTTGACCGGGGCGGAGCCCATGTCCGCGCTGAACTGCTGGTCGCGCAGCACGGTGAAGCCTTCCTTCAGGCTGAGCTGGAACCAGTCGCGGCAGGTAACGCGGTTGCCCGACCAGTTGTGGAAGTATTCGTGCGCGACGACGCCCTCGATGGCGTCATAGTCACCGTCGGTCGCGGTTTCGGGGTCCGCCAGGATGTAGCGCGTGTTGAAGACGTTGAGGCCCTTGTTCTCCATCGCGCCCGCGTTGAAATCGGCCACGGCGACGATGTTGAACAAGTCGAGGTCGTATTCGCGGCCATAGACGTCCTCGTCCCAGCGCATCGAATCGATCAGCGCCTTCATCGCGTGGCCGGTGCGCGTCTCGTCCCCGGCGCGGACGTAGATGGCGAGGTCCACCTTGCGGCCCGAGCGGGTGGTGAAGGTATCGCGCGAGGCGACGAGATCGCCCGCGACGAGCGCGAAGAGATAGGACGGCTTGGGCCACGGATCGTGCCATTCTGCCCAGTGAGTGCCATCGCCGTTGTCACCGCTCGCGACCGGATTGCCGTTCGAGAGCAACACCGGAAACGCCGCCTTGTCGCCCGCCATGCGCACCGAATAGACGCTCAGCACATCGGGCCGGTCGGGGAAGAAGGTGATGCGGCGGAAGCCCTCGGCCTCGCACTGGGTGCAGAGCATGCCGCCCGAGGCATAGAGGCCGGAAAGCTGGGTGTTGGCGCTGGGGTCGATCTCGGTCTCGATGGTCACCGTGTGGCGATCACCCGGCAGGTCGATCACCAGCTGGTTGCCGTCCATGCGCCAATCGTTGTGCGCGGCGCCGTCGACCGTCACGCTCTTTGCCGTGATGCCATCGCCATCGAGACGCAGCGGGCCGGACGCCTCCCCGGCGCGCTCTACCACCAGATCGGCGCGCACCCGCGTCGCAGTGAGCGAAAGCGCGAAATCGAGCGCGATTTCCGGCACCTGCCATTCGGGCGGGCGGTAATCGAGGCGCTGAATCACGGTAGCGGGCAGGGCGGGGGTGCTGGAAAGATCGTTCATGACCGCCAATGTAGGGAGCCTGCGCGCCCGGGGAAGCGCAAAATCGGCGGGGCCTTAAAAGTTCCCGGCAAATCTTCGTGGCAAGAGCGCTTGACGGCGGCGCAGACGGGCCGCACCCATGGCGGGGTAAACGGGGGGTACGGAGACGGGTTGCAGACCATGCCGCCAGCACGATGGATTGCAGGTATTGCCATGGGCTTTCTGGCCGCCGCGCCAGCCCTTGCTCATGCCGCTCCGTTCGATGTCGATCACGCGACACAGCTGTGGCTGGCGACGCTGAGCGGCCCTGCCAGAGCGCGCTCCGACGCCTATTATGAAGGCGGTGAGTGGCTGGGGCTGTGGGGCACGCTGATCTCGCTGGGCATCTGCTGGTTCCTGCTGCGCATCCGCCTGCTGCCCGCAGTGCGCGACGGGATGCACCTGCGCGGCTGGCGGCCGTGGCTGGGGATTCTCGCCTGCGCCGTTGTCTTCATCATCGCCGATACGCTGCTCAGCCTGCCGTGGTCGATGTATGAGGGGTACTGGCGCGAGAAGCAGTACGGCCTGATGAACCAGTCGCTCGGCGCCTGGCTCGGCGATCAGGCGATCGATCTTGCGCTGGACGTGGTGTTCGGCAGCCTGCTCCTGCTCGTGATCTATGCCGTGATCCGCAAGTACCCCAGGCGCTGGTGGCTGATCGGGACCGGGGTGATGGGTGCGGCGATCACGTTCGGGGTGCTGATCACACCGGTGTTCATCGTGCCGCTGTTCAACACCGCGACCGAGCTGCCGGAAGGGCCGGTGCGCGAGCGGGTGGTGGCCATGGCCAAGGCCAATGATGTACCCGCAGAGCATATCTACCTCATCGATTCCTCCCGCCAGTCAGACCGGATTTCCGCCAATGTCTCCGGCATCGGGCCGACCATCCGCATCTCGCTCAACGACAACCTGCTCAACAAGACGAGTGTGCCGGAAACCGCCGCAGTGATGGGCCATGAACTGGGCCACTATGTGCTGGGGCACGTGTGGCGCACGATCATCGTGCTCACGCTGCTGATGGGCTTTCTGCTGTGGCTGGCATCGCGCATCGCCCCCGCGCTGATCCGCTATGGCGGGCAAGGCTGGGACGTTCGCGGGCTGTCCGATCCCGCCTCGCTGCCGGTGCTGGCGGGTGTGCTGGGTGTGTTCTCGCTGCTGGCAACGCCGGTGACCAACACGCTGATCCGTCTGGATGAAAGCGAGGCGGATGCCTTCGGTCTCGACGCTGCGCGCGAGCCGGACGGCTTCGCGTCCGCTGCGATGAAGCTTTCCGCCTATCGCAAGATCGAGCCGGGCGCGCTGGAGGAAATGCTGTTCTTCGACCATCCTTCGGGCAAGACGCGGGTGCGCATGGCGATGCAGTGGAAGAAGGACCACGTGCCGAACGCGGTTGAAGTTGTCCCGCCGCCGCTCCCGGACCCGAAGCCATGAAGCTGCTCATCTTCGGCATGGGCTATACCTCGCAGGTCATCGCGGCGCGGCTGCGCGCGGCGGGCTGGGACGTGATCGGCACGGGGCGTGAGGGGGACATCAGGTTCTACGACCGGGAACCCGTGCTCGCCGCGCTGGCCGGGGCGAGCCATGTGCTGTCCTCCGTCCCGCCCGCGCGCGAAGGCGATGATCCGGTGCTCGAAGCCTATGGTGAGGCGCTGGCGGCGGCCCCCGCGCAGTGGATCGGCTACCTCTCCTCGACCGGGGTCTATGGCGATACCGGCGGCGCCTGGGTCGACGAGACGGCAGAGGTCGGCACCGGGCGCCGCTCGGCGCGGACGGCGGCCGATCTCGAATGGCAGGCGCTGGGCGAGCGGGTGCGCGTGTTCCGCCTGCCGGGCATCTACGGCCCCGGTCGCAGCGCGCTCGACCGGGTGCGCGATGGCGCTGCCAAGCGCATTACGCTGGAAGGGCAGGTGTTCAGCCGTGTGCATGTGGAGGACATCGCAGCGGGCGTGATCGCGGGGATGGAGGGGCCAGCGGGGGTCTACAACCTCGGCGATGACGAGCCTTCGAGCCAGAATGCGGTGATCGAGGAAGCGGCGCGGCTGCTGGGCGTGCCGCCGCCGCCGTTGCAGACGCTGGAGCAGGCCGCGCTCTCACCCATGGCGCTGGCATTCTATGCCGAGAACCGGCGCATTGCGAACGGCAAGGCCAAGCGCGTGCTGGGCTGGCAGCCGCGCTACCCGACCTACCGCGAGGGGTTGCGCGCCCTGAGCGCCACGACCAGCCCGATCATCGCCAGCGTCGCGCCGGAACCCGCCAGCAGCGACCAGCGGTAGCCTTCGAACGCGGTCGAAATCAGCATCGCGACGACCGGCACCAGCACGCCGTTGTAGGCGGCGCGACCGGGGCCAAGCGCGCGCAGCAGGCCGTTGTACATCGGGAAGGTCACGACCGTGCCGATGATGGCGAGGTAGGCGGCGCCCCCTGCGTAAGCCAGCGTGAAGTCGAATCGGGGCGGGCCGGAGAGAATCCACGCGATCGTGCCATCGACCGTCGCGCCGATCATCATGGCCCACGCGAGCAGCGTCGGCACCGGCTGGCCGCGCGCCATCGGGCTGGCCTGCACCACGTTGCCGACCGAGGCGAACAGCAGCGCGATCATCACCATCGCGCCGCCGATCAGCACATGCGCGCCCATCGCGGCATTCTGGGCCAGCGCGATGCGATATTCGTGGAGCATCAGCAGCGCGATCCCGGTCAGCGCGATGGCCGTGCCGAAGAGGAAGCCGCGCGTGATCCGCTGGCCGAGGAACAGGCGGGCGAGGATCGTGTTGGGCACAAGGAGCAGCGCGAAGAGCACCGCGACGAGGCCCGAGGTGACGTATTGCTCCGAGCGGTAGACGAACTGGAAGTTGAGGCTGAACACGCTGCAGCCCATCACCGTCGCCACGATCAGGCCCTTGCGGTCCGGCACCAGCGGAAGACGCTTGAACGCGGCGAACACGAACATGCCGATGGCCGCGCCGGTGAAGCGCCAGGTGACCGACCAGCTCGGCGGCACATCGCCAAGCTGGTACTTGATGGCGATCCACGTCGAGCCCCAGATCAGCGCGGTGATCAGGAACGGCGCAAGGATGCGCGGTTCGAGAAAGCTGGCCTCGCCGCTGGTCTGATGATCGACGCTCACAGCGCAGCAATGGCGCGGGCAAGCGCCTCCACTTCATGCGGCGGGCTGCTCCACGCGGTGACGAGGCGCGCCGCACCGGGCGCGCCTGCGGGAGCGGCCCAGTCGTAGAAATCGAAGCCTTGTGCGCGCAGCGCGGCCTGCTCGGCGGGCGAAAGGATCACGAAGATCTCGTTTGCTTCGACAGGGTGAATCAGGCGCTCCCCGCAGGCGGCGGCGATTTCCTGTGCGGCGGCGTTGGCGGCGCGGGCGTTTGCGAGCCACAAGTCGCCTTCCAGCATGGCGAGGACCTGCGCGGCGAGGTAGCGGCCCTTCGATTGCAGGTGCCCGGCGCGCTTGCGGCGAAAGCGGACGACGTCGACCAGATCAGGCGCGAAGAACACGATGGCTTCTGCGCTCATGCCGCCGTTCTTGACGCAGCCGAAGGTGAGCGCATCGACCCCGGCACCCACGGTGACGTCCGCCGGTGCGCACCCCAAGTGCGCCAGCGCATTGGCAAAGCGCGCGCCGTCCATGTGGAGGCCGAGCCCGCGCGCCTTGGCGAGCGCGCCGATGGCGGCGACTTCGGCGGGGGTATAGACGCGGCCGCATTCGGTGGCCTGCGTGATCGAGATCGCGTGCGGCTGGACCTGATGGACGCCGGGGCGGATCGCATCGAGCACCGCGCGGATCGTCTCCGGCGTCAGCTTGGCGCCTTCGCCTTCAGCCAGCAGCAACTTGGCGCCGTGGAGGAAGAAGCCTGGCGCGCCGCCCTCGTCCATCTCGATATGCGCCTCGCGGTGGCAGACGACGCCGCCATGCGGGGGAACCATCGCCGAAAGCGCGAGGCAATTACCCGCCGTGCCCGTCGCCACCCAGATCGCCGCACAGGGCACGCCGAACAGATCGCTGAACGCCGCGTCGAGCCGGACGGACAGCGCATCGCCGTCATAGGCGGTGTCGGGCGCATCGGCGGCCTGCATCGCAGCCCAGATGCGGGGATGGACAGGAGCGGCGTTGTCGGAGAAGAACTTCATGGCCGCACCCCTTAACCGCCATGGCACGTTCGGGGAAGGGAGCTTGGCTTTGGAGGCCGATAGCTATGAATGACCCTGTCATTACCCTGATCGATCACGGCGCCGAGGGCGAATATCAGGCGCGGGTGGCAGACAGCGCAGCCGTTGGCCGCTTGACATGGGTCCGCCGCGAGAATGTGCTCACCGCCGAACACGCGCTGGTGCCGACCGAGATCGGCGGGCGCGGCATCGCCGGCAAGCTGGTCGAAGCGCTGATTGCCGATGCGCGCGAGCAGGGCTGGAAGATCGTGCCCGAATGCACCTACGTCGCCGCCGCGTTCCGGCGCCATCCGGAATGGGCCGACCTGCTCGCCTGACGCTACGCGGCAGATCGCGGGAGGAAGGGTCTGCCGGAACCTCAGGCGATTGTCTGGCCCGGTGAGCCCGTTGGCGCAGGGGCCGGATGGATAACCGGTTCCTTGGCGCGCAGCGCAAAGGCAGCGAGCATCGCGCGGTAGTTCGGGAAGACATAGCCCGCGTTGAGGGCCAGCCATTCCGCGCGGCGGGCGCGGTAGGCCTCGGGCAGCACATACCACGGCAAGTGGGGCTGCTTGTGGTGGACGAGGTGGAGGTTGTTGTGCAGGAACAACCAGCCCAGCCATGACCGCTCGATGATCACGGTGCGCGCATCCACGGCCTCGGCCCAGCGGTGCTCCGCAAAGCCGCGCAGGGCCAGCAGGGCCATGGCGAGGTAGACTGCGCCCAGATAGGCCAGCAGCGGCATGGCGAAGACGACATGGACAACGGCGAGCACGACCATGAGGCCGAGCGCATGGCGTGCCCATGCCTCGCGCCAGGCGCGTGCCGCGCTGCCGCGCAGGCCTAGCCCGAGACGCGCTTCGCTGAGCAGGAAGCGGACCGTGGCGATGGCGGGCCCGATCACGATCCGGCCCGCCAGCGTGGCGTTCCACGCGAGCAGCAGGCGCAGCGCGGGGGGCAGGCGCTGGTGGTCTGCCGCTGCCCAGTAGAAGCTTTCGGGATCGTCGTGGGGATCGGTGATCCGGAAATCGACATGGTGTGCAAGGTGCGTGTCGCGGTAGCGGCGATAGGGGATCAGCAAGCCGAGCGGCAGGAAGACCAGCGCTTCGTTCCAAGCAGCGCTGCGCGTGGGGTGGCGGTGGATCGCCTCATGCTGCAGCGAGGAATGGAGCGCGATGGGCAACGCGAGCAGCGCAGTTGCGAGCCACGGCGCGGCGGTATGGAGCAGACCGGCGGCGAGCCACGCAGCATGGCACGCGGCGATCAGTGCCAGGGTCGGCCATTCGATGCTGGACGTGGCCGCGCGCCGCGGGATTTGCTCAAACTCGGCGTGGCTGTGCTCATTCATGATTTCGGAATTGCCCTCCGTGCCCAAACATCCAACCGCACCAGTAGACATTCAAGGAGACAATGGTGACACGGCGTTGCATTTGTTCACCAAATGCGGCAAATGTTGATATAAGTCACATGAAGGGCGGCCATGGACAAGCGCGCATTGGCGGAAGTGTTTCGTGCGCGGCTGCAAAGCGTGTTCGATCGTTCGCGGCTCAGCCAGGCGGCTTTCGCGCATGGTATCGGCATCGATCGTTCCGCGCTTTCGCTGCTGTTATCGGGCCGCATGGTGCGGCTGCCGCGCGTTGAGACGTTGCTGGCCATTGCCGAGCGACATGCAGTGACGATCGACTGGCTCCTGGGCCTCTCGGAAGACGAGGGCGTGACCGGGGCCATGCTCTCTACCGGCACGATCGAGACGACCGAGGAGGACGGGGCGAGCCTCCTCATGCGCTGGCATGCCGAGGCGGCCGGGGCCAAGATCCGTTATGTGCCCGCGCGCATTCCCGATCTGCTGCGCACCACGGAAGTGATCGCCTATGAAGCGGCAGCGGCGCACCAGAGCCCGCTGGCGCAAGTGGAGGATGCTGCGTTCCGGCTCGAGTACAACCGCGCGGCTGGGACCGACATGGAATGCTGCATGCCGCTGCAGACGCTCGAGCAGTTCGCCGCCGGTGCAGGCATCTGGAGCGGCCTTTCGAAAGCGGGCCGACAAGCGCAACTGGTGCACATGAGCGCGCTGGTCGAGGAGCTCTATCCTTCGTTCCGCCTGTTCCTGTTCGACGGGCGCGAGCGATTTTCGATCCCCTACACGATCTTCGGGTCGACCCGCGTCGCGATCTTTGCCGGGCAGATGTATCTCGTGCTGAGCAGTGCGGAGACGATCCGGACCATGCAGCGCCAGTTCGAGGGCCTGATCCGCCACACCCGCGTCCATGCGCACGAAGCGGCGGGCTTCATCAGGGGGCTCAAGCTTGGCTGAGGGCCTGCGCCTTGCCAGCCTTGCGATGTATCGCGATCCGCCGGTGATCGCGGAGGCGACGCGCGCGCTGTGGGCCGATCTTGCCGGAAGGCTTGCGGCGGCGGGGCTGGCTGGTGTGCCGGCGGCCCTTGATGAAGTGATCGCGCACGATGCGGCGTGGCTCGATCCGCGGCTGCTGCTGGCGCAAACTTGCGGCTATCCGCTGGTGACCCAGCTGGGCGCGAACGTGCGGTTGGTCGCAACGCCCATCTATCGTCATCCCGGCTGCATCGGTGCGCTGGGCGGCAGCTTCGTGATCGTGCGCGCGGATGCGGGGTTTGGTGCTGTCGCCGATCTGCGCGGCGCGGTGGCAGCGATCAACGATTGGGGCAGCAATTCCGGGATGAACCTGCTGCGCCGCACACTCGCGCCGCATGCGGTGGCGGGGCGATTCCTCGGCGGCGTGACTGAAAGTGGCAGCCACCGCGCGAGCATTGCGATGGTCGCAGGGGGCAAGGCCGATGTGGCCGCGATCGATTGCGTGACGTTCGGCAATCTGGCGCGCTTTGCGCCCGAGACCGTCGCGGGTGTGCGCATTCTGGCCGAGACGGCAAAGACGCCCGGCCTGCCACTGATCACGCGGGGAACCGCTCCAGACGAGGAAATTGCGCTCCTGCGCGGAGCCTTGGCAGATCTTGCGCGGGACCCGGCCACGGCAGGTCTGCGCGACATGCTGGGGCTGGAGGGATTCGCTGTGCCGGAGGTGGGCGACTACGATGCCGTGCTCGCGCTGGAGCGCGAGGCCGCAACGCTCGGCTATCCGGTACTTCGCTGAACGTAGCCCACGGTTGTTCGGCCTAGCAGAATAATGAATGAGGTATTCCGAACGGCGTCCTTCCTATCGGAATTAATAGGACATGCCGGTTGAGGCCGCTGATTGGACTTGGAACGTAAAGCGCAATTCAGGTCTCGCTTCACCCCGCAAGCATCCCACTCGTCTGGCAAGAAGTGCATAAAAAGCGCGCCAATATGGTTATTTATGTGACAATTTAATGAACAAATCCGAAGACTCTTAGTTTTTCATTAATGACCTTTGATAAGTCGTGGACGGTCGGACCACGGCTTGATAGTGTTTCTACTAAGGGGGATTCGGCGATTTCGCTGGTCTGATAAATTATTGGCGGGACAGTGTAATCATGGCGACTTTTGTAGGTCAGGCGGCTACGAACAATACGTTCAACGGCACAGCAGCTGCGGATATATTTCAGTTCGCAGCAGCAGATCTCAACGCACTTGATACGGTAACCGGCGGCGGCGGTAATGATCAGTTGCAGATCACGACCGCCGGCCTGCTGGCCGCCAATGCTCTCGCCGGGGTGTCGGGTGTCGGGATGGTTACACTGACTGCCGGCACCAACAGCATTACTTTCCTCGATGGCAACATGGTTGGCGTCACGGGCGCCAAGATCATCGTTAACGGGGCCAGCGGCGCGGACACGATTGACGGTTCGGGGCTGACCGGCGCGAATGCGCTCGATATCCGTTCGGGCTCGGGGCTCGATATTCTCAAAGGCGGCGCAGGAGCGGATGTGTTCCGCTTTGCCGCGGCGGACCTTGCCGGTGACACGGTGATCGGCGGCGCGGGCAGCGACATCCTGCAGATCAACGTGGCGGGCGTGCTGGGCGCGACCGCGCTGTCCGGGGTCAGCGGCGTCGAGACAATCACGCTCGCGGCGGGCACCAACAGCGTGACGCTGGTCAATGGCAATTTCACAGGCCTTGGCGGCGGCCGTATTGCCGTGCTCGGCAACACTGGGGCTGACACGATCGACGGTTCGGGCCTGACGGGTGCGAACGCGGCGATCTTCAACTCGGGCGCGGGTCTGGATACGCTGAAGGGCGGCGCGGGGGCGGACGCGTTCCGCTTCGCCGCGGCGGACCTTGCCGGCGATACGATCATCGGCGGGGCCGGCACCGACCAGCTCCAGCTTTCGACCGCTGGCGTGCTGGGCGCGACGGCCTTGTCGCAGATGAGCGGTGTTGAAGAAATCGTGCTGGCGGCCGGCACCAACAGCGTGACGTTGGTCAACGGCAACCTGACCGGACTTTCGAACGGCAGGATCACGGTATTCGGCGCAAGCGGTGCGGATACGGTCGATGGCTCGGGCCTGACGGGCACCAATGCGGTGGATATTCGCTCGGGCAGCGGCACCGATGTGCTGAAGGGCGGCGCCGGCGCCGACGTGTTTCGCTTCTCGGTGGCTGAAATCGACAGCACCGATACAGTGATTGGCGGCGCGGGCGCTGACACGCTGGCGGTGACCACGGCGGGCGTGCTCAGCGCCAACGCGCTGGCCGGTGTGAGCGGGATCGAGACGATCTCGCTGACCGCTGGCACCAACGGCGTGACGCTGGTCGACAACAACCTGACGGGCCTCGGGGGCGCACGCATCAACGTGCTCGGAACCAGCGGCGCGGATACCATCGATGCATCGGGCCTTACCGGCACGAACGCGGTGATCACGCTCTCCGGATCGGGCCTCGATGTGCTGAAGGGCGGCGCTGGGGCAGACATTTTCCGCTTTACCGCAGCAGACCTTGCCGGCGACACGATCACTGGTGGTGCCGGCATCGACCAGGTCTTGCTCTCGACCGCCGGGGTGCTTGGCGCGACAGCACTGGCGCAAATGACCCAGGTGGAACAGATCGTGCTGGCCACTGGCACCAACAGCGTGACGGTGGTGGACGGCAACCTCTCCGGCGTTGCAGGCAACCGGATCACGGTGTTCGGCGCGAACGGCGCCGACACGATCGACGGCTCGGGGCTGACCGGCGCCAACTCGATCGACTTCCGCTCGGCCGGTGGGCTCGACGTGCTCAAGGGCGGCGCGGGTGCGGACGTGTTCCGCTTTGCCGCGGCCGATCTTGCGGGTGATACGATCTCCGGGGGAGCGGGTTCGGACACGCTGCAGATGACTTCGGCGGGCGTGCTGGCCGCGAACGCGCTGGCCAACATGACCGGGGTCGAGACGATCGCGCTGTTTGCAGGCGACAACAGCGTGACCGTGGTGAACGGGAACCTGACCGGCGTGGCGGGAAGCCGGATCGTTGTCCAGGGCAGCACTGGCAATGACACGATCGACGCCTCGGGCCTGACTGGCGCGAACTCGGTCGATATCCGCTCGAACGCGGGGTCCGATGTGCTGAAGGGCGGCGCGGGCGCGGACTTCTTCCGCTTTGCCGCGGCTGATTTTGGTGGCGACACCGTGCAGGGCGGCGCCGGGAGCGACACGCTGCAATTGACCACGGCGGGCACGTTTGCGGCCAGCATGTTGGCCGGCGTCACCGGGATCGAGACGGTGCAACTCGCCAACGGCACCAACGTGTTCAACCTGACCGATGCGCTGGTGTCCTCGGCCACGGCCACGACGGTCTCTGTCCTTGGCGGAACCGGCGATGATCTGATCAACGGCGGCGATGTGGTCACGGCGACCAACCGGCTCGATATCTCCGCCAACACAGGCAACGACACGGTGTTCGGCGGTTCGGGTGCGGATACGATCCGGTTTGCCGCCACCGCTCTCGATGCGGGCGACACGGTGAACGGCGGCACGGGCGCGGTGATCGATACGCTGGCGATCTCGGGCGCGGGCACTGTCGATCTGTCGGGCAACAACATCCAGCAGATCGAGGCGGTGACAACCGACAACGCCGATCACACGATTCTGCTTGATGACTTTGCCGTCACGAACTCGCAGAACCAGAGCATCTCCATTACCTCCGGCACGGGCGCGGACACGCTCAATGTCTCGCGGGTCGAGACCGCCGGCAATGCGGTGAGCGTCAATCTCGGCGATGGCAGCGATACGCTGATCCTGAGCCTCTATGATCCGTCATACGGCGTTTACGGCGGCCCGGTAGCGGGGCTGCTGTCCGGCACGCTCGGGGCGGGCAACGATACGCTGAAGGTGCTCGGCGGTTTCTTCAACACTCCGGCATCGCTTTCGGGCGGCTCGGGTACCGACACGATCGAAATCGACAACTACTATGGCAGCGCTGTTTTCATGAGCGCTGCGGTCACCGGGTTCGAGATCGTCAATCTTGTCGATACCATCACCGGCGGCTCATCCTCGGGCTACTTCGTGGCCAACGATACGGCGGGCCTGACAGTCAACGGGCAAGTCGCGACCAACCGGTACGTTCTCACCCTTGGCGCCGGCGGGCAGACCGCAAATGGCAACGGACAAAACGACAGCCTGTTTGGTGGCAGCGGCAATGACACGGTGAACGGCAATGGCGGCGCCGACTTCATCGAAGCCTTTGGGGGCTCCAACACCTCGAACGGCGGCGCGGGGAATGATAGCATTGTGTGGCATGCTGGCGATGCCGTGGTGGCGGGCGGGGCTGACACTGATACGCTGATCTCGCTAAGCGGCGGCAATTTCGATCTCAGCCAGGCGGATCAGAGCCTTGGCGACAGCGTCAACACCTCGGGCTTTGAAAACATCGAGTTGGGGCAAGCGTACGACCCCAACACGGGTTACAGCAGCAGCAGCACCATCGGGGCCACCGCGAAGGGCAGCAGCGGCGCCAACATCATCAACGGGTCTTTTTATAGCGACGTGCTCGACGGCAATGGCGGCGCGGACCAGATCTTCGGCAAGGACGGCGCCGATACGATTACCTATCGCGGCACCGAGGTAGAGGTAAACGGCTACTATCAGGGGACCAACTACGACGTAGGGCAGAACGACACGCTGGTTCTGGCAGCTGCGGCCACCGTCAACCTGAACAATGCGGACCAGACGTCGGGCGACACCGTTGTTGTTGGCGGCTTCCAGAACATTGATGCCTCCGCGCTTTCGGCCGGGGTGAGCCTTACGGGCGACATCTATGACAACCGCATTTTGGGCGGTTCCGGGGCGGATGCCATTGCCGGTAACGATGGCAGCGACTGGATCGATGGCGGGGCTGGTGCCGATACTGTTACCGGCGGCACCGGCAACGACACGATCACTTATCGCGCAACGGCCATCTCGATTGCCGGCGGTGCCGATACCGACACGCTTCGGGTGCTTGGTGCGGCGACGATCAACCTCAACAATGGCGACCAGACCAGCGGCGACACCGCCATAGTCAGCGGGTTCGAGAACGTGAACGGGTCTGCATCTTCCGTTTCGTTTTCCGCGACCGGGCGCAACGATGTCCGCAGCCTCCTGGTTGGCGGCAGTGCGGCGGACACGCTGACTGCGGGCGCGTTCGGTGCAGATATCTTCGGCAATGGCGGAGCGGACACGCTGGTCGGCGGGGCCGGGAACGACACGTTCTTTTTCCTGGCTGGCGACGTGGTGGCGGGCGAATCGATCAACGGCGGCGGCGGGACCGGAGACACGATCTCTGCCAGCGCTACGACCGACTTTTCGGCAGCCACGATTTCCAATGTCGAAGTGCTCAGCGCCATTGCGACCAATGCCAACGGCGATCTGATCCAGCAAAACGTTACGGTTACGCTCACCGGTGCGCAGGCGGCCGGCCTTACAGCCATCAACGCCAACGCAAGCTACTACGGCAGCACAACCGAGACTTTCATCATCAATGTAGCCTCGGGCACGACCGCTGACCTGTCGGCTCTGACAATCAACAGCTTCGACGGCACCGACACTGTTTCCATCAACGGTGCCGGCGGGAACGAGACAATCACCGGACCCGCGTTCGCAACCGTGATTCACGGTAACGGTGGCAACGATACGATCAAGGCACCGACATCCACCGGCTACTGGGCCGAAGGCACGCAGGTGTTCGGTGATGCCGGCAATGACCGCATCGATTATGGCTACCCGTTTATAACTGTAACACTCGATGGCGGGGCGGACAGCGACACGCTGGTCTACAACTATGCCTCCGGCTCTACCGACCAGATCGATCTCTCCTCGGCGACGGACCAGACCAGCGGCGACTCCGTCGTGGTCAAGAACTTCGAGAACATCGACTGGACCCTCAGCAACTACAGCTTGACCGTGACCGGCAGCAGCGCGGCGAACAGCATCCTCGGCAGCCAGGGTTCAGACACGATCGACGGCGGGGCAGGGCTGGACACGATCAACGGTCAGGCCGGCGACGACCTGATCACCTATCGCAGCACCGCGAGCACGATCAACGGCGGGCTGGACACCGATACGCTCAAAGTGCTCAGCGCGGTGACGATCAACCTCAACAATGGTGATCAGACCAGCGGCGACGCGGTTGCGGTGAGCGGGTTCGAGAATGTCGATGCCTCGGGTTCGTCTGCTGCGGTAAAAGTGACAGGGCGCAACGATCTTTACAGCATCATCAGTGGCGGCAGCGCCGCCGATACGATCACTGCCGGCATTGGCGGGTCGGACATTACCGGCAACGGCGGGGCCGACACGCTGGTCGGCCGGAGCGGGAGCGATGGCTTCTACATCAATGCCGGTGATTTTGCCGCGGGCGAATCGATCAACGGCGGCGGTGACTATGACTATCTCTATGTCCGCGCGAGCACGGACTTTACCGTTGGTACGCTGACAAACCTCGAATATCTCGCTGCATATGCAGCCGATCTCAATGGCAACCCGCTCGAGCAAAACATAACTGTCACGCTCACCGGCGCGCAGGCGGCCGGGTTCGATACCATTGATGGTACCGTCGCCTATAACAGCACCACTGTCCAGGCGTTCATTGTCAATGTGGCTTCGGGCACGACGGTCGATCTGTCTGCAACCAACTGGTATCTCGATGCCATCGACACGCTGGCCATCAACGGGGCGGGCGGCAACGAGACGATAACCGCACCGTTCCAGACCAACAGCAATACCGTCATCCACGGCAATGACGGAAATGACACGCTGCGCACATCCGCGGCTGCGGGCGGATACTGGGGCAATGGCATCCAGGTATTCGGCGATGCGGGCAACGACCGCATCGACTATGGCTACCGCGGCTACAGCACCACGCTTGATGGCGGGGCCGATTCCGATACGCTTGTCTACAGCTACTTCGAGGGCGTCACGGATACCTTCGATCTTTCGTCGGCAACCGACCAGTCGATCGGCGATACGTCGGTGGTCAAGAACTTCGAGAACCTGGACTGGAGCGCAAGCGGATCCGGCCTCACTGTCACCGGCAGCAGCGCGGTGAACAACATCATCGGCAGCGATGGGGGTGACACCATCGACGGCGGCGCGGGGCTCGATGTCATCGACGGGGGGAGCGGCGACGATCTGATTACCTATCGCAGCACGTCCAGCGTCATCGGCGGCGGTGCCGATACCGATACGCTGAAGGTGCTCGGGGCGCTCACGATGAACCTCAACAGTGCCGATCAGACCAGCGGTGACACTGTGACGGTCACCGGGTTCGAGAATGTCGACGCCTCGGGCTCCTCGGCGGCTGTCAACCTGACCGGGCGCGACGACGTTGCAAGTGTCCTGATCGGCGGCAGCGCAGCCGATACGCTGACCGCTGGTAGCGGACCCGGCGGGGCTTACATCACGGGCGGTGCCGGGGCGGATACCCTTGTCGGCGCAGCAGGGGATGATGGCTTTTACATCAATTCCGGCGATTTCGCAGCGGGCGAATCGATCAACGGGGGCAGCGGATACGACCAGCTCTACGTCCGCGCGACCACCGATTTTACCGTTGGCACGCTATCAAACCTTGATGTTCTTTACGCCAATGCGGCAGACGCCAGCGGCAACCCCATCGAACAAGGCATGACAGTGACACTCACTGGCGCGCAAGCGGCTGGTTTTGCGAGCATCTACGCCAATAACAACTTCCCTTTCACCACCGCTGAAGCCTTTATCATCAATGTCGCATCGGGAACGACGGTCGACTTGTCGGCGACCAACTGGAACTCCTTCGACGTCAATCTCGACACCGTGGCCATCAATGGTGCGGCCGGGAACGAGACAATCACCGCTGCATCTATCGCCAGCGTTCTGCATGGCAATGCGGGCAATGACACGCTGCGCGGTTTCTCGTCCGGCTACTGGGCCAACAACACCACGGTGTTCGGCGACGCCGGGAACGACCGCATCGACTATGGCTACGGCGGCTACACGGTCACGATCGATGGCGGCGCCGATACCGATACGCTCGTCTACAGCTATTTTGCGGGCGTGGTTGACCAGATCGATCTCTCGCAGGCAGCTGACCAGAGCATCGGTGACAGCACGGTGGTCAAGAACTTCGAGAACCTTGACTGGAGCGCAAGCCTTTATGGCCTCACCGCCACCGGGAGCAGCGGCAACAACCTGATCATCGCCAGCCAGGGGGCAGATACGTTGACCGGCGGCGCAGGTTCGGATGTATTCGGATGGCAAACCCGCGATGGTTCGCCTGACACGATCACCGACTTCCTTGCCGCCGCTGATGATCTGCGCTTTGCCTCCAGCGCGTTCGACTTCAACGGCGCCGCGTTCGACCAGCGCCTCGCAACCGCGTCTACCGCCGCCGACATCACCGGCAAGGACCTGATCATCTATACCGGCGGCAATTTCGACAGCGTCGGCGATGTCCAGAACTACCTGAACGCGGCAGCGGGTGGCAGTGTTGGCGAGGGCGTGTTCATCGTGGGCAAGAACAGTTCCAACCACACCGTCCTCTATCACGCGCTCGATGCCAGCTACACGGTCGATTCGAATGTAGTCGAGATCGCCGACCTCGGCACCTTGACCGCGCCGACCTCGATCCAGTTGACGGACTTCCTGTTCGTATAAGGCGGACTCGGCTCAAGCGGTCGCAGCGCCTGCCAGAACGGCAGACACTGCGACCGCTTGAACAGGCTGTACGGGCGGCGTTGAGGCCCTTCAGGCACGTCTGCGTGCCCGAGAGGCCAGCACCACTCAGCTGTGTGCGGTTAACTGGCTCTGCCGGGCCTGTGCTAGGCGTTTTGTGCGACATCAGGGACGCTGGCCGCTGCGGCCGCACGTTTCTCGCGGGGGCATGAACCGACCTGCGTTGCGGCCATTGCTGGCAGCCATTTCAGCGAGCGAGAGTGTGAGCCCGTTCGCGTCAGGCGGCGCGAAAATCCGGCGTTCCCGAGAGCTGGCGCGCGCAAGTCCCGATATTGACGTACGCGCCTAGCGAAATGGTGCTGCTGGGGAGGATTGAACTCCCGACCTCAGCCTTACCAAGGATGCGCTCTACCACTGAGCTACAGCAGCACACCATTTCCGCCAGCATCTCTGCTTGCACCCGAACCCGGTAATTCCGGGGCGGGCAGGCGCGCGCTTTGGCGGCGGGGCATGCGTTTGTCAAGGACGGGCTTGCAGGCTTCGCCACGGCGCGGCAGAGAACCTCGCCATGGCCGATAAGACCCCACCTGCAGACGACAAGGCGGCGCTGACCCGTGAGGAGCGACTGGCGCTGCGGCTGCGCGAGAACCTGCGGCGACGCAAGGCGCAGGCGCGGGCCATGGGGGCGGCGCCGGGGGGCGAATCTTCCGAACCGTAACGCGCCGCATGGTGCAGCAGGGCTTTCCAAACAGCGAGGGGGGCGCTAGGTCCGCGCGCTTACCGAAACGCAGACAAGCAGGACTTTTGATGCCCCGTCTGATCCTTATCCGCCATGGTCAGTCCCAGTGGAACCTTGAAAACCGCTTCACCGGCTGGTGGGACGTGGACGTGACCGAAAAGGGCGCGGCAGAGGCCTTTGCCGCAGGTGAACTGCTCAAGGCCAAAGGCATCCTGCCGACCACCGCGTTCACTTCGCTGCAGAAGCGCGCGATCAAGACGCTGCATCTCGCGCTCGAAGCGGCGGGCCGCATCTGGATTCCGGAAGACAAGGACTGGCGCCTCAACGAGCGGCACTATGGCGGCCTGACCGGGCTCGACAAGGCCGAGACGGCGGCCAAGCACGGTGATGAACAGGTCAAGGTGTGGCGCCGCAGCTTCGATATTCCGCCGCCGCCGCTGGAAGCCGGGAGTGCATTCGATCTGGCCTCTGATCCGCGCTATGCCGGGATCGCGGTGCCGAACACGGAAAGCCTCAAGGACACCATCGCGCGCGTGCTGCCGTGCTGGGACGAGAAGATTGCCCCGGCGCTGCGCGCTGGCCACACGGTACTGGTTTCGGCGCATGGCAATTCGCTGCGCGCGCTGGTGAAGCATCTTTCGGGCATTTCGGATGCCGATATCACCGGGCTCGAAATTCCGACCGGGCAGCCGATTGTCTACGAGCTCGATGACAATCTCGCCGAGATCGAACGGTACTACCTTTCGGAGCGCTGAGGCGCCTCGGACGCAAGGGGATTGAGGGGATGAGTGAAGGCGCGCCGCCAGTGACTCCAAGGGTCGCGATTGTCATGGGGAGCCAGTCCGACTGGGAGACCATGCAAAACGGTGCGACTGTGCTCGAAAAGCTGGGCGTGGCGCATGAGTGCCGGATCGTCTCCGCGCACCGTACGCCGGACCGGCTGGTCGCTTTCGCCAAGGGTGCGGCGGCAGAAGGCATTCAAGTGATCATCGCGGGCGCAGGCGGCGCGGCGCATCTGCCGGGCATGATCGCATCGATGACGCATCTGCCGGTGCTGGGTGTGCCGGTGCAGTCCAAGGCGCTGAAGGGCATGGATAGCCTGCTGTCGATCGTGCAGATGCCCGGTGGCATTCCGGTCGGCACGCTGGCCATCGGCGCGGCAGGCGCGACCAATGCGGCGCTGCTGGCGGCTTCGATCCTTGCGCTGAACGATCCCGCTCTCTCCGAGCGGCTGGTCACGTGGCGCACTGCGCAGACCGATTCCGTCGCGGAAAGGCCCGTCTGAGGCAATGATTGCACCGGGCGAGACCATCGGCATTCTCGGCGGCGGCCAGCTGGGCCGGATGATCGCGCTGGCTGCGGCAAACCTCGGCTATCGCTGCCACGTCTATGCGCCGGAAGCGGATTCCATCGCGGCGGATGTCTGCGCCGGGTTTACCTGCGCGGGGTGGTATGATGCCGAGGCGCTGGCAGCCTTCGCCAAGGCCTGCGCGGTGGTGACCTACGAGTTCGAGAATGTGCCGGTGGGGCCGCTTGCTGCGCTGGGCGATGTGGCGCTCTATCCGGGCACGCGCTCGCTCGAAGTGGCGCAGGACCGTGCGGCAGAGAAGAGCTTTGTCGAAGGACTGGGCGGAAGGCCCGCGCCCTGGGCGACGGTCGATAGCGCCGAGGATCTCGCGGCGGCGATTGCGAAGATCGGCACGCCGGGCATTCTGAAGACGCGGCGCGACGGCTATGACGGCAAGGGCCAGTGGCGCATCATGACGCCCGCCGATGCCGAGGCGCTGGACTTGCCGGCGGTGCCGCTCGTCTATGAAGGCTTTGTGCAATTCGAGGCCGAGTTTTCGGTCATCCTCGTGCGCGGGGCGGATGGCGACGTGCGGTTCTGGGATTCCGCGCAGAACGCCCACAAGGCGGGGATCCTGAGCCAGTCGGTTGTGCCCGCTGGCGATGCTGTGCGCGCACAGGTGGATGCGGCGCGGGCGCTGGCGAAGCAGGTTGCGGATGCGCTAGGGCACGTCGGCGTGCTGACGCTGGAGTTTTTTGCGACCGCCGAGGGACCGGTGTTCAACGAAATGGCGCCGCGCGTGCACAATTCGGGGCACTGGACCATCGAGGGCGCGCTCACTTCGCAGTTCGAGAACCATGTGCGCGCGATCTGCGGGTTGCCGCTGGGGTCTACCGAACTCTGCGCGGCGGGCGTGGTCATGGACAACCTGATCGGGGACGAGGCGCATGATTGGCCGGCGATCCTTTCCGATCCGGCCAACCACCTGCACCTTTATGGCAAGGCGGCGGTGCGGCCCGGGCGCAAGATGGGCCATGTGACAAGGCTGGTGCTCTGAATGGCGGGGTCAATCTTCTTGATCATTGCGCGTGCGAGCGATGGAACGATTGGCGACAAGGGCACACTTCCGTGGAAATTGCCCAATGATCTCAAGCACTTCAAGGCGCTGACCATGGGCAAGGCGATGATCATGGGGCGCAAGACCTTTGCCTCGCTGCCAGGGCTGCTGCCGGGGCGGCGGCATGTGGTGCTGACGCGTGATGCCGCATGGTCCGCGCCGGGAGCCGAAGTGGCGCATGATGTGGCGGGCGCGCTGGCGCTGGCGGGGGACGGCGATGTAGCAGTGATCGGCGGGGCCGATGTGCTGGCGCAGTTCGAGCCCCATGCGCAGCGCTATGAGCTGACCGAAGTGCATGGGGACTATGCCGGGGACACCTTGCTGCCCTATCCGGCATCGCCGTGGCGCGAGACGGCGCGGGAGAGCTTTCCGGCCGATGGGGCATACCCGGCCCACGATTTCGTGACCTTCGCGCGAGGGGCGGCCTGATGCGGCTCCACGCCAGCGAGCCCATGCCCGAGGCGCTGCGCGGCGGCGTGATCGCGCTCGGCAATTTCGACGGTTTTCATCTGGGCCATCAGGCCGTGGCGGGTGAAGCGGTGCGCTGGGCGCGCGAGATGGGCCGGCCTGCGATCATCGCCACGTTCGATCCGCATCCGGTGCGGCACTTCAAGCCCGATGCGCCGCCGTTTCGCCTTACCACGCTCGACCAGCGCGAGGTGCTGTTCAAGGAAGCCGGCGCCGACGCGATGCTGGTATTCGCGTTCGACGGCACGCTGGCCAGCACCCCGGCGGATGCCTTCGTGCGCGATCTGCTCGCGGACCGGCTCGGTGCAGCGGCGGTCGTGACGGGCGAGGATTTCACCTTCGGCAGGGCCAAGGGCGGCAATATCGGCGTGCTGCGCGAGGTTGGCGCCGAAGCGGGGCTGCAGACCCGCGCAGTGGGACCGGTGCTGCTGGACGGCGAGGTCGTTTCCTCCAGTCGCATCCGCGAGGCCCTGGTTGCGGGCGACCCGCAGGAAGCGGCACGCCTGCTGACGCGTCCCTTCGCGATTCGCGGCCCCGTGCAGCATGGCGACAAGGTGGGGCGGACGATCAATTTCCCGACCGCCAACCTTGATGTGGGCAGCTATCTGCGCCCGCGCTACGGCATCTATGCGGTGACGGGACATCTGCCCGATGGCCGGGTGCTGAAGGGCGCGGCGAACATCGGCATCCGCCCGACGTTCGATCCGCCCAAGGAACTGCTCGAGCCGCATTTCTTCGACTTCAGCGGCGATCTCTATGGGCAGGAAATCGAAGTGGCGTTCCACCACTTCCTGCGCGGCGAGGCGAAGTTCGACAGCCTTGATGCGCTGGTGGCGCAGATGGGGCGCGATTGCGACGAGGCCAAGCGCCTCCTTGCTCACATTGGCGGGTAGGCGATCATCACGCTGAGCACGTAGCCGCCCCAGATCGCGGTCGGCACGAGCAGCCACGGCGCGCGTGCATCGCTCCGGCGCAAGGTGAACATCACGACGACCGCCGCGATCAGCGTGACGACCGTGCCCCAGAAGGCGGCGCCATTGCGCTGCAAGCCGCTGGTGTAGAACGGATAGGCGATGCACAGCGCGCCGAGCATATACGGCGTCCACGAGCGCCAGCCGGTATCGCCGCTGCCGCGCACATAGGACCAGCGCGCCGCGCCCATCAGGCCTAGCAGCGCCGTCCAGATCAGGCCGACCACGGCGCCCGGCGGGATCATCGGCATCTGCGCGCCGCTCGGCTTCGCCCAGCCGATGCCGAAGAGGAAGCCGTTGATTGCCACGGTGATGGTGATGAGCACGGCCACATTCATGGCTAGCGCGCCGCGCCCTTCGGCCTTCAGGAAGGCGGATGAGAGGTTAGAGGTGGGCATGGCGGGTTCCTTCCGAACTTTGGTCTGGAATGTACCTCACAAAGTTTGCACCCCCAACTCCGCTCACCCTGAGCCTGTCGAAGGGTGTTGGCGCGGCGGTCGGGTATGATGCTTCGACAAGCTCAGCATGAGCGGTAGTGGGTGTGGCGGGTTGATATGGGGCATCGGCTGCTTGTGGCCACGCCAAGAAAGCTATCGCCGTTTGCAGGAATCCGGGCGCTTCGCTAAGGCCCGGCGATCATGACTGAACAGCGCAGCCCCGAAAACCGAGATTTTCGTTCGACCGTCTTCCTGCCGAAGACCGATTTCCCGATGAAGGCCGGCCTCCCCCAGAAGGAGCCGGGCATTCTGTCGCGCTGGCAGGATGAAGGGCTCTACCAGCAGCTGCGCGAGGCGCGGCGCGGGGCGGAGAAGTTCATTCTCCATGATGGCCCGCCTTATGCCAATGGCGACATGCATATCGGCCATGCGCTGAACCATATCCTCAAGGACATGGTCTGCCGCACGCAGAGCCTGCTGGGCAAGGACGCGCCCTATGTGCCCGGCTGGGACTGCCATGGCCTGCCCATCGAGTGGAAGGTCGAGGAAGAGTACCGCAAGAAGAAGAAGAACAAGGACGAGGTTCCGCCGAAGGAATTCCGCGCCGAATGCCGCGCCTATGCCCAGAAGTGGGTGGATGTGCAGCGCGAGCAGCTGAAGCGGCTGGGCATCCAGGGCGATTGGGACCACCCCTACCTGACGATGGACCCGCAGGCGGAAGGCACCATCGTTGCTGAACTGCTGAAGTTTGCCGAAAGCGGGCAGCTTTATCGCGGCGCGAAGCCGGTGATGTGGTCGCCGGTGGAAAAGACCGCGCTGGCCGAGGCCGAAGTCGAGTACGAGGATATCGTTTCGACCCAGATCGACGTGGCGTTCGAGATTGTTGAATCGCCGATTGCCGACCTGGTCGGCGCGCATGCGGTGATCTGGACGACGACGCCTTGGACGATCCCGGTGAACCAGGCTTTGGCTTATGGGCCGGAGGTTGAGTATCGTCTGGTTAGCTTCAACGCGCCCGGGTCAAGCTCCGTTTCGACCACGAAGTATGTCGTCGCTGCAAACTTGCTTGATGAGTTTAGGCGGCGTGCATTCGCAGGCTCAGACCTGACTGAAATCTATTGGCATGGCACTGGCTCAGACCTAGCCGGAACCATCTGCCGCCACCCGATGCACGCGCTCGGCGGGTTCTTCGCCAAGCCGCGCCCGATGTTACCCGGCGATTTCGTCACGACCGACAGCGGCACAGGCCTTGTCCACATGTCCCCGGATCATGGCGAGGACGACTTTGCGCTGTGCAAGGCGTACGGGATCGAGCCGGTGTTCGCGGTGCAGGGCGATGGCAAATACCGCGAGGACTGGGGCTGGCTTGGCGGCCAGGGCTCGGTGATCAATCCCAAGTTCAACGCGCCCGATGGCCCGATCTGCGAGGCCCTGCGCGAGGCTGGCGGGCTGCTGGCGGCTAGCGCGGACTACAAGCATTCCTACCCGCATTCGTGGCGTTCGAAGGCCAAGGTGATCTATCGCTGCACCCCGCAGTGGTTTGTGCCGATGGACCGGCCGGTCGCTATGCCGCATGCGGAAAGCCGCGCGGAAAACCGCTGGGACAACGAAGGCGGCGCGCTGGAGCAACCGAACGCCACGCTGCGCCAGATCGCGGTGCAGGCCATCGCGGATACGCGCTTCGTGCCCGAAAAGGGCCGCAACCGCATCGGCGCGATGGTCGAGGGGCGTCCGGACTGGGTTCTTTCGCGCCAGCGCGCGTGGGGCGTGCCGATCACGCTGTTCGTCGATCGCAAGACCGGCCAGTACCTCAACGATCCCGCCGTCAATGCGCGGATCGTGGCGGCGGTGCGGGCCGAAGGCGTCGATGCGTGGGATGCGGAGCGCGCGCAGGAGTATCTCGGGCCGGACTACCGCGCCGAGGATTACGAGCAGGTCACCGACATTCTCGATGTGTGGTTCGATTCGGGTTCGACGCATGCCTTCGTGCTGGAAAGCGGGCGCTGGCCGGACCTGCAGTGGCCGGCGGACCTCTATCTCGAAGGGTCGGACCAGCATCGCGGCTGGTTCCAGTCCTCGCTGCTGGAAAGCTGCGCCACGCGCGGGCGGGCGCCCTACAACGCAGTGCTGACGCACGGCTTCACGATGGACGCCAAGGGCATGAAGATGTCCAAGTCGCTGGGCAACACGATCTCGCCCATCGATCTGATGAAGGAATATGGCGCCGATATTCTGCGGCTGTGGGCGCTCTCGGTCGATTTCACCGAGGACCACCGCATCGGGAAGGAAATCCTTCAGGGCGTGGCGGACCAGTATCGCAAGCTGCGCAATACGTTCCGCTATCTGCTGGGCGCGCTCGACGGGTTCGACCATGCGGTTGAAGGCGTCGAAGCTGCGGACATGCCGGAGCTGGAGCGCTACATGCTGCACCGGCTGGCGGAGCTGGACGCGGCGCTGCGGCAGGCCATCGCGGACTTCGATTTCAACACTTACACCCGCGTGCTGATCGATTTCTGCAACGAGGACCTCTCGGCGTTCTTCTTCGATATCCGCAAGGACTGCCTCTATTGCGATGCGCCGACGGACCCGAAGCGGCGCGCCTATCGCATGGTGCTGGACGTGCTGTTCCACGCGCTGGTGCGCTATGCCGCGCCGGTGCTGGTGTTCACGGCGGAAGAAGTGTGGACCACGCGGTTCCCGGATCGCGGCAGTGTGCACTTGGGTGCGCTGCGCGATCTGCCGGCGGAGTGGCGCAATGCGGCGCTGGCGGAGCGCTTCGAGGGGCTGCGCGCGCTGCGCAACACCGTGACCGAAGCCATCGAGCCGCTTCGCCGTGACAAGGTGATCGGATCGAGCCTTCAGGCCGAAGTGACGGTCCCGGCCGGCGCGCCCGAGGGTGATCTCGCCGAACTGTTCATCACCGCGTCAGTCACGCGCGGGCAGGGCGAAGCGGTGGACATCGTGCCGACCTCTCACCACAAGTGCGGCCGCTGCTGGCGGCACCTGCCGGAAGTGACCGACGACGGCGCGCTGTGTGCGCGCTGTGACGAGGTTGTGGCGGGGATGGACGCGTGAGGCACCGCATCGCCGGATTTGCGCTGGCGCTGGGCGTGTTCGGGATCGACCGCGCGGTCAAGGCGCTGGTCTCCGGCCCGCTCAATCTGCAGGCCATCGGCGTGATCAGGCTGCTGCCGTTCTTCGACCTGCGCTGGACCGAGAACTACGGCGTTTCCTACGGCATGTTCACGGCGGATTCGAGCGAGACCAAGTTCGCGCTGCTGGCAATGACCGGCCTGATCGCGCTTGGCGTTATGGTGTGGATGCTGCGCGAGAAGGTGCTGGGCGAGATCCTCGCGCTGGCGCTCGTGCTGGGCGGCGCGCTGGGCAATATCTATGACCGGTTCACGCGCGGCTTCGTGATCGACTATGCCGATCTGCATATCGGCGAATGGCGTCCGTTCCTGATCTTCAACCTTGCCGATGCGGCGATCACCGTGGGCGTGCTGATACTGCTTGCCCGGTCGCTGCTTTCGCGCGAAAAGCCCGCCAAAGCGGCGGATGCTGACACCGATACTGCCCCAGATACCGCCACGGAGACTGTTTGATGCGTAAGTCCCTCACCATCCTGATGCTTGCCGGCGGCGCCACGCTGCTTGGCGCGTGCTCGCAGGGGGGCTCGCTGTTCAACCGTATCCGGCCGGATGAATTCGCCGTCAGCCGGCAGGCGCCGCTGGTGGTGCCGCCCGATTTCTCGCTGATGCCGCCCAACCCCGGCGCGCCGCGTCCGCAGGACCTCGACAGCTCGAAGCAGGCGCTTGATGCCCTGTTCGGCGGTCCGGCGCCGCGCAGCGCGGTGGAAACCGATGCGCTGGGCAAGGCGGGCGCGTCTGCCGTGGGCATCCGCAGCGTGGTCGGCGATCCCAAGACCAAGACCGTGGCCAAGGGCGCCACGCTTCGCGATATCCTCGCCGCGCCGGAAGGCGATGGCCGCGAGGCAAGCGCCAGCACGGCGGGCTGACCCCTCCGTCAGCCCTGCGGGCTGCCACCTCCCCATTTGCGCCTTCGACAAGCTCAGGGGAAAATGGAGAGGATCTTAGCCGTCCAGCATCGCGGCGGCGGGCGCGGGTTTGACCTTGCTCGCCAGCAGCTTGTCGATCTTGCGGCCGTCCATGTCGACGACTTCAAAGCGCCAGCCCTGATCGTGGAAATGCTCGCCTTCGGTGGGCAGGCGTTTCAGCACCGATAGCGCGAAGCCGGCGGCGGTGGCGAAGTCGCGGTCTTCCGGAAGCTCGATGCCGAGGCGGTCGGCCAGCGCATCGGCGGGCAACGCGCCAGAGAGCAGCAGCGAACCGTCCTCGCGCACCACGATCATCGGCGCATCGCCTTCATCGCCGTGCGCGACGAAATTGCCGACGATGGCGTCGAGCAGGTCTGCGGGCGTGACGATGCCTTCGAGGTGGCCGTACTCGTCGTGGACGAGCGCGATGGCGACTTCCGCCTGCTGGATCACGCGCAGCGCGTCCATCGTATCGAGTTGATCGGGCACGATGGCGGGCTTCTTCATCAGCCGCGCGAGCATGACCTTGCGGCCGCGCAGGAGGACCGAGAGCACATCGCGCACTTTCACCACGCCGACGACATTATCGACCGAGCCGTCCGCCACCAGCAGCAGCGAGTGCGGGCTATCGGCGATGGCGGCGCGCAGTTCGGTCTCAGGCGCGCGGCGCTCGATCCAGTGAAGCTCGGTGCGCGGGGTCATCACTTCGCGCACGGGCCGATCCGCGAGGCGCATGATACCGGTCATCAGTGCGCGCTCGTCTTCCTCGATCACGCCGGAGCGGGTGGCCTCGGCGAAGATCATGTGGAGTTCCTCCGCCGTCACGTCCTGATCGGCGCTGCTGTGCATGCCGAGCAGGCGCAGGAGGAAGGCGGACGAACTGTTCAGCGCCCAGACGAACGGCGCGGTGGCCTGGGCCATCAGCTGCATGGGCCGGGCGGCGAGGATGGCGATGGGCTCCGCCGCGCGCAGGGCGACCTGCTTGGGCACGAGTTCGCCGACCACGAGGCTGAGGTAGGTGGTG
Organism: uncultured Novosphingobium sp.; assembly: GCA_964413325.1. Lineage (GTDB taxonomy): Bacteria > Pseudomonadota > Alphaproteobacteria > Sphingomonadales > Sphingomonadaceae > Novosphingobium. The sequence goes on along the minus strand of CAYPRK010000015.1, from coordinate 31,993 downwards.
GCGGCGATGACCGTCACGAAGCCCACAGTTTCGGCCCATTCGGCAGGAACGCCCAGCGCGGCAAGGCGCTCGCCGGTCGGGCCGCCGAGGCTGGCGCCCGAATAGGCGCCCGCGATGATCCCGATCAGCGTGATGCCGATTTGCGCGGTGGAGAGCAGCTTTCCGGGGTCTGCGGCGAGTTCGAGCGCCAGTTTTGCGCCCGAGCTGCCGCCCTCCGCCGCAACCTTGAGGCGGGCGGGGCGTGCCGAAACAATCGCCAGTTCTGTCATGGAAAACAGGGCGTTGAGGACGACAAGCCCAAGGATGATGAGGGCGTCGGGCCAAGGATACGGGGTCACGCCAGTGTCGCTAGCAGATTTGCCCTGCCACATGAAGGGCCGCTATTCGGGTGGCGTTCAGGATGTTAGGACGAAAATGCGTGCCGTAACCGTTTCTGGCGGTGACAGTACAATGCAAGGGACCCTCAAGCGAGGGACCGTTCACAGGGGAATTATCATGAAGATTCGGCGCGTTCTTGTTTCCAGCCTTTGCGCTGTTTCGCTCGTCAGCCTTTCGGCCTGCGTCACCGATCCCAACACCGGCCAGCAGAAGGTTTCGCGCACGGCGATCGGCGCTGGCGGCGGCGCGCTGGCGGGCCTGCTGCTGGGCGGCCTGATCGGCGGCGGCACCGGCCGCATCATCGGCGCGGGCATCGGCGGCGTGGCCGGTGCGGCCGTGGGCTACACCTACGACAAGCAGATCAAGCAGCTGCGTGAGCAGACTGCCGGCACCGGCGTGGACGTGAGCCCGGTCGATGGCGGCAAGGCGATCCTCGTCAACCTGCCCAACGGCGTGACCTTCGACACCGACAGCACGGTGATCAAGCCCGCCTTCCGCGATACGCTCGACAAGGTGGCGCAGAGCCTCGTGCAATATCCGGATTCGCTGATCGACGTCTATGGCTACACCGATTCGACCGGGTCGGACGCCTACAACATGACGCTCTCGCAGAACCGCGCGCGCGCCGTGGCAGACTACCTCTCCTCGCGCGGGGTGAACCCGGGCCGCGTGCGCAGCCAGGGCTTTGGTGAGACCAACCCGATTGCCTCGAACGCGACCGAAGAAGGCCGTTCGGCCAACCGCCGCGTCGAGATCAAGATCGTGCCGGTGACGCAGGATGACGTCGCCCGCGCGCGTCAGGGGCAGTAATTCCCTTTCCAGCCGGGTTGACGTCCAGTCAGCCCGGCTGGCATCGCTTCTGGAAACAGGAGCGCATTCATGACCTTTACTCGCCGCACAATCGCAGGTCGCGAGACCAACCCCATCGGCCTTGGCTGCATGTCGCTGAGCTGGGCCTATGGCACGCCGCCTTCGGATGAAGACGGCAAGAGCCTCCTCGCCCGCGCGCTCGAACTTGGCTACGACCACCTCGATACCGCACGGATCTATGGCGACGGGCACAACGAAACGCTGATCGGCGAAGCGCTTTCGGGCCAGCGCAACAAGTTCTTCCTCGCCAGCAAGACCGGCATCATCGTTGATGGCAAGGCGCGGCGGATCGATTGCAAGCCCGAGACGATCCGGGGCGCGCTCGAAACCTCGCTGCGTCTGCTCAAGACCGACTTCATCGATCTCTATTATCTGCACCGCCGCGATTTCACCGTGCCCATTGAGGAATCGGTCGGCGCGCTGGGTGATCTGGTGCGCGAGGGCAAGATCGGCGGGATCGGCCTGTCCGAAATGTCGGCCGAAACGGTGCGCCGCGCCCATGCCGAGCATCCGATTGCGGCGCTGCAGACCGAATACTCGCCGATGACGCGCAATCCCGAAATCGCGGTGCTGGATGTGTGCCGCGAGCTGGGGATCACCTTCGTGGCCTTCTCGCCCGTCTGCCGGGGCCTGCTGGTGGACGAACGGCCCGATCCCGCCGCCATGCCCAAGGGCGATATCCGCCCGAACATGCCGCGCTTCCAGGGCGACAATTGGGCGCATAACCTTGGGTTGGCGGAAGCCTTTGCGGCGCTGGCCGCGCGCGAGGGCGTGACGGCGGCGCAGCTTGCGCTCGGCTGGGTGCTGGCGCGGGGGCCGCATGTGGTGGCGATCCCCGGCACCTCGCGGCAGGATCACTTGGCCGAAAACATCGCGCGGTGGGATTGGGAGCCTTCGGCTGCGCTGGTCGCCGAGGTGGATACGCTGATCAACCACCAGACGGTGGCCGGGCACCGCTATGGGCCGGTGATGCAGGCTACGATTGATACGGAAGAGTTTGAAGCGGCTTGAGGTTTGCCTCCGGCGGGCGATTTGATTGCCTCCGGCGGGCAAGGGCCATTGCCCTTGCATCCCGATACCCCTCCTTCGTCACCCCGTGCTTGACACGGGGCTTGGCTACCTTTCGGCCTCGCCGCTCGGCACCGCGCCTGCCGGATACCACTGGTCCCAAAGGTCGAGCCAATCGGGATTGTCCGCCTCGATCAGCGCAAACTTCCATTCCCGGCGCCATTTCTTGACGAGCTTTTCTCGGGCGATGGCGGGTTCGATTTCCTCGTGCCGTTCGGCGTAGACGAGCCGGGTCTTGTCGAAGTCCCTGACATGGATCGAGCCATCGCCTTCGCGGTGCTGCCACACGCGGCGGGTGAGACCGGACGTGACGCCGACATAGGTGCCGCCTCGGTAGCGGTTTGCCATGATGTAGACCCAGCCGCCTTTTTGCAGCTGGCGCTTGTGCCAAACGAGGGCTCGCAAGAAAAGCCAAGCCCCGTGTCAAGCACGGGGCGGCGGAGGGGGTAGATGGCCAAAAGCCCAGGGATGCAAGGGCGATGGCCCTTGCCCGCCGGAGGCCCCTTCCTACGCCATCCGGCTCGCGCGCTCCGCCAGTCTGTCCACCGCCGCCGCATGGATCGCGGGCGCTGCCGCCAGCAGGCCGAACGCGCGCGGATCGCGCTTGTTGTACGCCAGCGGCGCGCCGAAGGCATCGCTCACGGCAGCGCCAGCCTCGCGCGCGATCAGCGCGGCGGCGCCGATGTCCCATTCGTAGCCCCAGCGCAGGGTGGCGAGGAGGTCGGCTTCGTTGGCGGCGACCATCGCGATGCGCAGCGCGATGGAATTGGGTTTGTCGACGAGGATGAGGTCGTGGTCGACGCGGGGGAGGGCGTCGGCGGGGACGCGGGCTCCGGTGAGTTCGAGGCGGTTGCTGGCGGTGAGGGGGAGGTCGTTGCGGGTGGCGCCTTGTCCGGCGATGGCCTGCCAGTATTCGCCGCGCGCGGGGGCATCGAGCGCGCCGATGAGGGGGCGGCCTTCGGAGATGAGGGCGACGGAGACGGCCCAGCCGGGGCGGCCGCGCACGAAATCGCGGGTGCCGTCAATGGGATCGACCAGCCAGCACAGGCCTTTGTCGAGGCGTGAGGGATCATCCGCCGTTTCTTCAGAGAGCCAGCCGGCGGACGGCAAAAGAGCGCCGAGTTCCTGCTTGAGATAGGTATCGACGGCGAGGTCTGCGGCGGAGACGGGGTTGTTCGGCGACTTGTCCCACACTTCGAGCGCGTGGCCGTGACCGGGCCAGCTGGCGAGGGCCAGGCGTCCGGCTTCGGCCATGATGGCGCGGAAGCGGTCGAAGTCGATCATTGGCAATTGCGATGCGGGTTTGGCGGGCGGAGCGCAAGGGGGCGCTGCCTGCGACGCGTGATCTGTGCATTCGTATTCGGTGCTGCAGGCGGGGAATGCATCCGTGCAGGTGCGATTGGGTGCCGCGAACCCTTTTCAAGCCCTTAGCCGTGTGCTTAAGGCAGCGCGACCTGCCGGTTCAATCCGTTAGGGTCAGGACCCATCAACCGCGCCTTCGAGGTTTGAGGCAAAATGGCTCAGTGCAAGGAAGGAAGCCGCAGGGATATGTCGATATCTCAAGGCTTCCTGACGCAGCAATGGGCCATTTTGGTCAAATCCCGAAGGGACGCTGGAATGGCTTCCATCTCGTGCGGATACTTGCTTGGAAAGGCAACCAGCCTTCCCAGCGCAAGCATCCACCCGATATGTTCGCCATTCCAGCGCCTCGAAGGCGCGGTTGATGGGTCCTGACCCTGGCATCTCATTCTCTTGATGCGGGGATAACGCATGAACGTTCATGAATATCAGGCCAAGGAATTGCTCGCCAAGTTCGGCGTCGGCATTCCGGCGGGCATTCCTGCCCTGACCGTGGAAGAAGCGGTTGCCGCCGCGAAGCAGTTGCCCGGGCCGCTCTATGTGGTGAAGGCGCAGATCCACGCGGGTGGGCGCGGCAAGGGCAAGTTCAAGGAACTGCCGGCCGATGCCAAGGGCGGCGTGCGGCTGGCGAAGTCGGTCGAGGAAGTCGAGGCGTTTGCCAAGGAAATGCTCGGCAACACGCTGGTGACGGTGCAGACCGGCGCAGCAGGCAAGCAGGTGAACCGCCTCTATGTGACTGATGGCGTTGATATCGCGAAGGAATACTACCTCTCGATGGTGGTGGACCGGGGCACCGGCCGCGTGGCCATGATCGTCTCGACCGAAGGCGGCATGGACATCGAAGAAGTTGCGCACAGCACGCCTGAGAAGATCGCGACGATCACGATCGATCCGGCGCAGGGCTTCATGCCGCACCATGGCCGCGCCGTGGGCTATGCGCTGAAGCTGACGGGTGAGCTCAACAAGCAGGCCGCGACGATTGCCAAGCAGCTTTACACCGCGTTCATGGCGCTGGATTGCGACATGCTGGAAATCAATCCGCTAGTGGAAACGAAGGATGGCAACCTGCTCGTCCTCGACACCAAGATGAGCTTCGACTCGAACGCGCTCTATCGCCATCCCGATGTCGTCGCGCTGCGCGACGAGACCGAGGAAGACCCGGCGGAAATCGAAGCGTCGAAGTACGACCTCGCTTACATCAAGCTCGACGGCAACATCGGCTGCATGGTGAACGGCGCGGGCCTCGCCATGGCGACGATGGACATCATCAAGCTGAACGGCGAATTCCCCGCGAACTTCCTCGACGTGGGCGGCGGCGCGACGACCGAGAAGGTGACCGCGGCGTTCAAGATCATCCTGCGCGATCCGGCGGTGAAGGGCATTCTGGTCAACATCTTCGGCGGCATCATGAAGTGCGACATCATCGCCGACGGCATCGTTGCCGCGGCGAAGGAAGTGAACCTGCAGGTTCCGCTCGTCGTGCGCCTTGAAGGCACCAACGTGCAGCAGGGCAAGGACATCCTTGCCAACTCGGGTCTCCCCATCGTCCCCGCCAATGACCTTGGCGATGCCGCGCAGAAGATCGTGGCCGAAGTCCGGAAGGTTTCCTGATCCATGAGCATTCTTGTCAACAAGCACACCAAGGTCATCACCCAGGGCATGACCGGCAAGACCGGCGCGTTCCACACGCAGGCCGCGCTTGATTACGGCACGCAGATGGTCGCGGGCGTCACCCCGGGCAAGGGTGGCACCAGCCACATCGGCCTGCCGCAGTATGACACCGTGGCCGAAGCCAAGGCGGCGACCGGCGCGACCGCGAGCTGCATCTACGTGCCGCCTCCGGGCGCGGCGGATGCAATCCTCGAAGCCATCGACGCGCAGATGGAACTGATCGTGTGCATCACCGAGGGCATTCCGGTGCTCGACATGGTGCGCGTGAAGCGTGCGCTGCAGGGCTCGAAGTCGCGCCTGATCGGGCCGAACTGCCCGGGCGTGCTGACGCCGGACGAGTGCAAGATCGGCATCATGCCGGGCTCGATCTTCAAGAAGGGCTCGGTGGGCGTCGTCTCGCGTTCGGGCACGCTGACCTATGAGGCGGTGTTCCAGACTTCGAACATCGGGCTTGGCCAGACGACGGCTGTCGGCATCGGCGGCGACCCGGTGAACGGCACGAACTTCATCGACGTGCTGGAGCTGTTCCTTGCGGACGACGACACCAAGTCGATCATCATGATCGGCGAAATCGGCGGCGACGCGGAAGAGAACGCGGCGCAGTTCCTGATCGACGAGGCCAAGCGTGGCCGCAAGAAGCCGATGGCCGGCTTCATCGCGGGCCGTTCGGCGCCTCCGGGCCGCCGCATGGGCCATGCTGGCGCGATCGTTTCGGGCGGCAAGGGCGATGCCGAAAGCAAGATCGCGGCGATGGAAGCTGCGGGCATCCGCGTTTCGCCGAGCCCGAGCCTGCTGGGCGAGACGCTGGCGGAAGTGCTGAAGGGCTGAAGCCTTTCGCATCTTCGCGTGAAAAGGGGCCGGGGGGAAACCTCCGGCCTTTTTCATTGGTCAGTTGGCGGCTGCCAGCTCCGCGTCCACATCCGCCACCGCCGCGCCGAGGTTGGTGCAGATGAAGCGCACCGCGCTTTCGTAGCGGCCGAGCGCGTCCGACGGATCGACGTATCCGGCGATTTCCAGGCTGACGAGTCCGTGCATCTGGCCCCAGACGAGAAACGCGAGGTCCTGCACTTCCGCCGGGCCTGGTGCAGTCCCGCGATGGTGGGTGAGGCAGGTGCCGACTGCGTCGACCAGCGCGGCGAAGGCGGGGTAGGCGTCTTCCACCGGCACGGCGAGCGAGACGAACTGGCTGTGGCGTCCGGTGGGGGAGAAGCGCTTTTCGCCGCCGAACATCAGCCGGTACATACCGGTGTGATCGAGCGCGAAGCGGCGATAGGCGAGCATCTGGCGGACCATCCAGCGGAGCGGCGCGTCGCGCTGTTCCACGCCCAGCGCGTAGGCATGGAGCCGCGCAAAGCCGACCGCGTAGAGCGCCTGCATGAGGCCGGGCTTGCCGCCGTAGAGCGTGTAGATCGCCATGGTGGAGGAGCCGCAGGCGCGCGCCAGTTCACGCAGGGCGACGCCATCCGGCCCATCGCGCCGCACCAGCGCTTCCGCTTCTTCGAGCAGGCGTGCGGCAAGGTCTTCACGCGGGGGCTCTGTGGCGAGATTCCTCCGATTCGGCATGCAGCATTGCATGACCGGTTGCTGTCTTGAATTCCAGTGGTATGGCATGCATATAACATCGTTATTGAGTCGATCCGGCACGGGAGAGCGGGGATGGGCAGCAGCGAAGGCAGCAGCGAAGGGAGCCTCGGGGGCCGCGAAACGACAGCAGTGGGGGCAATCACGCCGATCACCGTGCGGCAAGGCGCGTTCGCCTTTGCCGAGGACACGCCGGCGCACTGGATCCCCCAGGCGCCGGAATTCGCGCAGATGGTCAACGGCGCCTCGTTCGTGATGCCGCATCTGGAGCCGTTCCTCGTGGCCACGCTAGGCGAGGCGGCCAAGCTGATTGCGGACCCCGCCATCCGGCGCGAGGCACGCGACTTCTGCATGCAGGAAACGCAGCACTACCGCACGCACCGGCGGTTCAACGATGTGCTGCTGGGGCAGGGGTATGACGGCCTTGCTGCGGTCGAGGCGGAGATGGCGGCGGCCTATGCGCGGCTGATGGAGCGGCCGCTGGCGGTGCGACTGGCCTATGCGGCGGGTTTCGAGGCGATGACGCTGGGGCTGACCGAGTGGCTGGTGGGCAACCGGGTCAGGCTTTTTCGCGGGGCGGACCCGCGCGTCACCTCGTTCATCCTCTGGCACATGGTCGAGGAGACCGAGCACAAGCTGGTGGCGCATGATGTCTACGAAGCCGTCTCGCCCGGATACTGGCGGCGCGCGGTGGGCGTGCTGCACGGCTCGCTCGATGTAATCCGCTGGAGCCGGCGCTGCTACCGCGCGCTGCTGCTGGCGGATGGACGGTGGCGGCGTCCCTCCTCGCGGCTGAAAGTGTGGTGGTGGGCCGTGCGGTTCCTGCTGGGCGCGGGGCCTGCGCTGCTGCGCGCGATGGTGCCGGGGCACGATCCGCGTGACATGAAGGACCATCCGTGGGTGCGCGAGTGGATTGCAGGCCATGCGCGCGCCGAGACGCGCGGCGGTCCAATGCCGCTGATCGATACACAGAGTACCGCGATGCCGGTGCCGTTCTGAGGGGGTGGGGATGATGGACAGTTCGGAATTGCGACCGGTGCAGCGCCTGCTGATCGTGCAGGGCGGCTATGTCATGCTGCTGGGGTTTGTCGCGGGCTTCGGCTTCGTGTTCTACCTGATCGGCAGCGTGGAGCTCTGGCCGATCCCCGGCAAGATCGCGGTGCAATTGCCCGGCAGCGAGAAGGCCTGGCGGATGAGCCATATGGAAGGCGTGCTCAACGGGTTGATGCTGTGGCTGCTGGCAGCATTGCAACCGGCGATGGCGCTGCCGCTGCACAAGGCGCGGCGCATCGCGCGGATGCTGGTGCTGACGGCATGGTGCTTCCCCATCGCCTCTCTGTTCGATGCGCTGTTCAAGGACAGCCGCGGCCTGAAGTTTGCCGCGCCGGTGACGAACCTGATCCCGTTCTTCCTGTTCTATGTGGGCATCATCGCGCTGGTGTGGGCGGTGGTGGAGATCGTGGTGCGGGTGCAGCGGCAGGGGTGAGCTAACCCTCGACGATCCGGTAGGGCACCAGATCGCGCTGGCTGGGATCGACAGCGATGGCCTTGTCGCTGGGGGGGAAGGCGCGCTGGTCGCAGGTGTCGCGGGGGCAGATGCGGCAGGAAATGCCGATGCGGGTGACGGCGTCCTCGTTGGTCAGGTTGAGGCCGTCGGCGTAGACGAATTCGTCGGCCAGCGCGGCTTCGCAGCCTAGGACGACGGCGTAGCGGCGCGGCTGGCGGTAGTAGCTGCCGCTGGGTTTGACGAGGCCCTTGGCGATCGAGACGTAGCGGATGCCGTCGGGCATTTCGGCGAGCTGGACGTGGATGCGGTCCGGGATGGCGACCGCCTCGTGGACGATCCACAGCGGGCAGGCGCCGCCGAAGCGGCCGAATTGCAGGCGCGTGGCGGAGTGGCGCTTGGTGATATTGCCGGCCATGTCGACCCGCGCGAAGAACACCGGGATGCCTCGCGCCTGCGGGCGTTGCAGGGTGGAGAGGCGGTGGCAGCACTGCTCGAAGCTGACGTGGAACAGCTGGCGCAACCGGTCGATATCGTGGCGCAGCTGCCGCGCGGCACTGCGGAAGCGTTCGTAAGGCATGAGCAGCGCACCCGCCGCATAGTTGCCGAGGCCGACGGTGAGGAGGTGGCGCGCGGCTTCGGTCTGGAGCGGGGCCGAAGCGACGATGGCGGCGATCTGGTCCTGCAGCGCGAGCGCGGCGACCTGATAGGCGAGCTGGAAGCGGCTCGATTCGTTGGGCTGGGCGGAATCGAGCTGCAAGTGGCGGCGGCGGGCATCGAACCGGCGCAAGGCCACCCCGCTCGCCCATTCGATGGTGACGCCTTCGCGGCGCAGCCATTGCTGCATGGTGCGGATGCGAGGGGACGCTTCGTCTCCGGCGATCTCGTGGGCGAGGGCTTCGGCATCGCGGTCGATGCGGTCGACATAGTTGTTGGCGAGGTGGAACCAGTCGCGCACTTCCTCCCACGGCAGGCGGCCGCCCGCAATTTCGGAGCCACCGAAGTCTGAGCCGATGGCTTCATCAAGCATTTCGAGGCGCTGGCGGCCCTTGGCGAACAGGCCATGCAGCGCGACAAAGCTCTCCGCGAAGGCGGGAAACTGTCGGGCGAGGCGCTCCACTTGTTCAGCGGGCATGGTGCCGGGGAGCTGCGGATCAGCCAGCGCCTCGCGCAGCGATTCCGCGAGGGTATCGGCTTCGGCGGGGGCGAGATCGGCCCAGTCGATGGGGAAGGCTGCGCGCAGGGCATCGGCGAGGGCGGGGGTGAGGTGGCGCTCGTCCGTCTCCAGCTGCGAGAGATAGGGCGCGCTGATGCCGAGGGCGCTCGCCATTTCGGCCTGACGCAGGCCGCGCCGCTGGCGGAGGGTGCGCAGGGCCTGCCCTGCAAAGATGCGGCGGTTTGCCATGGGGCTGTCCTTCCTCCCGGTCCCTCCCACCCGCTCATGCTGAGCTTGTCGAAGCATCATACCCGGCGGTCGCGCCAGCACCCTTCGACAAGCTCAGGGTGAGCGGGGTTGGGGAGAAGTATGGCAAAGCAAGCCTAGTTTGCAAAGTCTGACTTTGCAACTTTGCTGAATTGCATTGGACAGCCGCGCTGCAATGCGGCATCCGGCTCGGCCTTGATCCCTAGCAACCGGGGCTGTGCACTGATGTCTGCCAATATTGCCGAGATGGAAAAGCGCCGCGAGGCGGCCCGCATGGGCGGCGGCCAGCGCCGCATCGATGCCCAGCACGCCAAGGGCAAGCTGACCGCGCGCGAGCGGCTCGATATCCTGCTCGATGAGGGCAGCTTTGAAGAGATCGACGCCTACGTCGAGCACAATTGCGTTGATTTCGGGATGCCCGAGCAGACCGTGCCGGGCGACGGCGTGGTGACCGGTTCGGGCACGATCAACGGCCGCCTCGTCTACGTGTTCAGCCAGGACTTCACCGTGTTCGGCGGCGCGGTTTCCGAACGGCACGCGATGAAGATCTGCAAGATCATGGATACCGCGCTGAAGGTCGGCGCGCCGGTGATCGGCATCAACGATTCGGGCGGCGCGCGCATTCAGGAAGGCGTCGCCAGCCTTGGCGGCTATGCCGAGATCTTCCAGCGCAACGTGCTGGCTTCAGGCGTGGTGCCGCAGCTCAGCCTCATCATGGGCCCCTGCGCGGGCGGCGCGGTCTATTCGCCGGCGATGACCGACTTCATCTTCATGGTGAAGGACAGCTCGTACATGTTCGTCACCGGCCCCGACGTGGTGAAGACGGTGACCAACGAGATCGTCACGCAGGAGGAACTGGGCGGCGCGGTGACGCATTCGACCAAGACTTCGGTGGCGGACCTTGCCTGCGAGAACGACATCGAAGCGCTGCTGATGGCGCGCGAGTTCTTCGATTACCTGCCGCTGACCAACCGTTCGGGCGTGCCCGAGCGGCCGACGTCTGACGCGTGGGACCGGCTGGAGTACAGCCTCGACACGATCATCCCGGCTTCGGCCAACCAGCCTTATGACATGCATGAAGTGATCACGAAGACGCTCGACGAGGGTGAATTCTTCGAGATCCAGCCCAAGCATGCCGCGAACATCATCTGCGGGTTCGGGCGGATCGAAGGCAAGACAGTGGGCGTGGTCGCGAACCAGCCGATGGTGCTGGCGGGCGTGCTCGACATCAATTCGTCAAAGAAGGCCGCGCGGTTCGTGCGCTTCTGCGATGCGTTCGAGATTCCGATCATCACCTTCGTCGACGTGCCGGGCTTCCTGCCGGGAACGGCGCAGGAGCTGGGCGGGATCATCAAGCACGGCGCGAAGCTGCTGTTCGCTTATGCCGAGGCGACCGTGCCCAAGATCACCGTGATCACGCGCAAGGCCTATGGCGGCGCTTATGACGTGATGGCCTCCAAGCACTTGCGCGGCGACTTGAACTACGCCTGGCCGACCGCCGAAATCGCGGTGATGGGCGCGAAGGGCGCGGTGGAGATCATCTTCCGCGGGCTTTCGACCGAAGAGCAGGCGCTCAAGACGAAGGAATACGAGGACCGCTTCGCCAACCCGTTCGTGGCGGCGAGCAAGGGCTTCATCGACGAGGTGATCCACCCGCACTCGACGCGCCGGCGCATCGCGCTGGGGCTGCGCAAGCTGCGGAACAAGGCGCTCGAGAACCCCTGGAAGAAGCACGATAATATTCCGCTGTAAGCGGCGGCTTTAAGGACATTCCCAATGACTGACATCTTCATCGTTTCCGGCGCGCGCACGGCCATTGGCACCTTTGGCGGCAGCCTTGCCTCGTTCCGTCCGGCTGACCTCGGCACCATCGTGATCAAGGAAGCGATTGCCCGCGCGGGGCTGACGCCGGACAAGATCGAGAACGTGGTGATCGGCACCGTCGTGCCGACGCAGCCGAAGGACGCCTATGTCAGCCGCGTTGCGGCGGTGAACGCGGGCGTGCCCATCGAGAGCCCGGCGATGAACGTGAACCGTCTGTGCGGTTCGGGCCTGCAGGCCATCGTTTCGGCGGCGCAGGGCATTGCGCTGGGCGAGCAGCAGATCGCCGTGGGCGGCGGCTGCGAGGTCATGTCGAACGCGCCGCATATGGTGCTGACGGCGCGCAATGGGCAGAAGATGGGCGATCAGGTGATGATGGACGCCATGCTCGGCGCGCTCCACGATCCCTTCGAGAACATCCACATGGGCGTGACGGCGGAGAACATTGCCGAGCGCCACCAGATCACGCGCGAGACGCAGGACGCGCTGGCGGTCGAGAGCCACAAGCGTGCGGCAGCGGCGACGGCGGCGGGCTACTTCAAGGAGCAGATCGTTCCGGTCGAAGTGAAGACGCGCAAGGGCGTGACCGTGTTCGACACGGACGAGCATTTTCGCGCCGATGCCAGCCTTGAGGGCATGGCGGGCCTCAAGCCGGTGTTCAAGAAGGACGGCACCGTCACGGCGGGCAACGCCAGCGGCATCAATGACGGCGCGGGCGCGGTCGTCTTGGCGAGTGGCGAAGCGGTGGCCGAACACGGCTTGAAGCCGCTGGCGAAGATCCTGGCGTGGGGCCATGCGGGTGTTGAGCCGAACGTCATGGGCCTCGGCCCGGTCAAGGCGGTGCCGGTGGCGCTGAAGCGCGCTGGCCTCACTCTCGACCAGATCGACGTGATCGAGAGCAACGAGGCGTTTGCGGCGCAGGCTTGCGGCGTCGCCAAGGAACTGGGCTTCGATCCGGCCAAGACCAATCCCAACGGCTCGGGCATTTCGCTCGGCCATCCCATCGGCGCGACCGGCGCGATCCTGACGATCAAGACGGCCTACGAACTGCAGCGCACCGGGGGCCAGTATGGCCTCATCACCATGTGCATTGGCGGCGGTCAGGGTATCGCCATGGTCATCGAGAGGGTCTGATCATGAAGCTCGGTCGGCTCAACCACATCGGCGTTGCGACGCCTTCGATTGCGGACAGCATCGTTTTCTGGCGCGACGTGATGGGCGCGACGAAGATCCACGAACCGTTCGACCTGCCGGAGCAGGGCGTGAAGGTGTGCTTCGTCGATACGCCGGGGGCGGATGGTGCGCTGAACGGCACGCAGATCGAACTGATCGAGCCGCTGCCGGGCAATGCCGGGATCGCTGCGTTCCTCGCCAAGAACCCCGCCGGGGGGCAGCACCACATGTGCTATGAAGTGCCCGATATTCATGCGGCCAAGGCGGCGTTCGAGGCGCTGGGCAAGCGCGTGCTGGGCGAACCGCGCATCGGCGCGCACGGAACGCTGATCTTCTTCGTGCACCCCAAGGACATGGGCGGGGTGCTGACCGAGATCATGGAGACGCCGAAAGAGGCGCATTGAACACACACCGTTCGTGTCGAGCGAAGTCGAGACACCAGACGCCGCGCATGGTGTCTCGACTTCGCTCGACACGAACGGATCTAGGGACAAGATAATGGCTGATTTCGACGATTGGCAGAAGGCTGCCGCCAAGGAAGTGAAGGGCAAGGACCTGACCTGGCAGACGCCGGAAGGGATTGCCGTGAAGCCGCTCTACACGGCGGATGACGTGCGCGAGGATCCGGGTCTGCCGGGATTCGCGCCGTTCACGCGCGGTGTGCGCGCCTCGATGTATGCGGGCCGTCCCTGGACGATCCGTCAATACGCGGGCTTCTCGACTGCCGAGGAATCGAACGCGTTCTACCGCCGCAATCTGGCGGCGGGGCAGAAGGGGCTTTCGGTCGCGTTCGATCTGGCGACGCACCGGGGTTATGACAGCGACCATCCGCGCGTGGTGGGCGATGTCGGCAAGGCGGGCGTGGCGATCGACAGCGTCGAGGACATGAAGATCCTGTTCGACGGGATTCCGCTTGATCAGATGTCCGTTTCGATGACCATGAACGGCGCGGTGATCCCGATCATGGCGTTCTTCATCGTCGCGGGCGAGGAGCAGGGCGTGAGCCGCGCGCAGCTCGACGGGACCATCCAGAACGACATCCTCAAGGAGTTCATGGTCCGCAACACCTACATCTACCCGCCCGAACCCTCGATGCGGATCATCTCGGACATCTTTGGCTACACCAGCCGCGAGATGCCGAAGTTCAACTCGATCTCGATCTCCGGCTACCACATGCAGGAAGCCGGGGCGACGCAGGTGCAGGAGCTGGCGTTCACCATCGCCGACGGCATGGAATACGTGAAGTACGGCGTGGCGAGCGGGCTTGATATCGACAAGTTTGCAGGCCGCCTCTCGTTCTTCTTCGCCATCGGCATGAACTTCTTCATGGAAGTGGCCAAGCTGCGCGCCGCGCGCGTGCTGTGGCACCGCGTTATGACAAAGCTCGGCGCGCAGGATGAACGCTCCAAGATGCTGCGCACGCACTGCCAGACTTCGGGCGTCAGCTTGCAGGAGCAGGACCCCTACAACAATGTTATCCGCACCACGATCGAGGCGATGGCCGCGATGCTGGGCGGCACGCAGTCGCTCCACACCAACGCGCTCGACGAAGCCATCGCGCTGCCGACCGACTTTTCCGCGCGCATCGCCCGCAACACGCAGATCGTGCTGCAGGAAGAGACCGGGATGACTAAGGTCGTCGATCCGCTCGGCGGCTCCTACTACGTCGAAGCGCTGACGCAGGAACTGGTCGACAAGGCGTGGGAGATCATCGAGCGCGTCGAGGCAGAAGGCGGCATGGCCAAGGCCGTGGCGGCGGGCTGGCCCAAGGCGATGATCGAGGAAGCGGCGGCTGGCCGTCAGGCGCGGGTGGACAAGGGCGAGGACGTGATCGTCGGCGTCAACAAGTACCGCCTCGCCAGCGAAGACCAGCTCGATACGCTCGAAGTTGACAACATGGCGGTGCGCGAAGGCCAGATCGCGCGGCTGAAGTGGGTGCGTGAGAACCGCGATGAGACGAAGTGCCGCGCGGCGCTCAATGCCCTCACCGAAGGTGCAAAGACCGGCGGCAACCTGCTCGAACTGGCGGTGGAAGCCGCGCGGCACCGCGCAACGCTGGGCGAGATTTCGGATGCGATGGAAATCGTGTTCGGCCGCCACGGCACGTTCCCGACCCCGGTGAAGGGCGTCTACAGCGCCTATTACGCGGGCGATTCGCGCTACCAGCAGGTGCTGGACGGCGTGGAGGCCGTGACGCGCCGTCTGGGCCGTGCACCGCGCATGCTGGTTTCCAAGATGGGCCAGGACGGGCACGATCGCGGCGCGAACGTGATCGCCTCGGCCTTCGGCGACATGGGCTTTGATGTGACGAGCAGTCCGCTGTTCCAGACGCCGGAGGAAGCTGCGAAGCTGGCGCTGGAAGCCAATGTCGATGCGGTTGGCGCGTCGTCGCTGGCGGCGGGCCACAAGACGCTGATCCCCGAACTGATCCGCCACCTGCGCGAAGCAGGCCGCGCGGATATCAAGGTCGTCGCGGGCGGGGTGATCCCGCCGCAGGACTACGACTTCCTGCGTGAGGCCGGGGTGCAGGGCATCTACGGCCCGGGCACCAACGTGGTCGAAGCGGCGGCGGACATGCTGCGGCTCTTGGGGCACAACATGCCGCCCGCTGGCGAAGAACTGCAGGCGGCGGAGTAAGCCCGTGGCCGAGACGCCCAAAGGCTATGTCGTCGCCGAAGTCGACGTGCACGATGCGGAGGGCTTCGCGGCGTATCGCGCTGCGGTGCCCGGCGTCATCGCGCAGTACGGCGGACGCTACGTGACGCGCGGCGGCGCGATCACGGGCGTCGAGGGCGATGCGCCGACGGGCCGGATCGTGATTGTCGAGTTTCCGAGCAAGGCGCAGGCCGAAGCCTTTGTGAATTCTGCCGAATATGCCCCGGTGGCGGCCATCCGCCAGCGGACCAGTTCCTCGCGCCTCTTCGTTGTTGAAGGTGTAGACCTCTGATGTTCAAGAAAATCCTCATCGCCAACCGTGGCGAGATTGCCTGCCGCGTCATCAAGACTGCGCGCCGGATGGGTATCCAGACCGTTGCGGTCTATTCGGATGCCGATGCGCGGGCGCCGTTCGTGAAGATGGCGGACGAGGCGGTGCATATCGGGCCTTCGCCTGCCGCGCAGAGCTACCTGATCGCGGACAAGATCATCGCGGCGTGCGAGCAGACGGGCGCCGAGGCGGTGCATCCGGGCTATGGTTTCCTCTCCGAGCGCACGAGCTTTGCCGAAGCGCTGGCGGCCAAGGGTATCGCGTTTATCGGGCCGCCCGTCGGCGCGATTGCCGCGATGGGTGACAAGATCGAATCGAAGAAGCTGGCCAAGGCTGCGGGCGTCAATGTCGTCCCCGGCTTCGTGGGAGAGATCGAGGATACCGAGCACGCGGTGCGCATCTCGGACGAGATTGGCTATCCGGTGATGATGAAGGCCTCGGCCGGCGGCGGCGGCAAGGGCATGCGGCTGGCGTACTCCGAAAAGGACGTGCGCGAGGGCTTCGAGGCGGTGAAGCGCGAGGGGCTGAACTCCTTTGGCGATGACCGCGTGTTTATCGAGAAGTTCATCCTCAACCCGCGCCACATCGAGATCCAGATCCTCGGCGATCAGCACGGCAATATCCTCTACCTCAACGAGCGCGAATGCTCGATCCAGCGGCGGCACCAGAAGGTGGTCGAGGAAGCGCCCTCGCCGTTCGTGACGCCGAAGATGCGCAAGGCGATGGGCGAGCAGTGCGTCGCCCTCAGCCGCGCGGTGGGCTATTATTCGGCGGGCACGGTGGAGCTGATCGTTTCGGGCGCGGACCCGACGGGCGAGAGCTTCTACTTCCTCGAAATGAACACCCGCCTGCAGGTGGAGCACCCGGTTACCGAAGCGATCACCGGCATTGACCTTGTCGAGCAGATGATCCGTGTGGCTGCCGGTGAGAAGCTGGCGTTCACGCAGGACGATATCGGCATCGACGGCTGGGCCATCGAGAACCGCGTCTATGCCGAAGATCCCTATCGCGGCTTCCTGCCCTCGACCGGGCGGCTGGTGCGCTATGATCCGCCGGTGGAAGGCTGGACCGACGACGGAGAGGCCAATGGCCGTCGCGGCGTGGGCGGCGTGCGTGTGGACGACGGCGTCTACGAAGGCGGCGAAGTCTCGATGTTCTACGATCCGATGATCGCCAAGCTGGTGACCTGGGGCGAGACGCGCGACGAAGCGGCGGACCGGCAGATCGAAGCGCTCGATGCGTTCGAGATCGAGGGGCTGGGCCACAACATCGATTTCGTCTCGGCGATCATGCAGCACCCGCGCTTCCGTTCGGGTGAACTGACCACCGGGTTCATCGCGGAGGAATATCCGGACGGGTTCCACGGCGCGGCGACGTCTGATGAGACCAAGCGTTCGCTGGCGGCGCTGGCGGGCTTCCTTGCCACGGCGCGTTCTGACCGGGCGCGGCAGGTGGGCGGACAGCTGGGCGATACGCTCGATCCGCCGTCCGAATGGGCGGTGCGAATTGGCGAGACCGACTATGCGGTCTCGGTCGATGAGGAAGCGATCACCGTCGATGGCGAGGAGATCGATCTGGCGCTGGAATACACGCCAGGTGATCGCGTCGTGATGGCCGAAGTCAGCGGCAAGCCGCTTACGGTGAAAGTGGCGACGCGGCCCGCAGGCTTCAAGCTGACGACGCGCGGGGCGAGCCATGATGTGCGCGTGCTGCCGGCGCGAATCGCCGGGCTGACCAAGCACATGATCGCCAAGGTCGCGCCGGACATGTCGAAGTACCTCGTCTGCCCGATGCCGGGTCTGCTCGTGGCGCTGCATGTCGGCGTGGGCGATTCCGTGGAAGCGGGCCAGCCGCTGGCCGTGGTCGAGGCGATGAAGATGGAAAACATCCTGCGCGCCGAGAAATCGGGCAAGGTGAAGGCGGTGAACGCGGCGCAAGGCGAAAGCCTTGCGGTGGATGCGATCATCCTCGAAATGGAGTAGAAGCCGCGTTGATGCTCTTGCCGAGTTTCCTGCATGGGCAAGTGGGTGAGGTTGACGTTTACGTAAGCGCCACTTATGCGCGCGCCATCGATTTGAGAAAGGCCTGACACGATGAAAGCCCTGGTCTGCGTAAAGCGGGTGATCGACTACAACGTGAAGCCGCGGGTGAAGGCGGATGGCACGGGGGTCGACCTTGCCAACGTGAAAATGAGCATGAACCCGTTTGACGAGATCGCGGTCGAGGAAGCCATTCGCCTGAAGGAAAAGGGCGTGGTCACCGAGATCGTTGCGGTTTCGGTCGGGCCGGCCAAGGCGCAGGAAACGCTGCGCACTGCGCTCGCGATGGGTGCGGACCGCGCGATCCTCGTGGTCAGCGAAGACGAAGTCGAGCCGCTCGCGGTTGCCAAGATCGTCAAGGCGATTGCCGACGAAGAGCAGCCGGGCCTCATCATCACGGGCAAGCAGGCGATCGACGACGACGCGAACCAGGTCGGCCAGATGGTCGCCGCGCTGCTCGGCCGTCCGCAGGGCACCTTTGCTAACGAGATCGCGGTCGAAGGTGACAGCGTCGTCGTGAAGCGCGAGATCGACGGCGGTCTGGAAACGGTGAAGCTGGCGCTGCCCGCCATCGTCACCACCGACCTGCGTCTGAACGAGCCGCGCTATGCCTCGCTGCCCAACATCATGAAGGCGAAGTCCAAGCCGCTCGCGACCAAGGCGCCGGCTGACTACGGCGTCGATATTGCGCCGCGCCTCAAGACCCACAAGGTCACCGAACCGCCGGTGCGCAGCGCGGGCATCAAGGTGCCCGACGTCGATGCGCTGGTCGCCAAGCTCAAGGAAATGGGAGTCGCCTGATGTCCAAGACACTCGTTTGGGTCGAACATGACAACGCCTCCGTCAAGGACGCTACCCTCGCCGTCGTGACCGCTGCCGCGCAGATGGGCGAAGTGACCGCGCTGGTTGCAGGCTCGGGCTGTGACGGCGCTGCCGCTGCCGCTGCGCAGATCGCCGGTGTGAGCAAGGTGCTCAAGGCCGATGACGCGGCCTATGCCAATGCGCTGGCCGAGAACGTCGCGCCGCTCGTCGCAGGCCTGATGGCTGACTACGACGCGTTCGTCGCGCCCGCCACGACCACCGGCAAGAACATCGCGCCGCGCGTCGCTGCGCTGCTCGACGTGATGCAGGTTTCGGACATCCTCTCGGTCGAAGGTCCCAAGACCTTCACCCGTCCGATCTACGCGGGCAACGCGATTGCCACGGTTGAATCGACCGATGCCAAGATCGTCGTCACCGTGCGCGGTACGGCGTTTGCCAAGGCGGAAGCCACCGGCGGTTCGGCGGCTGTCGAAGCTGTCGGCGCTGCGGGCGATGCGGGTCTGTCGACTTTCATCGGTTCGGAAATCGCCAAGAGCGAGCGTCCGGAACTGACCTCGGCCAAGATCATCGTCTCCGGCGGCCGCGCGCTGAAGGATGCGGAAACCTTCCAGAGCGTGATCACCCCGCTGGCGGACAAGCTCGGCGCCGGCATCGGCGCCTCGCGCGCTGCGGTGGACGCGGGCTACGTGCCCAACGATTACCAGGTCGGCCAGACCGGCAAGATCGTGGCGCCGGAAGTCTACATCGCGGTCGGCATCTCGGGCGCGATCCAGCATCTGGCGGGCATGAAGGATTCCAAGACCATCATCGCCATCAACAAGGACGAAGACGCCCCGATCTTCCAGGTCGCGGACATCGGCCTCGTCGGCGATCTGTTTACGCTGGTGCCGGAACTGACTGGCAAGCTTTGAGCTTCGCTCATCGCAGACAACGGAAAGGCCCTGCTTCGGCGGGGCCTTTTTCGTTTCAGGGTGAGGGTTTGTGCCACCGGCAGGCGCTTTTTCGCCTCCGGCGGGCGTTTTTTCGCCTCCGGCGGGCAAGGGCCATCGGCCCTTGCATCCCGTGAATCAGCTTTGCGCTTGGTCGGCGATGTCGCCCCCCCCGAAGCGGCCTTAAAGCTTGCGGCGCAATGCCCTCGCTCGCAATTTCAGCCCGGAACGATGTGGGGATGCAAGGGTGATAACCCTTGTCCGCCGGAGGCCCGTCTCAGAACTCCAGCGTCAGGCACTGACTGAACTCGTCGACGACATAGTCCGCGAAGCCGTCGCAGTTTTCGAACCCGTATTTGCGATAGAGCGCCACCGCCGGGGCGAAGGCATCGGTGCGGCCGGTCTCGAGACTTACGCGGGTGTAGCCGCGTGCGCGGGCTACCGAGAGCAAGTGCGCCAGCATCGCCTCGCCCACACCCTTCCCGCGCCATTCGGGGGCGGCGCGCATGGATTTGAGTTCGCCGTGGGTATCATCGAGGTGCTTGATCGCGCCGATGGCGGCGAGTTCGCCTTGCACGCGGGCAGCATAGAAGGTGACGCCGGGCTGGCGCAGCTTCTCGAGCGGGAGTGCGTGGACTTTGCAGGCGGGGCTCTCAGCGTGCATGCCGGAGAGGTGGTAGGCGATCAGGGCGCGCACGTCCTCGCCGGAGAGGTCGTCTTCGGTGATGGTGAGTGCGTCCGTCATGCGTGTACCCTGCTGGTCTTGGCTTTATGATCTGCTAACGCGAGGGACATGACCGAAACAAGTGAAAGCCGCTGGGCCATTGCCATTCATGGCGGGGCCGGATCGATGACACCCGAGACGATGGACGCAGTCGCCGTCGCCGCGCACGAAGCGGCGCTGGGCGTGGCGCTCGATGCAGGACGCGCGGTGCTGATGGCGGGCGGCTCGGCGCTTGATGCCGTCTGCGCGGCGGTGAAGGAACTGGAAGACGATCCGCACTTCAACGCCGGGCGCGGCGCGGTGTTCACCTATCATGGCACGAACGAGCTGGACGCGGCGGTGATGGACGGGGCCACGCGCGGGGCGGGTGCCGTTTGCGGGATCACGCATACCCGCAACCCGGTGAACCTTGCGCGCGCGGTGATGGACAAGAGCCCGCATGTGTTCCTGAGCGGGGCGGGGGCGGAAGAGTTTGCTCGCGAGCAGGGGGTGGAGCAGGTCGATCCGGATTGGTTCGCCACCGAACCGCGCTGGCAGCAACTGCAGGAGCTGAAGGCGAAGAAGCTCGGCTGGTTCGATGCCGGGCTGAAGTACGGAACCGTCGGCGCGGTTGCGGTGGATGCGAGCGGCCATGTTGCAGCGGCGACGTCCACCGGCGGGCTTACCGGCAAGCGCTGGGGGCGGATCGGGGATTCGCCGCTGATCGGCGCGGGGACTTATGCTGATGACCGCGCGGCGGCGATCAGTTGCACCGGCTCTGGCGAACAGTTCATCCGCGCAGCCGTCAGCCACGAGATTTGCGCGCGCATGCGGCTGGGCGGTGAAGGGCCGCAGGCGGCCACCGAGGCGGTGCTCGCTGAAGTGGGCGCCATGGGCGGCGTGGGCGGCGTGATCTATGCGACGCCCAGTGGCGAGACCGGGTTTGCCTTCACCACGCCGGGCATGTTTCGTGGCCGGGCAGACAGCGCGGGCCTGCGTGAAGTCGGTATATTTGGTTAGCGATTGACTTACCTTCTGCCCGGGCGCAGCCTTCGCGCGCCCGACGTTGAGACATAACGGTTCGCCCGACTTTCCGGCAGCAACCAGAAGCGCACGCACAGTGCGCTGTCTCAGGAGGATGATGCATGAAATCGCTTCGTTTTGCCGCCATGGCCGCGGTCGCGCTCGTGTGTGCGGCGCCGGTCGCCGCCAGTGCGCAACAAGTCCCGGTCGTCCCGGGTGACTACGTCACGGTCTCGATGATCAGCGTCGATGATGGCCACGACCTCGAATACATCAACCACCTCTCCGGCATGTGGCGCAAAGGGCAGGACTATGCGCTGAAGCAGGGCTGGATCACGGGGTACGAGATCCTCACCAACGAAAACAAGCGCCCGGGCGAGCCGGACTACTACCTGATCACGCGCTTTGCGAAGTTCTCTGATCCGGCGGAAGAGCAGAAGCGCGAGGATGCCTACACGGCGTACATGGCGATGACCAACACGCAGCTTGAGGCGGCCTCCGCCGATCGCTCCAAGTATCGTCACCAGATGGGATCGATGCTGATGCGCAGCTGGAAGTGGCGCAACTGATCAGGCGGTAAGGGCTGCCGCGCCGGGGACCGTCCGGCGCGGATTTTTCAGGCAGCGTACTTGTCTGCCTTGCGCTTGCCGAGGCGCAGACCTTGCTCCAGCTGGGCACGCAGCTGGAGGTAGTAGGATTCGAGGAACACGCGTTCGGCGCGGTAGGGATAGGAGCGGCCGATCTTGCGGCTGATCGCATCCGCCACGTCATCGAGCGCAGGGCCCCGGCCATCGCGCAGCACGCGTTCCAGCGTCTGCAGTTCGTATTCGCCGTAGACCGCAAGTTCCTCGGGGCTGAAAGTGAAGGCCTGCTCGCTGGCGGCGACGGGCGCGCTGACCGAGAGCGCCTGGCCCAGCTTGCGGCGCTGCGCTTCGACCACCCAGGTGCCCGCGATCACATCGCCGCAGCGCAAGGCGTCACGGTTGAAGAACGGGAAAGCCATGAAGATCGCGCACCAGACGGCGCCTGCCCAGCCGGCAAGGTCGGTGTCGCTGCCCGCCGCAAAGGCTCCGCCGATGAACACGATCGGCATGAACAGCTCGATATCGCGCACGATGTTGCGGGCGATCACGGCTTCGGTGGTCAGCCGCTCGGTGCCGCGTGCGGCGATGCGAATGCCGGTTACGCGCTTGCCGGGCGTCGCGCCGCGCGGGCCGAGTTCGAAGAACAGGAACCACGCATTGCGGAACAGGAACATCGCGATGATCCACAGGATCACCAGCGCCTGCAGCGCGCGCGCCTTGGGGCCGCCGGCTTCCACTTCCTCCAGCTTGAGGCCGATACCGCCCGCGATCCAGATCAGCGTGAGCGTGGTGGCGATCATCGCCGCTCCGATCAGGGCGAGATCGATCAGCAGCGCCGCCGCCCGCGCACCGCGCGTGGCGAGGACGAAGGGCAGGGCCACGCCTTCGGGCGTGATCACAGTGCGATTTCGGCTGCGAGGTTCCCGGCGCGCCATCAGGCCGATTTCCCGCCGCCGCGCCAGACGAAGAAATAGCCGGTCCAGAACACCAGCATGAAGCCGCCGACGGCGAGGCGGCCGGGGGTGTTGTCGATGAGCTGGCGGCCAAAGCCTTCGAGCAGGCCGGCGACGATCAGCATCAGCACGACGCCGACCATGACCTGCGCACTGCGCCGTCCGGCGGCGGCTGCGGCATCGAGCACCGCGGCCTCGCCGGGAAAGGCCATCGCCCGCCCGATATGGAGCCCGGCGGCGCCCGCCAGCATGATCGCGAAAAGCTCGGTCGTGCCGTGGATCGAGAGCCAGCCGACGAGTTCCAGCGTGAGGCCCTGTCCGTGATAGAGCCAGAGCAGCGCGCCGAGGATCGTGGTGTTCTGGATCAGCAGCATGGCCGATGGCAGGCCGAACGCGAAGCCCAGCGCGAAGGCAAGGATCGAGACTTGCGCGTTGTTGGAGAAGAGATAGGCGGCGAACACGGCGAGGCCGTGCTGGTCCTGCTGGCCGAACAGGGTGCCCATGAGGACCGCGCGGCTCGCACCGGGGACGCGGGCATCGCTCATCCCGCCGGGCATCAGCGCGTAGTACCAATCGGGATCGCTGGCGACGAGCAGCCAGCCGGCAATCGTGCCCGCCACCATCAGCGCGAAGGCGATCAGGATGTCCTGCTTCAGCGCGCGCACGCTTTCGCTCCAGCCGCCGCCGAAGAAGCGCAGCAGCCAGTCGCCCAGCCCTGCGCGTGGGCCATAGACGATGAACCACGCGCGGCGGGTGAGGCCTTCGAGCCAGAGCAGCGTTTCGGCATCGAGCGAGGTTTCGCGCGCGACGGCGAGGCTGGAGACGGCCGTGCGGTAAAGCGCGGGGAGGGCGAGCAAGTCCTCGTCGGAAATGCCGCGCAGGCGTCCGCGTTCGATGCGGGTGACGATGGCCTCGAGCCGCTTCCACTCGCCCTCGCGCTCCAGCCGGAAGCGGTCCGAGCGCAATGCGGCGTCCTCGGCGGCGGCGATTTCGGCGCTGGCGGCGGGGCTGAACCAGCCGCCGAGGCGATTCAGGAGGGTGGGGGCGGGTGCAGCTTCACTCATCCCAAGCTTCCGGTGCGTTTCACGGCGAGATAGGCATCGAGCAGGCGGTTGCCGATGTGCTGGTGCGGCGCCTCGACCACGAGGATGCCGGCGCGGCGCAGGCGCTGGAGCACGAGCGTGCGCTGCTGCTGGAGCGTGGTGGCGGTGACGGCCATCGCCGCATCCTGTGCGCTGCGGATCGGCTTTGCCACGAAATCGGCGAGTTCGGCGTCGGCCATGACAACGAAGATCACGCGGTGCCGCTCGACGAGGCGGCGCATCGATTCGATCATCAGTTCGGCGCTGGTGGGATCGGTGAATTCGGAGAACACCACGATCAGCGAACGCCGCCGCAGCCGCGCCGCGAGCGTGGACAGCGCGAGGGTGAAGTTGGGTTGCTCGGCGCTGTAATCGAGCGCGGCGGCGGCTTCCTGCAGGCGGGCGAATTCGCGCGGGGCGGTGACGAAGGGGCTCATCACCTGCGGGCGCTGGGCGAAGCCATAGAGCGCGACGCGGTCCTGCGCGCCGAGGGCGATCCATGCGGTGGTCAGCGCGGCGGTGACGGCGCGGTCGATGCGGGGGAGCCCGGCGATCGGTTCGCACATCGTCTGCCCGCAATCGAACGCGAAGACGATCTGGTTGTTGCGCTCGGTCTCGTATTCCTTGGCATAGAGGCGTGCGTGGCGGGCGGACGATTTCCAGTCGATGCGGCGGCGGTCCATGCCCGGTTCGTATTCCGCCAGCGCCTCGAACTCGGTGCCTTCGCCCCGGATGCGGCGCGCGACCATGCCGAACTGGGCGTCGCGCAGGAACAGTTGCAGCGCCGGGCTGCGGATCGGCGCGATATTCGGGCGGACGCGGATCACTGCATCGAGATCGCGGCGGACTTGCCGCGTGGCGAGCCCCAGCGGCCCGTCCCAGCGCAGCCAGACGGCGCTGACCGTGCCAGTGCCGCGCCGGGTGGGTGTCGTCTCCACTGCCGCGCTCCATGCGCCGCTGGTCTGGGTGAGCGGGGCAACCAGCCGTCCACCGGGTGCGAGGCGCGGATCTAGCGCGAGCGCAGCCACCGGGGCCGCGCGCGGGGCGTCAATGCGGAAATCGGCGAGCACGGTGAGGCGCACCGGCTCACCCACTTCGGCATCCGTCGGCGCGATGACGCGCACATCCGCCAGCGCGGGGGCCAGCAGGGCATCGAGCAGGACCATGACCAGCAAGGCGCCGCCCAGTGCCGGTGCGGCAATCCACGCGCGGGGGGCCCCAGCGGCAAGCACCAGCGCCAGCGGTGCGGCGAGCGCGAGCAGCATGGCCGTCCGCGCCGAGGGGTAGAACACCGGAAAGGGCCAGCGCAGCATCATTTGCTCCGCTCACGCGGAGGCGGCACCGGCCCGCTCCCTCGCCCGGCCACCCACAAGTGTACCATAGATGGGTGGCCGGGCGAGGGAGCGGGCCGGTGCCGCACCTGTTTCAGCTTGCCTGAAACAGCCATCAACGCGGCGCCTCGGTGCGCTGGATGAGGTCCGCGACGATGCTTTCCGCCGCGCGGCCTTCGATCTCGGCCGCCGGGCTGAGCAGCATGCGGTGGCGCAGCACGGCGATGGCGAGCGCCTTCACATCGTCGGGGATCACATAGTCGCGGCCATCGAGCGCGGCGCGGGCGCGGGCGGCACCGGCGAGCACGACGGCGGCGCGCGGGCTGGCCCCTGCGGCGAGATCGGCGCTTTCGCGCGTCGCGCGCACTAGCCGGACGATGTAGTCCACGACCGTCTCGGACATCGTGACCGTGGCGACGGCGGAGACCGCTTCGCTGATTGCATGGCCGCCGGTCACCGCGCTGACGCCGAGTGTGGCCGGACTGGGCGCACCGCGTCCGGACCCGTAGCGCGCGACGATCTGCGCTTCTTCTTCGGCGCTGGGGTAATCGACCAGCAGCTTGAACAGGAACCGGTCGAGCTGGGCTTCTGGCAGCGGATAGACGCCCTGGCTCTCGATGGGGTTCTGCGTGGCCACCACCATGAAGCGGTCCGAGAGGGCATAAGTCTCGCCGTCCAAGGTGACGCGGCGTTCCTGCATCGCCTCCAGCAGCGCGGCCTGCGTCTTGGGCGGGGTGCGGTTGATTTCATCGCCCAGCACCAGTTCATGGAAGATCGGCCCGCGCGTGAGGGTGAACTGGCTGGTCTGGAAGTTGAACAGGTTGGAGCCGAGGATATCGCCCGGCATCAGATCGGGCGTGAACTGGATGCGCCCGAAATCGAGGCCCAGCGCGGTGGCGAAGCTCTGCGCGAGGAAAGTCTTGGCGGTGCCCGGCGGCCCTTCCAGCAGCACGTGGCCACCGGCGAGCAGCGCGATCAGTAAGTGATCTACCACGCTGTCCTGCCCCACCACGGCCTTGGCCACTTCGGCGCGGATGGCGCTGGCCAAGGCGCGGACGTCTTCGAGGTTCATTCGGTCAGGTCCCTTTCAAGGCGTTGCAGGGCGGCGGCGCGCTGCACCACGTCAGCGGAGCGGCGCGCGGCGCTGAGGCGGGCGGCGAGTTCGGACCAGCGCGGTCCGTTCGGGTCGACGCGGGCTTGCAGGCGGTCGATGGCGGCGTCGGTCTCTTCCGGCGGGCGCCCGCGCGGTAGGCCGAGCGCGTGGACCAGCCGTTCGCGCGCGGCATTGGCGTAAGGAGTGGCGATCAGGCGGATCCGCCCGGCGCGGCGGATCAGCCCGGCGGTGTTGCGCACCAGCACGGTCTTGCCGAGCGGGATTTCGCGCCCCGCCACACGCGGTGGTCCGAAGCGGTTGAAGCTGCGGCAGCCGGCGGCGAGCAATGCCATGAAGAAGCACAGCGTGGCGGCAAGGAACGGCGGCTCGAACGCCAGCGTGAGCAGATTGCGGCTCGCCCCGAGGCCGTTGAGCGTGAGGTCGAAGGTGACGGCATCCGGGCGGCCGCCTGCTGCCGCGAACAGAAGGCGGCGGGCCATCAGGCCGGTCTGCTTGTCGGCAAGGCCCCAGTTGTCGAGCAGGTCTGGCTCGAACACGAGGACGACCGGGAAGCTGGTGGTGAACTGGCCAGTGGCGTCGTCGTCATCCGGATTGGCGTCAGGGTGCCGCGCCATTCCGATCCAGTGTTCCAGCGCCGGGTTGCTACCGTCTCCGCTGAGGTAGCCCGCGAGAATGCGCCCGTCTGCGGTCTCGATCAGGGATTCAAGGCCGGGGCCGGTGCCGGCCTGCACCGTGCGATCATCGGGCAGGCGCCCAGCGAGCGAGGCGAACGCGCCCGAGCCTCGCCACCCATGCGCCGCGCCGCTGACGAAGCCGACGCCCACGTCGTCGTGGTAGCCCTTCCATTCGGGCGGGCGCGTGCCGTCGATCCGGGTCCAGCCGCGCCTTGTCAGCGGACTGCTCAGATCGGGGAACGCTACCCATTTCGGCGCCACGACCAGCGTCGGCCCTACCGTGCGGCGCGCGTCGATGATCTCGGCAATGTCGCTGCCCTTGGCATCGGCGGGTGGGGTCAGCACGAGCAGGCCGGGCTGCTTGAGCGCGGTCTGGCTGCGCGCGCGGTGCACGGTGATGCCATCGGCCTCGATCATCGCGGCGAGCCCGGCATAGCCGTTGAGGCCGCGCCCTGCGGCGTGTCCGCCGCCGTTGTTGGTCGCGCCGCCGCCGGTGCCGATCCAGTAGAGCACTGCGATGAAGGCGAGCGCGCCGATCAGGACGATGCCGAGCGTGGTTCCCCGGCCGAACGTGCTGTCGTTCACCGCCCGACTTCCAGATTCTGGAGCGCGAAAGCGGCATAGGCCGCGCGGGCGCGCTGCCAGTCGTCCGCCGCCAGCGCGCGCAGGGCATAGAGGCTGCGCTCCACCTCGCGCGCGATCAGCGTGAAAGCCTGCCGCGCGGCGGTGGGGAGGCCGGGAATCAGGCTGATCTCGCGCGCTGTGCTGGAAGGTGAAAGCCAATCGGGCCGCGCCGCGGCGATGTGGTGGACGCTGCGCTGGAGCAGCAGGTGGACTGCCTCGTCATACCGGCCCTGCGCGGCCAGCGCGTCGGCATCTTCCAGCAGGGCCAGCGCAGCGGCGCGATCAATCACCTGCGGCGGAGCGGCGGAGGTTGCCAGCGTCCGGGTCAGCCGCCAGCGCTGGAACAGCGTCCAGCCGATCCACGCAGCGCCCAGCACGGCCAAGGCCGCCAGCAGGATCCCGATGGCGCTGAAGTTGGCGCCGAACACCCTGCCGAGCGGCGCGAGCAGCCATTCAAGGAAGCGGAAGATCGCCTTGAGCCATTCGGGCGGATCGGCCTTGGGGGGATTGTAGGGCGGCAGCGGCGTATACTGGATCTCGCCCATCGCACGCGCTGCTTCCCACGCGTGTTCACCGGCTTGGGCGCCTGCATGCCCGCCCGCATTGACGCTGTCCGGTCCCGGTGCTCCTGCCACGCACGCAGTGGTCGCATGGCCTGCCCGCCGGGAGCAAGCGATTATCGCGCCGGATCGGTACCCTGCCCGATGGTGGCGGTTTCAGCCCCGCACGCGTTCCAGCGGATAGGTGCCGAGGATGCGCAGGTCCTTGGCGAAGAAGCCGAGTTCTTCGAGCGCCCGGTCCACCGGCGGTTCGCCGGGTGCGCCGACGATATCGGCGAAGAAGGCCGTGGCGGAAAAGCTCGCGCCGCGCTGGTAGCTTTCCAGCTTGGTCATGTTGACGCCGTTGGTGGCAAAGCCGCCGAGCGCCTTGTAGAGCGCGGCGGGGATGTTGCGCACTTCGAAGATGAAGGTGGTGATCGCGGGGCCGGTGATCGTGCGCAGATTGAGCGGCTCGCGCGCCAGGGTCACGAAGCGGGTCATGTTGTCGTGCGCGTCCTCGACGTTCTCCTCGACCAGCGTGAGGCCGTAGAGTTCGGCGGCGATCCGCGGGGCGAGCGCGGCGGCGGCGGGATCGCCCAGTTCGGCGACATAGGCTGCGGCGCCTGCGGTATCGGCGTAGGACATCGGCACGATGCCCCGCTCGCGCAGGTAGTGGCGCGATTGGCCGAGCGCCTGCGGGTGGCTGTAGGCGCTGGTGAATGGGCCGGTGCCGAGGCCCATCAGGCAGGCATGGATCGCCATGAAGTGCTCGCCGACGATCGACAGGCCGCTTTCGGGCAGGAGGAAGTGGATATCGGCGACGCGGCCGTGCTGCGAATTCTCGATCGGGATGATCGCTTGCCCGGCGCGGCCATCTTTCACCGCATCGAGCGCGTCCTCGAACGAGAAGCACGGCAGCGGCAGGCAATGCGGCAACGCTTCCATCGCAGCGCGGTGCGAATTGGCGCCCGGCGCGCCCTGAAAGGCAACCGCGCGCGCAGGATCGGTGGCGGCTGCCTCGGTCATTTCGGCAACGAGACGGGCGGCGGGGGCGGGGTAGCTGGCCATGGACCGAGGCGCTTAAGCTGCCGATGCAGGGCGAGCAAGGCGCATCTTTTCTGTTCCGGCCTAGCCGGAACAGGGCGGCACCAGCCCGCTCCCCCGCCCGGCCACCCACGAGAGTACCCTGAATGGGTGGCCCAAGAAGATTGAGGGTGCGGGGGAACGGGCTGGTGCCGCCTTCCGCGTCAGCATATGCGGCCATAAGCGATTCTTCTCGCTCAAGTACTTGCAATCACTCTTGCGCGGGCGCGGGGGCGTGACTAGAGCGGCGGCGAAAATGCGCGCCAGCCAAGCCGGCGCAAACTCCATATGGGGCTCGGAATGGACGATCGTTTCAATACCATTGCCGGTTGGACCTTGTTCGGCGGCATCGTTGCGCTGGGGCTTTCGAGCCTTTCTGGCCACTACTTCCTGGCTGACAAGGAAAACCGTCCCGAGAAGATGGGCTACGTGATCGAGGGTGTGGAAGCCGAAGGCGGCGCCGGCGCCGCTGCGGCAGAGCCGATCGCGAACCGCCTCGCCAAGGGCGATGTCGCCAAGGGTGAAGCCACTTTCGCCAAGTGCAAGGCCTGCCACACGATCGCGCAGGGCGGCGCCAACGGCATCGGCCCGAACCTCTGGGGCGTGGTGGGTGAAGGCCAGGCACAGGGCCGTGGCGGCTATGCATTCTCTGATGCGCTCAAGGCCAAGGGCGGCAAGTGGGACTTCGCCAGCCTCGACGAATGGCTGACCTCGCCTGCCAAGTACGCGACCGGCACCAAGATGTCGTTCGCCGGCATCAGCGATCCGCAGCAGCGCGCCGACGTGATCCTGTACCTCAACTCGCAGGGCAGCAACCTGCCGCTGCCGGCTGCTGAAGCCGCTGCGGCTCCGGCTGGCGATGCCAGCGCGCCGGCCGCCGATGCCAGCGCTGCCGCTCCCGAAGCGAGCGAAGCCGCCAAGTAAGCGGCATCTGCCACAACGAAAAAGGCCCCGTCCGCGGTTTGCGCGGACGGGGCCTTTTTCGTTTCAGGGCTTCCGGCTGATCAGTCGACCATTTGCTGGACGAGCTGCCGCAGCTCCTGCGCCGTCAGATGCGGCGAGGTGCGCCGGATCGGCGCCTGGCCGCGAATCGTCGTGGAAGTGCGATGGCCCAGCAGCAGGCTGGGGCTGATCGAGAGTGTGTACGGGGTGTTCGTATTCGGTGTCATGGCAATCCTGGGCGCAATTGAGCGCCGATTTCGGGAATAGAGACCCTCATGCGGCAGAGTGACTCTGCGCGTTGGTTGTGACGGTCTGATGTCGTTTTTTGGGGGAGCCGGAACGCGGGGCTTAGCGCCGCTTCCGGATGCCTCCGCCAGCGCCGCCACCGGCGACCTTCTCGCGGAAGACGATACGGCCCTTGGACAGGTCGTAGGGCGTCATTTCCACTTTCACGCGGTCACCCACGATCGAGCGGATCCGGAACTTGCGCATCTTGCCCGCAGTGTAGGCGATGATGCGATGCTCGTTTTCGAGCATCACGCCAAAGCGTCCATCGGGCAGGATCTCGTCGATCTGGCCGTCGAGGGTGATGAGATCTTCCTTCGCCATGGCTCAGCCCACCTTCTGGTTGGCAGGAGCGTTGGCGGCAACTTGGATACTGGTTTCGGGCATCTTGGCCCCTTTCACGAATGCAGGATACGCGGCTGCAAACAGTGCAACCGGTGCTGGTGGCGTGAGAAGGGAAAATTCGGCCCGGAATACGAAATCCGGTGCGGGAAAATCCGTCGCAGGCGACGATAGCAAGCCCGATATGGATGGAATGCGCCGGAAAGTCAATGACTCACCGGCGCAATTCCTGCAGCAAGGCTCTACAGGCTCGTGATCTTGTACGAACCTTGCCCGCCTGGCACGAGGACATAAGGCGACTTCAGCTTCGCCCGCAGGTTCGAAGCGAGCACCTTCAGATAATTGTACGACATCTCGTCGTTGCCACGGCTGAGCTCGGTCCGCAGCTTGTAATGCGAGACCGGCTCACCCAGCCTGGTGGCGAGCAACGTGAGCAAATGCCGCTCGCGCTTGCCGAGCAAGTGCAGGTGGGCAATCCGCTCGAGCGAGCTGGCGAGCTCCTGCTCGGCGCGGGCCTGGTGCGCGACGGCGCGGTAGCGCGAGAGGATCGCTGTGCAGCGCGCCTCGGCTTCCTCCCGGCTCATCCGTGCGCTGTCGAACACGTCGTCGAAGCCGGCATTGAGCGCCTTGGCGCGCTTGCTGGCGAGGCTGCCGTGCATCAGCGCGATCTTCACTTTGCGGGCGAGGATAGGGCGGTTGATGCGCAGGAAACGCGCGGCACGCACCGGATCGTTGCCGCCGATGATCAGCGTCTCGTAGTCCTGTTCGGCGATCGAGAGAAACCGCGTCTCGAGATCGACGAACGTGTGCTGCTCAAGTGACGGGAAGGCGCCTTGCAGCCACGCATCGCGGGTATCGCGGTGCAAGTCGTTCATCGAGAGATAACGGATGTGTCCGGGCCTGGCTTGCATGAATAGTCGATCGTCAGAAAGGGAGGCGGGAATAGGCAATGGCGCCTCCAGATGCATGAGTGCGGCAACCGGAATGTCAGTCTGATGCACAGGCCATTCCCTTATCGAACTATGGGTAAGCATATAGGGGTGACTACACGAAAGTGACGTATCTGCACGCTAAGGGCGAACAAATCCGG
>CAYPRK010000014.1:0-119228 GCA_964413325.1 uncultured Novosphingobium sp. | reverse complement strand
CGGCCTTGGCGATGACACCTACATCGTCGACAACGTGGGCGACGTGGCGAACGAATTGAGCGGCCAGGGTACGGACACGGTCAGGAGTTCGGTGACGTACGCGCTGAGCGGAGCCTTGTATCCCACCGGCACGTTCATCGAGAACCTGGCGCTGACCGGAACTGCGGCCATCAATGGCACCGGCAACGGCCTTGCCAATACCCTGACCGGAAACAGCGGCGCCAACACGCTCAACGGCCTCGGCGGTGTTGACCAAATCGATGGTGGTCTGGGATCCGACACCCTGACCGGAGGCGCCGGGGCTGACACGTTCATCTTCTCGACGGCGCCGGCGCTCGGCAACACAGATACGATCACCGATTTCAGCGTGGTCGACGACACGGTGCAACTGGCAAGTTCCGTGTTCACCGGGCTCGTCGCAGGCGTGCTAGATGCAGGCGCCTTCTTCATCGGTACCGCTGCCCAGGATGGCACCGATCGCATCATTTACAACAGCGCCACCGGCGCCTTGTTCTTCGATAGCGATGGCAATGGTGCAGCGAGTGCCGTGCAGTTCGCCACGCTGGCCTCTGGCCTTGCGCTTACCAACGCTGACTTCCTGGTCGTCTAGGAAGTCAGGCGTTGACGTCCGCGTAGTGGCTGGGCGGCTGGATCACGTCCATCCGCTCGGTGAGCAGGGGGCGAAAGCTGGGGCGGCTCTTGAACACAGAGTACCAGCTCGCCGCCTGCTCGTGGAGCGACCAGTCGATCCCGCCGAGGTAGTCCGCGACCGAGATCTGCGCGGCGGCGGCGAGATCGGCGAGGCTCATGGTGGAGCCTGCGAGCCAGGGCCGGTTATCGATCAGGTAGTCGATATAGTAGAGGTGTTCGTTGGCGAGCTTCATCGCATCGCGCAGCGCGCGGCTATCGGGCGATTGGCGATAGACGAGGCGCTTCTTCATGCGTTCCTCCAGCAGTGGCTGGGTGACGGCGGCGAAGAAGTTTTCGTCGAACATCGCGATGAGGCGGCGGATTTCGGCGCGGCCGGTGGCGGTGCCGTTGATCATCGGGGCCTTGTCGACCGTCTCCTCGAAATATTCGCAGATCGCGCGGCTATCGGCGAGGGTGATCTGCTTTTCGGGATTGTGCAGCACCGGGGTGCGCCCGGCGTGGTTGAGCATCTGGAACGCCTCGCGATGCTCCCACGGGTTCTCGCGGATGAGTTCGTAGGGGACGCCCTTTTCGGCGAGGAGCAGGCGCACCTTGCGGCTGAACGGGCACAGCGGGAATTGATAGATCTGCCACATGGTTGGATTCCATGTACGCGGGGGCCGAGCGAAGTCCAGTGCGGGCAGGTGCGTGGTGGCTGATTTTTCGGAGGATAGGTGGCGGGTTTCGTATCGGGGCTGTGCCTGCTAGGGGCGCGTCCATGCTGACAATTTCGGGCCTTACCGTGCGTCTGGGCGGACGCACCATTCTTGACCGCGCGAGCGCGACGATCCAGCCGGGCTCCAAGGTGGGGCTGATCGGCCGCAATGGCGCGGGCAAGTCCACGCTGATGAAGGCGATCATCGGCGAGCTGGAGCCGGATGACGGCTCTATCGAAATGCCCAAGCGCATGCGGCTGGGCTATATCGCGCAGTCTGCCCCGGCGGGTTCGGCCACGCCGTTCGAGACGGTGCTGGCCGCCGATACCGAACGTGCGGCGCTGATGGCCGAGGCGGAGACCTGCGAGGACCCGGACCGGATGGCGGCAGTCTATGACCGGCTGATCGCCATCGATGCCTATACGGCAGACGCGCGGGCGGCGCGGATCCTGATTGGCCTCGGCTTTGACGAGGCGATGCAGGCCATGCCGCTCGACAGTTTTTCGGGCGGATGGAAGATGCGCGTGGCGCTGGCCTCGCTGCTGTTTTCCGCGCCCGATCTGCTGCTGCTTGACGAGCCTTCGAACCACCTCGATCTCGAAGCGACGTTGTGGCTGGAGAACTTCCTCCAGAGCTATCCCGGCACCATCGTGGTGATCAGCCACGAGCGCGATCTGCTCAACAACGTGGTCGATACGATCCTCCACCTGCAGGGCGGCAAGATTGCGCTCTATGCGGGCGGTTATGACGCGTTCGAGCGGCAGCGGGCCGAGCGGGCGGCGCAGATTGCGGCGGCAAGGGCGGCGCAGGATGCGCAGCGCAAGAAGCTGGCGGACTATGTGGCGCGCAATTCGGCGCGGGCTTCGACCGCCAAGCAGGCGCAATCGCGCGCCAAGATGCTGGCGAAGATGCAGCCGGTGACGGCGATGATGGAAGACCCGACGCTGAGCTTCGGATTCCCCGATCCCGAAGAACTGCGCCCGCCGCTGATCACACTCGATCTGGCGGCGACGGGATACAGCGCGGAGAAGCCGATCCTGCGGCGGCTCAATCTGCGTATCGATCCCGATGACCGCATCGCGATGCTGGGGCGCAACGGCAACGGCAAGACCACGCTGGCACGGCTGCTGGCGGGACAGCTGGCGGCGAGCGAGGGCGGCATGACCGCCTCGGGCAAGCTCAAGATCGGCTATTTCACGCAGTATCAGGTGGAGGAACTGCCGGCGGATTCGACACCGCTGGAGCTGATGACGCGGGCGATGCCGGGCAAGACCCCGGCGGCGGTGCGTGCGCAGCTGGGGCGGTTCGGCTTTTCAGGGCCGCGCGCTGAATCGCAGACGGCGACGCTTTCGGGCGGGGAGCGCGCGCGGCTGGCGCTGGCGCTGGTGACGCGCGATGCGCCGCATATGCTGATCCTCGACGAGCCGACCAACCACCTCGATGTCGATGCGCGCGAGGCGCTGGTTCAGGCGCTCAACGATTATGCCGGCGCGGTGATCCTGATCAGCCACGACCGGCACATGGTGGAGCTGACGGCGGACCGGCTGGTGCTGGTCGATGGCGGGACGGCGAAGGACTACCCTGGCAGCATCGAAGACTATATCGACTTCGTGCTGGGGCGGAACCAGCCCAAGGGCGATGGTGGCAAGAGCGGTTCTGGGGGCAAGCCCAAGGGCGGGGCGAAGAGCCGCGAGGAAATGAAGGCGCTGCAGAAGGCCGTGAACGAGGCCGAGAGCGCGGTGGGCAAGGCCGAGGCGCGGCTGGCGGCCATCGACGCGGCGCTTGCCGGGAGCGGCAAGCCTGCGGCGGACCTTGCGCGGCTGAACATGGCCGAGCTTGGCAAGCTGCGCCGCGAAGTGGCCGAGGCGCTGGAAGCGGCGGAAGCGACGTGGATCGCGGCGGGCGAGGCGCTCGACACGTTCATGAACTGAGAGAAGCCTGCATCGCCAGCTTGGCTTCGATCCCTTCCCACAGGCGCTGGAGGCGGGTGTTGACTTCGCTGGCGGCGGCGAAGGTGCCGAGCGGGGCGCGGCGGGCGGCGGTCTGTTCGATCGCGCTTGCCATCGGGATCACCGGCCAGCCGGCGGCAAAACCGGTATGGACATCGCGGTGCAGCTTGCGCCGGGCATCGTACATCGAGAGCACCGGCAGGATCGGCGGGTGGCGCGGATGATGGCTGAGGATCTCGGCCTGGATCATCGGCAGCGCGCGGGCGGATAGCGGCGAGGGGGGCAGCGGGACGATCAGGAGATCGGCGGCGGCGAAGACCTGTTCGCTGATCTCGTTAAGCACCGGCGGGCAATCGATGATGATCCGCGCGTAGTCATCCGATAGCGCGGCGGCGGTGCGGGCAAGGCGCTTGCGCTTGCCGATGCGGGCGAGCGTGGCGGGCAGGGTGCGCATGCTTTCGTCGGCCTGCAGCACGGCGAGGCCGGGATAGCGCGTGGGGGTGATCAGCGCGG
Organism: uncultured Novosphingobium sp.; assembly: GCA_964413325.1. GTDB lineage: Bacteria > Pseudomonadota > Alphaproteobacteria > Sphingomonadales > Sphingomonadaceae > Novosphingobium. The sequence goes on along the minus strand of CAYPRK010000014.1, from coordinate 115,420 downwards.
CCGGCTTGCTGTCCTTGCGGAAGATCGATGCGGCATCGCTTTCGGTGCGGTCAGGCAGGCCGAGCAGCCAGCCAGCGCCGCCCTGCGGATCGAGATCCCACAGCAGCGTCGAATGGCCGGAGAGCGCGGCCGAGCGCCACGCCATGTCGACCGCCAGCGTGGTTTTCCCGACCCCGCCCTTGACGCTGTAGACTGCGATGACTGCCATGATTGCTGCCCTTTTCGAACAAGGGCGGCCATAGTTATCCTGCGCCGCAGATTGCGCAATCGGCGTGCGCAGGCGCCGTCCCCTTGCGGGACGACACCATAAAATAGGGACTGTCCCCTATAAAACGCTCTTTATCAGTATATTGATGGTGTAATTTCAAAATTGAAAAATGGGGACTGTCCCTATTTATCAGCGCAGCAGCCGCATCCGCTCGCGCAGGATATCGAGGCCGATGCGTTCGACTTCGGTTTCGAGGCAATCGGCATGGAGCAGCTTGGCCAGGCTGCGCTGCTTCTGGGCGATCAGGTCGATGGCCTGCAGACTGTCCATGTGCCGCATGGCCACGTCCATATCACCGCAGAGCGAGGCGCCCAGCGCTTCGACTTCCTGCGACAGTTCCTCGAGCACCAGCGCGATCTGGCGGTGCGAGGCGGTGTTGGCTGGGGGCCCGGGAGCTATGAAGGGGGCCATTGCGGCGGTTTCCTTGCTGCGGAGTGGTCTTGCGGATCAGGCGGCAGCGGCGAACTGAGCCCCGTCGCTGAGCGCGAAGAGGTTGAGCACCATCACCATCTTGTCCTCGATTGCGGCGAGCCCTTCGAGGAACGGCACCACGCTGTCGTTGCCGACGCCCGGAGGCGGGGCCTGCAGGGTCTGATCGGGCACGGTCACGATGTCGCTGACCGAATCGACGATCCACCCGCCGACCTGCTGGCCCAGCTGGGTGACGATGATTGCATGGCGCGGGGTCGGCTCGGTCGCGCGCCAGCCGAGGCGGGCGGCGAGATCGACGACGGGCAGCACCGTGCCGCGCAGATTGACGACGCCCGCGACATAGTGCGGCACCCGCGGCAGGCGCGTGGTCGGCGTCCAGGCGCGGATTTCGCGGATCGACATGATATCGAGCCCGAAGACCTGGCCTTCGACTTCGAAGGTGATGAGTTCGCGGATCATCGTGGGCGTTCCTTGGTGAGGAGTGAATCAGTGAGCGACGCGGCGCACGGCGGCGACGAGCTTGGCGGCATCGAAGGGCTTGACGATCCAGCCGGTGGCCCCGGCTTCGCGGGCGCGGGCCTTCTTCTCGTCCGAGCTTTCGGTGGTGAGCACCAGAATCGGCCGGTCGCGGTGGCGGGTACCCTCGCGCAGGCGCTCGATCAGGCCGAAGCCATCGAGGCGCGGCATGTTGATATCGGTGATCACCACGTCGACCTCGTTGAGCGCGAGCCAATCGAGGGCGGCGAGGCCGTCTTCGGCCTGCGCCACTTCGAAGCCTTGCGTCGAGAGGGCGTGGTTGAGGAGCGCCCGCATGCTCGGGCTGTCGTCTACAGTCAGGATTCGGGTGGTCTGGGTCATCGTGGGGCTCGCTTGTTGCAATCAGAACAGTTCGACATCGCCGGACGCGCGGTCCGGACGAGTGGTGGGAGTGACCGGCGGGGCGAGGCGATCCTCGACCGTGCGGCAACGGATCTGGCCGGAGGCCGGACGGAAATCGACGCGGCGGGCGTTGGTGCCGCCCAGATCCTCGCGCATGAGCACGATGCCCTCGCGCCGCAGGAATGACTGGGCGAACTCGGCATTGGCGGTGCCGATGCGCATCATGTTGCGGTTGACGTTGGCGCCGCCATAGAGGTGCGCACGCAGGCGGGCCTTGCGCGCGCCGATGCCGAGCATCTGGTTGACCAGCAATTCCATCAGATAGACGCCGTAGTGTTCGTCGATGGTGGTCGTGGCGGCGAGGCCTGCGGGCGGCTCGGCCAGCAGGAAGTGGTTCATGCCGCCGACCCGGACCTCGGGATCATAGAGGCACAGGGCAACGCAGCTGCCGAGCACGGTCGAGAATTCGATTTGCGGCTCGCTGCTGACCAGCGCCTGACCCTGCATGACGGTCACGCGTTCAATCGGGCGTTCGAGAGCTCCAAGGATGCGGCGTTCGAACATCGTGTCAGGCCGCCTTGCTGAAGGCGTGGCGGGCGATCGTGCCGATCGGTGCGACGACGCTGGCGGCACCCAGAGCAATGGCCGCGCGGGGCATGCCGAACACGGTGCAGGTCGCCTCGTCCTGCGCGATGGTGCGGGCGCCGGTCTGGGCAAGGGCGAGCAGGCCCTCGGCGCCGTCCGTGCCCATGCCGGTCAGCAGAATGCCGACCGCGCCAGCGCCAACGACTTCGGCGACCGAGTGGAACAGCACGTCGACGCTGGGCAGGTGTCCCGAAACCGGGTCGCCCCGGCGCAGGCGCTGGTAGAGATGGCCGCTGCGGCCACCGACGGAGAAGTGCCGGTCATCGCCGGGCGCGACGTAGACGTGGCCGTCGAGCAGCGGCAGATCGGGCTCCGCGATCACGATCCGGGGTGGGCAGGACTGATCGAGCGTGCGCGCGACGGCGGGGGCAAATCGCGCGGAAATGTGCTGGACGACGACCGTGGGCGGGCAATCGACCGGGAAGCCGCCGAGCAGGACCTGCAGCGCTTCTACCCCGCCAGTGGAGGAGCCGACCGCGATAAGGCGCGGGCGCTCGACGAGCGCCGGGCTGCGCGGGGCCGTGGAAGTGCGGGGCGGCGCCGGCGGCGGCGGGGGCGCGGGGCGCGTGACGAAGCGGACCTTGGAGGCATCGCGGATGAGATCGGCAAGCTTGCCCTGATCATCGAACGAATAGCTGCCGGCGCCTTCGCTCTTGGCGTAGCAACCGACCGCACCGATGGCGAGCGCGCGGGCGGTGGTCTCGGCCCCTTCATGGGTCGAGCCGGAGACGACGATGACGGGCGTGGGGCGCAGCGCCATGATCTTCTCGAGGAAATCGAGCCCATTCATGCCGGGCATCTCGACATCGAGAGTGACGACGTCCGGATCGAGCTCGCGGATCATCTGGCGGCCCTCCGCCGCATTGGCGGCCGCGCCGACGACGACGATGTCTTCCTCGCGCTCGAACCGGGCCTGGAGGATGGCGCGCATCGTCGGCGAATCCTCGACGATCACGACCCGGATCGGCTTGCTCACTCGGTTCATGCCTCGCTCCGACGATAGATGGTGGGGCCCGCCGTCGCGAGCATCTGGAGTGCGGGACCGGTCACGCGTTCGCTGTGGCCGACATAGAGCCAGCCGCCGGGCACGAGCGCCTCGGCAAAGCGTGCGACGAGGCGCTCCTTGGTGGGATTATCGAAATAGATCATTACGTTGCGGCAGAAGATCACGTCGAACTTGCCCTGCATCGGCCACGGGCCGTGCAAGTTCAGCGTGCGGAACCGCGCCATCGCGCGCACCGTGGGAGCGATTTCCACTTCCTCTCCGGCGGGCACGGTCCAGGCGCGGGCGAGCGCATCGGGCACGGCCTTGACATCCTCGGCGCGGTAGCGCGCGGCCTCGGCCTTGCGCAGCGCATGGGCGGCAATGTCGCTGGCGAGCAGGCGCACGTCGCCGCGCGCGATGCGCTCTCCTGCGGCGCGATCCGGGCCGAGCAGGGTCATCAGCAGGGTCCAGGTTTCCTCACCGCTGGAACTGCCTGCCGACCACAGCCGGACTTTGCCGCCGCGCGCCAGACTATCGATCAGGCCGGGGCGGACGTGGCTGGCGAAGTGTTCGAAGTGGTGCGCCTCGCGGTTGAAGAACGTGTGGTTGGTGGTGAGCGCCATGATCGCGCGGTTGCGCTCTGCAGCGTCCTCGCGGATGCGCAGGATGTAGGCGCCGAACGTGGCGCAGCCCGAATCGCGCACCAGCGGGGCGAGGCGCGAATAGACCAGCATGGCCTTGCCCTCAGCCAGCACGATCCCCGCCTCGGCATGCGCGATCGCGCTCACCGCCGCGAAGTCTTCCGCGCTGTAGACACCGGGGCTGATGCCCGGCAGCGTCTCGGCAGGGGCCATCACAGCGCTCATGCAGCTTCAGCCAGCGAATGGCCGGAGAGGCTGCGAGCGACGAGGCTGTCGACATCGACGATGAGCGCAACCATGCCGTCGCCCAGGATCGTGGCGCCGGAGACGCCTTCGACCGAGCGGTAGTGGGTATCGAGGCTCTTGATCACGACCTGGCGCTGGTCGCAGATCGCATCGACGAGGAGCGCGGCGCGGCCAGCGCCTTCGGTCTCGACCACGATCAGCACGCCTTCATGCGCCTGTTCGATCGCGCCTTGCGCGCCGACGGCGGCATGGAGCGGCAGCACCGGGATGAACTTGCCGCGCACGTTGATCATCGCGCGGTGGGCGCCAAGACCCTGCACTTCTTCCCGCGTCGGGCGCAGGCTTTCGACGACGTTGGCGAGCGGCACGACGAGGGTCTGATCGCCGACGTTGACGACCATGCCGTCCGAGATCGCGAGGGTGAGCGGCAGGGTGAGCGTGAAGGTAGTGCCGGCGCCGGGTTCGCTATCGATGGTGATGCGCCCGCCGAGCTCCTTCACGTTCTGGCGCACGACGTCCATGCCGACACCGCGGCCCGAAACATTGGTGATCTGGGCGGCGGTAGAGAAGCCGGGGGCGAAGATCAGGTGGTCGATCTCTTCCTTCGAGAGCTGGGCATCGGGCGCGATGAGGCCCTTCTCGACCGCCTTGGCGAAGACCCGGTCGCGGTTGATGCCCGCGCCATCATCGGCAATGCGGATGAGGATGCGGCCTGAACGATGCTCGGCGGAGAGCGTGAGCGTGCCCTCGGCGGGCTTGCCTGCAGCGATGCGCGCTTCGGCACTTTCGATGCCGTGGTCGACTGCGTTGCGGATGAGGTGGGTGAGCGGTTCGCCGAGGCGCTCGATCACGGTCTTGTCGAGCTCGGTGCTTTCGCCCGAGACTTCGAGGCGGACGTGCTTGCCGGTGCTGGTCGTCAGTTCGCGCAGGATGCGCGGCACGCGGCTGAACACCGAACCGATCGGCTGGGCGCGGATCGACATCGCCGATTCCTGAATGTCGCGCGTCAGCCCTTCGAGGATGGTGAGTTCTTCCTTCACCGCGAGGCCATCGCCTGCGAGGCGCTGCGCCATCATCGCCTGCGCGATGACGAGTTCGCCGACCGCGTCGATCAGCTTGTCGAGCTTGCCGAGTTCGATGCGGATCGACTGGCCGAGCGCGGGGGGCGCGGGCGGGGCGGCGGCGGGGGCGGTCGCGGCGGTCGTAGCCGTGGCAGCAGCGGGCGCCGTTGCGGCGGGCGCTGCTACGGGTGCTGGCGGCGGGGCCGGGCGCACGGCAGGCATCGGCGCGTCGCCGCCGATGGCGAGGCCACAATCATCGCCGACGAATTCGAAGATCTCGCGTGCGGTGCTCTCGCTGACATCGGCTTCGAGCGCGAACGTCCAGCCGAGGTAGCCGGTGCCGGGATCGAGCGTATCGAGCGGGGGGACACTGCCGCATTCGCATTCGATGCAGCGCGCGCCAAGCGCGGCCAGCTCGCGCAGGAGGAGCAGCGGTTCGCCGCCGTTGCGCATGGCGCCGGCGTGGGGCCGGACCTTGAGCAGCCAGGAAGGCGCGGATTCCGGCGCGGATTCGGAAGTGGACTCGGGAGCCGGAGCTTCCATGGCGCCGGTGATGTCATCGAGCATCGCGTCGAAGTCGAAGGGATCGCCGCTGGTGTCGTCGTCTTCCACCACCGGAGCGGGCGTTGCAGCAACCGGTGCGGGCGCGGGCGCGGGCGCAGGAGCAGGCGCAGCACCGGCATTGGCGGCCTGCGCGGCGGTCAGTTCGGCCAGCAGGCCGACGTCATCGGGTTCCTCGCCAAGCCCGCGCGCGGCGCCGACGTGATCGCTCAGCGTATCAAGCGCGCGCAGCAGGAGATCGACGAGCGGCTCGGTGATCGGCACGGCGCCTTCGCGCACGTCGGAAAGCAGCGTCTCGAAAGTATGGGTGAAGGCCTGGAGCGCGACATAGCCGAACGCGCCCGCGCCGCCCTTGATCGAGTGGACCGCGCGGAACACCGCGTTAACTGTATCGCTGTCCTGGGTGCCCGCCTTGCAGGCTGCGAGGCCCGATTCGGCGGCGGCCAGCGATTCCTCGCACTCGGCGAAGAAGATGGCCTGGATTTCCTCCGCGTTCATGCCGCGGCTCCATCGAAGAGTTCGGCTTCGAGCCCGAGCTGGCGGGCCGTCTCGCGCAGATGGTCGGACGGTTCGATCACCGCGCCATCGCCGGTCCGGCGCGCGCTGACGAGGAGCTGAAGCATGGCCTGCCCGATCTGCGTGCAATCGCGCGCATTGATATGGAGCACGCCCGAACCGATCCCTGCGACCATTTCGGGCAGCAGGGCCTCGGCTGCGGCGCGGTCGCACCGGGGAGGCAGGGTGATCGTCGGCATAGAGGCGGGTTCCCTCGCTGGCCCCCGGTCCGGGAGCACGCTTTCCCGTTTGGCTTAGGCCTCAAGCGGCAAAGGTCGCCTTGCCCGGACCTTACGGTGAGATACTTAACGCCGAGAGGAGAAAATGCAGGGAGGCCGGGGGGTATCACGCGCTGAAGCAGCGCTCACTCCCAGCGCACCAACAGGAAGGTCAGCCTCCCCATGCACGAAGCCCGGGTCCTCGTGGTCGATGATTCCGCCGCGATGCGCGCGCTCTTTTCCGACATCCTCGACGAGGCGAAGAACGTCCGCGTCGTGGGCGTGGCCGCCAATGCCGGCGCCGCGCGCGAACAGATCGCCGAACTCAAGCCCAACGTGATCACGCTCGATGTGGAAATGCCGGGCATGAGCGGGATCGAGTTCCTCGCCGAGATCATGGAAACCAATCCGCTGCCGGTGGTGATGCTCTCCAGCCTCACGCAGGCGGGCACCGAAACCTCGCTGAAGGCGTATGAACTGGGCGCGGTGGAGTGCTTTCCCAAGCCGCTCAAGGCGACGCCGGAGCAGTTCAGCAAGACGGTGGGCAAGCTCGGCAAGATCGTGCTCGCTGCCGCCAACAGCAACGTGCACGACCGCAAGGCGCGCGCCGAGCAGAAGGCTACCGCCGACGTGCCGTTCGCGTGGAACGGCCATATCGCCGCGTTCAGCGCTTCGATGGGCGGGATCGACGCGCTGACGACGATCCTGAGCGGCTTCCCCGCCAACTGCCCGCCGACGGTGGTGTGCCTGCAGGCCGAGCCGATGGTGGTGGAAACCTTCATCAAGCGGCTCGACACCGACCTCAAGTGCAACGTGCGCGCGGCGAAGGACGGCGCGAACCTGACTCCTGGCACGATCCATATCGCTGCCGATCCGGACCGCCACGTGGTGGTCGAACCCGGCCAGCCGGCGCGCATCCGCCTGATGGAGCGCGATCCGGTGGACGGCGCGCGGCCATCCGCCAACCTCCTGTTCGGCTCGATCGCACGCGGCGCGGTGCCGGCGGTGGGTGCGGTGCTGACGGGTATGGGTAGCGACGGCGCCCGCGGCCTCAAGCTGATGCGCGACGCGGGGCAGGACACGCTGGTGCAGGACCGCGCGACCGCGATGGTCGCCGAAGCACCGAGCGCGGCCATCGAAGCGGGGGCTGCCGCGCGCGAAGTGGGCCTGAGCGATCTGGGCCCCGCCATGCTCAAAGCCTGCGGGATCGGGTGAGGCGCCCCCGGACGGGCACCTAACACGGATGCCGTTCGGAGCGCTTCACGCCGTCGCGGCGCTAACGCAATCTTAACTGCTTGGGCGGCGTTCTGGGCGCGAGGAGAATGCCCCGCGTCATGCCGATACCTGCCCATTTCGAAGACCTCCCCGTCGACCCGCTCCGCCCGCGCGCGCCGCGGCGGCAATTGCGCCTCGAATCCGAGGGTTCCACTGCGTCCGGCCAGACCGCGCGGGTGCTGATCCACAATGTCTCGACGTCCGGCCTGCTGATCGAAAGCCCGGTCGCGCTGGCTGAGGACGAGCGGATCGAACTTGCGCTTCCGGAAGTCGGCATCACATCCGCCCATGTCGTGTGGATGAGCGAGCGCTTCTATGGCTGCCGTTTCGAGACGCCCTTGCCCGAAAGTGCGCTCGGCCTGCTGGAGCTCTTTTCGCGCGTGATCGGGACGCCTGCGCCGGTCGAGCCTGCGGACACGCTGCCTGTCCGCATAGCGCGGCTGCGCAAGGAACAGGGGCTGACACTTGAGGGGCTCGCTTCCCTCATCAACGTGAGCAAGCCCACTGTCTGGGCCTGGGAACAAGGCAAGAGCCGCCCGGCGCCTGAGCGAATCGCCGGACTCGCCAAGCTCCTTGGCGTGGCGGAAGACGAACTCCTTACCGGGCGCGATGGCAATGCGCTGGCGCAAGCCCTGAGCCATGCCCGAAGTGTGGTGGCCGAAGCGTTCGGCGTTGATCCGGCGCGAGTGAAAGTGTCGATCGAGCTTTGAGTCCGCGCGAATCGCTTCACCCCGAATTAACCACTTTTCATCGTACCGATTCGCCGTTATCTATTTGAATTAACGGCCAAAAATTAGTCAAGTTAACTAACTCGCCTAACTTTGGCCGCTGCCCGATCGGGGGCGGATCATGGGATAAGGCGATCGTTTCGTCCGGGTTGGCCAAGGGGAGCTTGGCTGGATGACCGGGTGTGCGGTCCTGACGAGGCAAGGGACGCATGCGGGTCGAATTCACCACGAGGGAACGCCTGGCAGGCTACGGCATGCTGGCCGAACATTCTTCGGACATCATCCTCAAGACCGACCGCCGGGGGTTTGTGCTGGCCGCCTCGCCGGCGCTGGACGAACTGGGCCTTGCGCCGCCGGCAATGCTGATCGGGCCGCACCTGCGGGACCTTGTCCACCCCGACTATCGCGATCTGATCGAGCGCGAACACCGGCGGGCGATGGCGGGATACGGCAGCGACGACTGGCTCGAAGTGCATGCGGCGCGCGAAGGTCGCAAGGGACGGTGGTTCGAATGCCAGATTCGTCCGATGTCCGAACAGGGCGGCAAGATCTATGGCGCGCTCGTTGTCATGCGGTGCATCGCCATGCGCAAATCACTGGAGGAACGGCTGTTCGCGGCCGAGTTCACCGATCCGCTGACCCGCCTGACCAATCGCATCGCCTTCGTGACGATGCTGGATCACCTCGTTGCCGGATCGAAGCAGGCCTCGCTTGCGCTGTTCGATATCGATCATTTCATGCGGCTCAATATCCGCTTCGGGCAGAATGCCGGCGACGACTTGCTGGTGGCCTTTACCGGGCTGCTGCGCGCCATGACCCGCAGCGACGACATCATCTCGCGGGTATCGGGCGAGCGCTTCGGCGTGATCATGCCGGGGCTACTGCCCGAGGCCGCGTCTGCCGCCTGCGAGCCCATCGTTGAAACCTTCGCCAAGGCGGGACGCGCCGCGCTGGGCGGCGATTTCGTGGTTTCGACCAGCGTCGGCGTCTCCGGCATTGCGCTTTCCGCAGACCACACGGTGAAGCACGCGGAACTGGCGCTGTTTCTGGCCAAGGCCAAGGGGCGTTCGCGGATCGAGACGAGTCCGCGGCATCTGTCTGCGGAGCCGGACAAGGCGGGACCGGGCCGCAGCTGAGAGTTCGTCCCGACCAGCGGCAGCGCAAGCGTTGGAACCTCGATTCCATATCGTTTGCTTGCTGGATTATTTCCTAAAGTTAATGATTGGGCCCGGAACTGTCGTCAATCTGTAACTAACTAAAGTCAGTGGCACTCCCGTCGAAGGTTCGGGGCGGCCGCGAAAGAGCCGCCCTGGTCCTGTTCCAGGGAGGAATACACGAATGACTGAATCCAAGCTTTGGACGTTGCTGCTGGCCGCCTCCGGTCTGGCACTGGCGAGCTCCGCCCATGCTGCCGAAGCCGCTGCTGCGGCCCCTGCGGCGGCCCCCGCTGCTGAGGCTCCGGCGCCGGCTGCCGACGCGGCAGCGGGTGGTGAGGGCGGCACCGGCCTTACCGAAATCGTCGTCACCGCGACCAAGCGCGAGACCAATCTGCAGAAGACGCCGATCTCTATCTCGGTGATCGGATCGGACATTGTCGAGAAGCGCCATGTGCAGAGCCTGATCGATCTGGCGGACGGCGGCGTCCCCTCACTGCGCGTCGCGACGTTCGAGGCGCGGCAATCGGCGCTGACGGTCGGCATTCGCGGCATCGTGCCGTTCGACCAGAACCAGGTCGCGCGCGAACCGGGCGTGGGCGTCTATATCGACGGCGTCTATCTCGGCCGCTCGCAGGGGCTGAATGCGGCGCTGTTTGACGTGGAACGCATCGAAGTGCTGCGCGGACCGCAGGGCACGCTGTTTGGCCGCAACACCGAAGGCGGCGCGCTGAGCATCGTGACCAAGGCGCCGACCGGTGAGTTCGGCGGCCGCGTGGAAGCCGGTGTGGGCAATTATGGCTCGTACAACGGCGAGTTCCATATCAACCTGCCGGCCTTTGCCAATTTAGCGGTCAAGCTCGATGGCCTGATCGACCATCAGGATGCGACGACCAGGAATCCTGCCAGCGGCCAGTATGGCTGGAACTATCATAACCGCGTTGGCGGGCGGGCGAGCGGGCGGTGGACGCCGGTCGATGGCCTGACGGTCGATCTGACCTATGATCAGGCGAAGGACGAGAACACCCCGTTCTACAGCCAGCTGATCAACTACAACCCCAATGGCTACGACGTCGGCTCGTTCGTCGGCAGCAAGCTGGTGTGCCCGGGCGCCGGCCCGTGCATCGCGCCCAAGGCGCCGATCGTGCAGGTGAGCGGCAACAACCGCATGGATGTTGCCGATCTCGGCGTGATCCAGCAGCCGAGCGTGGACCAGACGCACGGGTTCAGCGCGAACATCAAGTACAAGCTGACGCCCGACCTCGAAGTGCGCTCGATCACCGCGTGGCGCGGGGTGGAGACGCACCAGTGGGACGGTTCGGCCGGTGCGCATCGCAGCACGTTTGCGCCGAACGGCCAGTTCGGGCGGTACAGCCTTTCGGAACTTTACCAGCACCAGTTCAGCCAGGAGCTGCAGCTCGTCGGCAGCCTGCCGCAGATCGATTTCGTGCTGGGCGGGTACTACTTCAACGAGCACGTGAACGAGCGCGCGGCGACGCCGAACCCGCTGCAGTGGAACGCGGACGGCACGGGCTACACCTTCGTCAATCAGGTGGCGCCCAATCCGACCGGGCCGATCACCTCGAGCAATCAGGGCTGGGACCGCGCCTACTGGTTCATCCAGCGTGACAGCGAGGCCGTGGGCAAGAGCTATGGCGCGTTTGGCCAGGCGACGTGGACGCCGGCCTTCCTCAACGTGGTGCACCTCACGGTGGGCGGCCGCTACACCCACGAGACCCGCAAGGGCGCGCTGACGGTGATCAACAACGCCCCGTTCGCGGGCGGTGTGCTGGATTACAAGAACAGCCGCTTCGACCCGATGGTCACGCTGGCGTGGGACGCGGCGGACGGGATCAACCTCTACGCCAAGTACTCGACCGGCTTCCGCGCGGGCGGTGCCAACTCGCGCTCGGGCTCGTTCCGCCAGTTCGCGCCAGAAGCGGTAAAGTCTTATGAAATCGGCGCCAAGACCGACTTCCTCGACCACCATGTGCGCCTCAACCTCGCGGGCTATATCATGGACCGCAGCGGCACCCAGATCGACTTCGACTTCGTTGATACCAACCGCTTCCTGGCAGACGGTGTGACGCCCAACCCGTTCTTCAACAAGCACACCGAGGAAACCGCCAACGCCCCCGGCAATTCGCCGATTCGCGGCGTGGAGGCCGAACTCACCGTGAAGCCGGTGGCCGGCCTGACGCTGGGCGCGAGCTATGCCTATACCGACGTGAAGGTGCCGGCGACGCCCAACCCGCTGGCGGGGCCGCTGTTCGGCGTGCCGTATCAGGTGTTCTCGGTCTACACGCCGAAGAACGCGGCGGCGGGCTCGATCGACTACGAGCTGCCGATCGGGGCGCGGGGCATGTCGCTCGCGCTGCACATGGATGCGAACTATTCGGATCCGTCCTACAGCTTCCAGAACGAGAACGTGCTCACGGAATCGGCGTTCATCGTCAACGCGCGGCTGGCCCTGGCCGACGTTCCGGTGACGCCGAACGGCACCAAGGCGACGCTCAGCATCTGGGCGCGCAACCTGTTCAACGAAGCGCACATCTACCGCCGCTCCAACGCCAACAGCACGCCGACGGTGAACAACGATGGCTCGCTGAATTATTCGGGCGTGCTGGGTGACTACGGCAACTTCAATCCCCCGCGCACGTTCGGCGTGCAGGCGACGGTCAACTTCTGAGCCGCCGCTTGAGGACATAAGAAGCGCAGATACCCCCCCCCTTCGCTCTGCGCACTTCGCTGGTGGAGGAGCCTTCGGGCTCCTCCACCTTTTTTGTGGGCGGGGCGGGGCGCGCGCCGGATCAGCGGGGGGCGTGCTCGATCAGATCCCAGCGGTTGCCATAGAGATCCTCGAACACGGCAACGGTGCCGTAGGACTCGACGCGTGGCGGCTCGACAAAGCGGACCTCGCGCGTGGTGAAGGCGGCGTGATCGCGGGCGAAATCATCGGTCTCGAGAAAGAGGAACACGCGCCCCCCGGCCTGATCGCCGATGCGCGCGGCTTGCCGATCCCCATCCGCCCGCGCGAGGAGCAGGCCCGCTGCTCCGCCGCCCGGCGGTGCCACCACGACCCAGCGCTTGACGGGCGAGAGCGGCGTATCCTCGCGCAGATCGAAGCCGAGCTTGCCGACGTAGAACGCGATGGCTTCATCGTAATCGCGGACGAGGAGGGTGGTGAGAATGAGAGGCATGGGGACTTTGCGCTTGGTGCTGGGGGTGTTTCGGGGACTTGCCGGTTATCTGGAGGCAGCATGTCCGGCCATCGATCCTGGCACGGAAGGCGCCAGAAGCCTATCTCCGCATTCAGGCAAGCTCCGCCTGCTGCGCCATGTCCGTGGCGAAAGTTTGCAGAAATGTGTCTGCTTTGTTACGAACTCGCAGACCGGCACGAGAGCGTTCGGGCTCACCTTCAGGATACCCGATGCGTTCCATTCTTCTTGTTCTTCCACTGGCGATGGCGGTGGCGATGGCGGAGCCCGCACCCGCGTTTGCGCAGCAGGTTGATACCCAGGCCTGGCTTCAGGTGAATGCCAGGGTGAAGGTCGATGACCATTGGAGCGGCACGCTTGAGGGGATCGTGCGGGCCAGCGACCGGCAAGGCGGGGTCTATACGACGGAGATCGGCGGCATCATTGCCTACAAGCCGAGCAAGCTTGTCGAGCTTGGCTTCGGCTACCGCCATGTCAGCTTCTACAACGGCAATACCGGTGCCGACGAAGACCGGTTGCGCCAGCATATTGTGCTGACACTGGGGCGTGTGACGACGCGGCTGCGGCTGGACGAACGGTTTCATCCCGGCGGGCCGGAAATCGGTTTCAGAATTCGCCCGCTGATCCGCTACAATCTGCCCATCGGCCACAAGCATACGGTGTTCTTCAGCCACGAGGACTTCTTGCTGGCGAACAGCACCCGCTGGGGCCAGCGGGCCGGGTGGGAGCGGATGCGCAACATTGTCGGCATCACGCTGCCGCTGGGCAGCAAATCCAATATTGAGCTCGGCTATCTCAACCAGTATCGGTTCGGCCGGTTTGGAGCGCGGCCCCAGATGGACCACGCGCTGAACGTGCAGGTCAACCTGGGTTTCGAGCTTCAGCATCAGCTGGGTGACTGATACCAAGGATCGCCGGGATTGCGTCAGGCCGTGCCCGGCACTGCTTCCTCGTCGAGATGCCGCAGATCGCCGCCGCGGGTTTCCTTGCCGAAGCGCGCGGTGAGAGCAAAGGCGAGTGCCATCGGGGCGATGATCGCGCCGGCGACCACGCCGATCGATGGCACCAGCTTGGCGATGAACAGCGCCTGCGCGATCACGCCGCCGGCCTTGGTGCAAGCGGCGACCCAGCCGATGGCGCGGGCGCGGATGCGCAAGGGGAAGCTTTCGGCGGTGTAGGGCAGCAGGATCGCGATGATCCCGTTGATGCCGACGATCAGCATGGCGACGGGGAGGACCGGGCTGCCCATGCCCACCAGTTCCATGCGCAGCACGCCGCCGAGGCCGAGGAGCGTGATCGCGATGGCGGTCTCGAGCGCCCACTTGGTGCTCCACAGGCTGTAGGCGAGGGCGCCGGCGAAGATCGTGGGGAACGCGATGAGGGCGCTTTCGGCCAGCAGGCGGCTGGCGACTTCCATCGACAGGCCGCGCGCGACGAAGTGCGCCGGGAGCCAGAGCAGGAGGCCGAAGTTGATGAGGCCCCAGGTGAGGCCCGTGAGCGAGAGTGCGGCGAGCTTGCCGTAGAGCCCGAGGCCGGTCAGCGCGCCGCTGCCGATGGGGGTGGGGGCCGGTGTGGCCGCGGGGCGCACGGTCGCGCCGAAGCGGGCCATGACCGCCTGCGCCTCGGCAGTGCGTCCGCGGGCGAGGAGAAACTTGGCGGATTCGGGAATGAGCGCGCCGAGGAAGACGAGCGCAAGGCCGGTCGGCAGGTTGATCAGCCAGAGGATGCGCCAGCTGTATTCGGGCACGAGCAGCGTTGATGCACCGCTTGCTGCGAAGTAGCCGCCGCCCGCGCCAAGCCCGCCGACGAGGACGAGGCTCCACCCCCGGTGCCGGCTCGGCATCATTTCGGCGAGCAATGCGTAAGTCACGGGCAGCATGCCGCCCGCCGCTGCGCCCATCATGAAGCACATGCCGATATTCCACGCGAGGCTGGGCATCGCGCCGCAGATCGAGGTGCCGACGAACATCACGGCGGAGAGCAGGATCGTCGCCTTGCGGCCATAGATATCGGCGAGGGCGCCCCACACGACCGAGCCGGTGACCGTGCCGATCAGCGCGAAGAACGGAACGAGGCTGACGGTTTCCTTGGAGACGCCGTATTCACCGACCATGCCGGGGACGGTGAAGCCGAGGGAAGCAGGCTTCATCGTATCGATGACGAGCGCGAGGACGAGGACGGCCATCAGCAGCCAGTGGCGCGGGGCGAGGTGCGCATCTTCCGGCGAGGCGATCTCGATCGCGGCGGCGGCATTGCGCTGGCCGGCGATGTCACGCGGCAGCAGGCCCCATGCGGCGACGCCGCAGCCGAGGATGATGAGGCCCATCCCGGCGACCATATCGAGCCCCATCGGCATCCCGGCGAGCATGAAATGCATGGCTCGGCCCATGAGGAACATGGGGATGTGCATGAGGACGCCCGCAGTCACCGCCGCACAGCCCAGGGCAAATGCCCAGACGCCTTGGCGATCTTGCCAGGTGGTTGTGTTCAGTGGAAATTCCTTGAGGCCGGAGGCGGCGCTGCCTTCTGGCAGTATCAGCCTGCCGGTTCAACCACGCCGCCGCTTTCGCGCCATGCCGCCATCCCCCCGTCGAGCGCGGTGACGCGCTGAAAGCCCAGTTCGCGCAAGGTCGCGGCGGCGAGCGTGGAGATCTTGCCATATTCACAGATGGTGAGGATCTCGACACTGGGATCGGGAAGCACATCGTTGATGCGCAGTTCGAGCTGCCCGCGCGAAAGATGGACGGCGCCGGGAATGTGCGCGGCGGCCCAGGCATCGCGTTCGCGCACATCGAGCACGACGAAGCTGTTGGAGCGGCTGGCGATGCGGCGGGCGAGTTCGTCCATCGCCATGAACGGCACGCGCGCAGCGGCTTCGGCGAGAAGCTGGCGGACGGTCTTGCCACCGGACATGTTGGTGCGCAGCGCTTCGGTGAGGTGGGTGGGTGCGGAGAGATTGAGGCTGTTCATCAGCGCGACGAAATCGGTGCGCTCCGTTCTGGCGAGGCGGGGGTTGGACGCGCGCTGCTCGCCGATCGTGGTGCTTTCCCGGCCCTTGTAGTCATGCGCCGGGAAAACCAGCGTTTCGTCAGGCAGGGTGAGGAGCTTGCCGAAGAGGCTGTCGTAGAGTTGATCGGGATCGCCGCTGGGCAGATCGCTGCGGCCGGTGCCGCCGATGAGCAGCGTGTCGCCGGTGAAGACGCGGTCCGCCACATGGATCGACATCGAATCGCGGGTGTGGCCGGGCGTATGCAGCACGCGCATGCGCAGGGCTCCCAAGGCCAGCGAGTGCCCGTCCTCCACGTGCATATCGACGTAAGGCGCGGGCGAGAACCGGTGCATGACGATGGGGGCGCCGAAGTGCTGGCGAAGGGCCTGCGCGCCGGAGAAATGATCCGCGTGGGTGTGCGTATCGATGATGTAGCGCAGGCGCAGACCCTGCTTGCCGATTTCGCCGATATAGTGATCGACGAGATCGAGTGCGGGATCGATGATCGCCCCGGCCTGGGTTTCCAAACAGCCGATGATGTAGGATTTGCAGCCTTCACCATCGCGGAAAACGGCGAAAAACATGGGCTCCGTCCTGTGGGTGCGCAACTGGATGGGCGGTCAGCGTGGCACGGAGCGCAGCTGTCTGCAACAGCGGAGCGGACGGAGTATGGACGCGCCATGCCGTAGCCGCTGGCGGTGCTGCTTGCGATGGCCCGTTAGGGTTAAGCGACAGGCTGAACGAATCCTCGACAGGGTGCCGTCATTGTAGTTTTATGGGGCCAACAAGATATAAGCACTTGAGAGGGTTGGGGCATTTATCGCCATGGGACGGTCGGGCAGAGTTGCGATTCCGGCGGTTGACCGCCGGGGTATCGCCAATCTTGAAACGCACTTCGTTTCGCCGGAAGTCTACCGCCGGGATGACGTTGCGGAGAGGCAGGCGCGGCTGGCCGAGCTGGTGGCCGAGCGCATCATTCCCCAGCTGGTGAAGCTGCACAGCGAGGTTCTGCCCGAAGCGCTGCCGATCGAGCAGGTGGTCGAGGCACTGGCGCCGAGCCGATCGGATATCTCGGGCCTCGCGCATGTCGTGCTGGGCAGCGATCTGGAGGCGGCGGCGGCCTATGTGCTGGTGCTGCGCGATCGCGGCCTTGCGATGGAAACCCTGTTCCTTGAACTGCTGGAGCCGGCGGCGCGCCATCTGGGGCAGATGTGGGACAACGACGAGTGCGACTTCATCGACGTGACGCTGGGTGTGGCGCGGCTACAGAAGCTGCTGGCGACGTTCAACGGATCGCATGTCCTGCCTGATCTCGATACGCGCAGGCAGGTGCTGCTGGCCGTGACGCCGGGCGACCAGCATTACTTCGGCGCCACGATGGTCGAGCGGTTCCTGCATGCTTCGGGCTGGACCGTGGAGACCGCGTTCGACAGGTCGGCCGCCGAGATCGCCCATGCCGCGCGGGCGGAGTGGTTTGCGGTTGCCGGGCTGACGGTGGGGTCGGAGCGGTCGCTGCCGGCGCTGCAGGACACGATCCGCCAGATCCGCCGCGAATCCCGCAACCAGATGATCGGCATCATGGTGGGCGGCCCGCTGTTTACCGCCAATCCGGGCCTTGCTCAGGAAATAGGCGCGGACGGCACGGCGTCCAACGCGCCGACTGCGGTGTTGATGGCGCAGAAGCTGTTTGACGAGATGGTGCTGCAGATGACGAACTGAACGTCCGGTTGGCGTTTAGTTCGCAGTGCCGAGCATGGCCTCGCGGATATCGAGCAGATCGGTGCGGATGGTTTCCAGTTGCCGCGCATCGAAGCGCAGTGCGTTGTCGAGGATCGTGCGGCGGGCAGCCTGATAGAGCTGGAGCAAGGGCGCGCCGACCGGGTTCGCGCTATCCACGCCGAGTTCGAGCGCGGTGATCGCGGCGACGGCGCGGGTAAGCGCAGCGCTCTTGGCGGCATTATCGCCATGGTCCTGCGCGTAGATCGCGCGGCCGAGCGAGCCGGCGGCCTGTTCGAGGCACAGCGCAACGAGCTGGAGCGAGCTCGCACCCTTGACGCGGGCGTCGAAATCGACGCGGCGGTAGGTCTCTCCGGGATCGCGGCGCAGCAGCATCAGTTGCCCTTGCTATTCCAGGCCGCGACCTGCGCCTGCAGGAACGACAGCGTGGATTTGGAATCGGTGAGGTTCGTGTTGAGCTTGGCGAAGCGCGAGACGAGACGCTGGCGCAAGTCTTCCTGCTTGGTGGCGATATCGCTCTTCTGCTTGCCAAGCGTGGTCTGCAGCGTGGTCAGCCGCGCGATGGTACCGCCGAGCGAGCCGGGATCGGTGCTTGAGCTGACAGTGCGGGAGAGTTTGTCGAAGGTGGCGTAGACGCCGTAGAGCCCGGTTGTGAACATCGCGCCCGTGCCGATGGGATCGCGCTTCAGCGTGGCGGCGAGGCGATCGGTATCGAGGCTGAAAGTGCCGTCGCGGTTGGTCTTGAGGCCGAGTTCGGCGAGCGTTGTCGGCGCGCCGGTGGTGTTCGTGGGCATGACCTGCGTGCCGGCGAGCGTGGCCAGCTGGCGGCGCAAGGTGCGTGCGCCGGGATCATTGCTGAGCGCGCCGCTGTTGGGATCGGTATCCTTGTTGAGCTCGGACACCATCTCGTTGAGCGCGGAGGTCAGATCCTGCATCGCGCTGGTGATCGTGCTGCCGGGGTCCGAATAGCTGATCGTGGTTGGCGCGCCGGGATTGGTGCCGGTGAGCTTGAGGCTGAGGCCGGGGGCCGCATCGGCAATCGTGTTGCTGGCCGACGTGCGCGTGACGCCGTCGAGCTTGTAGACCGCATCGCCTGCTGCGGCGGTGAGGCGGGTCATGTCGCCGGCCGGGTTCCAGGCGAGGGCGGCAAGGCCGGGTTCGGTGGGGCTTTCGGTGGCTTCCAGCGTGAAGGCATTGGCGGCGCCGTCCGCGCCCTTGAGCACGAGCTGCGCGCCATTGGTGCCGGTCGCGACATAGGCGGTCACGCCTGCGCCCTTGGCGTTGATCGCGCTGGCGACATCGCCGAGCGTGGCGCCGCTGGCGACCGTGATATCGACCGCAGCGCGCGCGCTGTCAGCCGTGAAGCCGGTGCCGGAGATCGTGCCGAAGCGCAGGGTGAGCGTGCCCGCGCCGACGGCGGTCGTCTCGGAAGCGACGGACGGGGAGACGAGCGTCTGCCCGCGCGAGAGGGCGGTGACTTCGAGCGTGGTGGTGCCGCGCCCGGTGGCCGCACCCTTGCTGACCTGTGCAACCGTGCTGTTGGCGATCTGCGGTGTGGCGGCCAGATCGCCGGTGCGCACGCGGTCCCCCAGCGAGGAGGCGAGCGAGGAAATCATGCTCTTGAGCGTGGAGGCTGAGGAGATCTGCGTGGTGAGCTTGTCGGTCTTGGCGGAGATCTGATCGAGCCGGGCCGCGAACTGTGCGGCCGAGAGCTGCTCGGCCAGCCCGGTCATGTCGATGCCGCTGCCGCCGCCGAGCGAGGAAATCAGGCTGGCGGTGGCCGAGCCGGATGAAGTGGCAGAGGTGGCAGAGGTTGTAGCCATGCTTTCCAGAACGACGGATTTTTTGCGAGGTTAAGCGGCAGGCGCCATGGATTCGGGGCGGCCTTCGGCGTCGAAGCGCAGCTCGAGCGGAACATCGACCTGCGGCTGCGGCGGGGCATCGCCGCGCTTCAGCGCGAGGACGAAGGCGAGCACGGCGGCAATGGCGGCGTAGAGTTCCTCGCGGATCATCTGGTTCTCGCGCGTGGTGAAGTAGACCGAGCGGGTGAGCGCCGGGGAGGAGAGCATGGGCACGGCCATTTCCGCTGCCATCTCGCGCATCGCCAGCGCCTTTTCGCCGCGCCCCTTGGCGAGCACGACCGGGGCGGGGGCCTTGTCCGGATCATAGGCGAGCGCGACGCTGAAATGCGTGGGGTTGGTGATGACGAACTGGGCTTCCTTCATCGCCGAGGCGAGGCCGCCCATCGCGATCTGACGCTGGCGCTGGCGGATCGCCGCCTTGCGTTCGGGCGAGCCTTCGCTTTCCTTGCTCTCGTCCTTGAGGTCTTGCAGCGACATCCTGAGGCGCATCATGCGGCGCAGGTACTGGACGGGGTAATCGACCAGCGCGATGACGACGAGGCCGCCGCCGAGCGCGTAGAGCAAGGCCAGCAGCGCGTCCCAGCTATAGGCGAGCTGGCCGCGCAGCTCTCCGCTGCCGAGGCCGGCTATGGCTGGGAGGCGGCCCTTGACCCAGACCCAGGCAATCGTGCCGAGGAGGATCAGCTTGGCGAGGCCTTTGCCAAGCTCGATCCAGCCTTGCGGGCCGAACATGCGCTTGAGGCCGGACAGCGGATTGAGGCGCGAGGCCTTGGGTGCAAGGTTGCCGCCGACCCAGCGCCCTTCGCCAAGGCCGAGCTGCGAGACAAGCGCGGCGGCCATGAGCAGCCCGCCGAGGGCGAGCACGGGCGGCAGGGCGGTGATCAGTGCGGCATAGATCAGGGGAGTGGCATCGAAGTGATCGAGGCTGGCGCGGTCCCAGGTGAGGCCGGTGCGCGCGGTGCGGCTCAGGCTATCAAGCAGCCAGGGACCGGCGAATTGCAGCCACGCGGCGCTGGCGAGGACGCCGACCGCAATGCCGAGTTCGCGCGGGCGGAGGACGTCGCCGTTGTTCGCGGCGTCCTTGCGGCGCTTTTCGGTGGGGGCGAAGGTCTTTTCGCCCGGCGTCTCTTCAGCCATGCTGGGGGCCGATCAGTTGCGCGGCTTGCGTAACGGCGGTGAGCGAGAGGTCGCTGAGCTTGTCGGTGAGCAGCGGCGCGGTGAGGATCAGCGCGGCGATGCCGGCGAGGACGCCTGCGGGGAGGCCCAGCGCGAGGAGGTTGAGGCTGGGGGCCGAGCGGCTGATCACGCCGGTCATCACCTGCACCAGCAGCAGCAGGAGCGTGACGGGGAGTGCGATGGCAAGCGCGGCGGTAAGCATCTGCGCGCCGAAGCCGGTGACGAGCAGCATGCGTTCGGGCGTGAACCACGCGGAGCCGGGGGGGAACGTTTCGTAGCTCTGCACGATCAGCGCGAACCACGTGAGATGCGCGCCGAGGCCGAGGAACAGGACGGTGAGCAGCACCGAGAAATACTGGCCCATGACCGGCGAATGCGCGCCGCTGACGGGATCGGCGGTGGCGGCGATGCTCATGCCCATCGCGCCGCCGATCACTTCGGCCGCCAGCAGCGGAGCGGCGAAGCTCCATTGCAGGACGAAGCCGAGCGACAGGCCGATGAGCACTTCCTGCGCGGTGATGAGCAGGCCGGAGAGGGTAAACAGCGCACTCGGCGCGGCAACCGGGGTCCAGGCGCAGATCATCACGGCGACAGCGCCCGCAAGGCTGACGCGCAGCTGCATCGGCACGGAATTGGCGCCGAACAATGGCGCCGCGAGAAGCGCCGCGCCGATCCGCGTCATCACGAAGATCATGCGCCAGAATTCCGCTTCCAGCGCGCCGAAGCCGAAGTGGAGGGCGATCACGTGCCCGACCTCATTTGCCGGCCCTCATTTGCCGGTCTGCGCGATCTGGGCGAAGATCTCGACGAGGAAATCGCCGATGAGGCCCATCATCGCGCTGCCCAGCAGCACCAGCACGAGCGCGATGGCGGCGAGCTTGGGGACGAAAGTCAGCGTCTGTTCGTTGATCGACGTGGCGGCCTGCACCACGCCGACGACGAGGCCGACAGCGAGGCTGGCGAGCAGCACCGGGGCGGCGACAAGCGCGGTGACCCACAGCATGCGATCGGCAAGGGCGAGGAGAGCGGCGGTGTCGTTCATGCGGCTGGCCTCGCGCTGTCACCCTTCGACAGGCTCAGGGTGAGCGGGGTTTGATGGTGGCATGTTCTCATCGCGCGCTACCCGAAACTCGCCGCAAGGCTGCCCATGAGGAGCGCCCAGCCATCGACGAGGACGAAGAGGAGGAGTTTGAATGGCAGCGAGACGACCGTGGGCGACATCATCATCATGCCGAGGCTCATGAGGACCGAAGAGACGACGAGATCGATCACCAGGAACGGCAGGAACAGCATGAAGCCGATCTGGAACGCGGTCTTGAGTTCGCTCGTCACGAAGGCGGGGAGGAGGATCGTGAAGGGGACGTCCGCCGTGCGGGCGAACTTGGGCGCCTTGGCCATCGTGGCGAACATCTGGAGATCGTGTTCGCGCGTCTGGCGGATCATGAAGGCGTGGAATTCGGTGCCCGCCGCGCTGATTGCCTGCTCGGCGTTGATGGTGCCTGCGGAATAGGGCGCGATGGCATTGGCGTTCACCTTGTCGAGCGTGGGGGCCATGATGAACAGCGAGAGGAACAGCGACAGGCCGATGAGCACCTGATTGGGCGGCGACTGCTGGAGGCCCAAGGCCTGCCGCAGGATCGCGAGGACGACGAGAATGCGCGTGAAGCTCGTCATCATCAGCACGAGGCTGGGCAGGATGGTGAGCAGCCCCATGATGAGGAGCAGCTGGAGCGAGAGCGACAGCGAGCCGTTCGACTGGGCTCCGGCGATCTGGCCGAAGGCGCGGTCGAGTGCGCCGGGGATGGCGGTGCCAGTGGCCTGAGCGGTGGGCTGTGCGGCAGGCGCGAGATCCGCCGCATGAGCGGGGAGCGCGGCGGCCAGCGCGAGGAACGCGGCGGCGGCGAGGAGGGGCTTGAGCTTCACCGGATCAGTCCTCGGCGCCCGCGCGGGCGGGCACTTCGGCAAGGCGGACGAGGCCCTGCTTGGTGGCGGACACGAGGATCTCGCGGCCCCGGAATTCGAGCACGGCAATGCGCTGGCCGGGGCCGAGCCACTGCGTTTCGATGATCTTCACCGACTTTGCGCCGCCATTGGGGCTGAAGCGCTGCTCCATGCGCTTCGCGAACTTGAGGCTGGCCCAGGCAAGCCCGCCGATCAGCGGCAGGACGACCGCGAGTTTGAGCAAGTACCAGAGCATCAGGCCTGTCCATCCTGCCCGACGAGTTCGACGATGCGCAGGCCGAAGCGTTCGCCCTGCGCCACGACTTCGCCGCGCGCGATGAGCTTGCCGTTGACCATCACGTCGAGCAGTTCGTCGGTCAGCCGATCGAGCGTGACGACGCTTTCCTCGGTGAGCGAGAGCACGTCCTTGAGCTTCATCTCGGTGCGGCCGAGTTCGACGGTGAGGCGCACGTCGACATCCTTGAGGAATTCGAAGCCGCGAGTCTGGAAGGTCATGGGGGTGTCCTGAATGGTGCTGCCGGATCAGGCGAGCTGGGTGAGTTGAAGGGCGACGCGGTCGTCCACCGCGCCGACGGAGCCGTGGCCGACGAGCGTTTCGCCGATGCGCAAGGGCACGCTGCGCGCGACGGGGACGGCAAGGACCTGCCCGACTTCGAGCGCGGACAGCGTGGCGAGCGGGAGCGGCACATCGACGAGCACGGCGCGCAGGGTGAGCGGCATATCTCCGAACGGTGCGGCGAGCGGATCGGCGGGTGCCGCTGCGCGGACGGGCTTGGCCGCAGGGCGGGCGGCGCCAGTGAGATCGGCAAGCGCGGCTATCGGGAAGCCGAGGCGCAAGGTCCACGCCGGGCGCGCGCCTTCGCGGATCGTGAAGGTAAGAGCGGCGAGCGGGGCATCCTCTGTCATCGCGGCCAGTTCGGCCATCGAGGCGGCGCGGCGCAGGGTGCGGATCGGTCCTGCCAGGCCGAGCGCGGCGGCGAGCGGAGGCGCGACGAGCATCTCGATGCGCTGGACCATGAGTTCGGCGGACAGCGGCAGTTCGCGCGGGAGCGGGGAGGGTGCTTCGCCGGGGCCGCCGAAGGCCCGGTCGAGCAGACGCAGCACGGTCTCGCCCTCGACCGCAGCCAGCATGGGCTGGCCGTCCGTGATCGCGGCAAGGAGGCTGATCGAGACGAGGCCGGGAGGCGCGAAATTGCCCGCCGTCAATTCGGTCGGCGCGCTGCATTCGACCATCGCCGCTTCGCCGCCATGGACCGGCGCGAGGGCGAGGCGCAGCTTGCGCGCCAGGGCATCGCCTGCGCGCGCCAGCACTGGCAGCAGCTCGGCTGCGGCAGGCGCCGGACGGAGCAGCGCATCGCTGTGGCGGGCGAGCGGCCGTTGGGCAACGAGCGGGCGTTCAGGCTTCATGATCGGGTTTCTGCGGGGCGCTTACTGAACGATGAAGGTCTTGAAATAGACCGCGTCGACCCCGCCGAAGCCTTCGGTATCGGTCAGCACCTTGTTGATCGTGGCGACCAGGCGCTTCTGCAGGCGGGTCTTGCCTTCGGCGGACTGGACATCCTCGCCCGGGGTATCGGCGATGGCCGTGAGCAGGGCCGAGCGGATGGCCAGCTCGTGCTTTTGCAGCCAGAGGATCACGCGGTAATCACGGTGCGTGGAGCAGGCGAGGCTGACCTGCACCAGCATGTCCGAATCCTTGAGATTCGAGGTGAAATCGTCGCTGAAGCTGAAATAGGCCGTGCGGTATTCGCTGCCGCCTTCGCCTTCGACTTCGTGGCCAGCGCCGCCCTCGCCGCCTTCGCCTTCCTTCTTGGCCGGCGCGTAGGGGTCTTCCTCGCCCTTCCTGATGAGCTTGGGGTTCTTGTCCTCATGCTCCGAGCCATGGCCGCTGCCGCCGATGATCCCGGCTGCGACAAGGCCGTAGGCGCCGCCGCCGCCGACACCGAGCAGCGCGGCTGCCGCGCCGATCTTGATCATCATGCCGCCGCCCTTCTTCTTGGGCTTGGCGTCCTTGTCCTTCTTCTCGCTCATCAGAGGTCCTCAGGAATGTCGTGAATGGGGATCAGGCGAAGATGCCGCCATGGCGCTCGGCGCGGGGGGCGGGCGTTCGGGCCGGGTTGGCGGCAGGGCGCTGCGGAGTTGCGGGCTGGCGCTGCTGGCTGGAGCCGGTGCCTGAGTTGGTGCCTGAGTTGGTGCCGGATTGGCCCTGGCCGGGGCTTTGGGCTGGGCCGTCCGCGCGCGGGTCGGTCGCTGCCAGCCGCATGGGTTCAACCGAAGCGGCAGCATGCGCGGCGGCGACGGCTGGCGCGAAGGCGGGGTCGGGGCTTGCCATCGCGACGGAAAGGCCGGTCGCATCGCTTTCGATCCGCAGCGAGATGCGCCCGAACTCGCCGTGGCGCAGCGCGACGGAGACGGGGCCGCTCTGATCGACGCCGTCGCGGGCGCGGGCGATCGAATCGACGAGCTGGTCGAAGCTGAGCGGCTGGGTCGGCGCAGGCTGGGCTGCGGGTGCAGCCGAGGCGGCAGACGGCGCTGCGGGCTGGCTCAGCGCCAGCGCGGCAGCAGTGTCAGGCATAGTGGCTGCGGCGGCCTTTGCGAGCGGCAGCAGCGTTTCGGCTTCGGTGCGCGGCTTGCGCTGGTTGATCCGCTCTGGAGTGCCGCTAGGCGCGGCCTGACCCGTAGCTTGCATCTGGGGCTGGGCGCGGGCGGCGATCTGTGTTGCGGTCGGCTGGGTGTCCGGAGCGGCATCGGGGGCAGGAGGGGCGCTATCCGCCAGTGCCACAACGCCTGCGCGTTCGAGCACAAGATTGGCGGGGAGGATGGGTGCCGCCTGCGCCGGATTGGGAGCAGCCGGTGCGGCGTCTCCACGTTCGAGTGCAAGATTGGCGGGGAGAGAGGGCGCCGCCTGCGCCGGGGCGGGAGCCGCATCACCGGAGACGACGGGGGCAGGGGCGGATTTGGGCGTGCTGACTGCGGACTGCACGCGCGATGCGATGGGCACGGGGGTGGCGGGCGGCTGCGTGATCGGCAGGGCGAGGGCGAGCACCAGTGTGACGGGCGTTGTGGTGGGCGCTGCCGGGGCCGGAGTGTCCTCGTCGGCGGCCATGTCTGTGGACGCTGCCGGTTCGGCGTCACTGCTGGTCGGGTCAACTGGCAGGCCGGAAGCGGCAAGCGGGGCGGCAGGCTTTTGCCGGGTGGGCGGCAAGGGCTTGCCGGGTTCGGCGGTGGGCTCCGCCGCCTGGACCGTGATCGCCGCGATGATCGCAGCGGCGGATGGCAGGGTGGGGGTGAGGGGTGGAGGGCTCGCGGGTTCGCCGCTCGTCGTCGTCTCGATGGCCAGAAGCGCCGCAAAACCGCCCGGCTGGCCGTTCGCAGCGGGGCTTGCCGCAGCCGCTGCCACGGCATCCCGGCCAGCCGGGACGGCGGCAGCGGGAGAAAGCAGAATGGAGGCTGGCGCAGTCATCGCGGGTTGGTGGTCCTTGGCAAGCGGGCTTGGTTAACGGGTGCTATTCAAGAGGCGTGCCAAGCGGGCTGGCGGGCTTGGCCGGGTGCGCGGCATCAGCAGATTTGCGGGCGATGCGCTGGCGTGTCGCCTCGATGCGGTCGTCCACGGCGGCGCGGCGGCGTTCGGCTTCGGCGGCCTCGGCAGCGCGGGCGTCGGCGGCTTCGCGGGCGCGGGCGAGATCGGCGGCGGTCTGATCGGCGATGCGGGTGAGGCCGGACACGAACTGCCGGGCCTGGCGCAAATCCTGCCCGGTGTGCGCATCGCGGCGCAGGCGGTAGGCCTCGATCAGCGCGGCGGTGCGCGCTTCGAGATTGGCGACTTGCGCGAGGGTCTGCTCGGCGCGGGCGGCTTCGGCGAGTGCGGTCTGGCGAGCGATGCCGCGCAGGCGTTCGAGGCGGCGCAGGCGCTTCAGCTTGGATTTTTCGTTTGTCATGCGGCCATCAGCGCGGCGAGTTCAGCAATGCTGCGGTCCATCGGCACGACTTCGCGCTGGGGCTGGCTGAGGAACTGGCTGAGCGCACCGTGCATGGCGATGGCGCGGTCGAGCTGCGGATCGGCCCCGGCGCGGTAGGCGCCCATGAGCACGAGATCGCGATTGGCCTCGTAATTGGCGATGAGGGCGCGGAAGGCGCGCGCGTCGGTCTGGTGGAGCGGATCGACGATGTCGTTCATCACGCGGCTGAGGCTCGCGGCGATGTCGATGGCCGGGTACTGGCCGCGCTGGGCGAGATCGCGGCTGAGCACGACGTGGCCATCGAGGATCGCGCGCGCGGTATCGACGACGGGGTCGTCCTGGTTGTCGCCATCTGCCAGCACGGTGTAGAGCCCGGTGACCGAGCCGCCGCTGGCCGCCGAATTGCCCGCGCGTTCGACCAGTTTGGTGATCGTGGCGAGCGCGCTGGGTGGGTAGCCGCGCGCGGCGCCGGGTTCGCCCAGCAGCAGCGCGATTTCGCGGCCGGCGTGGGCGACGCGGGTGAGGCTGTCCATGATGAGCAGGACCTGATGCCCAGCGGCGCGGAAGTATTCGGCCATCGAAGTGGCGAGCATGGCGCCTCGAATGCGCAAGTTGGGCGCATGATCAGCG
This sequence comes from uncultured Novosphingobium sp., assembly GCA_964413325.1. Taxonomy (GTDB): domain Bacteria; phylum Pseudomonadota; class Alphaproteobacteria; order Sphingomonadales; family Sphingomonadaceae; genus Novosphingobium. The sequence goes on along the minus strand of CAYPRK010000014.1, from coordinate 88,239 downwards.
GGGACGGCGACGACCACGCTGCGGGCGCGGCGGGGGCCGGACATGTGCTTTTCGACGAAATCGCTGACTTCGCGGGCGCGTTCGCCGATGAGGCCGACGATCACGATTTCGGCTTCGGTGCCGTGGGCGATCATGTCGAGCAGGACGGACTTGCCGACGCCGGACCCGGCCATGACGCCGATGCGCTGGCCGACGCCGAAGGTGGTGAGTGCGTTGAGCGCACGGACGCCGACGTCGAAGGGTTCGCGCACGGGGGCGCGGTCCAATGCGCTGCCGCGAATGCCGCCGGAGGGCCATTCGGCGCGGGCGGCGATGGGCGGGCCGCCGTCGATGGGGAGGCCCTCGCCGTCCACCGCGCGGCCGAGGAAGGCTTCGCCGACGGGGAGCATGCCGGGCTTGCCTTCGGGGCGGACGCGCGCGCCGGGGCGGAGGAGGACGGTATCGCCGAGCAGCATCATCAGCATGCGCCCGGCGCGGAAGCCGATGGTTTCGGCGAGGAGCGAACCTGATCCATGCGCGATGCGGCACTGCGCGCCGATGGGCAGCGAAAGGCCGCTGACTTCGAGCAGGCCGCCATCGCAAGCGGTGACGAGACCGTAGCGGCGGGGGGCGAATTCGGGCTGGGCTTCCTCGCAGCGGGCGAGGAGGGGAAGGGCTGCGGTCAGCATGATGCAAGCGCTTCACTGATGGCGCTGGCCCAGGTGCCCGGGCCGTCCTCGACGCCGCCCGCCGTGCCTTCGATGCGCAAGGCACCGCGCTCGAGCGCGGGGTCGGGTTCGAAGTGCCAGTCTGCGGGGAGGCGCTGGCCGAGGAGCGCGAGGTCTTCGGGGTGGAGGCGGATCACGCGTTCATCGGCCGCGCGCGCCAGCATACCAGCGGCGATCTTGACGCGGGCGGCGAGGGCGTCCTCGTTCGCGGCAAATTCGCCGAGCAGCGGCGCGCACAAGGCAAGGACGGTATCGCGCAGGCGCGCTTCGAGTTCGCGGGTAAGGTCCGCGTCGAGGCGTCCGAACGCGAGTTCGAGTTTTGTGCGCAGGGCGTCCTGCTCGGCCAAGGCATCGCGAAAGGCAGCTTCGGCATCGGCGGCGCCTTGCGCATAGCCGGCAGCGAAGGCGCGGGTTTCGGGGTCCTCCTCCGGCTCTGCGGGCGGCGGAGTCGGTTCGGGCGCGGCATCGCGCGCGAAGCGGCGATCCGTGCGGAAGCCGCCGGGCGCGAGGCCGAGTTCGGCCAGCGAGAGGACGCGCAACTTTTCAGACATAGTCGTCGTCGCCCGCGCCGAACACGATCGTGCCTTCGGCGGCGAGGCGGCGGGCGGCAGTGACCACGGCCTTCTGCGCTTCGACCACTTCGGCCATCTTCATGCGGCCGCGCGCCTCGATCTCGTCGCGTACGCCTTCGGCGGCGCGGCTCGACATGGCGCGGAAGAAGCATTCGCGCGTATCGGGCGCGATGCCCTTGAGCGCGGCGATGAGCGTATCGGAATCGACTTCGCGCAGCAGCGAGCCCATCGATTTCTCGTCGAGCACGAAGAGGTGCTCGAACTTGAACATCTCGTTCTCGATGGCCTTGGCGAGCTGTTTGTCCGCCCGCGCGATCTCCGGCATGACGCGCTTCTCGACCGCGCGGACCGAGGCGTTGATGATGTCTGCCGCCTCTCGCGGGCCGCCCATGGTGAGCGCGGCGCTTCCGTGGCATTCGGTGATGCGCTGGGCGAGGAGGTCTTCGAGCATGGCGATGGCTTCGGGCGCGACAGGGCCGAGCGTAGCGATGCGCTGGATGACTTGCGGCTGGAGCGCTTCGGGCAGGGCATGGAGCACCCCGGCGGCGACATCGGGATCGAGCTGGACAAGGAGCACGGCAAGTGCCTGGGGATGCTCGCCCTGAACGAGCGGCACGAGCGCATGCGGGGTGAGCCAGCGCGCGAGTTCGAGGCTGGAGCCGGGGCGCGGCGCATCGGGGGCGATGCGCTGCATCAGGTTGTCTGCCTTTACGTCGCCCACCGCGCTCGTCATCAGCTGGCGCACCTGATCGACGCGGTCGGTAGCGCCGATGGTCACGGTGGCGGCACTATCGACAAAGCCTTGCAGCGACTGCGTGATCGTCTCGGCGTCGATTTCGCCGATCTCGCACATCTTCGCGCCGAGCAGGCGCAGCTCGGCGGGTTCGAGCTGGGACAGCAGCGTGGAGGCGAGCTGATCATCGAGCAGCATCATCATCACCGCGGCGCGGGTGGGGCCGCTGACTTCGGGCGAGGTTTCGGTGCTCATTCCAGCCCCTCGGGCGCGGGTTCGTTAAGGAGTTGGCGCAGGGCGTTGAGCGCCGAGTCCGGCTGTTCGACGACGATGCGCTGGGCGACGCCGACCTGGCGGCTCAGCGCATCGGGATCGATCTCGCCGGTCTCGGGATCGATGATCGGTTCGATCTGCTGGATCTTCTTGCGGCGGCGGCGCGCAGGAGCTTCCTCGCCGCTTTCGCCGTCCTCATTCGCTTCGGCGGCCTCGCCTTCCGCGGTCTCCTCGCTATCCTTGACGATGACGGGGGCCGGATCGCGCTTGAGCGCCTTGATCAGCGGGCGCACGCCGAGGAGCAGGGTGAGCAGGACCGCGAGCAGCGCCACGACATTGCGGACGACCATCGCGAACCAAGGTGTTTCATAGAAGGCGGGCGGCGTGACGGCGATGGGGCTGAAATTGCGCACGACGACCGCGACCTGATCCCCGCGCGCCGGGTCTGCGCCGACGGCGGCAGTGACGAGCTGCTTGATCTGGTCGATCTCGGCGGGCTTGGCCTTGGCCATGATCGCGCCGGAGAGCGCAACAGCCACCGAAAGGCGCTTGATCTTGCCGGGGGTGGCGTTGGTGACGGCGACCTCGCGGCCGAGTTCATACGTGCGCGCGGACGAGCTTTCGCCGCCGGAAGGGGTGGAGCTGGCGGCGGGCGTTGGCGCCGCACCGGGGGTGGGCGCCGCACCGGGAGCGCCGGGCTGCGCGGTGGTGGGCGGCGGGGGCGTGTTGGAGAGGACGCCGGGGACGCCCGAGGCCGTGCCCGGCCCCGGTGTCTGGCTGGCAGACTGGGTTTCCGAGCGCACCACGCCCTGCTTGTCATAGCTTTCGCGCGCGGAGGTGAGCTGGTCCATATCGAGATCGACCTGGATCTCGCTGGAGAAATTGCCTTCGCCGAGCATGGGCGTGAGCAGCTGCGAGACTTGTGTGCGCAGCTTTTCTTCCATGCGCGATTGCAGATCGAGCCGGTCGGTATCGCCGTCCTTGGCGGAGGACAGCAGGCGGCCGTGCTGGTCGATCACCTTGACGGCATCGACCGCGAGGGATGGGACCGAACCCGCGACGAGATTGACGATGGCGCTGACCTGGCTGTCTGCCAGTTGCCGCCCGCGCGCGAGCTTGACCATGACCGAGGCGGTGGGCGCGGCGTTGTCACGCACGAACACGGACTTTTCGGGTTCGGCGAGGTGGACGCGGACGGCCTCGACCCCGTCGATCTGCATGATCGTGAGTTCGAGCTCGCGTTCGCGCGCGGCGAGGAGGCGTTCGCCTTCCAGCGTGCGGCTGGCGCCCATCGGCAGCTTGTCGAGCATCTGCGTGCCGGTCTCGGGCGTGGCGATGGCGCCATCGGAGGCGGCGACCATGCGTGCCTTGTAGAGATCGTTCTCGCCGACCGAGACGGCGCCGGTGGAATTGTCGATGGAATAGGTGATCGCGGCCTTGTCGAGCGCGGCGACGACCTGCGCGCGCTCGCTATCGCTGAGATCGCTGTAGAGAATGCGCTGCGGGGCGGGGGCCATGGTCATGTAGAGCAGCGCGGTGAGGCCTGCGGCGGAGACCCCGGCGAACCACGGCAGCGCGCGGCGGATCGGCGGCTGGCCGAGGAAGGCGCCGGTGCGCGCGAGCATGCCGCCGCCCGCCGGATCGGTGAGCGGGGCGAAGACGGAGAGGCCCGGAGCGCTCTGGGATGTTGCTGGATCGGCCATTTATCAGACCCCCATCCTCATGATGTCCTGGTAGGCGGTGAGCAGCTTGTTGCGGACCTGCAGCGTGGCTTCGAAGGCGACACCGGCTTCCTGCCGCGCGAGCATGACCTTGGCGATGTCGGTAACCTCGCCCTTGTCGTAGCCTTCGCTCAGCGTGTCGGCCTTGCCCTGCACTGCGTTCACGTTGTCGAGCGCGGACTTGAGCGCTGAAGTGAAGCCATTGGCGGGCGCTTCGGGCGCGGCTTCCGCCGCACCGGACGCAGGCGTGCGGACTTGCTGGAGGAGCTGCGAGCGATCGATGATCTGCTGGCGCAGCGCCATGATCTGCTGGAGCCCCCCGGCCCCGCCACCAATGCCCCCGATCCCGCTCATCGCCGGCTACCGGCCACGGCGATGCCGTTCTCGCGGAATTCGGCGAGGCGGTAACGCAGGGTGCGTTCGGAAATGCCGAGCTTGCGTGCGGCGGCGACGCGGCTTCCGCCGCAGCTGTCGAGCGCGGCGAGGATGGCGCGGGTTTCGGAAAGCTGGACGATGTTGGAAAGCTTGCCGCCGGGGATCGAACCGGCGTTCAGCGGGACGACATCGGCGGGGGCGCTCTCACCAGCGACGCGGACGGGGCGATCGAACACCACGTGCTGGATGCCGATTTCGGCTGCGTCGCCCGCCAGCAGCAGCGCGCGGCGCATGACGTTTTCAAGCTCGCGCACATTGCCGGGCCAGGCATGGGCTTCGAGCATGGCAAGCGCGGCTTCGCCGATCCACGGCACCGGGCGGCCCTGCGGGACATGGCGCAGCACCATCGCGAAGGCGAGCGGGGCGATGTCTGCCGGGCGATCACGCAGCGCGGCGAGTTCGAGGGGGAAGACGTTAAGGCGGTAGTAGAGGTCGGCGCGGAAGCGGCCTTCCTCGACTTCGCTGGGGAGATCGCGGTTGGCGCAGGCGATCACGCGCACGTCGACCTTGATCGGCTTCGTCGCGCCGATGGGGACGACTTCGCCTTCCTGCAGCACGCGCAGCAGCTTGGCCTGGAGCGCCAGCGGCATTTCGGCGATCTCGTCAAGCAGGAGCGTGCCGCCGTGCGCGGCGCGGAAGAAGCCTTCGCTCGCCGCATTGGCACCGGTGAACGCGCCCTTCTGGTGGCCGAACAGCATGGCCTCGAGCATCGTCTCGGGCATGGCGGCGCAGTTGATCGCGATGAACGGTGCGGCGGCGCGCGGCGAGCGCAGGTGGATGAAGCGGGAGAGGACTTCCTTGCCGGTGCCGGTGGGGCCGTTGATGAGCACGGGGATTTCGGCCTGGGCGAGGCGTTCGGCGAGCGCGAGGACCGAAAGCGTTTCAGGATCGGCGGCGACAGGGCTGCCTGCAGGCGCGGCGCAGGCGATCAGCGCGGCGAGCACGGCAGGATCGGCGCTATCGGCATAGGCCAGATCATGCCGGCCGCCGTGGCTGCGCGTGATGGCATTGGCGCTGCTGCGCGAAAGCAGCACGGTGCGATCGAACAGGCCGGGGGCAGCCGGTTCTTCCGCGCCGCGCAAGGCATAAGTTCCGGCGGGGGTGAAGCTCCCCAGCACCGACCGCGCCCGCACGAGCAAGGCGGTATGGGGTGAGGACGTGGTGGCGGCGCTTCCTCCTGCCGTGCGCACTGCCTGATCCGTGTTCATGTTTCTGAGCCCTGTTGTTGCTGGCGTCTTAACCATCGTGCCGGGCTGTTTTGCGCGTGAAAACGTCAAGCGGTGCGAAACTTTAAGCTCCGCGCACGCCCTAAGGGTGACTACGTGTAGGCGGCAGGGCGCTGCCGATCCCCCCCTTAAACCCGGCAGCTTTTTGCCGGTCTTTGCCGTGGCTGCCGCGTCGATCCCCGACCGGCGTCAACCGGGGAACGACCCCTCTTAACGGAGATCAGTCATGGCAGTTATCAACACCAACATCGGCGCCATCAAGGCTGCGAACGCTTCGAACAGCGCGGCCAAGATGGCCGGCACGGCAATGGAACGCCTTTCGACCGGCAAGCGCATCAACGGCGCGAAGGACGACGCGGCGGGCCTTGCCATTGCCACCACGATGACCGCGCAGATCAAGGGCATGAGCCAGGGCGTGCGCAACGCCAATGACGGCATCAGCCTTGCGCAGACCGCAGAAGGCGGCCTCAACGAAGTGACCAACATGCTCCAGCGCGTCCGTGAACTGGCGGTGCAGTCGAAGTCGGGCACCTACCAGCAGTCCGACCGCGATGCGATGCAGTCGGAAGTCGGCAACCTCAACGCCCAGATCTCGGACGTGCTCAACAACACCAAGTTCAACGGCAACAACGTGTTCAAGACGGTGGGTGCAGCGCCGGTGGCCGCCGACGACGTCAAGTTCTCGATCCAGACCGGTGCGAACACCAGCGATACGGTCGACATCGTTTCCAAGGCGTTCGATGGCCGCAAGCTGTTTGGCGGCACGGACACGGCCTATAACGCCGCTTCGACGACGCAGGCGCTGGACGTGACGGATGCGGCCAAGGCTTCGACCACCATCGACAACGTCGATGCCGCGCTTGCCAACGTCAATGCGACCCGTGCGACGCTCGGTGCCGGGCAGAACCGTCTGGAATCGGCGGTCAACAACCTGAACGACAACATCACCAACCTGTCGGACGCTCGCAGCCGCATTCAGGACACCGACTATTCGGCTGAAACGACCGCGATGGCCAAGGCCCAGATCCTGAGCCAGGCTTCGACCGCGATGATCGCACAGGCCAACCAGAGCCAGCAGAACGTGCTCTCGCTGCTGCGTTAAGTACCACCTCCCCCGCAAGCCCGTTCTCCACCGGGCTGGCGCCTTTGCCCGGCGATCCCTCCAAGGATCGCCGGGTTTTTGGTTTGGTGAGGGGGCAGGTGCGGTCTTGTTGGGCGGTCTGGCCTGACCGAGGGTGCCCCTCCACCACTTCCTGGTCCCCCTCCCCGTTTCGGGGAGGAACTAGGGTTTCAGCACGCGGGGCAGCGCGGCGCCGAGGACGGCGAGCATTTCAGGGGCGTAGGCGCTGGAGTTGGCTTCGAATTCGGCCTGGGTGATCCGGTCCGCGCCCTGCGCGCCGAACAGCACCACTTCGTCATCGAGGCGCACGTCGCGGTGATCGGTGACGTCGACCATCAGCGTGTTCATGGTGACCCGGCCGACAACAGGCGCGCGGCGACCGCGGATGAGGACTTCGGTGCGGTTCTTCGATTCCGCAGGGAACTCGGGCCGGTTGGCATGGCTGAAGCCGCGCCGCACGCCGTCCGAATAGCCGATGGGCACGTTCGCCAGCCAGCTCTCGCGCTCCAGCCGGAAGGTGCGATCATAGGCGACGGTCTGCCCGGCGGGGTAGTGGTTCACCGCCGCAACGCGCGACTTTATCGTGGGGACGGGGATGAAGGCGCTGGTCTTGACCGAGCCGGGATCGCCATAGAGCGCGCCGCCGACGCGGACCATATCGAGCCGGGTATCGGGCTGGGTCAGGGTGGCGAAGGTATTGGCGGTGTGGCGAGTGAAGCCGTCCGTCTTGAGGCCTTCGGAAGTAAGCCAGGCAAGGTCCTCCCTGTAGCGGGCGAGCTGGCCGAGAATGTCGGGCGCTTCCTCGCTGGGGTAGTGTGTCATCGCGCCGGCAATCCGCAGGCCCTTCAGCGCCAGCATCGCGCGGGCATCGGCCCTGCCGTAGTCGGTGGAAAGCTCCACCCCGTTGCGCGACATGCCGCCGGCATTGAGCGCGAGGTGGACCGGGAGGGGGAAGCGCGCGCGGTGCTTGAGCCACAAGGCTTCGAGCCGGGCGGCGGCTTCCGGGTTGCCGATCAGTTCGACGATGCCGAGGCCCATCGCATCCTCCATCTCTTCCGGCGGAGCGAGGCGGATGCGGTAGAGCTTGCCCTTGTAGCCGAGCTGACGCGCGACGCGAGCCTCGTCATTGGACGTGATCGCAACATCGCTGATCCCGGCCTTGATGACCGAGGGGATGAGGAGGGCAATGCCATTCCCGTAGGCATCCGCCTTCATCACCGCGCAGATCCGCGAGGGGCCGACCATGGCGCGCAAGCGCGCGACATTCGCCTCGAACGCGGCGGCATCGACTTCGATCCACCCGTTGCGGCGCTGCGCCTGCGCGAGAGTGAGGCCGAAGTTTGTGGCGGAGAGGATGGGGGCTGCGGCGGCTCTGGTGGCTAAGACGCCGGTGCCCGCTACGCTTGCCGCGAGAAATACGCGCCTGTTGATCATTTTCTACCCTCTGACCGATGCGGTGGCGACGCTAGGGCGGGCGTGGATGTGGGCGCAAGTCTAGATTTGTGGCCGGAGCGGCTGGCGATGTTGGTCGGATAATGCCTTGTGTGATCGATCCAATTGCTCTGTTCATATTTCGTTGCACGAGTGGCTAAAATCTGTGAGCATTATTGCCAGATTGGATTCGAACTGTCCTCGTGGGGGTGGTTATGGGTAAATTCGTCGACGATTTCGTCATCATCGTTACAGTTGCTCTGAGCCTGGCTATCGCACTTTTCCTCTCGTATTCGCTCGTCGAAAGGGGAGCTAACTATCCGCCAACCTTGATTACACTTTTCCTTGGGATCGTTGTTGCTGCGCTAACATTTCGCTTTCTCGGTGGTGCTCAGCAAACAGAGTTCAAGATTGGTCTTCTGAAACTTGGCGGGTCTGCAGCGCTTCTGTTGGGAACAACTTTCGTGATCGGAGAAAGAATCCGAGAAGAAATGAACATATTTTCCACGTCTCAAGGTTATCGTGATAGAATAAAAAATTTAACTGCAGAAACCAATGTCCTTGGTCAGGAGGTTGCCAAGAAGGACAAAGATTTAAATGCGGCTTTGGCGAAAATTGAATCAATGCCCGCTGCCAACGTATCGGCGACAGTCGAAAGCATTGCAAAGATGTCTCCAGCTGATCCGATCATTAAAAGGATCAGGAAAATGATGGAAGCGCAGGAAGGCCCCTTCCGTCAAACTATCCGGGAGGTTCAGCTTCGGGTCGCTCTTGCGGAGATGCCAAACGATGCGCCGCTCTACAGCATTTGCCAGGATAGCTACGACCAGCTCTATGATGGGGTCGAGCCGAATAGCCATATTCTTGTCTCGCGCTCTGTAGGTCTGGAGGGTGTTGATACGAGTGTCACTGTGGATCGGCGCGGCCGGATCGGGTCTGACATTTGTCAGTCACCGAGGCGCGACTTCGATATCCAAATTGGTTGCTATACCGCGCTGAAGCTCTTCGCGGATACGATCAAAACCTGCGCTGACGGTCCAAAAATTCGAGGGCAGAAAATCACTGTGGGTGCTCTTCCCTAAAGACAACCCCGCCTGAATCGAACGTTCAACGAGAACCCTGATCCAAACAATGCCAGTGGTCGCAAACCGGTATTGGTAAATTCTCAAAGCGTTTGCTCACGGCTGACCGTGGAAACAGCGTCAGTTCATCAACAAAATGCTCATCCGCCTATTGCGCGGGTCGGTCGGGTTGTCGGCGATCAGGGGTTCCTGATCAGCGACGCCTTCGATGCGGCGGAAGCGGTTTTCGGTGACGCCGCTTTTCATCAGGGCGAGGCGGGTCGCTTCGGCGCGGCCGGCGCTGAGGGACCAGTTGTTGGCGGGGTCTCCGGGCTTCCATTGCAGCGCATCGGTGTGGCCGCGCACGGTGAGGCCAGCGGCGTCTGGGCCGATGGCTTGGCCGATCGCGCGGATCAGTTCGGCAGCTTCGGGGGTGAGGATCGTCGTGCCGAGGCGGAACATCGAGAACTTGGCGTCGTCCATCAGGTCAAGCCGTATGCCCTCGGGCGTCTGCGTCACGCGGACCTGCCGGGCGAGCTTGCGCAAGGTCTCGCTCGCCGCGAGCTTCTGTTGCAGCCGCTGCTGGAGGCTCGCGGTGCGCTTGGCCTTGCTGCCGCCGTCCTTGGGGCCGCCGGTCGCGTCGCGCGGGATCGTCAGCGTCTTGGTGCCGGTCTGCCCGGCGCGGAACTGGTAGCTGTCGACATCGGTGAGCGAGGAGCCGCCGAGCAGGCCATATGAGCCCGCGCTGCCTTCCTTGATCTTGACCAGCGTGGGGGTGAAGTAATCGGCAATGCCCTTGCGCTGCTTTTCGGTGGTGGCGCCGAGCAGCCACATGAGCAGGAAGAATGCCATCATCGCGGTCACGAAGTCCGCATAGGCGACCTTCCACGCGCCGCCGTGGTGCCCGGCCGCGACGACAGTGACTTTCTTGACGATGATCGGGCGGACGGGCTCGTTCTTGCCCTTGGTCGGTGACTTGGCCAAGCCTACCTCCCACGCAGCGCGTCGAGCAGTTCGGAAAGACCCGGACGGAACGAGTGGCCCAGCCCTGAGCGCGCGCTTTCGACGACGAGGGGCTGGGGCCAGCCGTGCAGGCTGGCGATGATCACCTGCTTGACTGCCTGGAAGATCATCTCGTCCTGATCGAGCACTTGCTTGAGGCGGCCCGCGAGCGGCGCGACGATGCCATAGGCGAGCAGCACGCCCATGAACGTCCCGACGAGCGCCGAGCCGATCATCGCGCCGAGGATCGAGGGCGGCTTGTCGATCGAGCCCATGGTCTTCACCACGCCGAGCACCGCCGCGACAATGCCGAGGGCGGGGAGCGCATCTGCCAGGTTCTGCAGCGCGTGCTGCGGCTCGCTCATTTCGTGGAAGTGCGTCTTCATCGAATGGTCCATCACGTCTTCGACGGCGTGGACTTCGAGCGTGCCGGACGACACGACGATGAGCGTCAGCGTATCGCAGATCAGCGAGACCAGCGGCTTGTTGGCGAGGATGCGCGGAAATTCGGCGAAGATCGGCGAGTTCGCGGGATCCGTCACGTGGCTTTCGAGCGCCACCGGGCCATCGCTGCGCAGGATCTTCATCAGCCGCGTGCACAGCACGATGGCATCGACGTGATCCTGCTTGTTGTGCTTCGGCCCCTTGAAGACCTTGCCGAAGCCGCCGCCGATGGCCTTGATTTCATGGAGCGAATTGCCGGTGACGACCGCGCCGAGGGCGGCGCCGCCGATGATCAGCATTTCGTGCGGGATGGCCTCCATGACCGGGCCGAGCGCACCGCCGGTGATGGCGAAGCCCCCGAACACCATGACGAGGAGAATGACGATACCAATGGCAGCATACATGGCGGTTTACGGTCCCGAATGGCTGAAGATCAGCGCAGGAATTCGAACAGCGAGAGATTGGCGAGCTTGGAGAAGCTGGCCTGGCTCGCCTGCAGAACGGTGGAAAGCTGCTGGAGCTGGGCGAGCGCCGAACCGATATCGGGCGAGCCGACATCCTGCTGCTGTGACGCGCGGGCCTCGCTCATCGTTTGCTGGCGTTCGGTCGAGAGGTCGATCCAGCTGAGCCGCGAGCCGACCACGGTCTGCGCGCTGGTGATCGCATCAAGGCTGTTCGACAGCGAGCCGAGCGCGGTCTGGGCCACGCTCGCGGTGCTGGCGGCGCCGGTGGAAAGCGCGTCGGACAGGTTCTTGATCACCGTCATGAGATCGGTGGTGGCGCCCGAGGAATCCTTGAACGAGAGGAATTCGGGGCCGGTCAGGCTGCGGCCGACCGTCTGACCGTCGCCCAGCGAAAGCTGGCCGGCGGTGCCGCCGCCGATATATTCGGCCTGACCGCTCGTGGCATTGATGCGGTAGGCATCGCCGGCACTGTCACCGCCGAACAGGGCGTGACCGGCGCTGTCGCGCGTGTTGGCAAGCCCGATGAGGCCGGTGTGGATCTGCGCCAGTTCCGCGGCAATGCTGGCGCGCTGTGCGGAGGGCAGCAGGGTGGACGCGGCCTGGGTCGCGAGTTCCTGCGCCCGGCTGACATAGTTGGTGAACTGGCTGAGCGCAGTGTCGGCAAGGTTGAGGTCGATGGTGGCGCGGTTCGTCGCGTCGGTGTCGATCGCGCTCAGCGCCGAGGTGCGCGCAAGCAGGCGCAGCTGCGAGGCGGCGAGCGGGTTATCCGACGAGCGGGTGATCTTGCTGTTCGTGCTGATCTGGTTCTGCAGGTCCTCCGCCTGCGAACGCAGCGAGGAAAGGCTCTGCGTCGAGCGATCATAGAAGGCGGAAGTGCTGGTGGCGAAGATGCTCATGCCAAGTCCTTTGCGGCCCTATCGGATCTGCAGCAGTGAATCGAAGAGCGACGATGCAACCTGCATCACCCGGCCCGAGGCCTGGAATGCCTGCTGGTAGCGCACGAGATTGACGCCTTCGGAATCGAGATCGACGCCGGTCTGCGCGGCGAGCGCGGTCTTGGCGGCGTCCGAGATCGTGGCGAGCGCATCGCGCGTGACGGTGCGGCCCGAGACCGTGGCCGAGACGTCGAACAGGATCGCGTCCATCTTGCCGGCGGGATCGACATTCGCCAGCGTGGTGCGCATGGCATCGAGATTGCCGGTATCGCGGCTGTTCTTGAGCGCGCTGGCCGGTGCCGTGGCGATCTTGGCGGGATCGCTGGTGGCGAGCGCAATGGTGGCGGCGCTGTCGCCAGTGAGCAGATTGCCGCCGGCATCACCGTTGCGGTCCTTGCCGAGGGCATTCGCATCGTTGACCTTGGTCACGATCGTCTTGGCAAGACCATCGAGATCGCCCTGAAGCTGCGCGAGCTTGCCCAGCGCCAGCTGCTGCCCGGCCAGCGAACCGCCGACCAGTGTCAGGGCCTCGCCATCAAGCGTAAAGCTGGCGGTGGTGCCGCTGGTGGTCATGGCGACCTGTTTGACATCGCCGCCGCTGACGAGCGGGGTATTCGACGCGGTGCTGCCGAGCGTGACGGTGACGCTGCCATCCTGCGCGAGGCTGGTGGTGATATCGCCGTATTGGCTGAGATCGCTGAGCAGCTTGTCACGCTGATCGAGCAGCGCGGTCTGATCCGAGCTGGCGTCCGCCGCACGCGAGAGGCGCAAGTTGGTGCGCGCGAGTTCGCCCGCGATGCGGTTCACTTGCGTGACGCCGTCCGACGCTTCGAACTGGAGGCCCTTGCCGACCGCCGTCATTTCCTTGGAGGCGATCTGGAAGGTCGCGCTCATCGTGCGCATGGATTCGATCACCGAGGAGCGCAGCGAGGTATCGACGGGATCTTCCGCCAGCTTCTTGAGCGCTGCGTCAAAGCCGGTGATCGCAGTGTAGACGCCGGACTGCTCGAGCGCTGCTTCGACATTGCCGAGACCTTTGACCTCGGCATCGGCGCGCGCGGTATCGCTGCCCGTGCGGCGCACTTCGCTCTGGCGGAAGGCATCGGCGTTGCGCACGATCCGTTCCACCCGCACGCCCGAAAGCGAGATGTCGCCGACGTTCTGGTTGTAGCCGGTGGAGGCGACTTCGGTGAGGCTGACGCTGCGCCTGACATAGCCGTCGGTCGATGCGTTCGCGATGTTCTGCGCGGTGACATCGAGCGCGGCGCGGGCTGCCTTGGCGCCGGACAGGCCGATGGAAAGGAGATCGGAAGCCATCGCGCGTTACTCCTTCGCCGCCGGGGGGGCGGACGGCAGCAGCTTCGCGAACTGCGCTTCGAGCTGCCTGGCGAGGCCGAAGGTGCCAGCCTGAGCCGCGATGTCGGCAAAGCGTTCGTCGCGCATCTGGGTGAAGGTTTCCTGTGCCTGGCCGCCGAAGATCGGATCGTCACCGGCAAGGCTGGTGGCACGTGCCGCGGCGAGCATCTGGCGCACGAAGATCGCCTCGAAGCCTTGCGCCGCCTTCTTGAGGGCAGCGCGGTCGGACGCGGAAGCGGCGGCGACTGGTGCGGAGGTTGGGGTAATCGGGCTCATATCACCTCCATCTCGGCCCGCAGCGCACCGGCCTGCTTGAGCGCCTCAAGGATCGCGACGAGATCGGATGGGGTGACGCCGAGCTTGTTGAGCGCATCGACAAGGCTGGAGAGCGAGGCGCCGGGCTTGAACAGCGCGACGTGGGCCTGACCTTCCTCGGCGCTGATCTGGCTGGCGGGCGTGACGGCGGTCTGGCCGCGGCTGAACGGGCCGGGCTGCGAGACTTGGGCTTTCTCGTCGATCTTCACGACGAGCTTGCCGTGGCTGATCGCGGCGGGGGAAAGGCGCACCGCGCTGTTGATCACGACGGTGCCGGTGCGGCTGTTAACGATGACCTTGGCGGCGGTTTCAGCCGGGTTCACCTCGATCATCTCGATCGCGGCCATCATCGTTGCGCGCGTGTCGGTCGCGGCGGGCAGGCGGATGGCAAGGGTGATGCCGTCCTCCACCGTGGCCGCGCCGGGGAATCGCGCGTTCACAGCGTCGCGCACGCGGCTGGCGGTGAGGAAATCGGCGGTGAACAGGTTCCAGCGCAGCATTTCATCGCGGTCGAACCCGGTGGCGACCGCGCGTTCGACGCTGGCCCCTTCGGCGATGCGGCCAACGGTGGGGACGTTGACGGTGAGCTGGCTGCCATCCTTGCCGGTGATGCCAAGCCCGCCGACGGCAAGGTTGCCTTGCGCCATCGCGTAGATCTGGCCGTCCGCGCCGTAGAGCGGGGCGAGGATCAGCGCGCCGCCGCGCAGGGACTTGGCCTTGCCGATGGTCGAGACCGTCACGTCGATACGCTGGCCGGGCTTGGCGAAAGCAGGGAGGTCGGCGGTGATGAGGACAGCGGCGGCGTTCTTGAGCCCGGGCGAGACGCCCTGCGGCAGCTGCACGCCGAGCCGGCCGGACACGCCGCGCATGGCCTGCGTGATATAGTCGAGGTTGTCGTCACCCGTGCCGGGGAGGCCGACGACGACGCCGTAGCCGGTGAGCTGGTTGGTGCGCACGCCCTGAAACGCGCCGAGATCGCGCACGCGGTCTGCATGCGCTGGCATGGGCGCGAGCGTGATTGCGACTATGAGGGCGACGAGGGCCCGGAGGAGAGGGGTGCGGGCCATGGTCAGAACGGCGTGATCACGCTGAAGAACTTCGACAGCCAGCCTTCGCGGCTGGCGCGGCCGACCGTGCCGTTGCCGGTGTAGGTGACGCGGGCATCGGCGACCTGCGTGGAGCGCACGCGGTTGTCTGCATCGATATCGCCAAGGCGCACGATGCCGGAAAACTGCACCCATTCCTGGCCCTGGCTAAGCAGCAAGCGCTTTTCTCCTGTGACGAGCGCCGTGCCATTGGGGCGCACTTCAGCGATGGTGACGGAGACCTCCCCGCCGAGCGTGCTCGTCTGCGAGGCATTCCCCTGTCCGTTGAACGACGATCCGCCTGACGCTTTAAGGGCGTTGGGATCGAGGAAGGACAGCGGCCCGGCGCTGGGCGGGACGATGTTGAAGGCGCCGTTCTTCTGCGTCTTGGATGCGGCGGTCTTCGAGGAATTGAGGTTTTCGGTGAGGATGATCGTCAGCGGATCGCCGATTGCATGCGCGCGGCGTCCTTCGACGAGGCCGGTGTAGCCGGCGGACACGTTGAAGATCGCGCCATCTGCCGGGCGAGGGGCGGCGGCTTGCGGCAGGACTGCGCCGAAGCCTTCGGCAGGGCGCGTGGGCTTGCCGTGGGCATGGCCGGGGAGGGTCACGGCGAGCACGATGGCGGGCGGCACGAGCAGGCAGGCGAGCAGCTTCAGGCCGAGCGGCCTGCCGTCTATCCGGCCATCGGCAGAAGCGCGAAATGCGGCTTCGAAGGGGGAATCCATCATGGGTGCAGGGTCCGTCAAAGAGTCTGGTTGGCGTTCTTGAGCATTTCGTCGACGGCCGAGATCATCTTGGAGTTGACCTCGTAGGCGCGCTGGGTCTCGATCATGTCGACCAGCTCCTCGACAACGTTGACGTTGGAACTTTCGAGAAAACCCTGGCGGATATGGCCGCGCCCGACTTCGCCGGCGATGCCGATCTGTGCGGCGCCGCTGGCGGCAGTTTCGGTGAGGAAGTTGTCTCCGCCCGCAGCAAGACCCGCCGGATTGGCGAAGCTGGCGATGGTGATCTGGCCAAGCTGCGAAGGCTCCGCCGTGCCGGGGAGCGCGGCCGAGACCGTACCGTCGGGCGCAATGGTGATCGACGTCGCGCCATCAGGAATCGTGACGGGCGGCTGCACGACATAGCCCTGCGCGGTGACGAGCTGGCCTTCCGCCGAGCGGCTGAAATTGCCGGCGCGGGTATAGGCGAGCTGGCCGCCCGGCAGCGTGACCTGGAAAAAGCCTTCGCCATCGAGCGCGAGATCGAGCGCGTTGCCGGTGGTCTGCATCGGGCCTTGCGTGGCGATCCGCGTGGTCGACTGGATGCCGACGCCGGTGCCGAGATTGAGCCCGGTGGCATAGGCGGTCTCGCCCGAGGACTGCTGCCCGGCAGTGCGCGCATCCTGATAGGCCATCGTGGCGAAGTTGGCGCGATCACGCTTGAAACCGGTGGTGCCGACGTTGGCGAGGTTGTTGGCGATCACGCGCATCCGCGTGTCCTGCGCTTCGAGACCGGTGCGGGCGACGTGAAGGGCGGAAGAGGGCATGGGTGTGGTGTCCTGGGATGATCGGGTTGGGGGTTATCAGGTGAGGCGCATCAGGCCGGTGCCGCCTTCATCAAGCTCTTTCGCGGTGGAAATGAGCTTGGTCCGCATGTCGAACAGGCGCTGCGCCTCGACCATCTCGACGAGCACGCGGGTCGGCTCGACGTTGGATTGCTCGAGGCTGCCGGGCTGGACTTTGGCTTCCTCGTCAGCGGGCAGGGCGCCGCCGCCCTGCACCCGGAACAGGCCGTCGAGGCCTTTTTCGATCGCCGATCCGGCGGTGCTCACAAGCTTGATCCGGCCGACTTCCTGCGGCGGCTGGTCCGGGTTTTCCGGTGCGGCGGCGAGCACGCGGCCATCGGGGGCAATGGTGATCTTCGCGCCGGGCGGCACCGTGAGCGGCCCTGCATCGCCCACCACCGGGCGGCCATCACCATTGGTGAGGACGCCCGAGGCATCGACCGCCAGATCGCCGCGCCGGGTATAGGCTTCCTCGCCATCCGCGCCCTGCACGGCGAGCATGGTGCGCCCGGTGAGCGCGATATCGAGCGGATTGCCCGTTTCGATCAGCGCGCCCTGCTTCATGTTGGCGCCGCGCACTTCGCCGCGCGTCATCGCGCGCGCCTCGATGCTGGGGCCCTTGAGCGTCATCGGATCGGCGTTCAGCAACTCTGCGCGGAAGCCGATGGTCTGCGCGTTGGCCATGTTGCTGGCGATCACCTGCTGAGTGACCATCGAGCCGGTGAGGCCGGAATAGGCGGTGTATATCAGGCGGTCCATGGCGCTGTATCAGCCTCAGCTGCGCAAGTTGATGATGGTCTGCGAGATCTGCGTGGCGGTATCGATGGCCTTGGCATTGGCCTGGAAATTGCGCTGCGCGGTGATCAGGCTGACCATCTCTTCCGACAGATCGACGTTCGAGCGTTCAAGCGCGCCCGAAAGGAGGCCGCCGAAGAAGCCGGAGTCCGGCTGGCCATAGGTTGCGTTGCCCGAGAGGCCGGTGGCGCTCCAGTTCGACGAACCTTCCTGACGCAGGCCACTTGGGGCGAGGAACGTGGCGAGTGCGATCATGCCGACCGCGGTGTTGGAGCCATCGGCGTAGGACGCGGTGACCACGCCGTTCTTGCCAACCGCGATCCCGGCAAACTGCGCCCCGCCCGCATTGACTGCCGGAACCTGCACCGACTGCGGCGTCGTGCCCGTCTGGACGCCGGCCGTATCGGTCGGGAAGACCTGCAGCCGGTTGCCGCCGCGCAGGATGTAGCCGTTCTCGTCGATCTCGAAGGCGCCGTTGCGGGTGTAGAGCGTATCGCCGGTAATCGCCGAACGGGTGGTGAAGAAGCCGTCGCCGTTGATGACGAGATCGAGCGAATTGCCGGTCTGCTCGACCGGGCCTTGCTTGAAGTTCTGGTTCACCGCCTCGACCGTCGCGCCGATCCCGATCAGCAGCTTGGGATTGGTGAAGGCGCTGCCTGCGACAATATCCGAGAAGGCCACGGTGCTCTTCTTGAAGCCGTTGGTTTCGGCATTGGCGATGTTGTTGCTGACCACGCCGAGATCGGTCTGGGCGTTCTTGAGGCCGTTGAGCGAGGTGTAGAACGACATGTCTGGGGGTCCTTTCTCAGGCCTTCAGGCCGGTGAGCTGGTCGAGCTTGGCTTCGATCGACTTCAGCGTGTCGGAAGTGCTGTTCTGCGCCGAGAGGCTGGAGAACTGGGCGAGCTGGGCGATCATCTGGCTGTTATCGACCGGCGCGGTGGGGTCCTGGTTCTGCAGCTGCGCGGTGAGCAGCTTCATGAAATCGGTAGCGCCCATCGAGCCCCACGCGCTCTTGGCCGCGCTCGTGGCGGCCTTGGCGGCGGTCGAGGCGGCTGTGGCCGCGGTATAGGGATTGATCACGGTCATCACTTCATCCTCATCGTTTCGAGCATCAGTTGCTTGGCGGTCTGCATCGCCTCGACCACGTTCTGGTATTGGCGGGCGCTTTCCATCATCTCGACCAGCTCGGCGTTCTCATCGACCGGCGCTTCCCAGACATCGCCATTGGCATCGGCGAGCGGGTGATCGGGATCGTGCATGCGCACCGGTGCGGCATCGCTGCGGTAGACCCCGGCGACGCGGACCGTGGCGAGGCCGCTGGAGCGGTCGAGCTCTTCGGCGAAGACCGGGCGCAAGGGGCGGTAAGCGGCGTCCTTGCTGGCAGCGACATTGCCGGCATTGGCGAGGTTGGAAGCGGACGCGTTCATGCGCACGAGCTGCGCCGACATGGCGCGGGCGGTGACGTCGAACAGCGAGAGGGGTTGGCCGTTGCCTGCCATCGTCATTCGCCCTTGATCGCGCGGGTCAGCGTTTCGACCCGGCCGCGGATGAACGAGAGCGTGGCGGAATAGCCCACCGCGTTTTCGGCGAAGGCGGTCTGCTCGGTCGCCATCTCGACGGTGTTGCCATCGAGGCTGGGCATGACCGGCATGCGGTAACGCGTGGCGGCAGACATCGCCTGCGCCTCGCTCGCGCCGCCGGTGCGGGCCTTGAGCGCGGCGGCGAAATCGATGTCCTTGGCCTTG
Source organism: uncultured Novosphingobium sp. (assembly GCA_964413325.1). Classification (GTDB taxonomy): domain Bacteria; phylum Pseudomonadota; class Alphaproteobacteria; order Sphingomonadales; family Sphingomonadaceae; genus Novosphingobium. The sequence goes on along the minus strand of CAYPRK010000014.1, from coordinate 69,266 downwards.
TAGCCCGGCGTGCCCGCGTTCGCGAGGTTCGAGGCGAGGAGGCCCATGCGCTGCGAACGCAATTCGAGCGCTGCGCCGTGGATGCCGAAAAGTGAGTCGCTCATGGATTATGCCTTGGGGACGGTTTTTCCTGTCCGGTGATCAGCAAGGGGCGTGCCAAGCGCGGAAATGCTGGGGATCGGCGCGGTGGGCCGGATGGGAACCGGCAAGCGCTTGCCGGGTTGCGGCAAATGGCTTCCGCGACCTGATCGATCTGGCCCTGAAGTCCCGGCGCGCCCCGCCGTTCTTGGCAGACGAAAGAACGAGGCACGGCAGCAATGGACTTGGCGCATATGCTCGACCCGGTGGCGGCGGGCATTGTCATTGGCGGCACACTGGGCGCGACGGCGCTGCGCAGCGGCATTGCGGATTGCCGCGCCGCGCTTGGCGCTCTGGTGCGGCCGCGCTTCCGCGAGGACCTGGTGCGCGGCGCGCTGGCGCCGATGATCGCGCAGGCGGAACGCGAGGGCCTGCTGCGCACATCGCTGCGCCCCAGCGGCGACAAGGCTATCGATGCGGCGCTCGGCGCGCTGATCCAGACACGCAGCCTCGCCGCTTTTGTCAGCAGCGACGATGCCGCGCGCGAGACCCGCGTGGCGCAGGCGGTGCGGGCGGTGCGCACGCTGGCGCTGGGGGCAGAGCTATCCCCGGTGTTCGGGCTGGCCGGGACGCTCGTCTCGCTGAGCCAGCTGCCGGCCGAGGGCCTTGCGCGCGGGGCGTTCATGGGCGCGATCTCGATGGCGGTGCTGACCACGCTTTATGGCCTGCTGCTGGGCAATCTGCTGCTTGCCCCGCTGTCACGGATGGTGGAGCGGCAAGTGGAAGCCGAGGAAGCGGCGCGGCGCGAAATCGCTGACTGGCTGATTGCCAAGCTGGCGCCGGCCTGTCCGCCCCTGCAGGCGGGCGCGGGCGGGGGCGCGATCCGGCGGGCCTACTTGCGCGAGGTGCCATGACCGCGCCGCCGCATGGGCTCTATGGCGCGCCGATCGCGATGCCGTGGCAGACGATCCTCGCCGATCTTGCGCTGATCCTGTTCCTGATGACGGCTGCCGCGCTCGCCAGCGCGCCTGACACGCCGCTGCTGCCCAATGCCGCGAAGCCGGTTGCCGCGAAGCCAGTGGCCGCGAAGCCGCCGGCGCCGTCGGTGCGCGGTGAGCCGGTGGGCGTGTGGCGTGAAGGCCCGGGCATGCCCAAGCTCGCGGATTGGCTGGCGCAGCAGGCGCGCGATCCCCGGCTCAGGGTCTCTATCCTGGTGCGCCATCTGGCAGGTCACGAGCAGGCCGCGCTGGCCCGCGCGGAGGCGCTGGTGAAGGACGCTGGTGCGCGCGGGGCCGGGGCACGGATCGTGATCGAGCCCGGGCGCGAAGATGCCGCCAGCGTCGTCCTAGCCTATGACGCCGAGTGAGGTGGCACGATGATTGCAGCACTGCAGGCCTGTCCTCTCCTTATGGAAGCGCCACGCCATGCCTGCTTTTCGCCCACTGTTCCTCAAGGCTCTCCCCCTTGCGCTGAGCCTTGCGCCGTTGCCCGCGATGGCCGCACCGCTGACCGATCTCGCCGCGATCGACCGGGCTGTGTCGGCCTTCACCGGCCAGCAGATCGGTGTGCCGGGGGGCGCGGCGCAGCCGGTCGACCGGCGGTTGCGGCTGGCGGCCTGCGCGGCCCCGCTCGCACTGTCCTGGTACGGCAACCCGCAGACAAGCGTGCTGGTGCGCTGCCCCGATGCGGGCGGCTGGCGCGTGTTCGTGCCGGTGAGCGCGGAGCGGGCGATCCCCGCGGCAGCGCCGGCCGCGATTGCGGTGGCACGCGGCGAGGGCGTGACAGTCATGGTCGCGGGCGATGGCTTCTCGGTCTCGCAGCCGGGCGAGGCGCTCGATGCGGGGGCTGTCGGCAGCTGGATCCGTGTGCGGACGGCTGCCAAGGCCGATCCTCTGCGCGCGCGCGTGGTGCGTCCGGGGCTGGTCGAACTGCCGGTCGACTGACCCGCGATCCGGCAAGAACCTGCGCCGCGCTGCCGCCTGCGGCAAATTTTTTCCGCCCCCGCTTAAAAGTCCTCTGCAACATCCGTTCTGGTTTGCAGGAAACGCGAGGAGCGGACCATGTCATCCTTTGAAATCGGAGCATCGCGCCCGGTCAGCGCGGTGCCAAAGACTGGGCAGGTCAATACAGTTGGGACCGGCGCCAAGCCTGTCCAGACCGAAACCACGTCTGATTCGCCCAAGGCACCGGCTCCGGCTGCAGCCGCCGTCGCCGCGCCGCAGGTGGAAACCAGCGACGCGGTGAAGGCAGGCGCTGCCCCGGTCGATCAGGAGCGGGTTGCGACGATCCGCCATGCCATCGAGACCGGCACATACCCCGTGCTCCCGACCAAGATCGCCGATGCGATGATCGCGGCCGGGATGCTGCTGAGGAGCCCCAAGTGAGCGAGCACGTGAACGCTGCCATCGATACGGTCGAGCCCATCCGCCGCCCCACCCAGCTGCGCGATACCTTGCGGCAGATGCTGGCCGTTCTGGAAGACGAGCGGCACGCGCTTGCCGGGCTGGATGTCGATGCGATCATGGGCTGCGCGGTTGACAAGACCGCCCTTTGCGGGCGCCTCGATACGACCGCACCCGAAGCTATCGACGAGGAATGCCGCGGTTTGCTCGAAGCGGCGCGCCGCGTGAACGAGGCAAACCGCCGCGTGCGCAACCTGATTGCGGCCAATGTCTCGGCGCGCCTTGATGCGCTGACCGGCCAGCCGGCGGTCTACCGCGCGCAGGCCGCCCATGCCCGGATCGGCCGCGCGCGTTAGTTTGAAGTACGCCCTTCGCTTCCGCGAAGGGCTTGCGGCACCGGCCCGCTCCCCCACCCGGCCACCCAACGGAATTGTACGTTGTGGGTGGCCGGGTGGGGGAGCGGGCCGGTGCCGTTTTGCCTTTAGAAGTCATTTGGCACGCTGTTTGCTGAACCTTTCCCGGCTGCCCTTCGAAGGCGGTCTGGAAAGGGACCCGAGTGAGCGAACCTACCCCTATTGCTGCGAGCCCAGCCCCGCGCCCTGCGCCCGATGTGCGCCCAAGGGATGTAAGGGGCGCGATTGCGCGTGCGGCGGCGGCGACCGGCACCGACTTTTCCTACCTCATGGCGCAGGCGCGGCTGGAGTCCGGGCTCGACCCGAAGGCACGCGCGGCCACGTCGAGCGCGGCGGGGCTCTATCAGTTCACCGGGCAGACCTGGCTTTCGATGCTCGACAAGCATGGCGCGGAGCTGGGCATTTCGGGTTCGAACGATCCGTCCTCGCGCGCGCAATTGCTGGCGCTGCGTTCGGACCCGGAGCTTTCCGCGCTGATGGCGGGGCAACTGGCGAACGACAATCGCGATTTCCTGAGCGGCGTGCTCGGCCGCGATCCCGATGCAAGCGAGCTGTACCTCGCGCACTTCCTTGGCGCAGAAGGGGCCGGGCGCTTCCTCGGGGCGCTGTCCACCAACCCATCCCAAAGCGCGGCGGCGCTGCTGCCCAAGGCGGCGGCGGCCAATCGCGCGGTGTTCTTCGGCGCAGGCGGTGCGCGGTCGGTGGGTGAAGTGATGGATCTGCTGCGCGGCCGGATGGCGAGCGCCATGAACGCACCGGATACGCCGCTGCCGACTTTTACGGCCGAAGCGCCGCAGGGCGGCCCGATCCAGCAGGCCTTCCGCGCGGCGCAGAATGCGCCCGATGCGCCGCCTGCGTGCTCGATGGCCGATACCTTGCGCGATGCGTTCGCACTTGCGACCCCCGGCAGCGCCCCGGCCCATGTCCGCGCGGCCTATGGCCAGCTGCGCAGCCTGGGGATCTGATCGGCCATGCTGAAACGGCTCGGTTCACCCGGCGCGCTGGCGCTTCCCGGCGGCATCCTGATCCTCATCGCGCTGATGATCATGCCGATCCCGTCGTTCCTGCTCGATGCGTTCTTCGTGCTCAATATCGCGCTTTCGGTCGCGATCCTGATGGCGGCGATGAATGCGCTGAAGCCGCTCGATTTCTCCTCGTTCCCATCAGTGCTGCTGTTCGCGACCTTGCTGAGACTGGCGCTGAATGTGGCCTCCACCCGCATTGTGCTGGTCAAGGGCCATGAAGGCGGCGCGGCGGCGGGGCATGTGATCGAAAGCTTCGGCGCGTTCCTGATCGGCGGCAATTTCGCGGTCGGCTTGTTCGTGTTCATGATCCTGATGATCATCAACCTGATGGTCGTGACCAAGGGCGCGGGGCGCGTTTCGGAAGTTTCGGCGCGCTTTACCCTCGATGCCTTGCCCGGCAAGCAGATGGCCATCGATGCCGACTTGGCGGCAGGTCTGCTGACGGCGGACGAAGCCAAGGCGCGCCGCCGCGAAGTGGCGACCGAGGCCGATTTCTACGGCTCGATGGACGGTGCCAGCAAGTTCGTGAAGGGCGACGCCGTTGCCGCGCTGCTGATCCTCGGCGTCAACATCATCGCGGGCTTCTGCCTGGGCATGCTGAGCCATGGGCTGAGCGCGCAGGAATCTGCGAGCCGCTATATTACGTTGGCGGTGGGCGATGCGCTGGTGGCGCAAGTGCCCTCGCTGCTGCTTTCCATCGCCGCTGCGGTGATCGTGACCCGCGTTTCGGATGCGCGCGATCTTGCCGGGCAGATCGGCGGCCAGTTTGCATCGCCCAGCACGTGGCTCCCGGTCGCGGTGATCCTTGGCGTGATCGGGATGATCCCGGCGATGCCGCAGATGGTGTTCATGCCTGCCGCCGGGCTTGCCGGGTGGATCTGGTGGAGCCTGCGCAAGCGCGAGGCGCGCCTTGCCGTGCCGCCACCGGTGGTGGTGGAGCAAGTCGATCCGGCGAAGATCACGCTGGAGGAGGTTTCCGACCACACGCTCGTGACCATCGAGCTGGGCTACGGCCTTGTCCATCTGGTCGACGAGAAGCGCGATGCCCCGCTGGTGGCGCGCATAACGGGGGTGCGCAAGCAGCTTTCGCAGAGCTTCGGCTTTGTCGTGCCGCAGTTCCGCGTGCGTGACAGTCTGGACCTGATGCCCGATTCCTACCGCATCGTGCTCGGCGGCGTGGCGCTGGGCGGGGCGAGCATCAAGGCGGAGAAAGTGCTCGCCATCGATGCCGGCGAGGCCAATCCGCAGCATTCCCTGCGCGGCGATGTGACGACCGATCCCAGCTTCGGCTGCCCGGCGATCTGGATCGAACCCGGCCAGCGCGATCACGCGATTGCGGAAGGGTTCCTCACGGTGGACGCTTCCACCGTCGTCGCCACCCATCTCAATCAAGTGCTGGGCGAGCGGCCGCAGGCGCTGCTCGGGCCGGATGAAGTCCGCGCGATCCTTGAAGGCGTGCGGGATCGTGCGCCGGGGCTGGTGGAGACGGTGCATCCCGCGCCGATCACGCTGGGCGCGATGACGCGCCTGTTCCACGCGCTGCTGGAAGACGGGGTGAGCATCGCGCATCCGCTGCCGATCCTTTCCGCGCTGGCCGAAGCGGTGCTGCAGACGAGCGAGTTCGACAAGCTGGTCGATCTGGTCCGCGCATCGCTGGGCGGGCTGCTGGTCTCGCGCATTTGCGGGCCGAATGAGCGGCTGGCGGTGCTGACGCTCGATGGCGGGCTGGAGCAGATGATCGTGGGCGGGATGCACGATCCCGTGACCGGCCAGCCGGTGATCGAGCCCGATCTCGCGCGCTCCATCGGCGAACGCATCGCTGCGATCATCGCCGAGCGGGGGCCTGCTGCGCCGCCCGTTGCGCTGATCGTTCAGCCACGCGCGCGGCGCGCCCTTGCCGCGCTGCTGCGCCAGCGTGCGCCGCAATGCGCGGTGCTTTCGATTTCCGAACTGCCGCCCAGCCAGCCGATCGAAGTGATCGAGGTGGTCGGTGCTGCCGAAGACCCAACCGCATTGCCCCCACAGGACCTTGCCGCATGAACCATGACCACCGCAGCTTTGCCGCCGCGCGCGCCTATCAGGGCGGGACGGCAGACCGCATCCGCCGCTTCCTGCCGATGGTGCGCCGCCTTGCCTGGCACGTCCACGGATCGGGCCGCGCCGGGATCGAGATCGAGGATCTGGTGCAGGCCGGGCTCGTCGCCCTCACCGAATGCGCGCAGAAGCACAATGCGCCGACCGAGGACGGCTTTGCCGCCTATGCCAAGCTGCGCGTGCGCGGCGCGATGGTCGATCTGGTGCGGCGCTCCACCCCGCTGTCGCGCAGCGCGAGCGACCGGCGCAAGCTGCTGGCCGGCGCAGCGCAGGCGCTGACCACCACGCTGGGCCGCGCGCCGAGCGAGGACGAACTCGCCGAAGCGATGGGCATCACCACCGCAGCGCTGGGCGAACTGCGCGCTTCCAGCGAGCCGATGCGCTTCGAGCCCATCGACGATACCTATTCCGACAGCGACATGGCCTTCGCCGACGACCGGCCGGACAGCTTCGAGATTCTTAGCGACGAACAATCGCGCGGGGCGGTGGTGGCGGCGATTGCCGGTCTGCCGGAGCGGCTGCAGACCGTCATCCAGCTCTATTTCGTGGAGGAACTGAACCTGGCGGAAATCGCCGAGGTGCTCTCGGTCAGCGTGCCGCGTGTGCACCAGCTGAAGGCGCAGGCGCTGGACAAGCTGCGGGCGGCGTTGGGGGATGAGTTTGATGTGCTTTAGGGGAAATGTTGAGGAAAGTGGGTGATTTACAGTTTCAGGTTTTTCGACTTGCTCAATCAAGCAGGCCAATAGCCCCTAAAGTAAGCACGACCGAAATCCCACCTATCATGATCAGACCTGCGAGAATGATAATTATCTCGATCCAATACATGATCGGTGTGTCGCTCCTCGAATACGTGATGCCCTTTACCGTGATCGCTCGATATCGGATGATGACATATAGCCGGTTGATCAAGAATGCGGTTCCAGCCCACATGGTGACGAAGAAGATTATCTGCCCGACCATACCAAGGCTGGCATATACCACTTTCCCCAGAGCGCCAACGGCATGCGTACTTCTGCGCGCGCCATTCCCCTCTCCCAACCCTTCCCCCTGAAGGGGAGAGGGCTATGTTAGCATTTGTGGCACTTGCACCGGCCTCTCCTCCGGCTTAATCGCGCGGTTAAAGGAGAGATGCCATGAAGATCGAACAGGGTATGGCTGCCGTGGTGACCGGTGCGGCTTCGGGTCTGGGGCGTGCGACCGCTTATGCGCTCGCGGCGGCGGGGGCGAAGGTTGCGATTTTCGATGTGAATGATGAGGCGGGCGAGGAAGTCGCCAAGGCGATCGGCGGGCTGTTCTGCCATGTCGATATCACCAGCGAGGAGTCGGTGGTCGAGGGCTTTGCCAAGGCGCGCGCGGCGCATGGGCAGGAGCGGATCACCGTCCACTGCGCGGTGGTGCACCGCAAGGGCAAGACCGTGGGCCGCAACAAGGAGACGGGCGAGTTCACCCGGCTTTCGACCGAGGACTATGCCTTCGCCGCCAACGGCGTGCTGATCGCGAGCTACCGCGTGGCGAGCCTTTCGGCGCTGGGCATGGCGCATGCCGAGCCGCTGGAAGGCGATGGCGAGCGCGGGACGATCATCCTGACGGGTTCGGTCGCGGCGCAGGATGCGCAGATCGGGCAGGTGGCCTATGGTTCGCTCAAGGCAGGCGTGGTCGGCCTCGTGCTGCCGATGGCGCGCGATCTGATGGACCTCGGCATCCGCGTCAACGCGATCCTGCCGGGCATCTTCGATACGCCGCTCTTGGGCCGCGTGCCGGAGAAGGTGCGCGCGGGGCTGAATGCCTCGGTGCCGTTCCCCAAGCGGCTGGGCCTGCCGGAAGAGTTCGCCAGCCTCGCGATGGAGTTGGTGCGCAACAGCTACTTCAACGCGCAGGCGATCCGGCTGGATGGCGGGATCCGGATGGCGCCGCGTTGATGGGCTGAATTGCTCCCCCAGCCCCGCTCACCCTGAGCCTGTCGAAGGGTGATTGCGCAACCGCTGCGCCAGCATGCTTCGACAAGCTCAGCATGAGCGGGGTTGGGGCAGCGGGTGCGATTTGGTGAGTGCGCTTCGGTAAGGTTCAGCCGGTCTTGATCGCGAGGAACGAGATCGCGACGCCGAGCATTACCACCGCAAACCCACGGCGCACCCAGCGGGTGCTCCGTTCGTCCATTAGCCAGGCTTGCGCGTGGCTTCCTGCCAGCACGATGGCGAGGTGGATCAGGGTCGCGATAGTGGTGCTGACCACGGCGAGGGTGAGCGCTTCGGTGAGGCCCAAGGTGCGCCCGCCGAGGAATTCCGGCGCGACGACCACGAAGAACAGGTAGGCCTTCGGGTTCAGCAGATTGAGCAGCGCGCCGGTGGCGAAGGCGCGGCGGGCGGCGGTGGGCGGTGGGGCTTTCTCCGCGCCGCGCCATGCCTCGATGGCGAGCCAGACCATCATCGCAGCGCCTGCAATGCGCAAGGCATGGAGCAGCGCAGGCATGGCTGTCAGCAAGGTCGCAAGGCCCAGCGCGGCGAGTGCGCCATTGGCGAGCAGGCCCAGCGCGATCCCGGCGACGGCAGAAAGCCCGCTGCGCTTGCCTTCGGTCGCGGCGAGGCCCGCCAGCCACGCCATGTTGGGGCCGGGTGTCAGCTCGATCAGCAGGACGGCGAGGGCGAAACCGGCGATATCGAGCGATCCGGGCACCTAGACGGCGGTCCCGACCATCTTGCCGATTCCGGCCGTCAGCGCCATGGCCAAGGCGCCCCAGACGACGACACGGACAACAGGCTTGCCCATGGCCGCGCCGCCTGCACGCGCGCCCAGCGCGCCGAGCAGGGCGAGGAACAGGATCGAGCCGCCCGCCGTGCCGGTGACCATCAGGGACATCGGCAGGATCGCGGCGAGCAGCAGCGGCAGGAATGCCCCGCCGGTGAACATCAGTGCCGAGGCCATCGCGGCGGTGATCGGCCGCGCAGCGGTCGCTTCGGTGAGGTGGAGTTCGTCGCGCGCATGAGCGGCGAGCGCATCCTTCGCCATCATCTGGCGGGCGACTTCCTTGGCCGTGACAGGGTCAACCCCGCGCTCCTCGTATATCGCGGCAAGCTCTGCGGCTTCATGGACTGGATCGGCGGCGAGTTCGGCGCGTTCGCGCGCGAGGTCTGCCGCTTCGGTATCGGCTTGGCTGGAAACCGAGACATATTCGCCCGCGGCCATCGACATGGCACCCGCGACGAGCCCTGCCGCGCCCGCGACGAGCAAGGCCTGCCGCTCAGCGCCCGAGGCGGCGACGCCGAGGATCAGGCTGGCGGTGGAGACAATCCCGTCGTTCGCGCCCAGCACGGCGGCGCGCAGCCAGCCGATGCGGCTGACGAGGTGGCGTTCATCGTGGGGGCGTATCATGTCCTCTCCTTGGCCGGTTCATGCGCCTCATGGCACTGCAAGAACAGGCGAAAAAGGACCTGGATCAATCCTGCTGCGCGAGGACGGTGCTGCCGGTGGGCGCAGGCGCCGCGTTCTCGATGATCGGCTGGCCGACATTCAGGCGCTTGCCATCGGTGATGATCACCTTGTCACCCAGGCTGGCGACGCCGAACAGACGCTTGGCGAAGCCATCCGGCACGCCGATGCAGCCATTGGTGGCATAGCCGCGCTCCACCTTGCTGCCGTGGATGGTGATGCCGTCTTCGGTCAGCCGCAGCATCCACGGCATCGGCGCGTCGTAGATATTGGAGACGTGGTCGGCGTCTTTCTGGGTGATCGGGAACACGCCGGTGGGAGTGGGCTTGGAGCCATAGCCCTTGAGGATGGCGGCGGCGCCGATCTCGTGCCCATCGCGGAAGACCGAGATGGTGCGCGCTTCAAGATCGACCGTCACGACGATGGAGCCGGTCTTGGCGGCGCTTTCGTCCCAGAAATACTGGCCGAACTTGATGGGCTCATCGATCTTGAGGATCGACTTGACGACGAAGGCGCTGTTCACCGTCGCGGAAGCGGGGGTCAGAGTGACAGGCTTGGCGAGCGGCTTGGTGGCGGGCACCGCAGCGACATGCGCTTCTGCCTGCGAGCCGCCGAACAGGACTTGCGCCATGTCCTTGCCGACGTTGAAGGCGAGCAGCGAGGCCAGCGACATCGCGATGAAGCCGAGCGGCGCGCTGACCCAGCGGGAGCGAACGAGATCGAGGGGGGACTTCAGGCCTGGCATGGCGAATCTGGACGCTCCTTTCGCGTTGCAAAATAGCGTAAACGCCGCTTCGCGCGAGTGCCTTTGCAGGCCCGTCCCGCCTAGGGACGCTGCGTGTTTCGGCCCTTAACGGGCTTGGTAAACGCGGGCTGGAATGGGCGCTCGGTATAGGGCGCAATGGTAGAGCAAGGTTTGGCCCGCTAGGGCTCTGGGCATGACGCAAATCTACGCCTGGCTGGAAAGCGGTGCGCCCTGGTTGGGGCAACTTTCGCCGCTGTTTGCCGCGACATGTGCGGCGCTGCTGCTGGTTGTGATCGGCGGGGCCGTGGCGAACCGCGGCGGGCGGATCGGCGGCGCGGTGCGGTTTTCCGGCAATCTGCTGATGCTGGCGGTCTTTGCCCTGGCGGTCATGCGCTTCGTGCGGATGGACCCGAGCTTTGACGCGGCGCTGCACAGCATCGGCGGGCCGGCGCAGACGGTTGCGGGCGGGGAGACGCGCATTCCGCTCTCGGCGGACGGGCACTACTGGATCAAGGCGAAGCTCAATGGCGTGCCCCTGCGGCTGATGGTCGATACCGGCGCGACGGTGACGGCGCTATCGGCCGATGTCGCCGAGGCGGCCGGAGTGGAGCCAGATGTCTTGCGGCCAGAAGCGACGGTCGAAACCGCGAATGGCAGCGTGACAGCCGCACCGGCGCGGATCGACGAACTGCAGTTCGGTTCGGTGGTGGCGCGCGATCTCGATGCGATCGTGATGCCGGGGGAAGGCGGGCCCAACGTGATCGGCATGAACTTCCTTACCCGGCTCAAGGGCTGGCGGGTGGAGGACGGCGTGCTGATCCTTACGCCGCACCAGCCGCAGGTGGAACCGGCTGCGCGCGAGGAACCCCGAGCCATGTGAGGCGGCGCCAGAAGGCTTCGAGCGGACCTTGCCCGAAGCGCGCCAGCCACCACTGCGGCCACGCCAGCATCAGCGCCCAGCCGCCCAGCACCACCAGCGGCAGCGCGGCGCGGGGCAGCACACCGCCAAGGGCAAGACCCCAGCCGGCAAAGAGTGCGCTCATCACGAAGGTCGTTCCGAGGTAGTTGGTGAAAGCGCAGCGCCCCGCCGCGACGAGGCGCCGCCCGGCGCCCGTGTCCTTCATGCGCGGGTAGAGGAGGAGCAGCGCCGCAAGGTAGCCGAGGGTCATCGCAAGGTGCGGGATGGCGGCGAGCGAGCCCATCAGCGCGAACATCATCGCGGGCGGGAACTGGTCCAGCGCGGCCCAGCCGATGAGCGCCGCACTGATCGCGCCGCCCACACCGATGCCGAGCAGCGCCATGCGGCGCAGGCTGGCCCGCTCCCATTCGCCGGTGAACAGGCCGAGCCGGAGCAGCGCCATGCCCAGCAGCATCAGCGGAAACGTCTCGAAGAACGTCGCGCCGAGATTGGCGACCGGGAGGAGCGGTGCTGCAGTGAGGCGGATGTGCAGGGCTTCGAGGAAGGGGGCATGGAGCACGCGCATATCGTCCGCGATCGAAGCGGCGATGCGGCCCATCATCGCGGTCTGGTCCGCCACCTCGGCGGGCGAGCCGTGGCCGGCAAGCACGCGGCCTTCGGCGGCGATGGAGGCCAGATCGCCCGGTATCTCAAGGCCGTGGCTGGCAAGGAACAGCAGCAGTGCTGCGGCGGCGAGCGGCTCTGGCGCGAGGCGGCGCAGGCTGAAGGCAAGCATGCCGCAGACGGCGTAAGGCAGGAGGATGTCTCCCCACCACAGCAGCGCATAGTGGGCGTAGCCGAAGGCCATGAGCAGCAGCAGGCGGCGCACCTGCATGAGATCGGGATGGGCGCCGCGCCGCTCGGCAGCATCGGCGAACAGCATCATGCTTGCCCCGAACAGCAGCGTGAACAGGCCGCGCATCTTGCCTTCGAACAGCACGTAAGCGGCCACGAACCACACGGCGCCGCCGGGCTCGAGGCGGGGCATAGCCGGGCTGAAGGTGGCGAGCAGCGGCCCCCAGAACCCGGTCACGTTGATCGCGAGGATGCCGAGCACGGCAACCCCGCGCACGAAATCAAGCGCGCCGATGCGGTCCGGCATAGCGGCGGGCATCAGCGATCAGGGGGCGACCACGAGGCAGGCGAACCCTGCGGCTTTCAGCGCCGCGCAGGCACGGTTCGCGCCGTCCTGCGAATAGCCGGTGGCGAGCAGGCGAGTCACCGTGCCGGGCAGATCCTGACGGGCATGGCCGGCAAGCTCGGGCCGCCCCCGCACGCGTGCCCACAGCGCATCGGCATTGGCCTTCACGCCGAAGGCACCGAGCTGGAGGCGGTAGGCGCCGCTGCTCGTCGTCGTCGCCGGGGGGGCTGCAGCCACCTTGACCGGAGCGGGCTTGGGCGCGGCTGGCTTGGGTGGTGCCGCCTTCACGGGCACCGGCTTTGGCGGCGGCGCAGCGGCGGCTTCCATCGGCGGCGGCAGATAGGCTTCGACCGGTTCGGACGGCGTCGAAGGTGGAAGATCGACCTTCTCGATCGCTGCGGGCGGGCTCTTGGGGGCGGGGCTGGGCGGCGGGGGCGGTGCCGGAGTACCCTGACTGCCGAGATCTGCTGCTGCCAGTTCCCTGCTGCGGGCTTCGGCAGCTTTCTGGTCAAGGTCGTTTGCGAGGCTGACGCCCATCTGGCGCTGCGCGAGCGGGATCGTCTGATTCATCGTCGCGAGGCTGGCGGTCGCCTGCGGCAGGCCGGCGGCGGCTGCGCGGGTGATCAGCGCATAGGCGCGGACCCAGTCCTTGGGTGCATAGTCGCCATTGTAGGAAGCGATGCCGAGCACATACATCGCGCGCGGTTCACCCCGGTCGGCGGCGGACTGCAGCCAGGGCATCGCGGCTTGCTGACGGTTCGTCTGGAACAGCAGGATGCCGTAGTTGTCTGCCGCCGAGATATGCCCCAGCCTTGCGGCCTTGCCGTAATAGCCTTCGGCCTTGGTCAGGTCCTTGGGCACGCCGCGGCCAAGCTTGTAGGCCTGGCCGAGGTTGAACAGCGCATCGGCATCGCCCTTGGCGGCCGGACCCTGCCACGATTTTACCGCTGTTTCATAGTTCCCCGCCGACCATGCATCGACGCCCGCGCGCACGGCAGCGGCCGTCGCTGCATCAGGCACTGCGGGCAGGGTCTTGGGCGGTGCCTGAGCAAAAGCAGGTGCGGCAAGGCCCGAAAAACCCAGCGTCACTGCCGTCAGGAGAGCAAATCCGCGCATATCCGGTCGAATCTCCCAAAAGCCGAGTACCTGAAAAGCAGGGTTAACGATGCCGCGCTGCACTGCGGTGTGCAAGGGTCACTACGCATCGCTTAGGCGCGCAATCCTATCTCTGCAAATTAGCGTATATGGTTAATACTTGAAAGACAGGCGCTTAAAATGCCTCCCAAGCGCGGATTGCGCAGAATCACCTGCACCAAACGCGTGGATGTTAACCAAAATTTGAGGGTCTTCTGCGATCCCCCAGCGAGAGACCATTCAGTCTTTTCGTTTTGCCCAAAGGGGGGTTACTTTGCGCGTACTGGCTTTGGCATCGCAGAAGGGAGGGTCCGGCAAGACCACCTTGTCCGGTCACCTTGCCGTCCAGGCGCAGCGCGCAGGGGCAGGCCCCGTGGTCCTTATCGATATCGATCCACAAGGTTCGCTGTCTGACTGGTGGAACGAGCGAGAGGCGGAATATCCCGCTTTCGCGCAGACCACCGTTGCCCGCCTGGCGAGCGATCTCGCTGTCCTGCGCCAGCAGGGCTTCAAGCTCGCCGTCATCGATACGCCGCCCGCGATCACCATGGCGATCCAGTCGGTCATCTCGGTCGCCGAACTGATCGTCGTGCCGACCCGCCCCAGCCCGCACGATCTGCGCGCCGTGGGCGCCACCGTCGATCTGTGCGAACGCGCCGGCAAGCCGCTGATCTTCGTGGTCAACGCTGCAACACCCAAGGCGCGCATCACCTCGGAAGCCGCCGTCGCGCTTTCGCAGCACGGCACCGTCGCGCCAGTCACGTTGCACCACCGCACCGATTTTGCCGCGTCGATGATCGATGGCCGCACGGTGATGGAAGTCGATCCCCGGAGCAAGTCCGCCGCAGAAATCGCGGCGCTGTGGACGTATGTGTCCGAGCGGCTCGAGAAGAACTTCCGCCGCACCGTTTTCGCGGTGCCGCAGCCCGGTCACCCCGTTTCCGCCATGCCCGGCGCCCCCCGTCCTGCCGGTGGCTTCGGCCGCCGCGTGATCGGTTCGTGAGCGAAGGACGCCGCAGCATGAACGAGCCCAAGCCTTTCGCCTCGCTGAGCCCGAGCCTGCTGGCCCGCAAGGGTGCGGCGCGCCCGGCGATGCGCCCGCAGCTTCTGCCGCTGACCGCTGAAGACCGGCAGTGGATGGGTTTCGACGCGGCGGCCCCGACCAGCGCAGCGCCCCAGCATGATGTGGACGATCTCGGCTGGAACGATCACGGCGAAGACCTTGCGCCTGCCGCCGAAGTGATTCCCATTGCCGCAGACCCGCTGCCCGAACCCTCGCAGCCTGAAGTGCTGCGGCGGCTCGAATCGCTGGCCGATGTGCTGAGCGTGCCGGCCCCCGCCGCTTCCGCCAACCGCCGCGAGCGCGGCACCGCGCTCAAGGAAGGGCGCAAGGCCGCGTTCACGCTGCGCCTCGATGCAGCGCGGCACTTGCGACTGCGCCTTGCCTGCACGCTCGACAACCGCAGTGCGCAAGCGCTCGTGGTCGAAGCGCTTGACCGTTTCCTCGAAGCGAAGCCGGGTCTTGATGACCTTGCCCGCCGCGCCCTCCGCTCTTGAAACCGCATACCAACCGGGACATCACGCCATGACCACCGCACATGACAGCAAGACTGACCGGAAGGCCGCGCTGCGGCCCAACTCACTTCGTGTGGGCCGGATCTGCGTGACCACCGCGCTGGCGGCTGGTCTCCTTTCCGGTTGCGCTGCGGGCGGGCCGACTCACGCCAAGTTCGCCTCCAGTGCGGAGACGGCGCTGGACAAGGGCAGCCCGGAAAAGGCCGTCGCGCTTGCTGAACAGGCCGTGCTCGCCAGCCCGCGCAATGCCTCGTACCGCACGCTGCTCGGCTCGGCCTATCTGCGCGCGGGTCGCTTTGAAGCGGCGCGTCAGGCGTTCGATGAAGCGATGCAGCTGGGCGAAGATGGCGGCAAGGCCGCGCTGAGCCTTGCGCTGGCGGATATCGCGCTGGGCCGCGGCAATGAAGCGATCGATACGCTCAACACCTATCGCGACAGCATGGCGGCTGCGGACTACGGCCTTGCCATGGCGATGGCCGGCCAGACCCAGACCGGCATCGCCGCGCTGACCGACGCGCTCCGCAATGGCGAGAACACGCCCAAGGTGCGCCAGAACCTCGCTTATGCCTATGCGCTCGATGGCAGCTGGAGCGAAGCCAAGCTGATGGCGCAGCAGGACGTGCCGGCAGACAAGCTCGCCGAGCGCCTGCAGACATGGGCATTCATGGCGCGTCCGGAAGATACCCGCCGCCGCGTTGCCACCCTGCTTGGTGCGCCGGCCACTGCCGAAGGCGGCCAGCCGACTGCGCTCGCGCTCGCCAACTTCCCGGCGCCGCAGCAGCTCGCTGAGGAAGCCGTGGCGATGGCCGCGACGGACAAGGCTGCGACTGGCGATGGGGCGGATCTTGCCAAGGCGGCGGCGACGGCGATGCCCGCGCCGCAGGCTGAAGCTGCGGCACCGGCTCTCGCCGATGCGTCCAGCGCGCCGACCGCTGCCAAGCTTGCCGCGATCGATGTTGCGCCTTCGGCGGTTGCCGCTGCTCCTGCGCCTGCGCCGGTGCAGCAGGTCGTTTCGCAGCCGGTGGCCCATCCCGTCCATGCTGCGCGCACCATGCATGCGGCGGCGCCTGTCGCTGCTCCGACGCGTGGCAGCCACGTCGTCCAACTCGGCTCGTTCTCCTCGGCAGAGGGTGCGCAGCGGGCGTGGAGGCACTTCACCACGCGCAACCGCAGCCTCGCTGGTTTTCACAGCCAGACCACGCAAGTGACCGTGAACGGCCGCCAGTTCTGGCGCGTTCAGGCTGTTGGCTTCAGCGGCTTCGCTTCGGCCAAGCAGATGTGCCAGTCGGTCAAGGCCAAGGGCGGCGTGTGCCTCGTGATGGCCGATCCGGCGATGGTTTCGCCGCAGGGCCGCCCGACGCCGACGCGCATGGCGCAGCGCTGAGTTTCAGCTTTTCGCGATCAAGCCCGGCCCGCTCCCTCACAGGGGATGCGGGCCGGTTTCGTTTCACGCGACCCGGTTGCCGCCCTTGAATAGCGCAGTCACACGGCCCTCGACCGGGCGGCGGTCGAACGGGGTGTTGCCAGCGGTCGCCGCCATCTTGCTGCGGTCGACGATCCATGGCCGCTCAGGCTCGACCAGCGCGAGATCGGCTTCGAGGCCCACTTCCAGCCGTCCGGCGGGAACGCCGAGCAGCGCGGCGGGATTGCCCGCCAGCAGCGCGAAGGCGCGCGCGAGATCGATCCTGCCGTCACGCACCAGCGTCAACGTCAGCGGCAGCAGCGTTTCCGCGCCTGCCATGCCGGGCTCGGCATCGGCAAAAGGCAAGCGCTTGTCTTCCGCGCCGCGTGGATCGTGGCCCGAGGCGATGACGTCAATCGTGCCATCGGCAATGGCGGCAATCACGGCCTGACGGTCCGCATCGCTGCGCAGCGGAGGTGAGAGGCGGCAGAACGTGCGGAAATTGGCGAGTTCCAGATCGGACAGCATGAAGTGCGCCGGAGTGACGCCAGCCGTCACCTTCACGCCGCGCGCCTTGGCTGCGCGTACCAGTTCGAGCGCTGCCGCAGTCGTGACCTGGCGGAAATGGAGGCGGCAGCCGGTGAGTTCGGCCAGCGCAAGATCGCGGGCGACGGCGAGTGCTTCCGCTTCGGCAGGCGCGGAAGGGAGGCCCAGCCGCGTCGCCATCTCGCCCGCAGTGGCGACGGCAGCCCCTGCGATCCCGGCGTCCTCGGCATGGGTGACGAGGACGAGGCCGAGCATCGCGCAATAGCTCATCAGGCGCAGCATCACGCCCGAATCGGCAATCCAGCGGCGCCCGGTGGCGACGGCCTTGGCCCCGGCGTCGCGCATCAGGGCAATTTCGGCGAGTTCCGCGCCCTCAAGTCCGCGCGTGGCGGCGGCCAGTGGGTGGACCCACATGTCGGGCTTGCCCGATTGCGCCGCGAAGCGGACGCGCGCGGGGTGATCGAGCGGCGGGCCCTGATCGGGCATCAGCGCGGCGCGGGTGATCCCGCCGAAGTGGAACGCGGGCTTGTCGATGGCGAACACGCCGAGATCGACAAGGCCGGGGGTGATGAGCGCGCCCTTGGCGTCGAGCACGTCGTCACCCGCTTCCGGCGTGATGTTGCCCAAGGCGGCGATCCGCCCTTCGGCGACGCGAAGGGCGCCCGGCTGCGGCGCACCAGTGGGGAGAACCAGCTTGCCGCCAGTGATCGTGAGCGGACGAGGCGTCATGCCGCAGCTCCTTCCGTCACTGCCCAGCCGGGCACGCCTCTTGCGCGGCGGGTCAGCACATCGAGGCAGGCCATGCGGATGGCGACGCCGCTCTCGACCTGCCGGGTGATCAGGCTCTGCGCCGGGTGATCAGCGACCTGGCTATCGATCTCGATCCCGCGGTTCATCGGCCCCGGATGCATGACGAGCACGTTCGGCGGCAATTTGCCGAAGCGATCGAGCGTGAGGCCGTAAAGGTGGCGGTACTCGCGCGGGGATGGAATGAACTGGCCCGACATGCGCTCCAGCTGGAGCCGCAGCATCATCACCACGTCCGCGCCTTGCAGCGCAGCGTCGAAATCATGGCTGACCCGCACGCCCATCGCTTCAATCTCGGCGGGCATCAGCGCAGGCGGCGCGCAGACGGTGACGTCGGCACCCAGCGCGGTCAGCGAGAGGATGTTCGAGCGCGCCACGCGGCTGTGCAGGATATCGCCGCAGATCGTGACCTTGAGGCCGTTGAGGTCGCTCCCCGGCGCAAGGCCCAGCGCATGGCGGATGGTGAGTGCATCCAGCAGCGCCTGTGTCGGGTGTTCGTGGCTGCCGTCGCCCGCGTTGAGCACCGGGCAATCGACCTTGTCCGCGATCAGCTGCACTGCGCCCGAGCTGGCGTGGCGGATGACGATGGCATCGGCGCGCATGGCGTTGAGCGTCATCGCGGTGTCGATCAGCGTCTCGCCCTTTTTCACGCTGCTGGTGGCGGCGTGCATGTTGACGACGTCAGCGCCGAGGCGTTTGCCCGCGATTTCGAACGACAGCAGCGTGCGCGTCGAGTTCTCGAAGAAGGCGTTGATGATGGTCAGGCCCGAGAGCAATTCGGCGCGCTTGTGGCGCTGGCGGTTGAGCGCGAGCCACTGTTCCGCCTCGTCGAGCAGGTAGAGGATCTCGTGCCGCGCGAGGTGCGCAATGCCGGTGAGATCGCGGTGCGGGAAGGCGAGGCCACCTTGCGGGTATCGGCTGCTGCCTGCGGGGTTCGATTCTGTCATCGAAACCATGCCCCTAGTGCGCCTCTTGGGGCGGCTCAAGTGTTTCGGCTGGCATCATTCTCTTGCGAGACCTAGATATCCCCCATGAACTTCGCCCGCCTGGTCTGGAAGATCCTCGTCGCCATCAAGGACGGCCTCGTGCTGCTCCTGCTCCTCCTGTTCTTCGCCGGGCTCTATACCCTGCTCACCTTCCGGCCAGTGCCCGGCTCGGTGCAGACCGGTGCGCTCTACCTCGCGCTCGATGGGCCAGTGGTGGAAGAACGCGCGCGGCTGAAGCCGTCGCAGCTGCTCTCGGGCGGCGGGCAGACGAAGGCCGTGCAGGAGCGCGATATCGTCCGCGCGCTGGAAGCCGCGGCGGGGGATGACCGGATCAAGGCGGTCGTGCTCAATCTCGAAGGCTTTGGCGGCGGCAGCCAGGTCGCGATGACCCATGTGGGCGCGGCGATGGACAAGGTGCGTGCGGCGAAGAAGCCGGTGCTCGTCCGCGCCGGGCTCTACACCGATGACGGCGTGCAGATCGCGGCGCATGCCAGTGAGGCGTGGGTCGATCCGCTGGGCGGCGCAGTGGTCGCGGGGCCGGGCGGCACCAACCTCTATTTCAAGGCTCTGCTCGATCGGCTCAAGGTCAAGGCGCACGTGTTCAAGGTCGGCACCTACAAGAGCGCGGTCGAGCCGTTTACCCGCGAGAATGCCTCGCCCGAATCCAAGGAAGCGCTCGGCGCGGTCTATGCCGCGCTGTGGGATGCATGGCAGGCGGACGTGAAGAGAGCGCGGCCCAAGGCGGACCTCGCGCTCGTCACGGGCGATCCGGTCAAGTGGATCGCGGCCTCCGGTGGTGATGCGGCCAAGGCGGCTGTCGCGGCGGGGCTGGTCGACCGGGTGGGTGACAAGATCGCCTTCGGCAAGCGCGTGGCAGAGATCGTCGGCAAGGACCCGGCGGGCGGCGAAGGCGATTTCAAGGGCACCACGCTCGAGACTTACCTCGCCGACAAGGCGCCTTCTACCGACGGCAAGGCCATCGCGGTGGTGACCGTGGCGGGCGAGATCGTCGACGGCGATGCCGGGCCGGGCAAGGCAGGCGGCGACCGCATCGCCGATCTGGTCGACAAGGCTGCGGCCAGCGGGGACTATTCGGCGTTGGTGGTCCGGGTCGATTCGCCGGGCGGATCAGTGACCGGGGCGGAGCGCATCCGGGCGGCGATCGCGCGGATGAAGGCGAAGAAGATCCCGGTTGTCGTCTCGATGGCCGGGCTGGCTGCAAGCGGAGGCTATTGGGTCTCCACGCCGGCGGACCGCATCTTTGCCGAGCCTGCGACGATCACCGGCTCGATCGGCATCTTCGCGATCATCCCCAGCTTCGAGGAAGCGCTCGGCAAGATCGGCGTCGGCACCGACGGGGTGAAGACGACGGCGCTTTCGGGCCAGCCCGACGTGTTCGGCGGGTTCTCGCCGACGGCGGAAGCGCTGATCCAGCAGCAGATCGAATCGGGCTATGCGCGCTTCCTCGGCCTCGTTGCCGAAGCGCGGCACAAGAGCCCGGCGGAGATCGACAAGATTGCGCAGGGTCGCATCTGGGATGGCGGCACGGCGCGGCAACTGGGGCTGGTCGACGAGTTCGGCGGGATCGACGCAGCGCTGGCATGGGCGGCGAAAGCGGCGGGCGCGAAGACCTGGCACCCGGTCTACCTCGGCGCGGATGCCGATCCGTTCAGCGCGCTGCTCGCCAAGCTGGCGGACAGCGAGAGCGATGCCGGCACCGCAAGGATGCTGGGCGCGAACGCCGTCGGCCCTGATTTTGCGGCACTTGCAGCGCAGCGGCAGGGCGCGCTGGCGCAGCAGCTGATGGGCGATATTTCGCGCCTGCTGGGCGGCGAAGGGGCGCAGGTCTACTGCCTCGAATGCGCAGGGCTGGCCCCTTCCGCAGTGGTGCCGACACCAACCCCGCCAAGCACCTGGCTCGCCTTGCTGACGCGGCTTGCCGGATAGGGACAAGGCTGCACTCTTTGCCCGTTGTGGCCCTGCTCTTGGCAAGGCTTGCCCTTTGCCCGGCGCTGCGATAGGGGCGGCGCTCGTTTTTCGCCGGATGCGGGCGTGGCGGAACTGGTAGACGCGCTGGATTTAGGTTCCAGTATCGCAAGATGTGGGGGTTCGAGTCCCTTCGCCCGCACCAGAACCGTCCGGCCTCAGGCAATCGCAGTCAGCCCTCCGGCTTCGGGTGGGCCATGTTTTTGATGACGCTAAGTCGTACGAGAAAGTTGGATCACAGATGCAGATCGTCGAAACCAGCAACGAGGGCCTCAAGCGCGCCTACGCCCTGACCATCGCCGCGAACGATATCGCCGCGCTTGTCGAGGGTGAGGTCAAGAAGATCGCGCCGCAGGTCCGCATGCCCGGCTTCCGCCCCGGCAAGGTTCCCGCCAACCTCGTGCGCAAGATGCATGGCCCGGCGCTGCACCAGCAGGCGCTGGAAACCTCGATCCGCGAAGCGATGGACAAGCTCGTCGCCGAGAAGGGCCTGCGCCCCGCGACTCAGCCCGATGTCTCGCTTGGCGAAGGCTATGAGGAAGGCAAGGACGCCGAGCTGACCGTGGCGCTGGAAGTGCTGCCCGAGATCACCGCGCCTGCCATCGACGGCCTCAAGCTGGAACGTCTGGTCATCGAAGTGAGCGATGCCGAGGTGGACGAAGCCATCGGCCGCATCGCTGAAGGCCAGAAGCGCTACAACGACGCGCCGGAAGGCACTGTCGCTGCGGACGGCGACCAGCTGATCATCGATTTCGCCGGTTCGATCGACGGCGTTGCCTTCGATGGCGGCACGGCGGAAGACCAGCCGCTCGAGCTCGGCTCGGGCCGCTTCATCCCCGGCTTCGAGGAGCAGCTTGCCGGCGTGAAGGCTGGCGACGAGCGCACGATCACCGTGACGTTCCCGGCCGACTACCCGGCTGAAAACCTGGCCGGCAAGGACGCCCAGTTTGCCTGCACCGTGAAGGCGGTGAAGCACGCGGCTGAATTCACCGCGGACGACGAGTTCGCCAAGTCGCTCGGCCTCGAGAGCATCGAGCAGCTGCGCGGCCTGATCAAGGGCCAGATCGAGCAGGAAAACGGTGGCCTCACGCGCACCGCGATGAAGCGCGCGCTGCTGGATCAGCTTGCCGCTGGCCATGACTTTGCCGTGCCGCCCTCGATGGTCGAGGCCGAATTCGCGCAGATCTGGCAGCAGCTGACCGCCGAAGCCGCCAAGGAAGAAGATCCCGCCGCCGCGCTCGCCGAAATCGAGGGCGAGAAGGACGATTACCGCAAGATCGCCGAGCGCCGCGTGCGTCTGGGCCTGCTCCTGTCGGAAATCGGCCAGGCCAATGGCGTGCAAGTCACTGCGCAGGAAATGGAAATGCTGATGCGCCAGGCCGCGCAGCAGTACCGCGAGCAGGACCGCCAGCGTTTCATCGACTACATCCGTTCGGACGCGCTTGCCGCCGCCCAGCTGCGCGCGCCGCTCTATGAAGACAAGGTCGTCGACTTCCTGTTCGACAAGGCTGAAGTGACCGAGCGCAACGTGACCCGCGAGGAACTCCAGGCGGTGATCGAAGCCGACGAGACCGGCAAGCCGGCTGAAGCTGCGCCCGCCCCAAAGTCTGACAAGGGGGCCGCGCCGAAGAAGGCTGCCAAGAAGGCCCCCAAGGCAGAGGCGGCTGAGGAAGCTCCCGCCGAGGAAGCGGCCCCGGCCGAGGCGGAAGCCAAGCCTGCGAAGAAGGCTCCGGCCAAGAAGAAGGCAGCCGAGGCTGCGGCGGAAGACGCTGCTCCTGCCGAAGAAGCTGCTGCTCCGAAGAAGAAGGCCGCGCCCAAGAAGAAGGCCGCTGACGCCTGATTTTCGCCGCAAGGCACTGAAAAACCAAAGGGGCGCTCCGGCAACGGGGCGCCCCTCTTGGTATGCGCATGGCATCCGTATTCGCCCGCAATTGACCCGGCGAATCAGCGCGTGAGAGACTCGGGCAGGATCGGCTCCTGGGAGGGACCCCCGATGCATACCGTTCGCAATCGCCTCGCTTCGCGGCCTCCGGCTGCTGTGCCATCAGCATGCGTTTCCAAGCTGCCGGTTCACGCCGCCAAACGGCATGAAACGGCCCCCGCTCCGCGCGGCTCGATGGCCCTTCCGGATGAAAGCGGCCTGATCGAACAGCGCCCGCCCAAGCGGCGCAATCCCAAGGGCAAGAAGGCGCGCAAGGCCGCTGCAAGGCTGGCAGCGGCGCGGGAAGCACAGGCGCTGGTTCCCGCGCCGCCGAAGCCCGCCGTGCGCACGTCGGAAGGCACGGCGAAGAGCAAGGCGAGGGCCAAGCCCGCTGCAGCACGGCCCGAGGCTGTGCTGCCCGAACAACTCCCCGCCATTCCCGCAGCGCCGCTGCTCGAACAGCGCCTGGCCGAACGTCCGGCGCCGGTCTTGCTCCTGCCGCAGCGACCCGAACCGTTGGTGATCGCAGCGCCGGAGCCTGCCGTGCCGGAGCCTGCCGTGCCGATGGAAGCTCCGCAGGCCTTGCGGCTGCTGACCGCGCCCGAACCCTTGGTCGAAGCGGAGGTGGAGACCGCGCCCGCACCTGCACCCGAGCCGGTTACGGTGCTAGCGGAATCCGCCGATGCGCCATTGCCAAAAGCGCGCGCGCTGGTACCCGCGCGGCGGCAGGGGCTGGTCGACGTGCTCGCCTTTCTCCTCCGCGATTCCGGACGGCGGCTCGCCCGCTGGTCCGCGCGTCGGCACAAGACACGCGAGGAACGCGCCGCGCTGCGGACAGCGCAGGCGCGCCAGATCAACTTGCAGCGCGAGTTGGAAGCGCTCGATGCTCTGCGGCGGAACCGGGGTTAGGCGGCTACTCCCCCCAGCGCTTCAGCGAGGGCTTGGGCACCGGCGCGGTCCGCGCGCGTTCATAGGCGGCGCCTGCTTCGAGCACGCGCTTGTCGTCCCACTTGGTGCCCATGAACGAAAGGCCCATCGGCAGGCCTTCGACCGCGCCCATCGGCACGGTGAGGTGCGGGTAGCCCGCGATGGCGGCAAGGCTGCCCATGCCGACGTCGATGGAATGATCGCCCGTCACGAGGTCGATTGCCCAGGCCGGCGGCGACGTGGGAGCGATCAGGAACGAGACGCGGTTGTCGGCCAGCAGCTTGTCGATCCCGTCCACCCCGGCAAGGCGCAGGGAGTTTTCCCGCGCCTTCTTGTAGACGGCGGTGTCGGTCATCGCCTCGGCTTCCTCGAAGCTGTCCTGCCCGAACCATTTGAGCTCTTCCGGATGCGCCTTGTTGAAGGCGATGGCATCGGCCAGCGTGCGCGCGGGCGGCGTGTCCTTGAACGAGGAGGCGGGGACGGACTGGAGATAGGCGGCCAGATCGGTGCGCAGTTCGTAGAGCAGCACGGTATATTCATCGCGGCCCATCTCGCCGGGCGGAGTGTAGTCGATATCGACCAGTACCGCGCCTGCCGCCTTGAGGTCTGCCAGTGCCTTGTCGAACAGGGCGATGACCTTGGGGTTGTTCCCCACGGCCTTGCGCAGCACGCCGAGCCGCACGCCCTTGAGGCTGGCGGCAGCGAGACCGGCGGCAAAGTCCGTCTTGTGCGCGTCCGCCTCAGCGGTGGCGGCATCGGCGGGATCGCTGCCCGCCATCGCGGTGAGCATGAGCGCCGCATCGCGCACGCTTGTCGTCATCGGGCCGACGGTGTCCTGGCTGTGGCTGATCGGCACGACATGGGTGCGGCTGACGAGGCCGACCGTGGGCTTGAAGCCGACGATGCCGTTGAGCGATGACGGGCAAGTGATCGAGCCATCGGTCTCGCTGCCGATGGCACCCCAGGCCATGCCCGCCGCGATGGCCGCGCCGCTGCCGGAGGACGAGCCGCAGGGCGAGCGGTCCAGCGCATGAGGATTGCGCGTCTGCCCGCCGACCGCGCTCCAGCCGCTGGAGGACTGGCCCGAGCGCATGTTGGCCCATTCGGAAAGGTTGGTCTTGCCGAGCACGACCACCCCTGCGGCGCGCAGGCCCAGCATGAACGGCGCGTCGCGTCCGGCGCGGTTGTCCTTGAGGAGCAGGCTGCCCGCCGTGGTCGGCATCGGGTCGGCGGTCTCGACGTTGTCCTTGACCAGAATGACCTTGCCGGCGAGCGGCCCCGAAAGCGTCTTCGCCGCTGCCTCGGCCTTTGCGGCATCGGGATTGAGCGCGATCACGGCGTTGATATTCGGCCCGGCCTTGTCGATGGCCTTGATGCGGGCGAGGTAGGTGGCGACCGTGTCCTGCGCCTGAAGCGGCGGCGAAGCGAGTGCGGTGGCGGCAAGCAGGACAGCGGAAACGGCTTTGGCGGCAAGTCTGGACATCGAGCACCCCTGATGAATTTGGCAGGAAGCTGCGGCCAACTTGCCGCCCGCGCAAGCGAATGGAGGGGCAATCCGCGCAGAATTCGCCGATATTGCACCACTTTTCACATGGGACAGCGCGGATGCGCGGTTAACGCCCTTGAACATCCTGTCGTGGCACGCGACATAGGCAAGGCTTAGCAAAGAGGACTCCATGCTCGATCTTTACGGCGCCCATGGCGCATCGTTTTATGGCAATCAGGGCCGGCTCACGCAGGATCCCGTGACCGGGGCGCTCGTGCCGGTGGTGGTCGAGCAGACCAGCCGCGGCGAACGCAGCTTCGATATCTTCTCGCGCCTGCTGCGCGAACGCATCGTTTTCGTGACGGGCGAGATCGAGGACAACATGGCTTCGCTGATCGTGGCGCAGCTGCTGTTCCTCGAATCCGAGAACCCCTCGAAGGACATCGCGATGTACATCAACTCGCCGGGCGGCGTGGTGACGGCAGGTCTCGCGATCTACGATACGATGCAGTACATCCGCCCGCGCGTCTCGACCGTGTGCATCGGCCAGGCCGCTTCGATGGGCAGCTTCCTGCTCGCCGCCGGTGAGCCGGGCATGCGGATCGCGCTCCCCAATGCACGCATCATGGTCCACCAGCCCTCGGGCGGTGCGCGCGGCATGGCTTCGGATATCGAGATCCAGGCGCGCGAGATTCTGCGCATGAGGGCGCGGATGAACGACCTCTACGTCAAGTTCACCGGCCGCTCGCTCGAGGAGATCGAGAAGGCGATGGACCGCGACACGTTCCTCGAAGCCGACGAAGCGTTGAAGTTCGGACTCGTCGACAAGGTCTACGAATCGCGTCCCGCCTCCGAGCAGACCGGTGTCGAGGATGGTTCGGGCGGTGCGCCCACTGCATGATTAGGGCCTGATTCCAGTATTTTGCCTTATAATGACAGGATGCTGGATCAGGGATTGTTCGCTATTTTCGTGTCCGGTTGATTAATGCCCTCTCGGTAGTAGGATAATCGGACCCGCCCCTCGTGGAGGGGCGTCTGGGATACAGGAATGACCAAGCTTTCCGGATCGGATACCAAGAGCACGCTGTACTGCAGTTTCTGCGGCAAGTCGCAGCACGAAGTGCGCAAGCTCATCGCCGGCCCCACCGTGTTCATCTGCGATGAATGCGTCGAGCTGTGCAACGACATCATCCGCGAGGAGACCAAGGCTGGTCTCGCCGGAAAGAAGGACGGCGGCGTCCCCACGCCGCGCGACATCTTCGTCACGCTGAACGATTATGTGATCGGGCAGGACCGCGCGAAGCGCGTGCTCTCGGTCGCGGTGCACAACCACTACAAACGGCTGAAGCACAGCGGCAAGGGCGGCGATGTCGAGCTGTCGAAGTCGAACATCCTGCTCGTCGGGCCGACCGGTTCGGGCAAGACGCTGCTGGCACAGACGCTCGCCAAGACCTTCGACGTGCCCTTCACCATGGCCGACGCCACGACGCTGACCGAAGCAGGCTATGTGGGTGAGGACGTCGAGAACATCATCCTCAAGCTGCTCCAGGCTTCGGACTACAACGTCGAGAAGGCGCAGCACGGCATCGTCTACATCGACGAGATCGACAAGATCAGCCGCAAGGCCGAGAACCCCTCGATCACGCGCGACGTTTCGGGCGAAGGCGTGCAGCAGGCGCTGCTCAAGCTGATGGAAGGCACGACCGCGAGCGTGCCGCCGCAGGGCGGGCGCAAGCATCCGCAGCAGGAATTCCTGCAGGTGGACACGACCAACATCCTGTTCATCTGCGGCGGTGCCTTCGCCGGCCTCGAGAAGATCATCTCGGATCGCCTGCAGAAGCGCTCGATCGGCTTCGGCGCGCATGTCGCCGATCCGGACAAGCGCAAGGTGGGCGAACTGCTCCAGAAGGCGGAGCCGGAAGACCTCCTCAAGTTCGGCCTGATCCCCGAATTCGTCGGCCGCCTGCCGGTGATCGCAACGCTCAACGACCTCGACATCGAGGCGCTGGTCAAGATCCTGCGCGAACCGAAGAACGCGCTGATCAAGCAGTACCAGAAGCTGTTCGACCTCGAGGACGTGCAGCTGACCTTCACCGACGAGGCGCTCGAAGCGATCGCCAAGAAGGCCATCGAACGCAAGACCGGCGCTCGCGGCCTGCGCTCGATCGTCGAAGGGCTCCTGCTCGATACGATGTTCGACCTGCCGACCCTGGAAGGTGTGACCGAAGTGGTGGTCGACAAGGATGTCGTCGACGGCCGCAAGGAGCCGGTGCAGGTGCTCAAGGGCAAGGAAGAAGCGGCCTGATTTCCGACGAGTCCGGCACAGAAGCATTTTTTGGACCGTCCCTCGGCGTTTTGCTGGGGGGCGGTCTTCTTATTTTGGGCTCGTTGCTTTTGCTCGTTCCTCGCTTGGCCAGACAAGCGGATCCACCTCCTGATCTCACGGGGTGCTATGAAGCGAGCAGCGCACCCAAGATCGAGATCGATAAAAGCAGACTGCATGTCATCGGACAGCCTGCTCTTTCGCTTCAATATAAGGTTGAGTTCAACAAGGGCTGGGCATTGTCGCTGGACGCGCCGCTGGATCTTGTCGCGCGCGGTGACGGCTTTTCCATCGCATCCAGATCTGGGCACGGACAATACGTGTTCGTCACAGGAGAAGGCGAGTCGCCGCCATCAACCCGAGGGTTCACGCTCTATGAAAAGAGCGGCGAATACAGCGTTCGATATGTCCGGGCAGGGGCTCGCTGCGCGGTGTGACGCGGTTGGAGTTCTTACCCCTCCACCACCCTTCGGGCAGTCCCCCTCCCCATTCCTTCGGAACAGGGAGGATATGGGTCAGCCTAGCTTCGCAAACCGCGCATCTGCCGCCGTCCACGTCGCGGCGGCCATGAAGGCATCGACGTAGGCGGCGGCTTTCGCGCCATAGTCCATCGCGTAGGCGTGCTCGTACATGTCCATGGCGAGGATCGGCACGCCGCCCGCGAGGGTCTGGGTGTGGTCGTTCGCCCACTGGTTGGTGAGGCGGCCATCGTGGGGGGACCATTGCAGCAGGACCCAGCCCGAGCCGCCGCCGAGCGCCTTGCCCATCGCCGAGAATTCCGCCGCCCAGCGCGTGAAGCTGCCGAAGTCGCGCTCGATGGCGGCGCCCAGCTTGGCGCCGGGTTTGCCGCCGGTTCCGAGGCACGAGAAGTAGACCTCGTGGAGGATCATCGAGTTCCACGCGAGAAGTTCCTCTCGCTTCAGGCCATTGAGCATGAAGCCGGGGGCGGTTGCCATGTCGAGCTTCGCAAGCTCGCCCTTGATCGCACCGATGCGCTTCACCGCGCCGACGTAATTGTTGTCATGGTGGCTGGTGAGCAGCTTGGCGGACAGGCCGGGAATGGTCGCCGGATCGAACGGCAGCGCGGCCGGGGCGGGCGCGAAGACCGGGCCGGAGGGTGCGGGCGCTGCGGTTTGCGCGGCGGCAGGCACGGCAGACGCTGCTGCTGCTGTCATTGCTGCGGTGAGGGCGGTGCGGCGATCGATTTGCATGGGACGCGACTCCTTGAACTGACTTCGGCCATTGTGGTCAGGAAATCGGCGCTGTCCATCTGCCGGGAAGGCAGTCCGCAAAAAGGGGGCGGTCATGCCGGCCGCCCCCCGCTGTGCGTTCCGGCGATCAGTTGGGCAGCGAAACGGCGTCGGTCACGTGGATCACGCCGTTCTTCTGCAGCACGTCGGCCTGGGTGACCGTCGCGGTGCCGCCCTTCTCGTCGGTGAGGATGACTTTGCCGCCGCTGAGCGAGGCCACCAGCTTGCCGCCGGCCACCGTGGTCAGCGTGGCCGAGCCGCCGCCAGCCTTGATCATGCCGATCAGATCGCTTGCGCTGACCTTGCCTGCGACAACGTGGTAGGTCAGGATCTTGACGAGCGTGGCCTTGTTTTCCGGCTTGAGCAGTGTTTCGACCGTGCCGGCGGGCAGCTTGGCAAACGCGGCATTGGTCGGCGCAAAGACCGTGAACGGTCCGGTGCTGTTCAGCGTGTCGACGAGGCCCGCAGCCTTCACGGCAGCGACGAGCGTGGTGTGGTCCTTCGAATTGATCGCGTTCTCGACGATGGTCTTCATCGGGACCATCTCCGCACCGCCCACCACCGGGTAGGATGCGGCATGTGCGGTGCCGGGCATCACTGCTGCGGCGAGGCCAGTGGCGGCAAGAGCAGCGGCAGCAGCCATCGAAATGCTGGCGATCTTCAATTCCGTACGAAGCATGTCGAATCTCCTCAAGAGCGCCCCCGGTGGCGCTATAAGGATGATCCGTGTTCGCGCGCAGGCACCCCTTAGGGCCAAGTCGCCAGTCCATCGAACGCCCGCACCGGACTGACGTGAAATGTTGTTTTTCCCGGATAAAATGCCCGAAAGGGCAGGGCCCTGAGGCGGATCAGTGCCCCTTGCTGCAGCCATGGTGGGCAAGGTCGGCAAGATCGCTAGTCTCGATCTGCACTGTGGCGTGGCAGATTGCGAAGCGCTGGGCGAGGGTCTGGGACAGGTCGCCCAGAAAGGCATCACCGGGGTGGCCGCCGGGCATCACGAGATGCGCGGTCATCGCGGTTTCGGTGGTGCTCATTGGCCAGATGTGGAGATCGTGGACGGCACTGACGCCCGGCATGGCGGCAAGGTGATGCTCGACGGCGTGGCAATCGACCGACGCGGGTACGCCGTGGAGACCCATCTTGAGCGAATCCTTTGCGAGCCCCCAGGTGCCCCACGCGATCACGCCGACGATGACAAGACTGGTGACGGGATCGATCCACCAAGCGCCCGTCAGGGCGATCAGTGCTCCTGCGCCGACTACACCGGCCGAGACCGCCGCATCGGCGGCCATATGGAGATAGGCGCCGCGGATATTGATGTCGTGCTCTCGCCCGCGCAGGAAAAGCAGCGCAGTCGCGGTGTTGACCGCAATGCCGATGGCCGCGACCACCATGACCGGCCCCGCCGCGACCGGCTGCGGTTCGATCAGGCGATGGATCGTCTCGACAAGGATCGCGCCGAGCGCGAGCATCAGCAGCGCGGCGTTGAACAGTGCTGCGAGGATCGAGCTCGACTTGTAGCCATAGGTGAAACGCGCGGAGGGCGGGCGGGTTGCCAGCACACTGGCCGCCCACGCCACCGCAAGGCTGAGCACGTCCGAAAGGTTGTGGCCTGCATCGGCGACAAGCGCCATGGAACTGGCGGCAATACCATAGCCCGCTTCAACCACCACGAAGGCGGTGTTGAGCGCGATCCCGATGGCAAAGGCGCGGCCGAAGCTGGCGGGAGCGTGGCTGTGCCCATGCCCCCCGCTCCCGTGCCCGTGTGAGTGGCCGTGGTCATGGCCGTGATGATGATCGTGGTGGTGCGCGCCGGACATCGCCGCTTCCTAGCGCCTCAAGCCCGCGTAGGAAAACGGTTAAATGGCGTACAGGTCAATGCCAGGGGGCCTGTAAGCCGGGTTCTGTGGCGCGGACGGTATCGCACATGTCGACCGTATCCGCGTCGGCAGCCATTCCTCTAGGCGGCCCGTTGCCGGGCGCGCTCAAGCGACCAACCCGGACTGCTGGCCCGAAACAGGCCTGCTTCATGAAGAAGCGCGCAGTCCCTATTCGGTCTTGCTCCGGGTGGGGTTTGCCTTGCCGCTCCTGTTGCCAGTCGCGCGGTGCGCTCTTGCCGCACCCTTTCACCCTTGCTGGCCATTTCTGGCTTAGCGGTCTGCTCTCTGTGGCACTTTCCCTTGACCCTTGGCTGATGCCTCCGGCCCGGCGGGCGTTACCCGCCACCCTTGTTTCGTGGAGCCCGGACTTTCCTCGGTCCCGCTATCCTTCGACAAGCTCAGGATGAGCGGGAACGCGGCTGCCCGGCCCCCTGGCGAGGGGTCACCTAGCACGACCGACGTCGCGTTCCAACAGGAGCTCGAACAGCAGTGCGCCGATCTGGCCGTCGATTTCGCCATCGATGCGCGAGGGGCGCCAGCGGCGCTGGAAGGCGCGCACGGCGGCGGTGGGATCGGTGATGTCGTAGCCGAAGCGTTCGAGCGCGAGATAGAACGCGCCGGGATTGTCGAACACCAGCTGGATCGCGAGCTTGGGCTTGGCGAGCGCCAGCCGGTAGCGGGCGAGGAGATCCCACGGAAACAGCTCGCCCGGATCTTCCTTGCGCGCCGGGGCGACATCCGAATGGCCGACGATATTGGCGCGGGGAATGTCGTGGCGCTTCACGATATCGGCGAGGAGCGGAATCAGCGCTTCCAGCTGCGCTTCAGGAAAGGGGCGATAGCCGAATTCGTGGCCCGGATTGACGAGCTCGATGCCGATGCTCGCGGAGTTCACATCGGTGATCCCGCGCCAGGAGGAGCGGCCGGCATGCCACGCGCGCTTTTCTTCGGCGACGAGGCGCGTGACGGTGCCGTCTTCGTCGATCATGTAGTGCGCGGAGACTTCCGCGGCCGGATCGCAGAGGCGTTCCAGCGCCTCGGCAGCGGTGCGCATGCCGGTGTAGTGCAGGACCACCATCGAAACGGGCAACAGCCTCTCGTTCCAGTTGGGCGAGGGGACCTCGCGGTGGACCAGCCAGCGGTTCATCGGCGCTCTCGCTCCTCAGGCGGCGACTGGCAGCATCGCCCCCATGACGAGTGCCTCGGGCGCGGCATGGTACTGGATCGTGCCGCCCAGCGTATCGACCAGTTGGCGCAGCATCGCGGCGGGCGCGGTGCGGCTGGAAAGCTCTTCCGGCGGCAACTGGCCTTCCAGTGCGAGGCCGACATTGCGATCGAACACGACGCGGGCACCCGTGGCGCGGATCACGATTTCGCTGCAGGGCTTCGCGCCATCACTGCGCAGTTCAGCGGCGATATCGAGCGTGCCGCCGCGCACCAGCGCTTCGATCCCGATCAGCGCAAGGTTGAGCAGGGTCTTCACCGCAGGCTTGGGCAGGCTGTCACCAGCGAGCGCCCAGTTGGCCTGAATGCGCCCGTTGTTGCCGACCAGCGCATCGATCAGCGCGCGCGGTTCAGCCAGCGGGACCATATCGCCGAAGCCGCCCGCCGCACCGAAGGCGAGGCGGAAGAAGCGCAGCTTGTCCGCCGAAATGCGCGCGCTCTGCTCCAGCAGTTCGAAACACTTCTGGCGCATCTCTGGGTCCTTCTCCTCGGCGAGGAGTTCGAGACCATTGGTGAGAGCGCCGACGGGGGAGAGCATGTCATGGCACAGGCGCGAGCAAAGCAGGCTGGCGAGATCGAGCGAATCGGTGTTCATGTTCAGGTTAAGGGCCTTTTCGCTGAATAGGTTGACACAGTTGACACAGTCCTGAGGGAAACGCGCAGGAGCCGGGCCGGGGCACCGGCAAAGCCGCCGCGAAGTGCATCGGGAAGGGTCGGACGTGACATCACTAACCTGCCTTAACCCTCCTTGATCCCGTAGGAAAGCGCTTCGAACCCGGATGGCGCATCGCGCCAGAGGCTGATCTCGCCGCCCGCGGCAATCGCCCAGATCCGGCCATCCCCCGCAGCCATGGCGGCGTCGGTCGCGGAAGGGCGGGCGAGGCCATTGGGGTGCGAGTGGAAATAGCCGACCACTTGCGGCCCCCCACTGCGCGCCGCCTTGTGCGCGGCGATCAGCGCGGCGGGATCGATTTCGAAATGGCGCAGCGGTTCGGGGTGGACGTTTGCGGCGGCGAGCGCGGTTGCGATGTGGGTTCCGGTGCCGAGAAGGAGGCCGCAGGCTTCGTTCGGCGCGCCCTGCGCGGCGGCGGCGAAGATTGCGGCGTGGGCGGATGGGGTGAGGGTTATGGGGGCTGGCGTTGTGAGCGGTGGTTCGACAAGCTCACCACGAGCGGTTCTTTTTTCCTCTTCTTTTTCTTTTTCAGTTGTCAACTCACTCCGCTCATCCTGATCTCCTCCTGAGCCTGTCGAAGGACGAAGGATGTTGGCGCTACCCTGCCGGTTGCGGGCCAGTTCGGAAACCAGCTCCCAATCCCCCGCGATCAGCGCCTCCTTCTTTGCCCGGCTCCAGCCCTTCAGCTGGCGTTCGGCGGCAAACGCCTCATCACGCGTTGCGAAGCGTTCTGACCAGACAAGGGTTACCGGGCGGCGGCGCGCGGTATAGCCGCCGGTCGTGCCCGTCTGGTGCTGACCGATGCGCTGTTCCAGATTGTCGGTGTGTCCGGCGTAGTAGGAGCCATCAGCGCAGCGGACTAGGTAGGCGTGGAAGTCCATCTCATTTGGCTAGCGTGGTGATAGGTGCTTCGACAAGCTCAGCACGAGCGGTTTTGGTTGAGTTCGAAAATCTTGGTTGGGTTCGAGAAAGCGCGCGACTTCCTCTCATCTGGAAGTTCAACCAAATCTCGCTCATCCTGAGCCTGTCGAAGGATGCTGGCGGGACGGTCGGGTCTCGAGCTCTTGCCCGCCAACCAGCCAATCCCCATATCGCACCGATCATGGGGGCATGCGAGACACTCATCGAAGGGACCATTCCCGCCGGCGGGCTGCGGCTCGACCGGGCGCTGGCGGATGTCTCCGGCCTCTCGCGCGAGCGGATCAAGGCGTTGATGGACGAGGGGCGGGTGGCGCTGGCGGGGAAGACCGCAGCGCAGGCATCGCTGAAGCCCGCCGAAGGTACGCCGTTCACCATCCGCGTGCCGGAAGCGGCGCCTGCGGAAGCGGCAGCGCAGGATATTCCGCTCAGCGTGGTCTACGAGGACGCGCACCTCATTGTGGTCGACAAGCCGGCGGGGCTGGTGGTGCATCCCGCGGCGGGCAATCCCGATGGCACGCTGGTCAATGCGCTGCTGCACCATTGCCGGGGCCAGCTTTCGGGCATTGGCGGGGTGGCGCGGCCGGGGATCGTGCACCGGATCGACAAGGATACGTCCGGCCTGCTGGTGGTCGCCAAGACCGATGCGGCGCACGAAGGGCTGGCGCGGCAGTTTGCCGACCATTCGATCCACCGGGTCTATCAGGCGGTGACGACCGGGGTGCCGGTGCCGGCTTCGGGCACGGTGCGCGGGGCGATCGGGCGCAGCGAGCGGGATCGCAAGAAGATGGCGCTGGTGGCAGATGGTCGCGGCAAGCATGCGGTGACGCATTACCGGACCATTGAAGTGTTGAGCGGCGCGGCGCTGGTGGAATGCCGGCTCGAGACCGGGCGAACCCACCAGGTGCGCGTTCACCTTGCATCAATCGGCCATCCGCTAATGGGGGATCCAGTCTATGGGCGCCCATCTTCCCAGCACAAACCCTTGCTCGCGCGGCTCGGCTTTCGCCGACAGGCTCTGCACGCCGCCGAGCTTGGCTTCATCCACCCGGCGAGCGGCGAGCGCGTTCACTTCACAAGTGCGACGCCCGTCGATCTCAGGACGCTCATTGTCGAACTGGGGGGACGGGATGGCTGACGGCGATCTATGGATCAAAGGTGCAATGCCCCAAAAACGCGCTGTATCGAATGGCGCTACGTGGGCGAATAGTTTTGCTGTGTGGCACGACTCGGCGGTCTCCGATATACCGGAACAAGCCGCGAACGTATCGCGACACAGCCTTGGCCGGGTCAGGCCGATGAGGTTCGCGCCCCCTCCCTCTCCCAGCGGGCGCGGCGAAAGGATGTGTTCTGGTGTCTGAGAAGAAATCGAGCGCGCTGGTTCCTGCCCTTGGTGGCGGCGAAGCCGGGCTCAATCGCTATCTCGCCGAAATCCGCAAGTTCCCTGTGCTGGCGCCCGAGCAGGAATACATGCTCGCCAAGCGTTATCAGGAGCATGCCGATCCGGCTGCCGCCGCGCAGCTGGTGACGAGCCACCTGCGGCTCGTGGCCAAGATCGCCATGGGCTATCGCGGCTATGGCCTGCCGGTCAGCGAGCTGATCTCCGAAGGCAATATCGGCCTGATGCAGGGCGTGAAGAAGTTCGAGCCCGATCGGGGTTTCCGCCTCGCGACTTATGCGATGTGGTGGATCAAGGCTTCGATCCAGGAATATATCCTGCGGTCATGGAGCCTTGTGAAGATGGGCACCACGGCGGCGCAGAAGAAGCTGTTCTTCAACTTGCGCCGGATGAAGAAGAACCTCGAGGCGTTCGAGGATTCGGATCTGCATCCGGACGACGTGAAGAAGATCGCGACCGACCTAGGCGTGTCCGAGACCGAAGTCGTCAACATGAACCGGCGCATGATGATGGGCGGCGATGCCAGCCTCAACGTGTCGGTGCGCGAGGACGGCGAAGGTTCGTGGCAGGACTGGCTGGTCGATGACAGCCCGCTGCAGGACGAGACTGTCGCGGACGCCGAGGAAGCGCATCTGCGCCATGCCCTGCTGGTCGAGGCGATGGACAGCCTTTCCGAGCGTGAGCGCCATATCCTGACCGACCGCCGCCTGATCGACGAGCCCAAGACGCTCGAGGAACTGAGCCAGGTCTACAACGTCAGCCGCGAACGCGTGCGCCAGATCGAAGTGCGCGCTTTCGAGAAGCTGCAGAAGGCGATGCAGCGCATTGCCGGCGAGCGGCATCTGCTGCCGGCCTGAGGCCGCATCCGGGTTTGAATGCAGAAACGGCCGGGGGTGACCCTGGCCGTTTTTGGTTTTGAGCCACCCTCACCGTTCGTCATTGCGAGCGTAGCGAAGCGATCCAGAGGGTCTCGCATACCGCTCTGGATTGCTTCGTCGCTGCGCTCCTCGCGAGTGACGAAGTGTTAGTGGGATATGAAGTTTTGGCGTGCCTCAGTTGTGCCCGAAATCGCGGTTCAGCACTTCGAAGGCTGCGCAGTAGCGGCCTTCTGCTTCTGCATTGCGCAGGAACAGCACGTTGGGCACGAGAATTTCCGGCGGAGTCGGCTGCTGTTCGAACAGGGCCATGGTCTGATCGATGAAGGTTTCCAGCGGCAGGTAGTTGGCGCGGGTGGACTGGCCCGGTGTCAGGTCGGTTTGCACGGCAGGCGGGGCGAGTTCGATGACTTCCACCTGGCCTGCGAGCTGGTGGCGCAGCGACTGGCTGTACGAATGGATCGCGGCCTTGGTGGCGTTGTAGGTCGGCGTCACCGCCATCGGCACGAAGGCGAGGCCGGAAGAGACCATCACCACCGCCGCGTTGTCCTGCGCCTTGAGATGCGTGATGAGCGCATCGGTCAGGCGGATCGGTGCCATGAGGTTGGTCGCAATGGTCGCCTCGACATCGCCCATGTCGCGCGGGGCGGTGAGGTCTTCGAAGCGCATGATGCCGGCATTGTTGACCAGCACGTTGAGCGCGGGGAACTCGGCCGTGATGCTGGCCGCGAAGGCGGCGATGGCGGCGGGATCGGTCACGTCGAGCACGCGGGCGTGGAGGTTCGGACGGTCGGCGATGGTCTCCTCGAGGCTGGCGAGCGTGCGGCCAGTGACGATCACGACATTGCCGGCGTCATGCCAGCGCTGGGCGAGGCGGCGGCCTATACCGGTACCGCCGCCGGAGAGGAGGATGGTGTTGCCTGAGGGTTTCATGGGGACGAATCCTTGCTTGCGGGGTTGATGACCGCAGATAACCGACAGGGAATACACACACCTGCGTTGGTGCAAAGCGCTCTTGCACCCGATTGCCAGCGGCGCCGCGCCGGGTCATATCTGCGTTTGATGGATGATGAACTGCAACAGCTCAGGAACCCCGGCTACTTCCGCGCGCGCCGTCCGGGGCGGCTGCACCAGCTGGGCTGGCTGCTGACACGGCTGGTGGCGGCGTTCCTGTTCCTGAGCGTGACGATGGTGGTGATCTACCGCTTCGTGCCGGTGCCGGTGACGCTGACGATGATCTTCGATCCCAATGGCATCACCAAGGAATGGACGCCGCTTTCGAAGATCGACCGCAACATGGTGGATGCGGCCATCGCGGGCGAGGATGGCAAGTTCTGCCAGCACCACGGGTTCGATCAGGACGCGATCCTCAAGGCGTGGGAACGCAACCAGGAAGGCGGCCGCATCCGTGGCGGCTCCACGATCAGCCAGCAGACCGCCAAGAACGTGTTCCTGTGGCAGGGCGGCGGCTATGTGCGCAAGGCGCTGGAGGCCTGGTTTACCGTGCTGATCGAGACGATCTGGGGCAAGCGGCGGATCATGGAAGTCTACCTCAATGTCGCCGAGACGGGGATCGGGACGTACGGCGTCGAGGCGGGGGCGCAGCGCTATTACAAGAAATCGGCCGCACAATTGAGCCGGGTCGAGGCGGCGCGCATCGCGGCGGCGTTCCCCCAACCCAAGGTGCGCGCGGTGACGGGGGCGACGGGCTTCACGCGCCGCCACGGCAACGTGATCGCGGCGCGGGTGAACACGGTGCGCGCGGACTACGACACCTGCGTTTATCAATAGGGGCGCCTCCAGCCGCGCTGTGCTTGAGTGGCGGGCGAGAGGAGACTTCGTCATGCCGCAGGTGGTCATCCACGCCTATCTCGAGTTCGCCGACGAGGCCACGCGCGACGAAGCGGTGCGGCTGACCGGGGCGATCCAGTGGAAGACGCGGACCGAGGAGCCGGGCTGCCTCGAGTACTGCTTTGCCGCCGACCCCTGCGTGCCGAACCGGGTGACGGTGCATGAGCTGTGGGAGGACCACGCCTCGCTCGTCGCGCATTTCCAGCACACCTATTATGCGCAGATGCGCGATGCGCTGGTGGGCCTTGGGCCGACGGCGACGTGGAACCGGATGTACGAAGTGAGCCGCGATTCGCCGGTCTACCGCGCAGATGGCGCGATCCGGACAGTGCTGTTCGACGACTAGAGCGAAATCCGTTCCGATTGCATCGGACGGATCGCTCTAGGTTCTCGTTTTACCGCGTTTTCCAAGTCACCAGATGATTCCATCTGGTTCGAAAACGCTCTAGGCGGCTTCCGCTGCGGGTTCGCCCTGCACGGAAATCAGCCAGCGCGCGGTGCCTTCGAGGCCGATCGCGGTGAGCAGGCCGGAGGCATAGGCACCGGTATCGAGACTGATGCGCAGCGGCGAGACGTGCGGGTTTTCGAGGATCGTGTGGCCATGGACGACCGCGAAATTGCGCGATTCCGGGCCCTCGATGAATTCGCCGCGGATCCAGCGCAAGTCGGACACCTTCTGGTCTTCGAGCGGAACGCCCGGGCGCACGCCGGCATGGACGAAGACATAGTCACCGATCTGGATGCGGTCTTCCATCGCCTGCATGAACGCGATGTCTTCGGCCGGAACCACTTCGTGCATGATCGCGCGCAGTTCCTCGAGCGTGGCGCGGCTGTAGACGTCCGGCTTGATCGGATAGCTGAGCAGCGTTTCGCGCCCGCCATGGCGGAGGAAATGGCGCAGGGTGTCGTCGCGCTCGAAGCTGCCGAGGAACATTTCCTCGTGGTTGCCGGCCAGCACGCGCACGCGGCGGCGCTTGGCCCATTCGCGTGCGGTGGCGATGACGCCGGCGCTGTCCGGCCCGCGGTCAACCAGATCGCCGAGCAGGATGACAGTGGTATCGGCTGGCGGGCGGCCCACTTCGTCCGCGTCGATCTGCGCGATCATCCGGCACAGCAGATCGTAGCGGCCATGGATATCACCGATGGCGTAGACGCGCTGACCGTCGGGGACCGAGGTGGTCACCTCGGGCTCGGGGCGGGATTCAAGAAGGGAGCGTAACAGTTTCAACATGAATGACGGGCCTGACGAAAGATATATGGGCCTTCCCATCCCGCATACAAGGCGGCCGCGTTGCATGGTGCGGAATTGCAACAGAGCGTGGGAAAGCCGCGACCAGTTGTTAATACGCGCTTGTGCAATGCAGCATGATCCGGCAACAAAACGTTACAAAGCGAAGGCAGGCCGCAAGAATCGAGCCGCCACGTTTTGTGCAGGTGGGACGACGCGAACCCCAGAACAAAGGATTCCCCATGCGTACGTCCAGCAAGGCCTTCGTGGCCGCAACCGTTGCTGCCCTTAGCCTCGCCGCCGCTGCGCCCGCGCTTGCCGACGAGACGGCACCGCCCAGCGACATCACCATCACCGGCGCGGCGACGATCGCCAGCCAGTACAGGTTCCGCGGCGTTGCGCAGTCCGACAACAAGCCGGTGGTGCAGGGCACGATCACCATTGCGCACAGCTCGGGCTTCTACGTGACCACCTGGGCCTCGAGCGCCTCGACCTCGACGCCGACGCCGATCACCTTCGGCACGGCCACAGACCCGACGCTTGTCTATCCGATCAACATCGGTGGCACCGAAATCGACGTCTATGGCGGCTATACCCACGGCCTCGGCAAGAGCGGCGTGACGATTGACGTCGGCCTTTACGGCTACATCTATCCGGGTGCGACGGTCGGCAACTACTGGGAAGTCTATGGCTCGCTTGCCAAGACCTTCGGCCCGGTCACGGCCAAGGTCGGCGCGAACTTTGCGCCCGCGCAGAACGTGTTCAACTACAACTTCACGTCGCCCCATCGCGGCAATACCTATGTCTATGCCGAGCTGGGCGGAGCGATCCCGGGCACTCCGCTGAGCGTCCATTCGCACATCGCGCATACCGGCGGCGGGTTCGACTTCCCGAAGGAGTTCATCGATTACAACGTCGGGATTACCGCAAAGTATAAGAACCTCGCGCTCGATGCCTCAGTAGTGGGCACGAACATGACCCGCAGCGATTTCGCCGGGAGCGGCCTTTGCAGCGGGGCCTCCTCGCCCGCCCAGATCGCGACGTGCTCGAACGTCTACTTCCGCACGACCAAGCCGGTCGGCGTGGTTTCGCTGACTGCCTCGTTCTAAGCGGGTCTGTCGCAGGAGAAAGGCGCGCTGCACTGCAGCGCGCCTTTTTGTTTGCGCCGCACACGCGGCGTAAGGCACCGGCTCGCTCGCCTTGTGAGCGGTGCAAGCCTCAGCGCAGGTAAAAGTCGATCGTGGTTACGACGCGGACCTTCTTGAAAGGCGTGTCCGATACGCCCCAGCCGCCGCCGCCATCGCCGTCGCGGGCCGAAACCTCGAAGTAACCCTGCGTGGCGCTCTTGATGCCGCCGACGCCGGTGCCGCTGTCCTTGGCGAACTGTTCGGCGGAGCGGCGCGCGTCCTTGGTCGCCTCGGCCACCATCCCCGGCTTGATCTTGTCGAGCCCGGTGAAGGTATAGGCCATGCCGGAGCCTTCCTCGAGCATCACGCCCCGGCGCACGAGATCGAACTGGCGGCGCACCGCATCCTGCGCGCGCTTGATGTCGGTGGTGCGCAGCGCCATGCGCTGGCGCACGGTGAAGCGCGTCACGCCATTGTCGGTGCTGGTGTTCACATTGACGCCGGTGGGCTGGAGCGCTTCGGCGGGGAAGCCGAGCCCTGCAAAGAAACCGCGGATTTCCTGGCTGTCATGATCGACGCTGGCCTGTGCGCTGCCCATGTCTTCGGCGGTGGCGGAATAGGCGATGGTCCAGGTGGCGAGATCGGCGGTCACTTCGCGCTCGGCAAGGCCGCGCACGGTGACAGCGCGGTCCGCCTCGCGGCTACGGCGCAGGCCGTCACCGAGGAGATAGCCGCCGACGACCATGCCGACGGCGAGCACACCTGCGGCGGCGAGCATCGGGCGCGTCCAGCCCGATGGGGTGAAGCGGGCAAGAAAGGATTGGGAATCGGCGTCGGGCTCACTATCGATAGTCGTCACGGCATGGTCTCCCTGTCGGGCTCTTCGCCCTGCGGTGAACTGTGCATTTCTGTCGATGAACCGAGTTTGAACACCTGAAGGAGCTGCTCCCTGTGACCAAGTTTCTCCACGCGATGATCCGCGTGACCGATCCCGATGCGACGATTGCCTTCTTCGAACTGTTCGGGGTGAAGGAAGTTCGCCGCTTCTCCAGCGAGAAGGGCCGCTTCACGCTGATTTTCCTCGCAGCGCCGGGCGAGGAAGGCGTGGCCGAGGTCGAGCTGACCTACAACTGGCCGCCGGAAGACGGCAGCGCTGCGGAAGTCTACACCGGCGGGCGCAACTTCGGGCACCTCGCCTACCGGGTGAGCGACATCTACGAGACTTGCGCGAAGATTCAGGCCGCCGGCCACATCATCCACCGCCCTCCGCGGGATGGGCACATGGCTTTCGTGAAGAGCCCTGACGGCATTTCGATCGAACTGTTGCAGGACGGCCATCTCGAACCCGCCGAGCCTTGGGCGAGCATGGAAAACACCGGGACCTGGTGAGGACGGCTCAGGCGGGAGCGCGCTCCCGCCGGACCATCCACAGCGCGTAGAGCGCGGGCAGGAAGAACAGCGTGAGCGCGGTGCCGACGAGCGTACCGCCGATCAGCACGACCGCGAGTGGGCCCCAGAAGCTCGAAAGCGTCAGCGGCAGGAAGGCAAGGACAGCTGCGAGCGCGGTGAGCAGCACGGGCCGGGCGCGGCGGACGGTTGCCTCGATCACCGCTTCCTCAAGCCCAAGGCCGCGCGCGCGTTCGCTGTCGATCTGATCGACGAGGATCAGCGTGTTGCGCATGATGATCCCGGCAAGGCCGATCAGGCCGAGGATCGCGTTGAACCCGAACGAAAAGCCGGTGATCAGCAGCGCCGGAATCGCGCCGAGCAGGCCCAGAGGCGCGGTCGCGAAGACAAGGCCGGTCATGCGGAACGAGCGGGTCTGCAGCATCAGCACCAGCAGCATGAAGCCGATCATGATCGGGAACAGCGGGGCCAGCGCGGCATTGGCCTTGCCTGCTTCCTCGACCGAACCCGCGGTGATGATCGCGTAGCCGGCGGGGAGCTTGTCGATCAGCGGCTGGAGCTTGGGCTGGATCGCGGCGGTCACGTCGGCGGGCTGGATGCCTTTGGTGATGTCGGCGCGCACGGTCATGGTCGGCACGCGGTTGCGCCGCACGAGCAGCGGGTCTTCGCTGGAGGGCACGATCTTCGCGACCTGGCTGAGGGTGACGCCCGTCCCGTTCGCGGTGCCGATGACGAGGTTGCCAAGGTCGCCCAGTGCGTGGCGTTCGGCGCCCGGGGTGCGCACGACGACATCGGTGGTGCGATCGCCGTAGCGCGCCTGGCTGACAGTGGTGCCCGAGATCAGCGCATTGACCTGCCGCGCGACACTGGCGGGATCGAGCCCGAGCAGGCGCAGCCGGTCGTTGTCGAACTGCAGGGTGACCGACGGAGTGCGGTCGCCCCAATCGGTGTTGACGGCGACGGCGTTGGGATTGGCGCGGACGACATCTGCCACTTCGGCGGAAATGCGGCGCAGCTGGTCCGGATCGGGGCCGGTGACGCGGAAGGCCACGGGGTAGGGCACCGGCGGGCCGAACAGCAGGCTGAGCGCGCGGACGCGGGCGCCCTGGTAGTGCCCTTCGGCGGCGAGCTTCTGCACCGCCAGCCGCAGCCTGTCGCGCGAGGCGGGGCTGTGGGTCAGCACGATGAGCTTGGCGAACGAAGGATCGGCGGGCTCGGGATTGAGCGAGAGGAAGAAGCGCGGCGCGCCGCCGCCGAGGTAGCTGTTCACATACCGCGCCTCGGCCTTCATTTCGGGCCGGGTGAGGATATCGTGCTCGATCTTTTCGACCACGGCGCGGGTTGCGGCGATGCTGGAGCCGTGCGGATTGTAGACCTCGATGAGGAGTTCGGGCCGGTCAGAGATCGGGAAGAACTGCTTGGGGATGGCGACCACAAGAAGCACGCCTGCCAGCACCATGGCGAGGATGACGCCGATGGTGAGGCGCCCGCGCTGCGCGACGCTGCGGGTGACCCAGCGGCGCAGCTGCTTGTAGCGCGGCGTGGCGTAGATCGCATCGTGGCCGCCCGTGACCGGCTTGATATCGGGCAGCAACTTCACGCCGAGGTAGGGGGTGAAATAGACCGCGACGATCCACGAGACGAGCAGGGCAAAGCCGACGATCCAGAAGATGTTGCCGGCATATTCGCCTGCGGTGGAGCGTGCGAAGCCGACGGGGAGGAAGCCGACAATCGTGACGATGGTGCCCGCCAGCATCGGGCCAGCCGTCGCGCCCCAGGCGAACGTGGCGGCTTCGACACGGCTCATACCTTCTTCCAGCTTCACCACCATCATCTCGATAGCGATGATCGCATCGTCGACGAGGAGGCCGAGGCTGAGGATCAGGGCACCA
This sequence comes from uncultured Novosphingobium sp., assembly GCA_964413325.1. GTDB lineage: Bacteria > Pseudomonadota > Alphaproteobacteria > Sphingomonadales > Sphingomonadaceae > Novosphingobium. Next base: position 26,167 of record CAYPRK010000014.1, on the reverse strand, counting down.
AGGGTGATCCGGTCGAACTGGCGGTCGGTCATCAGCATGATCACGAAGACGGCGGCGAGCGTGAGCGGCACCGAAAGCGCGACGACGATGCCGACGCGCCAGCCGAGCGCGATCAAGCTGACGACCATGACGACGCTGAGCGCGACGGCGAACTTGAGCATGAACTCGCCGTAGGCTTCCTGAATGTTGGCGGCCTGATCGGCGACTTCGGTGGCCGTGATCCCGAGTGGAAGCCCGGCGCGAATTTCGGCCAGCTTGCCGTTCAGCGCCCGGCCCAGCGTCAGGCCGTTGTAATTGGGGTGCATCACCACGCCGAGCATGACCGCTTCGCCGCCCTGATGGCGCACCTGATAGCTGGGCGGGTCTTCATAACCGCGATGGACTTCGGCCACATCGCCCAGATGCAGCACCCGGCCGCCTGCAGCGATGGGCGTGGCGCGCACGGCATCGAGATCATCAAAGCCGCCGGTTACGCGGATCGGCACGAGGCGCGTGTTGGTTTCGAACTGGGCGGCGGGCTGGACGAGATTCTGGCTGGCCAGTGCGCCGAGCACCGCATCGGCGCCGATGCCGAGCGTCGCCAGCTTGCGATTGGAGAGCTCGACATAGATGCGCGGCCGCTGCTCGCCGATGAGGACGACTTTCTTCACGCCCTCCACGCGCTGCAATTCGCTGCGGATCGCTTCGGTCCGATCGATCAGCGCGCGGTGGGGCAGGCCCTTGGCCTGCACCGCGATGAGCGAGAAGAAGACGTCGGAGTATTCGTCGTTCACGATCGGCCCGATCACCCCGCGCGGCAGGTTGATCGCCTCGTCGCTCATCTTCTTGCGCGCCTGATAGAACAGCTCGGGCGCGTCCTTGGGCAGCGCCTTGTCGCCGAACAGCATGGTGATGGTGATGAGGCCGGGACGCGCCTGCGTCTCGATCCGGTCGTAGTGAGGCAGCTCCTGAAGGCGCTTTTCGAGCCGGTCGGCGACCTGATCCTGCATTTCCTGCGCGGTGGCCCCGGGCCAGACGGCGGTGACCGTCAGCACCTTGAGGGTGAAGCTGGGGTCCTCGGCGCGGCCGAGCTGGAAGAAGGCGAAGATCCCGGCTGCCATTGCGGCGAGCAGCAGGAACAGCGTGACCGACGGTTCCTTGACCGCGATGGCGGAAAGGTTGGGGCCCTTCACCGCTTTGCGCTTTCATCCGGGCGGACCTTTTGCCCGGCGCGGAGCAACTGCCCGCCGAGTGCGACCACGCGGGTGCCGGGCGGCAGGGCCGAGGCAGGGAGGACGGCTTCCTCCTCGGTCAGGCGCAGTGGCTGCGCGCGCTGGAAGCGGACGGTACGATCGGGCTGGATGACCCAGACGCCCTGGCCTCCCAGACCCTTCTCCGCACCGAGATCGACCAGCGCGCCGAGCGGTACGCGGCTGGTTGCGGCGGCCGCGCCGGGCAGGCGGACGGTGACGGTGGCGCCAAGCGGGGCGTCCTCGGCGGCGCCAGCAAGCACATAGCGCGCGGCGAACGTGCGGGTCAGCGGATCGGCGGCACCGGCGACTTCGCGCAAGGTGGCCGTGACCGGGGTGCTCCGGCCATAGACCGTGGCCTGCGCCGACTTGGGCAGCGCGGCGAGAGCGGTTTCGGGCACAGCGACGAGGGCTTCGCGGGCGCCGCTGCGGGCGAGGCGCAGAACGGGGCTGCCGGCGGCGACGACTTGCCCTGCTTCGGCCAGCACTTCGGTGACGACGCCATCGGCATCAGCGACCAGCACGGCATAGCCGCGCTCGTTGGCGGCGTTGGCGGCGGCAGCGCGGGCGGCGGAAAGCGTGGCAGCGGCGGCATCGCGCGCAGCGCGGGCGCCATCATAGGTGGAGGGTGAAATCGCGCCGGTCGCGACAAGCGGACGCAGGCGGGCTTCATCGGCAGCGGTGCGAGTGGCATCGGCCTCGGCCGCGCGCACCTTGTCGGCAGCGGCGGAGGCGGCGAGGCCGAGGTCGCGCGCATCGAGCCGGAAGAGCGCCTGTCCGGCACGGACATGCGCGCCGGCGTCGACGAGGCGCGCGACGATCTTGCCGGGGACGCGGAAGGCCAGTGTGCTTTCGGTGCGGGCGTGGACGGTGCCGGTATAGGCATCACCCCCGCCGCCGCCTTCGCCCTGCACCAGCGCGGTGGCGACCAGCGGTTCGTCTGGCGGGTTGGTGGCGGAGCCGGAGCAGCCCGCCAACAGCAAGGCAATTGCGAGCGCTATCGGGGTGAGGGCGACGCCGGAAGAAAACCGGGCTGGAACGTGCATGCGAGCCTCCAACCCCACTGCGGGGTACAGTCGACTCGTCTATACGCTGCCGGAGATTTATCCGAAAGATGAAAAAAACTTTCGGTTTTCAGTTTTTGGTCCGAAGTGCTTCCAACACGAGGCGGACGAGGCCGCCGGTCTCTTCCTCAAGCGCTTCGACCCCGAAGGTATCGAGCATCACGGGGTGCCAGACCTTGGCCATGGCGAGGACGGCAGAGGCGGAGGTTTCCTCCAGCGGCAGATCGGCCCGCATCACGCCCTGGCGCTGGCCTTCGGCGATGACGTGGCGGATAACGCCATGGAGCGTGTCCATGAATTGCCGCACTGGCGGCCAATTGCCGCGCGTGGCGGCAAGGCACAAATCGCTCGATCGCCCGCTGCGAAACAGAATATCGCGCATTTTCAGGGAAATAACTTGGCAGAGCTGTTCGAAGATGCGCAGCGGATCGCTCGAGGCCATACGCGCGATCCGCCAGGCCTCGTCTTCCACGGCGGAGAGCGTGCGGCTTGTCACCGCTTCGTCGATGGCCTGGCGATTGGCGAAGCTGCGATAGAGATTGGCCGGGGACATGCCGAGCGCGCGGGCCACGTCGGTCACCGTCACTTTCTCGAACCCCAGCGCATCGTAAAGCTGCTCGGCTGCGTCGAGGATCTCGTCGCGCCGGTCGACAGTGGGCCTGCCGGCCTTCCGCTTTTCTGAAAGAGCCGTGTTGCTTTTCATGAAAAAGGATATATTCTTTCAGCAATCACAGGTCAAGGAGCCATGCCATGCGTCCGCTCGCTTTCGGTCTTGCGGCCACGGTGCTGCTGGGCACTGCGGTTCCTGCCGCTGAGGCCGCTCCGCGTGCGCGGCCCGCTCCGCCTGCGCTTGCCCCGCCTGCGCTTGCCAATGCGTTCCGCAATGCGCCTGCTACAGCCGCTACCGATGCCGTGCCGCTGGCCGACGGCTGGTGGACGAGCTTCGGCGATCCGGTGCTGGACCGCATGGTGGAGACCGCGCTGGCGGGCAACCTCGATATCGCAGCAGCAGCGGCCCGGTTGGAGCAGGCGGCGGCAGGGCTCAAGGCGGCCAAGGGTGCGCTCCTGCCGCAGGCCTCGCTCGATGGCTCGGGCGGGATCAAGCGGCAATCGATCGAGGACGTGCAGGGCCGCGCCTTTTCGAAGTTTCCCGGCTTCCAGCGGACAGTGGAGCAATATGGCCTGAATGGCGCTGCTTCGTGGGAACTCGATCTGTTCGGGCGCCTGTCTGCCGGTGCGCGCGCGGCGCGTGCGCAAGCAGGCGCTGCGGACGCTGGGCTTGCCGGTGCGCGGCTGACAATCGCGGCGGAAGTCGTGAACACCTATATCGACGTGCGTGCGCTGGAGGCGCGGTTGGCTATCGCCAAGGCGCGGGTGGCGGCGGCGCGCGATGCGGATGGCTTGCTGCGCCAGCGGGCGGAGCGCGGCGTCGCGGCGCTGACCGAAACCGACCGCAGCAGTGCGGAACTGGCGGGCGCGACGTCTGCTGTGCCGGCGCTGGAAACGGCGCTCGAAGTGGAACGCAACCGGCTGGATGTGCTGCTGGGCCGCGCGCCGGGGCAGGCAGCTGGCGACATGGGCGCGGGCGCTATCCCCGCTGTGCGCGCGCCTGCGGTGCCTGATGGTCCGGCGTCATTGCTGGCGCGGCGGCCCGATGTCGTCGCGGCGGAGCGGCTGGTCGCGGCGAGCGATGCGCGCGTGGCCGAGGCGATCCGGGCGCGCTATCCGCGCTTCACGATTTCGGGGTTTGCCGGGTTCCTCGCCACCGGCATGAGCAACCTGTTTACCGGCGGCGCCGTGCAGATGGGTGCAAGCGGCGGGCTCAGCCTGCCGCTGTTCACCGGTGGACGGCTGCGCGCGCAGCAATCGGCCGCCGAGGCGCAGCTCAAGGAGGCGGTTGCGACCTGGCGGCAGACCGCGCTGCAGGCGGCGGCGGAAGGCGAGGATGCGCTGCTCGCGCTGACCAAGCGGAGCGAGCAGGCAGATGCGGCCGCAACCGTCGCGGCGCGGCTGGGAGACAGCCGCCAGCGGATCGAGACGGCCTTCCGCGCGGGTGCCGTCAGCCGCGTCGAGGCGCTGAGCGTGGAGCGGCAGCGGCTCGATGCCGAGGATGAGGCGATTGCCGCGCGGGCCGAAGCGGCGCGGGCCGGAGTTTCCGCGTTTCGTGCGCTGGGCGGCGGCTGGCAGGCGAGCGGCGAGCGGTTCGCCCAATCTCGCTGACACGTCTCGCTGACAGGTCTCGCTGATCGTCTCGATAGACGTCCCATAAGGATACATCGCGCGCACCCCGGGCCGGACCAAAAAGCAGTGTCGCGTCAGGTAACGATCCGTTAACCATACTGGATGGGGTGGGTAACGGGACGAGTCTCCATCATGGCCGGGTTGGCGCTAGGGCTGCTGCTTTGCGGCGTGCTGGCCTATGCCGCCTTGGCCGAGCGGCCCGCAGTGGCCGCCACGCCGGTGCAGTTTGCGACCGCCGGAGCGCAGTGCGGGCCTGATCCCGCACTCGATGGCGCGCCGCAGGGTCCGCCTCCGCCCACGCCGGTTTCGGCTGCGCACAAGGGCGTGCTGATCGTGGTGAGCATCTCCTCGCAGCGGCTGTTCGTGTTCAAAGATGGCGCGGAGTGGGGATCGACCACGGTCTCCACCGGGCGGCGCGGCCATGGCACACCGGCGGGCACGTTCACGATCCTGCAGAAGCATGTGAAGCACCGTTCGCGCACGTATGACAATGCGCCGATGCCCTATATGCAGCGGCTGACCTGGGGCGGCGTGGCGCTGCATGCGGGGCGCGTGACGGGCGCGCCAGCCTCGCACGGATGCATCCGCCTGCCCTATGATTTTGCGCGGCAGCTCTATGCGCTGACCAATCCCGCTTCGACATCGGTGGTGATTCTGCGCCAGCCGCTCGACTATGCCGAAGCGGCGAAGAGCGCGGCGCTGGGCGTGCCGGTTCCCGCACAGCCGCAGCCGGTGCAGCAGGCTTATCTGCCGCCGGCGATGGCCGCACCGCAGCCTGTCTCCCAGCCGGTTGCGCAGCCGGTCAGGGGCCAGCGGCAGACGATCCAGCTGGCGGCCACGCCCGATGTCGAAGGCGCGGACGAGCTGTGGCAGGAGCTTTCGGAAAGCGAGCCGGAACTGCAGGCGCTTGACCCGGTGATCATCCCCGCCGTCGTCCGGCAGATGCAGGTCTACCGGCTGCGCGCCTCCGGACCCGATGCCCATGCGATCTGCTCGCGGCTGACGGCGCGGGGCATCGCCTGCATCCGGGTCAGCGCTTAAGCCAGGCCGCTGCCCGCCTGAAGGTGGGCGCCAAGGTGCGCGATGAACGCCTCGATCCGGGCGGGAAGCGCCGGGGTGGGGGCGTGGACGGCGTAGATGCCGACATCCTGCGAGCCTTGGTAGTGCGGCAGCACGCGGGCCAGCGCGCCGGATGCAAGCGCTTCGTGCACATCCCACAGCGAACGCAGCGCAATGCCGCAGCCGCCGAGGGCGAGCTCGCGGACGACTTCGCTCGAATTGGTGCGGACGTGGCTTTGGCCGGAATGCGTGACAGTGCCTTCGGGGCCGTCGAGTTGCCACGGCAGCTGGCTGGTGGTGGCGAGGAGGCGATGGTGCCTGAGGTCGGCCAGCGTTTCGGGCGTGCCGAACGCGGCGAGATAGGCAGGCGCGGCGCAGAGTACGCGGTGGCTGGTGCCGAGACGGTGGCCGGTGAGGCCATTCCCGATCTTCGCGCCGATTCGGATGGCAAGGTCGCAGCTGCCGTCGAGCAAGTCGGCAAATTCGTCCGAAAGATCGAGCTGGAGGCGCACGTCGGGATGGGCGGCGAGGAATGTCGGCACGTGCGGGACCACATGCATGCGGCCGAACGAGGTGGGCGCGGTGACGCTGAGGGGCCCGCGAACATGGGCGTGGCGGCCGCTGACGCGTTCCTCCGCAGCCTTGAGGGTCGTGCGCAGGGGGAGCAGCGCATCGTGCAGGTCCTGCCCGGCCGGGGTGAGCGCGAGGCGGCGCGTGGTGCGGTTGACGAGGCGGGCGGACAGCCGCTCTTCAAGGCGGACAAGGCGCTTGGACAGCGCGGCAGTCGAAAGGCCGCGCGCGCGAGCAGCGGCGGAGATCGAGCCGGCTTCGACGATGGCGAGGAAGAGATCGTAGTCGGGATCGAACATTGTTAACCTGCAGGATAAGCTGCGTTGAATTATTTCCTTCTACCGCATGAGCGCACAGGGGCCTAGGGAGAGTGGGCAGAATTTCAGGAGTCGGTGCGATGAGCGGATATGTCGAGCGTTCGGGGCTGCAGGTGGCGGGTAGCCTCGCCGCGTTCATCGAGGAGCGCGCGTTGCCGGGGACGGGGCTGACGGCGGAGGCGTTCTGGGCGGGCGCTGCGGACATTTTCGGCAAGTTCGCGCCGCGCAATGCCGCGCTGCTGGAAAAGCGTGAGGACCTGCAGGCCAAGATCGATGCCTGGCACAAGGCGCGCGCCGGGCAGCCGCAGGACATGGCGGCTTACAAGGCGTTCCTGACCGAGATCGGCTATCTGGTGCCCGAGCCTGCGCCGTTCACCGTTGCGCCGCAGAATGTGGACGCGGAGCTGGCGGTGACGGCGGGGCCGCAGCTGGTCGTGCCGATCCTGAATGCGCGGTTTTTGCTGAATGCCGCGAATGCGCGGTGGGGCAGCCTGTATGATGCGCTTTACGGCACGGACGCCATTCCGGGTGCAGCGGCTGGCAAGGGTTACGACCCGGTGCGCGGTGGGCAGGTGATTGCGTGGGCCAAGGCGTTTCTCGATGAGGCGGTGCCGCTGGCTTCGGGATCGTGGGCGGACTGGACGGGCGGCGAACCAGCGCTGAAGGATCCCTCGCAACTGGTCGGCCGGGCGGGTGCAAACCTGCTGTTCAAGCACAATGGCCTGCACATCGAAGTGGTGATCGATCCGGCGCATCCCATCGGCAAGGACGATCCGGCGGGGATCGCCGACGTCGTGATGGAAGCGGCGATCTCGACGATCTGCGACTGCGAGGATTCGGTCGCGGCGGTTGATGCCGAGGACAAGGTGGCGGCCTATGCCAACTGGCTGGGGCTGATGCAGGGCGATCTGGAGGATACGTTCGAGAAGGGCGGCCAGATGATGACGCGACGGCTAAATGCGGACCGCGTCTATACCGCGCCTGATGGCTCTGCGCTGACGCTGCATGGCCGTTCGCTGCTGCTGGTGCGCAATGTGGGCCACCTGATGACCAATCCGGCGGTGCTGCTGCCCGGCGGCGGCGAGGCGCCGGAGGGTATTCTCGATGGGATCGTCACCAGCCTGATCGCGATGCACGATATCAATGGGGCGCGGCGGAACAGCCGGACGGGTTCGGTCTATATCGTGAAGCCCAAGATGCACGGGCCGGAAGAAGCCGCCTTCGCCAACGATCTGTTCGACGCGGTAGAAGACGTGCTGGGCCTTGCGCGCCACACGCTGAAGATCGGCGTGATGGACGAGGAGCGCCGCACGAGCGCCAACCTTGCCGCGTGCATCCATGCGGTGAAGGACCGCATCATGTTCATCAACACCGGCTTCCTCGACCGGACGGGCGACGAGATGCACACCTCGATGCAGGCCGGCGCAATGCTGCGCAAGGGCGACATGAAGACGAGCCCGTGGATTCTCTCCTACGAGGATCGCAACGTGCAGATCGGCCTTGCTTGCGGGCTTTCAGGCAAGGCGCAGATCGGCAAGGGCATGTGGGCGATGCCCGACCGCATGGCGGACATGCTGGTGCAGAAGGTGGGGCATCCGAAGACCGGGGCGAATACGGCATGGGTGCCTTCGCCGACGGCGGCGGTGCTGCATGCGACGCATTACCATCAGGTCGACGTGTTTGCCCGGCAGGCGGAGCGGCGCGCGGAGGGGATCGCCAGCCTTGATGCGCTGTTGACCATTCCGGTTGCGGCGGGGCAGAACTGGTCTGCGGAGGATATTCAGGCCGAAATCGACAACAATGCGCAGGGGATTCTGGGCTATGTCGTGCGCTGGGTCGATCAGGGCATCGGCTGTTCCAAGGTGCCGGACATCAACGATGTCGGCCTGATGGAGGACCGCGCGACGCTGCGCATTTCGAGCCAGCATATCGCGAACTGGCTGCTGCACGGGGTCGTCACCGCAGAGCAGGTCGATGCGGCGCTGCTGCGCATGGCGGCGAAGGTCGATGCGCAGAATGCGGGCGATCCGCTCTATCAGCCGATGGCGAGCAATCCGGAGGGCAGCCTCGCGTTTCAGGCGGCGCGGGCGCTGGTGTTCGATGGCGTATCGCAGCCGAGCGGCTATACCGAGCCGCTGCTGCACGCCTTCCGCCAACGGGTGAAGGCGGCGGCCTGAGCCGGAGACCTGCGCTGATGTCGATTGCCATGCCGGTGCCCGATGCGGATGTGCTTGCCCGGCGCGAGCACATTGCGCGGGCGCTGCGGGCCATCGTGCCGGGAGAAGGCGTGATCGACGCGCCCGAGGCGCTGCAGCCATGGGAATCGGATGGCCTCACCGCCTATCGCCAGCCGCCGCTGCTGGTCGTACTACCAGAGACGACGGCGCAGGTTTCCGCGGTGCTCGCCTGGTGCCATGCCGAGGGGGTGAAGGTGGTGCCGCGCGGGGCAGGGACTTCGCTTTCGGGCGGGGCACTGCCGCTGGCGGATGCGGTGCTGCTGGGGCTGGGCAAGTTCAAGCGCGTGCTTGAGGTGGACTACGAGGACCGCGTGGCGGTGGTGCAGCCGGGCGTCACCAATCTGGCGATCACGCAGGCGGTGGAGGGGCGGGGGTTCTACTATGCACCCGATCCTTCGAGCCAGATTGCCTGCACCATCGGCGGCAATGTCGCGGAAAATTCGGGCGGGGTGCATTGCCTGAAATATGGGCTGACGACGAACAACGTGCTCGGCGCGGAAATGGTGCTGATGGACGGGGAGATCGTGCGGCTGGGCGGGCGGCACCTCGATCCGGGCGGGCTTGATCTGCTGGGCGTGGTGGTCGGGTCTGAAGGGCTGCTGGGTGTCGTGACCGAAGTGACGGTGCGCATCCTGCCCAAGCCCGAGACGGCGCGCGCGGTGCTGGTGGGTTTTCCCGATGCCGAGCAGGCGGGGGCCTGCGTGGCGCAAGTGATCGCCGAGGGGATCATCCCGGCGGGCATGGAAATGATGGACCGGCCCGCGATCCATGCGGCGGAGGCCTTCGTCAATGTAGGCTATCCGCTTGATGTGGGGGCGCTCCTGATCGTCGAGGTCGATGGCCCGGCGGCGGAATGCGACTTCCTGATCGGCGAGATCGCGCGGATCGCAAACGCGAACGGCGCGGTCACCTCGCGCGTATCGGAAAACGAGGCCGAGCGCATGGCGTTCTGGGCGGGGCGCAAGGCGGCGTTTCCGGCGGTGGGGCGGATTTCGCCGGACTACCTCTGCATGGATGGGACGATCCCGCGCCGCCGCTTGCCCGATGTGCTGCGGCGGATGGAGGAGCTTTCCGAGGAATACGGCCTGCGCGTGGCGAATGTTTTCCATGCGGGCGATGGCAATCTGCATCCGCTGATCCTCTATGATGCCAATGTGCCGGGTGAGCTCGACAAGGCAGAAGCGTTTGGCGCGGATATCCTGCGGCTGTGCGTATCGGTCGGCGGGGTGCTGACGGGCGAGCATGGTGTGGGGATCGAGAAGCGCGATCTGATGCCGGAGATGTTTTCGGACGCGGACCTCAAGCAGCAGCAGCGGGTGAAGTGCGCGTTCGATCCGGAATTGCTGCTCAATCCGGGCAAGGTGTTTCCGGTGCTGCATCGCTGTGCGGAGCTGGGGCGCATGCATGTGCATCACGGCGCGCTGCCGCATCCCGAGCTGCCCAGATTCTGATGGGACGCTTCTGATGCTGGAGCCGAGGGATGCTGCGGACTTGGCCGAGATTGTGGCCGATGCGGCGGCGAGCGGGCGCAAGCTGGAACTGCGCGGTGGCGGGACCAAGGCCGATTTCGGCGCGCCGCGTGAGGCGGAGGTGGTTTCGCTGGCCGGCCTGACAGGCGTCGTCGATTACGACCCGGCGGAACTGGTGCTGACAGTGCGTGCGGGGTCGTTGCTGAGCGAGGTGCAGGCGCTGGTGGCGAGCGAGGGCCAGATGCTGGCGTTCGAACCTTGGGGTGAGCCCGGCTCGACGATTGGCGGCACCATGGCGGCAGGTGTCGCGGGTTCGCGGCGGGTGACGGCGGGCAGCGCGCGCGATCATTTGCTGGGGCTGACGGCGATTTCGGGGCGAGGCGAAGTGTTTGTTGCGGGCGCCAAGGTGGTCAAGAACGTGACGGGCTATGACCTGCCCAAGCTGATGGCGGGTTCGTGGGGCCGGATCGGTGCGATGGCCGAACTGACGGTGAAAGTGCTGCCGACCCCGCGTGAAGTGGTGACGCTAGCGGCGCGCGGGCTTTCTCCGGCGGCGGCCCATGCGGCGATGGCTTGCGCGCTGGGCAGCAATGCCGAGGTTTCGGCGGCGGCGGCGCTGAGCGACGGGACGGTGCTGCTGCGGGTGGCTGGCTTTGCGCCTTCGGTCGCAGCGCGATGTGCGGCGTTACCGGGATTGCTCGCGGCGCATTGCGGGCTCGAGCCGTTGGATGATGCTGCGCCATTGTGGCAGCGGGCGATGACCGGGACGGGGCTGGAAGGCGCGGTGCGTTGGGACGTGCATCTGCCGCCGCGTGGGGCTGCGGCACTGGTTGCCGCTCTGCCAGCGGGGACTGAGTGGGCGATGGATTGGGGCGGCGGGCGCGTTTGGGTTTGCAGTGATGCGGAGGATGACACGGTGCGCGTGGCTGCGGCTGGGCTGGGCGGCGAGGCGCGGCTGATCGCTGCGCCTGCGGCGATGCGGGAGCGGATTCCGGCGTTCCAGCCGCGTGCGAAGGGCGTTGCGGCGCTGGAGGCGCGCGTGCGGCGCGCGTTCGATCCCAAGGGTGTGTTCGCTACCGGGCGATTTGCGGAGGATGCGGATGCAGACGCGGTTTCCGCCTGAAGCGCTCGCCGATCCGGCGATGGCGACGTCCGAGGGCGTGATCCGCAAGTGCGTGCACTGCGGGTTCTGCACCGCGACGTGCCCGACCTATGTGCTGCTCGGCGATGAGAACGACAGCCCGCGCGGGCGGATCTATCTGGTCAAGGATATGCTGGAGAACCAGCGCAAGCCGGGGCCGGAGACGGTCAAGCATGTCGACCGCTGCCTCTCGTGCCTCGCCTGCATGACGACGTGCCCATCGGGTGTGAACTACATGCACCTCGTCGATCACGCGCGGGCCTATATTCACGAGAACTATCGGCGGCCCTGGCATGAGCGTGCGGTGCGGCGGCTCCTCGCGTGGGTACTGCCCTATCCGGGGCGGATGCGGCTGGCGCTGGAACTCGCCCCGCTCGGTCGTCCGCTGGTGCCGGTGCTGAAGCGGATCAAGGCGCTGCGACCCGTGGCGGCGATGCTGGAACTGGCCCCCGTGCACGTGCCCGCGCCCGCACCGATGATTTCGACGCGGGTGCCAGGCGCGACAGTGCGGGTGGCGCTGCTGCAGGGCTGCGCCGAGCCTGTGCTGAACCCGGACGTGCGGGCGGCAACCTTGCGGCTGCTGGAACGCGCCGGGTGCGAGGTGGTGTTTGCGCAAGGCGAAGGCTGCTGCGGCGCGCTGGTGCACCATATGGGCCGTGAGGCGGATGCGCTGGATGCGGCAAGGCGCAATGTCGATGCGTGGATGGCCGAGATCGAGGGGCAGGGCTTGGACGCGGTGATCGTCACCACTTCGGGCTGCGGCACCACGATCAAGGACTATGGCCATATGCTCCGCGCCGATCCGGCCTATGCGGAGAAGGCGGCGCGGTTCAGTGCGCTGGCGATGGATGTGAGCGAATTTCTGGCTAAGCACGGCCTGCCTGTTGCGAGCCCACGCGGGCTTGCTGTCGCCTATCATCCGCCGTGCTCCTTGCAGCATGGGCAGAAAGTGACCGAGGCGCCGAAGCGGTTGCTGGCGGAGGCGGGCTATGCCGTGCGGCTGCCTGCGGAAGCGCACCTGTGCTGCGGATCGGCGGGCACCTACAACATCCTCCAGAGCGAACTTGCCGGCCAACTCGGCGCGCGCAAGGCCGAGCGGCTCGCTGCGCTGGACGCCGATGTCATTGCCACCGGCAACATCGGCTGCGCGGTGCAGATCGCGCGGCATGTCAGCGGCTTGGCCGGCTTGCCCGTCGTCCACACCATCGAACTGCTCGACTGGGCGACCGGCGGGCCAAAACCACAAGCTTTGAAACACCTTCCCCAGGAGTAATTGCAATGACCCGTATTTCGCTCGATCAGGCCCAGACCATCGTCTCGGGGGCCTTGAAGGAAGCGCGTGCGCTGGGCCTCAAGCCGATCAGCGTTGCCGTGCTTGATGCTGGTGGCCACATGATCGCGTTTGCGCGCGAGGATGGCTCGTCCAACCTGCGTCCGCAGATCGCGACCGCCAAGGCTTCGGGCGCGCTGGCGCTCGGCGTTTCCTCGCGCACCATTGGCGAGATGGCGATCGAGCGGCCCACCTTCATCAACGCGGCGGCGGGCCTCAATCCGGCTGGTATCGTCCCGGCGGCAGGCGGCGTGCTGGTGCGTGCAGACGGTGCGGTGATCGGCGCGGTGGGCGTGACGGGCGATACCAGCGACAATGACGAACTCGCCGCGCTGGCCGGGATCAAGGCGGCGGGGCTCGCCGCCTGATTCCGGAGCGCGGCTGGGTTCAAGCCGCGAAGTCGGTCGAGACCGAGACCGCGCGCCACTCCTCCAGAATCGCCTGATCGCGGACATGCTTGGCCGCGATCGCCGCGACGGTGTCGCTGCCGAGCGGCAGCCGCACGGGCGGGTTCGGCGCGTCTACGAAGGCCACCAGCACTTCGGCAAGCCTGGCCGGGTCGCCCGGCTGGGCGCCATTGATGCTGGCCGCCCGCGCGCGGAGGCCGCCGACGGTATCGGCATAGTCCTCGATGACCCGCTCGCTGACCTGGAGCGAGGAAGCGTCCATGAAATCGGTGCGGAAATAGCCCGGCTCGATGGCGGTGACGTGGATGCCGAGCGGCGCCAGTTCGGCGTAGAGCGCTTCCGATAGTCCCTCGACGGCGAACTTGGTCGAGCCATAGATGCCGAACCCGGCGGAACCGCGATAGCCGCCGATCGACGAGACGTTGAGGATGTGCCCGCTGCGCTGGCGGCGCAGCACCGGCAGCGCGGCGCGGGTCACGTGGAGCAGGCCGAACACATTGGTGGCGTAGACGGCCGCGATCTCCGCGTCGGTCCCTTCTTCCACCGCGCCCATCAGGCCGAAGCCGGCATTGTTGAACAGCACATCGATCCGGCCAAAGCGGGCGACAGCGGCCTCGACGGCGGCGCGTGCCTGTTCCGGGTCTGTCACGTCGAGCGCGAGCGGGAGCAGCCGGTCATGCGTGCCGAAGCGGCGGGTCACGGCTTCCGGGTTGCGCGCAGTGGCGACGACGGCATCGCCCCGGGCCAGCGCATTTTCGACGACGAGCGCGCCGAACCCGCGCGATGCGCCAGTGATGAACCAGGTTTTCATGGTGGAGTCCTTTCGGGGAGCTGGGGAACCGGCTGATGCCGTTGAGGCCTGTTAGGCCGAACCTGATCGCGCGAGGAGCGCACGGTTTCTGGAACCACCCTTTCGCAATCCGGAAGGCTGATCAGCGCCTAATACCAAGGATCGCAGACTGTGACCCATGAGGATGCCCAGCCCCGTTTGCTGGCGAGAAGCGGACGCAGCGGCGATGTGGTTCATCGTCACAAGGCCGCGACCCAGAGTCAGGTGTGGGTCCAGCGAGCGGGGCTGGGCACCCTGCGGGCGGTGATCTGGCGGCCCTCGGACTGCGTCGCGTCCTCGGGATGATGATCCCGCATCACCCCTTCGAACGCTTCTTGCCGAGAGCCGCCAGATCACCGTCCTCATGGCTCACAGTCTGCGATCCTTGGTATAACACTTTGTTCGCGAACGTAGACCGGATAGGCGGACTTGGCCGCATCTGCTGCCTGCGGGTCGATGGTGATCACCACGCTTGGCTGGGCGCGGCTGGTCTCGGCGATGGCTGTGGCCGAAGGATCGAACGCGAAGCCGCCGCCGCCGAACAGGGGCTCCGAACCGTCCGCCGAGCCGACGCGGTTGCAGCTGACGACATAGGCGCCGCTGACGATGGCGGCCATGGCGCCGGCGGTCCGCCAATAGGCCATGCCGGTGCCGGAGGCGCGCGGGACGGCGATCAGATGCGCGCCTTGCCTGCCCAGCGCACGGGCGTGTTCGGGGAACATCAGTTCGGTGCAGAGCAGCACGCCGATGGTGAGGCCGGCGATGGTATGCACGGCGAACCCGGTGACCGCGGGAGCGAACCAGCCATCTTCCTGCCAGCCCGGTTCCGCCGGGAACAAGTGCTTGTGATGGAGCACTGTGTAGGTGCCGTTTTCGAGGGCAAACGCCTCGTTGGCGAGATAGCCTCCATGCACCACCGGGCGCGATGAAATGACCGCCGGGGCGAGCGTGGACAGGGCCGGGAGCGCCTCGGTATGGAGCTGTGCCCATGCCGCCGCCTTCACCGGATCATAGGGCAGGGCCTTGGGCAGCCAGCTGCCGAACGGCATTTCGTTGGTGATCAGGATATCCGGCGCCAGTTCGCTGATGCTCTCGGCGCAGCGCTGCCAGTCCGGGCTGCCGACCGTCAGTCCGTCCGGCCATTGGGTCATGCATACCTTGACCATGAACAGGCCTCCGTTGCGGTTCAGATAAAGTTGATCTTGCGCGGTGCCTGCGGCCCGATCAGCGCGGCCAGCAGGCCAAGCCCTCGCCGCAGATCATCGTGGCTGATGGCTCCGCCGACCGAAACGCGCATGGCTGAGGGGCCGGGTGCGGACTTGTCTGCTGCAAAGGCGGTTGCAAAGGCGGTGCCAGGGATCGCGGGCAGGCGGTGTTCGCGCAGCACATCGCAGAGGTGGCGGACGTCGAGATCGCCGGGAACCTCGACCCACATGTGATAGCCGTAGTCCTGCGCCCGGTATGCGGCGGCAGGGAGGCATTCGCGGACCAGCGCTTGCCGGAGGCGCGCCTCGGTCCGCACTTCGCCGATCAGCGTATGAAACAGGCCGCTTCTGACCCAGTCGGTAACAACGGCGGCATTGAGCGGCGGCGCCATGATCGCGGTTTCGTGCATGTCGGCAGCCAGCCGCCATGCACCGGCAACGTCCGGTGCGCGCAGCCAGGCGACACGCAGGCCCGGAGTGAGGGCCTTCGAGACGCTGGCGATGTGCCAGCTGCGGCTGGGCGCCAGCGTGCTGATGGGCGGCAGCGGCTGGTCCGGCAGCCAGCCATAGGCATCGTCCTCGATCAGCAGCAGCGCGTGCTTCTCGATCACTGCGGCAAGCGCTTCGCGGCGCGCGGGGGGCATGGTGATCGTGGTGGGATTGTCGTTGGTGGGGACGAGGTAGACGCCCCGCACGTCGCCACTTGCGCAAACCGCGTCCAGGGCAGCGGGGTCCATGCCGTCGTCATCTGAGGGGATGACCAGCAACCGCACGCCGAACCGGCGCGCGAGGGCGAGGAGGCCGGGATACGCATGGGCGCAGACGGCGAGTGTATCGGATGTGCTGAATTCGGCGCTGAGGATCGCGTGAAGCGCATTCTGCCCGCCGGCTGCGACGAGCACCGTGTCTTCCGAGCAGGGAATGCCGCGTGCCGCGAGCAAGTCTGCGCCCGCGCGGCGCGCCGAAGGAGCCCCGCCGCTGCGCTGATACTGCAAGGGCCCCGCGCCGATGTCGGTGCTGAGCAGGGCACTTGCGCTGTTCCGAAAGGCTTGTGCCAGCGTGCCGCCGAACCCTTCCGGCGGGGCGTTCATGCCGGTGTCGCCGGGATCCTGCGCATAGTTCGATGGTGGCGCCTTGGCCTTCGCCTTCACATAGCTGCCGCGGCGGCCATTGCCTTCGATCAGGCCGAGCCGCTGCGCTTCGCCATAGGCGCGGGTGACGGTGGTGAGGTCCAGCCCCAGCGTATCGGCTAGTGCCCGTTGCGGCGGCAGGCGATCACCGGGCGCCAGCACGCCCGCCTCGATCGCATCGGCAAGGGACTGCGCGATTGCGAGGTACTTCGGGCCACTCGCCGCGTGAATGGCAGGGGTCCAACCCGTCATGACCATGCTCCAACCACGTTTGTCGGTGTTTTGCAGGGATGCTCAATCCCGATGATGAAAAGCCGGACGGCCTGCAAGCACATTCCTCGCCATTTCCCCGCCATCGTGCAGTGCCAGCATGCCGCCGGGTGTCGTATCGTCCCACAAGTCGGGATCGGCATATTGCCGGAGCGCGGATTCGTAGCGGGCGAGGCGCGCCGTTTCGTTCTCGAGCAGCGCCGCGGCCAGGGCGATCTCGGGAAAGTCGTCCGCCTGCCCGGCATGGATCATCGCGGCGAGGTCTGGTCGGCCGATGGCTTCATAGATGCTGGCCACCAGTTGCGCGGCATTTGGCGCGGCCTTTGCGCCAGCCGGGCGAGGGGCGAGGGCGGTGGTCGGCATGTCAATCCGCCTCTCGCTCGGCCGTCGCGTTCAGCCTGGCCCAGATCTTCTCGGTGCCCGCTTCCTGCGCGCGGTTGATGTAGGCCGACGCGACCAGCCAGCCCTTGATATAGGGCAGCGGGAGCAGGCAGCCGATGGCGAGCAGCGGGAACGACGTGACGAGGTGCACCCAGTAGGGCGGATCGAACGTGACCTGCAGCCAGACGACGAAGAACGAGAGCGGGAACGCCACGATGCACAGCGAGAAGAACGCCGGGCCATCGTCGGGTGCGGCGAAGTTGTAGTCCAGTCCGCAGTGCGGGCACTTGCTCCGCAGCTTCAGCCAGCGGGAGAACATGGAGGCCGATCCGCATTTCGGACAACAGCCCCTGATCCCGCAGTGGAAGATCCATTTCCCTTTGCTTTCAGTCGGATTGTCGGTCGTCATCGGTCTGGTCCCTTGCACGGGCGGCTGAGTCTGCATGCCATATACAATGCAAACAAAGTGCATTCAATAAACCATACATAGTCCGTGCAAAAGGCGACCTTGAGGAAGACTGCGCGAAGCCCGCCGCGTTATTGCGCAAAGTGGAACAATGAAGTGCGGAGTTCAGGCGTTCTCGCGACGGCGGTGCCTGCGCACAATGGCGCTGCGGATCGGGAATGGACCCGGCGCCTCGCACTCACACCATCGCAAAAGGATATCGCCATGAAGCTCTATCATTTTCCCATGTCGGGCCACGCACACCGGGCCGTTCTGTTCGCCTCGCTGCTCGGCATTCCGCACGAACTCGTCGAAGTCGACCTGAAGGCTGGCGCGCACAAGCGTCCGGATTTCCTCGCGCTCAATCCGTTCGGCCAGGTGCCGGTGCTGGACGATGACGGCATCCACATCGCGGATTCCAACGCGATCCTCGTCTACCTCGCCAAGAAGACCGGCCGTACCGACTGGCTGCCCGAAGACGCGCAGGGCGCCGCAGCCGTGCAGCGCTGGCTGTCCGTCGCCGCTGGCGAGCTCGCCTATGGCCCCGCAGCGGCCCGCCTGATCACCGTGTTCGGCGCGAAGCTCAATCCCGAGGAAGTGATCGCCCGCGCGCACACCCTGCTTGGCCGCCTTGAAGCGCACCTCGAGGGTGCCGACTGGCTGGTCGGCGCGCAGCCGACGATCGCCGATGTCGCGATCTACAGCTATGTCGCGCGGGCACCGGAGGGCAATGTCGACCTCTCGGCCTACCCGAACGTGAACGCCTTCCTGCGCCGGATCGAAGCGCTGCCGGGCTTCGTTCCTTTCGTCCAGACGCCGGCGGGCCTCTCCGCCTGAGCCGCGCCACTGGCTGCGGGCGCGCTGATCCGGTGCGCCCGCCAGTTCCCATCGAAGGCGTCCCCCAATCGAAGGTGCAGGACCGATGACCGACAACCTCCCGAAGCTCCCCGTCTGGCACGAAGGCGAGCGCATGATTCAGGAAAAGCTGGGCGTTGCCGAGCGCATGGCGTCGGTCGGTCAGCGCGTGATCCGCGATCACATGCCCGAGCAGCACCGTGCCTTCTACACGCAGCTGCCGTTCCTCGTGCTGGGGACCGTCGATGCGGCCGGTGATCCCTGGGCGACGTTTATCGAGGGGCGCTCCGGGTTCATCACCTCTCCCGATCCTGTCACGCTGGACGTTGGCGCCACGGCGGACCCCACCGATCCCGCCGCCCCGGGTCTGCTGCCGGGCCATCCGGTCGGGCTGCTCGGCATCGAGCTCCACACCCGCAGGCGCAACCGCATGAACGGGATTGTCGGCGCAGCGGAGCAGGGTTTCCGCATCCATGTCGACCAGAGCTTCGGCAATTGCCCGCGCTATATCCAGCTGCGCGATGCCAGCTACGCCCGCGATGTGGCCGCGCCCTATGCCGGCGAAGTCGAGCGCTTGTCTGCGTTCGATGCCGAAGCGCGCGCGGTGATTGCCGGGGCGGATAGCTTCTTCGTTGCCTCTTACGCTGATCGCGAGGACCGGCGGCAAGTCGATGTTTCCCACCGAGGCGGGAAGGGCGGGTTCGTCCGGCTGGCGGACGACGGCCTGCTGACTATTCCCGATTTCGACGGCAATCTGTTCTTCAACACGCTGGGCAATATCCTGCTCAATGGCCGCGCCGGGCTGCTCTTTGTGGACTACGCGACCGGCGACATGCTGCAGATGACGGGCACCGCCGAAGTGATCTTCGACAGCCCGGAAATCGCCGCCTTCCAGGGCGCGGAACGGTTCTGGACGTTCCGGCCGCTGACGATCATGCGGCGGCGCGGCGCGCTTGCCTTGCGCTGGGCGATGCAGGCGGAGCCGTGGTCGCCGAGTTCGCTGATGACCGGCGATTGGGATCAGGCCGCCAGCCGCTTGCGCGCGGCGGAGCTTTCAGCACGCTGGCGCCCGCTCAAGGTGACCGGGATCGTCGACGAGAGCAGCACGATCCGGTCCTTTCATCTTGCGCCCGATGATGGTGTCGGCCTGCTGCCGCACAGTGCCGGGCAGCATCTCCCGATCCGCGTCACGTTGCCTGGCGAGGACAAGCTGGTGATCCGCAACTACACGCTGTCGGTGGCGCCCTCGGACGGGTTCTATCGCATCAGCGTGAAGCGCGAGGGCGCCGTTTCCCGCCACTTGCACGATGCGATCAAGGTTGGCGACGTGATCGAGGCGCGCGCGCCGGCGGGCGATTTCACGATCGATGCGCGCGAGCCGCGTCCGGCTGTCCTGCTCGCGGGCGGAGTGGGGATCACGCCGATGCTCGCGATGCTGCGGCACATCGTCTTTGAAGGGGCGCGCAAGCAGAGGGTCCGCCCGACGTGGCTGTTCCATGCCGCACGCACAAAGGCGGAGCGGCCATTCGGGGCGGAGCTGACTGCGCTGGTCGAACGTTCGTTCAGTGCGGTGAAGCTGGTGCGCGTGCTGAGCGACACGGCTGCGGCAGAGGATGGCGCGGACTACGAGGCTGCGGGCCGGATCGATATGGCCCTGCTCACGCGTCAACTGCCGTTCAATGACTACGATTTCTATATCTGCGGCCCGGCTGCCTTCACGCAGGCGCTCTACGATGGCCTGCGCGGGTTGAACATTGCGGACGCGCGCATCCATGCCGAAGCCTTCGGGCCTTCGTCGCTGGTCCGTACGGCGGAGAGCGGCGCCCCTGCTGCAGCACCGGCGCGGCCTGCTGCGACGGGGCCGGTGCCGGTGGCCTTCATGGCCTCGGCCAAGGAAGCGCGCTGGACACCGGCATCGGGCACATTGCTGGAACTGGCCGAGGCGCGGGGGCTGTCGCCGGAATTCAGTTGCCGCGAAGGCACCTGCGGAACCTGCAAGACCAAGCTGCTGCGCGGTGCCGTCACCCATTTGCGCCAGCCCGGCGTGAGCCTCGCGGACGATGAAGTGCTGATCTGCTGCGCGGTGCCCGCCGAGCCGCAGTCGGCTGATGAAGACCGCGTCCAGCTGGAGCTGTGATCGCGCCCATCCTTCCGCAAGCTGGAATAATCCCTTCCAGCTTTTCAGCGTTCAGCACGGCCCGCAAATAGCCCAGAGCAGTCCCACCGAAACACCCCGATCCCACGGATCACGCAGGAGTATCCCATGAGCCGCCCACCACTTCCCCCGTTCACCCACGAGAGCGCCATCGAGAAGGTCCGTCTGGCCGAAGATGGCTGGAACAGCCGCGATGCGGCCAAGGTCGCGCTGGCCTATACGGTCGATACGCGCTGGCGGAACCGCGCCGAGTTCGTGACCAATCGCGAGGAGGCGCAGGCCTTCCTCACGCGCAAGTGGAACAAGGAGCTGGACTACCGGCTGATCAAGGAACTCTGGGCGTTCACCGGCAATCGCATCGCCGTGCGCTATGCCTATGAGTACCGCGACGACAGCGGCCAGTGGTTCCGCGCCTATGGCAACGAGAACTGGGAATTTGCCGAGGATGGCCTGATGGCGCACCGCCACGCCAGCATCAACGAGCAGCCGATCCGCGAGGAGGAGCGCAAGTTTCGTTGGCCGCTCGGGCGCCGTCCCGACGATCACCCCGGCCTCAGCCATTTCGGCTTCTGACCTGGCCACGGCGCCGCAGTTCCAGCGAGCAACCTGACATGCAGACCTCAACCCTCGATGCGCGCACGCGCCTGTCGATCGAATTGGCTGTGACCGGCCATCAGGGCGATCCCGCCCTGATCCGGTGGCAGGACCGGGAAGCCATGCGGCTGGGCCTATGCGGCGCGGAAATCGATGCGGCGCGGGCTGGTCGCAGCTTTGACCGGCGGATCACGCGGGCGATCGCGCTGGCGCTCGTCAGTGGCCCTGGTGATGCCGCCACCGCACGAGCGCATGCCATTGCAGCGGGCTTCGATGAAGCGGCATGCCGCGAAATCAGCCGCATCGCTGATGTGCATGGCTGGAATGCAGGGAGGCTTGAGCATGGCTAACCGGCAGGCAGCCTTGCGGCTTGCGCGATATGCTGGCGCGGCGCTGGGGCATTTGCTCTACAAGCTGGGTTCAGGCAGCAGGGCAGCCGACTATTACGGAGACCTTTTTCGCGAAGGCCGCGCCGGCGAAGCGGCAAGCCTGATGCGGATGCTCTGAACACGCTGCGGAAAGGGCGCGCGGATGGACCGATGGCAGGCGATGCGGATCTTCGCGAAAGTCGCGGAAACCGAGAGCTTCGCGGAAGCCGCGCGGCTCCTGCATATGAGCCCGCCCGCCGTGACCCGCGCCGTCGCCGCGCTCGAGGACCTCGTCGGCGCCCGCCTGCTCGTCCGCACCACTCGCTCGGTCAAGCTCACGGAAGTCGGCGTCCGCTATGTCGCGGATTGCCGCCGCATCCTTGCTGACATTACCGAGGCGGAGGCGTCCGCTGCGGGTTCCTATGCCAGCCCTTCGGGCACGCTTTCGGTGACCGCCTCCGCGATGTTCGGCCAGATCCACGTGCTGCCGGTGATGATGGAATATCTCGATACCTACCCCAAGATGAGCGGCAGGACGCTGTTCATCGACCGCCCCGTGAACCTCATTGAAGAAGGTATCGATGTCGCGATCCGCATCGGCCATTTGCCGGATTCCGGGTTCGCGGCGGTCAAGGTCGGCTCGGTGCGCCGGGTGATCTGCGGCTCGCCCGCCTATTTCGACAAGCACGGCGTCCCAGCTACGCCGGCCGACCTCAAGGCTCATCGGATTGCGCTGCCAACCAGCGCCTGGGCCTCGCCCGAATGGCGCTTTGCCGGCGATCACCGCGTGACGATTGACGCGGCCCTCCAATGCAACACGGTGGAAGCGGCGATTGCCACGGCCAAGGCGGGGTGGGGGCTGGCAAGGGTGGTGCACTATCAGATCGGTCCGGCGCTGCTGGCAGGCGATCTCCAGATCGTGCTGGCGGACTTCGAGGAGCCTCCGCTGCCGATCCATGTCCTGCACCCCGAAGGCCGCCACGCGCCAGCGAAAGTCCGCGCCTTCGTTGATCTCGCGGTGACCAGGCTGCGCGAAAACCGCCTGCTCAACTAGCGCTTTGCGCGATTGACACGGCAGACCCCCGGAATGGTCAGCCATTCCGGGGGCGCCGCCTGATCTTGCAGGAGGGGGACAGGGATCAGGCGGTAACGGGCGTGAGGACGATCTCGACCCGGCGGTTGGCAGCGCGGCCTTCGACCGACATGTTGCTGGCGATCGGCTCGGTCTTGCCGAAGCCCTGCACATGCAGCCTGGCCGGGGTCACGCTGCGGGAGAAGAGATAGTCCGCCACCGCGTCGGCGCGGCGCTCCGAAAGCGTCTGGTTGTAGGCATAGGAGCCAATCGCATCGGTGTGGCCGTTCACGTCGACATAGGTCGCGGGATACTTCGCCAGCGTGCGCGAGACGGCATTGAGCACGCCGTAGAAGCGCGGCTGGATATCGTACTTGTCGAAGGCGAAGTTCACGTCGCTCGGCAGTTCGAGGATGATCTGGGCGCCGCGCTTCTGCACTGTGACGCCGGTGCCGCGCAGGTCGTCCTGCAGCACGGTGTATTGCCGGTCCACGTAGGCGGGCACGTCCGAGATATAGACCGGCTCGATGCCGGCATCGATAATCGCGCCGCGCCGGACGACGAGATCGGGGACGGCGACAGCAGTCACCGCAGGGACAGCGAGCCGCGGCACCGCCACGACGTTCGTGGTGTTCACGATCCGCGATGTGACGCCGGCCACTGGCACCGCCGGCACCGCGATCCGGGCCGCGCTCGTGAGGTTCGCTGCGGCGCGCGTGGGGACAGGGGCCGGGACGGTACGCGTGCGGACCCGGCGGGTGACCACGGCATCGGCGCTGCCGTTTGCGGAAATGCCGCGCTCGATGCGCGAAACGCCGACGTCACCGGCGCCACTGATCATTCCGCCCGGCATCGCGACGACGCCGCCGAGGCCGCCGCTCAGGCCGCCGCCCAAGAGCTGGGCATGGGCGGGGCTGGCAGCGAACGAAAGAGCAAGGGCCAGCGAAGCGCCAGCGGAAAGCAGGGACTTGTCCATCGAGAACCTCCTTCTGGTTGGGGCCGCAGCAGGAGCATGCGGCCGGTTCTGAAGGAGGAACGATGCCCTGTTCGGATTTTATCCATGCCGCCGCGAAATTTTTTCAGGAGCCGCTGCGGCAGGCTCCGCACAGGATGCCGCGCCCGGTCTTGCTGCCTGCGCGCACGGCTTCGGCATCGGTCAGGGTGAGGACGCGCTGCGGCGTGGGAGCTGCCGCACGGTTGGCGGCGATGCGCGCGGCGGCGAGCGGCGCGGCAAAGGATGTGCCGCGCAGGGCAACCCGCCTGCCGTCGAGCCCGATGGCCGTGAGATCCGCCCCCGGAGCGGCATAGTCGAGGTGGGTGGCCTTCCCTGCCTCGAACAGGACCCTACCGCGGCCATCTACGCCGGTGACCGCGACGACGTCCACGTAGGACGCGGGATAGGCGGGCGGGGCTGCGGCGCCATCGTTGCCCACGGCGGCTACCACGACCATCCCGCTGGCCCGTGCCGCCGCCACGGCGCGTGCGACAAGCGGGTTGGGCGGACCGACCAGGCTGATCGAAACCACTGGCACGTGCTGCTGGGCCATCCAGCCCAGCGCGCGGGCGAGGGCGACGGCGTTGCCCCCGGCAGGGTCTGCGCCATAGATATCGGCGACATAGAGCTTGGCCGTACCTGCCGCGACCAGCAGCGAGCGGATCGCCTGCGCATGGGCATTCGGACGCGGCGCCCCACTGGCAAAGCCGACTTGCGCGGCGACGGTGCCGCCGCCGATGACCCCGCCATCGATCACGCCGACAGTCCCGCCGCGCGGCAAGCGGGCCGGGGAGGGCAGGGGAGTGCCACCCCGGACCGGGGTGCCGCTCTGGAAATGCAACTCGTCTGCTGTCACTTCGGCATGGGGCAGCAGCTTGCGGAGCTCGCGTTCAGCCCGCGCGAGCGACAGCCGGGGCGGCACCGCCAGACGCGCGTAGGCCATGTCGAGCCCCTCGATGCGGTGCTGCTCGATCAGGGCAAAGCCGCTGCGCCGGGCTGCGGCGAGATCGTCCGGACTGGGATCGACCAAAATGAGTTCGCCCCGCCGCGCGGGCTGCCCGGCATCATCGAACTCGACCTGGTCCGAATGGCGCGCAACGAACTGCGTCAGCCGGTCGAGCCGCTCGGTCGCAAGCGCGCCGATGCTGCGCACCGCGCTATCGACGGGGGCCAGCACGGTGCCGACGCGCGAGACAACCGGATCGAGTAGCGCGCCGACCGGGGCGCCGACCGGGGCGCCGACCGTGGGCAGGGCGATCTGGGCGTGGAGGCCCGTGGAGAGGCCCGCAGGTGGCACCAGCATCAAAGCCGGCATCAGGGCTATCAGGCCTCGCTTGATCATATGGTTGTCCATTGCCGAAAAAGTTGCGAACGATGGATGAAACGACGCTGAATGGTCGTTCCATCCATGGCAAGGCTCAGGACATGATTGCCCGGCAATTTGCGGATGACCTCGTGGCGCTCCTGCCGAAGATGCGGCGCTTCGCCCGGGGGCTGGCCCGCGATGCGGCGGATGGCGATGATCTGTGCCAGGCAACGATCGAACGCGCGCTGAAGTCTGCCGCACAGTGGCAGGAAGGCACGCGGCTCGATGCTTGGGTGTATCGGATCATGCGCAATATCTGGATCGACGAAAACCGCGCGCGGGCCCGTCGCGGCCCTGTCCTGCCGCCGGATAACGCCGCCTTCGATATCGCCGATGCCGGTGCCGAGGGGATCGAAGCGCATGTCGAGCTTGGCAACGTCAGCCGGGCGCTGGACAAGCTGCCCGAAGACCAGCGCGAGGCGGTGCTGCTCGTGCTGGTGGAGGGGTTTGCCTACAAGGAAGCCGCCGAGATCATCGGCTGCCCGCAGGGGACGCTGACGTCCCGCCTCGTGCGCGGCCGTGAGGCGCTGATGCGCCATCTGGGAGAAACGCCATGACGATCAGCGACGAGGAACTGGCCGCCTTCATCGATGGTGAATGCGATGCGGCGGCCAGCGCCCGGATCGAACAGGCGGCCAAGGCAGACCCGGCGCTTGCCGCGCGGATCGATGCCGAACGGGCGCTGCGCGATCGCCTGCGGGGTGGGCTCGATGCGGTGCTGGGGGAGGGGGTGCCGGCGCAGTGGGAAGCCATGATCCGCGCAGCGGCCGAGCCGGTTGCCGAGCCGGTGATCAACCTTGCCGCCGAGCGCGCCAAGCGTTCGGACGCGAGTAGGCCGATCTGGCGCAGTGCGTGGATCGGTGGCGCGATGGCGGCTTCGCTTGTGCTCGGGCTGTTTCTGGGCGGGGAACGCAACGGCGCGATCCCGATTGCGGCGAAGAACGGTGACCTTGTGGCAACGGGCGAACTGGCTGAGGCTCTCGACACCGAACTGGCCTCGGCGCCTGGCGACAAGCCGGTGCGGATGCTGGCGACATTTCGCAATGCCGATGGCGTGCTCTGCCGTGCGTTCAGCGGCGCAAGTGCTTCCGGCATTGCCTGCCACGGCGCGGATGGATGGCAGTTGCGCCACGTATTGCCCGGCGCTCCAGCGCAAACGGCGCAGTACCGGCAGGCTGGCTCTGCTGATGCGGATCTGATGGCGATCGCACAGCAGATGGCCTCTGGCGATCCGCTTGATGCCGCGCAGGAAGCACGGGCGAAGCAGCAGGGTTGGCGCTGAACGTCTCGTCCGTCGTCGGGCGATGCAGCTCGACCGCACTCTGCTTTTGGCTCGGGGCAAACAAAAAGGCCGCCAAACCCTTGGGTTTGCGGCCTTTTGATATGGTTGCGGGGGTAGGATTTGAACCTACGACCTTCAGGTTATGAGCCTGACGAGC
>CAYPRK010000013.1:0-157708 GCA_964413325.1 uncultured Novosphingobium sp. | reverse complement strand
CCGGCTTCTTCTACCTCGCCGCTTGGGGGCCACTGTTTGTGATCCTTCACATGATCCTCATGGTCAAAGGTGCGGCCGATATGGGTGCTGTCGCGAACGGATTGGGGCTCAGCCTTGCCACCTTCACCGGCATGGCCGATGTCAACGCCGATATCGGTGTACTGGCCGGCTACCTGATCGCCTCGGTGCCGTTTCTGGCAGGCGGTGTAGCCAAAGGCGCGATGGCGATCTCCTCGCAGGCGACCTCCTATCTCAATCCCAGCCAGAACGCCGCCGAGGAAGCCGCGCGCGAGGCCAGCACGGGCAATGTGTCGCTCGGCAATTCCAGCATCGATAACTCGAACGTGTTCACGCGCCAGTTCGCCCAAGGGACCGTGGCGCCGAGCTTTGCCTATGGCGCCGCCCAGACCCGCACGATCAGCGAAAGCGGCGCGACCACCACATCGTTTCCGGGCACGGCCTACGATCAGGTGCCCAATTCGAGCTACCCCTTTACGCCGACACTCGGGGCTGAGTTCTCCTCGCGTCTCGCCACGATGGCATCCGAAGCTAAGAGCCGTAGCGAGACCCTCGCCAACGTCGCAAGCCAGTCGACTTCCAATGCCATCAGCCGGTTCCGGGAGCTCCGCAACCAGTTCAGCTCGTCGCATGGAAGCGAGACCGCGCAAGGCAATACTACCTCGGACAGCATCCAGACCGCTTACAGCGAAGTCGATCAGGCATCGGCCAGTCTGCAGCGGCAGTTTGGGCTGTCGCGGCGGGCAGCGGATGACATGTCGATTGCCTGGTTCTTGAACGGCGAAGCATCTGCTGGCCTCGGCGGCAACTTCGGAACCGCGAAAGTAGGGGTCGGAGCGCGGGGTGGCCGAAATCAGTCCTGGACGACCAGCGACACTGCGATTGCATCCGAAGATAGGTCCCGCATCCTTGGTAGCCTCAAGCAGATGTCCGACAGCAAGAATTGGTCTAGCACCCGAGATGGCTTCCTCCGCACTATCAGCACATCTGGAAACTCATCTGTCTCCTCGAGTGCCAGCGGGCTGAATTCCAGTATCACGGAAAGCCGCGCCAACTCCCAAGAGGCTCGGCGGGCAGAAGAGACAGCGCACCGGCTAGAGCGCCAGGCTTCGTACTTCGCTGGCCATAGCGCCGCAGGTAATCTGAACCTCAGCCAGGCATATCGCGAGTGGGGTCTTGCAGAGCTGGATCGCAATCGCGACTTTTATGGCAATGTCCGCTTCGACGACACGGCCTTTCAGCTCAGCCCAGCGGGGCAGGCACTGCAGTCGAAGTTCATCGAGAGCTATGCCGATAAACTGCGCGACGATGTTTCCGGCGACCTAGCTCTCCCTTCAGCTCCGCCACTGGCACAGCCGGAATCACGAGGCATCCGTCAGGTCTCGGCGAATAAGGTCAGCGGCAAGCAATCGCGCCTGCCAAATGTCGAGGGGATCCATTCAAGCGTGAAACAGGCGCAAATGCGGGGTCGACGCACAATTGAGGCTCAACGCAGTTCGCTCGAAGCCCTGACCAAAGATGCTACAGGAGCAAGCGCGGACCGAGCCAAGCGCGTGAAGGAATGGCCCGAATAAAGCCTTCAAAGGATGAAGTCTGCAAGCACCACGTACCCGACGTAGACAGCGAGGATCAGGCAAACGGCAATGGTCACAATCCGATTGATCGGATCAGCCCAAGCCTTCTTGATCCGGTACTCGGTCAACCTGTTCTCCGCCAAGGCCTTATCCAGCTCAGCCAGCCCTTCCCACTTGTTCTTTGCAATGCCCTCGGAGCGTTCATCCATCTGGCTCATCACACTAACTCCGCTGACCTTCTTTTCGGAACATAACATAAACAAAGATCAAAGCCAATTGCCAAAGGATGACGACAAAGCGCTGAGATTCAGAAACTAACCGTGCGATCTTTATTGCGAAATTCGAGCAGGTTCACCTCGCGCAGGCCCAATCCGCTTTGTTGCCCGTTCACCGTCCCTGTGCTTTAACTAACGATGCATGAGGGACCCCGCCGACATCGATGCATTTATCGCGCATTGGCGTGACACCGGCGGCAGCGAACTCGCCAACACGCAGAGCTTCATCAATGGCCTATGCCACCTGCTGGGCGTTGATGCTCCCGCCGGAAGCCGCACCGACGACAAGCACAACGATTACGTCTTCGAGCGTCGCGTGTTCCAGGACAACGGGGATGGCACGCAGAGCTTCGGCCGGATCGATTGCTACAAGCGCGGATGCTTCATTCTTGAAGCCAAGCAGGGCAGCGAGGGCGACCGGGCGGCGGCAGCCAAAGGCGAGGACGACCTCGACCTCTTTGGCCAGACCGCCAGCGCCCGGATCAAGCGCGGCACCGCGCGGCGCGGCACGCCGGGCTGGGCCAAGGCAATGGTGCAGGCCAAGGGCCAGGCCGAACGCTATGCCAAGGCGCTCCCCGCCGATCATGGCTGGCCGCCGTTCCTGCTGGTGGCAGACATTGGCTATTGCATCGAAGTTTATGCGGATTTCACCGGTACCGGGAAGGCCTATGCCCAGTTCCCGGACCGGGCACGCTACCGGATCATGCTGGAGGATCTGGCGGACCAGGACGTGCGTGACCGCCTTCGCGACATCTGGACCGAGCCCAAGGCGCTCGACCCCGCCATCCAGTCAGCCAAGGTCACGCGCGAGATTGCCGATCTCCTCGCCACGGTGTCCAAGCGGCTCGAAGCGCGCGGCTATAATGCCGAGAGCGTCAGCGGCTTCTTGATGCGCGTGCTATTCACGATGTTCGCGGAAGACACCAAGGTCCTGTTGCCGGAAGACAGCTTCAAGACCCTGCTGCGCGAGCATATCGGCAATGCTGGCATGCTCCACCATTCGCTGAGCGCGCTGTGGAAGGCGATGGACAAGGGCGAGTTCGCCCCTGCGCTGCGGACGCAGGTGAAGCGCTTCAATGGCTATCTGTTCAAGTCGACCGATGCGCCCGTGCTCGATGACGACGAACTGCAGGTTCTGATTCAGGCGGCCGAAAAGGACTGGACCGAGGTCGAGCCCGCCATCTTCGGCACTCTGCTGGAGCGCGCGCTGAACCCGAAGGAGCGAGCAAAGTTGGGCGCACACTACACGCCGCGCGCCTATGTGGAACGGCTGATCGGCCCGACGATCATGGAGCCGCTGCGCGCCGATTGGGACGGGGTGCGCGGAGCTGCCGCCACCCTGATCGAAGAAGGCAAGGCGGACGAGGCCAAGGCCTTTGTCGAAGCGTTCCATGCCCGTCTGGCGCAGACCAAAGTGCTTGATCCCGCCTGCGGCACCGGCAATTTCCTCTATGTCGCCATGGCGCGGATGAAGGAGCTGGAAGGCGAAGTGCTCGACCTTCTGGTCGAGCTGGGTGATGACCAGTATGTCGCCGAACTGACCGGCCATACGATCACTCCAGAGAACTTCCTCGGCATCGAGATCAACCCGCGCGCTGCGGCCATTGCCCAACTGGTGCTTTGGATCGGCTATTTGCAGTGGCACTTCCGCGTGAACGGCCTTGACCGCTCCCCGCCAGAGCCGATCCTGAAAGACATCCGCACGATCGAGAATCGTGATGCGCTGATCGACTATGACGACAAAGTTCTGGAGTTGGACGAGGCTGGACAGCCGCTCACTCGCTGGGACGGAGAAACGATGAAGGTGCATCCAATCACCGGCATCGAAGTGCCCGACGAAAATGCTCGTATCGAGGTCTGGCGTTATGTTCGACCACGTGCTGCGAAGTGACCGAAAGCCGATTTCATCGTCGGAAACCCGCCTTTCATCGGCAAGCGTGAGATGCGAACTGAGCTAGGTGACCGCTATGTTGAGGCAATTCGGGCATCATATGATCTGCCAGAAAACTGCGATTTTGTCATGTACTGGTGGCATATGGCCGCTGAAATGACAAAAAACAAAATTTCCAGGCGGTTTGGGTTGATAACGACTTCGCAAATCACTGGTTCGTTTAATTCTAGTGTTGTTTCAGATCACCTGTACGATGAAGATCCTGTTTCTATTGATTTCGCCGTTCCTGACCATCCTTGGGTAGACAACAAAGATGGCGCATCCGTAAGGATTGCTATGACTTGCGTTAGCGCCGGGAACCATAACGGCATTCTTGAAGCGCTCACCCATGTGCGGGGAGAGCGTCACGGTAGCGATTCTGACGAATTTGAACCGAAAAGTGGGTACGTCCTTCCAAATCTTGCAATCGGACCAAACGTAAGGGGGTGCTCGGCACTGCGGTCCAATGGAGGAATCGCGGCGGTTGGCTTTCAGTTTAATGGCCGAGGATTTGCATTACATTCCGATAAAGCAGCATCCTACTTGACCAAATTCCCCGAGATCAACCGCCACCTACGGCCGTTCGTAAACGGCAATGATATTACTCAGACGCCTCGTCGCCTCTGGATGTTAGACTTTTACGGATTGTCGGAAGCACAAATCGCCGCCGAATTCCCAGACTTGTATCAGCATCTGCTCCTCAATGTAAAACCTGAGCGCGATGTAAATCCAAGAGAAAGTCGTCGCCGTAACTGGTGGATTTTTGGTGAGGCGCTTGGGCCTTTCCGACCAGCTCTGAAGGGCCTTCAAAGGATTATCGCTACACCGATTACATCTAAACACCGGATCTTTACGTTTCTCGAATCAGGAACTGGCGGTGATAGTAGTGTCGTCATGGTTGCTTCGGCAGAACCTTATCATCTTGCACTGCTTTCGTCAGCCGCTCATCGATCTTGGTCAATCCTCGCCGGCACGCGCAGGGGCATTGGCAATCATCCCCGCTACAACAAGAGTAGATGCTTTGATGCTTTTCCCTTTCCCGCAGAGGTCCCAGACGCACTCAAAGGCAAGATCGGCGCTGAAGCTGAAGCACTGGATGCCTTGCGTAAACGCGTACTGACCGAACACGAGGACCTGACACTCACTCGGCTCTACAACGTACTCGAAGCCCTGAAGGAAGGTCGCGCACTGACCGACGTAGAGCGCGATATCCACGATCGCGGGCTCGTCACGCTGATGCGCCAGCACCACGATGCCATCGATGCACTCGTGGCCGAGGCTTATGGCTGGCCGGCCGAACTTTCCGACGAGGAAATCCTCACCCGCCTCGTCGCGCTCAACAAGGAACGCGCTGCCGAGGAAGCGAAGGGCCTGATCCGCTGGCTGCGTCCAGAATTCCAGGCACCGAACTACGCAGCCCCAATCACCCAAACTCTCGATCTGGGCGAGACCGCCGCCGCGCTGCCCGACAACGTCATTCCGTGGCCCGGCACTCTGCCCGAACAGGTCAGCGCCGTGCAGTCGATCCTGTCCGCCGCCGCCACCCCGCTCGCCCCGCAAGACATCGCCCGCGCCTTCAAGGGCAAACGCGCCGCCACCGTCCGCCCGGTCCTCGACGCCCTCGCCGGCATCGGCATGGCCCGCCGGCTCGGAGATGGGCGGTATGCGGCGTGAACAGCGAGGCATCTCAATGAGGGACAGTGAATTCAGGGCCTGGATGGTCGGTGGAGGCTACGACAGCGGCACCATCAGCACACAGGTTGCCCGCGCGAAGCGACTGGACCAGGCTTATGGTGATCTCGACGGGCATTTCGATCGGGACAAATTCACCACCATCGCCTCGACGTTGAAGTTTTCGGCAGACGACAAGCGCAATGGAACTGCAAATCCTTCGAAGCTGGAGATCGATGGTGACCTTTACTCAAACCTAGCGAGCTATCGCGCCACACTGAATTTTTACCAACGATTTCGTGACGACGAGCAAGCGGGGCGCCGCCCACATACTCCCAGGCTCGGCGATGACCGTTTCTTCAACGAAATTAGCCGTATGATGTCTGTTTTTAAGGAGCGAATGCCAGATTTTGCAGGCTTTTCGTCCGAAACCGGCGAGTTTTGGGAGACTGAAGGCCGCTATAAGCAGGCGGCACGCGAGAGCGTCATTGCAGCTCTCAACGATCCAGTGCTGACTGACGAACAGTGCGGGCGGGCAATCTACAAGGCGCTTGTTCAAGGGTCACAGCAGGGGCTGCCGTTGAGTTGGCGGACACAGGCGGAGGTTTCCAAGGCAACGCCCGAGATACAAACACGATTCTATGAAACGATAGCTCGATTGGCCCGACTGCGGGCAGGCGATCATGATGGCTTGCTTGAATGCGCTCGTGCGCTCGAAAGTATAAAGTCGGCCGGGGTTCCCGGGATGCGCCGTGGCGAAGTGCTTGGGATAACGATCTCAGTTTATGGCACTGTAAATGTCAACGATGGATGCTGGTACAAGGCTCGAACCTTCGACCGGCTTAGCAAAGCCCTCTTAGGCCGAAAGCTTTTTCCCTCTGCGCAGTTCGAAGTGGCCGAATTCGAGGAGTTCCAATGGGTAATGAACCGCATTCGGGACCAGCTTGAGGATTGGAACTGGCAAGTCGGCAGCCTGAATGATCTCCAAGGGTTCATCTGGGTGGCGATGACCGATGAAGAGGGCGCAGAAACGAAAGATGGCCTCACGCGCGAGGCCATCGAGTTCGCTATGGACGAGTGCGAGGAAATCGGGGTCGAGGCCTTCCTCGCCAAGTATAAGTTCGGCAAGCCCCGTGACTATTGGGTACGGCGAGAACTGGGTGGAATGCTTTATCCAGCCAAGGCGACTGTCGGTGCTGCCCATGGATTTATGCCGGATGGGAAGCCCCAGAGCGCCAAGGAGTTCTACGGCGGTTTCGGCGAGCAAGCTGCGAACAGCATACTTCAGCGCCTTGGATTCGAGATCGTGACCTTGAAAGGGACTGATGTGGTTGAGCCACGTGATCGCAATGTCTCACCGCCGCCGAAGCCCACCAACCTTGTCCTTTATGGGCCGCCTGGGACCGGCAAGACCTATGCCACGGCGGCAGAAGCCGTGAAGCTCTGCGGGGAAGAGGTTCCCGACAATCGTGACGAGTTGATGGCCGTCTATCGCAGGCTGACGGACGCCAAGCGGATCGAATTCGTCACGTTCCACCAGTCCATGAGCTACGAGGACTTTGTCGAAGGTAAGCAGCCGGTCACGGGCGCAGATAGCGAGGATTCCACTGGGGGCTTCCGGCTCGAAACATTCCCTGGCATCTTCCGCAGAATTGCTCGACGAGCAGAGACGAGTATCTCAAGCTCCGAAGGCCCCGGTGCGATCCAGGTTGCGGGGCGGCAGGTTTTCAAGACTTCGATTGGCGAGGCGGCAAACCCCGAAGACGCCTACCTCTTCGAAGAGGCCATTGCGGAGGGGCACACACTCCTAGGCTTTGAGGATATCGACTGGAGCGACGACAAGTACGCCTCGCGTGACGCCATCATCGAAGCCTGCCGCGAACATGGCGACCGGGAAGGTGATCTCAACGCCCAGACCGGGCGGGTGCAGATGCCATTTATATTCCGCAACTGGGTCAAGCCGGGTGATCTCATTATCGTCTCGAAGGGTAACAGCCTATTTAGAGCAATCGGTGAAGTGACCGGCGAGTATGAATTCCATCCTCGGCCCGAGGGTGGCTATGCACACCGGCGCAAAGTGCGCTGGCTCTGGGTGGACCGCGAGGGCGTACCTGTCAGCGAGATCTACCAGCGCAAGTTTAGCATGCGGACCATCTATGTGATGACCCCAGCGGAGTTGAACATTCCCGCGCTGGAGCGTTACATCAACAGCCAGCAGCCAACGACAAAAGCAGCTGCCCAGCCTGATCAGTTTGTCCTGATCATCGACGAGATCAACCGCGCCAATATCTCCAAGGTGTTTGGCGAACTGATCACTCTGCTCGAACCAGACAAGCGGCTTGGCCAGCCGAACGAAATCAAGGTCCGCCTGCCGCATTCCGAGGACGATTTCGGGGTGCCTTCCAATCTCCACATTATCGGCACCATGAACACTGCCGATCGCTCCATCGCGCTGCTCGACACGGCTTTGCGCCGGCGTTTCGAATTCCGCGAGATGATGCCTAAGCCCGAGGTGCTCAACGATGCAGCAACACGGACAGGTGTCGACTTGCCAGCGGTCCTGCGGACGCTGAACGAACGGATCGAGTACCTGTTTGACCGCGAGCATCAGATTGGCCACGCCTACTTCGTGGACTGTCAGACGCGCGATGACTTGGACGAGCGCATGCGACGGCGGGTCATACCGCTTCTGGCCGAGTATTTCTTCGAGGATTGGACCAAGGTCGCCATGGTGCTTGGTGATCGCGAAGGCACCCGATTCCTCGAACGGATTGAGCTCAAGCCTCCAGCCGGCTTGGATGAAGATGGCGATGCGCCGGTGCGCTGGCGTTGGATGGTCCGGCCGTCCTTCCCGCCCGACGCATACTCTGGTCTGATGTGATCAAGCGTTCCGTCCTTGAGTGGGGATCAATTCCCTATGGAGACGGTGAGGACGAGATCCCAGTTTGGGCCGCTTCCCGTCTGGCCGCGGTGGCCCGACAATCTCCGCTGGGCGGTGAGAGCGGGTCGCGGATACTTACCCTGGGCCTCAATTCCATGCGCGTGGGACAGGTAGTAGGGATTGTCGCGGCCGAAGGCTGCACCCTGGAAATCCTGCCGAAAATCGATGGCACGGCGGATCGAAATGACGAGTCAGAGCGCGGATTGATCCGGAAGCGCCTCGTCCACCTTCTGGCCGTTGCCCTTGAAATGGAAATCGACGGCGGTTCGGTGGCGGAGATCGGCTGGCAGAAGCAAAGCCTGCTGGAGATCCTGATCCGACTGTTCAGCACAAAGCTCGCAGATGCGGTTCGGCAAGGCATGCCGCGCCAGTATCTGCACTATCATGATGACCTTCGCTCGCTAAGGGGGCGCCTCGATGTCCGGCGGCAGTTCACGACGCTGGCGGTCAATCCATCCAAGCTTGCCTGTCAGTATGACGAGCTGTCGGCTGATACCGCATTGAACCAGATCATGAAGGCTGCCGTTGGCAGGCTTGGTCGTATCGCGCAGACTACCGGCAATCAGCGCAGGCTGGCCGAACTCGCATTCAGTTATGCCGATGTTTCAGCCGTTCCCGTGAGTGCTCTGCGCTGGCAGGACGTTGAGCTCGACCGTACCAACGCACGCTGGAAGGATCTTCTAGGATTGGCCAGGTTCCTTCTCGGCGATCGTTTCCAGACAACATCGGCGGGTCCCCAGGCTGGCTTCTCGTTGCTCTTCGAGATGAACACCCTGTTCGAGCAGTACATCGGCCGAATGATGCGCAAAGCCCTCGCCGGGACTGGTCTTACGGTTCATCTGCAGGGCGGCCGGATGTTCTGTCTGGAGTCCTTCGATGATGGCAGGCGTGTCTTTCAGACTAAGCCGGACGTCTTAATCAAACGGGGCTCCCAATGCGTTCACATCATCGATACCAAGTGGAAGCGGATCTCTCCGCGGATTGATGACCCGAAACAGGGTATCTCCCAGGCCGACGTTTATCAGATGATGGCCTACGGCCAAATCTATCGGTGCCCAGAGCTGACCCTGCTTTACCCGCACCACAATGGCCTTGGTCTCAAGCCAGGCCGGCAGAGCATGCATCTGGTGCAAAGCGGTAATATTCGATTGATGACCGCGAGCGTGGACTTAGCTGAAACCAAGGCGATAAACGCGAGCCTTAGGGCACTCATTAGCGATCAGGCTTTTGTTGTTCCTTCACCAGAACCCCAATGACCGATGTCGGAGCTCTGTTGGACGTTTATCGGTTTTTTATGGTTCCTCAAAGCCCGTCGCTAGTTCACAGTATCGCTCAGTTCACTTACGGGGATGAATGGGACATTCCTGCCTTTCAAAATCGGCAAACCGAAGGTCAGCTCTTTCTAAGGGTAGACATTCGGCGCTTGCCTGAGTGGCATCGCAGGGCGACAGAACCTGAGCCCTGATCCATTTCCGTGATCTACTGCTAGGCTCGTCTTATGCTCACGCCCTATCAACTGCCGCTATTCGTCCGCTACTTCGACGGAATCGACCTCGCCGTGTCCCGGAGGCTGCTGCGGCCGGTCGCGCCGAGCGAAACGACGCTTACTCAGGAATTCTGCGCGCTCATGGACGCAGGCACGCAGCGGCGGGAGGCCTCGCTTCCGTTCGATGCTGAAGCCTTGCAGACCGCTCTGAAGCCCCCCGGCGACATGGTCGATGTCCAAATCTCGATCGAGACCCACCAGCATGGCCCGCGCCTAGAGGCCTATGTCTCGCAATCCGATTTCGGACTGATCCTCGAATACCAGAACACCGTCCTTCCCGAACTCAACTGGAAGGCGGCCTATTTGATGCAGGCCAAGCGCCTTTTCCCCCAAGCCGCGGGCAGTTATGGGCTCGCGTCCGCCTTCACGAGCATCTCGGCCGCGCAGCGGCGGCGGATGCATGACATTGAGGCCATTCTCGGCAGAGGGGCGCTGCGCTACTGGCTCTATATGCCACCGACGCAAGGATATGATCCGATCTCGTCTGCTGCGATCCGGGCGCTCCACACCCGCAATCTGTCCGGCCACATATTCGACTATGCAATGGGTCTGGCGCTGCGGGACGCGCTCGCCCACACCGGCGGGATTGACGCGGGGCTTTGGACTACCGGGCTCGATGCTGGCGATACCGCCCTCGAAATTCATGAGACCGCCTTCTCTACGGCGCATCCCTTCACTTGGTTCATTCTCGCGCATTTTTCCAATGCATCGTCCAGCTTCGGGCTGGATGGCGCGCTGAACTCCGATAACCGGAGGTTTCCGGGGGTGGAGCGCGTCGCCAGAATCGCCGCAGGCGATCGGCAGGCCGCGCAAGCGCTTATCGACGAACTCGGTGAGAAGGCGCGGGATCCAGAATTCGATCCCGCTAAGATGACCGTGCTGCCCGCGAACAGCGTGACGATCAAGCTGCGCTCGGGGCCGCCCGAGGGCATCGACCTGCCGATTGTGACGCGCGACCGCTATTGAGCGAACGCTCGCCATGACCACGAGGGCGATCGACTTAGGAGAATGTCCACGCCCGACCTTTCGATCCGTGCGAGACTCTTTGATCCAACCCGGCAACCGACCAAAGCTCAAGGTTATTGTTCGGTTGACATAGTCGCAATCAGTTTTGATGTCCATTTTTGTGCCGTTCCAATGCTCGGAATCCTTCCGCGGTGAGCCACTCGGTAAAACAGGAGAGCCTTTGTGAAGTTGATCGAGGCGCATGCGACGAACTACCGCAGCATCATCGATGGCGATCCTGTCGCAATCGGGCAGACGACCTGCCTCGTTGGCAAGAACGAGGCAGGCAAGTCTGCTTTCCTGAAGGCCTTAGAGGGTATCCGCTCGACTGACGCCGCTTTTTCCGAATACGGGAAGGTCACCAACTACCCTCGCCGATATCTAGCGGAATACGATGAAACCCATGAGGGCGGTAAGGCACGCGTCATGCGAACCGTTTGGAAGCTGGAACCTGCAGACATCAAGGCCGTAACGGACGAGTTCGGCGAGCATTCCGTCATTGGCGATACCGTCACCGTCACGAAGACATACGATCAGACGAGCACCACTTGGAGTTTGCCTTTTTCGGGAGCGAAGGCGCTTGAACATCTGATCAGCAAACACAAGCTGACGGCCGAGGATAAAGCAGTGCTTGGCGCCGCCGCTAGCACCGGGAAGGCAGCGGAGGCACTAACGAGTTTCTCTGCGGCAACTCCGGCGCAACAGGCTCTGCTCGCCGAAATTGAGGAGTATCGGAGCAACGACGCGGAACTGCGCGTCATCGATCTGCTCAGCACCCGTATGCCGAAGTTCATGTATTTCTCGCACTATGACCGGATGAGCGGCGAACTCTCGATCAACAAGCTCGACACCGACCGCCAGCAAGGCCAAGAGATGTCGAGCGGCGATCGGGTCTTCCTAGACTTCCTAGAATATGCCGGCACTACGCTCGACGATTTGGTGAAAACGACCCAATTTGAGGAGCTTAACGCCAAGTGCGAAGCCGCGGCGCTCCGCATCACGGACCAGATCTTCGACTATTGGACCCAGAACGACGAGCTCAAGATCAAGGTTGTACTCTCCGAGGGCAAATCCGGCGATCCCGCTCCGTTCAACACCGGCCCGGTAGCCCGCGCGCGCGTTGAGAACAGCCTGCACGGCGTGACGGTGCCATTCTCGGAGCGGTCCGCAGGCTTCATCTGGTTCTTCTCGTTCCTGGTGAAGTTCGCGCAGATCAAAAAGT
Source organism: uncultured Novosphingobium sp. (assembly GCA_964413325.1). Classification (GTDB taxonomy): domain Bacteria; phylum Pseudomonadota; class Alphaproteobacteria; order Sphingomonadales; family Sphingomonadaceae; genus Novosphingobium. The sequence continues at coordinate 145,526 of CAYPRK010000013.1, read as the reverse complement.
CTCACGGCAACGTGATTCTGTTGCTCGACGAGCCTGGCCTAACGCTCCACGGCACCGCGCAGCTCGATCTGCTTCGCTACTTCTACAAAGAGATCGCGCCACACCATCAGGTGATCTGGTCGACGCACTCGCCCTTCATGGTGCCGCCTGACGATCTCGCGTCGGTACGGACGGTCGAGGACGTGGTCATCACCGACCAGCGCGGCCGCAAGAAGTCGATCGGCACGAAGATCCGTTCCGACGTGTTGACCACCGATCCGCAGACCAACTTCCCCATCTTCGGCGCGATGGGGTTCGAGGTTACCCAGACGCTGGTGATCGGGAAGAACACGCTGCTGGTCGAGGGGCCGAGCGACATCCTCTACCTGCAGGCCGCGTCGGCGGCACTAAAGGCGGCGGGCAGGACGCACCTGTCGCCGCAATGGGCCATCTGCCCGTCGGGCGGCATCGACAAGGTTCTCCCCTTCGTCCGCCTCTTTTACGGCAACAAGCTCAACATTGCCGTGCTCACGGATTTCGAGCGCGGGCAGAAGAAGAAGCTGGAGGACCTCCACAAGGCTGCGCTTCTTGAAGGGGAGCGCATCATCCTTGCGACGGAGATCGCCGGAAAGGAAGAGGCTGACATTGAGGACTTCTTCGAGCCCGCGTTTTTTGTCGATCTGGTCAACAAAACCTATAGCCTGAAGGACGGGCACGAGTTGACGGTCGAGAAGCTGGAAGCTGCGGATACCAACACAACCCGCCTCGTGAAGAAGGCGGAGGCGTATTTCCGCGTCCTGCCCGCCGAGGCCCCGGAATACAGCCACTTCGATCCGTCGATGTATCTGCTCCGGCACCCGGCTATGCTGAACGGCAAGGGCAAGGCGGTGCAGGACACGCTGGCGAGATTCGAGCTGGCGTTCGAGCGGATCGCGAAGTTCGTCTGATCCGGAGTCGGGAGGGGCAATGCCGAGAAGAAGCGAGGGAAAGCTGGAGCGGTGGGAGGTCGCGATCATCAAGGCGATGTTGGCGACTGGACACTACAACGATCAGCAGATCCTAGCGCACTTCACCCGACCGTCGCGCACAATCAACCACCGCGAGATTGGTGAGATCAGGCTGGGTACCAAGCATCGCCCGACCCGCGCCGCCACCGAGGAGCAATTGGCCACCTTCTTACTCGTGTGGCCTGATCTCGATCCCGAGACCGGGCTCAGCATTCGGGGCGACGAGCTCCTGATCAAGGCGCGCGAGGCGATGATTGCGGCCGTCCACACCTTCAACGGTGCCGGCCTGACCTTCAGGGCTGAGATATTCATCACCACGGCCGTCATCGCCTGGACCTACCTTCTCCATGCCTGGTTCAGGCGCGCAGGCATCGATTACCGCTTTCGGGAGGGCGGCGAGGTCAAGAAGACAGCCAACGGGGCCGACAAGCACTGGGAACTCGGGCACTGCCTCCGCCAACCGCAGTGCCCAGTGCCCGCCGGTGCCCGCAACAACCTCGAATTCCTGATTGGGATACGGCACGAGATCGAGCACCGCAGCACGACCAGGATCGACGATGCCCTCGGGGCTAAGCTGCAGGCATGCTGCATCAACTTCAACGACGTCATCCGTAAGGAGTTCGGCGATCGTTTCGGCCTGGAGTTGCGCCTGCCGCTCGCGCTGCAGTTCGTGTCGTTCGATGCCGGCCAGAGGGATGCGCTGAAAGCCGGGCGAAGCCTGCCGCCTAACATCGAAACGATGATGGACGCGTTTCATTCCAACCTTACGGACGAGCAGCAGGCCGATCCGGCGTTCGCCTTCCGCGTCGCCTTCGTGCCCAAGGTCGGCGCCAAGGCGACCCGCGCGGACGCGGCCATCGAGTTCGTTAAGCCGGGTACCGACGAGGCGCGGGAGATCAGCCGCGTCCTGCTCAAGGAAGTGGACAAGCCCCGCTACACGGCAACGCAGATCGTCGAGCGGATACAGGCTGAAGGCTTCCCGCGTTTCAATATGTCTTCTCACACGAGGCTCTGGCAGGAGCTGGACGCGAAGGCGGGCGACAAGGGATTCGGCCGTCCGGGCGACTATCCAAACACTTGGGTCTGGTTTGACACTTGGCTCGCGCGCGCGCGAGCGCATTGCCAAGAAAACGCCGGACGGTATCAAGCGGTTCAGTAAACGGCGCACCGTCATTGAACGGCAGCGACCGGGCGCCCTTCAGCCGTCCCGCGCGATGGTGCAGCAATGGCATATTGCGGCAAAAGCAGCTGTTCTGGCGTGGATTAAGGAACGTCTGAAGGTGGTCGCATGCTGCCCCTGGGCCACGGGCGTCTTTTGGGACGTTGCGGTCGTACCGCGCCGCAACGGCGAATGTCTGGCTACGCCGAAACCGGGCGTTCGCGGGACCGTGAAGGGCGCGCCGCCAGCCTACGTCTCGCCCGCCTCCTAGGTACCGATCGTGATGCGACCAGAATCGCTGCGGTGGAAGCCCTCGGCAGATCGCGGTGTCGCGTACAAGGCCATCGGCGTGTTCCCGCACCGCGGCCTTGTCATTCAGGGCATCAAACTCGATGCTGGCACATCGGTGGACCTGGCATCGGCGGATACGCTGCGCTTCCTGTTCATCACGCAGGGATGCTGGGCGCTGGACGGCAGGGAGCTGAGGCGCTGGAGCGTTGTGCGACTTGCGCCCGGTGAAGGCGGTCAACTCTCCGCGCAGGAAACGCTGGAGCTGAGCGTCGGCAAGGTGGATCAACCGGCGCAGGCAGTCGATCACGGTCACCCGGATTCGTGCGGAAGGCTCTAGCGCAGCGCCCGGAGCACATCGCTCCATGAAACGAGCTTGAAGTTCTGCGCGGCAGGCGCGTTGTCGCCGTCCTGCACCACCAGCAGTCCGCGCGGATAGCGCCGTCCGAAGCGGCCGGGATGGAAGGCGATGCCGTCCGTTTCCTCCGTCGAGCCCAGCTTGCCCGCGGCGATGCGGAATCGTCCGGCGGGCTCCAATCCCGGCAAGCGATAGAGCGCATAAGCATTGTCGCCTTGGCTCGAGGCAATCAGCCAGCCACCGTGCCGCCCGGCTGGTACCAGTGCCAGACCTTCGACATCGGCGACAAGCTGCGCCCCGTCCACCGCCGCGACAAGACGCCCCGTCACCGCACCACCGGCGCGTGCATCGAACGCCCAGATGCCGCGATCCTCCTCGCCCACATACAGCGTGCGGCTGCGCGGATCGACCACACAGCCTTCCGTCTGCGTCGCGAGTTTCAGCTGTCGGACGATCCGCCCGCGCGGGGCGGGCCCACGCAAGCTGATCGCCACTTGCGCCACCGTGCCGTCCTTTAGCACCGAAAACGCATGCACCCCAGCGCCGACACGCATCAGGCACACGCCATAGGCCTCGCCCGCGCCGCCACTTATCGTACCGAGCGGTCGCAGCTTGGCGCCCCGCGTGTTGAGCCGATAAAGCCGCAGCCGCGCCGCCGCCTTATCATTGCGGTCGCTGGCCACCACGATCACCCCGCGCCGGCCCATGTCGATGAGATCGACGTTGTTAAGCCGCCCATCGGGCGAGAAATCGCGCACCTTGCCATCGAGGCCGTAAAGGTAGAGCCCGGCCTTTTTGTCGGTGGCGACGATAAGGCTGCGCGCGGGGCGCCGCGGATCGTGCCAGATCGCCGGATCGTCCGCCGCATCGGCTGCGGCGGTCCCGACCGGCACTGTCTCGCCTTTTGCGGCAACGCTCACCGTCAACGGCGCAGCGGTTGCGGAGAACGACAGGGCGGCCAAAGCCAGCCCCGCTGCAAGCCATCGCCGCATCAGAATGCGTACCGCGCGACGATCTGGAACACCGGGCCGGCCGTTTCGGTTTCGAGTTCATACTCGTCGAACTTGCGGCCGCGCTGGTCGCCGATCGTATCGAACTTGTTGAACACCTCATCCTTGCTGCCATTGAGCAGGTTCGAGCCGACCGCGCGGAGAGTGAAACGCTTGCCGAAGCGCTTTTCGACAAAGACTTCGAGATCAGCCCCATAGCTGGTGCGGATTTCTTCGCCTACGGTGCGATCCTGCGCGGGGCCTTGCTTGCGGTAGGTCGCGCCAATCGTCCCGCCGATCTTCGGGAAGTTCTGGATCACGCCGAAGTTGTAGACGTACTTCGACTGCCCGTTGAACCGCCGCTCGCCGAAATCGTCGCGGATGCGGCTGTCGATCAGCGAGGCATTGCCGAACACGCCGGTATCGGGAAGGCCGAGGAAGCTGAGGCTGGTCGAAAGGTCGAATTCCACGCCCCAGACCTCGCCGTTGCCGGTGTTGCGCGGCTGGAGAACGAAGGTGCCTTCGCCTTCGGAGCCTTCCGCTCCGGTGTTCACCAGTTCGACCACGTCGGTGATCTTGCGGTAGAACACGTTGACCCCGATCACGCCGGTGCGGCCGATGCGGTGTTCATAGCCAAGATCGCCGCCCCACGACTTTTCCGGACGCAGCCGCGGATTGCCCTGCAGGTCGTTGTCGCCATATTCGGCCTCAAGCAGCGCCGGCGTAATGAAGTCGAAGCGGGGACGGCGCACGGTGCGCGCGGCAGAGGCAGTGATCCGCCCCCGGCCGAGTTCGATCCGCACCGATGCGGAGGGCAGCAGGAAGTCGTACTTGACGTTGGAGGTTGCGTCAGCCGCATCGACGGTGAAATCGGTGATCCGCACCTTGGTGTTTTCCCACCGCACGCCGGCCTCGAACTTCACCGCGCCGCGCTTTCCTTCAAGCAACGCATAGAGATCGCGGCGTTCCTCGCGAATGCGGTTGAAGCCGCCGGGGGTGTCTTCGAGCGTTCCGAACGGCGACGAAAACACGTCGGGCCGCTGGGTCAACTGGTCATAGGCGGTCACTTCCGCCCCGTCGTTCTCGCTCTCGCCGATCTTGGTCTTGCGGTTCTTGTCCTGCGCGAAGCCGCCGAATGCCATGCTGACGCCGTCGCCCAGCTTGACCATCTGCTCGAGTTCGAACGCCAATTCGGTATCGTCGATCCGGGTGCGGGTGAACTGGCCTTCGTACTCGGCAGGATCCTCGTCGGTATCGAAATCGATCTCGTGCTCGAATTCCTGCGTGCGGTCGCGAAAACCGGCGAAGCTCACCCGCGCGCTGGTCTTGCCCCAATCGGTCTCGTGGCTGAACTTGCTGGTGATCGCATAGCTGTCCTGCTTGATGTAGACCGGATTGTAGTTGTCGGTCAGCAGGTTGCCGTCTGGCGTCAGGTTGATCGGGCCGGTCGTGGCGGTAGGGTCGTCATATTCGAACGAGCGCTCGATCTGGTCGCGCTCGGTCCGCACGTAGTTGCCGGCGATCTCGAACTTGGTGCCGCCCTGCTCCATCACCCAGCTGGCATTGCCGGCGTAATCAGTGCCGTCTCGCACGTCGGACTGGTCTTCGCGATTGTCGAATTCCTCGGTCTTGTAGTTCGGGTTGTTCTCGGGCGAATCGCCGTATCGCAGGCTCTTCTTCTTCTTGGGGTTGTAGCGCCCTTGCACGTTGGCGCCGAGGAGAAGCCTGCCCGGCCCGAGCTTGCCGCCATAATAAAGACCGCCGCTGGGCTTGGCCTCGCCATCATCGAAGAACAGGCCGCCGGCGCGGACATAGCCCCCATCCAGGCTGAGTGCATCACGCAGCACAATGTTCAGCGTGCCGGCCACCGCATCGCCTGTGCGCCGCGCCGAGGACGAGCGCACGATCTCGACCTGCTTGATCAGCTCGGCCGGGATGCGGTCGAGGAAGAACGAACGGTCGGCGTTCGAGCCGGGCACACGCTCGCCGTTGATGGTGATCTGGGTATAGCCCGGATCGAGCCCGCGCAGCCGCGCGCCGTCGCTCTCGATCACGTCGGACAGGAACGTTACTGAAGGCACGCGCTTGAGCGCATCGCCGGCGGTCAGCGGCTCGAAGCGGCGGAAGTACTCCTCGTCATAGACGAGCTTGGGCTCGACCCCGTCTTCCACGCGGTTGCGGAAGCCGATGTCAGCCTGGACGACGATTTCGCGCGCCTCGCGCAGCGGCCCTTCGGCCGCGTCCTCTTCCGCTGCGAGCGCGGGCTGCGCGAACAGCGCACCGCCGGCACAAAGAAGCGCGCGCGCGATGGCGCGCAAGGCAGGCTGAGCCGTGACGGACTTGTTCATGGGATGGCCTCGTTCGACGGGATGAGAGGCCTGGCGGCTATGCCTTACCAAAGGCAGTTCTGTTACAGATCAAACTTCAGGGGGCATCGGCAATAAAACGTAAAGAGTGGGCAACAGGACAGCCGCATTTGTATCTGACTCCAGCGAGCGAACGGGTTTAGTGTCCTCCCTATCGGGACCGGATTCGCGTGGGTCCGGGACGCTGGTCGGCAAAGCCCTGCGACGGCCAATTCGTGATCATCTCCGCATCGCCGATGCCTCCTCCCAGCCGCCACCCAGACTGCGCAGCAGGAAGACTTCACGCTGGGCGAGCCGGCGGGCCGAGAGGGCGGCGAGGAGCTCGGTCTCGTAAGCCGTGCGCCGCGCATCGAGTGCGAGGAGCGGATTGGCATCGCCGAGCTGCACACGCGCCTCGGCTCGGCGTGCAGCGGTCTGCGCGTCAGCCAAAGCGGCCGCAAATGACTGGTTGGCGCGACGTTCGGCATCCGTATCGGCCAGTGCCGTTTCCACTTCGCGCAGGGCCCTGAGCCATGCGGCGTCATATTGGGCGAGCGCGCCTTCCTGATTGGCCTCGGCCAGTGCGATGCGGGCCTTGATGCGAGCAGGATTGATGAACGACCAGCTGATCAGCGGCGTGATGAAGGCATCCAGCGAGCCGCGGATGAGGCCGCCCGATGCGCCGAGTGTTACGCGGGGGTACATCTCGGCTTTCGCAACTTTCACCCGCGCACCAGCCGCCGCGAGCCGGCGCTCTGCCTCGCGGATATCGGGTCGGCGGGCGAGCAGGCCTGCGCCATCGCCGACCGGCAACGCCGCCATCAATGATGGCGGGCGCTCGCACTGAAACCGTGCGGCCTCGGCAGGCGGCAGGGCTTCCAGATTGGCAAGAAGATAGCGGGCGCGCTGCGCGTCAGCCTCGAAGGCGGGCAGGCCAGCCTCCAGCCTGCCCAGCAGTTGGCGGGCCTGCGCCAGTTCCAGCGGGGACACCTCGCCGACCTTCACCTGACGCGAAACGGTATCAGCCAGCGCGCGCTGCGTCGCAATCTGGCGCGTCGCCACACGGGCAAGTTCCCCGGCCCAGCAAAGATCGAGCCATGCCCCGACCACATCGGCCGCTACCGCCAGACGCACGCCGTCGCGAGCTGCCGCTGCCGCCTCGGCATCGGCACTGGCGGCTGACGATTGATTGCGGAGCCGACCGAAGAGATCGGCCTCCCACACTGCTTCCGCGCCGAGTTCATAGCTCGATTTGGGCACGCCGGTCGTGCTCGGCTGGTTGGCTCCGCGCGTGGTCGGGCTGGCTCCGCTTTCCAGCACCACGTCCGGCGTGCGAGCTGCGCCGGCCAGCCGGGAATTGGCGCGCGCTGCATCGAGGTTCGCGACCGCCAAGCGCACATCGCGGTTGGCGGCAAGCGCGCGGACTACGTGCTCGTTCAGCGCCACATCGCCGTAGAGCCGCCACCATTCGTCGGGCAGCGGCGCAGCATCTGCTGCCCCTACAAACGGCCCGGTCGCGGGTGGTGGCGGTGGAGGGGCGGCTGGCGGCGGTGACTTGGCGACGCACCCTGCCAGCAACAGAGCGATGAGCAGTGCGCGTTTCATGCTGCCCGCACCTTGCCAAAGCGTAAGTAGAGCGCGGGCATCCAGATGAGGTTGAGCACGGTCGAACTCACCAGCCCGCCCAGGATCACGAGTGCCATCGGATACTCGATCTCGTGGCCGGGGACGTTACCGCGCACCACCAGCGGAAGCAGCGCCAGCGCCGCCGTGCCTGCGGTCATCAGGATCGGCACCAGCCGTTCGGCGGCACCCCGCTGCACCAGCGCAAGGCCGAAGGGCTGATCCTCCTCGCGCTCCAGATGGCGGAAATGGCTGAGCAGCATGATGCCGTTGCGTGCCGAGATGCCGAGCACAGTAACGAAGCCGACCAATGCGCCCATCGACAGCACCCCACCTCCCAGCGCCGCCGCAGCAACGCCGCCGACCAGCGCAAAGGGCAAGCTGAGCGCGACAAGCGCAACGATCCGCCCCGAACGAAACTCCAGCCAGACGAGGAACAGAATGCCGACGAGGCAAACAAGCGAGAGCCAGCCGAGCTGCGTCTTCGATTCCTGCAATGTCTTCCACTCGCCGAGGAACTGGGGGTAATAACCGGCAGGCATGGGCATGGCTTTGACCTTGCGCTCGACGGCCTGCGCTACGCTGGCAAGATCGGCGCCATCCTTGATGTTGAGGGTCACGTCGATGCGGCGCGAACCTGCCTCGCGCTTGATCTCGCCGGCCGCCGGAGCCACGCCGACGCGGGCGAGATCGCCGAGACGAAGTGCCGATCCCGTCTGGCTGGGAACGACTAGCCGCCGCAGCGCGCCAAGATCGCTGCGGGCCTCCGGCACGGCCCAGACCGCGACATCGAAGCTCTTCTGGTCGCGGTAGATTTCGCCGACCCGCGTCCCGCCGATCAGCGTGGCCGCCGTGCGGCGCACATCGCCTGCAGTCACACCGGCCAGCGCAAGAACATCGGGCCTCGGCGCAATCTGGATCTGCGGGATCAGGCTCTGCTGCTCCACTTTCAGGTCCTTGATGCCCTCGGTGCCATCAAGCCCGCCGCGCACCTTTTCGGCAAGGCTGCGCAGCTCGGCCAGATCGGGGCCATAGAGCCGCACCACCACGGTCGCACCCGCCCCGGTCAGCACTTCCTTGATGCGTTCGCGCAAGTACGTCAGCACATCGCGCTGCAGGCCTGGATAGCCGGCGATGGCGGTCTCAATGCGCTTCACTGCCGCGTCATGGTCGGCGGTTTCATCGAGGCTGATCCACAGTTCGGTGAAATTGGGCCCGTAGACTTCATCGCCCTGCTCGGCCCGGCCGATATGCGAGCCAAAGTTGCGCACGCCGGGAATCGCGGTCAGTTCTTTCGATGCGCGGATGGTGATCCGGTCCATCGCCTCTAGCGAGGTGCCGGGCTTCTCGACGAAGTGCATCAGGAAATCGGTTTCGCGGAAATCGGGCAGGAACTGCTGGCGTAGCAGGCCCATGCCCGCGACTGACAGCAGGATGCCGCCCGCGACAACGGCGACTGCGATGCCGCTCCGAGGGGCCAAACGTTCGAGCACGCGGGCGTAGCGGGTGCGCAGGCCAATCACCCAGCGCGGTTCGGCGCGTTCGGCTACGCCCGTCAGCAGCATCAGGCACATCGCCGGGGTGACCGACAAAGCCACCAGAAGCGAGGCTGCTATGGCCGCGATATAGGCCAATGCGAGCGGGCGGAAGAAGCTGCCCGAAACGCCGCCAAGGAAGAACACCGGCAGGAACACCAGCATGACAATGGCGCTGGCAAACACCACCGCGCTGCGCACCTCAAGGCTGGCCGCCAGCACCACGGCGAGCGGCGAGCGCGGCTGTTCGCGCGCTGCTTCGAGCCGCAGACGCCGCCCGATGTTCTCGACATCGATAATCGCATCGTCGACAATTTCGCCCAGCGCGATCACCAGCCCGGCGATCACCATGGTGTTCATGCCGACCCCGAAGGCGGTCAGGGCCAGCACGGCCCCCACCAGCGAGAGCGGGATCGCGGTCATGCTGATCAGCGCGGTGCGCCAGTTGCGGGTGAACAGGATCAGCACCCCCGCCACCAGCAGAACACCGATGCCCATTGCCTCACCCAGATTGGCTAACGCGCGTTCGATGAAGGTCGCAGGCCGGAAGATGGTGCCGTCGACGTTCATGCCCTTGAGGCCGGGCCGCAGTTCGGCCAGTGCCTTGTCGATGCCGCGCGTCACGTCCAGCGTGTTGGCACCGAGTTGCTTCTCCACGATCAGCAGCAGGCCGGGGCGGCCATTGATGATTGCATCGCCGATGGGCTGGGCAAAGCTTTCGGTCACCTTGGCGACATCCCCGATCCGCACGGGCGCGCCACCAACCGTGCGGATCACGGCGCTCGCCAGATCGCTGCCAGTCTTCACGCCTACAACTTGCCGCACCGCCAGCCGCTGGTTGGGGCTATCGACGAAGCCGCCGCCTGCAATCACCACCGCATCGCCCGCTGCGCGCTGCACATCGGCCACGGTCACCCCGGCAGCCGCAAGCCGCACAGGATCGACCAGCACCTGCAACTGCCGGTCGCGCGCGCCCCACATCGCGACATTGGCGACCCCGGGCACCGCCATGAGGCGCGGGCGGATCGTCCAGCGCGCCATTTCGGTCATGGTCATCTGGTCGAGTTTGTCGGACCACAGGCCGATCTTCATCGCGCGGCTGGTGGCGGAAAGCGGCGCGAGCATGACCGGCGGGCGCACCGCAGCAGGCAGGCGCGGGATAACCGTTGCCAACCGTTCCTGCACCATCTGGCGTGTGCGGAGCGGATCGGCGGCGCGGTCCATCACCAGCACCACCGACGAGAGGCCCAGCACCGACTTTGAGCGAAGCGTGGCCAAGCCCGGCACCCCGTTCACCGCCGTTTCGATGGGAACGGTGACCAGCGCCTCCACGTCCTCGGTCGCCAGCCCCGGTGCCTCGGTCTGCACCTCGACGATGGGCGGCGCGAACTCGGGAAAGACATCGAACTTGGCGCTCATGGCGGAGCGCAGGCCCATCACAGTCAGGACCGCCGCAATTGCCAGTACCAGTGCCCGCTGGCGCAGCGACGATCCGATCAGCGCCGCCAGCATCACTTGGTGCCGAACTCGGTGCCGAACAGTTCCGCAGCCCCGGACGTCACGACCCGAACGCCAGATGCGAGGCCGCGCGCCAGCATGGCCCGCCCGCCTGTGATGCGCGCAACTTCCACCCGCCGACGTTCAAACTGGTGCGGCGCTGTTTCGACATAGACCCATTCGCCGCCGTTGATGTCGGTCAGGATCGCCGCGGCCGGAACGTCGATAACCGCGGCCTCGGAACCAGTCTGCTCGGGAAGATCGACGAGCACGCGTTCGCCCACCCGAAGGCCTGCCCGCATGGCCGGGGCGTAGTAGACATCGACGCTGGCCGCCCCCGGCGTGGCCGTGGCCGGCCCGCGCACGGGCCTTGCCATGATGCCGCCAGTGCCGCCCACCGGCCTGACGGAAACGGGGGCCCCGCGATCAAGCCGCGCCAGGTCGGCAACTGGCACCTGTGCGCGCACCCACACTTCGCTGCCATCGGCCAAGCCCGCTACGGCTGGCCCCAGCGCCCGCCTCTGCCCGGCTGCGCCCGCGAGCGCAGCCTTGGCAGCAGCGACCTGCTGGGTCGCCTCATCGCGTGCCCGGATGCTGCCCGCTTCTGCGTCCACAAGGCCGCTGGCGCGCCGCAGATTGGCCTCGGCCAGCTTCAGATCGGCCATCGCGCGCTGCGCATCGGCCTCAGCGCGCGCTTGCAATCCCGCTAGCGCAGTCAGATCGGTTCCGGCTGCCACTGGCAGACCGCCGCCACGCGGCGCGGCAACGATCTCGCCGGGCACGGTGCGGGCAAGGGCATTCGCCTGTGCGCCGCCCGCCACTTCGGTTTCCAGGCCAAGCCGACGCACCGCGTCCGCGGTCAGCGTCAGGCGCATGAGTTCGGTTTCATGCCCGATCGCGTCCACTTTGGCGGGCGGCTGTGGTTTCTCCGCAGGGGCGGCCCCGCACGCCGATATGCCGAAGGCAAGGATGAACGCAGACAGCGAAGCGTGTGGACGAAGTGGCATCTACGCCACCTAGCAAACAAGACTGACATGACACTGACGTGCTGGGCGCAGTCCCCATCAACTGGTATCGCTGCGCCCATGCATATCCTGCTGATCGAAGATGAAACGGATCTGCGCGTGCTGGCCGCAGAGGGCCTACGGCGACGGGGCTTCATCGTCGACACGGCTGGCTCGCTGGCTGCAGCGCGCGATTGTGTGGGTGTAGTGCGCCTCGATGCAGCCATCGTTGATCGCCGCCTGCCCGATGGCGAAGGACTTTCCCTGCTCCCGGAACTGGCACGGCACGGCGTGCCATCCTTGGTCGCCACGGCCTATGGCGATGTCGAGGACCGCATTGCCGGCCTTGATGCCGGCGCTGATGATTACGTCGTGAAACCCTATGATCTCGATGAAGTGGCCGCGCGGCTGCGCGCACTGCTGCGCCGCCCCGGTCAGCGTGTGCCCCCGGTTCTAACTCACGGTCTGTTGCGGCTGGACCCAGCCAGCAGACAGGCCTGGCTCGGCGATGTACCACTCGATCTTGGACGACGCGAGTTCGCCCTCCTCCAGCTCCTCATGGAATCCGCGCCCAATGTCGCCGTGCGCGATATGGTGCAGGACCGGCTCTACACGCTTGATGAAGCGGTGAGCCCGAACGCGCTGGAGGCTATCGTCTCACGGCTGCGTCGGCGGCTTGCGGCAGGTGACTGTGGGATCGAAAGCCGGCGCGGCATCGGCTGGCGCCTGGTGCTGGGGACGAGGGCATGATGGCCTCGCTCAGGAGCCGCATCGGTCTCTCTATCGCGGCCATTATCTTCGTGGCGGCCGTGGCCACACTCTGTTTCGTTGCCCTTGAGTTGAAAGAACTTGAGCAAGGCGGAAACGTCGATCCAGCCCATGTAGAGTATGCCGAGCTGCTGCTGGTGCTTCTACCGTTTGCGGTGATCGCGCCGCTGGTAGGCATGCTCGTCGCCGGCTGGAGCCTCAAGCCGCTCTCCACCGCTGTCGCCGCATTGCAAGCGATCGGGCCTGACCAACCGGACACGAGACTTTGCGAGGAAGGACTGCCGAAGGAAATCCAGCCCTTCGTAGCCGCCACAAACCAGGCGCTTGATCGCCTCGCCTGGGCCTATCTGAACGAGCGGCGGTTGGCGGCCGACGCAGCCCATGCGCTTCGCACGCCATTGGCTCTCGCAAAGTTGCGGATGGACCAATGGCAAGACGGGGCCACCATCGATGTGGCGGGTCTGGCTACCGATCTCGACCGTATGCAACGGTCTATCGCCCAGGTGCTCGCCATGGCCCGGCTGGATACACCCGGCCAGCCTGATGATTGCAGGCCGCTTGTCGATGCGTCCCGTCTGGCTCGGCAGATTGCCGTCGAGTTTCTGCCACTTGCAGACAAGATGGGACGCGCAATCATCGTTGATGCCGAGATCACGGCTCCGGTGAATGTCCCTGACCTCGATGAGGCTTTGCGCAATCTCGTCAGCAATGCGTTGCACCATGGGCAGGGAACCGTTTCTTTGTCGGTGTCTGCGACTGGCGAGGAGATTGTCATCACCGTGCAGGATGAAGGGACCGGTACCCCGGAAGTCGAGCGCACCCACATGCTCAGCCGCTTCGCCAAAGGAGAGCACTCGCCAGGCTCAGGCCTTGGGCTTGCCATTGCTTCAGCGGTGATGGAACGGGCTGGCGGGCGGCTCACTTGGCCGATGCCTTCAACATTGCAGTTGCATATGTCGGGATGCTCGCTCGTAACCAAGAGCGATGGCTAGCGTGAGCGCTGATCGCATGGGACGCTTTGCTATCGGACCGCTGCAGCACGCGCGATAGTCGGCTTCGGTCAGAAGCAGACGTCTAAGCTGGCTCACCTGAACGACCTACTCTGGTCGCATGCTGCCGGAAGCGGAACGCCTCATCGTGGGGCTTTGAGGTCATTGCGTGCGTGGCGGCTGAATGTCGGCTTCTGACAAAAGCTGCGGCTCGAGCTTTTTCCCGAGCAACGTCATTGGAAAACCGCAACTGGGCCTGTAGCGGAATGACAGGTTTAAAACGACGAGCCTCATGAGCGGACACCACTCTCGTCTAGCGATCTAGCCATCCTCTGGTTTGCCATAGAGCGAGACCGCGTAATGCTTGACAGGGAATCTCTCGGCTGACCCATTAATACTGAGTTGTCGGCAACGCACATAGTTGTAGGCGTGAGCAGACAACTATCGAGCCCTAGCTCGTTGGCAGCATTTCGACCGGACTAATAATCGACGAACTCCTGGTTCAGGGGTTGAGTTAAGCGGAAATTCGCGAAGCGTGTCTCCGAAGTTGCCGAAGCGCGCCAAAGCGGGAGACGTCTCACCGTAGGAGCCATATTGTCGCTTGGCTTATATATCCGTTTGCCGCTTGTTCGACTTGAGACCTTGAGTTTTTGCCCCATTGGGTCATCATGACGCCGATGGTGAAGTTCAAGGGCAAGGGCGGCCGTACCGCGCCGCTCGACGAGTACGATCTCGACGACGGCTGGTGGCAAAGAGGAGATCCTGGAGGGGCTCGTCCCTTCGTGGGCGGCGCGACATACCGTCCCTCAGACACGCCGGTGGTTATCAAGCAATGGCAGCGGCGCAGCGCTGTCGACGACGACGTGCTGCGCGAAATCTGGCGCGACGAAATCCGGCAGCTCAATCGCCTGAAAGGACTACCGAAAGCATCGTCCTATCTCGCAACGCTGCGCGACTCGTTCGAGGACGATCAGGCCTTTTCGCTGGTGCTAGATTGCGGCGATCGCGTTCCGCTCGCGTATCGCGTCCAGCACGCAGCCAACAGGTCATGGCATGCGAGCCCACGCACCCTGCAGAGCCGGCAGCGGCTGTGGCAGGAGGTCAGGCGGCTGGCGGATGCGATCGGAATCCTGCACGGACAGGGGCTGCTGCATCGGAACATCGATCCATGGGCGGTGATGACCGCGGCAGGGGACGAGCCCGACTTCCTGCTCACCGGCTTTGAATGGTCGATGCGGCTGTCGAGCGAAGGGCCGAAGCGGAAGACGGCGTCGTCAGTGCATTCCTTCTATGAGGATTGGCGCGCGCTCGGGAACCTGATCGCTTGGATTCTCAATATTCCATCGGTCAGCAAGCCGAAGGAGCCGTACCGCGCTGACCCCTCCGCAAACACAGACTTCCTATTCGGCCCGGAACGCGATCTGCTGCGCATGCTGATCGCCGCCGACCCGCTGGCGCGCCTCGACGCCGACGTCGTTACCGAGCAACTCGACCGTATCTTGCCGACGCTCGAGCAGCAGCGCGTCGGAAGCGAGGCAAAGCTAGTGCTAACGCTTCGCCTCGATGCGCAGCAGGAGATGTCGCGCGCGATCCGCGCCGCGAGCGATCAAACGATCGGACTTGCCGACTATAATTCGCAGCGGCGTTTCATAGCCGACGCGCTCGCCGACAGCCCGAGGCTGGTGAAAGTCAAAGGCCGAGACGGGGGACCCGAGGGCTATAAGCTGACCAGTCCCATGATCACGCTCGAGCTGCGCCCATACGCACTAACTCGCGGCGGCGAAACGACATGGTCACTTGCGGAGGGCCGGCGGATGCTGCGTGAAAAGCCCGCCCAGGCCGAAATCGTGGCCGAATGCCCGCTCGACGGTTGGGATATCGAGGTCATTGACATGGGCGAGGCGCGTCAACGTGCGCCGAGATTGCAAGGTAAGACTACGCGGTGGGACGCGTTGATTAAGGCACCCGCAGACAATCCCACGACGGCGGCGCTCCGCAATCGCAGCTATGCCGCAGCGATGCTGGTTCAGGTGACCGACATGCTATGGCGAGCGGCGCAGATTTGGCCGGTGCGCCGCGTGTCGATGGAAACTCGAGGTTCTGTCTCGATTCTCACGCTCGAGGGCCGGGACGACCCCGTTCTCACGGCGTTGTCCCAGGCGCTGGGCATTCAGCCGCCGGCGGCCCGGCTACTCACGGCGATGCGTGACGAGACGATCGAGGTCGACGGCGAATGGCAATTGTCCACGGATCTGGCGACAGGAAGAGTGCGGGGACGAACCTCCGTGTGGCGCTTCTCGGAACTCGACGACCAGAGCGGACGCGCGCGCTACGTATTTGAAAGCTCTGCGTCGCCGGCCGACATCATGATCGCTGGCGATCTGTATCTTCAGCTCGAAGGTCCGGGTTATGACGCACTCGTCGAACGCCGGTTGAACGCGCTCAAGAATCTTCGAGACCATAGCGAGCTGCTGGGCATGCTCGAGGATCCGGGGGGCGAGATCCGGCTTTCGCGCGACGACACCAAACCGATCGCGGGTTTGGAGGCCGATCTCGACGCCTCAAAGGCTGCCGCGCTCACCGGGGCATGGGAGCAGCTCCCACTCTATCTGGTTCAAGGGCCACCTGGCGTGGGCAAGACCAGGCTCGTGCGGGCGTTGGTGGCGAGCAGGCTCGGCACCTCGCCAATGGACCGGCTGCTGCTGTCGGCTCAGAGCCATGCGGCGATTGACCACCTCTTAGACGAGGTCAAGGAAGCGCTCGACGATTTGCCCGACGAGGTGATGAGGCAGATCTTCCCACTTCGTTGTAGGCCGATGGATGCGGAGGCCAAGTCAGTATGGGACCGTGAGGTCCAGGCCAAGCGCATTGCCGAGAGCCTTGAAGGCAGTCCGCTCGCAGCGGCCGCCTCACCGGCAATTCGGCGCAAGATCGCGGCGCTGAAGCGCGTCTATCAGAATACGCCGGCGAGCGGAGGTCCGCAGGTAGATGTTTCGCGCCAGCTGTTCGACCGGTCGTTCGAGAGCCTGTTGCTCCGGTCGGCGAATCTCGTATTCGCATCGACCAACTCAGCGGATCTCGCACGTCTCATCGACGAACGTGGCCAGTTCGATTGGTCGATGATCGAGGAAGCAGGCAAGGCCACCGGCGTCGAACTGCTGGCGCCGCTCATGCTTTCGCACCGACGACTGCTAATCGGCGACCATCAGCAGTTGCCCGCATTCGAGGCGAAACGCCTGAAGGACATCCTCGCAGAGCCCTCGAAGATGCGCGCCGCGCTAGAAGCCGGGCGCGATGTGATCGCGCCGCTGTTCCGCAAGCTCGATGTCGAGGACGTGCTGGACTGGGTCTCCGAGAATCTCGAGGAGCGGCTCTGCGGTGAGGCGATCTCGATGCTTCAGCTTTTTGAGACACTGATCGAGCCAAACGTCCTGAAGCGCACCCCCAACGCGCAGGGACGGACGCTTGGTCGACAGTTGCTTGAGCAGCACCGCATGCATCCGGTGCTCGGCGCGCTGATCTCGGAAACCTTCTATGAAGGCAAGATCCGGACTTTTCCAAAGGCAGCGGAACGGTTTCATACCGAGGTGCCGCCGGTGGCCTCCGCTGATCCCGTGCGCCTACCCGACGCGCCGCTGGTGTTCGTCGATCTCCCTTATGTCCAGAGCACAGTCGGAATGAAGCCACCTGAGTCCCGGCCGCGCTGGACGAACCGGATGGAGGCGGCAGCTTGCGTAGATGTACTTTCGTTGCTGCGCGCCGAGCCCGACTTTGGCCCGACGCTCGCCGTGCTTAGCCCCTACCGGCGCCAAGTGCGGCTGCTTCGTGAGACAGCAGATAAGAACGCGGGACGCCTGGGCAACCTCGATGCCTTTCGAGCCAAGACCGAGGATGGGTTTTACGGCACGGTCGACTCCTTTCAGGGAAACGAGGCCGACGCCGTGGTGGTGTCGTTAGTGCGCAACAATTCGCGGTCTGGCCTCGCTGCTCTTGGGTTCCTGAGCGACGAGCGGCGCATGAACGTGCTGCTTAGTCGGGCCAAGTGGCGGCTTATTGTGGTGGGTAGCGTGAATTTCCTTCGCGCGTGCCTTCCCGAGCATGACGCGCTCCCACCGGGCGATCCGCTCGCGTTCCTTGCCCGCATGCTCAGGTTCATCGCTCCCGAGGACGCTGAACCGCGCGAAGGAGTGAAGGTCATTGGGATCGACACTTTGCGGGGGGCGGCGAAGTGATGAAGCTAATCGCGGTTCCGGTCTCGGTCGGATCGGTTACCATCCACGCAGCCAAGGGCCGCCGTTGGAGCGTCGTTGAGCATTTGTTGCTCGACGCGGTTTGCCAGCGACCGCGTGGCGCAGTGGAACTATCGACCGCCTCGACCTTGCCGGTGCGAATGGTCGTCGAGGCTATGATCAACCTCATGCGTGCAGGGTGGGTCGAGCTTGTCACAGAAGGCACGGCGAGCGTGTTCGCCGCGACGGCCGGCGGGCGGGCCAATGTCGGCCGCGACGATCTGCCGGTCGTGACCCGGCTGATCCGTCGGCAAGTCCGCTATGCGGTTGACCGCGTCAGCGGATCGGTGCTGCGCTACCGCGATCTCGAATTCGTCTGGGCCAGCCGGTTCCGGCAGATGCGTGACCAAGTCGACGCAGTTATTGCGGCAGCGGAGGATCTGCCCGAACCCAAACAAATCGATGTCATCGGCTCGATGCTGTATGACGACGAAGAGTTTCGCGGCATCGTCACCAATTCGGCGAGAGCGGGCGACGGGTATGCGCTCGTGCGAGTCGCCAACGGGAAAGTGCGTGGACTCGCGAACGCACCCGAAGCGCTGCTCACCCAAATACTCGCTGTAGCCGCAAAGAAGACGCGCCCCGACCAGATCGAAAGAGTGGCCGATGTGCGCGTCGGCATTCCCAAGTTCACGCAGCGCCATGTCACGTTTTCGAGTGACGACCTGGTGCTAGGGGGGCCGGACCACGAAGCGCTGCTCCGCTCGATCATCCGAGGGGCAGCGGCGTCGATTGTCATCCATTCGACCTTCGTGGGTGGTGGCAGCAGCGACGAGATGATCGAGCTTATCGAGGCTGCGGCGCGGCGCGGAGTCCGCGTCGATATCCTGTGGGGCAAGTCCGACGCGGTGGACGGTAGCAACGCGACGCGAGATGCCTGCGCGGCGATCAACACGCGGATGCGCAAGGCGGGGCTTGAGCAATTCGTGCGCGCCCATCCGTTCTCGACAGCGTCACACGCGAAGGTTCTGATCGCTGACGACGGTAAGGGGGGCTTCGTGGCGGCGCTGGGCTCGTGCAACTGGCTATCGACGGGGTTCACATCGTTCGAGGCTTCCTTGCGCACCAACGATCCGCTGCTTGTGAGCGACATCATGGATGCGGTCGCGCAGTTAGCTATGACGGTGACGGGACTCAACGGCGGGGTGGCAGCCCAGCTCGCCGGTCAGGCAGTCAATATCCGCAAGGGTAACGCGCCCCGCCCAGGCCGGCGGGCGGACGCTAAGCTCGTTCTGGGCCCTGAGCATGCGGAATGCGTGCTGCAGGCGCGCGATGACGCCCATAGCCACATCGTGCTCGGCAGTCACCGGATGGGGCGCAGCGCGAACAATCTCTCGATCCGACCTACACGCGCAGCGGTCGATGCAAATGGGATCGATGCTGCGATTTATTACGGGCAGCTATCGGACGGAATGACGGCCGAGCAGGCGACAGCGCTCAAACTCGCGCACGGAGCGAAAGGCATGCGGATTCGCCAGATTAGCGATCCACGAATGCACGCGAAGTTCATCGCTTGGGACGATGACAATATCGTAATCACGAGCCACAATCTGCTTTCCGCGGATCCGACCCACGACTTCGCGGAGCTTGGCGTGCATATTCGTGCTGTGGGCGCAGGACGCGCCTTGCGCGAGAAGCTTAAGTACATCTTCGAAAGGTGACACCCTGCTTCCCCGCGTTCAGCATTTCATGCAGACTCCGATGGCTTAGCAGAGCCAATATCATGCAGCGGATAGGGCATCGCGACGCTAAATGAAAATTTGTTACTGGAGGCCGAGGTTGAGAAAGAACACTTGATCTCCAAAGTCCGCTTTCAATCTTGAGTCACTCGACCGGAACGACCGAAATTAGGGCGCCTTGCAGACCGTCAGGTCTAGCGCGCCTGGTCGGCGGCTTTTGTTTGAAGCAGACCTTGATGGTGGCTGCGGTCAACGGCCGAAGGTGGTCGTCACAGGAAGCGCGCGCCACAGTATCCCAAGGTTGCCAACTCGATCTGAATATCGGCATCCAGCCCCACCGCTGCTCGGGCAAACTCACCCTTGTGTTCTTCTTTCGTTCTCATTAAGGACGTTTCCTAGCCCTAGGAGGAAATCCTAGATTCGCAGGAACGCAGACCATGGACGATCCACGCGCAACGCTTGACGAGCTGATCCGCCAGCGCGGTGTCAACTACTCGTCGATCTCGCGGCTTCTGGGCCGCAACGTATCCTACATCCAGCAGTTCATCCGCAAGGGTAGCCCGCGCTATCTCGACGAGCGGGACCGGCAGATCCTCGCCCAATTCTTCGGGGTCGATGAAGCGGTGCTGGGCGGGCCCACAGCCTTGGCCACACCGATCGTGCAGTTGGTCCAGATCCCGGTGCTCGATGTCGAAGCCTCGGCAGGTCACGGTGCGCTTGCCGGTAGCGAGGCCAAGGCCGGCCAGTTCGGTTTCGACGACAAGTGGCTGCGGAAACTGACCCAGGCCAAGCCCACGAACCTCTCGATCATCAAGGTCACCGGCGACTCGATGGAGCCGACTCTTCACGACGGCGACGAGGTCCTTGTCGACGTTGCGGATGATCAGTCCAAGCTGCGTGACGGCATCTACGTCTTGCGCATGGACGGTGCGCTCAACGTCAAGCGGGTGGCGATCGAACCACAGGGCCGCAAGATTTCCGTGGTCAGCGACAATTCTGCTTACCCCAGCTGGCAAGGACTCGACCGGCGCTCGGTGAACATTGTCGGCCGGGTGCTCTGGTTCGGCCGCAAGATCTGAAACACCACCTCAGATCCCCATCTCGAACGGCTTGACCATCGCTTTCTCGCGCTCAGGCGGTTCCTTGAGCACGGGAGGCTCGCTCTGCAGCGCTGCCTCGGACTTCCCTCTCGCAAGACCGGAAGCGGCTGCCTCGCGCAGCAGGCCCACGGTTTCGAGGGCGGAACGCTTCATGCCCGTGTTGCGAGCGATGGCCGCGCCAAGCCGCGAGGCATCGTTGACGAAGAGGGTTAGCCCATCGCGCAGGCGGGTGACGGTCACGAGGAAAGTTTGCTGGTTCGAGAGATTGCGTTCGCGGCTGTCCATCACCGCGATGCCGCGGTCTGACGTGAGCCCCTGCGCCATATGGGCATTGAGCGCATAAGCCAGATCAAGCCGCTTCAGCATCGGATCGCTGGCCGGCAAATCATGCGCAATGCCCGTCGAGGTCACCAGCGATACTGTATCCCGGCCGATCGCGGTGATACGCGCTTGGTCGGCATTGATGAGCCCGCGCTTGTGGTCGGTTTCGGTCCAGCGGATCCGGTCGCCAGCGTGAATGTCGAGGCGCTTGACCTCGAAAAGCCGCAGCGGGTCATAGTCGCCGTTCGGTCGAAGCCGATCGAGACGCAGGACCGTGCGCTTGCCGGCTGCCCCCTCCAGCGTAACCAGTCCGCGCTGCCGGTCGCTGCCGATGACGGTGTAAGTGCCCTTGGTCAGCTTTTGCGCCCGATTTTCCCGGTCGAACACGGCGACCATGCCCGGGTGATAGGTGGCCGCATAGCGGAGCTCCTCGCGGGTCGTGTTGACGCGTGACAGCACATCCAGCCCCAGCACCGTCTGGCCTAGTTCTCCATTGGCCTTGAGCCCGGTCTGAACAGCAGCGTTGACCTCGCTGCGCAGCGCACGCCCCGAGGCATAGATCGCGGTGCGCTCGCGGTCAGCCGGTGAGAGCGCGAGCCAGGCCGCTGCTGCTTCGATTGCCGCGCCCTCGCCCACCTCGACGACATTCTTGCCGAGATGCCGGAGCGCATCATCTATCCGTCCGCCTTGCACCGCCTGCTGAGCGGCGCGCAAGGCCTTGGTGCGGGCGCGGATGTTCGTGTTCATGGTCGCAGTTTCGATGCCGGAGCGCTGCATGACATCGAAGGGCTTGCCCGCGTCGACCGCGCCCAGTTGCTTGCGGTCGCCGATACTGGCGAAGCGGTCGACGCCGAGAAGATTGGCGAGAAGGACCAGCTTTTCCTTGTCAGCATTGCCGACCATCGAAGCCTCGTCGAGCAGAATCACGGCGCCTTTCATATCCGCCCGGGCCTCGGCGAGACGGGCTGGATCACCACCCTCCAGCAGGTCCTGATGGCGGCGCAGGAAACGCGCGACGGTCATCGACGGGATGCCGGTGTCGCGCTCGAGCATCTGCACCAGAGTGTTCTGCACGGCGAGGCCCAGCACCACCCTGCCCTCCTCGCGCAGGATGTCGGCCACAGGCTTGAGCACTGTACTCTTGCCGGCGCCGGCGACGCCCTGAATCGCAACAATCCGGTTGGTCGAACCCAGCAGCAGACGTCCGGCAGCCTCCTGCCCGGCATTGAGCTTGATGCCATACCGCATCTGCGAGAGGCTCTGCAGCCGCGCACCGGCCGCATCGGCGGTGATGATCGGCGATGCCTTCCCCCTGCCCTCATCCACGGCGGCCACGATGCGCTGTTCGGATGCGACCGCGTCTTTCGTGGTCAGCATGCCCTGATTGACGCCGGCGCCGCGTTGCAGCGAGCCTTGCCGGACCAGCTGCTGCACCCGCTGCTCGATCGCCGGCAGGGCAGCGGGCAGGCCAAAACCCAGCGCTGCGCGGTAGAGATCAACTTTCGAGAACGCCGCTTCGCGCTCGGCCAGATGCCGCACGGCCGATGCCACCGCGTGGGCTGCCGCGACCTGTTCGGGTGACCGCTTGGCGAGATCCCGAGGCATCAGCGGATCGCCTTCCCTGAGCCCAAAGCGCTCGGCGAGCGCGGCCGCAAGGTCCTGCGCCCTGGTAACGGTCCCGCGCACGATCGAGGTCAGCTTGCCGACCTCGCCAAGGCCCTGCGCCGCGCGCGCATTCGCCCTCGCCATGACAGCAGAAGGATCGAAGCCGATGGATTTTGCCTTTTCCTTCCAAGAGCTGACAAGCGCAGAACGGTCCTCGACCGGCGACTTCTCGGCGCGGGTCATCAAGGTCGCGGCATCGGTCGCACGAGGCCCCTTGTGCTCCATTCTGGAGACAGCATCGAGCACCTCGGCACGGCGCGAGCTGAAGACCTCGCGCACGGATTTCGGGACACCGACCGCTTCGAAGTTGCCGTGCTTGCCGACCTCACCAACCTCATAGCCAAGGCGTTCGACCGAGAGCCGGAAGCGCGCCATCGTCATCGCGTTGAGCAGGGTGTTGTGTTCCCACAGCTTGTCATTGCGCAGGGCGCGCCACTTGCCGTCGGGACCCTGCGTCGCATTGGCGACCACCGCGTGGATGTGCGCGTTGGGGTCCTGATTGCGGTTCGTATCGTGCATGAACAAGGCGACGGTGAGGTTGCCGGTCGCGACGGCCTTGTCCTTGCCGCGCACCTCGATCCGGGTCTCGGCGAGGTTGCGTTCGGCCCAGACGAGCGTCTCCTTAACCGCCTCGGCGTAGGCCTCAAGGATGCGCTGGTCGCCGCCGACTAGGGCGAGCAGCGACCAGCTCTTGGGCATCGAGAAGGTGAGGTCGGTTCCTGCCCGGTGTTCGCGCTTGTCGGTGCCAAGGCGGGTCCCATTGGGCAGAAACCCCTTGAGGATTTCCTCGAAGGTCTTGCCATCGACTTCGCCGGAAAGCCCCAGCTTGTCCGCGCCTTTGCCCAACCATTCACCCGAACGATCGGCATCAGCGCGGGTGTAGTAGTTGTCGGCGGCAAAATAGTGGGCAGCTCCACCGGCAGTTCGGACATTGGCAACGGACAGCATGGGCAGGGACCTCGATCAGAGGAAGCTGACGCTTCAGATCTCGATGTCGAACTCTCCGACATCGCGAGCCTCGCGAGGTGTATGACGCACCTCAGATGCGTCCCCTTCGAGTGCCATCCGGCGGGGGTCGGTCAGCGCCAGGGGTGCTTCTGAAAGGGGCTGATCTGATTGCGCCGGATTGGTGTCGGTTGCCGACGACCTGCCATAGATTGGCGCCGACTTGTCCGGCACTTCACTGTCGCCACTGGCCTTCGCAGCTTCCGGGCTGGTACCGCGGGTCGGCACAGACCCTACACCTTGAACGCCAGCCAACTCGTCTGCCGATTGACCCTCGCGCGGCACACCGGGGCTGGTAGCATCCCCCTTCGCCGTAACGATTTCAGCGGCGTTATCTGTCAGACTGTTGCGATGCTCGACACGCTCGTCACCCTCACCGATCTTGGGCTCGTGGGGAACAAGCGGCAGCACGCCCTGGCGCGGATCGAGCCTTCTGCCCGCACCATCATCATTGGATGACGGGTGCTCCTGAGCCGATGATGCCGTCCCGTCCTCGCCTGTGCTTCCATCCGCCAATTCTGGTGCAATCGGTCGAGTTGGGAAGGGATCGGTCGCCCTGCGAATGAACGCCTTCGAACGCATCGGACGGTCGACCGGCGTGAGTTTGACCTCCGCTGCGGGAAAGCCATCGGGAAACTTGAGGTACCCGACAAGGCGAGGCAGATCCTTGATGTCGTCGGGAAGGAGCAGCCGCTGAATATGCCGCCGCGTGGTCAGGCTGACGGCATCACGGGCGTTGTTGAAACCGTAGGTGTAGCCCTCGTCCATGTCCCGCACCTCTCTCTGGCCGATGAAGTCGGAGCACCATGTGGCGGTGTCGGCATCGCCGGTCCCGAGAACGAGTTTGGTTCGGGCAAGCGAGGACAAGGTCATTGCCATGTTGTCGCCGTAGACCTCCTTGAGCTTCGCATAGGCGTGGATGCCGGTAACGATCGCGCCGCCGAAGTTGCGCGCGGTCTGGAGGCCCTTCTCAAGCGCAGGGAGGCGGTGGAGCGCCCCCAGTTCGTCGATGAAGAACCAGATGCGCAGGTCACGGGTGCGATCGAGGGTCATCAGCGTGTTCATCGCCAGATCAAGCCAGACGGTGAGGAGCTGGGAGCAGACGCTAAGATCGACGTAGCGGGCCGAGATGAAGACGAACCCGCCATCGTCATCGCTGCTCTCGATCCATTTGCGCATCGAGAAAGGCTTCCCCTTGCGGGGGAGCATCTTGAGCGCCTTGGCATTCGCATTGAACACCGCGCGGATGGATTCAGCCATGCGCGCGGCCTCGGGTGCGGTCAGCGGATCGGCGATTGTGCCGCGCATAAGCTTGTGCACCTGGGCGAGGTCTGCCGTCATCAGCTCCCGTGCCAGAGCGTCGTTGCTGTCGGCGCCGCGCGCGCGAAGCTTGAGGCACATTTCGACGAACAGAAGGCGTGCGGCGAGCACCCAGAACTGCTCCGAGCCGCCCCCATCATGGGGCACCAGCGCCTCGGCAGCGGCCGTGAACTCGGCCTCGTCGCGGCACTCGTCGAACACACTCCAGCGCGGGCAGCGCGCATCGAGCGGATTGAGGATTACGTCGCGCGAGGCATCGTAGAAGTGCTCGATGAAGTGTCCGGTGAGGTCAAAGATCACCGCGCGGTGTCCGCGCTCCCGGGCCTCCTCGATCATGTCCGAGAGCGCAACGGTCTTGCCCATGCCGGTGGTGCCGATGAGCATGGCGTGGCTCTGTTCCAGCCGCCAGGGATAGGTCACCCCGGCAATGCTCGAAGGCCGATAGGGAAACGCGCGTGCGAGTTGTGCAGCACTGTAAAAGCGCCACTCGTTGCCGAGCTTCGCGCTCCACTCCTTGCGTTGCTCCGCCTTGTTATGCCTCCGGATCCGGGTTTCGAGATCGCGGAGACTCGTCAGCTTGGCGCCGCGCTCATGCTGGCGTTCCTTGGCCTTGCCGCCAAACCGCGACGCGAACCAGACCCACGCCACAAACACCGGCACTAGGATCACGGTCGACCAGGCCAGAGCAATGCCGACCAGCTTTAGCAAATGATGCCAGGCGCGCACCACCGGCGGGTAGATATCGAGCAGCGAAATGGGAAAGGTCACGGCCCTTCCCCACGCTGTCCGGACCGTCACATCGTGCGCCGGATCGAACTCCATGAAGCGGTAGCCGACGCCGTAGACATGCATCCACGCGAGGTAGAATTCGTGGTCGGACATGCCTTCCGAGACGGTCCACCAGGTCATCCAGCACATAACGATGAGGGAAATGATCAGCGGGCCTCTGAGACCCGCTGCGAACATGAAGCCGAAGTGCTCGATGAGCTGGCTGCCGCGAGTGAAATTGCCGAGGTCACGCTTCATGGCTGCCTCCCTCATCGGTCGTTTCAGCGACGCCGGCGGCGCGGCAGCGGGCAGCGAAAGCGGTATGCACCCGCTCGCGCAAAGCATGATCGCTATGGCCCGCGAGGAGGGCATCAACCCCAACCATGGCGAAGAGGGACTGGCGGTAGAGCCGGAGCATGACGCTGCGATCACTGGCGACCGAGAGGTCGTTATCGCAGGCGCGGACGATGACTGTGCGCAGCCATTCGCTGAGCGCGAGCCCGTTGGCAGAAGCTGCTGCGCGGGCACGGGTAGCAAGCTCGTCAGAGACGTAGGCTTGGAGACATTTGGGACGTGACATTCGACAGATTCCTTCAAGTGAAGGAGCCTGGTCACTCTGCGAAAGTGATGGGCAGATTACGTCGATATTTGGAACATGTCAAGAACATTGGAGGCAAGGAACCGCGCCGTCTTCGCCTCCCTGTACGGTAGATTGACGTGCTAAAGCGCCTTGCAGGTCAATGTGACGGAAATGCGCCAAAGGGGTCGAAATCACAAATTTTGGCACTTATTTCTGATACTTCCCACCTGCGACAAGTCGCGTAGGGTGTGCCCACTTCCCCTCCTTTGCAGCGGCGATCCAGGTGGTCGGTTGGAAGGACGATCGGATCAAGGAGAACCGGACTGGAGGGATCTCGGCTGCCCTCAGGCGCTGGCCTGATCAGCCCGCGTCAGTGCTACCAGTTCACTCGTGGCCAACCTCGAGGCCGGGCGCCGAGCTGACCTGCCTGGGTGGCCTGGATGCGCGTTGCGATCCGTAACGAGTGACGATCGTCACTTTGATTTCATCAAAGCGATGCTAGACCGTGTCTGCGACCCGAAGGGTGCCATTCTGGTGCTCTCGACCTCGACCCCGCCGGGCCCAAGCGGTTCGGCGGGGCTTTTTCACCAAGCGAGGCAAATCGCTCCGCACATGCCGATTACGCTCTCGATTAGAGGTAATGTGAACGAGCATAAAAATGGGAGAGCGTCCTGACGGACGCCCTCCCTCGAATGGGACCAAAGTCCCTAGAACTCGTCGCTCAGCTTGCCGCAGACAGCATCGATGACCCGGCCCTCAAGCTCCACCGGTAGTGCGCCGTAGTCGCCCTCGTCGATGACCAGATAGCCCGCCTGCCCATCGATCAGGATGTACTGCGTGAAGTAGCTGTGCTGGGCCCGTGCGTGGGCCTGATCGAGGGCCGCAATCCAGGCGCTGTTGTTGTCGAACGCGGCCTGCTCGGCGTGTGCTGAAATGATCATGGTCTATCCTCCTGAAAACGATGCGTCGCATCAGGAAGCTCTGCGATGGGGCCGACGGGCCGGGTCAGGGACCGCGCGAATGCGCGGCCGCGCAGCGGCGATGGGGGCAACGATTTTGTCGGGCTCGTCCCGGCAAAATGGTGGGGCCCTGTCGTCCTTGACGCGGACCCAAAGGCGCCATCATGCTTGGCAACTCTGCGAGAGAACCTTCCAACCTCTCAGGGAGCCGCGACGATCGGAATAGCGGTCTGCCCTCTTGAAACACCGCGCAGGCATGGCAAGATTAAAAGTGGAGGGGTCCAACGGCCAGATCGAAAGGACCCTGATTATGGCCAGGTCAAAGCCCAGTGCACGCGATGCCCTCCTGAAGCTTCGGGCAGAGCGCGATGAACTTGCAACCCGCGAAGCGAGGCTGCGCGAGGAGGCTGCCGCCGAGCTAGGCACAGTGCTCCTCGATTGCGGTGCTGAAGTGCTGGAGCCTGCACAGCTCAAGCAGCTGCTGCGCGTCTCGATGACACTTGGCATCGACACCGCCATCAAGCGGTTGTCGGCAGCTTAGCCGGCAGTCCCGGTGGCGCGTGGGGCTCGATGCCCCCCGCGCCGCCGATTGCGGTTCAAGCACAAAGAAGGCCCCGGCAGATCGCTCTGCCGGGGCCTTGTTCGTGAGGAATGAGCCCCTCAATCTTCGTCGATGTCGGGGGCGCTGTCGCCGGAGGTCCCGCGGCCCTTGGTGAGGAAATCGACCTTGTCCGCGATAATCTCGCAGCCGTAACGCTTGGTGCCGTCCTGGTCTTCCCACTGAGTGTAGTGGATGCGGCCTTCGACCGTGACCAACTGGCCCTTGCTGCAGAACTTCGCGACGTTCTGACCCAGGCCATTGAAGCAGGTGATCCGGTGGAACTCGCTGTCCTTGGCGGTGTAGCCGTTCTCGTCCTTGTAGGTCTTGCCGTCCTTGCGGGCGGGCCGGTCGGTCACGACCGAGAGGCTGGTGATGCTGGTTCCGCCAGTTGTGGTGCGGGTTTCGGGATCGCGGGCGATGCGGCCGACGAGGATAACGAGATTGGTCATGGAACTTCTCCTGAGGCTGCAGGTCCGGGACCATCCCGGCTGCGAACTGACCGTCAGAAGGGGGCGACTGGCGCTCGCACCGAGCGGCGCCGAAGGCGACGGGAGGGGAACCCCGATCAGGACGGGTGGTGCGGGCAGACGCGCGCGCAGCGCGCGGCAACACGGCCGGCCGGTTCGGGGTTGCGAGGGTCAGGCGCCGCCTTCAGGGAAGGGTTCGCGAAGAGCCGGATGGTCCCGGGCCTGTGCCGAGCGGGTGTCCCGCCATTTCGTGGCATTCCGCGGCTCTGCGTGCTCTCGAACTTGCCCCTCCATGAGGCCATGCGTCTCATCTCGGTGGTGAGCGTTTTCGCTCGCCCTCGACGCAAGATCTACGTCAGAGAGGCTATCGCCGAGGAGAGCGAGTTCTCGGGACATTCCAAGGGCCCCGCCCAAACGGCACCTGTCAGTATAGGCCCCGGCATTGGCCAGGTTCAGGGCACCATGACAGGAACTGTAGACCGTCCTTTGGCGGCTTTGGCCAGCTTGAGATCGAAGCTCAAAAAGGCAATGCAACCATCAGCCTTGGCAAGATGCAGCGCGTCCGCGAAGTCCATGCCGCCCGCCATACCATCAAGAGCAGAGGCCAGAGCCAGCGGATCTTCAACGGCAACGCCAGGCAGCCCGGCCAGACCGGCAAGAGCAGTGCCGATGGCTTCACTGGAGAACCCGTACCCGCTGCGCAGAACCCACTCGGTTTCAAGAAGCACGGTCGTCGGGATAAAGATATCGCCAGCCTCGATGGCTCGGCGCGCCACTGCCGCCTGAGCAGCGTCGTCCGCCGTCAGGAAGCGGACAATCACATTTGTATCAATCGCGCGCACGCCGCTCAGCCTCCTGCGCTATGGCTACATTCATGTCTTCGATCGACAAAGCTGGTCCTTCATGCCGCATCGATCCGAACAGCGTATCGATGCTGGATGCGGCGAAAACCGGTGTGGATTTGAGGAGGACGCCCTCCGGCGTGTTCTCAACCGTGAGCCGCGTTCCTGCGCCCCATTGGAGCTGATCACGGATCGCCTTGGGCAGAATGACCTGGCCCTTGGTCGAGATGACAGTCGTCAACCGGTCGTGAACGCCCACAACACTCTCCAAATGTAAGACGAGGGTAAGATAGACTTTCAGGTACCCATCAGCAAGTGCCGATTGCCAGCGCCCGATAGGACGCTGGCAACATGGAAGATCGGTCAGCCCGGCACTCTATTGCCCGGAGCCTTGGGGCACGTCCCCAGCGGGCCGCGACGGTCGACCACAGTGACCCGGCGCGCCTTGGCGTCGATCACGAGGCGTTCGAGAACACCATTGCCGGGGAACGCGACAACGTAGCGCGGATCAAGGCTGAGCATGCGTTCGTTGCGATGAAAGCCGGCGCGGCTGCCAAGCCGCAAGTCGAGCGCGAAGACCACTTGCGGGACCTTGTGCCGTTCGGCCCATGAGGATGCAAGCCGGTCGACACCCTTGGTATCGCCGCCATGGACGAGGACCATGTCGGGAACCCGGTCCCGAACCTTGTCGAGCGTGGCCCAGATGTTGCTCGCAAACGTGAGCCCTTCGGCTTCGGTTCCGGGCTTCATGCGCCCACCTGCGAAGACCACCGGCGTGCCCTCGGGCATCGCTGCGCGGCGCTTGGCTTCGGCCCGGGCGCGCAAGAAATCACGGCCCTGAACCAGCGCAGATGTGAAGCTCCCACCGTGGTTGAAACGCGAGCTAGAGACCGGTTTCCAGGACAAGCCAAACTCATTGAGATAGAGGGCAGCGGCGATTTCGCGCATGCCTTCGAAGGCCAGCATGGCCTGCTCGGCACACTGTGCGCGTTCGACCTGGGTTTCAAGATCATGGGTGTGAACTTCGGAGCCATCACCGCTCGCCACAAGCGCGCGGACCTCGTCGGTTGCCCGGTCGAGCGCGCCTGACTTGCGCTCGGCAGCACGGTGAAAGATATTGACGAAGGCCCAGCCAAGGTCCTCAGCATCGGCCTCGAGCGCGGTGCCGGTCACCATCGCAAAGAGATCGGACCAGACCGCCTCAAGCGTTTGCGAAGCCGCCTCGCTCGATGGAAAGTCGGTCATGGAAAGCGGCGCGGGACCGATCGAGAAGCCGGATAGATCGAGCCCGGAAAGCTGGTCGGCGAAAGATGTGTGCATGGGAACCTCCTGACGGTTGCGGGACCGGCGAGAAGGATCATGGCCCTGCTGCCGGCGAGAGCCCGTCAGGGCCGGGCAAGCCTCGCACTGCACGCCCCAAAGGGGCGGAAACCCCCTTCGCCAGGCTGGCGCGGGCAGGCGCGCAGAAGGCGCGCCAACACGGGCCTGACGAAAGCGGGTTGCAGGGCGCGGGCGACCGGCCCAGGGCCTCTCTCGCCGCGGCGGCAGGGCATGATCTGGCCAAGTACAAAACTGCTCAGGAAGGCCAAAGCCTTCCCTGCCGGCAGAGCGCTTCTGGCCTCGCGTCAGGCTAGCCCGAAATCCCCCGGCCGGAACACAAACCGCTCCTGCGACGGGAGTGCGGCGCGCGCCGACAGACGGCCGTTCTCGAAGCGCAGATGCCACGTCCGGCGGATCGTGGGTTTGGGCGAGGCAAAAGCGGCAGGGTCGAGCAGGACCATATTGCAGCGGCGCAGCGGGTCCCGCGCAGAAATCGTCCGGATCAGGGCGATGCCCGCAGCGCGGGCTTCGGAGGCAAGGTCCTGGCAGGCCGAGTAGTCGACCGGGTCGATCCACCGTGCTTCATGGCTGGCAAACGGTTCGCGCGTCAGATCGAGCACTTGGGCCGTCGCAACTTTGGCCGTGAAACTGGTGTGCTCGGTGGTCGTCGCAGGCGGAACGAAGCCTGGGGACCGCAGATAGAAGCGCAGGCGCCAGAAGGCCGTTTCGGCAATCGCAGTTGCCTCGACCTCGCTGGCGTAAAAGATGCCCGGCCGCTCATTCGCTCGCCGGAAGCGGCTCGCGCTGCCATGGCCATAGCGGAATGGCGAGGCGAGGAGATAGTCGAGGCCGGCAGCGCTCTTGGGCAGCTGAGGCTTGACCGCCTCGGCCAGTTGCTCGAGCCGCTCCTGCGCCTCGCGCGTGTCGGCCAGACGGTCGGTTGAGATGCGGTGCTGCGCCTCGACCACCCGCCAGACCTCGCTGCGCCAGGACGAGACCTCAGACGCGAGCGCGGTGAGCGTCCACATAGTCGCAAACGGTGATGAGGCCGCGGATGCTGTCGATCAGATCGATCGGACGCGCAGCAAGATCAAGGTTGAGTGTTGCCAGCCAGGACTTCGCTGCCTCATCGTCACTCCCGAGCAGCGCATCGAGCCCTCGGAACAGACGCAGCAGGAATTGCCCGGCCTCAAACGACTTGGACGCGGGATCGAGCAGGGTCGTCCCTGCCTTGAGGCGCGAGGCCGTGGCCTGTGACAAGCCCAGCACCGTGCCCAGCTTGGCATTGGACAGGTTCCAGAACTTGGCGATCCGGATGATTGCCGAGGTCAGGACTTCGGCGTCACTGGCAGCAAGAGCGGCTTTGGTAGCCATGGCGCACATCCTTTCGATTGAATGAATATAGCACCTTTTTACTCAAATGAACATTCCTGAATTCAAGCCGCCCGTTTGCTGTAGACCCCCTCCCCGTTCGACATGTGGCCGAGGCAGTCGTAGTCTCCGAACAGCGCATCAAAGCGCGGTGCGATCTGCGCCAGCCAGCGGCGGGCCCGCCCGGTTCGGGGGTGCCGCCAGTCATTCTCCCAGTAGGGTCCATCCTCACGCTCGGCCATCCACACGGCAACCAGGCTGCCGTAGACTGACATCCCGAAATCCGCGTAGGCGTTGCGCAGGAGGATGCGGTCCTCGCGGCCGCGCCAGCCTTGCTGCGGTTCGAGCGAAGGAAACGCCGCCCTTGCGCGTTCGACAAGGTCATCGCGCAGCCATTCGAGTTCAAAATCCCAATCGCCGTCATCGTCGATGTCGAGCACCTGGAATGCGACGACCGCACCTGTGGGGTAGCTGACAGAACGTCCCATGGATCCTCTCCCCTCAGGCGGCCAGCACGTCGGCGTTGTCGTCGCCAAGCGCATCGCTGCTGTCGTCGCTGTCGCCAGCGAAGGTGGTGCGACCGCCAAGTTTCAGCAGCATACTGGCCGCCTCTTCGGCTCGCGCCGCTGCAGTCAGGATCGCACGGTCGTCGTCCTTGAGAAGTTTGAGCCAGTGCTCGATGTAGCTCGCATGGCTGTCGAGATGCGCCACGGGCAGGCCGAGCTCGGCCCCGAGCATCGCGCTCGAGAGCTCCGCGATCAGTTCCTCGGCTGCGTAGGCCGCGCTGCCAAAGCGGTTCTTGAGATCGCGCCCCAGACGGCTGTGGTGACCGGTCCAGTGCGACATCTCGTGCGCGAGCGTCGCATAGTAGTGGTCGAAGCCCGTGAACAGGCTTGCCGGCGGCATCGTGATCCGATCGATGCCGGGCTCGTAGTAGGCCTCTGAGCCTGCGTTACGCAGGTTGGCCGGGATTGCCGCAAAGAACCTGTCGAGCTCGTCCTCGCGGCCTGCGGGTTCCACCAGCTCCAGCGATGCGACGGGACGAAAGTAGGCCGGCAGGCCTTCGACCTGATCGGCATTGAACACCGGATAGGATTTGAGCACGCGGCGGGCTTCCTCGCTGCGCTCGCCGGTGTCGGACGCCTCGACCTCTTTGGTGTAGCTCTTGTAGAAGATGGCGATGGTGGACTTCTCGCCCTTGCGGACTTGTCCGCCGAGCTCCTGCGCCTGCCGATAGGTCATCCAGAACGGCGAGGCGTAGCCGAACATGTCAGCGACCATCCAGAGCCAGAAGCAATTCATGCCTCGATAGGGAATTCCGCAGGCCCGCAAGGGCCGCGAGACGGGCACGCCGCGCCAGGGCTGAACCCAAGGCTTGGTCCCTGCCTCGAGCCGAGCAATGATCTCCTGGGTGATGCGGCCAGCGGGCGAGAGCGCGCTCACCTCGCGCGAACGAAACTTTGTCATGGGTGCGTCTCCTGATCGGTATCCCCGTGGGCGCTCCTGCCCACGGCTTCCGCCCCCAGGGGCGCCTCCTCTCCTCTCGCTGAACGAACGAAGCCGCCCCTCGCGGTGAGCGCGAGGGACGGCTTCGAGGGTCCGCGACTGTCAGCCTGTCAGGAGGAGGTCAGGCTGCCAGATCGCAAGGGGAGGCTTCGGATGGGCCGGTGTTCGCCATGCCATCCGACGGATCGGGCTGCTGGTCTTCGGCCAGAGCTGTGTCGCTGTCGCCCTGCTCGTCGATCACCGCAGGGGCGCCAAATCGCATCACATCGGGCACCCAGGCCAGTGCACGCTCGCGTTCGGCGACTTCGGCGATCGTCGCCCCGGCGAAGATCCGTTCGGCGCTGGCGGCAAGGTCCGCCTTCTTGACCGACATGTAGCGGGACGCGAGTTCCGCGCCGCCGACGTCGCCCAGCGCTTCGAGGATGGCCTGCTTGGGCACCCGGTCGAAGTAGTTCGCCGCGGTCGGCCGCCACCACTGGGCGATGTCGATGCCGATGAGCGCGCCGAGGTGATCCTGGAACGGGATCCGGCGCTCCCCGCTCATGTTGAGGCTGGCCTCCAGCGAGCGGGCGACGACATGGCCGAGCCACGCTGCGCGGGCTTCATCGGGCAGTGCCCGGAACCGGTCGAACCGCTCGCACTGGTCGCGCCCACTCCGCCAGGTCTCGTCGAGCCCGGCCCTGAGCTCGACCAGCGCCCGCGTCGCCGCCGCATCGGCAGGCTCGAAGCCGACCAGCGGGCCATTCGGCACGCCGCCCCGGATCGTGGAGGCCGTGCGAGCCTGCCAGTCATGGCTGTCGGCATCCGCCAGTGTGAAGACCATGACATCGAGCGCCAGCGCGGGATCGGACGCGAGGTGCAGTGCGAGGACATCGCGCCGCTGCATGGCGAGCTCGTCGACAAGCCGCTTCGTCAGCGTGGCGCGACGGGGCCCTGCCTCGCCGTCCGAGCTGACGACTTCAATGCCGTCATCGCCGTCTGCAGCCGCTTCGTCGCGCGTCCCATAGAACACCGGCTGCAGGACCGGTTTGCCGTCATGGGAAAGCGTCAGGATCATGCCTGCGCAACCCTTGTGGTCATCAGGCAGCACCGGCGGGCGATTGCGGATATCCTGCGTCTCGCGCTCGATCGCCGCGATGGCGGCTTCCGCCGCCTCGATGGCTTCGGGAGCACTGTCTTCGTCTTCGAGGACAGCCGCGTGCTCGTCCCACGACGCATCGAGCACTTCGAGGCGCGCGGTTTCGGCCTCACTCAGCGGAGCAGGCTCTGCCGGAAGCCGTACGAGGCCATCGACGAGGTCGTGGCTGGCATAGGGATCGAGCGTCGGCTTGACCCAGGCGAGCCCATTCTGCTCGGCGAGCGCACGGGCTTCTTCCGCCATCTTCTCGGCAGCGAGCGATTCCAGCAGCGCCACGTCGACCCAGCTCTCGGTGTCGGCATTGTCGAAGAGCTCGCGTTCGATGCGGCCGCCTGCAGCGACATAGGCGTCACGGCCGACCAGCTTCGCCCGCGGATCGCTGCCACGGACCGTGCCGGTGAGGACCATGCGGCGGATGCTGTCCGGGGTCGGCGAATAGTACGCCCCGGAGATCTCGGTGAAGACCCGCGCCTGGATCTGCTGATCCGACGTCGCGCCATAGGCCTTGGCCATGTCGAGCGTGATCTCGCCGGCAGCGAGGGCGTCGAAAACCACCGGTGCCAGCGTGGCAAGCCGGAGCCGCCCTTCGACGAAGCGTACCGTCAGCCCGAAGCGGCGCGCGACTTGTTCGGTCGTCGCGCCGCCCTCGATGAGTGCGGCGAAAGCCTGCGCTTCATCGGCGGGGTTCATGGCGAGACGGTGGAAGTTCTCCGCGAGACTTGCTTCCGGTGCGGCCTCGTTGTCCGCACTGAGCACAAGGCAGGTAACCTGATGGTCACGCGGCAGCACCTTGTCTTCGGCAAGTGCGAGCATCGCCCGGCGGCGGCGCTCGCCCGCTTCGACCTCGAACTTGCCCTTGGGTCCTGCACGAACCACAAGGTTCTGCAGCAGCCCATGCGCGGCAATGCTGGCCTTGAGCTCCGCATCGGCAGCGGCATCGGTATGGCGGCGAACATTGCGCGGCGAGGCAACAAGTTTGCCGAGAGGAATTGTCTGGAACATCGGTTTCACTCCTGAAGCGAGCCGTTTGCGTGCGCCGACCATCGACGCCTGACAGGCTCAATCAGGGCAAAGCCCCCTCCCCTCTCACTTCATCCCTGCGGGCGAATATGCGCCACCGATACCCCATAGGGTATATGATGAATTTATACCCCACAAGGTATATTGCAAATTCATACCCTTCAGGGTATACGGTGATTGATGGAGAAACCCATGAGCCAGATCGTCAGACTGCCCACCCAACTTGGCGCGCT
The DNA here is from genome assembly GCA_964413325.1 of uncultured Novosphingobium sp. Taxonomy (GTDB): domain Bacteria; phylum Pseudomonadota; class Alphaproteobacteria; order Sphingomonadales; family Sphingomonadaceae; genus Novosphingobium. The sequence goes on along the minus strand of CAYPRK010000013.1, from coordinate 109,801 downwards.
CGTGCAAAGTGCGCGCCTTCAGCGCGGCATGACCCAACAGCAGCTTGCCAGCCTGATCGGCAAGCAGCAGAAAACGATCTCGGCCATAGAAAACGGCAGCACGGGAACGAAGCTCGATACGCTCCTCAGCGTGATCGCGACGCTTGACCTTGATCTTCAGATCATCTCGCGCCGCAAGGACGGGCAAGATATCGCGGACGTCTTCTAGTATGGCGAGGACGAAGACCTACGCCCCACTCGATGTGCTCATCAATGGCCGCCTTGTCGGGCAGCTCCAGAAAGCTGCCAGCGGGGCAATCAGCTTTCAGTATGCGGCGAGCTGGCTGGAATGGGAGCATCGTTTTGCGGTCTCACTCTCCTTGCCCTTGCTGCCTGCCGCCTATCGCGGCGCTGCGGTCTCCGCGGTCTTCGACAATTTGCTCCCGGACCGCGATGCGGTGCGCCGCCGCCTCGCCGAACGAATGGGAGCGCCTGGCACAGACTTCTACAGTCTGCTGCAGGCAATCGGGCGCGATTGCGTTGGCGCGATGCAATTCGTGCCGGAAGGAACAGAGCCCGGCGAACTCGAGGTGCAAGGCGAGCCGCTCAGCGATCCTGATATCGAAGCGATGCTGGCTGATCTGGCTGAGGCGCCGCTTGGGCTAGACCGCGAGCAGGAGTTTCGGATTTCCGTTGCGGGAGCGCAGGAGAAGACCGCATTGCTGAGGGTGGACAGGCGATGGCTGCGACCGACGGGTGCAACGCCGACCACGCATATTCTCAAGCCCCAGCTCGGCCAGATACCCACCTCGGACGGCATGATCGACATGTCGAACAGCGTGGACAACGAGCATTATTGCCTGAGGCTCATCGAAGCGTTCGGTCTCCCGGTAGCGCGGACCGAGATCGTGTCATTCGGCACGCGGCGCGTCCTCGTGGTCGAGCGATTTGACCGCCACTGGCGGGGCACGTCGCACATCATCAGGTTGCCGCAAGAGGACTGCTGTCAGGCTCTGGGCTTCCCGCCGACCCTCAAATACCAGAGCGATGGCGGCCCCAACACGCGCGGCATCCTCGGCCTTCTCAAAGGTGCGGACGACGCCCGGGCAGACCAGATCGCGTTCTTCAAGAGCCAGATCCTGTTCTGGCTGATCGGCGCGACCGACGGTCACGCAAAGAACTTCAGCATCTTCCTGAAGCCGGGCGGGCGCTATAGCCTGACGCCATTGTACGACGTCCTCTCTGCGCAGCCGGCCTTCGACAAGGGCCAGATTGCACCAAACAAATTCCGACTTGCCATGTCGGCTGGTACGAACCGCCACTACCGGATGATGGAAATCACGGGCCGACATTTTGTGCAGACAGGCAAGGCTGCTGGCCTTGGCAGCGCCGCGATGCGCGATGCGATCAGCATGCTTCTGGAGCGCGCCGATACCGCGCTGCAAAAAGCGCTGGCCGCGATGCCCGAGGATTTCGCGTACGAGATTCACGAAAGCCTTGCTGCTGCGGTCGCCAAACGCCTGCCGCTGCTTGCGGCGGCGCTCGGCGACCTATGATGATCGGCCATCTGGGCTGTGCCTCATTGGTCCAAGGTAACCCTCGTCAGGACCGCAGCAGCTTCTTCCAACGGCACGAATAACCGCGTCTGGAAGCGGATAATCTCCGTGAAGCAGCCTTGCGCCTTATACCAGTCGAGCCGGCTGGCCGACCAACTTGCCAGTTCAAGCCGCTGCGCGCCATTGACGAGGCTCCGTTTGAGCAGAAGCGTCTCCCTAGCCTTGACCGGCATCGAACGGCCACTTGCGAGAACCGCCGCAATGAGGCTCTCAGGTGCAAGCTCGGGTTCGGCATCAAGGCCGAGCGCGTTGCATATTTTGCCAACGGCATGCAGCGGGATCTCGCGGCCCAGCAGCGAGCGGCCATTGCTTGCGGAGATGCGGCTCACCCGAACATTGTCCGTTGGCAGCTTGTCCCAGACCGGGAGCAGCAGGCCCGTAGCCAGATTCAGGCGTTCGCGCTTGAGCGACGACAAAGCCTCGTCGACTTCGGCCTGCCATGCGGCCCGGAAGGTGGCCTCATCGACCGGCTCCCAGCTGCTCTCAGCCAGCTGATCGGCGGACAGGTATACACGCTTCAATGGGCGCACCAGTTCGTGGCGCGAAATGCGGCTCCCGTCATCGGCAAGCAGGCTGCGCGCTGGCACCACCAGTGCCGCCCTGCCCGAGCGCGAGTTGCGCATCAGCCGACGACGGCTACCGGACGTCCCTTCGAGTTGACCAAGCCGATCGAGCGTCAAAGGCTTGAGCGCACGCGCAATCTCCAGTTCGAGCAGGTGGGTTGTGGCACCAGACACGCTGTCGGTTCGCAGCAATGTGTCAGACAGGATCTCGAAGCTCTCGACGGCTATGGTCTCAAGGCCGAGATCGAGCGTTCCTGCCGCGCGGGCGGCATCGATCCGTGCTTCAACAAGTCCGAGGAACTCATCAAAGATCGCGTTCTGGAGTCCGATTGGAAGCGCGAGAATGCGGTTGAGCCAGCGCTGGATTGTAGGGAGGTCATCGACCATGCCGCCATCAGCGCTCTCGATCCTAAGCCCGGTCAGATCCTGAAACCGACCCAGCCCGACAGCTTCGAGCTTGCCCATGAACAGGAGTCCGAACCAACGGTTGAGTGCTTCCTTGGCATAGACACTTTCAAGGTTGTCGGCAGGATCAAACAGGTTCTGCCCACCGGTCTGGCGCTGTCCCCGAGTCAGGGCTCCCAGGCTGTCGAGCCGCCGGGCGATCGTCGAAATGAAGCGGCGCTCGCCCCGCACGTCGGTCGTGACCGGGCGGAACAGCGGGGCTGAGGCCTGATTGGTGCGGTTGGTTCGCCCAAGGCCCTGGATCGCAGCATCGGCCCGCCAGCCTGGTTCGAGTAGGAAGTGGACGCGGCGGGCCTGGTTCTTGGCCGCAAGATCCGCGTGGTAGCTGCGCCCGGTGCCGCCGGCATCCGAGAAGACGAGGATACGCTTGTCGCCATCCATGAACGCCTGCGTTTCGGCAAGGTTGGCGCGCGGGGTGCGCGACTGCAGCCTCTGGCGCCCGTCGGATCCGACAATGAGCCGCTTGGTGCGGCCGGTGACTTCCGCGACTCTATCGGTACCGAAGCGTTCGATGATAGCATCGAGCGCGGTGGCGATCGGCGGCAGCGCACAGAGCTGCTCGACCATCCGCTCGCGCGCGGCGAGCGCTGACTGGCACAGCACGGGTGCGCCGTGTTCGTCGCTCATCGGCTCGGAGCGCGGATTACCGTTCTCGTCGGTGAAGACAGCCATCAGCCGCACGGGGAAGCTCTTCATGAGGTAGTCGACCACGTATTCACGGGGCGACAGGTCGATCTCCAGCGCTTCGCGTTCCTCATCGGACAGATCGGCGAGGCGGCGATCGAGCATGGCCTCGGCCGTGGAAACCAACTGCACAACGACCGCATGGCCGTCATGCAGCGCCGCGTCGATTGCCGGGAGCAGGCTCGGCAGCTTCATCGACAGCAGAAGCTGCGCGAAGAAGCGCTGCTTGGTGCCTTCAAAAACCGAGAGCGCAGCCGATTTCGCTCCGCTGTTGAGCGTGCCGCCCGTTTCACAATCGACGATACGCGTGGCCTCGAGCGCATCGCGCAGATTGGCGTGGATGATCGCCCAGGCATCGGCATAGGCATCGTAGACCGCGATCTGATCTGCGCTTAGGTGATGCTCGAGGATCTCGTATTCGACTCCTGCGAAAGACAGTGCGCGCGCGGTATAGAGCCCGAGTGCCTTCAGATCGCGGGCAACGAGTTCCATCGCAGCAATCCCGCCCGCACGGATATCGGTGACGAATTCCTCGCGGGTCGCAAAGGCCGTTTCCGGTCCCCAGAGGCCGAGACGTGTGGCGTAGGCGAGATTGTTCACGTCCGACGCTCCGGTCGCCGACGCGTAGAGCACACGCGCTCGTGGCAGCAGGTTCTGGAGACGAACGCCGGCGACGCCTTGTTCCGAGCCCTTCGTCTTGCCGCGCGAGCCTTCGCCTCCCGCAGCATTGGCCATAGCGTGTGCTTCATCGAAGACGATCACCCCGTCGAAGTCCCCGCCGGCCCAGGCGAGGATCTGATCGAGCCGGGTGGCATCAGCGCGTCCCGAGCGCAGCGTGGGATAGGTCACAAACAGGATGCCCTCCTGCATCGTGACAGGGCTTCCGAGCTTCCATGTGGCGAGTGGCTGGATGTCGATCGGCAAGCCGCCAAGCGCGGACCAGTCGCGGCGCGCGTCTTCGAGAAGCGCCTCGTTCTTGGATATCCAGATATGGCGGCGCCCGCCTTGGATCCAGCGATCGAGAATGACGCTTGCGACCTGACGCCCTTTGCCAGCGCCGGTCCCGTCGCCGAGGAAATAACCCAGGCGATAGGCCTTCCCGTCGGCGCTGGCCTTCAGAGTGCAGCCTTTGTCCTCGGGCGCAAACAGGCCGGGCAAGTAGCGTGCATGGGCGCTGACAGCGTAGACGAGGGTCTCGATCTGCGCTGCAGAGAGCAGCCCGCGCGCAACGGCACTGCCGGGCAGCTTCGGGACAACAGACGGTACCGGCGCTATGATCGAGCCCATTGCGACCGATTCCACCAGCGGCGTGGGGTGATCGGCGGCCCCTGCGATCTCGATTCGGCTAGGCCTGTAAGGCAAGTAGTGGCCAACCTGCTCCGGGGCCGGGGCCGGCACATCGAGCGCTTTGTAGACAACCGATGCGGCCGATTCACGTGCGGCAGTTGGCCTTGCCGCCACCGGCAATGGACGAAGCGCCGGGCGCAGCAAGGGCAGTACCTTGAGAGGTCGGAGCGGCGTTGCCGCTGAAGCTAGGCCGGCTGCGCGAGCAGGCACGGCATCCACCAGAGCGCTGAGCTCTGCAAAGTCCGAGTTACGAGCGACGATCGGTTCGCCGACCGCCTCGACCTTGTCTAGCACCAGCAGCCGAGTGGTGATCGAGGTGCCCTGGGCCAAGAAACCGCGCTCGATGACGGCATTTAAGCGCAGCGCAGCTGGGCCGGTCATGCGGCGCAGAAACCGGCCGATGTCGAACCACTCCGGCATGATCGCGGTGAGCCGTCCGCCGGACGCGAGGCGGTTCCAAGCCGAACGCAGGTGCCGTGCTCCGGTGCGACCGTCGTGACCACGCTCGGCGCCCCACGAATAAGGCGGGTTCATCAGAACCACCGCTGGATGAGGCACCGCGCCCAACAGGTCGTTGATCAATTCTGCGTCGTGGCCGGTAACGCTGGCCGCTCGGAAGAGGTGACCGAGACAATCCCGCCGCAACGCAGAGATCTCGTTGAGTGCGAGCCTTGCGCCCGACTTGTCCGCCCATAGGGCCAGCATGCCGGTTCCAGCGGAAGGCTCGAGGACGAGATCGCCACGTGCGATGCGACAGGCCCGTGCCGCGAGCCAAGCAAGGCGAGGCGGGGTCGCGAACTGCTGCAGCTCGATCTGCTCGTCGCTGCGCATGGTCTGACGCGGGACCAAAGCTTCGAAGCGGCCGAAGAATTCTGCGGCAGCGAGTGGGCTCGTGTGCAGGCCCAGCGCCAACTGATCCCGCAGCCAGATGACTTGCGCAAGTTCGAGCGCGGCGTGGGCATCACGCACAGACCAGCGGCCAGCAGCATCGCTGCCGCCAAAATGGGCGGAAAGCTCAGCGTTGAGAACCGCACGTGTGATGGCCTCGGATCTGGCCAAACGGTCTGCCAGAGCTTGAGCCACCGAGAGAACAAGGGGTCGCCCGGCAAAGGACAAGGCGAGAACGGGGAGATTAGACATGCGAAGCCTCCTGACGAAACCTGCGCCGTGCAGGTCTCGAAAGGCTCCACGCCCCCTCCCCTCTCTTGGCCGTCAAACCGCGAATGCCTGACCTGCCATCAGCACATCGTTGAAGTCGGTTCCCGGCTGCGGCGGTCGGTGCGTCAGGATCGTGCGACCCTCACGCGCATACGCAGCACGCGCGCGCTTTTCGGCCAGAGCTCCACCAGCGTCATTGTCGATGAACAGGTGCAGCTCGCGTACCGTTTCCGGGATCGCGATAAGGCCGAAGCGCTCATTGCCGAGGCTCGCCCAACAGGGGATCCCGAAGAGTTGCATGGCCGAGAGCGCGCTCTCGATGCCTTCGGCAAGCCCCAGCTTTCCATCAACCGGCTCCGCGAGACGTACCGCACCATTCCCCAGACTACCCAGAGCCCGCTTGGGACCTTCAAAGCGCGCAAGACGCGCGCTTGCGGCATCGAGGAACGTACGATGCACGGCGACGATCAATGCCTCGGTCCTGACGGCCGCCAGCATGGAAGGCAGAAACCGCACAGCGTTTCCGGCGCCCAGCGGGGTCCGGTGAAGATAGCGAAGCTGGTTCGATCCGGCGGCGATCCCGCGATGTGCGAGGTAAGCTTGGGCTGGACTGCCGGCTATGGCTGTTCCCGAGAGCCATAAGCGAAACGCAGCGCGCGCATGATCAGGATGGTCTTGGAGTGTAGGTGGTCGCTCCGCTGAACCATCGAAAAGATCGCGAGGTCGCACCCCCTGATGCTCGAGCGCTTCCATCACCGCTTCGCTGCTGCACCCGGCAAAGCAATGGAAGAGGATCGCCGTTCGCCCAAGACTGACGCTGAGCGATGGTATGCGGTCTTCGTGAGCCGGACAGCAGCACATGCCGCGTCCGCGTCGCCATGCGCCGTGCAGCCGTTCGACAATGTCCTTCGCACGGCGTTCAAGCTGATCTGTCTCTCGTATCTGGGCCATCGACCTACTCCGGTTCAATCGCCCACCGCCGCGCAGCCTCCACTCTGCGCCCCGGGCCCGTCGTTGCCCACGATGTTTGTTCGCTATATGTTCTATTTTGCGATTCGGCAAATGAAGGAACGTTCCATGTGCGTGAGAAAGTGCGTCGAAGCCGCACTCTTGCTTGCGGTACTCGTTGGCAGCCCGGCACTCGCTCAGCCCCCCAGCGGGGAAGCGCCGCAGAAGCAGACTGAATTCGATGGGATACGGGCTACACGGGCCTCAAACGGCTTCGTTCTGTTCGAGCATGGGGCGTGGTCCGATCCCAGAGAGCCCCATCCTTTCGTGGCTGGACACGAGGGGGGCAGCCGGCCGAACTCACCAATTCGGATTTCACGGCGAAGGAACACGAACCAGAATGAATGGCGCCGGGCAATCTATCTACCTCAGATTGCGGCCGCTGAAGCCCGGTATGCCTTGCCAGCCGGGCTGCTTGATGCGCTTGTCTGGACGGAATCGCGATACAACCCTCTCGCGGTAAGCAAGGCCGGTGCGGTCGGGCTTTGTCAGCTGATGCCTGATACTGCAAGGTTGCTCGGTATCACCAACCGTTTTGATCCTGGTACCAACATCCTTGCGGCTGCGCGTTACTTGCGCCAGATGATAGACCGGTTCGGCATGGTCCACCTAGCCGTGGCTGCCTACAATGCTGGCCCAGGTGCGGTAGAGCGGACCGGTGGGATACCGCTCAACGGGGAAACGCCAGACTACGTACGTGAAGTACTTCGCAACTGGAGGTCTTAAGGGGATCGCCGTGGTGATCGGCAAACGAGTGCGTGTCTCGGGAACGCCTTCTAAGGCCGTGCGCGGGCTCCTCCTGACAACCTCGACCGGAGAGATCTCGGCCACCGCATTACGCTTGAACTCATGACTGAATTTGGACTTCCCATCATCGCCTTCTGTGATCAAAATTAGGATCGGAAGCGTCCAGAAATCTATGGGCTACGCATAGGCCGCCGGACTGCTTGAGTCAGTACAACCTAAGTCTCACGCAGCCTGTCGATGATCTCATCCGGCTTGTGATCGTTCGCCATTCCGTTCCGCCTTCGTGGCCAAATCCAATACAAACCTTGGCCACTCATACGGAGCAGATCAGCTCGAAGTGGATGACGGCGCGCGCATCAATCGCGGATTCTTTGAGCTATTTTCAAATTTTGCGTAATTTTTTTATCTATGCATTCCGCAAATCATGAATTAAGATCGACGCAACGGGTTGGCAGTCCGAATTATCCGGGGCAGCCTGATGACGTGCGGGAAGGATGCAGGGGTGTTTGGCGTAGGTAGCAGGATCGGTCACAGCGTCGCATATGGGTCTCGCGAATCTGGATATTTTGGCAATGTCACCGGGCGCCCAATCCCGCGGGACTCGGACAAGAGCCGTGACAGATCGGTTCTGCCGAGCGAGGTTTTGGAAGCGGCAGCCGAAGAGGCGCAAGCGAGCGATCAAAGTTATCCTGTTCATTCCTTCCATGACGATCCTGCGCAGGCGACAAAGAGAATGCCCACCGAGCATACTGCGCCGTGTATCCCAGCGCTGTCCGACCGCACCGACGTGAAATGCACAGCGATGGCCTACTGACATGGATCTTCAGTTTCATCTCGCCGATCTGTTCGAAGGCGTGGTCGCCACCGTGCCCGACAATGTCGCATTGATTTCGGATTCGAAGACGCTGACCTACGCCGAACTGGATGACCGGGCCAGTCGGCTGGCATCGGGATTGGCAGCGCAGGGTATCGGTCGGGGAGACACTGTCGGCCTCTATTTGACGAACCGCGCCGAGCATCTGGAGGCCTTCATTGCGGTGGTGAAGCTCGGGGCGACGCCGTTCAATGTCAATTTCCGCTACCGTGCCGAGGAGCTGCGGTATCTATTTGATAATGCGCAAGCTGCCGCAATAATCCATGGCGCGGAATATGGCGATATCATGCGCCAGTTGCGGCCAGATCTTCCAGCTTTGCGCCTGTGTGTGGCAGTGGAGGATGGGTCGGGCTGCTCAATGGAGGGGTCGTTGGCGTACGATGAGCTCCTTGCCGCGACCGCCAGCGGGCCATGGCCGCGTGATGAAACGGATATCCTGATAAGCTATACCGGCGGCACAACCGGCATGCCCAAGGGCGTGATGTGGCCGCACAAAGCGTTCATTTTTGGCTGTGCGGGGGGCGGTGGTTATTTCAATCCCGCCGGACCGCTGGTCGTGCCGGATGACATTTATGACCGGGCGAGCAAGGGCTATCCCCTCAAGCTGTTCCCAGTTGCTCCATTGATGCACGTTGCTGCGTTGTGGACAGTCTGGTCCGCTTTGCTCAACGGTCTCACGATTGTGCTCGATGAGGGGCGCGGTCTGAACCCGGTTGCCTTGTGGGACAAAGTCGACCGGTTTGGCATCAATATTGTCCAGATCGTCGGCGACGCCATGGCTATTCCGCTGCGCGATGCCCTATTGGCCCATCCCGGCCGCTGGTCGCTGGCATCCATGGTCAATTTCGGGTCCGGGGGGGCCGTCTTTTCGCAACATGTCAGAGATGATCTGCGAAAATTCCTGCCTGACGGTTGCAGCATCACGGACGGCATGGGGTCGTCGGAGACCGGCGTATCAGGCCAGGCCAGCAGCGCCGCCGGTGAGGGTATCATGCGGCTTCCGGCGCATGACAATCAACAGGTCGTCATTGATGACCGGCTGGCGGTAGCTGGCGAAACCGGCTTCATCGCTCGCAGCGGACATACGCCAATCGGCTATTTCCGCGATGCAGACAAAACGGCCGAAGTGTTTCGCACGATCAACGGGCGGCTTTGGTCTGTCAGTGGCGATGCCGGACGGCTCGACGACGACAAAATGATCACCATGTTCGGTCGTGGATCGACCTGCATCAACAGTGGCGGGGAGAAAGTATTTCCCGAGGAAGTCGAAGAGGCGCTGCGCGCCCATCCGGCGATCCAGGATGCAGTCGTGGTGGGACAACCTGATCCGCGCTGGGGCGAGCGGGTGATCGGTGTCGTATCGCTGCGCGAGGGACTGGCGCAGCCGGACCTGGCAGCGGTCCGGACGTTCCTCGCCGACCATCTCGCCGGATACAAAATTCCCAAGGCGCTGGTCTGGGTCGATGCTGTGCGGCGGTCGGCGGCGGGCAAGCAGGACTATCGCTGGGCCAAATCTGTAGCGGTTGATGCGCCGTGAACCCTTCGGGATGTTTGGTCCCGGAGCTCCGATCGTGTTGACGCCGGTACCAGTGCGCACAGTCTGGATTGTTTAGGGAACGGCAGCCGTTGGCCAATGCAGGGATGCGCCAGAAACGGAATCGACACTTTCAGAGCGAAGAGACAGTCATCCAGGGGAAGGAGCGTGTGTCGTCACAACCTCTTCTTCCTCGTTCGACAGCGATGTCGTTTTTGGTTTCTTGGGCCCTGTCTTCAGTTCGCCCGGTTTGACCAGCGCCAGGGTCAGTCGACGCGCTGCACCACGGGCAATACATAGCGCCCGTCCAGCGCCTCGGGTGCCGGCAAGTACAACCGCGTGACCAGATGGAACGCACCTGGCGGGATCGCGAGCCAGTTGCTCGTCCCGTCGGACGGTGGCTCTGCCGACAGCCCAATGTCGAGCGAACCATCCTCGCCATAGACCAACCCGGGCGTCCGGTCGCCGATAGCATAGCGGCCCAACGTGTTTTCGGTCAGCTGCGCCGTCTTCATGTCATAAGACGTGATTGACCAGAATGCGCCGACCGGCGGCATGGCATCGGCCTTGAAATGGATGCGATAGCGCCGCTCGCCTGTCAGCATCTCCCCGCGATCATCGGTGATGGAGGCCGGATAGATGGATTCCTCGGGCTCGTTGACATAACCACCCCGCGCCACTTCAGCCCGCAAAAGGTAGTCCATGCCGGGATCGGCAATGACGCTCGACACCATCCAGCCATTCGCTGTCTGGGTGGGGCGAAATCCGCGCTGGCTGATCACCTGCGGTCCGATTTTGACCGCCCAGCCAAGCCCTAGCCGCTGACCCGGCGTCAGGGCCTCCGCATCGAAATCGCAATCCGGACCGAAGCCGGCTGCATTGAATTGCGCCATCAGCGCCTCCTCGCCTGGCTGGCGCGGCAGGAGCTTGAGGCCCTGATTGAGAAGGGTGAAGTAGAGGAGGCTATCGAACGGGTTCATCGCTTCGGCCTCACAGACATCCGGCCCGGCGTCACCCGTCACTTTGATGGCATGCGAGAGGCGCTTGCCCTCTGGCTCATCCGCTGCATCGACCACCAGCACGCGGCCGAGGAGCCAGACGATGTCGGTCGGCAGCTCAAAGCGTTCATGCCCCTCTGGCACCACCCCGCCTGATGGCCCAACGAGCGCATAGCGCGCTGCACGGCCGCGATTGGTCCGCGTGCCCAGATGATGCGGCTTGGAATAGAGGTCGATGAAGGCCAGCGTGTAATAGCGGTCGCCCATCTCCGGCACGTCGATCAGCACCGGCCCTTTCGACAGATCGAACCAGCCATTGATGTAGAGCGTGTCCGAATTGGCGCCGCGCAGTTGCCCTTGCGTTTTCGGCGTCAGTACGCCGGGATAGACCGCAATCCGATTGACCGGCGCAGCCACCGGCTGATCGGCGCGCACCCGGTGTGTCTCGTTGTGCATCTGTTTCAGCATGTCCACAATGGGATAGCCGTAGACATAGCCAAGCAGTCCGATCGACTGCGCCTGCAGCACTTCAGGGTCTAATGCGGCGGCGCGAATGGACGCTTCATCGGGCAAAGATTCACTGCTCGTTGCTATGGATGCCGTCATCGTCTCTCACCCTTGTGCGCCCTCTGCGGGGCTGCGCTTATCGCCCGCTGCGGATCAGGTCCGCCGCCTTTTCCCCGATCATGATCGCCGGGGCATTGGTATTGCCGGAAACGAGGCGCGGCATGATCGAGGCATCGGCCACGCGCAGCCGCTCGACCCCTTTCACGCGCAGTTGCGGATCAAGCACCGCGTCATCATCCAATCCCATGCGGCAGGTGCCGACCGGGTGATAGCCGGTGTTGCCGAAACGCTGGGCATATTCGATCAGCGCCTCGTCGCTGTCCTTCGCTGCGCCGGGATAAACCTCGCCGTCTATCAGCCGCGCCAGCGACGGCGCACGCACCAGATCGCGGGCCATGCGCATCGCCTTCACTGAAAGGCGCTGGTCCTCGGGCGCTTCAAGATAGTTATGGACGATATCGGGCACTGCCGCCGGATCGGCGCTGGTCAGCAACAGCCGGCCGCGGGATTCCGGGCGAAGGATATTGGGCCCCAAGGTCAGGCCGGGGTATTTCGACAGGGTGGGCTTCTCCCCGTTCATCGCCAGATCGAGGTCCCCTGTCACGGGAAGGCAATGGAACTGGATGTCGGGGCGATCGAGCACTGGATCGGATTTGACGAAAGCCCCGGTCTGCGCCACGGGAATCGTCATCGGCCCCGTGCCGCTGGCGGCGTAGCGCAGCACATTCCAAAGCAGGCGCATCCCGCCCAGCTGCTGGTTGTAGCTATAGCTGCCCTCACGCAAACGCCAGCTCATCGTCAGGATGTAATGGTCTTGCAGATTGGCCCCGACTCCCGAGCTGTTGTGCAAGACATCGATGCCCATTGCCTGCAGATGCGCGCCCGGCCCGATGCCGGAAAGCATCAGCAGCTTGGGGCTGTGATAGGCGCCAGCGGAAAGGATGACCTCCCGCTGCGCGCTGATCGTCTCGATCCTGCCACCGCGCTCGATTTCCACGCCGCGTGCCACCTTGCCGCCGAACAGGATGCGACGGCACAGCGCGCCGGTGATCACCGACAGATTGGGACGGGACATGGCAGGCCGCAAAAAGGCGGCGGCTGCCGAACAGCGTTTCCCCTGATGGATGGTGGTCTGATAATAAAACGCCCCATGCTGATCGGGGCCGTTGTAGTCGGCAACCAACGGCACGCCCAATTCCGCAAAGGCGGACAGCACCGCATTGTTGGTCGGGTCGCGGTGGCTGACCTCCTCGACCTTCAGGGGCCCGTCGCCGCCACGGAAATCATCGGCACCTCCTGCATAGCTTTCGCTCTTGCGGAAATAAGGTGCGACGTCCGACCATCCCCAGCCGATGGCCCCCAGATTGCTCCAGCTGTCATAATCCTGGTGCTGCCCGCGAACATAGAGCAGGCCATTGATATTGGACGAACCGCCAAGGCCCCTGCCGCGGGGCAGCAGCATCTCGCGGCCGCCGATACTCGCCTCGGGTGAGCTGTGATAATGCCAGCTGTGCCCAAATTCACCGGTGGTCTTGCCATAACCGGCCGGCATGGACACGAGGAAGCCCTTGCCGTCGCCACCCGCTTCGATCAGCACCACCCGCACATCGGCTTGCTCGGACAGACGCGCCGCCAGCACACACCCAGCAGACCCGCCGCCGACGATGACATAATCCGCCTGCATCATTGGCCTGCTGTCATGGAATAGCGGATCGGCAGATGCTTGAGCCCGCCGGTATGATTGGTCTTCACCCACTGCGGCTCGCCCGCCAGTTCGACGCTGTCGACCCGCGCGACGATTTCCGCCATCAACGCTTCGACTTCCATTTCGGCAAGGATGCGCCCGAGGCAGTGGTGCGCGCCATAGCCAAAGGCGACATGTCGGTTGGGCGAACGATCGACGCGGAACGCATCGGGGTCGTCAAATACATCTTCATCGCGATTGCCCGACAGGTACATCAGGCAGACACTCTCGCCCGCCTTGATCGTCTGCCCGCCCAGTTCGGTATCAACCGTGGCGGTGCGCAGGAAATGGCGCACCGGTGTGGCCCACCGAAAAATCTCCTGCGCGGCGCTCGGGATGAGGCTGGGATCGGACTTCAGCTTGGCGAACTCGGCCGGATTGCTGGCCAGCTGCATCATGCCGATGCCGACTGATGAACTGGTCGTGTCATGCCCGGCTGCTGCCAGCAACATGCCATAGGACAGCGTATCGATGTCGGGCAGCGGCGCGCCATGCAGAGTGGCATTGGCGACGACGGACATCAGATCCTCTTTGGGGTCCTTGCGCCGCTCGGCAACGATCCCGGCCAGATAGCCGAAAAACTCCATCGCCACGTCCTGGCCGTATTGGCCGCTACGCTGGCGTTCAGGGTCTTGCGCGCCAAACAGTTCCTGCGTCAGCCGGAGGACCAGGGGCGCGTCGCTGTCTGGCAGACCGAGGATCGTCGTGATCATGATCAGCGGATAAGGCACCGCGATCTCCTCGACGAAATCACATTCGCCGCCCAGCGACGCGAGCTTGTCGACGTACTCACGCGCCAGCACCGCCATGCGTTCCCGCAGCGTTTCAAGAAAGCGCGAGTTGAACCAGCTTTGCGTCAGGTTGCGATGATCACGGTGGTCGGCGCCATCCATATCAAGCAAGGTCCGGACCGGGCCGGTGCGCTTGCCCCACTGGGCGACGATCGCATCCTCGATATCACGCGGGATCAGCGTCTGACTTGGCTCGGCGATCCAGGTCTTGGTGTCGCGTTCCACTGTCATGATGTCGGCCTGACGCAGCACGGCCCAAAACGGGCGATAGGGCTCCTGTTCGATCCACAGCACCGGTCCTTGCGCCCGCAATTGCTTGCACCGCAGCGCCACTTCAGCCTCGTCAAGATAGGCCTCAGGCGAAAATATATCGAATTTTCCCAGTGGCTTTGTCACAGGTATTTCCCTCTCTCACACGCAGCATGACGCCGCGCAGGGCCAACGCAGCCCGGCTAGCGGTCGATCACGCGGGATCGGCCCATGCCGACCTTTCCGGTCGGTCTTGCGCCCTGTTTGCCGACACGCTACCGAACGTCCTGTTCACCGGACTGCCGATCGCCGCTGCCTGCGCCAACACTATGCGGCGAGACGGCAGAACTTGCATCGGCCGCGCCGCCCATTTTGGGAGACAGCGCGTTGAACACCCACATCACCCCCCCCGATACCGATGGCCTTGCAGGCAAGGTTGCCTTGATCACCGGTGGCGGCACCGGCATCGGATTCGCATGCGCGCGGATGCTGATTGACGCTGGAGCCCGCGTCACCATTGCTGGCCGACGCGCGAACGTGCTCGAACAGGCCGCCGCCGATCTGGGCGAAGGCGCAGACTGGGTGTTATGCGATGTTGCCGATGAAGCGTCGGTCATGGCGGCAGTGGACCTGGTGATGGATCGCCACGGCTCGCTTGATCTCGCGGTCAATGCGGCCGGCACCGGCAGCGGCGGCAATCTGCTGCACATGGATGGCAGCGCCTTCGAGGCAGTGCTGCGGACAAATCTGACCGGTGTCTATGTCGCCATGCGGGCCGAAGCGCGCGCCATGCTGGCCAGCGGTCGCGGCGGCAGCATCGTCAATATCAGCTCGGTCGCCTCACTCCTGAGCCACAAGGGGATGCCTGCCTATTGCGCGTCAAAAGCTGGGGTCAACATGCTTACGCGGTGCTTTGCCGACGACCTTGGCCACAAGGGCATCCGCGTCAATGCGGTGCTCCCCGGCCTTGTCGATACCGCGATGGTATCCGAACTGACCGCCTATGAACCGGCTGTCGATCTGTACCGCGCGCAAATGCCGCTGGCGCGTGTCGGCCTCCCGGAAGAGGTTGCCGCCATGGTGGTCACCCTGCTCGGGAATCGCGGTAGCTGGATCACGGGCCAGTGCATCAGTGTCGATGGTGGCAACAGCCTTCGCGCTGCACCGGACTTTACCACCATGTTCGGAACTGCCGTGGCCTGACCAAGCCGCGGCCGCGATCGATGGGTCTATACCGGCCATACGGGCTCTGGCCGGTCCCATCAGCCCGCGCTACCATAAACCCGCCAGCGCTGAAGCAGGGCGCGGCACAGGGAGTGGGCGGCGATGAGTGAGGAAAAGCTGCGGCGTCATTTTGGCAAGATGCATGCAATGCATGTTGCGGCGCTGACCCGGCATCTCGTCGCCTGCCGCCGCGTTTGCGACGGTGATCTCGACCTGTTCCTCGTGCTCACGATTATTGGAGAACGCACCTTCACGGCCCGCAATGCCCCCGATGACATGACGCATGACGATTTCCTGCAGCGCAGTGTCCAATCGCTGCAACCGGAAGCCATCAATCTCCAATCGATCGCAGATTATAGCGGCATCCCGCGGGAGACGGTGCGGCGAAAAATCCAGATCCTTGAGGAAAAAGGCTGGATCATCAAGGATGAGCGCAATTTCATCACCGTTACCGATACAGCCAAGTCAGATCTTTCCGAACTTACTGAGAGTATTTTCAAATATCTTGTCACTATAAATAATAATATATTTTTAGATTGATTATGGCAATATTCTCTAGAAATTTTTAATATATTCAATTTTTTAATTTGGCTTCATCGGTAATTTCTGGATTAAAAGACCCCATAGCCATACTCTTTCGACACTTTCAGCAGTCGGCCTGCTGTCAGCCATCGCGCTAAATCTCGCCATCGGCAAACCCGGCCGACCCAGCCGAACGCAGCGCGCCGACGATCTCCTCCGGCTTGTGCTTCCTCGCCATACCGGACCACCTCCGCCCTCCCCCAATTTCATAGCCCGTTCGAGGTATGCCTCGAAGTTGCAGCTGGGCAAGACAGGGGGGATCAGGCGAGCATCTCCAAACCGCTTCGCCAGAACATGGGGGAGAGACGCAGGATGTCACAGTCAACGGCAGAACAGGTCGACGTGGTCGTGATCGGAGCCGGGTTCTCGGGGCTCTATGCGCTGCATCGCCTCGGCTCGAACCACAGTGTCGTCTGTTTCGAGGCCGGTGATGGTGTAGGTGGCACCTGGTATTGGAACCGCTATCCGGGCGCGCGGGTCGATATCGTCAGCGTGGAATATTCCTACGGGTTCGACGAGGACCTCCAGCAGGAGTGGCACTGGCCAGAGTATTTTTCGGCTCAGCCCGAGCTGGAGAAATATGCCAACCACGTCGCCGACCGGTTCGACCTGCGCCGACATATCCGCTTCGCCAACCCGGTCACCCGCATGCGTTTCGATAGCGCAGAACGGCGCTGGCACGTTCACACCGCCAAGGGGGACCACGTCGAAGCCAGATGGGTGATCGCGGCGACCGGGGCGCTGTTCGCCGCAAACGAGCCGGCTTGGCCCCATCGCGACCGGTTCAAGGGACAGGTGCTCCACACCACACAATGGCCACGCGAAGGCTTGGACCTGACCGGCAAGCGCGTGGGCCTGATCGGCACCGGATCTACCGGAGTGCAGGCCGCTCCGATCATCGCGGCACAGGCGGCGCACCTCACCGTATTCCAGCGCACTCCCGCCTATTCGATGCCCTCGGGCAACCGCCCGATCGATCCCGCGTTCGAGGCCGACTGGAAGGCGAACTATCCCGAGCGGCGCAAGCAGATGCTGGAGACCTGGGGCGTGTCGCTGATTGACTATCCCGCCTATTCAGCGCTCGACTGCACACCGGAACAGCAGACGGAAATCCTGGAGACAGCTTGGCAATCCAAGAACGCCTTCCAGCTGCTCACCGCCTTTTCGGACGTGATGACAGACATCAAGGCCAACGCGGTTGTCGCCGAGTTTGCCCGCAACAAGATCCGTGCAATCGTCAAGGACCCGCAGACCGCCGAACTGCTTTGCCCGACTTATCCGATCGGCGGCAAGCGCCTCGGGATCGACAACGGCTACTTCGAGACGTTCAACCGCGACAACGTCACGCTGGCCGATGCCCGCAGTGCGCCCATCGTCGAGTTCACGGAAACTGGCCTGCGTACAACTGCGGCCGATCACGAACTGGACGTGATCATTCTCGCCACCGGCTTCGATGCGGTGACCGGGGCAATGAGCCGGATCGCGATCGAAGGCCCGGATGGCACAACGCTGGCCGACAAGTGGCGCGACGGGCCGACAACCTATCTCGGCGCGATGATCGCCGGCATGCCCAACCTGTTCATGATCCACGGCCCACTCACGCCCGCCGCGCAGGCGCAGATGATTACCGCCGGGGAATGGCAGGTGAACTGGACCGCCGACCTGATCGAGGCGATGGAACGGCGCGGGGTAGACCGCATCGAGACTACCGCCGAAGCAGAGCAGTGGTGGGCCGAGCAGGTCGATGCCGCCGCTGCCATGACCATCCACCATCTTGCCGACTCCTGGTACAATGCCAAGAACATCGAGGGCAAAAAGGGCGGCTTCATGATCTACATCGGCGGCTTCCCTGAATATACCCGGGCGTGCACCGAAGCCGTGGCCAACGACTATCGCGGCTTTGTGCTGACCGAGGCCGAGGCGCCGGCGACCGCCTGAGCCTGATCCGCTTCGAGCAGGCGGGCGGTCATGTTGGCGGACATGCTCCAAACGGGTTATGAGGCCCCTGTCTCAACAGGGGCCGTTATGTCAGCCGAATCCGATCAGGGCTTTTCCGATCTGCTCGCCCGCCTCTATCGCGGGATTGCCGCCGAGCCGCCCTGGCAGGACTTTCTCGAGGATCTCGCCCGCTGGATGGGCGCGGCCTATGCCACGCTGATCATCACCACCCCCGGCAAGCGTCTCCCCGCAACCTTTATCACGCCCGGCGCCAACCCCGCCGTGAGTGCGGCCTACGCCGAAAGCCTGTTCGCCGATGATCCGTTTCGCGGCCTGCCGGATGGCGAAGTGGTGTCCTATGCCGAATTCATGTCAGCCCACCCGCCCGAGGCCTTCTCCGCCTATCGACGAGCCATGGCCGAGGTGGGGTTCGACGTCGTGCTCGGGGTCGACCTGCATTTCGGTGCCGGCAAGCAGGCGCGGCGAGACGCGGGGCGCTATGAAGCCCGGCTGCGCATCAGCCGGCACAGTACCCAGCCAGACTTTGCCCGCGCCGACCGGGACCGTCTGCGGCTGATCGTACCCCATCTGCGGATCGCGGTCGGCCTGTTCGAACGGCTGCAGTTCGCGGGGGCGCAGCACGGCGTGTTCCATTCGGCCGCGCAGGGGCTGGGAATCGGATTGATCCTGCTTGATCGCAATCGCGCGATCGTCAGCAGCAATGCCCTTGCCGACCGTATTCTGAACGAAGACGAGGGCCTGTCGAGCCGGGGCGGTGAGTTGCTGCTGGCCAGCCCCATACACCAGCGTCTGATCGCCGATCTCCTTGCGGGCAGCGCTCCGGTGACGCCGCTGCCCCGGTTCCGGATTGAACGACCCAACCACGGCGATCTGGTGGTCACCGCCAGAGTGCTCGACCTGCGCGCGATCCATGCCGGTACGGGCGCCCTGGCGTTGTTCCTGAGTCATCCAGAGCCGGAGACCGCCGCCGATCCCGAGGCGATCCGCACCCTGCTGGGACTGACCCCGGCAGAGGCGCGGCTGGCGGCTGCAATGGCCCGGGGGCACAATCTGGTCTCGGCTGCGCGGCAACTCGGGATCGCACACAACACCGCCAAGGTTCAGCTGCGTGCGATTTTCGCCAAGACGGGGGTGAACCGTCAGGCCCGGCTGGTTGCACTAATAGGTTCGCTCAACAGCTAAGCAGTCAAAATTGAAACGCAAAGAAAGGATATTTACGCTAATTAATCTTGAATATCGCAATTTCATACTGCATTATCTACGCATAAATCAAAACCAACGCTCTTGGGAGAGCCATTGCAGCATGACCTCCAACCGCTACCCCCACCTGCTCTCGCCCGGACGGATCGGATCGCTCGAGCTCAAGAACCGGATCGCGGTCATGGCGATGGGGGTGAGCCTGTCGAACGACGACGGCACCGTGGGGGATCAGATCATCGCCTACCACGAGGAGCAGGCGAAGGGCGGTGCCGGGCTGATTATCTCGGGTGTGGCTGGCGTGGCCTGGCCGGTCGGCGCGGTGGCGATGCAGCAGACCGCGATTTCCGATGATCGCTTCATACCCGGCCTGCGACGGTTGACCGACCGGATCCACGCCCACGGCGCCAAGATCGCGGTGCAACTCCACCATGGCGGCTTCGTGGCGGGCTACAGCTGCAACCGTTGGGGCCATCCCCTGTGGGGGCCGTCGATCCCGCCCGCAGTCAAGGGCAGCTTCGTCGACTTCTTTCTGCATGAGGAGCTGGCTGCACTGGCCGGGTACAAGATGCCCGAACTCAAGGTGCTCGAACAGGCCGACATCGACCTGGCGGTGAGCCAGTTCGCCGCCGCCGCGCGGCGCGCGAAACAGGCAGGATTCGATGGCCTAGAGATCCACGGCGGCCACGGCTACCTGCTGTCCTCGTTCACATCGCCTTATACCAACACCCGTACCGACGCCTACGGCGGCAGCCTGGAAAACCGGCTGCGCCTGACGCTCGAGGTTATCGCCGCGATCCGCGTCGAGGTCGGGCCGGACTATCCGGTCTGGATCAAGCTGGACTCGCAGGAGGTCGGCAAGCCTGGCGGGATCACTCTCGATCTCGCCAAGGAGGCGGCCAAGCTGGTCGAAGCCGCCGGGGTCGATGCGATCACGGTGTCGGCCTATCACGATACCGCCGTGGGCAAGTACCACTCGCAGTCGAACATACCGCATCAGGAGAACTTCAACCTTCCGGCGACGGCAGAGATCCGCAAGGCAGTTACGATCCCGGTGATCGGCGCCGGGCGGATCGAGGTTGACAGCGCCGACCGAACGATCGCGGCTGGCGAGGCCGACTTCATCGGCATGGGGCGCAAGTTGCTGGCGGACCCGCACCTGCCGCGCAAGCTGGCGGCGGGCGAGCCTGAGGCGGTCCGGCCCTGTGTATACTGCTACACCTGCGTCTCGGCGATCTATCTGGGCCAGCCGACGCGCTGTGCGGTGAACCCTGCATTGAGCTTCGAGTTTGAGGTCGAGCCGCGGCTCGCGCAGCGCCCGATGACTGTGGCGGTGATCGGCGGCGGCCCCGGCGGCATGGAGGCAGCCCGACAGCTGTCCGCGCTGGGTCACCGCGTGACGCTGTTCGAACAGTCGGAGCGACTGGGCGGCACACTGCGCTTCGCCGGGCTGGCCTACGAACCAAACGAGCGGCTGCTCAACTGGCTGCGCAGCGAGGTGGAGCAGTCGTCCACCACGGTGCGCCTGTCGACCACGGCCACGCCCGATCTGTTGCGCTCGATTGGCGCCGAGATGGTGATCGTGGCAACCGGCGCGGTGCGCGGGATGCCCCCGATCCCGGGAAGCGAGCAGGATCATGTCTTCTCAGGCGACGACATGCGGCAGATGATGCTTGGCGGCAGCTCGGATGCCTTGCGCCGCAAGACCGGCCTGTTCACCCGCGTCGCCACGCGGCTGGGTGCAGCGACCGGAGCCAGCGCCAACCTGGCACTGGTGCGCAAGGCCACTCATGCCTGGATGCCGCTGGCCGACACCGTAACGATCATCGGCGGCGAGCTGGTCGGGCTCGAACTGGCGGAGTTCCTCGCCGAGCGCGGACGGACAGTCCACGTGGTCGACGAAGCACCCCGGCTGGGCAAGGGTCTTACGCTGGTCCGCCGCATGCGCCTTCTCAGCGAACTGGCCGAGCACGGCGTCGGCCTCCACGCAGGCGCCGCGGACATCACGATCGGCGCCGGTGCCGTCAGCTTCGTCGACGCAGCGGGGGTCCAGCACAGCGTCTCCGCCGGCAACGTGATCGTCGCCAAGGGCGCAGAGGGCGACTTGACCCTGGCAGATGCGCTGCGCGCGGCAGGATTTGCGGTCGAGGTGATCGGCGATGCCAATGGCGTGGGCTACATCGAAGGAGCCATGCATGGCGCCCGCGCGGCCGTGCGCAGGCTGGCCCAAGCCTGCTCGGCACTGGCGTGAGCACGCTGGTGCGCGCAGCTGGCTGCGCATGTCCGGCACAAGAGCCTGTAGGATCCTGACAATGAGGTTGACGTTGGGCCAACCCTTGCGCAAACCCTTGCTCGACAGCAAGGGTAGACCAAATAGCAACATGACCCAGACATTTACCCACGATGCAACCGACCTGAACATCGTCGAACAGCTGCGCCGCAACGGCCGTGCCAACAACCAGCAGGTAGCAGAAAAGCTGGGCCTTACTGCCACGACCGTCTCCACGCGGATCAAGCGGATGGAGGATGCGAACCAGCTGCGGGTAGTGGCCGTCTCGGACTTTACGGCGCATGGCTACAACGTGCTGCAGCGGGTCTGGGTCGAGGTCGATGGTCGTCCGGCATCCGAGGTCGCGCAGGATCTGGCCGCCCTCCCCGAGATCGTCGCCGCGCATCTGGTGACCGGTCGCTACGATATCGACATGCTGGTTGCGTTGCACGATTTCGACGATCTGGCAGGTTTTCTGTTCGACAAGCTGTCGACCGTGCGCGGCATTCGTTCGCTCATTCCGGCAATCGTGGTGGACATCATCAAGTACCAGTTCGATGTCGCACCCATCGAAGGGCGGGAGTGACGATCGTGGCCGCACCGAACCTCGATCCGCTCGACCACCAGCTGATTGAAATGCTGTCGCGCGATGCGCGCGTTTCCAACCGCAAGATCGCCGCCGAACTCGGGGTGACCGAAGGCACCGTGCGCGGCCGCATCAAGCGGTTGCAAGAGGACGGCCTGATCGCGTTCACGGCGATCACCGGGTTCGAGATGGGAACCCGCACGCGCCTGGCCTTCATCAACATTCAGGCCGATGTCGATCGCGTCCGCGAAGTTGCCCGCACAATCGCGGAGATTGCCGGGATCAACGCGGTGCTGATCACCATGGGCCAGTTCAACATCACGGCGATGTGCCTGATCGACGAACTGGACCGGCTGGTCGAGCTTGCCTCGGATGAAATCCTCTCGCTCGACGGGGTCCACCACGTCGAAACGTCGATTGCGGTCAAGACCGTGAAATACAACTCACGGATGGCCAAGATCACCCGTGCAGACGTGATCGACGACGACGATTGAGTCGTGGCTGGAGGGCCGCAGCCCTCCGGCCACGGTCACTCAGATAAACACGTCGGCGTTCTTACCGCCCATCAGGACCGTAGCGTAGTTGCGCGCGAATCCGGCAGGATTGTTGGCCACGTGGGCGCGGGCCATCCGCACGTCGTGCCACAGGTCCTGGAAGGCGCTGCCGGTGTAAACCGAGCGGCCGCCAGCGACGTCCATCAGCAGGTCCATCGCCTCGATGCAGCGATCCGCGACTAGGCTTGCCTGATAGCGGTAGCGCGCACGGTCGACCAGCGCAGGCTTCCATTCGGCGGCCTCCATCTCGTCGAAAGCCCGGATCATGACCGCCGCTGCCTCATCCGCCAGATTCTGCGCGCGCGCAACCCGCTCGAGCACGTCGGGGTCGGTCGCGCTTTTGCTCGGATCGGTCGAGTTGAGCCCGACCCTCTCCCGGAACAGCTTCACCGCATGGCGCACCGCACCGATCGCGCTGGTGTTGACCACCCGGATGAACACCTGTGCCCACGGGAGATCGTACACACCCGGGCCCTGCGAGTGAATCGAATGGAAACCGTCCATCTGCTTGTGGGTCATGTGATCGGGCACGAACACCGGCGCGTCGATCACGATGTCGTTGGATCCGGTGCCCTGAAGCCCCATGGTGTACCAGGTGTCCTCGATCCGGTACTGCTCCTGCGGGATCAGCAGCGTGCGATAACCCTCGCCGGGAATTACCGCCCCGAGTAGCACCCAGTTGCAGTGAAGGCAGCCGCTGGACCAGCCCCACCGGCCTGAAACCATCACGCCGCCCTCAACCGCCTCGGCCGCGGCACCGACCGGGTTGTATGAGCTCGAAATCATCGCATCGGGGCCGTCCGCGAACAGCCTCTCTTGCGCCTTGGGATCCATCAACGCGACCTGATAGTTGTGCACCGCGACGATACCCAGCGCCCAAGCCGTGCTCATGTCGCGCTCGGCGATTGCGATCTGGTCAAGGAAGAAGTCTTGCGGCCGCCCGGCACGGCCGCCGTAGGCTTGGGGAGTATAATGCCGGAAGAAGCCATCAGCCGTGAGCGCGTCGACAACATCCTGCGATATGCGCCGCTGCAGCCGGTTCTCGGCCGAACGTGCCGCGACCAGCTCGAGCGTCGATGCCGAAATCCCCAATTGCCCACTCCCTCATATTTGCGCACGAAATTGATTCCGAATCTGCGCATAATGACACTGCTATCTCTACATACAGATCAATGCGTTGTTTTGAAGCCGGAATCCGACGCAATGCCCTTGAGGTCATGTGAATTTGAGCCATTCCTGGGCTCAAGACTCACTGATTGAGCCAGGAGATGAGGGCTGCGGCGACGCAGATGGCGGACATGCAGATCGTCCTGGGCGAGCCGCGTTCGGCGGCGACATCGCGCCAGTGCAGACCATTGCGCCAACCGAAAGCCATCTCTGCAAACGATCGAATTGGTCAGGCGCCCTGGCATGGCGCCGATAGATTCGTAAATTTTTGATCTGTTATCTCCGCAAATGTTTGACATTGCGAAGCGGTGCTGCTCATTTGATACTATCGTATTGGGGAGAGAAAAGGTGGTTCAGGACCTTGCCGGTCGCATCGCGATCGTCACCGGAGGCAGCGACGGAATAGGCCTCGCCACGGCCCGGCTACTGGCCCAGCGCGGCGCAACGGTGGTGATCTGCGCCCGCCGTGCCGACCGGCTCGAGGCCGCGCGCGCCGAGATCGCGGCGTTCGGGCAGGTCGAGGCCCGGGTGCTCGACGTGTCGGACGAAACCGCTTTCACTGCCCTGATCGAAGACGTCGCGGCGCGCTATGGACGGCTCGACATGCTGGTCAACAACGCCATGTCGGTCCATTACGCCCCGATCTCGCACCTCACGCTCGAACACTGGCGCAAGGACTTCGCGGTCAATGCCGATGCCGTCTTCGTCGGCACGAAGGCAGCCATGCGGGTCATGGCCGCACAGGCACCGCTTGGCCGTCAACGGGGATCGATCGTCAACATCTCGTCCACCTGCGGCATCCGCGCGGCACCGAACATGGCGAGCTATTCCGCCTCCAAGGCCGCACTGGTCCATTTCACGGCTGCGGCAGCGATGGAGGGTGCGCCGATGGGCATCCGGGTCAACGCGATCGTCCCGGGCCAGGTGATGACAGCGGCAACCTCGGACTTCGCGGTGCGCGCACCCGATGTCGCCGCGCGCACCGCCGAGGCGATCCCGATGGGGCGCGGCGGCGAGCCCGACGAGCTGGCCGAGGCAATCGTGTTCATGCTGTCCGATGCGGCGAGCTATGTCACCGGCGCCGCCTTGCCGGTCGACGGGGGCAAGGCAGCCCAGCTCTACTTGCCGGGCTGACTCGGGCCTTTCAGAGCTTCGCGCGGCGCCCTGCCCAGGGGGCGGCATGCTCGACCTGCGCGGCGAGGCGGAAAAGCAGCGCCTCCTCGCCATAGCGCCCGGTCACCATCACACCGATCGGCAGGCCTTCAGCCGACATGCCGAGCGGAAGTGACATGCTGGGCTGGCCAGTGCCGTTGAAGACACCGGTAAAGGCGGTGAAGGCGCCGACTTCCTGACCCCATTCCATCAGCGCCCGCCCGGTCGAGAGCCCGATGCGGCCCAGCGGAAGCGGCGGCGCGGCCAGCGTGGGAGAGAGGATCACGTCGTACCTCTCCATGAACTGTGCAACCGCCACGGCGGCGGCCTGATAAGCGTTGTTGCCGCGGGCGAAATCGCGCCCGGTGACCGTCTTGCCATAGCCGATGATGTCGAGCGTGGTCGGCTCGAGCAGGTCCGGCCCGAGCGTCAGCCCCAGCGCCTTGGCGCGGTCCTCACAATCGGCGGCGACGGAGGCCGCCATCAAGGCGAAGCTGCCTGCGCCCACGGCAGCCGCATCGATCTTCGGCGCCGCCTCCTCGACATGATGGCCGAGCCGCGCGAACAGATCCGCAGCCGCGCGCGTGACGGCGATCACCTTGGGGGTGACCGGCGCGCCGGAGAACGGAGTAAGCATCAGCGCCACCCGCAGTTTGCCGGGATCGCGCCCTACTTCCGCGAGGAACGGCCGCTCCGGCGTGGGCGCGCCATAGCGCGAACCGGGCTCGGTGCCGTGGGTGGCATCGAGGATCGCCGCCGAATCGCGTACGCTGCGGGTCACCGCGTGATGCGCCGACAGGCCGCCCCAACCTTCGGTGCGCGGCGGCCCCATCGGCACCCGCCCGCGCGAGGGCTTGAGGCCGAACAAACCACAGCACGAGGCCGGAATACGGATCGAGCCACCGCCATCGGTGGCATGCGCCGCAGGGAGCACGCCGGCTGCGACCGCCGCTGCCGCGCCGCCCGAAGATCCGCCCGCGATCCGGTCGGGATGCCACGGATTGCGGGTGGCACCGGTGAGCGCGCTTTCGGTCGTGCCGGTCAGACCGAACTCGGGGGTGGTCGTCTTGCCGAAGATCACGAAGCCCGCCGCCTCGATCCGCTTGACCAGCTCGGAGGTCACGGCCGCGCGGTTGCCGCGGTAGAGGCGGCTACCATTCTCGGTCACCTCACCGGCAATACCGGTGTTGAGGTCCTTGAGCAGCCAGGGAACCCCTTGGAAGGGGCCCGGTGGCAGCCCGGCCGCCACGGCCTTGCGGCCATAGTCGTAGTGCTTCTGGGCCATGAAATTGAAGCGCGGATTGAGCGCCTCGGCCCTCGCAATGGCAGCTTCCAGCAGCTCCACTGCCGACACCTTGCGCGATTTTACCAGCGCGGCCAGCCCCAGCGCATCGTGACTGTCGAGCACTTCGTCCATGGCATGCGCTTTCCCTGGCAAGCCCGCGGTGACCGCCAGCGTGATCCCCCCGGCAATCGCTTCGCGGCGTGTCGTCCGGAAGCGATCATCACCGGTCACGAGACGTAATACCGGGCATAGAACTTGCGGAACTGAGCGATCGGGCCGTCACCCTCGCAGATCATCGCGTTGGGTTCATACTTCATCCGGTCCCACACCACCTTGTCCTGATCGAATTGCTTGCAGATGTCGCGGATGATCGCGCGGGCAACCCCGGAACGCTCGCCTTCGGCCTGCGCGCACGGCTGGGTGAAACAGAAGCGCACGTGCACGTGATCAAGCTCGACCGGGGTGATGCAGGCCACCAGCAGGGTCTCGGAAATGCCCGTGAAGCGCGTCCAGCTTTGCCCGGGTCCCATGGTGTCATAGCTGATCTGGCCATCGACCTCGCCCCACGGCGTGCCCATCTTGGCCTTCACATCGGCGCCCCGGCCCCACTCGCCCCAGCGCAGCTCGCCCAGCGGGACGTTGGCTGTGCCGTGAATGTACTTGAAGTGGGCCACATCGACCCCGTTCTCGGCCATGTTCTGGATCGAGCCGTAGACGTTCCATTCGAACACGTCGTATTCGGTCCATGAGGGGTCAGTAGCCTCGGGCAGATGCACCACATCGAACAGCGGCGCAGCGTCGTTGGGGTGGTACCAGACCCAGATCCAGCGGTTGGCCTCGGTGACGTGCCAGGTGCGCAGGCACTTGCGCTTGACCTGCGGCGGGATCGAGCGGGAATAGGGGATCTCCTTGACCACGCCTTCTTCGCCATCATAGCGCCACGCGTGGAACGGGCATTCGAGGAGATTGCCGTGCACCTTGCCGCCATGGCCCATGTGCGCGCCCATATGCTTGCACCAGGCATCGGTGATCCGCACCTGCCCGTCCTCACCGCGCCAAATCGCCAGATCCTTGGCAAAGTAGCGCAGGGGGCGGACCTCGCCCTCGGCCAGATTGGCGGACAGCTCGATCGGGTACCATCCGAACGGAAAGCCGATATCGAGATTGCGCTCGGCCACCGATGCGCGTCCGTCCACCGGCGCAGTGCGCCAGGCGGTCAGCTCTGGGCCCTTGAGCTTCTCGAGCACCTGCCACACGGCAACGGGCGCGGTCCGGGCGTCGTTGCCACCCTGATCCTTCAAGGGTGCCGACTGGGAATCTGATTCGGCCATCATGCTACTCCTTGCCTAGCCGGCGATTACAGACCGAACACCTTGATGGCGTTTTCGCGCAGGAACTTCGGCCAGACCTCATCCTTGAACGGGACATGGGCCATGTCGCTCATGATCCGATCCAGGCTGAGCCCCATCGGAAAGTACCCGGCGTAGATCACCTTGTGGGCGCCGCGGGTGTTGGCGTAGTCGATGATCGCCTTGGGATAGTGCTTGGGCGCGAAGGCGCTGGTCGAATAGAAGAGGTTCGGCCATTTCAGCATCAGCTTGACCGCCAGCGCCTCCCACGGCTCGGCACCGTGACGCATCACCACCTTCAGATCCGGGAAGAACCAGCACACCTCGTCGAGATGCTCGACCTTCTGTGTCTCCATCGGGATGCGCGGGCCCGGAATGCCCACGTTGAGCAGGATCGGCAGGCCCAGCTCCTCGCACGCGGCATAGATAGGGAACATGTACTTGTGGTTGATCGCCACCTGCGGCAGCGTCCCGGCGGGGAAGCAGCTGACCGCCGACAGGCCCACCTCGGCATGGATGCGCCTGATCCGGCGCACCTCTTCCATCCCGCGGTTCGGGTCGATCGGCAGGTCGAAAAAGAAGCGGTTGCCGAAAAGCTCCTTGGCCCGCCGCGAGGTTTCGTTGTCATTCCAGCCGACCAGCGCGCGTTCGATCCCGTGCGCGTCCATCTGCGCCACGGTCCAGGCGATGTAGTCATCCTGCTTTCCGGACTGCGGAATATCCTTGAACATGTACTGCGCGGGCATGGCGAACTGGCCCAGCGTCTCCCGATCCTTGATCAGCGGACGGAACGGCGCGAACCAGTCACCCCGATCTTCGGCTTCGGGTATGCCCAGCATGCAGTCGATGATGCCGATATTGGCAGGCATGCCCATGTCATTGTTCTCCTGAAAGTTCGGACCAGGACCGGCGCAGCGCGGCCTTGTCTGCCTTGCCAAGCGCATTGCGCGGCAGGGTTACAGCGCTGAAGGCCACGCGAGCAGGTGCCTTGTAGCGGGCGAGCCGCGCCGCGACATGCGCGATGATCGCGGCTTCATCGATCCCCTCGGCGACAACCGCCGCCACCAGCCGTTCCCCCAGCCGCTCGTCGGGCAGGCCGAAGGCGGCGCACTCGCGGATGCCCGGCAGTTCGCCGATGCACCGCTCGACCTCGGCGCAGTAGATGTTCTCCCCGCCCGAGATCACCATGTCCTTCTTGCGGTCGACGATCGTGACATAGCCTTCCGCATCCAGCGTGCCGACGTCACCGGTTCGCAGCCAGCCATCGGAGCTTAGCACCTGCGCGGTCTCCTCGGGACGGTTCCAGTAGCCAAGCATGACTTGCGCACCGCGCACCACGATCTCGCCCGCCTCACCAGGGCCGAGCACGCTGCCATCGGGCCCTTCGATCCGAACGTCCACCAGCGGCAGCACGCGCCCCGCCGCCGAGGGGCGGCGCATGAACTCGGGCCCGACTGCCTGGGCAATGGCGCCCGAGCATTCGGTCATGCCGTAGCCGGTGCCGATCAACGCCTGCGGGCAGAGCGCATGCACCTCTTCCACCAGGTTGACCGGCAGCGCCTGTCCACCGCTGCCGATGTTGCGCAACGACGCCAGGTTGTCACCGCTCACGCGGGCGCGGTGGAGAATGTCCCACAGCATAGTCGGCACGGCGCTGAACATGGTGATGCCCTCGCGCGCGATCAGCGCAGCGGCTTCGGCCGCATCCCAGCGGCGCATGATCACCACCTTCGAGCCCGACAGGAACGGCGAGAGGAAGCCCGAGCCGAGCCCGGACACGTGGAACAGCGGGTAGACCAGCAGCGCGGCCTGCTGCGGCAGCTGCGCCACCAGCGCGTCGGGCGTGGTGGCATATTGCCGTGCCATCGTATGAAGCACGATCGTGCCCGACAGCTGCGTGGCCATCAGCCCAGTGATCATGTTGCGGTGCGAAAGCACGGCGCCCTTGACCCGACCGGAGGTGCCCGAGGTGAACAGGATAGCGCAAGGGTCGGCCGCCCCGACAGTGGCTGCGTCGTGCGGCTGGCCTGCCGGCACAGGCAGCGCATCGAGCGGACTGGTCAGATCGATTACGGTGCCGACATAGCCCGCCTCGCGCAGTTGCCGAGCCCGTTCGCCGTCCGCGAGAACCACTCTCGGCGCGACATCCTCGATCATCGCGCGCAGTTCTGGTCCCGAGCCTCGGCTATTGACCAGCGCGGCGACAGCCCCCGCCCGCATGGCGGCGAGAAAAGCTACCAGCCATTCCGCGCGGTTGCGCATGCAGATGGCCACCCGCTCGCCGCGAACCAGGCCGAGCAGTGGCACGAGGTGATCGCGCCAGGCGAACATCTGCGCGAACGTGATCCGGCGCTCGGTTCCGGCGGCATCGAAATCGACCACCGCGATCCGGTCACCGAAGCGGCGCGCGGATTCGATCAACTGGTTGAGATCGGGCGGGGCGGCCAGGAACTGGCGCAGACCATCGCGCTCACCGATTGCGAAAGGTGACCCGGGGGCCGTTACCGCAGCGAAGATCTCGGCCTCGGCCGTGCTCACGCCGCTGCTCCATGCCCATATCGGCTGCTCCAATTGCGGGCCACACCCTAGCTCCCACGAGTCGCTGCATTTTGCGTCTTCTGTTCGCATTAGAATGGATTATGCGAAATTAAAACTGTCTATTTTTGCGCATATTTCATATTTTCGCGGTCGGGACATGCGGTTCTCGCACTTGCCACCAGCTCCCGCCATCATGGCCCGACCGGCAGGACCACCGGGGCGAAGGTGGATAGCAGCGCGGCATCCATGACCTGGGCCTGGCCGTTGACGAAACCGGCCGCAGGGCTCGCCAGCCACAGCGCCATCTCGGCAACATGCTGCGCGCTGCCAAACCCCCGCAGCGGCACACGCGGCAGGTCCTGCGGCGGTACGATCGCCACATCGGGGGCACCGGTCAAGGGCGTGGCAACACCCCCCGGGCAAATCGCGTTGATCCGCGCGCCGCGCGCCGCGAAGGCATCGACGCAGGACTTCACCAGGCCGATGACCCCGTGCTTCGATGCGCCGTAGGCCGGATTGCTGGAGATGCCGATCGTTCCCGCTGCCGAAGCCGTAACGACTACTGCCCCGCCCTCGGCGATCACCGGCTCGACCGCCTTGATCCCATTGAACGTGCCCTTGAGGTTGATCGCGATCACGCGGTCGAAGAAGGCCTCGTCCACGCTGCCCAGCCCCTCGGCGGCCCCATAGAAGCCGGCATTGAGGAAGGCGACGTCGAGCCGCCCACCCGCATCCATGACCGCACCGATCATTGCCGCGTTGCTGGCATAGCTCGCCACGTCGACTTCGATCGCTTTGGCGTCGTCATGGCCCAGCGCCGCAATCTCGGCGACAACGGCCTCAGCGCCGGTCAGGTTGAGATCGGCCACGAATACCCGCGCGCCCTCCTGCGCGAACCGGATCGCCGCCGCTCGGCCGATCCCGGAAGCCCCGCCCGTGACCAGCGCGACCTTGCCTTCGAACGTCCCCGCCATACCGTTGTCCTTCTGCTAGGCCTGGCGCAACTCGGTTTTCAGCACCTTGCCCGCCGCATTGCGCGGCAGGTCGGCTGCGAAAATAACGCTGCGCGGCACCTTGTAATTGGCCATGTTCGCGCGCGACCACGCGATCAGTCCAGCCTCGTCGGCTTGCGCACCCGGGCGCAGCACCACATGGGCGCGGCCCACCTCGCCCAGCCGCTCGTCGGGCACGCCCACCACCGCCACCATGGCAATCGCCGGGTGCTCGGCCAACAGCCGCTCGACCTCGGCCGGATAGACGTTGAAGCCGCCAGAGATGTAGAGGTCCTTCTTGCGATCGGTGATCCGCAGATACCCCCGTTCGTCCATGACCCCGATGTCGCCGGTGTGGAGCCAGCCCGCAGCATCGATCGCCTCGGCGGTAGCAGCGGGATCGTCAAGATAGCCGAGCATCACCCCCTGCCCCCGCACCAGCACCTCGCCTGCCTCGCCGCGCGGCAGCTCCTCGCCCGTGTCATCCGCGATCCTCACCGCGTTACCGGGGAAGGCCGCACCGCATGTCCCGGCAATGGTTTCAGCGCTGTCACCCGGCACGCAGGTGGTGATGTTGACGCATTCGGTCATGCCATAGGCTGTGATCAGATCGACCATGCCGAGATCGCGACGGATGCGCTCGACCAGCGCCGGCGGTACGCTGGCGGCACCGGTGGTGCCGCCCCGCAGCGAGGAGGAATCCCACGGCCGCCGATCCAGCTCCGCCAGGAGCATCTGGAAAATCGTCGGCGGCCCGGGGAGGAAGGTCACCCGCTCGCGCTCGATCAGTTCAATGGCCTGGGCCACATCGAACTGCGGCAGCGGCAGGGCCGTGGACCCGGCCAGCAGGCAGGCGATCCAGCCCACCTTCATGCCGTAGGAATGGAAGAAAGGATTGGCCAGCAGATAGCGGTCGCCCGCGACCAGCCGGGTATTTGCTACCCACACCGCAACTTGCGGCAGGGTCCGCCCGTGCGTCATCAGCACGCCCTTGGGGCTGCCTGTGGTGCCGCTGGTGAACAGAATATCCGAGACCGTGTCCGGCGTGATCGCGGCCAGAGCTGCGTCGACTGCAGGGTCGTTCGCGCCCTGCCCTGCTGCGAGGATCGCGTCCAGCCCCCGGTCGAGCAGCACAGTCTCGGCCAGATCCGGCAGGTCCTCGTCCGCCAGCAGCGCCGGGTAGTGGATGCCGAGGAAGTCGTCCACGGTGAACAGCAGGCGCGTGCGCGTGCGCCGCAGGATGTCACCCGCCTCCCGGCCCTTGAGCCGGGTGTTGAGCGTGACCACCGCCGCGCCGCAGCTCATGGCCGCGAGCGCCGCGACGATCCACCCGCCGGAGTTGGGCGCCCAGATCGCGACCCGGTCACCCGGCCCGATCCCCCGCCCCAGCAGCGCCGAGGCCAGCGCGCGGCTGCGGGTCCACAGCTCGGCAAAACTCCAGACCGCGCCGTTCTCGATCACCGCTGGCGCATCGGGCCAGCGGTCGGCTGCAGCGGCGGCGGCGTGAGGTATCGTGCCGGGCAAGGCGTCGGATTGCGTCATCAAGTGCTCAGGCGACCTCGAACAGCCCGGCTGCACCCATACCGCCAGCCACGCACATCGAGACGACCACGTACTTCACTCCGCGCCGCTTGCCCTCGATCAGCGCATGGCCGACCAGCCGGCTGCCAGTCATCCCGAAGGGATGGCCCAGCGCGATCCCGCCCCCGTTGACATTGAGCTTGTCGGGATCGATCCCCAGCTTGCGCTGGCAGTAGATCGCTTGGCTGGCGAAGGCCTCGTTGATCTCGAACAGCCCGATGTCATCCATCGACAGCCCTGCCCGCGCCAGCAATTTCGGGATGGCGAAAACGGGACCGATCCCCATCTCGTCGGGCTCGCAGCCAGCCACCTGAAAACCCCGGTAGACGCCCAGCACCGGCAGGCCTTCCTTCTGCGCGGTGGCAAGATCCATGATTACCTGGGCTGAGGCGCCATCGGACAGCTGGCTGGCATTGCCGGCGGTGACGTGCCGCCCCTCCTTGATCACCATGCCGTCCCTGAAAACAGGCTTCAGCAGGCCGAGGCCCTCGGCCGTGGTGTCGCCGCGCACCCCCTCGTCGGTGGTGACGGTCACGGTCTCGCGCCCGGTCTCCTCGCCAGCTTTGTCCTTGAGCGATTTCTCGACGGTGATCGGCACGATCTCGTCGGCGAAGCGGCCGGCGGCCTGGGCCGCGCCGGCACGCTGCTGGCTCAGCGCGGCAAAGGCATCCTGGTCCTCGCGCGAGACGCCATAGCGCTCGGCGACAATCTCGGCGGTCTCGATCATCGCCATGTAGGCATCGGGATCGGCCGCGATTACCGCCTTCGACCGGTTACGATACGTGGGTACATGCGCAGTGAGCGTGAGCGATATCGACTCTGCGCCGCCCGCCACTGCCACGTCGATTTCGTCGCACACGATCGAACGCGCGGCGAGGGCAATCGCGTTGAGCCCGGACGAACACTTGCGATCGAGCGTGAACCCGCCGACCGTTTTGGGCAGACGGGACAGGTGCACGGTCAGCCGACCCTGGTTGTAGCTCTGCGTACCCCAGTGATTGCCCACTCCCAGGTACACGTCATCGACCCGCGCGGGATCGATACCCGCCCGCTCCAACGCGGCATCGACCACGTGGGCACTGAGCACCGGGGCCTCGGTATCATTGAAGGCCCCGCGATAAGCCTTGCCGATGGCGGTCCGGGCTGTGGAGACGATAGCAGCTTCGCGCATGGCGGGTCCTTTCAGGCAAATCCGTGCATATTGGTGGGGCCGAAATAGGCCCGCATCTCGATTACCTTGCCCGCTTCGTCGAAGCGGAAGGTATCGATCACATCGACGCGCTGGTCCCGCCCTTCCCAATGCAGAAGGACTTCGAAGGCGAAGGCGGCATAGGGCGGACAGATCCGCACCGGCCCCTGCAGCGTCAGCTTGGCGCCGGTCTGCATCGAGGCATTGTAGAAGGCGAGGATGGCGTCCTTGCCAACCTTTGGCTCCGTCCCGACCGGGTCCTCCACCATGGCATCGTCGGCGAACAGCGCAGCGGCGCGTGCGCCGCTGCCGGCATTAAACGCAGCGACATATTCGTGGACGGCGGCTTCCATCTCAGCGGGCGTGGTCATTCGTCAGTCCTCCGGATAGTAGCGGCTGATCGTGTCCGCCACGCAGGCGGACTTGGCGGCGGGCTGCCCGTCGGCCCCCTCGATCTCGATGGTCACGCGGACCACCGACTGGATCCCGCCCTTGATCGCCTCGACGGCCACGATCTCTCCGCGCGCGCGGATGCGGCTGCCGACCACCACGGGGGCAAGGAAGCGCAGCTTGTCGAGCCCGACGTTCACCGCATGGGTGAACCCACGGACCTCGATCAGTTCGGGCAGAAACACGTTGACCAGGCTCATCGTCAGATAGCCGTGGGCGATGGTCCCGCCGAACGGCCCCGCCTTGGCGCGCGCCACATCGACGTGAATCCACTGATGATCGCCGGTGCAGGCAGCAAAGGCATCGACCCGCTCCTGCTCTATCGCCAGCCAGTCCGATGGTCCGAGCCGGGTCCCCTCCTGCCCGATCAGATCGCGCGGGCTGTCATAGACCTTGGTCATGCTCAGGCCCTCTGGCTGGAGACGGAAACGACCTCGCCAGTCATGTAGGACGAAAGGTCCGAGGCGAGGAACATCATCACATTGGCCACCTCCCACACCTCGGCCGGGCGACCGAAGGCCTCGCGGCTCGAGAGTTCGGCCAGCAGCTCGTCGGTCGTCACCTTGGCAAGGAAGGCATGCATCGCGATCGACGGGGCAACGGCATTGATCCGCACCCCGTGCTCGGCCGCCTCGACCGCCGAACAGCGCGTGAAGGCCATCACCCCCGCTTTGGCTGCGGCATAGTGCGCCTGCCCCTGCTGCGCCCGCCAGCCCAGCACCGAGGCATTGTTGACGATCACTCCGCTCTGCCGGGCATACATCGCCGGCAGGAAGGAGCGGCTCATGCGGAAAACCGAGTGGAGCGTGACGTCGATCACCCGGAACCACTGCTCGTCGGTCATGTCGACCACGCTCACCTCACCGCCGAGACCGGCATTGTTGATGAGCACGTCGACGTGGCCCAGCGTGGCCAGCGCGGCATCGTGCAGGCCGTCGACCTGGGCCTGGTTGGTCACGTCGCAGACCACCGTGGCCGGGCGGCGGCCCGCCTCTTGGGCAATCCGGTCGGCCGCCTCGCCAAGGCGCCGCTCGTGGAAATCGCTGATCAGCACGGTGGCGCCTTCCTCGGTAGCGCGCTTTGCCGCCGAGAAGCCGATGCCGGTGCCGGCAGCGGCGGTGATCACCACAGTCTTGCCCGTCAGCAGCCCGCGCGGCTCGGGATAGGCGGGGACCCGGCTCACAGGTCACCTCGCGGTTCGCGCGGCAGGCCCAGCCCGCGTTCGGCGATCAGATTGCGTTGGATCTGGTTGGTTCCGCCATAGATCGTGTCGGCCCGGCTGTAGAGGAACAGATTGGGCAGCATCGACCATTCGTAGTCGTCACCCTCGCCGATCTCGGCCGCCTGGCCGAGCACGTCCATCGCCAGTTCGCCAAGGCCGCGGCGCCAGGTGGCCCACTGGATCTTGTAGGTCAGCGCCGCGCCATCGATCGCAGACAGATCGGTGTTGGAAAGCATCCGCAGTGCGCCATAGCGCATCAGCCTGAGGCCGATCTCGGCCTTGGCGATCCGCTGCCGGATCAGCGGATCACGCGCCGCGCCGTTGGCGCGTGCCTCAGCCATGATCGCATCCAGCTCGTTGCGGAAACCCATCTGCTGGCCCAGCGTCGAAACCCCGCGCTCGAACGCGAGCAGGCCCATCGCGATCTTCCAGCCCTCGCCCGGGGCGCCGATCATGGAATCGGCCGGGCATCGGGCGTCGGTGAAGAAAGTCTCGTTGAATTCGGCATCGCCGTTGATCTGGTGGATCGGACGGATCTCGATACCCGGCTGGTCGATCTCCATCATCAGGAACGACAGGCCCTTGGGGCCCTTCGAGCCCTCCTCGGTGCGGGTGACCACGAAAATCCAGTCCGAAATGTGCGCAAGGCTGGTCCAGATCTTCTGGCCGTTGACCACCCATTCGCCGCCTTCCAGCCGGCCCTTCGTGCGCACGCTGGCGAGGTCCGATCCGGCGTTGGGCTCGGAATAACCCTGGCAGAAGATCGTCTCGCCCCGGGCGATGCCGGGGAGGAAGCGCTGCTTCTGCTCGACCGTGCCGAAAGTCAGGATGGTCGGCCCGGCTAGCTCGATACCGATGTGGTTGACCCGTCCGGGCACGCCGGCGCGGGCATATTCCTCGGCGAAGATCACCTGCTGGGCCAGGGTCGCATTGCGACCTCCCCATTCCTCAGGCCAGCCGATGCAGCTCCAGCGGTGCGCGCCCAGCTGCTGCTCCCATTCCTTGCGGCGCTCGGCCTTCTCGGTGAGGGTCGTGATGCCCTTGATGTCGCGGAACTCGCCCGCCATCTGACCCTGCAGCCAGTCGGCGCACTCGGCGCGGAAGGCCTCTTCGGCCGGCGAAAACCCGAGCTTCATGCTGCATCCCCCAGAATCGTTCGAGCCACCTGCTCGCGGTGCCAAACCCCGCTCCCCAGCAGCGTCTGTATCGACCGCGCGCGCTTGAAGAACAGGTGGGCGTCATGCTCCCAAGTGAAGCCGATGCCGCCGTGGAGCTGGATCATGTTGCCGGCACACATGAAATAGGTGTCGGCGGCGAAGGACTTCGCGGCGTGGAGCGCGAGACCGGCCTCGGCATCGTCTTCGTCGACCGCACAGGCAGCCCAGTAGACCGCCGAGCGAGCCTGCTCGATTTCGATCATCATGTCGGCGAGGCGATGCTTGTACGCTTGGAACGAGCCGATCGGCCGGCCGAACTGGACGCGGTCACGGGCATAGGCAACCGTGCGGTCGAGCGTGGCCTGCGCGCCGCCAAGGGCCTCGGCAGCAAGGCAGAGCCAGCCTGCGGCGCGTGCGGCAGCCACTGCGGCTGGTCCATCGGCAAGCGCTTCAGCCGGCGCCGCAGCGAATGTTGCCGTAGCCAGCGGACGGGTCTGGTCCATCGTGACGTGGCCGGTCACCGCAACGCCTTCACCGCGCAGGTCGACCAGCCAGGCGGCATCCCCGGCGGTCAGAAGCAGCAGATCGGCGGCGGCGCCATGCGGCAGGAACGGCACCGAGCCGCTGATGCGGCCATCGGTCACGGTCAGCGGTGCATCAAAGGCGGCGGTGCAGATTACCTCGCCAGCGGCGATCCGCGGCAGCCACGCCTCACGCTGTGCGGGCGATCCGCCAGCCGCGAGCGCGCGCGCGGTGACGACATGGCCCAACAGCGGAATCGCGGCGACCTGCGACCCGGCCGCCTCGGCGACCAGCGCCAGCTCGACCATGCCGAGCCCCGCTCCGCCATGATCTTCGGGGAGAGCGACACCGGCGAGCCCCAGCTCGGTGGCAAACGCGGTCCACAGCGGACGGTCGAACCCAGCCTCTGGCCCCGTTGCCGCCATTGCAGCGCGGGTCCGCGCGCTGGTCGCCTGTTCGGCAAAGAAACCGCGCACCGTCTCCGCGATCATCTTCTGTTCGTCAGTGAACGCAAATTCCATTAGGCGGTCCCCCAGACCTTGCGCGGCGGTGTGCGCCCGGCAAGCAGCTTGTCGATCACCGGACCGAGCTCTTCTGGGCTCCAGCACGCCCCCTTGTCCTCGACCGGACCTTCGCGCCAGCCGTCCTCAATCATGATCCGGCCTCCTTCCAGCTCGAAAACGCAGCCGGTGACATGCGCGCTCGCCGCGCTGCCCAACCAGACCACCGTGGGGGCGATATTGGCGGGATCCATCGTGTCGAAGCTCTGCCCGGCGGTCGCCATCTTCTCGGCGAAGGCCTGTTCGGTCATGCGGGTGCGCGCCGAGGGCGCGAGCGCATTGGCGGTGATGCCATAGCGCGCCAGCTCGGCCGCCTGGACCAGGGTCAGCGCGGCAATCCCGCCTTTGGCGGTGGAATAGGCAGCCTGCGCG
The DNA here is from genome assembly GCA_964413325.1 of uncultured Novosphingobium sp. Classification (GTDB taxonomy): domain Bacteria; phylum Pseudomonadota; class Alphaproteobacteria; order Sphingomonadales; family Sphingomonadaceae; genus Novosphingobium. The sequence goes on along the minus strand of CAYPRK010000013.1, from coordinate 71,570 downwards.
ATCGACCCCTGCAGCCCTGCACCGGAGGAGGTGTTGATGATCCGGGCATCGGGATTGGTCCCCGCCTTCTGCTTGCCGCGCCAGTAGTCGACCGCGTGGCGCGAAAGGCAGAAGTGTCCGCGCAGGTGCACGTGCATGGTCGCGTCCCACTCGTCCACCGTGGCCGATACGAACATCCGGTCGCGCACGATCCCGGCATTGTTCACCACGACATGGAGGTCACCGAAGGCAGCCAAGGCCGCATCCACGATCCGCTTGGCGGCGTCCCAGTCGGTGATGTCTTCGTAATTCGCGATGGCGCGGCCACCCGCAGCGCGGATTTCCTCGACCACGGCGTCGGCGGCGCTGGTGTCGCGCCCCTCGCCCGCAAGCGAGGTGCCGATATCATTGACCACCACGTTCGCGCCTTCGGCACCGAAGGCGAGGGCATAGGCCCGGCCCAGGCCGCCGGCGGCGCCAGTGATGATGACAGTGCGATTGTCGCAGATTCCCATGCGTGACGTGCCTCTAGGCCAGGGGTTGGAGCGTGAGCGCGGAACTGTCGCCCGCATCGACCAGCGCCGCCGCGCCGGGAAAGCCGCGGTCGTCGAAGCGCATCGCGTCAGTATGAAGCAGGTTGGGGATGGCGATGGCGGGCATCACAGGCGCTCGATGATCGTGACGTTTGCCTGCCCGCCACCCTCGCACATGGTCTGCAGGCCATAGCGTCCGCCGGTCTGCTCGAGCGCATTCAGCAGCGTGGTCATCAGCCGTGCGCCCGACGCGCCGAGCGGATGGCCGAGTGCGATCGCGCCTCCCCGCAGGTTGACCTTCTCGTGCGGAATGCCGAGCTCCTGCATCCAGGCGAGCGGCACCGAAGCGAAGGCCTCGTTGCATTCGAACAGGTCGATGTCGGCCACGGTCATCCCGGCCTTGCGCAGCGCGTGCTGGGTCGCGGGGATCGGCGCGGTGAGCATCCACACCGGATCGTCGGCGCGCACCGACAGGTGGTGAACCCGGGCGCGGGGCGTAAGGCCGTGCTCCTTCACTGCGCGCTCGCTCGCGACCAGCAGCGCGGCAGCGCCGTCGCAGTTCTGGCTGGCCACGCCGGCCGTGATGACTCCGCGGTCCTGCACGGTCTTCAGCGCGGCCAGCCCTTCGAGCGTGGTGGCCGCGCGGATCGTCTCGTCGTGGGCGAGCCCTTCCAACGGGGCGATCTCGCGGGCGAATAGCCCGGCTTCGGTCGCAGCCTGCGCTCGGCGATGGCTTTCCACTGCGAAGGCTTCCATCGCGGCGCGGGTGATCCCCCACTTGGCCGCGATCATCTCGGCCGAAGCGATCTGGTTGAGCAGCCCATCGCCATAGCGCGCGCGCCAGGCGGGAGAACCGGTGAAGGGATCGCCGAAGCCATAGGGCTGCCCTGCGAACATCGCCGCCGAGATCGGAATCGCGTTCATCGCCTGGCTACCGCCAGCGACAACCAGGTCCTGGGTCCCGCTCATCACCCCCTGCGCGGCGAAGTGCAGCGCCTGCTGGCTCGATCCGCACTGGCGGTCGATGGTGGTGCCGGGAACATGCTCTGGCAGCCCGGCGCAGAGCCACACGGTGCGTCCGATGTCGCCGGCCTGCGGGCCGATCGTATCGCAGCAGCCCCAAACCACGTCATCGACCAGCGCCGGATCGATTCCGGTCCGCTCGACCAGCGCCTTGATCGGATGTGCGCCGAGATCGGCGGGATGCAGCTGTGCGAGGCTGCCCTTCTTACGCCCGATCGGCGTGCGCACAGCATCGATGATATAGGCTTCGGGCATCATGATCCTCATGCGAAAGTGTGTTCGGGGCCAATCGAGAGGGCGCCACCGATCACGGCGGCGTCCATGCGCTGCAGGTGGAAAGCGCGGTCGCCCCAGGCACCGCCGAGCGCCCACGCGCGCTTCATCCAGAAGTGCAGGTCAACCTCGTAGGTGTAGCCCATCGCGCCATGGACCTGGATCGCGGTCTCGGCGGTGAGCATGGCTGCATCGGTCGCCGCCAGCTTGGCATGGCTGACGTGGACCGCAGCCGACACGGCGCCATCCTGCATCGCCGCAGCCGCGCGCCAGACCACCGGCTTGGCAAACTCGATGGCTACAGCGCAGGAGGCGAGCTGGTGCTTAAGGCCCTGAAAGGCACCTACCGGCTGGCCGAACTGGGTGCGCACCTTGGCGTAGTCCACCGCCTGGACCAGCATCGCATCGGCCAGCCCGACCAGCTGCGCCGCGCTCATCAGCGCGCCGAGGTCCAGCAGGTGCGGATCATCGGTGGGGTCGGCGGGTGCCGTAGTAAGTACCCGCAACGGATCGACGCTGGTCAGCGCAACCCAGTCGCCGTCGGCCACCCACGGGTTGATCGCGTGGGGCAACGCGATCCGCCGCGTCCCCGCCACGACCGCGTCTAGCCCGGCGGTCTCGCCACGCGCCACCAGCCACGGCACGCCAACGAAGGCCGTATCGACGAGCGGTTCGGCGAGACAGGCGCGGCCGCATTCGACCGCGATGAGCGCAGCCTCGACCAGCCCCATGCCAAGCCCGCCATGTTCCTCGGGAACGAGCAGCCCGGTCAGGCCCATGTCGACCAGCCCCTGCCAGATCGCCGGGTTGCGCGCACCCTGCTCGTCGAGGCGGCGCAGCACCTCGGGTCCGTGGGTGCCGGACAGATAATCGCGCACGCCCTCGGCAAGGGTGAGCTGGTCCTCGGTAAAACGGAAATCCATCGCCGTGCCCCCCTCAGCCCGCGCCGACGCGCGGAAGGCCGAGCAGGCGCTCCGCCGTGATGTTGCGCTGGACCTCGTTCGATCCGGCATAGATCGGGCCGGACAGCGAGAAGATGTAGCCTTCCAGCCAGGCATTGGCGCTGCCATCGGCAAAGCGCTTGAGCTCAGCCGCAGCGCCCAGCAGCTGCATCGCGGTGCGGTGCATCGCCCGGTCGAGCTCGGACCAGAAGATCTTGTTCAGGCTGGCCTCGGCACCGATGTGCCCGCCAGCCATGATCTTCGCCGCGACCGCATAAGTGTTGTAGGCATAGGCCTGCGCCGCGCCCCAAGCCTGAACCACCGCCTCGCGCGCAGCGGGTGGAGCTCGCTCGGCATGCTGGCGGTAGAGTTCGACAAGCCGTTTCGCGGTCGCCTGGAACCGCCCGGGCGAGCGCAGCATCAGCCCGCGCTCGAACCCGGCGGTGGCCATGGCGACGCTCCAGCCCTGCCCCTCACCCGCCAGGCAGTTCTCCACCGGCACGCGCACTTCGTCGAAGAACAACTCGGCGAAGCCGGTGTCGCCATGGAGCTGGCGGATCGGGCGGCGGGTGATGCCGGGACTGTTGAGGTCAAACAGGATGAAGGTCAGTCCCTTGTGGCGTTTGCTCTCGGGATCGGTGCGGAAGATGCCGAAGCCCCAGTCGGCAAAAGCTGCACGGCTCGACCAGGTCTTCTGCCCGGTGATCACGTAGTGGTCGCCGTCCCTGATGGCCTTGGACTGGATCGCTGCCATGTCGCTTCCCGCGCCCGGTTCGGACCAGGCCTGCGCCCAGATCACCTCACCGCGCGCCATCGGCGGCAGGAAGCGCGCCTTCTGCGCATCGGTGCCAAACTCCATGATCGTCGGGCCAAGCAGAAAGATGCCGTTCTGGTTGGCGCGGTTGGGCCCGCCGGCGCGAAAGTATTCTTCCTCGAAGATCAGCCACTCGATCAGGTCGAGCCCGCGCCCGCCATAGGCCTCGGGCCAGGTGACCATGCCCCAGTTGCCACTGGCCAGGGTGCGCTCCCAGGCGACGTGCTGGTCATAGCCTTCGCGGCACTCCAGCGTGACGAGAGGCTCCTTCGGCACGTGTGCTTCCAGCCATTCCCGTATCTCGGCGCGGAAGGCCTGCTGCTTGGGGGTGTAGGTCAGGTCCATCGTCAGAACTTCGCCGCTTTGCCGGTCTCGACGAAGGCGTCGCGGCTCTTCTGGCTGTCCTCGTGCATGTACATTTCGAGGGTGAAGCCCTGCTCCCAGCGGTAGCCGCGATCGACATCGCGCGGCTCGAGGCCGTTGAGCGCCTCCTTGGCGATCACCAGCGCCTTGCGGCTCTTGCCGGCGATCACCGCGCAGAAGGCGCGAGCCTCCTCGAGCAGCCGTTCACGGGGCACGACTTTCTCGATCGCGCCGAGCCGCCAGGCCTCCTCTGCAGAGATCGTGCCGCCCGTGAAGAACGCCGCGCGCACCTTGTGCAGCGGCAGCATCCGCGAAAGGTGGCTCGCCCCGCCCATCGCCCCGCGATCGACCTCGGGCAGCGAGAAAAAGGCATCGTCGGCCGCGATGATCGTGTCGCTCGCCCCGCAGATGCCGATGCCGCCGCCGATCACGAACTTGTGAACCGCGCTTACCACCGGCACTTCGGCCTCGCGGATCGCCTTGAAGGTCAGGTAGTTGCCGCGGTTGAGCAAGGTGATCCGCTCGGGGTGGGCCTGCATCTCCTTGATGTCGACCCCGCCACAGAAGCCGCGTGCGCTCTCATCGGCGCGGATCAGCACGCAGTTGACCTCGGGATTGCTCGCGGCCGATGCGATGATCGCGGGCAGCGCAAGCCAGGTCTCGCTATCGAACGCATTCACCGGCGGGACGTCGAAAACAATCTCGGCGATGCGATCCTGGATCGTGGTGGTGATCGGCATGGTCTCAGGACCCCTGGCAGAGCGCGGCGATACGGGCCCGCGCCTCGATTTCGATGGAGGAAAGCAGGTCAGCGCAGCTCGGCAGGTCGGCGATCCGCCCGGCGACCACGCCGGTGGCCATCAGGCCCTGTTCGGCATCGCCGGCCACCACGGCGCGCTGGATCAGCATCGGCGCGGCGGCTGCCATCATCGCCTGCGCCAGCGGCATCTCGCCATGGCTGGTCATGCCCCGCGCGGTGGCCAGCACCTGGCCCCAGCTCATGCCGCTCTGCTTCTTCATGGCCAGCCCCGCCTCAAGCGCGCGGCGCCACATCGCGATCCGACCCGATCCTTCGATCCGGCGCAGCAACGGGTTCAGAATCATCCGCTGCGGAATGCCGTCGACCTTGGTCGAAACCACGATGTCGGCGGTGCCCGCCTTGACGTAAGCGGCCTTCGGCGCCTGCGGCACCGGGCTTTCGGCGGTCATCAGAAAACGCGTGCCCATCGCCACCCCGGCCGCGCCATAGGCCAGCGCTGCCGCCAGCCCACGCCCGTCGCCGAACCCGCCTGCAGCAACCACCGGCACATCGACCGCATCCAGCACCTGCGGCAACAGCACGGTGGTGGGCACCGATCCGGTGTGCCCGCCGCCCTCGCCGCCCTGCACGGTGATCATCTCGCAGCCGAGCTGGACCATCTTCTCGGCGTGCTTCACCGCACCGACCGTGGGGATGCAGAGAATTCCGGCGTCGCGGAATCGTCCGATCATCCGGGCATCGGGGCCGCGCCCGAAACTCACCGCCTTCACCCGATCGGCGTTGGCGAGAATCAATTCGACGATCTCGGCCGCGCCGGGCTGGAAGGAGTGGAAGTTCACCCCGAAGCCGTGCGGTGTCAGTCCGCGCAGACGAGCGATTTCCTTCGCCGCTTCAGCCGGGCTCATCACCGCGCAGGCGAGGAACCCGAAGGCCCCGGCCGTGCTCGACGCAGCGACCAGTTCGGGCGTCGCAACCCAGCCCATCGCGGTCTGGATCACCGGCAGACGGCAGCCCAGCCGCCGGGTCAGGGCCGTGGCGAGCACGTCGGCCATCAGGCCTCGCTCTGCTTGTTCGCCGCAGCGGCAGACTTGCCACTGACCCCGGCGATCGAATCGCCGCTGACCAGATCGTTCTGGGCATGGGCGAAGTGGTGCATGTGGAACACCGCGTCCATCGCGGTGCGCTTGCCGCGCAGTTCCTCGACGTGATTGACGGCCTGCTTGGTCAGCCAGTTGCCCAGCCGGCGCTGCCCCGCAAGCTTCCTGGCCCAGGCCTCGGTCGCCGCGTGCAGTTCCGCGCGCGGCACCACCTTGTTGACCATGCCGAACGAATGGGCGCGCTCGGCGCTCATCCGTTCGCCCAGCAGCAGGAACTCCTTGGCCACGCGCGGCGGCAGCTCGAAGGCGTGTGCGAAATACTCCACCCCGGGGATCCCCATCAGCGGATTGACTGGATCCTGAAAGAACGCGTCATCAGACGCGACGATCAGGTCGCAGGCCCAGGCCAGCATCAGCCCGCCCGCCACACAGGCGCCCTGGACCATCGCGATGGTCGGCTTGGGCACCTCGCGCCAGCGCTTGCACATGCCAAGGTACTGTTCCTGCTCACGAGTGTAGAGCAGCTCGGCGGCAGGCTTGTTGGTATGCGGCGGCAGCATGAGCCGCTTGTCGAACTCGCGGTGCAGATCGCGGCCCGGAGTGCCGATGTCGTGCCCTGCCGAAAAGTGCTTGCCCTGAGCCCCCAGCACGATCGCGCCGACGCCATCATCCTGCACTGCGCGCTGGAAAGCATCGTCCAGCGCATAGGTCATCTGCCCGTTCTGGGCATTGTTGAACTGCGGCCGGTCGAGCGTGATCCAGGCCACCCCCTCCTCGACCACATAGCGCACCGGCTCCTCGGTCTCGTAGCGGATGTCGACCACTTTGGGCTGCACCAGATCCTCGGGCATCACGCGTTCTCCTCTAGCGGCACGGCGGGCGGGTTATCCTTGAACACGCTGGCGCGTATGCCGTGCGGGTCTAGCGCAGCGATAATGCCCAGCGCATCAGCCCCCGGCAGCGGTGTGGCGGCGAGATCGTCGGCTGCGATCAGCGGGAAGCCGGTGCATGCCTGCACCGCGTCGAAGGTCACGCCGGGGTGCAGCGAAATCACCCGCACCGCGTGGTCCGGCCCGCCGAAATCCATGACGCAGAGATTGGTGACGATGCGCCGCAGATCGACCCCGGAATAGTTTCCCCGAGGAAGCCGCTTGGCTGGGTTGTAGCCCACGCCCGAGACCATATCGACCTCGCCCGCAACGAATACGCGCGGCGTGTGAGCCGGGAAGAAGAAGCTATTCGGGTGATAGATGGTGTTCCCCGGAAACCCGCGCACCCCCAGCATCTGGGTCTTGGGCTGGCGGTGTGTGCCGCCCAGCTGCGAGAGGTTGATCTGGCCGAAGCGGTCGATCTGGGTCGGGGTGACCATCGCATGTCGGCGCCCGCTCCACACGCCGGCATCGAAGAAGCGCGAGAACGGCAAGTAGCCTGCGGGCTTGCGGTCATCATAGCCGCGCGGGCCCAGCGGGACCGGCTGCTCGACCAGATAGGCCTCGCCATCGGTCATCATCAGTTCGGGGGTGTGGGTCAGCTTGGCGAGGCCGGCGGCGAGCCGGGGGATCGGGCCGACGCCCGTGGCGACGATCTCGCCATTGCCGCGAAAGGCTTCGGAACAAGCGAGGATGCAGAGCTCTGCAAGGGTGGCATCGGTCATCAGAAAATCGGCAGCGGGAGAGCCGCCACCGCCTCCTTTCCGCCATGGGTTGTCAGGTATTCAGCCTCGGAGGCGCCGACGAAACGATCTGCCACCGCAGTCCAGTCGCCCGGGTCCTTGGCAGCGTCGGCGTAGGCCTTGAACGCCTTCATGTCCCAGCCATACAGCGGCGGGAACGAGCTGGGGTGCGCGCCGCAGGGCAGCTCGGTCACGCCCGAAATGAAGGAACGTTCGACGATGGAGTGCCGGGCGTCGGCTGGGTAGTGGTCCTCCATCCGGTCGACCAGCTCCTCGCAGCTGGCCCAGGTCTTCGTCGCAGCCCGGGCGAACCATTCGTCGTAATAGACGTCGGGTCCGAACACCTGGACATTGCCGCGCCAGTCAGAGCGGTTCACATGGAGCAGCGCGGCGTCAAGCTTCAGCGCGGGCATGGCGATCAGCGTTTCGCCATCGGCATAGGGGCTATCGACCGTCTTCAATCCGCCCAGCTCGGCGAGGTCGGTCCCCAGACCAACCCGGGTCGGCAGGAACGGCAGGCCGAAGGCGGCGGCCTTGAGCCCCCACTGGACCATGCCCTCGTCCAGCTCGAGCACTTCGATCTGCCCGGCCTCGCGCGCCTTGCGGAACCACGGCTCGAGTGGGATCGCGTCGAGCGAGACGAACGCAAAGACCAGCTTGCGCACCTTGCCCGCGGCACACAGCATGCCGACTTCGGCGCCGCCATAGGACACCACGGTAAGGTCTTTGAGGTCCGACCGCAGGATCTCGCGAACAAGCGCCATCGGCTTGCGCCGCGGCCCCCAGCCGCCGATCCCGATCGTCATGCCATCGCGCAGCTGGGCAACGATACCGGCGGGGGTCATGCGCTTGTCGAGCATAGTCATGCCGCGTCCCCAGCCTTCTGCCCAGCCTTCTGCGCTGCCTTCAACGCTTTCTGCCAGGCCCATTCATGCCCCCACACGCTGATGTCCTCATGCTTCGTGGTGACCCACGTGGCCGGATCGATCACCAGACTGTCGCACCCGATCTCGAGATCGAAGCCGGAGGGGGTCTGGACGTAGAACCCGGTGGTCTCGTCGTTGACGTGGCGGCCCAATGTGGCGCTCTCCGGATAGCCCATGGCCCTCATCCGGTCGTGCGCCTTGCCGACATCGATCAGGCTCGGCAGCTCGAGCATGATATGCACTGCGCCAGAGGGCGGTATCGGCCCTTCACCGAAAGCGATCGAGTGGTGGCGACCGTTGTCGGCATGGAGGAAAGCGAAGCCCATCGATGGAGCGTCCGGGCCGAACAAGTGGAAGCGCGGCATGTCGGTCTCGCGAAAACCGAGCACGTCGCGGTGGAAGGCGATGGTGGCGTCGAATTCGGGTGCACAGAACACAGCGTGGCCCAGCCCCATGTCGCCGGTGACGAAGCCCGGCACGCCGATCGGCGACACGAATGGCGCGTCGGTGCGCGCATCGCCGCAATAGAGCTCAAGCCCGTTGCCCGCCGGATCGGTGGTGCGAAACAGCGCCGCCGCGCCCCGGCCTGCCGCCTCGTCTGCACTCGCCCAGTCGACCGGGCGACCGGCTGCGACCACGGCGACGGCGATGGCATCGAGCACAGCGCGATCAGCCACCTCATAGCCCGCTGCGACGAACCACTCGCGCGCGCCGGGCTGGATGCGGAAGCGGAATACGCGGTCATCGACGCGGTAGAGCGCCGCGCCGTCAGCCGCGTCGGGCGCGCGCATCGCCCCGACGAAGTCCGTCAGGAAGCGGTCCCATTCCGCAGGCTGCGCCGTCTCTACTACGACATAGCCGAGCGCCTTGATGCCCATGACCTTCACTGTCCTTTCACGAAATCGAGAAAATAGGGCCGCTCACCCCCGCCATCGACGTTGATCCGGGCGCCGCTGACCCAGCTGGCAAGGCTGGAGCAGAGCCACAGAACCCCGCCGGCGACGTCCTCGCCCCGGCCCATGCGCTGGAGCGGCATCGACCGCGCGACCTTGTCCTGCGCGGCGGCATCGCCATAAGTGTCCTCGGCGCGCTCGGTCTGCATCAGCCCGGCGATGATCGCGTTGACACGAATCCCGTCCGGGCCCCACTCGGCAGCAAGGCTTTGGGTCAGGTTGAGCAGCCCCGCCTTGGCGGCGCCATAAGCTGCAGTCATCGGCGACGGCCGGATCGCCGAGACACTGGCGATGTTGACGATGCTGCCGGACCGCGCCGGGGCCATGTGTGCGTGGGCGGCCTGAGCCATCCACATTGGTGCATGAAGGTTCAGCCGAACGATCGCGTCGAAGAAACGCGGGCTGGCCGTGGCGGCCGGGGCATGAGGCGAGCCCCCCGCATTGTTGACCACGATGTCGAGTCGACCATACCGCACCGCTACGGCATCGACCAAGGCCTTGGCGGCATCGGGATCGCGCACGTCGGCGGCCATGAAGTCGACACCGTCCGGAAGACTGTCGGGCGCCGTGCGGCCACAGACCGTCACCACAGCTCCAGCCTCAGCCAGCGCGGCCGCGATAGCCCGGCCGAGCCCGCGCGTGCCCCCGGTGACGATGGCCACCTGTCCCGCCAGATCGATCTGATCCTTGCCCGCCACCGGCGTGCTCTCCCGTTGTTTTGCCGTTACGAACGAATGCCCATTCGCCGGCATCGATTCTGTCATTATCGAAAGCCAATTCGCTTTTCAATTGACGATTTGCGTATTGAGTGACAATTTAAATTACGAATGCAGCGGCTCAAGCGCCCATTCGAGTCGAACGGAGAGAACCCGAAATGGCAAGCATGGCCATGCTGGCGGCAGAGACCGCCCCGACCCCCACCGCGGACGATCTGATCGCCCGGGCGCGGGCGATGATCCCGCAGCTGCGTGAGCGCGCAGCCCGCTGCGTCAGCCAGCGCGATGTACCGGCGGAATCGATCGCCGCGTTCCATGAGGCCGGGTTCTTCCGCATCCTCCAGCCGCGCCGCTGGGGTGGGTACGAGATGCATCCCAACGTGTTCTACGACGTGCAGAAGGCCCTCGCCGAAGGGTGCATGTCGACGGGGTGGATGTTCGGCGTGGTCGGCTGCCATCCCTACGAGATCGCCCTGTTCCATGAGGAGGCCCAGGCCGAGGTGTGGGGCGAGAGCACCGCCACTTTGGTCTCGTCCAGCTATCAGCCGGTGGGCAAGGTCACGCCGGTCGAGGGCGGCTACCGCCTCTCGGGCCGTTGGGGCTTCTCGACCGGGTCTGTCCACTGCCAGTGGGTAGTACTCGGCGCGATGGTGCCCCCGGCCGAGCCCGGTGGTGCGCCTGACATGCGCGCCTTCCTCCTGCCGCGCTGCGACTATGCGATCGATCCCGATAGCTGGCACGTATTCGGCCTGCAGGGCACCGGCAGCCACGACATCATCGTCGATAACGTGTTCGTGCCCGAGCACCGCACCCACCGCTCGATCGACGGGTTCCTCTGCAACAATCCCGGGCAGGCGACCAACCCCGGACCGCTCTATACTCTCCCCTGGGCGCAGGTGTTCATGCGCTCGGTCTCGACCGCGGCTTTTGGCGGCGCGCGCGCCGCGATCGCGGCCGCGCTGGAGATCGCCGAGAGCCGCGTCTCCACCAACACCGGCAAGGCATCGAAGCACGATCCGTTCCTGCACGCTGCAATTGCGCGGGCCCAGGCCGAGGTCACCGAAATGGAACAGACCCTGCGCCTGACGTTCGAGGATCTGATGGACCATGCGACCCGCGGCGAAGCGATCCCGATGGAGAAGCGCGCGCACTATGCCTACAATTCGTCGAGCGTGGTGCGCCGGCTGGCTGACTTGGTCGATGACATGGTCAAGCTGCTGGGCGGCCGCGCGATCTATATGAGCAGCCCGATCATCCAGCCCTGGCTCGATCTCAACGCTGGCCGCGCCCACGTCGCCAACGATCCGAACAACCGCACGCTCGACATGGTGGGCAGCCTGATGGGTCAGGCCCCGACCTTCACATTCCTCTAAGGCGGATGGCATCCATGGCAGCGCTTTCCGAAGCCACTTATCGCGTCAGTGGCGGCTATGACATCCACCTCGCGGAAGCGGGTGATCCCGCTGAGCCAGTGCTCGTGTTCCTCCACGGCAGCGGCCCGGGCGCCTCGGGCGTGTCCAACTTCCGCCAGAACACCGCCGCCTTCGTTGCCGCCGGCTATCGCGTGATCCTGCCGGACTTGATCGGCTACGGCGCCTCGTCCAAGCCGGAGGGGATCGACTACACGCTCCAGCTGTTCACCGACACGGTGCACGAGGCGCTCGTGGCCCACGGCGTGACCCGGGCAAGCCTTGTCGGCAACTCGCTGGGCGGCGGCATCGCCATCCAGCTGACGCTCGATCACCCCGGCTTCACCGACCGGCTGGTGCTGATGGCACCGGGCTGCATCGAGGAGCGCGAGGACTACTTCAAGATGCCCGGCATCGCGAACATGGTCTCCAACTTCGGCAGCCCCGACTTCGACTTGGCCGAACAGCACCGGCTGATCGGCAATCTGGTCCATCCGGACTTTGCCCAGCACATTTCCGATGCGCTGGTGGCCGAGCGCTTCGCTGTGGCACGCACCCAGCCCAAGGACGTGCTTGTGCGTATGCGCACGCCCAATCTGGCGCCGCGACTTGGCGAGCTGAGCCAGCCGATCCTTGTGCTGTGGGGCGCCGACGACGCGTTCTGTCCGGAAAGCGGCGCGCGCTATTTCATCGAGCGCTGCACAGATGCTCGTTGCATGACCTTCACCCGCACTGGGCACTGGGTGCAGGTAGAGCGCGCGGCCGAGTTCAACCGCTACGCCATCGCATTTCTCGCGACCGATGCCTGACGGCTATCCCCTGATCCCGGGCGAACTACCCGCCCAGTTCCGTGCCGCGATGCGCCGACTTGCGGCCTCGGTCTCGGTAGTGGTCGCGCAGGGCGACGAAGGACCCGTCGGGATCGCAGCCACCTCGGTGACCTCGCTTACCGCCGATCCGCCAGCAGTACTGGTTTGCGTGAACCGCGCGACCAGCCTGCATGCACTGCTCGTCCCCACAGCGCCGCTCTCGGTAAACCTCCTTTCGCGCGATCAGGAGGATGTCTCCGCCGCATTCGGGGGCGGGGTTCCGCGTGAGCAGCGCTTTACCGTGGGCAACTGGCAGGCGGGGAGCAACGGGCTACCCCGGCTGGCGGGCGCTCAGGCCGTGCTCGGCTGCGTGATCGACGTGATGCTCGCCTATGGCACCCATTCGATCGTGATCGCCCGTGTGCTCGACTGCAGCGTGAGCGGCGATGTCGCCCCGCTGATCTATCAGGACGGGGGGTACCTGTGAACGATCCGCAATCGCTCAATGCCGTGCTGGCCGAGCAACTCTACATGGCTCTGCGCGAAGCGCGGACCGTGCCGCCGCTCATCGCGGCTCACCCGGACCTGACCATCGACGATGCCTATGCCATTTCGCTCGGCGCGTTGGCGCGGCGACAGGCCGATGGCGAGCGGGTGATCGGCAAGAAGATCGGGGTGACCAGCAAGGCCGTGCAGGACATGCTCGGCGTGCACCAGCCTGACTTCGGCTTCCTGACCGACCGGATGTGGGTCCACGGGGAGATCGATGTGGCCGCGCACCGCCTGATCGCCCCGCGCGCCGAGGCCGAAATCGCCTTCATCCTCAAGTCCGGTCTGACTGGTCCCGGGGTAACCGCCGCCGACGTGCTCGCCGCCACCGAGAGCATCGCCCCCTGCTTCGAGATCGTCGATTCGCGCATCCGGGACTGGCAGATCGCGATTGTCGACACGGTGGCCGACAACGCCTCGTGCGGGGTCTTCGTGATCGGCGAGGAGCGGCTCGATCCCGCCGGGCTCGACTTGCCCAATCTCCACGTGGCGGTGAGCAAGAACGGGGCACCTCTGTCGGAAGGCTATGGCCATGCCGTGCAAGGCGATCCGGCCCAGGCCGTCGCCTGGCTGGCCAACACGCTCGGAGCCTATGGCGTGACCCTCGACGCCGGAGACGTGATCCTTTCGGGCTCGCTCGTGCCGCTCGCCCCTGCGGCGGCGGGAGATGTCTTCGCCATGACCCTCAGCGAACAGGGCCGCGCGATCGGCTCCTGCGTCGCCAGCTTCGTATAGGAATGACTGCATGCCACGCGTGAAAGCGGCGATCATCGGCTCGGGCAATATCGGCACCGATCTGATGATCAAGATGATCAAGTACCCGCAGAACATGGAGCTGGCGATTGTCGTCGGCATCGATGAAGCCTCCGAAGGGCTTGCGATGGCGCGCGAGCATGGCATCGCCACCACGCACGAAGGTCTGGAAGGGCTGCGCAAGCACCCGCTCTACAAAGAGATCGGCATCGCCTTCGACGCGACCAGCGCCTACGCGCACAAGGTGCATGACGAAGCGCTTCGGGCTGATGGCATACAGGTCGTCGACCTGACGCCCGCCGCGATCGGCCCGTTCATCGTGCCGCCGGTCAACATGGAAGCGAACCTCGGCGCACCCAACGTCAACATGGTGACCTGCGGCGGGCAGGCGACGATCCCGATGGTCGCCGCGGTCAGCCGCGTTGCCAAGGTCCACTACGCCGAGATCGTCGCCTCGGTTTCTTCGCGCTCGGCCGGCCCCGGCACCCGCGCGAATATCGACGAGTTCACCCGCACCACCGCGCGCGCAATCGAACAGGTTGGCGGCGCGACGCGCGGCAAGGCGATCATCATCCTCAACCCCGCCGAACCGCCGATGATCATGCGCGATACCGTCTTCACCCTCTCCGAAGGCGCGGACGAGGACGCGATCCGCCAGTCGGTCAAGGACATGGTGGCCGAGGTGCAGAAGTACGTGCCTGGCTACCGGCTCAAGCAGGAAGTCCAGTTCGAACGCTATGGCGACAACAACCGCCTGAAGATCCCCGGCATGGGCGACTTCACCGGCGTGAAGTCGATGATCATGCTCGAAGTGGAAGGCGCAGGCGACTACCTGCCGCCCTATTCCGGCAATCTCGACATCATGACCGCTGCCGCCAAGGCGACCGGGGAACTGCTCGCCGCACGGCGCATGGGTGCCAAGACTTCCGGGGAGGCAGCGTGATGGCCAAGTTCAACGTCGAGGCAGGCGAGAAGCTCTATATCCAGGACGTCACCCTGCGCGATGGCATGCATGCTATCCGCCACATGTACGGGCTCGACCATGTTGTCGCGATTGCCAGGGCGCTCGACAAGGCTGGTGTCGATGCGATCGAAGTGGCGCACGGCGACGGGCTCTCTGGCGCGAGCTTCAACTATGGTTTTGGCGCCCACACCGATTGGGAGTGGCTCGAAGCCGTCGCCGAGGTGCTCGAACACAGCGTGCTCACCACGCTGATCCTGCCCGGCATGGGCACGGTGGAAGACCTCAAGCGGGCTTATGACCTCGGCGTACGCTCGGTGCGCGTCGCGACGCACTGCACCGAGGCCGACGTCTCGAAGCAGCACATTGGCTTTGCGCGCGATCTCGGGATGGACGTCTCGGGCTTCCTGATGATGAGCCACATGATCGAGCCGGAGGACCTCGCCAAACAGGCGCTCAAGATGGAGAGCTACGGGGCGCACTGCATCTACGTCACCGACAGCGGCGGCGCGCTCGACATGGACGGGGTAAAGGCCCGGCTCGATGCCTATAACCGCCTGCTCTGGCCCGAGACGCAGCGCGGCATCCATGCGCATCACAACCTCTCGCTTGGCGTTGCCAACTCACTTGTTGCGGCGCAGTGCGGGGCCGTTCGCGTCGACGCAAGCCTCGCGGGCATGGGCGCAGGCGCGGGCAATGCGCCGCTCGAAGTCTTCATCGCCGCTGCTGACCGCAAAGGCTGGAACCACGGCTGCGATGTGATGGCGCTGATGGACGCTGCCGAAGACCTCGTCCGCCCGCTGCAGGACCGCCCGGTGCGGGTCGACCGCGAAACCCTCGCGCTGGGCTATGCCGGGGTTTATTCCAGCTTCCTGCGCCATGCCGAAAAGGCAGCCGAAACCTACGGCCTCGATACCCGCGCGATCCTGGTCGAACTTGGCCGCCGCAAGATGGTCGGCGGGCAGGAAGACATGATCGTCGATGTCGCACTGGATATGGTGAAGGCACGCGAAGGCTGAGCAGGCCTGCGCTAGTACGGAAACAATACCCTGCCCCGTTCGTGTCGAACGCATTCGAAATGCGCCGCGCAAGGCCTCTCGAATGCGCTCGAAGCGAACGGATGACGATAGAGGGGACAAGGTGCGGACCGGAGCAAAGCCGGCCAGCTTGCCCGCCGAGGAGAGATTGATGGAAGACTATTCGCAGTACCGCCCCCTGAACGCGGCTGCCGTGCCGCAGTGGGACTTCGAGACCGACGTGGCGGTGATCGGCTTCGGCGCGACCGGGGCCTGCGCCGCCATCGAGGCCCGCACGGCGGGCGCCCAGGTGATGCTGTTCGAGCGCAACTCGGGTAGTGGCGGCGCTTCGGCTCTCTCGGGCGGCGAGATCTACATCGGTGGCGGTACCGACGCCCAGCGCGCGGCGGGTTTCGAGGATACGGTCGAGGACTTCACTGCCTATCTCAAGCTGGCCGGCGGGCCCTGCGTCGATGAGGCCAAGTGCGAGCGCTATGGGCGCGAGGCGCTGGCGCACTACCAGTGGCTCAAGGACCAGGGCGTCCCCTATCGCGGCAATTACCTGCCCGGCAAGTTGATCGAGCCTACTGACGATTCCACGCTGATCTGGTCGGGCAGCGAGGCAGCGGCGCCGTTCTACAAGCAGGCCAAGCCCGCCCCTCGCGGCCACGTGATCCAGCATATGGGCTGGGGCGGCGGGCGGCCGCTCGTCTCGCTGCTGGAAGCACGCGCCCGCGACCTCGGCACCGAGATCGTCCCCGATGCCCGGGCCGTCGCGCTGATCGTCGAGGGACCGCGCGTTGTCGGGGTGGTGGTGCGGATCGACAACCGGGATCGCTTCGTCCGCGCCCACAAGGGGGTGATCCTCGCGACCGGCGGTTTCGTGTTCAACGAGGAGATGCGGGCCAAGCACTGTCCGGAAAGCCTCAAGGTGCGCGCCCCGATCGGCGAAAAGGACGACGGGATCGGAATCGAGCTGGGCCAGTCCGTGGGGGGCGAGGCGATCCACATGGACCAGTTCTTCACGACCTGCCCCTGGACCATGCCTGAAAGCCACGCTTACGGCGTCTTCGTCAATACGCTGGGCCAGCGCTTCATCAACGAGGACTGCTATCATGGCCGGGTCAGCCGCTGCGCGGTCGACCAGCCTGGAGGCAAAGTCTACCTGCTGCTCGACAATGCGCACTTCGTCCAGCCAATGGACTTCGCACGCATAACCATCGCCGGGACCGGTGACAGCTGGGAAGAAGTCGAGGCAGAACTTGAGATGCCAGCGGGCACGCTTTCGGCGACCATGGCCTTCTACAACCGCCACGCCCACGAGGGCAGTGATCCTCTATTCGACAAGCAGCTGCCGATCCTGACCCCGCTGGATCAGGGGCCGTTCGTGGCGCTCGAGCTCGACTTCGCGGCCAGCTACTTCAGCTTCTTCACCCTGGGCGGCCTGCA
Source organism: uncultured Novosphingobium sp. (assembly GCA_964413325.1). Taxonomy (GTDB): domain Bacteria; phylum Pseudomonadota; class Alphaproteobacteria; order Sphingomonadales; family Sphingomonadaceae; genus Novosphingobium. Next base: position 54,574 of record CAYPRK010000013.1, on the reverse strand, counting down.
CACCAGTGCCGATGCCGAGGTGCTCGATCATGGCGGTGCGCCGATCCCCGGACTGTTCGCGGCCGGGCGCTGCACATCGGGCCTGCCGGCCTGGGGGCACGGCTATTCCTCGGGGATGAGCTTGGCCGACTGCACCTTCTTCGGCCGCCAGGCGGGACGCACTGCCGCCGCCTGAACCGCTCACCACGGAGCCTGATACCGATGCCCTTCACGCTGCAGCAACTATCCGACATGGAGGAGCTCAAGATCCTCAAGCACCGCTACTTCCGCGCGATCGACACTGGTGACTGGGCCCTGCTCCCCGATCTGTTCACCGCGGATGTGGCTTGCACCTACAACGGCGGCACCTACAAGGTCTCGCTGGAAGGGCGCGAAGCGATGGTCGAGTTCCTGTGCAACTCGTTCCATTCGGGGTGCCTTGCCATGCACCACGGCCACATGCCCGAGATCGCGGTTACGGGCGACAACAGCGCGACCGGAATCTGGTACCTTGAGGACGTTTTCATCGATCTCGAGAAGGATGACCACACCTTCGGCACCGCGATCTACACCGACACCTACCGGCGCGAGGGCGGCGTCTGGAGGATCGCCTCGACCTACTACGACCGGGTGATTGAAGTGCTGACGAAGTTCAGCGCCATGGGCGGCCGGGCCACGGTGCAGCGGCTCGCCCGCACCGGGCGCAAGCCCGAGGAGCGCACCGACATCTCGCATCTGATCACTTGGGAAGAGTGAGCGTTACCGCCCGCACGTGCTGCGGCACCGGATGCTCGCTCATCCCCGATACAGCGTCACAACCCAGTGCCGGAGCAATGCCCGGCCAAGGGCGGGCAGCAGCCGAAACCGGGCTCACCCGGTTGCAGAAGTCTCGCGAGGGCTGATCGAGCCGGCTGTGGTCGTGGCAGGATTGGTCTTGTCAGGAGCCGCGAAAGTGGATGCCGAGATGGAATGCACGATCGATGCCTTGTCCGCCCGGCTGCAGATGCTGGAGGACCGCGAGGAAATCCGCGCACTGATCGCCGCCTATGGCCCGCGGGCCGATGCGGGCGAAGCGGCCGCCGTCGCGGCGCTATGGGCGGAGGACGGGGTCTATGAGGTGACAGGCTTCGCGACCGCGCGCGGCCACGCCGAAATCGCCGCGCTGATCACCGGACCGGTGCACCAGGCCTTGCTTGCGCAGGGCTGTGCTCACGTGCTGGGCCCGGTCGACATCGTGCTGGCGGGGGACAGCGCGACGGCCTGCGGCCACTCGCTGGTACTGCGCCACGCGGACAACCGGTTCGAGGTTCACCGCGTGTCCGCCAATCGCTGGACACTGGCTCGCACCGGTTCCGGCGATCGTGCCAATTGGCGGGTGGTGCACCGCGCCAACGCTCTGCTCGACGGGGCCGCGGCCGCGCGGGCCCTGCTCGCCGCTACCCCGGTGAGCTGACCACCCGACCATGAACAGCAACCCGGTTGGCTTACGAACCGGGTCGCAGGCACCGATAGCCGACTTGGCGGCGCTGTGCATGACCAGCGCACACTTGCCCGCGAACTCTCGCGGGCAAGTGCCATCACCGCCGCCTTAGAAGCGAGCGCCGATCGTCACGCCATAGGTGCGAGGATCAGGGAAGTACGCCACGGTGAGCCCCCCAAAGCCGGGGCCGAAGTCGATGAAGTTGCTCGGATTGCTCGACTTGGTGAGGTTCTTCACCCACAGCGATAGCTCGGCCTTGGTCGTGCCCAGATCGAGATCGCTGACCCGTGCCGCGGCGTTGATGATGGTCCGCCCCGGCGAGCGCGTGTTGTTGGCGCTCTGGTCCGACGGCGTCGGCGTGCTCAGCGCATAAGGGAAGGTGTGGTAGCTGGACACGTAGTTCAGGTCGCCGGTCAGGTGCAGCTTGCCCCAGCCGCCCTGGATCACCCGCCAGTCCAGCCCAGCCGAAGCCGTGTAATGCGGGGTGTGCGGGAAGGCGCGGTTGTTCGCCACGTTGGTTTCGACCCCGTTCACGGCCTCGATGTAGCTCTTGTACTTGGGATCGAGGTAGGCAAACGAGCCGTTGATCGTGACGCCATCGACGGGCCGGATGACCGTTTCCAGCTCAAACCCGCGGATGCGCGCCTTGGCTGCGTTCTTGACGATCGACGATGCCGCACCGTTGGCGGTGAAAACCGAGAGCTGGATGTCCTTGTGCTCGTCCCAGAAGCCGGCGAGGTTGAGGATCACCTTGCCGCCGGCGAGCCGGGTCTTGAGGCCCACTTCATAGCTGTCGACCTTTTCGGGTCGATAGGGGTTGCACAGTTCGAACGCCCCGCTCGGGCAGGTAGCTGTGGGAGCCCGGAAATCATTGGTTTCCCCGTTGAACCCGCCCGACTTGAAGCCCTGCGCAAAGCGCGCATAGACGTTCACATCGCTGCTGGCCTGATAGGCGACCGTGATCGCTGGGCTGAAATCGTTGTACTTGGCATCGGGAATGCTGCCGTAAGCGAAGTTCGCGACCACCAGCGGAGTGTTGATCCCGTTAGCCGTGTCCTTGTTGATCCGCAGAAAGCGGCGGACGTCTTTCCGCTCATGCGTGTAGCGGGCCCCCAGCGTCAGCTTGAGCGCGTCGGTCAGGTTGTAGTCGAGCTGCAGATAGGCGGCGAGCGCCTCGGTGTGCGAGCCGTAGTCCGACTGATAGGAGCTGCTTCCGCCAAAGAAATCCTGCGGGCCAAGCGTTTCGGCCTTCTCCTTGTAGTAAAACACCCCCGCGACGTAGGCGAGCTTTTTGTCCATCGCCTTGCCCGTGGCCTGCAGCTCCTGGCTGAACGAATTGAACTTGGTGTGACGCTGGGTCAGCGCGACCGGCAGCGGCGATCCATCGAGATCGAGCGAATCGTCGAACTTGAGGTTTCGGTACGAAGTGGTCGATTTCAGCGTGGTCGCGCCAAGGTCGGCCGTGATGGTCAGCGCGTGGCCATAGGTCTTCGATTTCTCGTAGATGTTGCCGTCGACTGAGGCGGAGGACTGGCGGGTTGCCCGGTCGTAGAGGTTAAGCGGGAAGAAGGCCCCGGCGAAAGCATAGCTGGGCGACTTCGGATCGAAAATGTCGCGCGGATCGCCGTTGCGATTTACCCGGTAGAGCTGGGCATAGTCAGGCAGCTGATCATAGTTCGAATAGTCGAACATGTAGTCGGCGGTGATCGGAGAACCTTCCGGGTGGAAGCGCAATTGGACCATCCCGCTCTTGCCGTCGACGTCGTTGATCCGGTCGGTCGAGGGACGGCCCGCCAGGAACGCGGCGGGATAGGGATTGGCGACGTTCTTGATGAAGCCGTCGCGCTTCTGCAGCTGGCCCGACAGCTTTAGCGAGAACGCGCCGAAGGCGGGAAGGTCGAGAATGACCTTGCCCTTCCAGTTATTGTAGTTGCCATAGCCGACCTCGGCGCGCCCGCCGAACTGGCCGGTCGGCGCCTTGGGCACGAGGTTCACCGCACCGGCAAGGGCGTTTCGGCCATAGAGCGTGCCTTGCGGGCCGCGCAGCACTTCAACCCGTTCGAGATCGGCGACATCGAAGATCGAGCCCTGCGCCTTCGCGATGTAGACGCCGTTGAGGTACAGGCCCACCGCCGGTTCCCAGGTCACCGCCGGGTTGATGGTAACCGAACCGCGGATCGAGATCTGCGAAATGAGCTTGTTCGACGGCGCGCGCTCGATCTTCACGTTCGGGGCGATCGCGCCGATCGCGTCGATCGACGTGATGCCACGCGCCTCGAGATACCGGCTGTTCACCGCAGAGATCGCGATCGGCACGTTCTGGATATTCTCGGACCGCTTCTGTGCCGTCACGATGATGTCGCCGATACCCGCGCTCGACGGTTCCGCTGCATCCTGCGCGAACGCCGGAGCGGTAAAAAGCGACAGGCTGGTCAGTGCCGTGGCGGCAAGTAGGTTCCTCACGATGCCCTCTCCTCAGTCGGATTCGCATTTTGCGTATCCTTTGCGAGTCATATTTTATTACATTTCAGCTTATATGGCAAGTTATCTGCTATATGCGTCGTAAATAGCTTGCTACTTTTACGCATATGGATCAAAAAATCCGGCCAGAGCCCAGCCCACACGAACGGGCCCGCAAAGATGCGTGGAACTGCAACCGATTGCACTGGAGGCGGGTCGGCCGCGGCGGTCAGTCAGGTTTGCTGGCCGCCGCCGAACCGGTTCTGCGGCTGTTATTCGGGCGCGCCGGCAAAGCCCATGTAGTAGGTTCCCACGGTCATGCCGCCGTCGACGACGATCTCGGCTCCGTGGATATAAGAGGCTGCGTCGCTGACGAGGAAGCAGCTGGCTGCCGCGACCTCTTCGGGCCCGGCGATACGCTGCAACGGGATCGAGGCGTAGACCTTGTCAACCTCGTCGCGCGGACCTCCCCTGGGGTTCGACATCACCGTATCCACGCCGCCAGGGTGGACCGAATTGACGCGAATGCCCTTGTGGCCCAGCTCCATCGCGGCGACCTTGGTCAGCCCGCGCACGCCCCATTTGGATGAGGCATAGGCCACCAGACTGTTGGCCCCCTTCATTCCGTCCACCGACGAGATGTTTACGATCGCCCCCCGCCCGCGCGTGATCATGCCCGGCGCCACCGCCTTGATCCCCAGGAACTCACCGATCAGGTTCACCCCGAGAACTTTCTCGTAGTCGGCCTTGGTGGTTTCAAGCAGGCCCTTGAACATCAGGATGCCGGCGTTGTTGACCAGCGCATCGACCGGGCCGAGCGCGGCTTCGACCTCGGCCACCACTGATGCCCAGTTTGCCTCATCGGTTACGTCGAGCCGGCAAAATCGCGCCGCGTTGCCCAGTTCGGCCGCCAGCGCATGTCCTTCCGCTTCGAGCACGTCGGCGATTGCCACCCGCGCGCCTTCGGCCACAAACCGCCGGCATGTCGCCGCGCCCATTCCCCGCCCGCCGCCGGTGACGATCACGACCTTGCCCTCAAGCTGCCCCATGGCCATGCTCACGCCGCCTTGTGGCCGGGACGCTTGTCGAGGGTCACGTGGAGCCCATTGACCCGCGCCTGAAACTCGGGCGCCTTGTCGCGCGGGTTATAGAACTGGCGGTACCACGTTCGCACCTTGCCGTAGGGACCGTCCGCCGGGATCGCGAGCGGGTTGATGCACTCGCGCTTGTTCGCCCAGATCTCGACATCCTGCGCGAAGGCCAGACGGCTGCCCTCCTGATAAGCCAGCGCCATGTCGCGGTCTTCGGCAGTGGTCTCGCGGCTGCCGTCGTGGACCTTGACCATCAGGCCGTGCCACGACCGGGTGACCCCGTCCTCGACCGGGGTGTTTGCGATCATGATGAAGCTGTCGAACGTGCCAGCCATCTCGGACTGAAGGAAGCCCGGCCCCTCGTACCAGGTATCGAGCACCAACATGTCCTCGGGGTTGGCGGTCAGCGTGCGGTGTCCGGCGCTGTAGTACTGGTGGAGGTGGCCACCTTTGAAATCGTTGGCGAAATACTGCCAGTCGGTCGCGCCGTGGATGGGCACGAAGTGGCCGAAATCAGCCATGTTGTCGACGATCTCGATCCCGTGGCTGTTCAGATCACCCATGTAGTCGATCTTCCACTCGATCCAGCCGGGTTCGCCGTAGTGCCCGCCGAAATCAGCCAGCTCCAGATCGGGCTCCAGCCCTTCCGGATCATGCCACAGCCACAGGATCCCGGCACGCTCGACGACCGGATAAGTCTGGAGCCGGGCCGCCTTGGGGATGAAGTCGGAATAGGGGATGTGGTTGCAGGCACCGTCGGTGCCAAAGCGCCAGCCGTGGAACGGGCAGCGGATCGACTCGCCTTCGACATGTTCGCCATCGCGCACGATATAGGAGGTTGTATTCTTCGCCAGGTGTGCGCCCATGTGCGGGCAGTAGGCGTCGACCACGTAGGGGGTCCCGCTTTCGCCGCGGTAGAGCACCAGGTCCTTGCCGAAGTAGCGGATCGCGGCAGGAATGCGCGTCGCCTCACTCGCCGCGCCGATCATGAACCAGCCGCGCGGAAAATCGAACTCACCCAATCCATAGTCCTGCGAAGTCGCCATAGCATCGCTCCTTGTGTTGTCGTCGGGCCTGTTCACCCGCGTCGCCTGTCCCAGCGCATCGGACGGTTGAATACGGTATCGACGCCGGTTCTGCGAAGCCCCTTGCCTTGCACACTTTATGTGCAAAAATGCACGGCAGCAGGAGGCGAGCGATGGAATGGAGCGATCTGGAGGTCTACCTTGCGGCGGTGCGGACTGGATCATACACCGGCGCCGGTCGCCAGCTCGGGGTCAACCGCACCACCGTCGGGCGCCGGGTAGAGGCGCTGGAGCGCAGTCTGGGCGTGCCGCTGTTCGAGCAGACCCCGCTCGGCTACGCCTCGACCCCCGCAGGCACGCGGCTGCTGCGCGCGGCCGAGGCGATCGAGCGCGAGGTCGCGGCGATGCTGGCTGAGATCGGCACCGCCGGGCATCCCGTCGCACCAGTGCGGATCGCCGGGAGCGCCGGCATCGGCGCCGAGTTCTTGCCCGAGCTGGCCGCGTTCCGGCGCGCACACCCTCAGATCCCCGTAGAGCTGCTGGGCGAACTCGATCCGATCGAAGCGGTGACCCAGCGGCGGGCAGACTTGGGCCTTGCGCTGGTCCGCTCGCCGCCGCTGCACCTCGCGGGGGTGGCGATCGGCACGCTTGACCAGGCGGTCTACGGCGCGCGCGATGCAGGAGAGCTGGCGCGGCTCGGCTGGGGCTATGCGATTGCCGCCGCCCTGCCCGGCGGTGCCTGGCGCAGCGCCAATCCGGCAGGCGAAGCGGCGCAGCTGGCCGGGTTGGCGACGTTCAATTCGTGGCTTGAGCTCAAACAGGCCGTGCTCGCCGGAATCGGCTCGGCCAGCCTGTGGTGCTTTGCGGCTGATGCAGAACCAACGCTGGAGCGCCTCGCTCCGCCCGATCCGCGCCATGAAGCAACGCTGTGGCTGGTCCATCGCGCCAAGGCGCCGCCCAGCCCGGCGCTGCAGCAGCTGATCGCGTTCCTAACAAAAGCAGTGGCGGCGCGAATTGCCGAGCCAACAATGCAGCGCGATTCGCAGATGTAGTCGGCACTTAGCTATAGAGCGCGTTCAACACTGCCAGGCCTGATCCGGGTCAGCCTCGCTACTGCGCGCCCCCCTTGGCTTCGGAGAGGCCAATCGCGTCCCCCAACGCCGGAATGGCCTCGGCGCGCAGTGCGGCCATGTCCATTGCACGGGCGACGCACAGGATGCCGTACCAGCCGCGGCCCGGAAGGCCCGCTTGGCGATCCCGGTCGGCCAGCTGCATCAGCTCGCCGCGGTGCCGCTCCATCAACTCGGCCAGTTGCTCCATCCCGCGCGGCGAGAGTTTGATCACTTCGGAGGTGTAGAGCGTCTCCGGCGCGGCGTAGTCCAGTTCGAAGAAGGCCGGCTTCATGTGCTGCTCGAACAGCGAACGCAACGGCAGCTTGCGGAACACCAGCGCGCGATCGACCCGCAAGCGCAGACGGCCGCTACGCAGCCGGTCGATCAGGGCGAGCCGTTCAAGCCGGGCGAGCGCGGCCTCCATGGTCCTGGGCGGCACCTCGAAGTCGGCGGCGATCTCGGCCACCGGAACGCCGTTGAGCAGCGACAGGAACAGGAACGACAGGAAGATGTTGCTCGACAGCGCCCGTTCCTGCGCCAGCGTAAGCTCAGGGGCGAGCCCCTCGGCAGAATCCTCGACCTCGCGCGCGAGGTCGCCGAGCCCCAGTCCAACCAAGCCGGCGAGACGTTCGAGCCTGTCGATGGTCAGCCCCTTGCCGGCCAGCCAGCGCTTGACCGTGGCCTCGCCCACGGCGAGCTCGGCCGACAGGCGCGGCGCTGTCCACCCGGCCTGACGCAGCTGGCGGCGGAGGACGGTAAGCATGGCGGCAGCGTTTGATTCGGATCGCATCATGATCCGCATCAGATAACAGGATGATCCGATTGGCAAGCCGCCGCTTCGGGCCGCCCCGCCGCGTACCTATGACTGTGTCCACAAGGCCGGGACTGCCGCGCAAAGGGCGCGCTGCAGGGCCAAGGCCGAGACGGGAGAACAGCTATGTCCGACATTCTCATCAAGCACGGCACCGTGGTCGACGGCACCGGGGCGCCGGCGTTCAAGGCGGACGTGCGTGTCCGCGACGGCATCATCGCAGAAGTAGGCGCCGATCTGGCACCCCAGGGTGAACGCGTGTTTGATGCCACCGACTGTCATGTGACGCCCGGCTTCATCGAGAGCCACACGCATTACGACGGCACGATGTGGTGGCAGCCCGATCTCGATCCGCTGCCCGGCTATGGCGCAACCACAATGATCCTCGGCAACTGCGGCTTTTCAGCCGCCCCGCTGCACCGCTTCATGCCGGCTCAGCGCGAGATGATCGGCATCTTCTCGTTCTTCGAGGACATCCCCGAGGGACCGTTCATGCAGAACCTCCCGTGGGACTGGAACAAGTGGTCCGAGTATCGCGCTTCGGTGGAACGCAATGTCCGCGTGCCGCTCAATTATGCCGCCTATGTCGGGCACATCGCGATCCGCCTCGCAGTCATGGGCATTGAGGCATGGGATCGCGAAGCCACTCCCGACGAGATCGCGAAGATGTGCGAGTTGCTGGACGATGCCCTTGCCGCCGGTGCACTGGGCCTGTCGGACAACCTCCACGATTATGACGGTCAGAACCGCCCGGTTCCCACGTTGAAGGCCAGCGACGCCGAATTCTCGGCAATGTTCGACGTTATGGAGAAGTACCCCAACTGCTGCTTCCAGGTGATCGTGGACACCTTCATGCGGCTGACTGGGCCTGCCAACCTCGAAAGGCTCGCCGGGCTGCTGGGGGGCCGCAAGATCAAGTGCCAGATCGCCGGCGCCATCCCGACGTTGGAGTTCCAGAAGGGCATCCTTCCGGCCATGCAGGAATCGGTGGCAAAGATGCGCGAGGCCGGGGTCGACGTGTGGCCGGGCTATGCGCACGTCTCGCCCACCGCGACGCTTAGCCTGATCAAGTCGCTGATCTTTGCGCAGTCGAACGACTATGTCTGGCACGAGGTCGTGCTCGAGGACGATCTTCACAAGAAGGCCGAACTGCTGGCTGATCCGGCTTGGCGCGCCCGTGCTCGCGAAAGCTGGGACAACAACGCCTGGGATCACTCCCCGCTCAAGAATCCGCACGAGCTGAACTTGCTCGATAGCGAGAACGGCGCTGGCCCAGTGGGCATCACGCTGAAGGAATACGCCGAGAGTCTCGGCCTCCACCGCTCGGATGCGATGGCCGAGTGGATCCTCAGGAACGGCATCCGCTCGACGGTGCACATGGCGCCCTTCCCCAAGGATGAAGCGCTAACCATCGGGCTGATGAAGGACCCGAAGACGGTCGGCAACATCTCGGATGCTGGCGCGCACCTACAGATGCTGTGCGGCGGAGGCGAGAACGCTCTTCTGCTGACCCAGTACGTCCGCGACGAAGGCAAGCTCACGCTGGAGGAGGCCATCAACGTGCTGACCGGTAAGCTGGCCGATCACTTCAACCTGCACGATCGCGGGGTGATTGCCGTGGGCAAGCGGGCCGACATCGCAGTGTTCAACATGGCCGAGATCCAGCGCCGCGAGATGGAAAAGGCCCAGGACGTTCCCGATGGCAAGGGCGGTACGACGTGGCGCTTCACCCGCCCGCCGATGCCGACCCGCCTGACCATGGTCAACGGCGTGCCGACCTTCGAGAACGGCGCCTACACCGGAGCCAAGCCCGGCGAGTTCCTTTCGCCCGCCAACGACTATGCGCCCGTCGCCGTCGCGGCGGAGTGAGTACGAAGACGGCCAGACAAGACCCGGACGGGGGTGCCCAAGCGGGCGCCCCCGCTGATTGCATGGAACAACCGGCGGGGAGCAACCCGCCCGAAGCAGAGAGGAGCAAGCCATGAGCGAAGCCCAGATCGGCGAAGCCGACCGCGCCTATTTCAATGGCGGTATCAAGACCGTGACAACCGAAAGCTCGGTGCTGGTGAGTTCGTCGAAGTACCTCAACCACGCCACGCTGCGCACGCTGATCGCGCAGGAACTGCTACGCCGCAACGGCGCCGATCTTCCCAACACCGCCTATATCCCCGAGGTGGCGCAGATTCTCCACGATCTTGAGGATATGCCCCGGATCATTGAGCTGTTCGAGATGGAAAAGGCGCGCCTCCCGCGCTTCCGCGCATGGCTGGAGAAGAAGAGCCTGTCGAACTTCACCCTGGCCGAAACCAAGGACTGCGCCCCGGGTACGCTCGGCGCCGCGATCCACGATTTCATGGCGAACTCGGGCTACCAGCTCGATCTGTTCTTCCAGGAAATCCAGGTGGTCAACGACTTCACCTATTACCTGCGCCAGACCGCGCTGACTCACGATATCGAGCATATGGTCAGCGGCTTCGGTCCCAACCACGGGGGCGAGATCGCCCTGCTCGGCGCCAACATGCATTCCAAGTCGCTGTACTTCGATCCCGAGCTCAGCAATTTCTTCAGCCGCATCGCCTTCTTCCTCAAGTCCAGGACGCTGATGAAGGACGGACTGTTCTATCCCGAGGCGATGAAAGTGCATCTCGAAGCCGAGTTCCTCGGCGCGCAGCAAGGCCGCAACTGGACCTATCCGCTGATGCTGGTCGACTGGCGGGATTACGTCGACGTCCAGATCGAGGATATCCGCCGCGAGCTGAACATCACGCCAGTGATCGATAACAGGTGGGATGAGACCAACCGCCTGTGCAACGAGAACGATCCGCATTACAGCGGGCCGCTCGCGGAAGCGGCGGAGTAAGGCCACCGGGCCGGCGTCGCCGCGCCGGCCCGTTCGCTTGGCGAGGTGTGGCCGGATCGCGCCTAGCGGCGACTGCCCGTCGCCTACTCGTTCGCTCCGGTCAGTTCGCGTGCGGCGATATATCCGAAGGTCATCGCAGGCCCAAGCGTCACGCCGGCCCCCGGATAGCTTTCCCCCATCGGCGAGGCCGTGGTGTTGCCCGTGGCGTAAAGACCCGGAATCGGCGCACCGCTCTCGCTCAGCACCTGCGCGCGTTCGTTGGTGACGATCCCACCATTTGTGCCGATATCGCCGGGGTAGATCGGCAGGGCGTAAAACGGCGCCTCGGTCAGCGAACGCAGGCAGGGATTGGGCTGGTGGCGATAGTCGCCATACATCCGGTCATAAGCAGCCTCGCCGCGATGGAAATCGGGATCCTGCCCCTTGTCGGCGTGCTGGTTGAAGCGGGCAATTGTCACCGTCAACGTCGCCGGATCGACCCCCATCGCTGTCGCCAATTCCTCGATCGTGCGGCCCTTCTTCAGGATCGCCTTCACCGCGCCGGGCTGGGCCCAGTCGGGTATCACCGGAAACAGTGGCCCCATCGGGAATTGCCGGCGATACCGTCCGTCGAACACCATCCAGCTAGGGCTGGCATCGCCATGCGCGGCATGGCGCCGCGCCATGATCTGGCCGGTGACGTGATACGATGCCGCCTCATTGAGATAGCGCTGGCCCCGCTGGTTGACCATGATGCAGCCCGGCAGCGCCCGCTCGATCGTGCACAGTCGGCCGCGGTCCTCACCCGGCACGTAGAACACCGGTGCCGCCCAGGCAGACTGCAGGTTACGCGTCGCCGCACCCAGCGCAGTGGCGGCGGCGATACCGTCACCGGTATTGCTGCCGACCCCGCCCGACAGGTGAGTCTCCCGGTAGAGCGGTGCATTCGCTTCACGCATCGCCTTGTTCTTGTCGAACCCGCCCGAGGCCAGCACCACGCCCTTGCGGGTGCGGATGCGGAACGGCTTGCCGTCCTTCTCGACCACGATGCCGACCACCCGGCCATCTTCGTGCACCAGCTCCTGCATCGGCGTTCGCAGCCAGACCTGGCCGCCCGCGGCGTTGAGCGCATGACGCAGCCCGCCAGTCAGGGCATTGCCCAGGGTCAGGCGCCTGTCCTTTGCCGTGCTGAAGCGCCGCGGCCAGTCGAGCCAGTAGCGCGCCAGCATCCGTCCCATCGTCTTCCACCAACCCGGACCGCGATAGAGCAGCGCGTAGGTTTCGGCGAAGGTCCAGTTGATCGTGCCCCACAGGCTTGCTGCCGGGGAGGGAAACCGCTGGGTGTTGAGATCGGGTCCGAGCAGTGCGCCGTCAAACGTCTCTGGCAGGTGGGTACGATACCCCGTAATCGACCCGCCCTCGTTCTCGGCATGGTAATCGGGATAGGGCTGGGCCGTATAGACCACCTCGGTGTTGGCGGTGACCCAGCGCAGCATCGATGCCGCATTGTCAACGAAGGCGCGGATCTGGGCATCGGGCACGTTGTCGGCCGAGAGCGCACGGACATAGCGAAATGCCGCGTCGAGATCGTCGTTGAACCCGGCGGCCCTCGCCTGGTCACTGCCCGGGATCCAGATCCCCCCGCCCGAGGTGGCGCTGGTCCCGCCCCAGCAGCGGTCCTTCTCGACCACCAGCACGTCGGCACGGTTGCTCGCGGCGACCAGTGCGGTGAGCAGCCCGCCCGCGCCTGAGCCCACAACCACGATGTCGACGTCTTTATCCCAGCTCATTGGTGATGCATCCTGCCCGCCCTGCAGCTGGCATACCCATGCCAACCACTCGCATAATTCAACGCATGTTGCGGCCATGCTTGCGCCAAAGTCAACTCCATGCGTAAAAGACTGCCAAAGATTCTACGAACAATCGCAAGAGAGGGACATGGCCAATCTGACTGGCAGGATAGCGCTGGTAACCGGCGCCGGGCAAGGCGTCGGCCAGGGCATCGCGCTGGCGCTGGCGAACGCCGGCGCGGCCGTGGCCGTGACCGGCCGAACGCTCGCCAAGGTAGAGGAAACCGCCCGTCAGATCGAGGACCGCGGCGGTCGGGCCCTGGCGATCGCCGGCAACGTCAAGGACCCGGCTGCGCTGGAGGACATGGTGGGGCAAACCGTGGCGACCTTTGGCGGGGTCGATATTCTGGTCAACAATGCCCAGGAGGTCCCGCTCGGTCCGCTCGCCAAGGTCAGCGACGCGAGGTTCATGGCGGCGTTCGAATCAGGCCCGCTCGCTACGTTCCGGCTGATGAAGCTGGCTCACCCGCACATGGTCGCGCGCGGCGGCGGCACCATGTTCAACCTCGCTTCTTCGGTGACCGTGAAGTGGGATCCGACTGGCTATGGCTGCTATGCTGCGGTCAAGCAGGCGATCCGCGCGCTCACCCGCGCTGCGGCTGCGGAATGGGGCGGCGACAACATCCGCGTCCTGACCCTGGCGCCGCATGCCGAATCGCCAGGGCTCAAAGTCTGGGCCGACACCAATCCAGACGAGGCCGCTGCCTTCTTCAAGACCATCCCGCTGGGCCGGATTGGCCGGCTCGAGGAAGACATCGGGCGCGCTGTGGCCGCGCTGTGCTGCGAAGACCTGGGCTATCTCACCGGCGCCACGATCCCGCTCGATGGCGGGCAGGCCAACTTCGACTGAGCTGGGGCGCGCCATGGAGAAGATCGTCGCCGCACTGTGGGCCCCCGAAGGCGAGAGACGCGAAGCCTATGGCGCGCGGATTGGCGGCGCTTTGGCACTGGCACTGTACGGCGCCGGAGCGCGGCGCATCCGGCTCAACCTGCGGCCTCATGCCATCGGCGCGGCCGAACCGCTGGTGCAGCAATGGCAGGCCCCGCAGCAGGCGGCGGTGGCGCAGTTCTGGTTGCCCTCGGCCAATGCCCGGTTCCGCGGCGCGATCGATGCGGCGCTGGCGGCGCACAGCGCGCGCTTCGCCGCCTGGCTGGTCTGCGAATCGACGATCATCGCCAACACCGACCACCCGCCCGTTGCTGGCGCGGCGACCCGGGGCTGGAGCCAGGCCAGCTTTATCTGCTTCCGCCCCGATCTGCCCCGTGACGCGGCGATCGCACACTGGCACGGGCACCACACCCGTGTCGCGATCGAGACTCAGGCCAACTTCGAATATGTGCAGAACCTGATCGTGCGGCCGATCACCGACGAAGCTCCCGCCTATGATGCCTTTGTCGAGGAGTGCTTTCCGGTTGAGGCAATGACCGATCCGGCCGCCTTCTTCGCAGCACAAGGCGATCCCGCCCGGCTAAAGTCCAATCTCGCCAAGATGATGGACAGCTGCCACGCCTTTCTCGACTTCACGCGCAACGACATCATCCCCACCATCCAGCACGATTTCGCCCATCTGGGCTGACCGGCACCAAGGAGATCGCATGACACAGCCCAAAATAGCACTCGTCACCGGAGCCAGCCGCGGCGCCGGCGCCGGCATCGCCCGTGGTTTCGGCGAGCTTGGCTATACCGTCTACGTCACCGGTCGCACCGTGACCCCGGGTGATGCCAAAGGCTGGGATGGCACGGTCCTGCCCGGCACGGTGGCTGAGACCGCGCAGCGCGTTACCGAGCTGGGAGGCAAGGGCATCCCGGTGGTGTGCGATCACTTCGATGACGCCCAGGTGGCCCGTGTGTTCGAGCAGATCGTGGCCGAACAGGGCCGCCTCGACGTGCTGGTCAACAATGCCGCCTACATGCACCACCAGTTGATCGAGAAGGCACCGTTCTGGGAGAAGGAGATCGACGCCCAGAAGATCATCGATGTGGGCCTGCGCAGCGCCTATGTTGCAAGCTGGCATGCCGCGAAGATCATGGTGCCTCAGGGTTCGGGAATGATCGCGATGACCTCGTCGTTTGGCGCCACCTGCTACATGCATGGGCCGGCCTATGGCGCGCAGAAGGCCGGGCTCGACAAGATGGCACACGATATGGCGCACGATTTCATCGGCACTGGGGTGGCGGCGGTTTCGCTGTGGCTTGGCATCCAGCTGACCGAGCGCGCCCAGATCGCGGCGCAGACCAATCCCGAGCAGTACCAGGGCTTCATCGCCATGGCCGAGAACCCGGAGTTTTCCGCCCACGTGATCGATGCGATCGACCGGGCACCCAATCGGGACGACCTTTCAGGCCAGACGTTGATCGTGGCCGAGATCGCGCAAGCGCTCGGCATCAAGGACCGCGGCGAGGACCGCATCTCGCACCGGGCCATGCTGGGCCACCCGCGCGAAAAGAACCCTGCCGCGGTCTATTGATCCGCCCTGCCTGCTCACTCCTGCTGCGCGAGTTCGCCAATGACGCTCAATCCGCAAGTCGAATCCCTGTTGGCAATGTTCGCCGCTTTCCCGGCACCCGATTACACCACGATCACCCCGCAGGAACTGCGGGAGCAGAACAAGCCGATGCAGGTGGGACCGCCCCCGGAGGTTACCGAAGTCCGGGATCTGGCCATCGATCTGCCGGGACGAACCATCGCCGCGCGCCTCTACCGCCCGGCCGATGCGGACACCCTGCTGCCGCTCGTACTATTCTATCACGGTGGCGGCTGGGTGATCGGCTCGCTCGAAACGCACGATGCCACCGCACGCGCCCTTGCCCGGGCAAGCGGTGCGGCGGTGCTTTCGGTAGACTACCGATTGGCGCCCGAATGCCAGTTCCCCGGCCCACTTGACGATTGCTACGATGCGCTCGGCTGGGCTGCCGCGCATGCCGCTGAGCTCGGGATCGATCCGGCGCGGCTGGCGGTGGCGGGGGATAGCGCTGGCGGCAACCTGGCGGCGGCGGTTGCGATCCGCACGCGCGATGCCGGCGGGCCGGCGCTGCGCCACCAGTTGCTGATCTATCCCGTGACCGATACGGACTTCACCAACGGATCTTATGCCGCAAATGGCGGGGGCGGCTACTTCCTGTCGACCGAGATGATGATCTGGTTCTGGACCCAGTACCTGCCCGACCTGACCGCCCCAGACCCCCATGCCGCAGTGTTGAAGCACCCCGACCTCGCCGGATTGCCACCCGCCACGGTGCTGGTCGCGCAATTCGATCCGCTGCGCGACGAAGGCCTGGCCTATGCCCGCGCGCTCGGAGCCGCGGGCGTAGCTGTCGAAAGCGAACTCGCCCCGGGCATGGTCCACGGATTTGTCTCGATGTTCGAGGCGGTGCCCGATGCCCTGCCCTATATTGAACGGGCTGGCGCGCGGCTCAAGGCGGCGCTCGCCTGAAACCGCTGGCCGGGCGGCTTGTCCACCCGGCCCTGCCTGCTCAGGCGGCTCGTTCAATCGCTTCGGCCAGCGCCACGTCGCGGATGCTGAACCCGCCTGCGTCATGCGTGGTAAGCGTGATGTCCACCCGGTTGTAGACGTTGAACCACTCGGGATGGTGATCGGCCTTCTCCGCGAGGATCGCGATCCGCGTCATGAAGGCAAAGGCCTCGGCGAAATCCCCGAAGCGGAAAGACTTAACGATAGCCAGTCCGTCGGCCCGCAGGAGCCAGCCGGGCAGACCGGCCAGGGCATCGTCCCGTTCGGCGTCGGTCAGGCGGGGAATGGTGGTCATGGTTGCCCGCTCAGAATACCGTGGCACCGCCATCGACCACCATCGCGTGGCCGGTGACGAAACTCGCGGCAGGGCTGCACAGCCAGACCACGGCCTCCGCCACCTCCTGCGCCGTGCCGAACCGGCCGAGCGGGGTCATGCTGTCGACCATCGCCTTCATCCCGGGGTTGCTGACCAGCGGCGCAGTCATCGGTGTCTCGATCACACCCGGGCACACCGCGTTGACCCTGATCCCCTGCTTTGCCCAGCGCAGCGCACCGTGGCGGGCCAGGCCGATCACCCCGTGCTTGGCAGCGGTGTAACCCGGCTGGGCCGCATTTCCGACCAGACCGTTTATGGACGACGTGTTCACAATCGCCCCACCACCACGCTGCAGCATGACTTCGGCCTCCTCGCGCATGCAGCGCATCACGCCGGAGAGGTTGATCCCGATGTTGCGCTCCCAGATCGCGTCGTCGTATTCGTCATCGCCGAACCGGTTGATCCCGGCATTGTTGAACGCGCAATCGAGCCCGCCGAACCGGTCGACGGCCGCAGCGACCATGGCGCGGACCTCGTCCGATCGGGCCACATCGCAGCGGACAAACGCAGCCTTGCCGCCCGCCGCCTCGACCAGCGCCACAGTTTCGGCACCGCCCTCGGCATTGACGTCGCTCACCAGAACGCTGGCCCCCGATCGCGCGAAGACCAGTGCCGCGGCGCGGCCAATCCCGCCACCCGCGCCGGTCACCAGGGCCACCTTGCCGCCCAGTCCATAGTCGATCATGCCGTGTTCCTCGTTTGGGTTGGTGCTGAACGCCTTGCAGGCCGTGCGATCAGGCGCCCGGTGCCTCAGCCAGCGCCAGCACGGTGATGCTGCCATCCTCGCCGATCTGCTCCAAGATCTGCGAGGTCACGCGGCTTGCGGTTTCGACGATCAGCCAGCGGCCGTCGCTGCGGCGGTAGACATCCTCGTACTCCACCGCCAGGCGCACCACCTGCCGCGGCCCGGTGAGGATCGTGCGGAAGTTCAGCGACCACTTGCCCACTGCGCTGTCCGGACCGGTGAGCTCTATCTCCCAATTGGTGGCATGGTGGATATCATAGACTCCACCCTGGCAGGCCATGCTCTCATAGACCGCCACGAACGCCTCGCGATCGGTGAATTCGGGGAAACCTTCATAGGCGATCCGGATCGGCCCGGATGCAAAGCAGTCGCGTACGGTCTCGACCTGTTTGAGGTCGCAGGCCCGCAGATAGCGGGCCTTGAGCGCGCGGATCGCCTCCTTGTCTTCCAGCACCGCGAGACGAACGGCGAGGTCTTCGAGCGACAGGGTCATCAGGTGCTTCCTCTCTGCTGGAACTCTGGTCCTAACGCGCCGCAGCCCGGCTGCTCAAGAGGCTGCAGTCCCTCACGACGAACGGGGCCCCAGTCTGGCTGGCGCCCCGTCGTTCGTGAGCGCCAGCCAATAGCGGGCGCGCAAGGCTTGATCAGTACTTGATGCCGATGCTCACCCCGTAGGTGCGCGGCTCGGCGAAGTTGCCGCCGGCATAACCCAGCGCGCCGAAGTCGATTCCGCGCACGAAGGGATGCTGGTTGGTGAGGTTCTTGGCCCAGAACCGGATCATCGCCTCACCCCCGCCGACCGGGATCCGGTCGATCGCGATCTGGGCATCGACCCGGTTGATCGCGTCACCCTTCAGCACGTCGTTGAACGGCGAGGAGATGATGCTCGACACGCTGTACTTGGCGTCCTCATAGGTAAAGCTCGCCCGGCCCGTCAGCCGCATCCCGTTGCTGGCCAGCGGGACCTGGAGGTTCACCGCAGCATTGGCGGTGAATGGCGAGGTGAAGGAGGGCGTCGCGAGAGAGGCAATATTGACCAACGGCTGCCCGGCCGTGATGGGCAGGCCCGCGTTGAACTCCTTGTACTTGATGTCGACGTAGCCAAGGTTGCCCTCGAGCGAGACGTAGTCATTGAGTACGGCCATGATTTCGGCCTCGACCCCGGTGTAGTTCACCTTGCCGGCATTGGTGACGGCGGTCGCGAAGGTGCCCGGAGGCGCATTGGTCAGGGGAACGGCGAGAGCCAGATCCTTGTACTCGTTGTAGTAGCCAGCGAGGTTGAAGCGCAGGTGGCGATCGAGCAGCTCGGACTTGATGCCCACCTCGAACGAGGTCAGCGATTCTGGCTTGAACGAGGGCAGCACACCACCGCTCGACGGGTCCTGCGCATTGAAACCACCGGCGCGGTAGCCAGTGGCGACGCGGGCATAGACGTTGACGTTGCGGCTGAGATCATAGCCCAGCATCGCGTTCCAGGTGAACTTGTGGAACTTCGCGCGGCCCTGATCCGGAACAGCCAGGGCAGTCGCCCCGTTCTGCAGGCGGACCATGGTCTTGGTATCCCAGGTGTAGCGTCCGCCCAGCGTCAGGCGCAGGCCGCTATCGCGCCCACCGGGATAGTAGGTCGCCTGGCCGTAGGCCGCAGTGCTTTCGGCAGTTGCCGTATACTGCAGGCGGCCGAGCGTCTGGACCATGCGGTAGCGCGCCGGGTTGGCCGCAGAGAACAGGGGCCCGAGCGGACCGAAGTTGGCGGTGAATATGTTGTTCGTATCGAGAATGAACCCGCTGTTCTGCGGATTATCCTCCGAACCCTTCTCCCAGAAGTAGAAGCCGCCGACCACCCAGTCGAGCGTGTCGCTCTGGCCCGAGAGCTCGAGCTCTTCGCTGAACTGCTTGTGGGTGCGCTTGTTGCTGGTGTCGAACAGGTTCTGCTGCACGGTCGGCACAGGCAAGCCGGCGATGTAGGGGCGCGCGGCCGCCGGGATCGACGGGATGTACTGCAGTAGCGCTTCGGGCATCCCGTTGAACAGGGTTGCGCCGCTGAAAGCCGGCCCACGGAAGGCACCAATACCATCGAGGTCGGTCGTGTAGTCGTTATCCCAGCGGCGGTAACCCGTCGTTGACTTGACCTTGAAGGCACCGAAGTCGTTCTGGACCTGCAGGTTATGGCCCCACGTCTTGTCGACCGACGAGTTCAGAACGTCGTTGCAGACCGTCTGGCGCCAGGTCCGGGTCGGGGCGGCCAACGCCGCACAAGCCGGATCGAGGAAGGTGGCCCCGGCCAGATACTGCTTCACAGGCGCCTGCTGAGTGGTCGTAACCGGGATGCCGTTCACCACGATCGGCTGACGGAAGGTCCCATCGGCCACGTTGGTCAACTGGAAGTTCAGCGGCGAGGCGGTGGTCCGGCTCCAGTCGAAGATGTACTGCACCGAACCAGTATTGCCGATTTCGAACTTGGCGGCGAAGCGGACGGCATCGGTCTTGCGTGAGCCGGGATCGCGGCTCTTGTCCGGCTGCATCAGGTTGTCGACGACGCCGTCGCGCTGCTGGTGGCCGTAAGTCAAGCTCGTGGCGATGCCGGCAATGCTGCCCGGATCGATCGTGATGCGCCCGTTGAAGGCGTTGTAGTTGCCGTAGCCGCCCTCAGCCTTGAGCTTGAACGACTTCGAAGGCGCGCGCGAAATGAAGGCGATCGCGCCGCCGGTGGTGTTCCGGCCAAACAGGGTGCCCTGCGGACCGCGCAGCACCTCGACCCGCTCGATGTCGGTCACGTCGAGCGCCGAACCGCCCGAGCGCGCAATGTAGATGCCATCGACATAGAGCGCGTTGGCTGTGTCGATACCAAAGGTTTCCTGCGCCGAGGTGCTGATGCCGCGGATCGAGATGACGGCAGCATTGCTGTTGATCGTGCCCTGGACGACGGTGACGTTAGGAGCCAGGCCCGAGAGGTCCCTGGCATCCTTGATGCCCAGTGTCGCAACCTTGTCCGCACTGATTGCGCTGATCGCGAGGGGCACGTCCTGAAGGTTCTGCTCGCGCTTCTGCGCGGTGACCACGATTTCGTCGAGCTTGCCGGCCACGGCATCGGCTGCCTCGGCCGCGAAAGCGGGTGTGGTCAGGCCCAGCAGGCTCGTTCCGAGCATCAGACGCGCGAACGAGCGGGTTTTGTTTGCACCCTTCATGTAGACTCCCCCAGGTAAATTGTTCTCTGCAGACGTGATACAGACTGCGTAATGTTTTTCAAGCTATAATACGCATATGTCGCTCAATTGAAGATTTTTGGCCGTTTGCCGAGAATTTTTTAGGCACTCACAGCGCAAAAGCGCTCCCACCACTGCTAGCATGAGGCCCGGCCCCGTCAGGAAAACCAGGCGCCTCCGTTGACGGTCACCGTGCTGCCCGTCGCGAAGCTGGCGTCACCGCTGGCCAGAAATGCCACTGCTCCTGCTACCTCGTCCGGATGCGCAAGTCGCTTCATCAGGCTGTCGGCCGCTACGGCATCTTTCACCTCCTGCGGCAGCGGTGCGTAGATCGGGGTTTCGGTGGCCCCCGGATTGACCGCGTTGACGCGGATCCCGCGCGGTGCAAGCTCGCGCGCCATGGCCCGGGTCATGCCGAGGACGGCGGCCTTTGCGGTGACGTATGGCACCGGGCCGTTGCCCGCGAGCGCTGCGGTCGAACCTATATTGACGATCGCACCGCCGCCGCCCTGTTCCGCCATGATGCGGACTGCCGCCCGGCTGCAGCGGAATACACCGTCGAGCGTCACGGCGAGCACTCTCGACCAACCCTGATCGGAGCAGTGAATCGTCTGGTCGGCATACGCTGCGTCATCGCCTGCGGCCCTTGCCGCCTGCCCGGCATAGTACTGCGCCATGCCGTCATCGGGAGCGCTGCCGACGCCGGCATTGTTGACAAGCAGATCCACCCCGGCGAAGGCTTCGGCCACGGCCGCGAAGGCAGCGTCAACCGAAGCCGTATCGGTAACATCGCAAGCGAGGCCGAGATGCGGCGGCCCCAGCACCGCCGCAGCCTTGTCTGCATCGAGGTCGAGCACGGCTACCCGCGCGCCCTCAGCTGCCAGCCGCCGGGCGATCGCCGCCCCGATTCCCTGCGCGCCACCGGTAACCACCGCACGCCGACCAGCCAGTCGTTCCACCATCACCTCAGTCCTCCACCTCGGGGCGCCACGGCACCCCGTTGATATGGCCGCCGCCGTCGACGAACAGGGTGTTGCCCGTCATGTAGGCACTCGCCTCGCTGGCGAGAAACACCGCGACAGGTCCGATGTCGCGCGCAGCCTCGCCAAACCGGCCGACAGGCACCTGGGCCAGGATGGCGTTCGCCATCTCGGGGCTCGCATCGAAGTAGTCCTTGGCGGCAGGGCTGAGCGCGGCGGGGCAAATCACATTGGCGGTGATTCCGTATCCGCCCCATTCGACCGCCGCGGTGCGGGTCAGCGCCCGCAGCGCTTCCTTGGCGGCGTTGTAGCCCACCGTGAACATGTGGGCGTTGACCCCATTGAGCGAACCGAGGTTGATGATGCGGCCATGGCCCTGCGCCTTCATCGCCGGGAAGGCCGCGCGCATCGCCCAGAATGCCGACCAGTAGTTGACCAGCATGGCCGCCTGCATGTCCTCGTCGCTGTGGTTCTCGAACCGCTTGGGAAAGCTCCCGCCGGCGTTGTTGACGAGAACGTCGAGCCGCCCGAACTCGGCCAGCGCGGCCGCGATCATGGCATCGACTTCCTCACGCACGGTCACGTCGACCTGCCGGGCCACGGCGCGCACGCCATAGGCGTCACGCAGATGCGCCGCCTCAGCCTCGGCACCCGCCAGCCCGCGCTGGGCGATCAAGACGTCGGCGCCCTCGGCCGCCAGCGCGCGGGCGATACCTTGCCCGACACCCATCCCGCCGCCGGTGACCAGCGCCGCGCGCCCGATAAGTGCCTGTCCCATCCACTCGGATCCTTGTGTGCTGCCGCATCAGCCTGCGCGGGGATAATCGGTATAGCCACGGGCATCGTCGCCGTGGCCGGTGTAGAACGTGTCGCGATCAGCCTTGGCCAGCGGCAAGCCCCGGCGGAAACGGTCGACCAGGTCGGGATTGGCGATGTAGGCATAGCCAAACGAGAAGGCCTCGGCCTTGCCTGCCGCCAACAGGTCCTGTCCCTTCTCGAGCGTCAGCCCGCAGTTCTCGATCACTGGGCCCGACCAGTTTTCGCGGACGAGCTCAAGCGCATCGAACCCCCGATTGGGAATGTGAATCAGGTGGCAATAGGCTAGCCCGAACCCGTCGATCGCACGCAGCAGCGTGGCGTAGGTTTCGGCTGGATCGGCATCGGCCATGCCATTGAAGGGCACGCCCGGGCAGATGCGCAGACCGACACGGCCCGGCCCGATCGCTGCAGCCAGTGCGGCCAGCGTTTCGACCACGAAGCGCACCCGGTTCTCCACAGCTCCGCCATAGGCATCGCTGCGCTGGTTCGAATTGGACGACAGGAACTGCATCGGCAGGTAGCCGCTGGCGCAGTGGAGCTCGACCCCGTCCAGCCCGGCCACCCTGGCATTGCGTGCCGCAGCGACGTATTCTGCGATTACCCCTGGGATTTCTGCCGCTGCCAACGCGCGGGGCATATCGGTCGGGGCCGGCACCCCGTCGGGTCCGGGAATCAGATCGGGGCAAGGAATCGCGCTGGGCGCCACGGTCTCGGCATCGGGTGCCTTGTTGGCGCGCACAGCGGCGCGGCCGACGTGCATCAACTGCATCACGATGCGACCGCCAGCGCCATGGACCGCCTGCGCGACGCGCGCCCAGCCGGCGATCTGAACCTCGGAATGGATGCCCGGCGTGCGCCAATAGCCCTTTCCCGCCGGCGAAGGCTGGGTCCCCTCGGTCACGATCAGCCCGGCCGAGGCCCGCTGCCGGTAGTACTCAACCATCAGGTCGGTCGGCTCGTCCTGCGTGCCGGCACGGTCGCGGGTCATTGGCGCCATGACCACGCGGTTGGCGAGTTCGAGATCGCCCAGCCGCACCGGCGAGAAGATGTCGGACATGCCGCTCAGCTCCGCACGCGCGGCTTGGGCAGCGGCGCGCCGCGCCGCATGGTCTCGATGAATTTTTCCAGCGGGGCGGGCGGATCGACCGGCCCGTCATGCGGCTTGCCCTGCCGCGCCCAGTAGGTCTGCCAGCTGGGGAACAGGTCATGGAAGCTGCCCTCATAGGGCGGAACCCCGGGCCAGCGCATCTTGCGCTGCCCGATCGGCGGCTTGTTGAGATCGGTCGCGTACCAGTACAGCGGCAGACGGCGGCGGAAATACCACCGGCCTGCGATGCGCTCGTACTGGTCGAAATACATCATCTGCATGATGACCCACTCGTTGCCCGCCTCGTGCTCGTTCTTGGAGTAGACCACGCCCTGCGCATGGTCGGGATCGTCGAAGTCGATCACGTGGCCACCGATGTGGTGGCTGGTCCCGTCGAACTGCATCGAATGGGTCTCGTCGAACCAGTCGCGCAGCGCCTTGCGCCCCTGCTTGCCACCTCCCACGCGAACGTCTTCCGGAAACAGGTTCACCCACGCATCGCCATCGCGCATGTCGAGCGCCAGCGAATACTTGGCCGGCAGCTGGCGGATCGCATCGAGCGATTCGAGCCGATCGATCCGGGCGAGCAAGGCTTCGTCGGTCATGCTGGTCCTCTCTTGTGCGATGCCATTCGCGGCATGCCATTTTGCGTTATTCTGTAATCCATATTTTACGCGTTTATCAAGTCAACTTGAAATCATCAGGCCTCACGCGGAAATTTGCTTCGAGTTTAGGCTGCGTAGTGAAGGCACTGCAGGCTCGCGAGGCCACGCAGCGCGTTCGATCTGCCCACGGGAGCACACCAACCACCTGTGCGCCGAGAATGACCCACACTACGGTGAAGCAATGCCGGGAGCAGCCAGGCAGGGACTATTCACCTTTGCGGAAATTTTTTGCGATTCTTTAGCGTATTGCCTTGGCCATAAGCCCGCTATATCGTCACTTTGCATATTTTGTGAGGGTCAATCCTCCGCAATAATCGAATATCTGGGAGAATCAGTATGCGCGGCCTGAAGGGCAAGGTAGGAATCGTCGCCGGCGGCGGGCGCGGAATCGGCGCTGCAACGGCGCGGCGACTGGCGGCCGAAGGCGCGCACGTGGTGATCGGCGATCTCCAGGGCGACTGGGCCGGAGAGGTGGCCGAAAGCATTCGCAGCGACGGCGGATCCGCAGTCGGCATGATGCTCGACGGTACGAGCGTCGAAAGCCAGGCCGCGATCGTCGCGGCTGCGGTGGAGACCTTCGGCGGCCTCGACATCTACCATTCCAACCTCGCCGGCGGCACCGTCGGTGATATCGATATCCTCAACTGTCCAGTCGAAGTGCTCGACACCAGTTTCGCCATCAACACCAAGAGCCACTTCCTCGCGAGTCAGGCGGCCCTGCCCGCCATGCTCGCGCGCGGCGGCGGCGCCATGATCTACACATCGAGCGGCGCCGCAGCCGGGGGTGCGGCCTGGCAAGTCGCGTATCCGATGACGAAGAACGCGATCCATGCGCTTGCCCGGCATGTCGCCGCCAAGTTCGGCAAGCAGGGCGTGCGCGCCAACGTGATCTGCCCGGGGTTGGTCCTGACCGAAGCGGTCAAGCAGCATCTGACCGACGACTATGTCAAGAAAGGACTCAGCTCGGTCCCGCATACCCGGCTCGGCCAGCCCGACGACATCGCCGCGGCGGTCACTTTCCTCGCCTCCGCAGACGGCGCCTGGGTCAATGGACAGGTGTGGCACGTCAACGGCGGCTCGATCATGCGGGATTGAAACCATGGCTCTTGCTGCCCCCACCGCCGAACTGGCCGCGACCGCGACGGCGGGCGGGCGGCGCCTGACAAACCGTTGGCTGGCGCTGTCGCTGCTGGTGCTGGTAGCCGTGCTGAATTACGCCGACCGCTTCCTGATGTCGGGCCTGGCCCAGCCGATCAAGCAGCACTTCGCGATCGGCGATGCGATGATGGGCGCGCTGATGGGCCCTGCCTTCGCCCTGCTCTACACTGTGTTCGCGCTGCCCATCGCGCGGCTGGCAGACCGCCGTTCGCGCGTGTTGATCGTGGCCGCAGGCTGCGGCGTGTGGAGCTTCTTCACCCTGCTGTCGGGCATGGCAACGAGCCCGGCCATACTGGCGCTAGCAAGGATCGGGGTTGGAATTGGCGAGGCGGCCTACCAGGCCCCCGCCGCCGCGCTGATCGCGGCGTACTTTCCGCCTGCCCAGCGCGGCCGCGCCTTCGCGCTGCTCGGCACGGCAATCTACTTCGGCCAGATGATGGGCTTTGCCGGAGGCCCGGCGATTGGCGCCGCATGGGGTTGGCGGAGTGCCTTCCACGCGCTCGGCATTGCCGGACTGGTCGTCGCAGCGGCGACACTCCTCATCGTGCGTGAGCCTGCGCGCGATGCCGCCGCGATGGCCCATGCCGCCGCCCCGCCGCCGCTCGCGCAGGTTCTGGGCCTGCTGATCCGCACACCCACGGTCCGCTACCTGGCTACGTTACTCGCGGTAGGCACCCTCTCTGGCATTACCTTCGGGATGTGGGGTCCGGCCCTGTTCGAGCGTGCCTACGGCCTGACCAACAAGGCTGCCGGAGTGACCTTTGCGCTGACCTTCGGTCTGCCAGGGCTGGCCGGCATGCTCGGCTTCGGCTTCCTGGCCGACCGTCTCGGCCGAAACGACCCCACGGTGCAGTTGCGCCTCGCCTCGATCGCGCTTGGCGGGACAACCACGCTGATCCTCGCCGTGGTGTGGATCGATGCACTGTGGCTCGCCCGGCTGCTGGCGATCCCGGCAGGCCTGCTGGGTGGAGGCTGGTCGGTCGCCGTGATGGCCGGCCTGCAACACCTGCTGCCACCCGCCCAGCGCGCGACCGGCACGGCGCTGGTGCTGTTGATCACCGGATTGTTCGCGACCGTGCTGGGGCCCGTCGTGGCGGGACAGTTCAGTGACTGGGTCGCG
The DNA here is from genome assembly GCA_964413325.1 of uncultured Novosphingobium sp. Taxonomy (GTDB): domain Bacteria; phylum Pseudomonadota; class Alphaproteobacteria; order Sphingomonadales; family Sphingomonadaceae; genus Novosphingobium. The sequence continues at coordinate 28,300 of CAYPRK010000013.1, read as the reverse complement.
GGCAGCGGTGCCACCGGCCTGCGCATCGGTCTCTCGGTCGCGCTCCCGACCGCCTACATCGGCGTTTGGGCCGCGCTGCGTGCGGCCCGGACGATGGAGCCTGACCGCCAGGCGCTGGCCGCAGCCTGACGACGCCTATCGGCCGGCAGGAACAAGGCCTATACGAGAGACCGAGCATAGCCGTGCAGCTCATTGTACGACCGCCGACTGACAATGCTTTCATCGATGCGTGCAACAGCAGGCTGAGGAGGTGCGCGGTAGCGAACGGCTACGCACGCCTTGGGATATCTGACCAATCAGGCTGATACATGAGCGTACTTGGGGCACTCCAGACAATTAGACGAATTTTCTCATTTTACTTCATTGATTTGAATGACTGCTGAGTATCCGTCTATCTCAGTAGAACATCGTTGATGTCCGCTTCCAGCAGCTAAGTCCGCCCCACGGCCGCTACCTTTAGCGAACGAGCGCCAAAACCTTGGCGCCATTTATCGCCGCCTCCCTTGCCTCGTCGAGAACTTCGACGGCCTTGAGTTTGAACTCTGGCGCAAGGTGCGCGTAGCGCAGCGTCATCGCATAGTCGCTATGACCGAGCAGTTCGCGGATGGTATTGAGATCGACCCCACCCATCGCCAAACGCGATGCGAAATGGTGGCGCATGTCGTGCCAGCGGAAGTCCGTAATCTGTGCGTCCTTGAGCAAACCCCGCCACGACGAATTGGCGCGATCGAACCGTTCTCCCTGCTCGTTGACGAACACCAGCCCTGTGGTCTCTTCGACCTGCGCGCGCCAGTTTAGTAAGATCGATGTTGCCTCTCGATTGAGCGGGATATGGCGCGTCCGCCTCGACTTGGCGGTAGCGCCGGTAACAGTGAGAATCCGCCGGTCTAGATTGACGTTTGACCAGGTCAAATCGAACAGCTCTCCCCGGCGGCACCCGGTGTTGAGCGACAACAGGATCAGGGGTTTAACATGGTCGGTGAAGACTACGTCGCGCAGACTGGGCAATAACGGGTATCCACGCTCGGTCCTCCACTTGTTGGCACTGTCTCGTTCAGCGCGGCGGCGCTCTTCCCGATCCTCTATTGCACTACGCAACCGTACTTCCTCTTCTGCGCTAAGATAGCGGACTTTGAGGCAGTCATCGACGCGCGCTTTCTTCACCTTGGCAAGAGGGTTCGTGGGAAGGATCTCCCAATCGACCGCTCGATTGAAGCAGGCCTTGATCGAGGCAATGTCCCGGTTGATCGTCTGGTTGCTGAGGCCCCGGTCGACCTCCTTGGCGCGCCAGCGCTCGACATCGAGTGCAGTGATCCTGTCGAGCGGCTTTTTCAGCAGCGCCTTGAATGCGGTCTTCAGCCGTTTGACGTTCTGCTCATGGGCCTTCTGGCTGGCCTTCGCCCAGGCTGCATAGTCGCCATCAAGATACGCCCCGAACGTCGGCATCTCTGCCTTCGGCTTGCGGGCCTCGATCGGATCGATACCTTGGAAGACTTCAGCTAGAATTCCGCGAGCGCTCTCACGCGCGTCGCTCAAGCTGAGGACATCGGCACGCCCCAACCAGACGCGCTTGCCCCGTGCGAACTCGCAATACCATGACTTCGCACCGCCCGGCGTCACCCGCAACACCAGCCCTTTGAGCCGTGTATCGCGATGCTCCACGGGCCGCTGTGTGGGCGTGATCTTATCAACAACCAGTTGGGTCAATGCAGAGCGCATCGGGCGGCCTCACCTGTCTAGTAGAACTCGAAATCCCGTGGTGCTGTGGTGGTGCAAATTGATGAAACGAGGCGGAACAAAACAGGAAAATCTGCACCACCACAGCACCATGAAGATACTAGATAAGGCCCCAAAAATCAAGGTTTTTTGTTTATTTGCAGTGCTTTATAGGCCGTTCAAATTAGCGGCTGGGGGTGTGGGGGTCGGAGGTTCGAATCCTCTCGTCCCGACCAATTAGTTCAGACGGCGTTTCCCCCTTCCAGCGCCGCCATAAACCTTAGCTTCCCTTCGCAAAAAGCCCAGCAAACTGCTTGCGCAGTTCGGCCTTAAGCACCTTCCCCATCGCATTGCGCGGGAACTCGGGCACGATGCGGATCGCCTTGGGCTGCTTGAACCGCGCCAGCTTCTCGCGCGCCACCGCCTCAATGGCCGCCGGATCGAGATCGGGCCGCGCAGCTGTCACCACGGCCACCACGCCCTCGCCGAAATCGGGATGGGGCACGCCGATGATCGCGACATCGGCCACGCCGTCCACTTCGGCGAGCACCATTTCCAGTTCTGCCGGATAGATGTTGAAGCCGCCGGAAATGATGAGGTCCTTGGAACGCCCCGCGATAGTCACGCGCCCGGTCACGTCCTTGAAGCCGGTGTCCCCCGTCACGAAGAACCCGTCCGGCCCGATGGCTTCCGCCGTCGCTTCGGGTCGGCGCCAGTATCCGGCGCAAAGATTGGGCCCGCGAATCTCGATTTCGCCGACTTCGCTTGCAGGCAATTCCGCCCGCCTTTCCCCGCCGACCACGCGCAATTCCACGCCGGGTAGCGGATAGCCGACCGTGCCCGGAATGCGCCCCTCCGGCGCATAAGGATTCGAGGTGATCATCGCCGCCTCGGTCATGCCGTAGCGTTCGAGAATGCGGTGCCCGGTGCGCGCCTCGATCTCGGCAAAGACGGAGGGCAGCAGCGGCGCAGAACCGCAGATCATCAGCCGGATGTTGCGCACCGCTTCGCGTCCGAAGTCCGCCCGCTCCAGCAACCGGGTGTAAAACGTCGGCACGCCCATGAACACGCTGACCGAAGGGAGCAGAGCCACCACCCTGCCCGCATCGAATTTGCCCAGCAGATGCACCGTCGCCGCACTGTAAAGCCCCAGATGCAGCGCCACGAACAGGCCATGCGCATGGAACAGCGGCAGGGCGTGCAGGATGCTGTCAGCATCCGAGAACTGCCACGTCTCGAACAGCGCCGCGACGTTGGAGGAGAGGTTGCGGTGCATCAGCATCGCGCCCTTGGGCCGCCCGGTGGTGCCCGAAGTGAACAGGATCGCGGCGAGATCGGTTTCGGCCATGGCCTCTACCCGCAGATCAGGCTCCAGCCCCGCCGCCAGCGCTGGGAGCGAGCCGGAGCCATCCGGCTCCAGCGTCATGCGCTGCGGGGCATCCCCTTCCGGCACCGCCGTCGCGGAGCCATGCACCAGCAGCACTGGCTCCGCGTCCTCGATCAGCAGGGCGAGCTCGCTCGCGGTATAGGCCGGGTTCACCGGCACCGCGATCGCGCCCGATGCCAGCACCGCCAGATAGGTCAGCGCAAAGCCCGGCGAGTTTTCCGCCTTGATCATCACCCGGTCGCCGCGCTGCACGCCCAGCTGCGCCAGCGCCGCCCGGTAGCGGCCAATCGCAGCAGGCAGCTCGCCAAAGGTGCAGACCGTCTCCCCCTGCCACAGCCAGGCAGGCTTAGCCTCATGCCCCGCATGGCGGCTCAGGAAGACGGCAACGAGGTTGGCATTCATCGGATAGTCTTTCGAGGTGACGACGGGGTTCATTAGCCGCCCCTGCCAGTCATGGGAATCCCAACCGGGCCCCCGCTCGTCCTGAGCTTGTCGAAGGACGTTCAGCGCTCCCCCAGCGCCTTCGCCATCAGCGCTTCCATCCGCGCCACATCGACCGACAGCACAACATCCGCCTGCCCCTCGTCCAGATGCGGGCGATAGGCATCGTGCCACGTCAGCATGTCGCCATAGCCCGCGCCGAAATCCGTGTTGAAATCATACCACAGCCTTTCGGACTTGGTGACGATGCCGGGATCGAGCCAGACCGCCACCGCGATCTCGTCCCACATCGGAAAGCCCGGCTCCATCCGCCGCAGGAATGCCGCCACCGGCGGGCGTGAGGCCTTGGCCAGCCGTTCCAGCAGCGCGGGCGAAAGCTGCGTCGCGGTGGAGGGATCGGACGGCACGATGGTCACCTTGGGCCACGGCGCATGCGCCGCCATGCTCGCCGCCTCGGGATCGAAGCGGATATTGAACTCGCGCCGCGGCGTGTTCACGAATTCGCGCGCGAAGTCGGAAGCAGACTTGCCTTCCAGCACCTGCCGCGGTGCAAGGCTGCCGCCCATGATCACCAGTTCCTTGACCAGCCCGGCGAACTCCGGATCGAGCCGCTGCGCCAGCGCCAGATTGGTCAGCGGCCCCGAAGCGATGATCGTCACCGCATGCGGATGCGCGCGCACCGTGCGGATCAGGAACTGCGCCGCCGGTTCGTTCAGCGGCTTCAGCTTGGGATTGCCCCACGGCAGGTCCACCGGATCGAACGGCCCGTGATAGGTCGGCGTCGACTGCGCAGTAGGCTCGGCCCACTGCTTCATGAACGCGCCCTTCCACACCATCTTGCCGTAAAGCGCTTCCCACCGCTCGGTGCGCGCCTCGCTGTTGAGCAGCGGAAAGGTCGCCCCTTCCGCCACCGGCACTTCGGTCCGCCCCAGCAGTTCCAGCCCGCGCAGCACCATCGCGGTCGCCCGGTTCGCCCAGACATTGCCGGAAACCGTGGTGATCCCCAGCACCTCGACGTTGGCGTCCTCCAGCAGCATCAGATGCGGGATCGCGAAACCCTCGTCATCGATGATCACCTGCCGCTTCGGCTCCGCCGCCATGGCCGGAGCCATCGCCCCGAGCAGCAGCACCAGCGCGAGGAGGACCCGCCGCATGCCTTACTGCTTGCCCGCGTCGGTGCGATACTTGTCGAACCACGCAAGGATCGCCGAAGCCTTGGCTGCCGATTGCGAAGGCCGAGCGGTGAACCCGCCGTGGCTCGCGCCCGGCACCTTGACCAGCGCGGTCGGCACGCCCCGGATCTGCAGCGCGGCATAATACTGCTCGGATTCGCTCACCGGCGTGCGGAAGTCCTCGCTGCCGACCACCACCATCGTCGGCGTCTTCACGTTGCCAACCAGCGAAAGCGGCGAGCGGTTCCAGTAGCCCATCGGGTCTTCCCACGGCTGCTTGCTGAACCAGTAGCGCGAGGTGAAGCCCGTGCCGTCCATCGTCAGCGCCTCGCTGATCCAGTTGATCACCGGCTTCTGCGCCGCCGCCGCCTTGAACCGGTCGGTCTTGCCGACAATCCAGCTCGTCAGCACACCGCCGCCCGATCCGCCTGTCACGAACAGGTTGCCCGGATCGGCCACGCCCTTGGCAATCGCCGCATCCACCGCGCTCATCAGATCGCCGTAGTCATCACCCGGATAGGCCTTGTCGATCGTGTTGGCGAACGCGCTGCCATACGAAGTGCTGCCGCGCGGATTGGTATAGAGCACCGCATAGCCGTGCGCCGCATAAAGCTGGTCATCGGTCGAAAAGACCTGCCCATAGGCGCTGTGCGGCCCGCCATGGATTTCGAGAACCAGCGGCACGCGCGTGCCCGGCTGGTAGCTCGGCGGCAGCACCAGCCACGCGCCGATCTTCCGCCCGTCGCTTGCCGTCACATCCAGCGGCTCTACCCGCCCCTGCGTCTTGCCACCCAGCAGCGTTTCATTGAGCCGCGTCACCTGCCGCTTGCCCACAAACAGGTCCGCCGGGCGCAGACCGCCGCTCACATCTCCGGTCCAGGCAACCACTCCGCCCTTGGAAACGCTGAAAGACCCGCCAGTATAAGGACGGTCGAACCCGCTGCCCGCCAGCCCCTCGGCCTGCTCCGTCAGCTTGCCGGCCAGGTCGACCCGCGCGACCTTGCGCACCGCCTTGTCGTCATAAGAGACATAGACCGAGCGCCCGTCCGCCGCCCACTGCAGATCCTCGATATTGCGATCAAGCGCAGCCGTCAGCGCGCGCGCATTCGAACCGTCACGGTCCATCACATAGAGCACATCTTCCTGATAGCTCTTGTGGGAGTCGTTATAGCCCAGATAAGCAATCTTGCTGCCGTCGGGCGAAAGCACCGCGTTGTGATCCGGCCCATAGCGCTTGGTCAGCTGCGTCAGCGCCCCGCTCGCCAGATCGACCGCGAAAACCTCGCTGTCATTCGGCTCGCGCTCCCAATCCGCGCGGCGATTGGACGAAAGCACGAGCGTGCGCCCATCGGGCGAGAACGACAGCGGCCCGGAAACGTCGAACTTGCCAGACGTCAGCTGGCGCGGCGCGCCGCCGTCAGCCGCCACCACAAAGGCCTGATCGAACCCCGGCTTGATATAGCCGCCGCCATCGGCGCGGTAGGTCACGCGGTCGATCACTTCGAGCGGCTCGGCCCACTTGGCGCCTTCAGGCTTCGCGGGTGCGCTGCCGAACTTCGTCGCCTCGCCCGGCACGCGCATCACATAGGCAATCTGCTTGCCATCCGGCGACCACGCGAGGCTCGAAGGCGAATCCGGCAGCCCGGTGATCCTGGCCGCCACCCCGCTATCCATCCAGCGCACATAAAGCTGCGGCGCACCGCCTTCCTCCACGCCGACATAGGCCAGCCGCTTGCCATCGGGCGACCATACCGGAGCAAACTGCGAGCCTGACCCCACCAGCGGCACTTGCTCGCCGGTCTTCACATCGACCAGCCAGATCGTGGACCGCATCCGATCGGCCATCACATCGCCCGATTGGCGGACATAGGCGACGCGCGTCCCGTCCGGGCTGATCTGCGGGCTGGATGCCATTTCGAGGCCGAACAGGTCGGAACCGGTAAACAGGCGCGAAGGTTGCTCGGTCGTCGCGGCCGGCACCGTTTGGGCCATGGCAGGCACGCATGTCGAAAGCAGCAGGATGGCAAGCGTCTGGCGAAGCATGGATAATTCCCGGGTCATGGAGCGATGCGCCACCTTTGGCCCGCCCGGCCGCCCCCGCGCAAGGGGTGTTTCACTCTCCTGCAACAGCATCGATCGCCGCGAGATGCCGCGCGATGTCGTCGGGCGGCAGGAACGAGCCGGTGAAACTGTTCCGCGCCAGCTGGACCAGATCCCGCCGGACAAGCCCCCGCGCCTCCGCTACCGCCCGGTAGTTGTCGAGCACATAGCCGCCGAAGTAGGCCGGATCGTCCGAATTGACTGTCGCCTTCAGCCCCGCCGCCAGCATCCGGTCGAGCGGATGCGCCGTGAGATCATCCACAACACACAGCTTGAGGTTCGACAGCGGGCACACCGTCAGCGTCATCCCCGCAGCCGCCAGCCGCGCCACCAGCGCCGCATCCTCCAGCGCCCGGTTGCCATGATCGATCCGGTCGACATGCAGCACATCGATTGCTTCGTGGACATAGGCCGGAGGGCCCTCCTCCCCGGCATGGGCCGTGAGCCTGAGGCCCTTGGCCCGCGCCGCCGCGAAAACCCGCGCAAACTTGCTCGGCGGATGCCCCAGTTCGCTCGAATCCAGCCCCACCGCCGCGATCCTGTCGAGCCAAGGCTCGGCCATCGCCAGTGTCTCAAACGCAGCTTCCTCGGAAAGATGCCGCAAAAAGCTCATGATCAGCCGTGAGGTGATCCCCAGCCGCGCCTCCGCTTCGCCCATCGCCGCCAGCAACCCCTCGATCACCGTGCCGAACGCTATTCCCCGGTCGGTATGCGTCTGCGGATCGAACATGATCTCGGCATGGACCACCCCGTCCGCCGCCGCGCGCTCGAAGTACGCCATGGCCAGATCGCGGAAATCCGCCTCGGTCTGCAGCACCCCCGCGCCCGCATAGTAGATGTCGAGAAAGTCCTGCAGATTGGAAAAGGCATAGGCCGCCCGCACGTCCTCGACGCTGGCAAAGGGAATGCTGATCCCGTTCCGCTCCGCCAGCGCAAACATCAGCTCCGGCTCAAGGCTCCCCTCGATATGGAGGTGCAGCTCCGCCTTGGGCAACCGCCGGATAAAGTCCTCAAGCGTGTCCATGGCCCGCATCCCTATCCCAAGCGCAGCGCCCCAGAACATACGTCCGCCGCACCGCCCGGTCATCCCCCAGCACCTGCAGCGCAAACAGCCGCTCGGCGAGCGTTGCCCCCGCCGTCCGCCGCGCCATCAGCGGCGTCGCGGCGTGGTCAAGCACCACGAAATCCGCTTCCTGCCCCTCTGCCAGCGAACCGACCTCGCCATCGATATGCAGCAGCCGCGCCGACCCGCCGGTCGCCAGCCACAGCGCGCGGAAGGGATCGAGCACATAGCCGTGCGGCAAGCCCGCCTGATACGCCAGACCTCCATTATGCAGCAGCGAGAGCGAGGTCCCCGCGCCAATGTCCGAGCCAAGCCCCAGCCGCACCCCGTGCCGCTCGGCTTGCGCGAAATCGAACATGCCCGAGCCCAGAAAGAAGTTCGAACTCGGGCACACCGCGATCCCCGCGCCTGTCTCGGCCAGCCTTGCGCAGGACCGGTCCGGCAGATGCACCCCATGCGCAAAAATCGACCGATCCGTCACCAGCCCGAACCGGTCATAGGCATCGAGGTAATCCACCGCCTCGGCAAACCGCGTCGCAACCGCCGCAATCTCGGCCTTGTTCTCCGCCAGATGCGTGTGCAGCAGCACCCCCGGATGCGCGGCCAGCAGTTCCCCGGCGACCGCCAGCTGTTCATCGCTCGAAGTCAGCGCATAGCGCGGCGTCACCGCGTACCCCAGCCGCGCGCGCCCATGCCACTTCGCAATCAGAGCTTCCGTCTCGGCCCGCGCTTCCTCTACGCAATCCCGCAGGCCCTCCGGCCCCAGGTCCATCAGCACCTTGCCGCAGACCATGCGCAAATCGCGCGCCTCCGCCGCCGCAAAGAACGCCTCGACCGAACCCGCATGGACAGTGCCAAACACCAGCGCGCTCGTCGTCCCATGCCGCAGCAGTTCATCCAGAAACGCTTCCGCCACATCCGCCGCATGGGCCGGATCGGCAAAGGCCTTCTCCGCCGGAAAGATATGCCGCTCCAGCCAATCGAGCAGCTGCTCCCCATGGCTCGCGATCCGGCCAAGCTGCGGATAATGCACATGCGCATCGATAAAGCCGGGGACGATCAGCCCTTCCAGCCGCTCCACCGCCAGCCCCGGAAAGCGCGGCGAGACTTGCGCATACGACCCCCGCGCAACGATGCGCCCGCCCTCGATCACCAGCAGACCATCCGCCTCATGGCGCACCGCATCCGGACCCTCCGCCGGGTCGTGTGACAGGCTCAGAATTTCCCCGCGAAAGCCCTTCATGCCGCCACGGCCCGCACCGCCTGAACCTGGGGCAGTTGCAGCAGCTGCGCCAGCAAGGCCACCGCGATGACGTCAGGCTCCTTGCCCGAGACCCCCGGCAACCCGATCGGACAGGTCAGCCGCCCCCGCGCCTCAGCGGAAACGCCGTCCCGCTCCAACCGCGCCAGAAACCGCGCGCGCTTGGTCTGCGATCCGATCAGCCCGGTAAACGCCAGCGGCGCCCTGGAAAGTGCCGCCAAAGTCAGCCGGTAATCCAGCGCATGATCATGGGTCAGGATCACCAGCGCCGCCTCGTCCGGCGCGTCCGCAACGCAGCGCTCGATCTCCACTTCCGGCACCACCGTCACACCCGCGACGTCTGCCAGCTCCGCCCGCACATCGAACCAAGCCAGCCGGATCGGCAAGCCTTCTATATGCCGCGCAATCGCCTGCCCCACATGCCCCGCGCCGAACAGGTAAAGCGGCCGGCGATACCCCCCGATCACCTCGGCAATCCGCGCCCCCACGCCCGGCTTGTCGCCGCGCGCTGAAAGCTGGGAGGCGGGACCATCGCTCCACTGCCGCGCGATGCCGCTTTCGCCCAGCACGCTCACCAGCACCCGGCCTTCCACCACCTCCCTCAGCCAGCCAAGCGCCGCCCGGTCAACATGCTCCACCAGCAGCCGCACCCGCCCGCCGCAGCACTGGCCCAGCAGCGGCCCGAGCGGATAGTCCTGCACCCGCCAGGTTCCCGGCGCGTGCTCCAGCACCGCGCGCGCCTGCTCCACCGCCCGAAACTCCAGCGCCCCGCCACCAATCGTGCCGGTCAGCCCATCCGCCGTCACCAGCATCCGCGTTCCCGCCCCGCGCGGAGCCGAACCTTCGGTCGCCAGCACGCTCACCATCGCGACCGGCCCAACCGCCACCAACCGCGCCAGATCGCCCAGCCACAAAGTCATCCGCGCAGCCCTGCAATCGCCCGCAGCACCGCTTCAGGCGTTGCCGGCGCATCGAGCTTGGGTAGTTCCCACACATCGGGCGCCGTCGCCCCAATCGCCGCCGAAATCGCGCAGAACACCGAGTTCGCCAGCATCAACGGCGGCTCGCCCACTGCCTTGGAACGGTGGATCGTCGGCTTCACATTCTCGCCGTCCCACAAATCGATCCGCATGCGCTTGGGGCGATCCGAGGCGGTCGGCACCTTGTAAGTCGCGGGCGAATGGTTGAGCAGCCGCCCCTTCGCGTCCCACTCCACCACTTCGGTCGTCAGCCAGCCCTGCCCCTGCACGAAGCCGCCCTCGATCTGCCCCCGGTCAATCGCCGGATTGAGCGAGCGCCCCACGTCATGCAGAATATCGACGGCCAGCACCTTGTGCTCGCCCGTCAAGGTATCGACCACAACTTCCGAAACCGCCGCCCCATAAGCAAAGTAGTAGAACGGCCGCCCCCGATGCACCGCGCGGTCATACTGGATGTCCGGCGTCGCATAGAACCCGGTGGAAGAGAGCGAAATCCGCCCAAGCCAAGCCTTACGCGCCGCCTCGGCAAAGGTCAGCCGTACCTCGCCGGCGATCACGCCCTCGGAAGTAAACCGCACCTCCTCCGCCGCGCAGCCAAACACCTGCGCCAGAAAATCCGCCATCCGCTCCCGGATCGCCATGGCCGCGCGCCACGCCGCCATGCCGTTGAGGTCCGCCCCCGAACTCGCCGCCGTCGCCGAAGTATTGGGCACCTTGTCCGTCCGCGTCGCGGTAATGCGCACCGTATCCACGCCCACGCCGAACACATCGGCCACGATCTGCGCGATCTTGATATGGAGCCCCTGCCCCATCTCGGTCCCGCCATGGTTCGCTTGGATCGAGCCATCGGCATAGACATGCACCAGCGCGCCGGCCTGATTGAGATGCGTGGTGGTAAAGCTGATGCCGAACTTCACCGGCGTCAGCGCAATGCCCTTCTTCAGCACCGGATTTGCCGCATTGAACGCCGCAATCGCCTCGCGCCGCGCATCGTACCGCGAAGTTTCCCGCAGCCGCGCAATGATTTGCGGCGCGATATTATCTTCGATTGTCATGCCATAAGGCGTCACATCGCGCCCCGGCCCATAGAGATTGCGCTGCCGCACATCGAGTGGATCGAGCCCCAGCCGCGCCGCCACAGCATCGCAGACCCGCTCGATCGCCAGCATTCCCTGCGGCCCGCCAAAGCCCCGGAAGGCCGTCGCCGAAACCGTATTGGTCTTCAGCCGCTCCGAGACGATCTCCACCTCGGGCAGGAAATAGCAATTGTCCGCATGGAACATCGTCCGATCATTGATGCCGGGCGAGAGATCCATCGTCGCCCCGCAGCGCCCGCCAAAGCGCAGCTTCACGGCAGTCAGCCGCCCTTCGGCATCGTGGCCCACCTCGTAATCGACCTCAAAGTCATGGCGCTTGCCGGTCGTGATCATGTCATCATCGCGGTCGCAGCGGAACTTCGCGGGCCGCCCGGTATGATGCACCACCAGCGCCGCCGCCGCCGCAAACAGCGCCGCCTGGCTTTCCTTGCCCCCAAACGCCCCGCCCATGCGCCGTACTTCCACGGTGACGTCAGCACTGGGCCGCCCCAGCAGATGCGCCACCAGATGCTGCACTTCGCTGGGATGCTGGCTGGAAGAGACGACATGGATCTGCCCGTCCTCCCCCGGCCGCGCATGTGCGACCTGCCCCTCCAGATAGAAATGATCCTGCGCGCCGATCTTGAACGAACCCGCCAGCCGATGCTCCGCCCCCGCCAGCGCCGCCTCGGCATCGCCCCGCGCCATGCGCTGATCCGCCTCGATCCGCGAACCCGCCGCGCGCGCCTGCTCGACTGTGATCGCAGCTTCCAATGGCTCGTAGGTCACCTTCCCCAGCCGCGCCGCCTTGCGCGCCGCCATGCGTGTTTCCGCAGCTACCAGAAACACCGGCTGGCCATGGCTCACCACTTCGCCATCGGCCAGCACACGGTCGTCATGCGCGATCGGGCCAACATTGTTCTCGCCCGGAATGTCCGCCGCCGTGAAGACTGCGACGACCCCCGGATAGGCCCGCACCGCCTCGAGATCGATGCCCGTAATCCGCGCCCGCGCCTCGCTCGAAAGCCCGAACGCGAGATGCAGCGTCCCCGGCAGTTCCGGCTCGTCATCGACATAGCGCGCCAGCCCCGCCACATGCAGATGCGCGCTGTCATGCGGCAGCGCCGGCATCTTGGTTTCGGGCCAGAGCGGGTTCCCTTCCGCCATCAGCAGGCCTCCACGTCGAGCACCGAAGTCGGCACGCCCTGCTCGCGATGCCACAGCCGCAAGAGCAGCGCCGCCGCCGCCTCGATCCGGTAAGCCGCCGTTCCGCGCACGTCGGTCAGCGGGCTGAAATCCGCCTTCAATGCCTCAGCCGCCGCGGCAATCGTCGCCTCGCTGAACGGCTGGCCCACCAGCGCCGCCTCGCACCCCAAGGCTCGCCGGGGTGTCGCCGCCATGCCGCCAAACGCGACCCGCGCCGCCGTCACCACGCCCGCGCCAACCGTCAACGCAAACGCTCCCAGCACAGCCGAGATATCGCTGTCAAACCGCCGTGAAAGCTTGGAAATGTGCACCACCATGCCTGCACCCGGACGCGGCACGAACACGCTCTCGACAAATTCGCCCGGCCGCCGGTCCTGCTTCCCGTAGTCCAGGAAATAGTCCTCCAGCGCCATGGTCCGCCGCCCCTCCGCCGAACGCAGCGTCAATTCCGCCCCCAGAGCAATCAGCGCCGGCGGCCCGTCGCCAATCGGCGAACCATTGGCGATGTTCCCGCAAACCGTCGCCGAAGAGCGCACCTGAAGCCCCCCGATCCGCCGCACCAATTCGCCAAGGTCCGGATGCAGCCGCGCCAGCGCCCCATGCGCCTCGGCATAGCGCACGCCCGCGCCCAGCCGCACACCCTCCGGCGTCTCCTCAATGGCCTTCAAGTCCGCCACATCGCCGATGAACACCGTGCAATCGAGATCGCGCAGCCCCTTGGTCACCCACAGGCCCACATCAGTCGCCCCGGCCACGATCCGCGCCTCCGGATGCGCCGCCAGCACATCGACCAACTCGTCGGAAACGCGCGGGACAAACCACTGCCGTCCCTCAAAAATCCCGCTCGTCAGAGTATCCTCAGCGAGCCCCGAAAGCCCCGCCAGCACAGCCGCATCATCCTGCGCCAGCGACGAAACCGCCTCTCCCGCCTCCAGAATCGGCCCATACCCGGTGCAGCGGCACAAGTTCCCCGCAATCGCGTCCGCCACCGGCAGCTCGCTCCCCAGCGCGCCGATCGCGCGCCCGTGCAGCGACATCACGAAGCCCGGCGTGCAGAATCCGCATTGCGAACTGCCATTCGCTGCCATGCACGCCTGCAACGGATTGAGCCCGCCCTTCGCGCCAAGGCTCTCCACCGTCATCACCGCCTTGCCGTGGACCATCGGCAGAAACAGGATGCAGGCGTTCACCGCGCGCCAGCGGACGCGGTCCCCATCCGCTTCCCCCACAAGCACCGTGCAGGCCCCGCAATCGCCTTCCGCGCAACCCTCCTTGGTCCCCGTCCGCCGCAGCGGCCCGCGCAGGGTTTCCAGCAACGTCCCGGTCGGATCGGGCGCCGCCAGTTCCACCACCTCGCCATCCAGCAGGAAGCGCACCGCCACGGCTCAGCTCCCCCGATAGGTCGAATAGGCGAAGGGCGAGACCAGCAGCGGCACGTGGTAGTGCCCGTCCTGCGCCACCCCGAAGGCAATCCGCACATCGCCCAGAAATGGCGGATCGGGCAGCGCCACGCCCTCGGCCGCAAAGTATTCCGCCACCGCAAACGTCAGCGCATAGCGCCCCGGCGCAAGCTCCGGCAGGCCGGGACACCGCCCATCCGCGTTCGTCTCCCCCGCAAACAGCGCCTCGCCGCCAGCGTCCTCCAGCCACAGCTGCATCCCGGCGGCGGGCTTCCCGTGCATCGTATCGAGCACATGCGTCGAAAGCGTCGTCATCAGGGTGCTCCTGCCTCGATCCACTGGCCCAGCTTTTCCCGCTCGGCCCTGGTCATCCCGGTCGTGTTGCCCAGCGGCATGATCTCGGCATCGACCGCGACCTTCTTCACTCGCGCCGCGAACTGGCGCGCGTGTTCGTGGCTGTCGAGCATCACCCCCAAGGGCGGCGCGGTGACGAGATCGCTCGTCGGCTTGGCCGCATGGCAGGCCACGCAATGCTTCTGGAAGATCGGCTCGACACTGGCCCAATCCGCGGAACCGCCAGCCGCCCGCTGTGCGCCCGCCTTCTCCGCCGAAACATATGTCACGCTCACCAGCGCCAGCACCGCCGCCACAAGGATCGCCCGCCCCAGCGGCTGGCCCCGGTGCCGCAAGTTGAACACATGCCGCACCGCCACGCCCGTCAGCCCCAGCAGCGCCAGCACCAGCCAGGGCCGCTGCGCGCCGAAGGTCATCGCGTAATGATGACTGATCATGATAAAAAGGACCGGCAAGGTCATGTAATTATTGTGAAGTGAGCGCGCCTTGGCCGCCTTGCCCAGTGCCGGATCGGGCACCTCGCCCTTGACGAGCGCCGCCACCACCTTGCGCTGATTGGGGATGATCACGAAGAACACGTTGCCGACCATCGCCGTCCCGATGATCGCGCCCACATGCAGATAGGCCCCGCGCGCGCTGAACACCTGGCAGAGCCCCCAGGCCGCCGAGACCAGCACGGCATACCACACCGCGCCCAGCACCCGGTCATCGCGCCCCAGCGGCGAACGGCAAAGGCCATCATAGACCAGCCAGCCCGCCACCAGCGCCGCCGCGCCAATCCCCGAGGCCTGCAGCGGCGTCAGCGCCGCCTTGGCCGGATCGATCAGAAAGCTTGCGGCACCAACCCAGTAGACCAGCACCAGCAGCGAAAAGCCGGTGATCCACGTGGTGTAGGCTTCCCACATGAACCAGTGCAGGTCCTCCGGCATCTGGCTCGGCGCGACCTGATATTTCTGCTTGTGATAGAACCCGCCGCCGTGGACCGACCACACCTCGCCCGAGGCCTCACCGGCCTTGGGCGGCACCAGATGGTTGTCGAGCCACACGAAATAGAACGACGAGCCGATCCACGCGATCCCCGCCGTCAGGTGGAACCAGCGGATCGCCAGATTCAACCATTCGGCCCAATCCACCGTCATGCCGCGTCCTCCAGACGGAGCCGCACGATCTCTCCGATCTGCGCAATCGCGGTGGCGATCTCGGTATCCCGATCATTTGCCAGCCGCGCTTCCATTGCGGCGAGAATCCCCGCCTTGTCCGTCAGTCGCACGCAGATGATGAACGGAAATCCGAAGCGCTCGCGATAGGCTGCGTTCAGCGCATGGAACCGCGCGAACTCCTCCTCGGTCAGCCGGTCCAGCCCGGCGCTCGCCTGCTCCGCCGCCGAAGCTGCCGTCAGCGTCCTGTCGATGGCCGCCTTCCCGGCAAGCTCCGGGTGCGCCCGGATCAGCGCCAGTTGCTCCTCCGCCGTCGCCGCGTGGACCACTGCCATGAGGTCCGCATGCCGGTCCCCGCTCGAAGGCAGCGCATCCGCCCGCGCCTCGATCCATGGGCTATGCTCGAACAGCGCCGTCACGACGTCGCTCCTTCAAGGCTGACATGGGCGGAGACGACCTTCCAGCCGTCCGCAAACTTCACCCAGCTCTGGCTCTGGCGCCCTCGCCGGTCGCTGCCCTCGCGGAAAAACTCCGCGTCCGCCGTAGCGAAAGCATCTCCGTAGACCGCAATCGCCACCTGCCCCAGCTGCCGCTGCGGCGAACCGCCGCGCCCCTTGCGGAATTCCCGGATCGCCTCGATCCCCCACAGCACTTCACCAACACCGAAGCGGTTGGTCGTCGGCGCATCGTGAAACAGCGCATCCATCGCCGGCAGATCATCCGCCATCAGCGCGCGCTCGTATTCCTGAAAGGCTGCCGTCACTTCGGCCAGCAGCACCGGATCGTTCACCTTCATGCCGCCAATTCCGGACAAGGATGCTCCGCCAGCCAGTGCCGCGCGATATCCACGCGCCGGGCGATCCACGCATCCCCGCTCGCCAGCACATGATCGACGAACCGTGCCACCGCCCGTGCCCGGCCCGGACGGCCAGCAATGCGCCCATGCAGGCCGACCGACATCATGCGCCCACCTTCCTCGCGTAATTGCTCAAAAGTATCGCACAAGTAGCTGAAAAACTGCTCGCCCTCGGTGAAGCCGTTGAGCGCCACGATCTTCATGTCGTTGGCATCGAGCGAATAGGGCACGATCAGTTGCGGCTTGCCGTGCCGTCGGTCCCAATAGGGCAGATCATCCGCATAGCTGTCCGCATCGTAGAGAAAGCCGCCCTCCTCCACCACCAGCCGCGCCGTGTTGGGCGAGGTGCGGCCCTGATACCAGCCTAGCGGTCGCTCCCCGGTCAGCTCGGTATGCAGCGCGACGGCCTTGGCGATATGCTCGCGCTCCACCTCCTCCGGCACATACTGGTAATCGATCCAGCGAAGCCCATGGCTCGCCACTTCCCAATCGGCCTTCAGCATAGCCTCGACCGCCGCCGGATTGGCCGCCATCGCGCTCGCCACGCCGAACACCGTCACCGGCACACCGCGCTCCGCAAACAGCCGGTGCAGCCGCCAGAACCCGGCGCGGCTGCCGTATTCGTAGAGGCTCTCCATCGCCATCGCCCGCGCCGGATGGCTAGCCGCCCCCACCATCTCGGAGAGAAACGCCTCGCTCCCCTTGTCGCCATTGAGGACCGAGTTCTCCGCGCCTTCCTCGTAGTTGATCACGAACTGCACGGCGACCTTGGCCCCGCCCGGCCAGCGCGCGTCGGGCGGGCTTGCGCCATAGCCCACTAGGTCCCGAGGTGACGTCATGCCGCCTCCCACGCCGCCAAAGCTGCCGGAACTGCTGCACCCAGCGGAACCGAATGTCCGACGCCAGTCAGGCACGCTTCCAGCGCCGCCAGCGTCAGCAGCACCTTGTGCTTCATCGCGTTGTAACCCATCGCGCCCAGCCGCCAGATCTTGCCTTGCAACGGCCCGAACGCGGTGCCGATCTCGATCTCGAAATGTGCGCGCATCGCGCTGCGGATCGCCTCTCCGTCCACGCCTGCCGGGATGTACACGCCGGTCACATTGGTCATCCGGTGCGCGTCATCGCCATAGACGGTGAGGCCCATCGCTCGCACCCCGGCGGTCATCGCCGCGCCCGCCTTGCGGTGGCGGGCAAAGCGCGCCTCCAGCCCCTCGCCCAGCGCCACCCGTGCGCATTCGCGCGCGGCATAGAGCATCGAGGTCGCCTCGGTATGGTGGTTGAGCCGCTTCTCGGACCAATAGTCCATGATCATCGCGAGGTCGAAATAGTTGGACGGAATGCGCGGCCCCACGCCATCGGCAATGTCCGCGCGCCGGATCCCTTGCTCGACATGCCGCCGCGCAAAGATGCGCTCCGCCGCCCGATCCGAAATCGTGATCGGCGCCGAGCCGGACGGCCCGCCGAGGCACTTCTGCAGCCCGCCGGTGACAATATCCACGCCCCAGCGGTCCGCCGCGATCTCCATGCCGCCCAGTGTCGCGCAGGCATCGACATAGAGATAAGCCCCTGCCGCCTTGCACAGATCGCCCAGACCCTCGAGCGGCTGCGCCATCGTGGTCGAGGTATCGCCGTGCACGGTCGCGACCACCTTCGGACCATAGGTCTCGATGGCAGTCGCAATCGCCTCCAGCGGAACGACTTCGCCCCATGGCGCACTCACCGTCTCGATCTTCGCACCCAGCCGCGTAAGGATTTCCGTCAGCAGCAGGCCAAACCGCCCGAAATTCACTACCAGCACTGTATCGCCCGGCTCGACCAGGCTGACGAGCGAAGCCTCGATCGCCGCGCGGGCGGTCCCGTCGATCAGCATGGTCCACTGGTTCGCGGTGCCGAACACCGGGCGATAAAGCGCCATGACCTGGTTCATGAACCCGGTCATTTCCGGGTCGAACTGGCCGAGCAGGTCTGCCGCCATCGCGCGCAGCACGCGCGGGTGGGCGTTGACAGGCCCCGGCCCCATCAGCAGGCGCTGCGGCGGATCGATCTCGCCGAACAAGGTGGGATCAAGCGTCACATTTCGCTCCCAAGAGTCTGATAAAGCCGGACATCACCGCCAGCGCCGCCTCTGCATCGGCTGGCTCGACATGTTCCGCCGGATTGTGGCTGGCCCCGCCCCGGCAGCGCAGAAACAGCATCGCGGTGGGGCAAAGCGCCGCCATGATCATCGCATCGTGCCCCGCGCCCGATACCAGCCGGAACGGACGCTGCCCCGCCTCCGCCACCGCGGTATCGAGCAGGTCCATCAGCGCCGGATCGCAAGGGCTCGCGGGCAGATCGTGCACCTGCCGCACTGAGAGCCCGAGGTCCCGCCGCCCTGCAATGGCGCGGAGACGGCGGAGGATATCCTCCGCCGCCCGATCGCGCACCCCGGCATCCCCCGCGCGCACATCGAGTGTGAACCGGCTGCGCCCCGCAATCACGTTGGCCGCGCCAGATGGTACTTCGACGACGCCGACCGTCGCCACCAGATCGGCCGGTCCCGCCGTCGCGATCTCTTCGGCCACCAGCACCATCTCGGCCATGCCCGCCACGGCATCGCGGCGGAGGCCCATTGCCGTCGTCCCGGCATGACCGGCGGTGCCTGATAACCCGATTTCGAAGCGCAATTGTGCGGCAATCCCGGTCACGGTGCCGAGCGCCAGCCCCTCAGCTTCAAGCACCGGCCCCTGCTCGATATGCGCCTCAAGGTACGCGATGACCTCGTCGGCGGAGCGCTTCGCCGAAGGATAGGCTGCCAGATCGAGCAGATCAGCGAGTCGCACCCCGTCCCTGTCCGCCACCTCCAGCGCCGCCGGATCGAGCGTCCCCGCCACCGCGCGGCTCGTCAGCATCGCCGCCGGGAAGCGCGAGCCTTCCTCGTCGCCAAAGGCATAGACCTCGATGGCGAACGGCAACCGTTCCCCAAGTGCGGCCACAGCCTCGATCCCCAGCATCACGCCCAGCGGCCCATCATAGGCCCCGGCGTTGCGCACGCTGTCGATATGGCTCCCAATCACCAAGGCAGGCGCCCCCGCCTCGCGCCCTTCATAGCGCCCGATCAGGTTGGCCGCCGCATCGCGCCGCACGCTCATCCCGGCCTCGGCCATCCACGCGGCAATCTGGTCCTGCGCGGCATGATAGGCGGGCGAAAGGTAGGTGCGCGTCAGCCCCTCGGCGCTATCGCTGAACGGCGCAACCGCCAGCGCATCGCAGCGCGAAACGGCGCGAGCACCTCTATCCAAGAAACAGGGGCCTACCATGCCGCCACTCCGCCATCGCTGCGCGGATCGGTTGCGCCATCAAGGCGGCCATCGGGATGGCGGACAATCGCGCCCGCATGCCCCATCGTCGCGGTCAGCAGCCCAACGCGCTCCACCGCATGCCCCGCCGCTTCCAGCCCGGCATAAAGCTCAGGCGCAAAGCCATCCTCCAGCTTGAGCGTGGTCGATTGATCGCCCCAGGTCCGCCCCAGCAGCCAGCGCGGTGCAGATATCGCCTCCTGCAAATCCACCCCGAACCGGGCATAGCGGGTGAACAGCGCCGCCTGCGTCTGCGGCTGGCCCTCCCCGCCCATCGTGCCATAGGCCATCACGCGGCCGTCATCGAACTTCGCCAGCGCCGGGTTGAGCGTGTGGAACGGCTTGCGCCCCGGCTTCAGCGCATTCCAGCCGCCCTCCGCCAGCCGGAAACTGCTCCCCCGGTTCTGCCAGGTGATCCCCGTCTTCGGCAGCACCAGACCCGAACCGAACTCGAAGTACGTAGACTGGATCGCGGAGACCACGCGCCCCTCGCCGTCCGCCGCGCCAAACCAGCAGGTATCGCCCCACTGCGGCGGTTGCGGCCAAGGCAATGCTTGCGCCGGATCGATCCGCGCCGCCAGCCCATCCAGCGCCGCCGCATCATCCAGCAGAGCCTGCCAATCAAACGCGCCAAACGCCGGATCGCCCGTATGCTTGTCGCGCAGCAGGAACGCCTGCTTGGTTGCCTCGACCAGCCCGTGGACATGGTCGAACCCGTCCGCCACATCCGCCGCCAGCCGGTCAAACAACGCGAGGATCAGCAGCGAGGCCGCCCCCTGCGTCGGCGGCGCCGCATTCCACAGCTGCGCCCCGCCGATCCGGACCGTCAGCGGCTCGGGCCGATAAGCCGCGTGCGCCGCCAGATCGCTGGCCGAAACCGGGCTCCCCAACTCAGCCAGATCCGCCGCGATGTCCGCCGCCAGCGCGCCAGAGTAAAAGCTCGCCAGCCCTTCATCACACAGCCGCCGCAAGGTGCCCGCCAGCACCGGCTGGCGCAGCACATCGCCTTCGCGCAAGGGCCGTCCTTCCGGCTCAAACGTCGCCGCATAGGCCCCTGGCTGCACGCGCAGTTCAGGGCCCTTGGCCTCGGCAATCGCCGCCTGCCCCGCCGTTACCGCCACGCCCGCCTCGGCATGAGCAATGGCATCGCGCACCAGCCGTTCCAGCGGCAGCGAACCGCCAGCCGTCCCCAGCGCCGCCGCCCAGCCCGAAATCGTCCCCGCCACCGTGTTCGCCGCCAAAGGCCCGCGAAACGGCACCGCCTTCAGCCCGGCATAGAGGTCGAGCGAAACCGCCCCGGCCGCGCCGCCGCAGCCATGAATGCCATGCACAGCGCCACCAGGCTCATGGATCACCCAGAAGCCATCGCCGCCGATCCCGGTCATATGCGGATAGACCACCGCCAGACACGCCGCGACCGCAACCGCCGCCTCCACCGCATTGCCGCCGTCCTGCAAGACCGACAGCCCCGCCTCCGCCGCCAGCCGGTGCGGCGCGGTCACAATGCCGTTGCGGCCCGAGACGGTCGTCAGCCCCATCAGTCAGGCAAGGCCGCGACAAAGGCCCGCACCACATGCGCCGAATTGGCCGAGGCGAGGTGCTCGAAAACATACTCCATGTTCTTGTGCGGATCGCCGCCCGCAAGGTCCGACAGGCTGCGGAACACGATGGCCGGCACCGCATTGCTCATCGCAACCTGCATCACTGCGGCGCTTTCCATATCGAGCACCTTGGCGGCCCAAGCCTTCTGCAGGTAAATCCGGAAGGCCGCGTTGTCGGCATAGATGCCCGCCGTAACCCCCGTCCCGCCAACCTGCACCTTGGGCATGCGCGGCAAGCACAGCGCTGAGCCCGCACGCATCTTGTCCGACGGCGGCACGCAGCGCTCCAATGTGATTGTGGGCACCACCTTCTTCGCCAGCGCCAGCAGTTCGCCATCGACAGGGATGCGGTAGACCCGCTTCATCGGCGCAGTGGGAGTGGTAATCAGCGTGCCGCGCGGAAAGATGAAGTTCCAGTTCGCGGGCGAATCCGCATCACCCTTGTCCGGCGGCATCCACCCGCTCTTGGTCTTCCGCGCGAACGAGCCTTCAAGGTACTGCCCCCAGTTCTCAGGCACCACCACATCACCGATCGAGAGCGCCGGATCGACGCCCCCCGCGATGCCCGAAAACACGATGCGCTTCACCGTGAACCGGTCGAGCACCAGCTGCGTGCTCATCGCCGCGTTGACCACGCTGACCCCGCTCTGCATCAGCACCACCGGCTTGCCTTCCAGCGTGCCGGTCAGAAACGTGCTGCCGTTGATGGTGTGCTCTTTCGCGTCCCTTATCGTCGGCACCAGCGAGTGCCACTCCGGATAGAACGCCGTCATCACCACCGTGCGCGGCGTATCATCGAGCTTCTGCGCCCAGGCCGGAGTGGCCAGCAGCGCTGCAAACATCAGGAACATCAGACGCATCATGCTGCAGCCATCCAGGCAAAGCGCGCCACGAACAGCGCGGCGAGCGTGTAGAGAAACCAGTCCTTCGTCGCGGCCTGTCCCTTGAGCAGCTTGAGCAGCGCATGGGCGGTGATGCCGAAAGCAAGGCCATTGGCGATCGAGAAGGTCAGCGGGATCATCGCGACCGTCAGGAACGCCGGGATCGCCGCCATCGGGTCCTCCCAGTCAACCTCGGTCAGCGGCAGCAGCATCAGCCCGCCCACCACGACCAGCGCGGGCGCCGTCGCCGCTAGAGGCACGAGCTGCGCGTAAGGCGCCACAAACATCGTCGCGAGGAACAGAAGCCCGCAAACCACCGCCGTCAGCCCGGTGCGCCCACCCGCCTGCACGCCCGCCGCGCTCTCGACATAGCTGGTGACGGTCGAGGTGCCCGCCATCGCGCCCACCATCGTCGCCACCGCATCGGTCATCAGGATGCGGTTCAGCCCGGGGATCTTGCCCGCCGCATCCATCAGCCCGGCGCGCTTGGTCACCGCGACCAGCGTGCCGATATTGTCGAACAGATCGACGAACAGGAACACGAACAGGATTTCCAGCAGCCCGAGCCCCGCTTTCCCCGAAAGCCCGAACACGCCCGGAATATCGAGCTTGAACGCGGTCGCCGTCAGCGCCGCAAGACTGTAGGGCTCGGTCGGCGCATGGACTTGCCCCATCACCCATCCTGCCAGCGTCGTCAGTACGATCCCGATCAGCATCGCCGCGCGCACGTTCCACACCGCCAGCGTGCCGATGATCACGAGGCCGAACAGCGCCAGCGCCGGCCCCGGCTGCGTCACGCTGCCCAGCGCCACGAAGGTCGCCGGATTGGCGACCACGATCCCCGCATCCTTCAGCCCGATAAAGCCGATAAACAGCCCGATGCCGCCCGCTACCGCCGCAAACAGATGCTGCGGGATCACCGAGACGATCAGCTGCCGCACGCCCGTGAGCGTCAGGATCAGGAACGCGACGCCCGAAATGAACACGCAGCCCAGCGCCACCGGCCAGGGCACACCCATCTGCTGCACTACGGTAAAGCTGAAATAGGCGTTGAGCCCCATGCCCGGCGCCAGCGCCAGCGGCGTGTTCGCTACCAGACCCATCAGGATCGACGCAAAGGCCGCCGCAAAGCACGTCGCCGCCGCCACCGAGGCGACCGGCAGGCCCGCCTGGCCCAGGATCGCCGGATTGACGAGCACGATATAGGCCATCGTCAGGAACGTGGTGAACCCCGCCAGCACTTCGGTGCGCACATCGGTGCCGCGCTCGCTGAGTTTGAACCGGGTCTCCAGCATCCCCGTACTTGCTGCTTCGCCCGTCATGTCATTTCCCCCGCATATACTTTTGTCGGCGCCGAAAAGCTGGTCATGCCGTTCTGATCCAGTTCCCCTGCCACGCGCAGCAGCGCGCCTTCGCGGCCCTTCTGGCCGATCAATTGCAGCCCCAGCGGCAATTGCCCCGGCCGCTTCAACGGCACCGCCAGCACCGGAAGGCCCGTGAAGGTGATCGGCTGGGTGTGAATGCCAAGATTGGCCCGCGCCGGGGCCAGCTCGCCGTCGATCAGGATCTTCGGGTCCGCTTGTCGCGGCGCGACACACGGCGCGGACGGCGCGAGCAGCACATCGAAATCCGCCACCAGTGCCTCGACCCGCGCCACATACTCGGCGCGGAATGCCAGTGCCCGCTGGTAGAGCGCATCAGGCAGCAAGGCCCCCGCGATCAGCCGGTCACGCACCGCCGGGTCATAGCCGAACGGGTCCGCCGCAAGTGCTGCCTTGTGCAGCGTTCCGCCCTCATAGGCCGTGATCACGAAGGCCGCGCTGCGCGCCCGTGCCACATCGGGCAGTTCGATCAAGGGCGCGTCAGGGGCGATGGCGTCCATCGCGGCAAGCTGCGCCGGATCGGCATTTGCGCGGAACCGTCCGCCGAGCCGCGCGATCTTCGGCGCCGCCACGCCGCCCACGCAGTCAACGCCCCGCAGCACCTGCCACACCAGCACCAGATCATCGAGGCTCGCGGCAAACGGGCCGATCTCGTCAAAGCTTTCGGCAAACGGGAAGGTCCCCGCCACCGGCAGATCGCCCCGCGCCGGCCGCATCCCATAGAGCCCGCACAGGCTCGCCGGCACGCGCACCGAACCATTCGTGTCAGACCCCAGCGCAAAGGGCACCAGTCCCGCCGCCACCACTGCTGCCGAACCGCCCGAGGAACCGCCGGCCAGCCGTGCCGGATCATGTGGGTTGCGCGTCGTCCCGTAATCCGCGTTCACCGTGGCGAAGCCATAGGCAAATGCGTCCATGTTCACCGTCGCGCAGAGCACCGCGCCGTGCTCCTGCAACCGCCGGATCGCCTCGGCATCCGTGCGCGCCGCCGGTTCCTTTTCCCGCGCCGCAGAGCCCGCCGTCGTCGGCAAGCCCTTGACGTCAAACAAGTCCTTCACCGCATAAGGCACGCCCGCCAGCAGCCCCGCATCTTCGCCCCGCGCAATCCGCGCATCGACCGCCGCCGCTTCTGCCAAAGCCCGCTCGGCCAGGACCCGCGTCACCGCGACGTGGCTATCAGCGCGCAAGGCATCGAGCGCTTGCGACACGACGGAAACCGCCGTCTCCTGCCCGGCGCGAACCGCTGCCGCGATGTCGGTCGCCGTCCTCACGCGCCCTCCTCGCCCAGCGCGATGCGGGCATGGCGTGTCAGCAGCGCAAGGTTGGCGCTCACGCCCGGGCGGCACTCCTCGGGCACAGGCAGGCCGATCTCGCCCGCGCGCGCCAGCATCGCCGCATCATCCTGCGGCGGCAGCGGAGAGGCCGCTACGGCCGCCGCCGCGTCCAGCTCCTTGCGCCAGCGCCCCGCCAGCCACGCGCAGACAAACAGCTGCAACTGGTGGAAGATCATCAGCGGCAGGATCACCATGCCCACTTGCGCCGGGGCAAACAGCGCGCCCGCCATCGGCACGCCCGAAACGAGGCTCTTCTTGGACCCGCAGAACAAGAGCACGATGGCATCCTCGCGCTTCAGCCCCGCCGCGCGCGCCGCAACACCATTCACCGCGATCACGACCCCCAGCATCACTGCAGACGCCAGCAGCAACACGCCCAGATCGAACGGGCCGACGCGCTGCCACACTCCGTTCACCACCGCCGCGCTGAATGCGGAATAGACCACCAGCAGCACCGAGGAGCGGTCCACCGGCTGGAGCAGCTTCTTGTGCCCGTCGATCCATGTGCCGATCAGTGGCCGCAGCAAGTGCCCCGCCAGGAACGGCAGCAGCAGCTGCGTGCCGATCTTCTGCACCGAGCCCCACTCGTCCATCCCCGCATTCCCGCCCGAATGGATGAACAGCGCCACCAGCAGCGGCGTCAGCACGATGCCCAGCAGGTTGGAAAGCGAGGCACTGCAAACCGCCGCCGCGACATTGCCGCCAGCCATCGCGGTAAACGCAATCGAGCTCTGCACGGTCGAAGGCAGCAGCGCGAGGAACAGCAGCCCCACGGCAAGCGAGGGATCGATCACGCGCTCCGTCGCTGCTGCCGCCGCCAGCCCCAGCGCCGGAAACAGGATGTACGTGAAGGCGAGCGCCATCAGATGCAGCCGCCAATGCCCGATCCCTGCCAGCACCGCCTCGCGCGAAAGCTTGGCGCCGTGAAGGAAAAACAGCAGCACGATCGCCCCGTCCGCCGCCGTGTCGAACGCCGTCAGCACAGCCCCGCGCGCGGGCAGCACGCTGGCCGCGACGACGCAGCCCACCAGCCACAGCAGGAACGGATCAACCTTGGGTATCGTGATGCGCATGGCCATGGGTCCCGCCGCTATGCCGCGCCGCACCCTACCGAGCGAGCGCAATGAACCGGACGGTTTGTTGCAAAAAAGAGAGCGCTCGTCACCACTTGCTCATGCTCCATCCCCGGCGAGCCCAAGGTTCGCCGGCTCTTCGTCATCCGCCGTTTCGTGCGGCAGGATCAGGTTCAAGACGATTCCCATGATCGCCGCCGGCAGCACGCCCGAAGAAAGCAGCATCCGCGCTGTTTCCGGCAGATGCGCGAGCGCCGTCGGCTCCAGTTGCAGCCCCAATGCCAGCGACAGCGAAACGCCGAACACCAGCATGTTGCGCTGATTCCAGACGACGCCAGAGAGCATCGCCAGCGCCGCCGAGGCAACCATGCCGAACATCACGATCACCCCGCCGCCCAGCACTTCGATGGGGATCGTGGTGATCACCGCGCCGATCTTGGGCACCAGCCCGCACACGATCAGGAACAGCGCGCCAAGCGTTACGACATGGCGGCTCATCATCCCCGTGATCGCGATCAGGCCGACATTCTGGCTGAACGTGGTGTTGGGCATCGCCCCGAAGATCGCGGCGAGCGCCGTTCCCGCCCCGTCTGCCGCCACCGCGCCCTTGAGTTCGGCATCGGTCGCGGGCCGGCCCGCCGTTCCCTCGCAGATCGCCTCGACATCGCCGATGGATTCGATCGAGGAAACGAAGCCCGTCAGCACGAACCCCAGCACCGCCGAAGCCGAAATCGCAAACCCGAAGTGGAACGGCTGCGGCACCATCACCAGCGGCGCCGCACTCACCGCCGCAAACGAAATCCGCCCCATCGCCAGCGCCGCCAGATAGCCTGCCAGCAGCCCCAGCAGGACCGAAGCGGTCGACCAGATCCCCTTCGCGAAGAACTTGAGGCCCAGCGTCGCGAAAACCACCACCCCTGCCAGCAGCCAGCTTGTCGCCGCACCGAACGCGGGCGTCCCCACCGCCGGCACGCCGCCCGCCGCATATTGCACCCCGATCCGCATCAGCGAGAGCCCGATCATCAGCACGACGAGCCCGGTAATCATCGGCGGCAAGGCAAACCGCACGCGGCCCACGAACACGCTCAGCGCACCATGCACCAGCCCGCCGATCAGCGCCGCCGTGGTCAGCTCCGCCATCGCGCCGACGCCGCGCCCCGCGACAATCGGGATCATCACCGGGATGAACGCAAAGCTCGTCCCCTGCACCAGCGGCAAGCGCGCGCCGATGGGGCCGAAGCCAACCGTCTGCATCAGCGTCGCGATCCCGGCGAACAGCATCGCCATCTGGATCATGTAGATGAGCTGCGAAGGATCCGCCGATCCGAACCCGAAGCCCGCCGCGCCCGCCACGATGATCGGCGGCGTCAGATTGGAAACAAACATCGCCAGCACGTGCTGGATGCCCAGGGGAAGCGCGAGGGCCAGCTCCGGAAAGAAGTCCGGATCGCGGGCCTGAGTGCGGCTTACCGAAGAGGGCAATGGCACGGCGGGCGTTCTCCTATCCGGTGGCCATGAGGCGATCGAGTGAGCGGCGCGCCGCCCCCAGAATGTGTGCGCGCGGCGTCTGCACAAGGTCGCCCCCGCGCACGACCGCCCGCCCTTCGACAAACAGGTCGCGCACCCCCGCGGGCGGCGCGAGCACCAGCCCGGCGACCAGATCCCACGCCCCCGTCGAGGCGACATCGGCCATGTCCCACACCGCCACGTCGGCGCGCATACCCGGCTTCAGCTGGCCCAGATCAGGCCGCCCCAGCACCGCCGCCCCGCCACGCGTCGCCAGCCGCAGCGCCTCGCGCGCGGCAAACGCGGTCGCTCCATGCGTCACCCGTTGCAGCAGCAGCGCCTGCCGCGCTTCGCCCAGCAGGTTCGCGGTGTCGTTGGACGCCGAACCATCGACCCCCAGCCCCACCGGCACGCCCGCATCGACCATCGCCCGCACCGGCGCGACGCCCGAACCCAGCCGGCAGTTCGAACCCGGGCAATGCGCCACCCCGGTCCGCGTGCGCGCAAACAGGTCGATCTCTTGCCGGTCGAGCTGGACGCAGTGCGCATGCCACACATCCGGCCCGGTCCAGCCCAGCTCTTCCGCATACTGCCCCGGCCGGCACCCGAACCGCTCAAGGCTGAACGCCACATCGTCAGCGTCTTCAGCCAGATGCGTGTGCAGCATCACGCCCTTGTCGCGCGCCAGCAGCGCGGCATCGCGCATCAGGTCCCGGCTCACCGAAAACGGCGAGCACGGCGCCACGCCCACGCGCACCATCGCGCCGTCCGCCGCATCATGGAACCGGTCGATCACCCGAATGCAGTCGGCAAGGATCGCGTCCTCGCGCTCGACCAGACTGTCCGGCGGCAGTCCCCCGGCGCTTTCGCCCACGCTCATGCTCCCGCGCGTCGCGTGAAAGCGCAGGCCGATCCCGGCGGCAGCATGGATCGTGTCGTCCAGCGTCACGCCATTGGGGAACAGGTAGAGGTGGTCGCTGCTGAGCGAACAGCCCGAAAGCGCCAGCTCCGCCAGC
>CAYPRK010000012.1:0-157790 GCA_964413325.1 uncultured Novosphingobium sp. | reverse complement strand
GCATCTTGTGCAGGGTCATGCCCGGCGCGCGCATGTTGAAGATGGTGGTGATGAAGTTGATCGCACCAAGGATCGAGCCCGCGCCCGCAAGGTGCAGCGAGAAGATCGCGAAGTCGACGGCCGGACCAACCGAACCGGTGGTCGACAGCGGAGCGTAGACAGTCCAGCCCGTGCCTGCGCCCATGCCGGTACCACCGGGCATGAAGGCAGAGATCATCAGCGAGCAGAAGCCCGAAACGGTCAGCCAGAACGAGATGTTGTTCATGCGCGGGAACGCCATGTCCGGCGCGCCGATCATGAGCGGCACGAACCAGTTGCCGAAGCCGCCGATCAGCGCCGGCATGACCATGAAGAACACCATGATCAGGCCGTGGGCCGTGATCAGCACGTTCCACATGTGGAGCGTGGCGTTGAAGTCCTGGTCGTTGCCGCCAAGGAAATGCGTCCACCAGCCGAGGTACTGGATGCCCGGGTGCGCGAGTTCGGCGCGCATGATGCCCGAGACGCCGCCACCGATGATCCCCGCGATGATCGCGAAGATCAGGTAGAGCGTACCGATGTCCTTGTGGTTGGTCGACATGAACCACCGCTTGAAGAAAGCGGGCTTGTGGTCATGATCGTGCGCATCATCGTGATGGGCGTCGAAGCCTTCGTGGGCTGGAATGCTGGCCATGGTTCTAACCTTGTCCTTCGAAATCTTTTAGGCCGCGGGAGTCGGCTTGGCGGGAGCGGCTGCGGCGGTTGCAGCAGCCGGAGCACCAACGGTGCCGCCTTGGGCCTTGACCCACTCTTCAAACTTGGCGCGGGGCAGAGCCTCGACCACGATCGGCATGTAGCCGTGACGGGCGCCGCACAGCTCGGAGCACTGCCCGTAGTAAACGCCCGGCTCCTTGATGAAGAGCACCTTCTCGTTGATGCGGCCCGGAACGGCGTCGAGCTTGAACCACAGCGACGGCACGGCGAACGCGTGGATCACGTCCGAACCAGTGGTCTGCAGGCGGATCGGCTCACCGGCGGGGACAACCATGCGGTTATCGGCTGCGAGCTGCGGCTGTTCACCGCGCTTGATGGCTTCGGCGTCCGGCAGGATGTTCGAGATCACCTCGAAGCCGCCGTTGTCCGGATAGGTGTAGCCCCAGTACCACTGGTAGCCGGTAGCCTTGACCGTCAACGCACCCTTCGGCGCCGGCGCATACTGGTGCGCAAGCAGGCGGATCGAGGGGACCGCGATCACGACGAGGATGAGCACCGGAACAACCGTCCAGATGATCTCGATCGTGGTGTTGTGGCTGGTCTTGGAAGCGACCGGGTTGGCGCGGCGATTGAAGCGCACCATCACCAGGAGGAGTAGGAGGAGCACGAAGAGCGTGATCACCACGATCACCGGCATCAGCAGGTAATCGTGCATCGCGAGGGCTTCCTGCCCGATCGGCGAGTACTGGTCCTGGAAAGTCCAGGCCTTGGCGACAGGCTGACCCTTGCCGGCGACCGGCTTCATCGGGGTGTAGGAACCCTTGTCGACGGGAGCGGCGGCAGCGGCATCAGCCGGAGCAGCGCTGGCGGCCGGAGCCGGCGTGACCGCAACCGGAGCGGCAGGCGCCGGTGCGGCAGCAGCAGGTGCTGCAGGAGCCGGAGCGGCGGCTGCCGCCATGGCCTGGGGCGCGAAAGCAAGCGCGGCCGCAAGGCTCATTGTCCGGAACGCACCCGTCACGGCGCGGGCAACATGGGTAAGACTCATCGTGTGCAACTCTCGATTTTCTGTTTCTGTGCCGGGCATTTACCCCGACACTCCACACCCCAAATCCCTTAATTCATCGCGGCCTATACGCTTGGTCGCCGCAAGCCTCAAGCACAAGAACGCCTTTTTTTGGGGCAATGGTAGTTGCCCTAAAGCTCTAAGGTGCAAGCGAATAACCGGAATCGCCCGGTCATGCCCCAAGTCGGCCATGGCGCCGTACGCCCGCCTTCGCTATGCACCCGCCGTAATGCTCCGCCTGCGGGCTTTCAGGTCCGCCCATGATGAGATTGCCATGCTCGAAGACGAGATCCTTTCCGAATTCCGCGCCAGCGAAGCCCTGCTCGAAGGCCACTTCCTGCTCTCCTCGGGCCGCCACAGCGCGCATTACCTGCAGTGCGCGCGCGTGCTGATGGACCCGATGCGCGCCTCGCGCCTCGCCTCGGCCCTTGCGGCGACTCTGCCGCGTGATCTGCGCCAACAGATTGGCAAGGTGATTTCGCCCGCGATGGGCGGCGTGATCATCGGCCACGAAATGGGCCGCGCGCTGGGCGTCGAGGCGATGTTCGTGGAGCGTCCGACCGGCACCTTCGAACTGCGCCGCGGCTTTTCGCTTAAGCCCGGCGAAAAGGTGCTGATGGTCGAGGACGTCGTCACCACCGGCCTTTCCAGCCGCGAAGCCATCGCCGCGATCGAGGCGGCAGGCGGCGTCGTGCTCGCGGGCGCGGCGCTGGTCGATCGCTCGGCCGGCGCGGTGGACCTCGGCGTGCCGTTCTACCCGCTCGTCAGCCTCAGCTTCCCGACATATGCGCCGGACGAACTGCCGCCCGAACTGGCCGCCACGCCGGCGATCAAGCCCGGAAGCCGCGCTGCATGATGCCGGGACTCGGCGGAACTCTTGCCCGCAGCCTGTCGAGAAGCATTCTGGGCGCGCTGCTGGTGTGGCTGATGGCCCAGCCGGCCGCAGCAGAGACCCCCGTATCCGCCATCGCGCCCGCGATCGACGAAACGCGGCTTGCGGCGGTGCTGCAGGCGGCGGACTTTTCCGGCACGCTGCTGATCGCGAAAGGCAACCGGATCGTCCTCGAACGCGCCTACGGCACGGTCGAACCGGGGGGCACCGCGCCCCATCGCCTTGGCCGGATCTGGCGCTGGGCTTCGGTGACCAAACAAGTGACGGCAACCCTGGCGATGCAGGAGGTTGCGGCCGGGCGGCTCGATCTCGACCAGCCGATCATTCGCTATCTGCCGCGCAGCAAGGCACCCCATGCCGACATCCTGACACCGCGCATGCTCATGCAGCACGTCTCGGGCCTGCGCCACGCCGATGATGACCCGCCTGGCGCGGACGGCTGGCCTGCCTTCTATTCCGTACCGCTCGGCAGCCCGGGAACCGGCGTCCCCTGGTGCGAAGGACCGACCGGCAAGCCCGATGTGATCCCGCCAGCGGATTTCCGTTATGGCGACTGCGACTTCATCATGATGGGCGCGGTGCTCGAGGCGGTCACCGGCAAGACCTACGCTGCGCTGATCAGGGAACGGATCGCGAAGCCGCTGGGCCTGCGCAGCATCGGCCTGTTCCCAACGGACAAGGCCACCGTGCCCGGCTTCGAGAACGGCAAACCTGAATCGCGCGCCTTCCATCTCGAGAACTTCGGGCCCGCCGGCGCGCTTTACGGCACGACCCATGATCTCTTCGCGTTCGACCGGGCCTTGATGACCGGCAAATTGATTCCCCCCGCCCAGCGCGCCGTGATGTGGACCGGCCAGCCCCGTTATGGCTATGCCGCGCTCGGCCAGTGGTCCTATGACGTCGCACTCAAGGGGTGCGAAGGCGCGGGCCTGCACCTTGTCGAGCGGCGCGGCCATATCGGCGGGGTATCCTTGCGCAATATCATTCTGCCAGAGCAGGACATGGTGGTGATCATGACCTGGAACCGTGGCGGCGCCGAGGAAGCTTTCGGCGAAGTTTGGCAACAAGCCGGTCTGACGCATGACGTTCTGGCCGCAGCACTATGCAAGGCATCATGACCAACGGCAGTTCCCCTTCCCGCCTGCGCCCCCGTTTGCGCCTCGGCGTCAACATCGATCACGTTGCCACCATCCGCAACGCGCGCGGCGGCGATCATCCCGATCCGGTGCGCGCGGCGGAAATCGTGGCTGAGGTCGGCGGCGACGGCATTACCGCGCACTTGCGCGAAGATCGCCGCCATATCCGCGACGAGGATATTGCGCGCATCCAGGCCGCAACCAGCCTGCCGCTCAACTTCGAGATGGCCGCGACCGACGAAATGGTCGCCATCGCGCTGCGCCACAAGCCGCACGCCGCCTGCATCGTGCCCGAACGGCGCGAGGAGCGCACGACCGAGGGCGGGCTTGATGCCGCCGGGCAGCACAACCGCCTCGCGCCCATCGTGGCGCGCCTCAGCGATGCGGGCATCCGCGTCAGCCTGTTCATTGCTCCCGAACCGCGCCAGATCGAGGCCGCGATCAAACTCGGCGCACCGGTCGTCGAACTGCACACCGGCGAATATGCCCATGCGGAAGGCGAAGCCCGCGCGGTGGAACTGAAGCGCATCGCCGACATGGCCGCGCTCGCCGCCAAGAACGGCATCGAGCCGCATGCAGGGCATGGCCTGACGTATGAGAACGTGAGCGCCATTGCCGCGATTCCGCAGCTCGCCGAGCTGAATATCGGGCATTACCTGATCGGCGAGGCGATCTTTACGGGGCTGGCCCCGGCGGTGCTTAAGATGCGCGAACTGATGGATGCCGCCCGGTGATCATCGGCATGGGCTCGGATCTCTGCAATATCGAGCGCATCCAGTCCTCGCTGGACCGGTTCGGGGAGCGCTTCGTGCAGCGCGTGTTTACGGCCACGGAACAGGCCAAGGCGGCGCGGCGGCCCTATACCAAGGCAGGCACGCTAGCGAAGCGCTTCGCGGCCAAGGAAGCCTTTTCCAAGGCTGTCGGCACGGGCTTCAAGGCCGGGGTGTTCATGAAGGACATCGGCGTGGTCAACGCGCCGTCCGGTGCCCCCACCCTCGCGCTCACCGGCGGCGCGGCCGCGCGACTTGCCGCGATCACCCCGGCGGGGCACGAAGCGGTGGTTCATCTGACGCTCACCGACGATCACCCATGGGCGCAGGCCTTCGTGGTGATCGAGGCGCGCCCCCTTTCCGCAGGTGCTGTTTGAACGACGTTTCCGATTCCACGCCAATCGCAGAAGAAACGCCCGTCGAAGATAGGGTTTCAGAACCGGAAGGCACCAACTGGCTGGCCGAACTGCGCGGCCTGCTGCTCATGCTGCTGGCGGTAATCGGGTTCCACAGTTTCGTGGCGAAGCCCTTCTACATCCCCTCGATCTCGATGATGCCCAACCTGCTCGTCGGCGATCAGCTGGTCGTCTCGAAGTATCCCTACGGCTGGTCGTGGGTCTCCGCCTCGATGCATTTCCTGCCGCGCTCGAAGACGCGCATCCTGCCTGCGACTCCGGCCTATGGCGATATCGTCATCGTGGTCCCGCCGGACCGCGACGAGGACTATATCAAGCGTGTCGTCGCGCTGCCGGGAGACCGCATCGCAGTGGTCAACGGCCAGATCATCCTCAATGGCAAGCCCGTCCCGCAAGTTGCTGAAGCGCCGTTGGAATTGCCGGTCGATCCCAACCAGCCGTGCGATCCGGATGATTTCCCCGGCCTGCGCTACCGCGCTGCGGACGGCAAGCAGGTCTGCGAACTGCCGATTTTCCGCGAAACGCTGCCCAATGGCGCGACCTACCGGATCATCGACCACCGCAACCAGCCGCTCGACAACTATCCCGAGACCAGGGTGCCGGAAGGGTACGCCTTCCTGATGGGCGACAACCGCGACCATTCCGCCGACAGCCGCGCGCCGATCATCGAAAAGGGCCTTGGCGGGCCGGTCCCGCTCGCGGATATTGGCGGCCGTGCGGAATTCATCACGTATTCGCTCAATGGCACCGAAACGTGGAACCCGCTGACGTGGTACGGCGCCTTGCGAGGAAACCGCGCTTCGCTCAAACTGCGACCGATGATCCTTCCTCAAGGAACCGCCGCAAAGCCATGAGCGACGAGCCAAATCCCGCCCCGACCCACAGCGCCGGCCCGACCGACATCCGCGACGATCTCGTCCGGCAGGAAATCAAGCGTGCTGCCGTGTGGATCGGGATGGCTGGACTCGCCGCGCTCGCGGTCTATCTCGCGCACCCGCTGCTGGTGATCTTCGGCGGTTTCGTCTTCGCCATGCTGATCGACGGCGGACAGCGCCTGCTGGGCCGCGTGCTGCCGATCCGGCGGACCTGGCGGATCGCGGTCGTCCTGCTGCTGACTGTCATCTTCCTTGTCTGGGTGGTCGAATTTGCCGGCAGCCAGATCATGACGCAGGCCGCCGAAATGCCCCCGCTGGTGACGGCGCAGGCGCAGCGCGCGCTCGATTGGGCCAGCGCGCACGGCCTTACCATGGGCCGCAGCGACGTGAGCGGGCTGCTCAAGGAACTGCTCGGCGGCGTCGGACAAGTGACGCAGGCGCTGGGCGGCCTGTTCGGCGGCGTCACCACGCTCCTGATCATCGTGATCCTCGGCATCTACTTCGTGCTCGAGCCGGACATGTACCAGCGCGGCCTCGCTTGGATGCTCCCCGCATCGAGCCGCGAATACTTCCACGGCACCACCCACCGCATGGGCCGCACGCTGCGCATGCTGCTGGCGGGGCGGATGCTGGGCATGGTGATCGAAGGCGTGTGCACGTGGATCGCGCTCGCGGTCTACGGCGTGCCGATGGCGGCCTTGCTCGGCCTCCTCACCGGCCTCCTCGTGTTTCTTCCCAACATTGGCGCGCCGATTTCCGGTATCCTTATGATTCTGGTCGGTTTTTCCGGCGGCACGGCAATGGGGATCTACTGCATCATCGTCTACGTGGTGGTGCAGACGGTGGACGGCAACGTGATCGTCCCGATGGTCGCCAAGCGGACGGCAGACCTTGCGCCCGCGCTGGTGCTGGGCGCGCAGCTGATCTTCGGCGTATTGTTCGGCATCCTTGGCCTCGCGCTCGCCGATCCGCTCGTCGTCATGGTCAAGATCGCGCTCGAGCGGCAAGCCGAGCACAACACTCGCCGCGACGAAGCGGACGAGGGATAGCCCGCTGATGGCCCGCAAGTTCCTCTATTTCGTTGCGCTGCTGATCGTGATGGTGATCGCCGCGCTGTTTGCGCTGCGCATCTGGTCGACGGAACTCACCCGTTTCGCCTTCGTGCCGCGCGGCGCGTTCGAGACGCAGCCGGCCATCCGCCAGGGCGCCTACGAAGATCCTGCGATGTGGGTCTCGCGCCCCGACACGACGGAAGATCCGGCGCAATATCGCCCCGAAGGCGCGCAGGCCGCGCCGCAGGGCAAGGCTTACGTCTTCTTCATCCACCCTACCAGCTATCTCGCCCGCGACCACTGGAACGGCCCCATCGATGACAAGGACACGCGCTATCGCACGGCGCTGTTCGTGCGCGGCATGGCGAGCGCCTTCAACGGTCAGGCGGCGGTGTTCGTGCCCTATTACCGGCAGGCCGCTTTCGGCAGCTTCCTCGTCAACCGGCCCGAAACGCTCAAGGCCCGCGCGGTGGCCTATGGCGACGTGCTCGAGGCTTTCCGCACCTTCGTCGCCGGAGTCCCCGCCAATGCGCCGATCGTGCTTGCCGGCCACAGCCAGGGCGCGCTGCACCTGATGCACTTGCTGCAGGACGAAGTGAAAGGCACCCCGCTCGCGAGCCGGATCGTCGCCGCCTACATGATCGGCTGGCCGGTCTCCCCCGCGCACGATCTGCCGCAGACCGGCATGCCCGCCTGCACCGCGCCCGATCAGACCGGCTGCGCGCTGAGCTGGATGAGCTTTGCCGATCCGCCAGATGCGACCTTGATGCTCGACACCTACCGCGCCGAGCCGGGGCTGGACGGCCAGGCCAAGGGCGCCGGGCCGGTGCTCTGCACCAATCCGCTGAATGGCGGCGCGGCGCCGGATGCGCCCGGGACGGCGAACCTTGGCACAATGGTCCCGTCGATGGACCTCAAGACGGGCAAGATCACCAAGCTCGGCATTCCGGCGCGCTGCGATGCAAAAACCGGGCTGCTGATGATCGGCGAGGCGCCCGATCTCGGCCCCTATGTGCTGCCCGGCAACAACTACCACGTCTACGACGTGCCGCTGTTCTGGACCAATATCCGCGCCGATGTCGCGCGGCGTTCGGCAGCATGGCTGGCGCAGCACCAGAGCGCGAAGTGATAACGACCAGCGCTGCCGAACTGCGCGCCGCCCTGTCCGACGGCGGCGCGCTGATGGGCCTTGATCCCGGCACCAAGACCATCGGCGTGGCACTGTGCGATGCGGGCTGGCGCTTTGCCACGGCGGGACAGACGATCCGCCGCCGCAAGTTTGCACAGGACAAGGCCGAACTTGCCGCCCTGATCGCCTCGCGCAGCGTGAAGGGACTCGTCATCGGCCTCCCGCTCCACATGGACGGCAGCGAAAGCCCGCGCAGCCAGGCCGCCCGCGCCATGGCCCGCAATCTTGCAGACATCGGCCTCCCGATCCTCCTGTGGGATGAACGCTGGACCACGCAGGCCGCCGAACGCGCGATGATCGAACAGGATTTCAGCCGCGCCAAGCGGGCCGAACGCATCGATTCGCACGCCGCCGCGCTGATCCTGCAGGGCGCCTTGGATGCCATGGTGGGCGCGGCTTTTTGATTGGCGTTGCCAAGGCAACGCGAGGCGGCACCAGCCCGCTCCCCCACCCGGCCACCCACGAGAGTATCCTGAATGGGTGGCCGGGTGGGGGAGCGGGCTGGTGCCGCCTCCGCATCCGCAAAGCGGATGCCAAAAAAGCTGGTTGTCAGAGGGGCAGCGCCCCGGCAGGACAGCTCGTATGAGCAAGGATGAAAAGGCCGCCGACCTGATGCAGACGATCCTGCCCGAAGGTTTCGTGTTCGATCCCGAACGCGGCGCGCGCTGGTTCACGAGGGCTGGGCACACCGGCTTCCTTGGCATGGAATACCACGATCACGGCCCCGATTGGATCGAGCTTGCGCTGCCCTGGCGCGAAGATCTCGTCGGGGTGGAAGAAACCGGCGTGCTGGCTTCAGGCCCGATCATCAGCCTGCTCGATAATGCGACCTCGATGTCCGTCTGGACGCGGCAGGGCACGTTCAATCCGCAGGTCACGCTCGATCTGCGCATCGACTATGTGCGCGCCGCAACGCCCGGCAAGACGGTGATCGCGCGCGCCGAATGCTATCAGGTCCGCCGCTCGATGGCCTTCGTGCGCGGCATTGCGCATGAGGGCGATATCGGCGACCCGATCGCCCACACCGCCGGCATCTTCATGCTGGTGAGCAGCGAGGGGTGGTCCAAGCCATGACTGAATATCACCTGCCGCCCTATGCCCGGACCATGGGCATGGAAGTCGACCATGTGGAAGACGGCGGCGTCCCCGTGATCGCGATGGACTTCGCCGAGCGCGTGATGGGCCGCCCCGGCTTCCTCCACGGCGGCGCCATCGGCGGCCTGCTGGAAATGGCTGCCCATGCCGCGTTGCGCGCCGAGCTCGACCGGCAAGGCAGCGATTTCCGCATCAAGCCGGTCAACATCAGCATCGAATACCTGCGCGGCGGCGTGCCGGTACGCACCTTTGCCCGCGGCGAGGTGATCCGCGCGGGCCGCCGAGTCGCCAACGTGCGGGTCGAGGCATGGCAGGGCGATCGCGGCAAGCTGGTTGCGAGCAGCTGGATGAACTTCCTGCTGGCGCCGCCGAAGAGCTAGGGCCGAAGAGCTAAGGTTGCCCAGCCGCGATTGACCTTGCAATTTTTATGCAATTGATTATTACGAAATTGCCTCTCGTCGATTGCGACTGATCTGGCTGCCGCATTGTCGGCGCCTCTTCCCTCACATGATGCATGGCTACTCACCGGTTTTTGCCGGCTTACAATGCTGCTCTCGTTGAAGTGAGACGGGCATCGACGTTTACTCCCAGGCTCGGGAACGCTGTTTCCGCGCCTTCGACTCCTTCGATTTCCTTTCAAGTGACGACCTGACGCACGACCCCGTCGGCATCCGCCGGCGGTCCTACCGTTTCTTGAAAGGAAGCGCACATGACTATCGGAACCGTGAAATTCTTCAACGAAGACAAGGGCTATGGCTTCATCCAGCCGGATGACGGCGGCAAGGACAGCTTCGTCCACATCTCCGCCGTGCAGGCCGCCGGCCTCGCCACGCTGAGCAAGGACCAGCGCGTCTCCTACGAAGTCGAGACCGGCCGCAACGGCAAGGAATCGGCGGTCAATCTCGCCAGCGCGAACTGATCGCGGCGCATCCCGGCGGCCTCGATGGGGCCGCCGGGAGCACCTCTACCCCCTGTTTTTCTGCGGAGTCGCACCCGATGGCCCTTTCCTACGAATTTCTCGTCGAGCGCGCAGAGCAGGCAGCAAAGGAAGCGGCGGGTGCCCTTCTGGACAACGTGCGCGACCGCGCGCTGCGCTCTGAAAAGGCGTGGCGGGCCATGGCCGAACAGCTCCGCGAAGTGGCCGAAGGCCGCGAACGCGTGCGCATCGAGCGCCTCGCAGCCGCATTAGACACCGTCTGAATGGCCAAGCTTCCGGATCTCGACCTGCCCCAGTTGTTCGCAGCGCTCGAGGTCTCGGATATTGCCGCGATCAACGGCATCGCGAGCCTTGCCAACATCCTGCGTCGTAACGGGCTGCTGAGCGTTGCCGACGTATCGGCGCTGCTGCAGAGCATGAGCCTGCCGCTCAGCCTGCCGCGCCACGCGGACAACCTCGCCGTGCAGGAAATCCAGCTCCATCTGGACCAGCTTTTCGCGCAGATCATCGCCGCCGATTAGGCTGGCTCGATCACCACAACGATACCGCCCTCGGGCTCGTTATCGCCAGGAATGAGCCGCGCCGCATCGGCCCGTACCCGCGCCAAAACGGCAGTCGGCACGTCTGGCCCCGCAACCACTGCATCCGCCTGCCCCAGCAGCCGCGCCTCACGCAGGGTCAGATCATCGGGATCGTTCGAGCGCAGCCGGATCACGAACCGGCCCGAGGCGCCATCCGCCGCACCTGCCACCCACGCAGAGACGTCGCCGCCTTCACGCAGGGGATCGAGCGCCCCGCCATCTTCCAGCGCCGCATCGAGAGCGCGCCTGCGTTCAGGCCCGGTCGGCCAGCGGACCCGCATCGCCCCGCGCGCCGCGTAAAGCGCCTCGGCCAGCGCGCCCAGGCTCTGCGGCAAAAGCCGTTCAAGCCGCAAGCGCAGCGCCTTTGCGAGGCCTGCCGAGGCTCCGCCTGTGCCCACCGCCACGATTACCGGCGCGCGGTCGATGATCGAAGGCGTGGTGAAATCGCACAGCGCCGGCTTGTCGACGACATTGACCAACAGCCCCGCCCCCCGCGCGCGGATCGCGTCGGCTTCGCAGGCGCGCTCGTCCTCGTGCGCGATGAAGGCGAGGCGGGCGCCGATATCGATGCCCTCGGCAAGGTCCTCGATCACCTTGCCGCCCGCGCGCAGCACCAGCCGCCGCTTCGCCTCCGCCGCCTCGCCATGACCCAGCACAACCACCGGCTGCGCGGTGAGGCGGTGGAACAACGGGAGGCTGGGGAGCGTCATGCGTTTCGCCTATGTCGCGCCGGGCCCTTCGACAAGCTCAGGGCGAGCGGACCAAAGGGCAAAACTCAAAAACCGCTCGTGCTGAGCTTGTCGAAGCACCAAACAAAAGATCCGCGTCATTCAAGCCATTCCGGCACCCGCTCGGCGGACAGGATGGTCGAAGGCTCGATGCGGTCTGCCACCACGGCCCACTTCGTGCCGTCCACCATCACCTCGGGCACCATCGGCCGCGAGTTGTAGGTGTTCGCCATCGTCGCGCCATAGGCGCCCGCAGTGCGGAACACGGCGAGGTCGCCGCGTGCCACCACGTCGATTTCGCGGGCCATGGCAAAGGTGTCACTCGATTCGCAGATCGGGCCGACGATGTTCGCGGTCATCGTCTCGCCCTTCGGCGTTACCGCGCTGAAATCGTGCCAGGCATCATACATCGCCGGCCGCGCGAGATCGTTCATCGCCGCATCGACGACCACCCACGGATGAAGCGCGCCCTGCTTCACGCGCACCACTTCGGTGAGCAGCACGCCGGTGTTGCCGGTGATCAGCCGGCCCGGCTCGAACATCAAGGTGGCATCCCAGCCTTCCGTCACACGCGCGATCATCGCGGCGTATTCGGCGGGCTGCGGGAAGACTTCGCCCGCCTTGTAGGGCACGCCGACGCCGCCACCGAGATCCATGTGCGTGACCGCGAAGCCTTCGGCGCGGATCGCCCGCATCAGTGCCCCGGCCTTGGTGAAGGCGGCTTCGAGCGGATCGAGCTTCGAAAGCTGGCTGCCGATATGGAGCGCAAGCCCACGCAGATTGAGCCCGGGCAGCGCGGACAGGCGCGCGTAGATGCCCGCCGCGCGGTCGTAAGGCACGCCGAACTTGTTCTCGGCCTTGCCGGTCGAGATCTTGGCGTGGGTGCCCGCATCGACATCGGGATTGATGCGCAGCGTGGCCGTGGCGACGAGGCCGAGCTCCTGCGCGATTTCGGCGAGTTCCTCGCCTTCTTCCTCGCTTTCGAGGTTGAACTGGCCGCACCCGGCTTGCAGCGCGCGGCGCATTTCCGCCGCCGTCTTGCCCACGCCCGAAAACACCACATCCGCCGCCGGAATGCCTGCCGCGAGCGCGCGGTCCATTTCGCCCGCCGAGACGACATCCGCGCCGTAGCCTTCCGCCGCCAGCACCTTGAGCACCGCGAGATTGGGATTGGACTTCACCGCAAAGGCGAGGTGCACGCGCGGCAGCACGGCCAGCGCATCGCGGAACACGCGGGCATGGCGGGTCAGCGTGGCGCGCGAATAGACGTAGACGGGCGTGCCGACTTCGGCCGCGATGAGGGGCAGCGGCACGTCCTCGGCATGAAGCACGCCGCCGCGATATTCGAAATGATCCATCGGAAATTCCTGAAACTGGGCTCCGGAAACTGGCCCGGAGTGAAAACTTAGTCCTCGGGAGGGAGGTCGAACGGGTCGTCCTCGCGATCCTCCGAGCGGCTGCGCAGCTCGATATTGCGCTGCGGTTTCGCCTGCACCGGCGGAGTCAGCAACACGTCCGGCCCCGGTTTGTCCCCCCGGCCATAAGGCGCGGGCGGCAGGGCGTGGCCTTTCAGCGGCATCAGCTCGCGCCGCGCGCCGCATCCGGCGAGAGCTAGAGCCAGCAGCAGAACAGGCACAATCTTGCGCATCAGGACTCCAAGCCCAGCGCGATGCGCGCTTCGGCGACGCGCTTCCTTACCTCGTCGGGCGCGGTTCCGCCATGGCTGGCGCGCGCCGCCACGCTGGCTTCCACTGAAAGCGCGGCGAAAACCCGCTCATCCACGCGCGGATCGATTTCCTTGAGGTCCGCCAGCGCCAGCTGATCGAGTGCGACGCCGCGGCTCTCTGCCAGCTTTACCGCCGATCCAGTGATGTGGTGGGCCTCACGGAACGGGATGTTCGCCTGCCGCACCAGCCAGTCAGCCAGATCTGTCGCGGTCGCATAGCCAAGCTCCGCCGCGCCGCGCATCCGCTCCGTGCGGAACGTGGCTTCGGCCACCATGCCCGTCATCGCCGCGATGGACAGCGCGAGCAGGGACGCCGCCTCGAACACCGGCGGCTTGTCGTCCTGCATGTCCTTCGAATAAGCGAGAGGCAGGCCCTTCATCGTGATCATCAGCGCAGTGAGGCAGCCTACGATCCGCCCCGAATGGCCGCGCACCAGCTCCGCCGCATCGGGATTCTTCTTTTGCGGCATGATCGAGCTGCCGGTCGAAAGGCTGTCCGGCAGGGTGACGAAACCGAACGGCTGGCTCGCCCAGATCACGAATTCCTCGGCCAGGCGCGAGAGGTGCAGCGAGCACTGCGCCGCCGCCATCAGGAAATCGAGCGCGAAATCGCGGTCGGACACCGAATCGAGGCTGTTCGCCGTTGGGCCGTCAAAGCCCAGCGCCGCTGCCGTAGCGTGACGGTCGATCGGGAAACCCGTGCCCGCCAGCGCCGCCGAGCCCAGCGGGCAGCGGTTCATCCGCACCCGCGCATCGGCAAAGCGCGAGCGGTCGCGCTGGATCATCTCGTAATAGGCCATCAGGTGGTGGCCGAGCGTGACCGGCTGCGCCGTCTGCAGGTGCGTAAAGCCCGGCATGATGCTCGCCGCATGCTCGCCCGCGCGGGTGACCAGCGCGACCTGCAGCGCGTGCAGCGCCATTTCCATCTGATCAACCTGATCGCGCACCCAGAGGCGGAAATCGGTCGCCACCTGATCGTTGCGGCTGCGCGCGGTGTGGAGCCGCCCAGCGGCCGGGCCG
The DNA here is from genome assembly GCA_964413325.1 of uncultured Novosphingobium sp. Classification (GTDB taxonomy): domain Bacteria; phylum Pseudomonadota; class Alphaproteobacteria; order Sphingomonadales; family Sphingomonadaceae; genus Novosphingobium. Next base: position 143,617 of record CAYPRK010000012.1, on the reverse strand, counting down.
ATCAGTTCGGCGAGGCGGCTTTCGGTGGTCATGTGGATGTCTTCGAGGTCCCAGTCCTCGGGCACCCCGCTCGCTTCGTACTCGGCAGCGACCTGATCCAGACCGCCCGCAATCAGCGCGGCATCTTCCGCCGTCACGATGCCCTGCGCGCCCAGCATGGCCACATGGGCCTTTGACGCGGCGATGTCCTGCCGCCACAAGGCCTTGTCGAAGGGAATCGAGGCGTTGATCTCGCGCATGACGGCCGAAGGGCCCGCCGCGAAGCGCCCGCCCCACATCTGGTTGGAGCCTGAATTGCCGCTCATGTTGCCGCGTCCGATCGCCTATCTGGTCCCGCTCATGGCTGCGGGCCTTCTCGCGGGGTGCGATAAGCAAACCCCGGCGGACACGCAACCGCAGAGCACGGCTTCCGCGCCGACCGCTGCGGCGGATGCAGCCGGTCCGTTCAACGGCACGCTGGATATCAGCAATCGCGGCGCCGCCTTGCCCGATCTCACGTTCAGCGATCCGTCGGGCAAGAAGATCCGAACGCTCGATCTCAAGGGCAAACCGCTGCTGATCAACCTCTGGGCGACCTGGTGCGGCCCCTGCGTCCTCGAGATGCCGACACTCAATGCCCTCGCCGCCGCCAAGGCCGGCAAGCTGACGGTGCTCACCGTCTCGCAGGACATGGATCAGGTCGCTGCGGTCGATGCCTTCTTCAAGCAGCGCAAACTTGACCACCTCGCGCCGTGGCTCGATCCCGAGAACACGCTCAGCGATCATTACAACACCGGCGTGCTGCCGACGACGGTGCTCTATGATGCCGAGGGCAAGGAAGTGTGGCGCATGATCGGCTCGCACGATTGGGCAGGCCCGCGCACCGATGCCATGCTGGCCGAAACGGTGCGCTAAGGGCGCTTTACCTATACAAAATGACGGTTCGAGCCGGCCCGGACAGTTCCTGCAGTGCGGGGGACTGAACTGCGCCGCACCGGCTCGATGCGGCCCGCCGGCTCCGCTGTCGCGGGGGTAGGTTTGACAACGCGCCGATGGCGCGAACCGCAGGCCCTGCGATACCGGCGCAAGGCGAGGCCGCCCAATCGCATTTGCTGCGCGCCGCCTATAAGCAAAGCCTATGGCCTGACTGTGAGGGAGAAAAGCGTGGTGGGCGGTAACGGGCTCGAACCGCTGACCCTCTCGGTGTAAACGAGATGCTCTACCAACTGAGCTAACCGCCCGCTCGCGCGGAAGTGGCGCCCATGCTGGTTTTTTGCCGCTTCGTCAATCGGCGCTAGAGCGAAATCCGTTCCGATTGCATCGAACGGATCGATCTAGGTTCTTGTTTTACCGCGTTTTCCGAGTCACCAGATGATTCCATCTGGTTCGAAAACGCTCTAGAGCACCCGGCGTCCGGCGGGCAGGAGCGCTGTTGCCTCACCGCCCACCGTATCGACGAGTTCTTCTGGCGAGATCGGCTTGTGGAAGGCGACGCCCGCCTCGTTGCCACTGCTCCACACCACCTGGCCGAAAATCTCCTGCGAACCCCAGCGCAGCAGCACGTCGCGGCCCCGGCGCGGCGGTGCCATGCGCAGGCTCACGCGCGCGCCCGTCTGCGAGAGGTCCTGCAGTACGCCGTCGATCCGGCTCGCCACCGAGATCAGGATAAGACGCTGGCCAGCCTCGATGCGCCGGTAGCGCCGGCGGTTTCCGAAGCGATCCGTGCGATTGCGCGGCTCGCTCATCGTGCGTGCTCCTCAGCCCGGCAACGGGCGGCGTGCAGCCGGATCATGCCGCGACTCCCAGCGGCGGGCTGAACCCGTAGTCGGCGGCTGCAACTGAGCCAGCGTCCGCCCGTTCGAGGCAGGTCGTCACGTCGACGCCGCGTTGGCGGATTGCCCAGTTCCGGCACCACTCGAGCGCATCGCAAGTCTCGCGAAAGGCCCGCCGCTCGCCGGCGTTCAGCCAGCGCAGCGCCAGCGACCAGTCACACAGGCGCAGCCACAGCGGGCGCTCAAGGCGGACGCGCTGTTCGATCGCGGAGACGGCATCGAGATAGCCGTTGATCGAAGTCTGCCCCGCTTCGTACTCGCCAAAGGCATCCTCCAGCAGAGCGAGGACGCCATCATAGCGATCAAGGTGATGCTTCATGCGGCGCTGAAGCATGTCTGCAACGATTTTCATCAAGAACCCCGTATATTACTGTTATTGCACAACGAGATATTTGGCGCTCACATAGAACGTGTTGTTCAGCTGGTTGCTGAACGTATGCAGCGAACTGATGATCGCCACCGAGATCAGTGCGGCCAGAAAGCCCAGTTCGATGGCGGTCGCGCCGCTGCGGTCTTCGACCAGCAGGCGGCGCAGGAGCCTGACGATCATGAACGCGGCACAGGAGCGGCTAGCCACTGCTCTTCAAGGACGCAGAGCGCCGTCCAATCCGCCTTGCGGCGCGTATCGTCCCGGCGCAGCGCGGCCCATTCCAGCGCATGCAACGTCACCGAGATCCGCTCGGCGATGCCGATGTGATCGGCCGGCGCCCTGAGCGACTTCAGGTTATCGATCGCCTGGTACATGCGGCCGCGAAGGCCCGGCGTTATGTAGCCGGACCGATTCGCTTCCTTGATGACCCGGTAGACTGCCCCGTAGCTCTCGTGCACTTCGTCCATGCCAGCGCCCCTTGTCGTTGGGGCCGTTGTAACGATTGGCGAGTTAACTGCGTGCTTTAAGCCTGATCACCAGAAAGGCTGAGTCTGCAGATATTATCCAGTCGGCCAATAGCGGCTCACCGAGCGCTGCAGAAATGACTTCTTTCGTATAGCTATCAATATTTTGCAGGCCGGATTGATGACCACAGCACAAGCCGCGCGCCAACGCGTGAGCCGCTGCGGCGTCCTGTCCCGGCCTTTCCGCAGCACCAGAAGCCTTAAAATCTGCGCAGGAATACTTAGGAAACACACCTTAGCCCCGGGCCGTGCAGATTACTGACACGAATGTCGGCTGACCGGCTGTTTGCGGCCCTTCGGCGTCAGGACACAATTCGTCACGATCGAGACGATGACAGGCAATCAAATGACACCATCGCAGCAAGCATGCTCATTGCAATGGAGTCGCTCATGCTGCTTGCCTCGCTTGCCCTTGTGATTGCCCAGCCCGCCGTGGCCGCCGCAACCGTCCACGCCGCGCCCGTGCCCTGCAATTCCGATCCGATGAAGAGCATCGCCTGCAACGTGCAGCGCCACACGCCCCCGTCCTCGGTCTCGCCGCGCACGGTCATCAGCACGCCGGTCCCCTGCAATCCCGATCCGCTCAAGGGCGCGGCCTGCCACGCCCATGCCGCGCAGGTCCGCGCCGAAGCGCGCAGCACCGCCGCGCGCCAGGACGAACTCGCCGCAGCCGACTGAGACTGCCGCCCAGTCGCACGATCAGGGGGGGGGGGCTTGCCGCCTTCCCTGCCCCTCACTACGTTTGGACCTTAGGTCATGACTGCACCCTCCATTCTGCTGGTTGAAGACGACGTTTCGCTGCGCATGCTGACGGCGCGGGCGCTGCGTGAAAACGGCTACGCCGTTCGCACCGCCGCCACTGGCGCCGAAATGTGGGTGATGCTCGAAGCCGAGCCGGCCGAACTCGTGGTGCTCGACATCATGCTCCCCGGTGCCAGCGGCATCGATCTGTTCCGCAAGCTGCGCCGCCAGAGCGATATTCCGATCATCTTCGCCTCCGCCCGCGGGAGCGAGGAAGACCGCGTGCTCGGGCTGGAGCTTGGCGCGGACGACTACATCGCCAAGCCCTACAGCGCGCGCGAGCTCATCGCGCGGATCGGCGCCGTGCTGCGGCGCGGCGGCGGCGAGGGCTTTACCAAAGGCGACGAGCGCACCAGCGAAGTCCATTTCGAAGGCTGGACCCTGTCGCTCTCGCGCCGCGAATTGCGTTCACCCAGCGGCGCGATGGTCGATCTGACCGGCGCCGAATTCGATCTTCTCGCCACCTTTGTCAGCCACCGCCAGCGTGTCCTCGGTCGCGAGCGCCTGATCGAACTGTCGCGGACGAGGCTGGGTGACAGTTCAGACCGCAGCATCGACGTGCTGGTCAGCCGCCTGCGCCGCAAGCTCTCTGCCAGCGGCAGCGAGCCACCGATCGTGACGGTGCGCGGGGTGGGCTACATGTTCAAGGCGGAAGTCCGGCGCGGTTGAAACGCCCCAAGCTCCTTGGCCTGCGCCGCCTTGGCCTGACTGAACGCCTGCTGGCGATCCTGCTGCTGGTCGCCGGCGTCGATTTCCTCGCCAACACGTTCCTGTTCGATTCAGCGACGACCACGGCGGTGCAGCGCGATGATGCCGCACGCATTGGCGAGCATCTCGCGCTGGCCTCGCGCGCCATTTCGCGCGAGGCGCCAGAGCACCGGGCCGAGGCTGTCCGCGCGCTGTCGACGAAGCGCTTCGAGCTGGCGTGGCGGCCGCGCCCCCGCCCCGAGGAGCTGCGTTCTTCCGACCCGGCGCTTGTCGAACGCATCCTCGCGGCCGGGCCGGAACTCGAAGCGGATGGCCAGCGCTTGGTCGTGCTGCACACGCACAGCAGCCGCGAAGTGGCCGGAACGCTGGTGCTTGCCGATGGCAGCGCGCTGCGCTTCCATACTTATGCCGGCGAGATCAGGGTGCAGCTTTCGCTCTGGCAGATCCTGCCGATGCTGCTGCCCACGCTCATCCTCGGCGCGCTCGCCTGGCTCATGTTCCGCGCGACCATGCGCTCGCTGCAGCGGCTGGTCAGCGCGCTGCGGCATGTCGAGACGCCCAATCCCGGCGGCCTTTCCGAACAAGGGCCGGACGAAGTGCGCCGGCTCATCCGCGCCTTCAACCAGATGCAGCGCCGCATCCAACGCCAGCAGGCGGAGCGAACCCGGTCCATGCTGGCGATCGGCCATGACTTGCGCACGCCGCTCGCCCGGCTCCAGCTTCGGCTCGATGGCGTGCGGCTGGAAGAGGAAACGCGGACCGAACTCGAACACGATATCGGCGAGATGCGGCAATTGCTCGAATCGCTGCAGGCTTTCGTCGAGGCAGGCGGCAGCCAGATCCCGCCGCAGCGCATCGATATTGCGATCATGGCCGCCACGCTGGTCGACAGCGCCGCCGATCAAGGCCTCGATGCCCACTATGACGGCCCCGAGAACTGCGAGATCATGGCCCGCGCGGTCTCGATCCGCCGCGCACTGGCGAACCTGATCGACAATGCCTTGCACTATGCCGGCAACGTCCGCGTCTCGCTGGCGCAGGAACCCGGGGCGGTCATCATCCGCGTCGAGGATGATGGACCAGGCATTCCGGAAGACCGCATGGAGGACGTGTTCCAGCCGTTCTTCCGCCTTGATACGGCGCGCACGCGCGATACGCCGGGCATGGGCCTCGGCCTTTCGATCGTGCAGGCGGCGGTAAGGCTGGAAGGCGGCAAGCTATCGCTGATCAACAAGCGCCAGTTCGACGGTGAGGGGAGCGGACTTGCCGCGGTGATCCGCCTTCCGCTGCCAGACGAACCGGCTGCGGGCTGAGCCTAGAGCACTTTCCGACTGATCTGGTTCACCGTGATTGCCTCAGGAAGCTTCTCGGCAAGGAGCCTTGCGCCGGGCGGGCTGGTAGCCCGTCCAAGCGAGGTGACGCAGTCCGAGGGGCTTCCTAAGGCAACCCCTGCGGGGCGGGCCCCTTTTGGCCGATTGCAGCGTCGCTCGTCGGTCACAATGCTTCGGCATTGCTCCCTCCTCGTTCCTTGCACTCGGCCAAAATCGGCTCCGTCACGGTGAGCCAGATCAGTCGGAAAGTGCTCTAGCGCCCGCTGTTGCAAAAGTAGCGCAGCCTGGTCCTTTTTGCGCTGCAGCATGCCCAGCAATATTTAGACACCAATCAGCAATCAACCAGCAAAATCGTTACCGTAAGTATTACTGGTTCGCACAGGACGTGGCACCAGTTGGTGAGAGGCCGCGCGCAGTGTGACCGCAGGCAGGAACGGTATCCTTAATCTCGGGCTTGGTCCCAGGGAGGTCGTTCCACATGAAGTTCCGTCTTGCCGCGATGGCATTTACGTCCGCTGTTTCCTCGCTCGCTGCCACTGCGGCGCACGCCGAGGAAGCCGCCCCTCCCCCGGCGCTTCTTCCGGCCCTTTCCGGCCCGCTGAGCTATAATCCCGATCCGGTCAGCGTCGAAGTCGCGGGCTCCAAGCTCTATGTGACCGCCATTGGCAGCGGCTATTTCGGCACGCAGTCCAACACCACGCCGGGTGTCGACAGCAGCTTTGCCGATCTGTCGAACGCGCAGGTCATCGTGCAGAAGCCCGAAGGCGTGTTCCAGTTCCTCGTGCAGGCCGGCCTCTACAACCAGGAAACGCTGGGCACTGCCTTCGTGAAGGCCACCGACTACACCAGCAACAGCTATGGCGTGGTGCCGCAAGCCTGGATCAAGATCGCACCCTCGTCCAACTTCAACGTGCAGGGCGGTATCCTGCCCACGCTGATCGGGTTGGAAGCGCCCTTCACTTTCCAGAACACCAACATCGAACGCGGCATCCTGTGGGGCCAGGAAAACGTGATGACCCGGGGTGTGCAGGCCAACGTGACCGCCGGCAAGCTGAGCTTCAGCCTCGCCTACACCGATGGCTTTTTCTCCGGCAAGCTCAACTGGTTGTCGGGCCTTGTCAGCTATGTTGACGGGCCGCACAGCCTCTCGGTGGTGCTGGGCGGCGCGCTCAGCAAGAATTATCGCTCCACCTTCAACACGCCGACGGTGCAGAACAACAGCACCATCCTCAACGTGATCTACAGCTATTCCGGCAGCAAGTGGCTGGTGCAGCCCTATTTCCAGTATGCCTGGGTGCCGGACCTGCCGCAGCTGGGCACAACCAAGGCGGAAAATTTCGCTGTCGGCCTGCTCGCCAAGTACAAGGTTGACGATCACTGGAGCCTGCCGGTGCGCTTCGAATACATCGACAGCAACCGCCCAAGCGCCACGGCGGCGAACTTCCTCTATGGTCCGGGCTCCAACGCCTTCAGTTTCACCGTCACGCCCACCTACACGTGGGACCGGTTCTTCATCCGGCCGGAATTGTCCTACGTCCGCGCCAGCAAGATCACGCCCGGCGCTGCCTTTGGTGCCGCTGGCCTGAACAAGGAACAGGTGCGTGGGCGGCTCGAGATGGGCGTGATGTTCTGATCATTACCGCTGTCTGATTGCATTCACGAGGTACGCAACCTGTCCCCCCGGCTGTGCAGTCGGGGGGACCTTTTTTGTCCGGGGCCATGGCGGCCCCGGTCGCCCCGCAGACCGCGAAATGCGCAAACATCCTGTCCGAGGACAGTGTCGTGGCGTGCTTGAAGCGCACGTACGGTCATGGCCCTCCGTACCGCATTGGGCCGGACCGCCTTGAATTCTGCAAAAAAGGAAAAAGGTGCGAACCTCCCGGTGAAGCGGGGGGGACCGAAAGGCTCGCACCCATTTGCGACCGCGAAGAGGAGCTTTGCTCCATCGACCCGATGCATCAGAGGTGGGCTTCGCCCCCTGCGCTCTCAACCTGTCCCGGAGGGCAATAGCCGCCGGTTTGGCAGGTCTTTCTAGAGACCCGCCTCGATCGCCATGCGAATAGCATCGGCGCTGGTGCGCACGCCCAGCGCGCGTAGCACAGCGGCGCGGTGCAGCTTTACCGTCCGCTCGCTGAGGCCAAGCTCGTAGGCGATCTGCTTGTTGAGCCGCCCGGCAGCAATGCACTCGAGGATTTCACGCTGGCGGCGCGAGAGCGACGCAACCTTCTCGCGCGCTTCGACCGCCCGCGCGCTTGGCACGGCGTCGGCAGCGCCGGCGATTTCCACCTGGCTGCCGAGGAACCATTCCAGCTCGCCCGCAGCATCGAAGATCGGCGCGATCATCACCGCGTTGCGAAACGGCGTTCCATCACGCTTGTAATTGAGCAGCTCGACCATGACCGGCACGCGCGCAGCAATGCCGACCCGCAATTGCTCAGTCAGCTCGGGTTCGGTGCCCGGTCCGCGCAGGAAGCGGCAATTGCGCCCGATAATTTCGTCACGGCCGTAGCCGGTCAATTCCATGAATGCAGCATTGCAATCCACGATGGGATTATCAGGCAGACGCGGGTTACTCACCACTGCGGCGACCACGCTGTTTTCGATCATTGCGCCAATTGTCATTTGTCTTCCCTTCGGCTCTGGCGCGCCGCGCGCAATTGCCCTTAGGTCCATGTTCCCAAAAACCGGCCCGATCCCGATCCTTAGCGTCAAGTTAGCCGCATGGGTAATCCCATTTGCGACGGCGCTGCAATACGTGCCGGGCAAATTTGCGCGCTTTTTCTACAATAGATGCGTGACGGAATTCGGCGCGCAATTATCCTCTCGCCCACGGAGCGCACGCATGAATTATGTCAATCACGAGTTCGAGGCGCGCGACGAAGACGGCAAATTGATCGTTCCCGAGCCGGTGCAGGAAGCCATCCGCATTCTGCTGCGCTGGGCTGGCGATGATCCGGAGCGCGAAGGCCTGACCGATACGCCGGCCCGTGTTGGCCGCGCCTGGCGCGAATATTGCGCCGGGTATGAAGAGGATCCGGGCATCCATCTGCGCCGCACGTTCAGCGAAGTCGCGGGTTATGACGAAGTCGTTTTGCTGCGCGATATTCCCTTCCAGTCGCACTGCGAACACCACCTCGCGCCGATCACCGGCACAGCCTCGATCGCCTACCTCCCGAAGAACCGCGTTGTCGGCATTTCCAAGCTGGCGCGCGTGCTGCACGGCTTTGCCCGCCGCCTGCAGATTCAGGAACGCCTGACCAGCGAAGTCGCCAACTGCATCTGGGACAATCTCCAGCCGCACGGCGTTGCCGTGGTGATCGAAGCGCAGCATGGCTGCATGACCGGGCGCGGCGTGCGCACCCCGGGCGTGGGCATGGTGACCAGCCGCATGCTCGGCTGCTTCCTCGAGGATGACAGCAGCCGCAAGGAAGTGCTGTCGCTGATGGGCCGCAAGTAACGGCTATCAGAACCATGCGTAGCGTTGCCATCGTCGGGGCCGGGATTGCCGGTCTCTCTTGTGCCGATGTCCTGGCCGCCGAAGGCTGGCGAGTTACTCTGTTCGACAAGGGCCGCAGAGCCGGTGGCCGCATGGCCTCGCGCCGGATCGATACTGCCGAGGGCGAAGCGAGCTTCGATTTCGGGGCGCAGTATTTCACGGTGCGCGATGATGGCTTCGGCGCACAAGTCGCGCGCTGGGCAGACGCCGGCGTTGCGGTGCGCTGGCCCGAAGCTGGCCCGGATGCATGGATCGGCGTTCCCGCCATGAATGCCGTCGTGCGGGATATGGCGGCGCGCCATGAAGTGCGCTTTTCGCACCATGTCAGCGGCCTTGCCCGAGAGGGCACGCAGTGGCGCCTGCTGGGCGAAGGCATGCCTGGCGAGCACTTCGACGCGGCAATCCTTGCCTTGCCCGCAGAACAGGCCGCCCCGATTCTCACGCTGCATGATTTCGAGCTGGCCCGCACTGCGCTGTTCGCGCGGTCGCAGCCGTGCTGGTCAGGCATGTTTGCCTTTGATGCGCCCCTGCCCCACGGCGAGCATATCGTGCGCAACAACGGCATTCTTGCATGGGCTGCGCGCGACAACGCCAAGCCGGGGCGCGCGGGGCCGGAAAGCTGGGTGGTGCAAGCCACACCGCAGTGGTCGACCGCGCATCTCGAGCGCCACCCGGAAGAGATCGCTCCGCTCCTGCTGGCTGCCTTGCAGGATGCGACCGGATCCCACACGCACCTGCCAGTGGCGCATTCGGCGCACCGCTGGCGCTATGCGCTCTCTGCCGGGACCGGGCTGGGCTGCCTGTGGAACGAAAAACAGCTGATCGGCGCTTGCGGCGACTGGCTCCTTGGCCCGCGCGTCGAATGCGCATGGATGTCCGGGCGCCTGCTCGGCAAACGCGTCCTCGGCGCGGCGCGCGAGGCGGCCTGAGCAAGGGTAGCCGATCCGGTGGTGCCCATGGATGATGAGGCCCGCGAGGTCGATTGTGATGCTCCTGAGTTGCCGTCCGGCATTGCCGACCTTCTTTCGGGCGCAGGCTCCGGTTTCGTTTGGGCGAGGAATACTGTTGGCCAGTCTGGTGCCACCATCTGGCAACTCATCAGTCGTGACGGCGGCGAAGCGTATTATCTGAAGCATGGCACCGGCGATCTGGCCGAAGCTGTGGGGGAAGAAGCCGCTCGCCTTCAGTGGCTGGCGGGCCGCGTCGCGGTGCCGCAAGTTGCGGCTTTCGTGGCGGAACCCGATGCCAGCTGGCTGTTGACGACGGCCCTGCCCGGCCGGACGGCGTGGGAAGTGCTGGACGCAGAGCCAGAACAAGCCTGCGGCGTGGTCGATGCCTTGGCCGCCTGCCTGCGCGCATGGCATGCGATCCCGCCGGAGGACTGCCCTTTTGGCGCCAACGCCGAGCAGCGGCTCGCTGCGGCACGGGCACGGATCGATGCGGGGCTGGTCGACGAGGAGGACTTCGACGACGAGCGCGCCGAGTGGACCGCCGCGCAGGTCTGGGACGCCCTCATCGCACTGCCGCTGCCTGCCGCGCCGCCAGTGGTGACGCACGGCGATTTCTCGCTCGACAATATCCTGATGGCCGACGGCGTGGTGACAGGCTGCATCGACGTGGGCCGCGCCGGCCTTGCCGACCGCTATCAGGACATCGCGATCCTGTGGAACTGCCTCGGCGAATTTGGCCCGGACCTGCAATCGCGCCTGCTCGCGGCACTGGGCGAAGGCGCCGGAGACCGCGCGCGGATCGACTTCCACCTGCTGCTCGACGAATTGTTCTGAGGCAGCACTTCTTGCACGTTCGCCGCGTGCGTTGCCAGTATCTGCATCCATGATTCAGACGCTAGCCGTAGTGCCGGGGCACACGGCCCCTGCATTTCGACATCTGCGCTCGAACAGGCGCAAGCAGATTGCGGGATTGAGCACCCGCGCCCGGAGAGGTAGACGAGATGTCATGCCGGGCACCGCTTCCCCCCTCAAGCTCAAGCTGCAGATCATGTGCGGCGACGCGATCGCCATGGGGCCGGGCAAGGCCGACCTGCTTGATGCGATTGCGGCAGAAGGATCGATATCGGGCGCGGGACGCAAGCTGGGGATGAGCTATCGCCGGGCGTGGCAGCTGGTAGATCTGATGAACCGCTGCTGGAGCGCGCCGCTTGTTGAAACCTCCCCCGGCAGCGCACGTGGCGGCGGCGCGCGGCTGACGATGGAGGGGGAGGACGTGCTGGCTTCGTACCGCGCCTTGCAGACCGCGCTCGAAACCCGGGCCGCCGGCGCGGAACTGGCAGGGCTGGAAACCAGGCTCCGCTCCCGTCCGCTGCGCAGCCAGGCCGAGCGGCAGGACGGAGCACCGGAAGACTGAGCCGCTACGAAGAACGCGGGCAACCGAGCGCACACGCCCCGTTGCGGATCAGACCAGCGTAGCTGCTGAAGAGCCGAGTTCGGCGAAATAGCGCGCCATGGCATCAGCGGCCTTGTCGGTCAGCGTGATGAAGGCGCGGCGGCGGTCAGCCTCGTCGTCGACGCGCTGGAGGAGGCCGGCGTCGGTCATTTGACCGATCCAGCGCAGCGCTGTGGTCGGCGGAACGCCCGAGGCGATGCACAGCGAAGTGACCGAGACGCGCACATGTTCGGCCCGCGCGGCGGTCAGGTCGAGCAGCATGTCCCACGCCGGATCGGCGAAAAGATCGCCTTCGAAGAAGCGCGCACGAAGCTGGCGCTGGCGGATGATCTTGCGCACGAGGCGCGGATCGGGGAGCGGCGGTCGCGCGGCGCGGACCAGCCGGTCCGTACCATCGTCCAGCCGCGCCTCGTCCTCCGAGCCATCAAAGCGGAACGCGGAGGCCTGCGCAGCCGAAGGGCCCGAACCCGAAGACAGCGCTTCCAGCTTCTGGGCGATCTGGCCGACCTGCTCGGTCAGCCGAAGCAGCGCGAGGCGGTCCTCCTCCGACAGTTCGCGCACCCGGTTGCCGGCGCGGGCGAGCGTGCGGCCGAGTGCGATGACGCGGTCCGCGCGGCTCGGCGTCACGAGGATTTGGGCATCGCTCTGATCCAGACAGCCAAACACATCATCGAGCGAGCCGATGCTGGTAGAAACGACCAGCTGCGATCCGCTCTTCGCCGCGCGCAGATCGAGCCGGGCCAGCGCGGCGAGTTCGGCACCATCGATTACCGGGCAATCGACCAGCACGAGATCGCCCAGCGCGAGGCCGGGTTCTGCCCCGAGCAGATTGCCGAGATCAGCCGTCTGCGCGATGCGCAGGCCAGCCGCCGCAGCATCCTCCTCCATCTCCGCCCGCAGATAGCTGCGATCCGCGAAGATCGAGACGGCGAGCGCTGACGTGCCGCGATCCTGCACGCGGCCCTGAAGCCGATCGCGCATCTCCACCACGCGCGGCATGCCGGCACCGCCGTCGCCGTAGTCGAACTGCTTGGCAGCCTGTCCCATCGAAAGTGCACTCCGTAAATGTCCGTATGCGAACAAGAGTGGAACAAAATGAGATCAGGTCAAGATCATATTACTCCAAACTGGATGAACGGGGGCCGCGCGGCTCGACAATGGCCGCTCCAATCCCCGCAAATCCAACAGTTTGGCAAGCGCCGCGCGGATGCATTCCGCATTGCGGCAAAACGCCTGCGAACGACGCGCAAGCGCTGTTCCGTTCCGGCGGGGCCCGTCGGAACAGAACAACACCTCCGAGTCGTCGGAGTTCCTGTCAGTCGTCGAATGGATCACGCACGAGGATCGTGTCCTCGCGCTCGGGGCTCGTCGAGACGAGCGCAACGGGCGTTTCGATCAGTTCCTGCACGCGCTGGATGTACTTGATCGCCTGCGCCGGCAGGTCCGCCCACGAACGTGCGCCGGCGGTCGTGCCCTGCCAGCCTTCCATTTCCTCGTAAATCGGCTCCACCGCAGCCTGATCGGCGGCGTGGCTGGGGAAGTAATCGAGCACCTTCCCGCGCAGGCGGTAGCCGGTGCAGATCTTCACCTTGTCGAACCCATCGAGCACATCGAGCTTGGTGAGGGCGATGCCGGTGACGCCAGAGATCGCGCAGGACTGGCGCACCAGCACCGCGTCGAACCAGCCGCAGCGGCGCTTGCGCCCCGTCACCGTGCCGAATTCGTGGCCACGCTCGCCGAGGCGCTGGCCGACTTCATCCTCGAGCTCGGTCGGGAACGGACCCGATCCGACGCGGGTGGTATAAGCCTTGACGATGCCGAGCACGAAGCCGGTCGAATTGGGGCCGAGGCCCGAACCCGAAGCCGCCGTGCCGGAAACCGTATTGGACGAGGTGACGAACGGATAGGTGCCGTGATCGACATCGAGCAGCACGCCCTGCGCGCCTTCGAACAGGATCCGCGCCCCCGCCTTGCGCACCTTTTTCAGGCGCTTCCACACCGGCTGCGCATACTGCAGCACGAACGGCGCGATCTCGCGCAGCTCTTCCAGCAACGCGCCGCGATCGACCGGCGGCTGGCCGAAACCGGCGCGCAGCGCATCGTGGTGCGCGCAGAGCCGGTCGAGCTGCGCATCCAGCGCATCGAGGTGCGCCAGATCGCACACGCGGATGGCGCGGCGGCCGACCTTGTCTTCATAGGCGGGGCCGATGCCGCGCCCGGTCGTGCCGATCTTGCCCGAACCGGCAGCGGTTTCGCGCAGGCCATCGAGATCGCGGTGCAGCGGCAGGATCAGCGGGCAGTTATCGGCAATCGCGAAGTTATCGGCATGGATCGAAACGCCCTGCCCGGTCAGCTTCTCGATCTCCGCCTTCAAGGCCCAGGGATCGAGCACCACGCCGTTGCCGATGATCGACAGCGTGCCCGTGACGATGCCCGAGGGCAGCAGCGAGAGCTTGTAGACCGACCCATCGACCACCAGCGTGTGCCCGGCGTTGTGTCCGCCCTGGAAGCGCACCACGGCATCGGCGCGGCTTGCCAGCCAATCGACGATCTTGCCTTTGCCCTCATCGCCCCACTGGGCGCCGATCACGGTCACGTTGGCCACGGCTCAAGCATACTTTCTGTTGCAGTTCAAAGTCGGCTGGCGCCGTACGGGAGTGAGGGCGCAAGGGCAAGTGCGCGCACTGTCTCCTGGGCAATTCATCCGCCAGTAACCGGGGCGGAGCAATGCTCGAGTACCGGCAGTGCGGACGGAAAGGATCGATCATGCGCAAGGTGTTGATCGCATGTGCGGCGAGCGCGGTGCTCGTCTGGGCGGGAATGGCCGAGGCGCAGATCGGAACACGCTGGCGCGAGCGCATCGCGCAGCGGCTGGAACAGCGGCAAGCCGGCGCAAACGGCGAAAGTACGAGCCCGGCGCTCTCACAGACCATTGCCTACGGTTCCGACCCGCTCCAGCAACTCGATCTGTGGCTGCCTGCGAACCGGTCAGGCAAAGTGCCACTCATCATCTTCGTCCACGGCGGCGGCTGGAAGCGGGGCAGCAAGGATAACGCCGCGAGCCATAGCGCGCCCGGGCACTTTACCGGCGATGGCTATGCCTATGCCTCGATCAACTACCGCCTTGTCCCGGCCGCCACGGTGGAAGAGCAGGCCGCAGATGTCGCCTCGGCACTGGCGGCGCTGCGCCGCCGGGCAGATGCGCTGGGGATCGATGCGGGCCGGATTGTTCTCATGGGCCATAGCGCCGGGGCTCATCTCGTTGCGCTGGTGGGGACGGACGAGCGCTACTTGCATGGTGCCGGGCTCAGCTTTGCCGATCTCGCCGGTGTAATCCCCAACGATGGCGCAGCCTATGACGTGGCGGCACAGATGCGCGATGGCGGGCGCTTCATGCAGGGCACCTACGAACAGGCCTTCGGGACCAATCCGGTGCGGCAGCAGGCGCTGTCGCCCACTCTGCAAGCCTCTGCGCCGAACGCGCCGCGTTTCCTGCTGCTCCATGTGCAGCGACCCGATGGCGTGAAGCAGGCCAACGAACTGGCCGCCGCGCTGCGTAAGGCGGGCACGCCGGTCGAGGTCGCCAGCTTTCCGGGCACCGGCCTCCAGGGCCATGCCGAGATCAATCGGCGTCTGGGCGAGCCGGACTATCCCGCCACCGCCGTCGTCGATCGCTGGCTGAAGACAACGTTTGCGAAGTAGGCCGCACGCTGGCGCCGGGACGATAATTCGACTATCGCCGAACTATCGAATCGGGAGACATGTGTGACTTTGGCCCTTCCCCACGCGGTAGACCGGCTCTCGGCCCTTGCGCAGGGGCACCGGCTTGCCGTGTTCCGTCTGCTGGTGAAGGCCGGACCAGACGGCATGCCCGCAGGCGCCATTGCGCGCGAAGTGGGGGTGCGGCCCAATACGCTCTCCACTCATCTGGCGATTCTCGATCACGCCGGCCTGATCCACGCACGGCGCGAGGGGCGCAGCGTGATCTACGCGGCGGACTATGCGGCGATGCGCAGCTTGCTTGGCTTTCTGGTGGAGGACTGCTGCGGCGGTGCTCCGGAAATTTGCGCTCCGCTCGCAGAGCTGATGCCAGCGTGCGGACCTGCGGCATGAGCTTGCCGAGACAGATTGCGGCCGAAGCGCTCGGCACCATGCTGCTGCTTGCCATCGTGGTCGGCTCGGGGATCATGGGCGCGCGGCTGGCGGGCGGGAACGATGCCATTGCGCTCCTTGGCAACACGCTCTCGACCGGTGCGGGGCTGGTCGTGCTGATCCACGTGTTCGGCCCGATTTCCGGCGCGCAGTTCAATCCGGCGGTGACGCTGGTCGTGTGGCTGCGGCAGGAAATGACCGCGGCGCAGGCACTTGCCTATGCCGGAGCGCAAAGTGTCGGCGCGGTCCTCGGCGTCTGGCTGGCCCATGCAATGTTCGCCGCGCCGGTGTTGCAGGTTTCGACCCACGCACGCGATGGGTGGAGCCAGGGCCTTGCCGAACTGGTCGCGACGTTCGGGCTGATCGGCACGATCCTTGGCGTTTCACACGCGCGCCGCGAGTTCACGCCGGTCGCAGTGGGGCTCTACATCACCTCGGCCTACTGGTTTACCGCCTCCACCTCGTTCGCCAATCCGGCGGTGACGCTGGCGCGCGGGCTGACCGATACGTTCGCGGGGATCGCGCCCGCGTCGATCCCGCTTTTCATCGCCGGACAACTCGCGGGCGCACTGATCGCGCTTGCCGTGTTCGGCTGGCTTCTGGCAGAGGACCCGGCATGACCCAGACCTTCCCGATCACGATCTACCACAACCCCAAGTGCGGCACGTCGCGCAACACGCTCGCGATGATCGAGGCGGCGGGCTACGCGCCCGAAGTCGTCGAATACGTCAAGGCGGGCTGGACGCGGCCGCTGCTCGAAACGATTGTCGCTGCGACCGGCGGTTCGGTGCGGGACATCATGCGCACCAAGGGCACTCCGGCGGAAGAGCTCGGCCTCACCGATCCCGCTGCCAGCGACGAGGCGATCCTTGCCGCGATGGTGGAGCACCCGATCCTCGTCAACCGCCCCATCGTCGTTAGCCCCAAGGGCACCAGGCTGTGCCGGCCTTCGGAACTGGTACTCGATCTGCTCGACCAGCGGCCCGCAAGCTTCACCAAGGAAGATGGCGAGGTCGTGAAGCTCTAAAGCTTCACCGCCTCGCTGCCGGCGAGCGCGTGCGTGCAGCCGAGCGCTTCGGCGTTATCCGCTGCGCTCAGCGCCGCCACCGTGCGCCAGCCGATGCTGCGGAGGCGGGCCGCCACGTCGCGGTCATGGCCGAGGGGGAGGAACACGCTGTCCTCGCCGCGTTCGGCCTCGGCCACCTGCGCGATCAGGGCATCGGGATAGAGCGAGAACCCGGTCGCGACTTCGCCCCCCTGCTCCCTGGCTCCGGAGCCCGCGATCCGGTAGGTGCCGCCGCGCCCCAGCGCGCCCCGCACACCATCGGCATAGAGCGTGAAGCCCAGCCACGACTGGTATTCGAAGCCGTGCCGCTCCGAAGGATCAAGCGTGAGCCGCGCCGCGCCGCCGAGCGCAGCGGCAATCTCGCGCAGCGCGGCAATGCGGCTGGCAAGCGCCCCTCCGGCATCGATGGCCGCCAGCTTCGCGATAGCCGTCTCGAAATCGCCGGTGGCGTAGAGCAGCGGGACATAAGCCTCGCCGCCTGCATCGACGAGGCCGCCGGCGTCCTTGGTATCCAGTTCGCGCCGCACGGCTTCGATCTGCCGGGGCTCCAGTGGGAAAGCCTTTGCGGCCAAGGTATCGACGAGATCGGGCAGCGTGAAATCGACACTGACGCCCTGCGCGCCCGCCGCCTGCAGCGCCTCGATGGCGACGGCAACGACTTCCGAGGCCGCCGCGACATTGTCCGTGCCGATCAGCTCCGCGCCGCACTGCAACCTCTCGCGCGCCGGATCGAGCGCATCGCCCTTGATGGTGAGGACCTGCCCCGCATAGCACAGCCGCAAGGGCCGCGCGGCGGCGGCGAGGCGCGTGCCGGCAATGCGGCCGATCTGCGGCGTATGGTCGCTGCGCAGGCCCATCATCCGAAGGCTCGCCGGATCGACGAAGCGGAACATGCGGCGCTGGTTGATGCCGTCCATCCGCGCGGCAAGGCTGCGCTCGAACTCGATCATCGGCGGCAGCACGCGGTCATAGCCATGGCCGTGCATCACATCCTGAATCGCGCGCATCACCCGCGTCGTGGCGGCGGCTTCGCGCGGGAGGCGGTCTTCGAGGCCCTCGGGCAGGAGATCGGAGTTCGGTTCGGTCATGACAGCTGCGCCCTAGCCCACGGCGCGCGGGATGCGAACCCCATTTGCGCGGGGTTGTGTGGCGGCGGGAACCTGTCGGAACTCCTTACAAGTTGACACAGTTGACACTGTCCTGGGGAATAATTGCATTCGATCAGTGGAGAGGATTTGATCGATTCAAGCGATCAATTCGGATGTGGGCGCAGACGCAGGAATGCGGCATTTCCGGACGGCCTTCGCACTGTGACAGGAGCTACAAACATCGCAGATTCGGGCGGTGTAGGAAAGCAAGCTGCGGTGCACAGCTGTTTGCGTCTTAGCAGCAAATGGAGAAGGCTCGCTGCGGCGCGTGCTAACGCGATACCGAGCAGAGCGTCATGACCCCGACGAGATAGGCCTGGCCCAGCGTGACCAGCACATGGCCTTCCGGAACGACTGGAGCACCATCGACCTGCGGCGAAATGACCGCGATGGGAGCTGGCACTTCGTCGGTAGCCTTGAACTTCAGCAGTGTGGTCGCGTTATCGATACGAAGCTCCACGATCGGGCCGATATTGGTTTCGTTGTCAGCCAAAACCGCATTGAGTTGGTCGAGTGTCGCAGATGCGGCGACATGGACAGTCGAAAAGATGATCGGTGCATCTGCCATATCAAGCTCCGGTATTGGCTGAAATTGCGGCTTCGATCTTATCCATCATATCGGCCTGCTTGGACGAATCCGAGCTGACCACGCGCATGATGGTAACCCTCAGGATTTGAGACAGAGTTGACGCTGTCGGGTTTCCAGCAGGAATCGCGATCTCGGGAAAGACCGATGATTTTATACTGGCAGCGATTGCCTGAAGCTTCGGCTCGGAGCCTTGTTCGTTGGCAAGACTGCGGATTGAGCTGACCGCCGCGTTGACCCGCGCCTTGATGGTGGGAGGCGTTGCGAGATTCGCCGTGCCGTTATCGAGATTGATCTGGGCGGCCTTGAGCTGGTCGGCCGCGGTCTGGGCGCTATCGTTAGCGCTTGTCGTCAGTTCGCGAATGGCAGCCAGCATATTGCCGGCTCTTTGATAGCGGCTGATATCGGCGCCGGCATGCGCCAAGGTATAGATCTTGGCATCAGGGTCCTTGACTTGCGATTCGATGATCACCGTCAGCACTCTTGTGCGCTGGGTATCCATCGAGGCGATGATGGCCGGCAGAGTTTGTTTGTAGAACAGATCCTTGTTAACCACTCCGTTCACACCAAGAAGGAAAGCCGACCCAGCCGAAAGCTTGGCTGCAACTCGTGCTCCCTTGGCGACGGACGCGACGCCGGTCAGCGCCTGCGCCCCCACCTCGGTAACGAGGTCAGTCGTCGTGCGGTCAACCGAAAGACCCTGCACGTAATCGTCATATTTTCCGTCAATGATGGATATGCACTTGTGAATGATGCGGTCACGATAGGCCGCTTCGCTTTCTGTTGCGGGACGCGATTTAAGATCATCATCGCTTGGACACACGGGAGCGTACTTGACAGCGTCATCCGCAGTTATTCGTCCTGGCCCGCCCCTTATCGAAGCGCATCCGCTAAGAGACATTGCAAGCAACATAATTCCAGTAAACATGAAAAAATGATCAGCGGCTTGACTGCGTGACATCATGAAGCCTCTCCGCTTCTTGTTCATAAAATTCACGATTGAAATCGCCTGACTGTCCATTTTACTCGTGCTTATGTCAAATAAAAATCTCTTGGGTTACGGTGACAGTGGGTTACGGTGACAGGTGCAATAACCTCCAAACCCGACCATAGGGTTACGGTGACAGGGGGTTACGATGCCACGTGCAATAACCCCCAAACCCGACCATAGCCCGCATCTCCCGTCCAACGCACACCAGTCTGACCCACTCCGCCCTCCACCTCAAGCCTCCCCCTAACCGCCGCGCCATAACCCCTCCACCACCGCCTGGAGCGGCGGTCCCCCTCCCCATTTGTGCGTGCCGCAAAAATGGTGAGGACTTTGACGATGGCAGCGGGCGGCAATTAACTGGCGGGCGGTGTCATAGATCATCCGCCCGGTTCGCTTCATCCTGCGCGGGACAAGCGGACACGGGAGAGACCATCGCCATGACGACCACCACGCCGGAGAATGATCGCGGGCTTGCGGGCCGGACCGTGTTTGTGAGCGGCGCAGGTGCCGGGATCGGGCGCGGGGTGGCGGAGGCGCTGGGGGCGGCGGGGGCGCATCTTGCGCTGTTCGATCTCGATCCGGCGGCGATCGAAGCCGTGGCCGCGCCGCTGCTGGCGCGCGGGCTGCGGGTGAGCTGCCATGCCGGAGACGTCACGTCTGCTGCCGATGTCCATGGCGCGATTGCGCAGGCGGTGCAGCTTCATGGGGGGCTTGACGGAGCGGTCAACAATGCCGGGATCGTTGGCGCTTCGGCTGATGTGCTGGACTATCCGGCGGAGGTGTTTGCCCGGGTGCTGGATGTCAACGTGATGGGCGTGCTGCATTGCATGCAGGCCGAGCTTGCGGTGATGAAGCCGCAGGGGCGCGGGGCGATTGTGAACATTGCGTCTGCTGCGGCGATCATCGGATGGGCCGGACAAAGCGCCTATGTCGCCAGCAAGCATGCCGTTGTCGGCCTGACCAAGACTGCCGCACTTGAATATGCGGCGCAGGGCATCCGCATCAACGCGGTCTGCCCGGCGTTCATTTATACCGACCTGACGGCCAAGATGTTCGAGACGCCCGGGGTGCATGATGCGGCAGTTGCCAATCATCCCATCGGTCGCCTTGGCCAGCCTGCCGAAGTGGCCGAGGCCGTGATGTGGCTGCTTTCGGATCGCTCGTCATTCGCGGTTGGCAGCAGTCTGGTGGTGGACGGAGCTTCGACGATCGACTGATTTGAGGTGCGTTCGCCGGCGCTGCGCTTTTACCCCTCCACCACCGCCTGCGGCGGCGGTGCCCCTCCCCATTTGTGCGTGCCGCAAAAATGGAGAGGATCAGGATGTTACCCCAGCACCGAAAAGCTGCTGGCGCGGTTGATGGGGCGCAGGCGGGAGAAGGCGGCGAGGTCTATGGCGCTGCCCGTTGCGGGCAGGCGGAACTGGAGGGGGGCGGTGTCGTGGTCGGCGCCGTTCATCACGCTTTCGATCAGGTGGCCCATCAGCTGGCCGACGAGGGGCGCGTTCTTGAACTGGTTGCCGCTGGTGCCGATGGCGGTGAAAAAGCCTTCGATGTCGCTGCGGTCATAGACCGGAATCCAGTCTTCGCTGACATCATAGAGCGCGGCGAAGCCCTGGGCAGTGTTGGGGATGCCGAGGTGGGGGAAGCGCAGGGCGGCGCGCCAGACCTGGTTGGTCCACTGGTCTGTGAGGCTGGTCTCGTAATCCTCGCTGTCCAGGTATTCGAGGTTGTCGCAGGCCGGTTCGAGCGAGCCGATCAGCAGAGTCTCCGATTGCTCGGGCCGCATGTAGATGCCGCAGTCTGCATCCGTCAGGACAAAGCGGAGGCTGGGTCCCGCTGGCGTCTGCGGCATGCGGATGGTGGCGACTTCCTGCCGCAGCGGGCGGGTGGCGATCTGGTCTGGCTGGCGCGGGCCGGCGAGGTCGTTCACCCAGCGGGAGGCGGGCCCCGCCGCGTTGATGACAATGGGCGCGTGGATCAGGCCGCCCTTCCCGCACGTGAGGCCGGTGATCCTGCCGCCGGACTGGTGGATGGCGAGGACGGTATCGTTGAAGCGGAACTGGCCGCCGGCGCGCTCCACCGCATCCGCGATCTGGGCGGTGGCGAGCTGCGGATCGCTGATGTAGCCGCCTGTGGGGCAGAACATCGCGCCAGTGACCGGATCGCCAGCGGTTTCGCCGAACTGGGGATCATCGATCCGGCGCGCCGGGCTGAACTGGCGGAGGTCCGCGCCGGGGAGCCATTCGGAAAGGTCGCCCGCCGCGACATCGGTGAAGGGCACGCCGACTTCGCGCATGATCGCGCGCGTGCCCGCGAGCTGGCGATTGTCCGCCGCTTCGAGGACGAGGCAGCCGATTTCGTGGTAATGCAGCGGGGTTTCGGGGCGATGGCCGAGGTACTCTTCCCAGTTCTGCCAGGCGAAGTGCGCTTCGAAGGCCAGCGCGGTGCCGTCAGTCGTCGAATAGTAGGGCCGGATGATCGCAGCGGACCACGAGGTTGAGCCGTGCCCGGGTGCGGGGCCGCGATCGACATTCAGGGTGCGCAGGCCCCGCCGCGCCAGATCGAGCGCGATGGCACAGCCGATGACTCCGGCACCGATGATGACCGCGTCGTACGCACTTCCTTCGGCCATTGCAGATTGCGCCCTTCGTTTCGCGGTATCCCGTTGTGAGCAGTCTGGACCAGCAGACTCGCTGCCTCAAGGGGCCTTCGCGGATGCTGCGCCTTTTGCGTGATGCGCTTGGGTCTTGCGTATTGCGTTCAATTATCTGATTTGTCTGATTAGATGATAGCCTCCCACCGACAAAGGAGCCGCCCGATGAATTTCGACCGTCGTACCGCCATGGGAATCGGCGCTGCCGGGCTTGCCGCGATGGCCGTGCCGGGGTTTGCCGCGCCCGCAGGCTCGCGGTTTCGGGTGGAGGGCAATGACTTCCTGCTCGACGGGAAGCCGTTCCAGATCCTGGCCGGCGAAATGCATTATCCGCGCATACCGCGCGAGCTGTGGCGGGATCGGCTGCGCAAGATGCGCGCGCTGGGGTTCAATACGCTGAGCGCCTACATGTTCTGGAATATCCATGAGCAGACGCCGGGGGTGTTCGATTTCACCGGCGACCTCGATGTGGCGGCGTGGGTGCGCATGGCGCAGGAGGAAGGGCTCCATGTGCTGCTGCGGCCGGGGCCCTATGTCTGCGCGGAGTGGGATGGCGGCGGGCTGCCGGCATGGCTGCTGCCCGATCCCGGGGCACCGGTGCGCGCGTTTGATCCGCGCTTCATGAAGCCCGCGGCGCGCTGGCTCAAGCGGCTCGGCGAGGAACTGGCCCCGCTGCAGATCGACCGGGGCGGGCCGATCATCATGACGCAGATCGAGAACGAGTATGGCGCGTTCGGCAGCGACCAGAAGTACCTGGCCGCGCTGCGCGATGCGACGCGAGCGGCGGGGTTTGCTGGCCAGCTCTATACCGTCGACGGTGCCGCGATGCTGACCGAAGGATCGCTGCCAGGGGTTCCGGCGGGGATCAATTTCGGGACGTTCACGCGCGACGAGGCCGAGCGCGCGTTCCAGCAGCGCGCCGAGAAGGGCTTTACCGGGCCGGCGTTCTGCTCGGAATACTGGGCGGGCTGGTTCGATCACTGGCGCGAGACGCATGCGGTGACGAGCACCGAGAATGTCATCACCAATCTCAAGTGGATGCTCGACCGCAAGATGTCGGTGAGTTTCTACATGTTCCACGGCGGCACTTCGTTCGGTACGTGGGCGGGCGCCAATCTCGATGTGGAGAAGAACCACTACGAGCCGACGATCTCGAGCTACGACTACGACGCGCTGCTGGATGAGGCGGGGCGGCCGACTGCGAAGTATGCGGCGGTGCGGGGGCTGCTGGCGGATTACCTGCCGGGAGACCGGTTCGGCGAATTGCCGGCACCGGAGAAGGCGCTGACGGTCGCGCCGTTTGCGCTGGGCGAGGTCGCGCCGGCCTCGCATCTGTTCGGCCCGGCGCGGCTGGCGGAGGAGCCGCTGACGCTGGAAGGCTGCGGGCGGATGGCGGGGATGATGCTCTATCGGCACCGGCTGACGGAGGCGGTCTCAGGGCAGGTGAACCTCACCGAAGTGCGCGATCTGGCGCTGGTGACCATCGACGGCAAGCCAGCCGCGACGCTGGATCGCCGCCGGCATGATAGCGGCTTTGCCATCGATGCACCGGCGGGCGCCACGATCGAGGTGCTGGTCGATACGATGGGCCATGCCAATTACGGCAAGGGCGTCGGCAAGGACCAGAAGGGACTGATCGGCCCGGTCACCGTGAACGGCACGCCGCTGAAGGGGTGGGAGCACCGCCCGGTGTTGCTGGAGGATCTGGGGAAGCTGTCGTTTGCCAAGCGGCGCGGCGGCGAGACCGGGCCTGCCTTCTATCGCGGTTCGTTCACCGTGGACGAGGCGGGGTTCACGTTCCTCGACCTGCGCGGATGGGGCAAGGGCTACGTCTGGGTCAACGGCCACAACCTTGGCCGGTACTGGTCGACCGGGCCGCAGCGCGCGGTGTTTGTGCCGGCGCCGTGGCTGAAGGTGGGCGCGAACGAAGTGATCGTGCTGGACCTGTTCGGCCCCACCGAAACCACGCTTTCCGGCGCGACCGAGATGATCTGGGACAGGGCGGCGAAACTGCCGGCGGGCTGAGCGGCGGGCGCGTTATCCCGCGCCCGCCGTTGCCGATCAGTGGAAGATGTCGGTCCAGAGCATCCACTTGCCGTTCACCAGCTTGTAGACGACGACGGCGGTGACGTTGGCGTGGACGGGCTTGTCGCCCTTGGTGTCGTATTCGACGCGCGAGATTTCGCGGATGTACATCGGCGAAAGGCGCTCGGTTTCGAGGACGGTGAGCTTGAGGTTGGTCAGCGCGCCGGTTGCGCCGACCCAGAAGGCGGTGATGTCTGCGCCCTTGTAGAGCTTGTTGTCTCCGGGGAGCATTGTGGCGTCGGGAGCGTACATCGCGCCGACAGCAGCGCCGTCACCCTTGTTGAACGCGGCGGCGAGCGCGTCGTCCGCCGCCTGGATCATCGCGTTGTCGTTGGCGAGTGCGGGTGTGGCCGTGCCGGCAAGAATGGCCGCGGCGAGAAGCAGTTTGCGCATGAATGTAGCCCCCTGAAGGATGGTCCCCGAGGGTGCAGGCTATGGGGCTTTCGGGGCCGGGTCAAATGGCGCGCAAAGTGCGGCCCTTTGGGGCGGGTGTTGCGCCAGCATCCTTCGACAGGCTCAGGATGAGCGGGGTTTGGTTGGGAAAAAGGGACTGTTCCCAAAAATGGGGACTGTCCCTATTTTTGCGCTATTATTGCGCAAGGTGCTTCGACAAGCTCAGCACGAGCGGTTGCAGGAGATTTCCCCTGCCCCGCTCATCCTGAGCCTGTCGAAGGATGTTCAGCTGAACTTCAGCGCGCGCACGGTGCGCACGCCCGGCACGGTGCGGGCTTCGGCCAGCACGGCCTCGCTCACGGGGCTATCGACCGAGAGCAGCAGCACGGCTTCACCGCCGGCCTCGCGGCGCCCGAGGTGGAAGGTGCCGATGTTGATGCCGGCCTTGCCGAGCAGCGTACCGATCGAGCCGATGAAGCCCGGCGCGTCGGTGTTGACGATGTAGAGCATGTCGCCCGCGAGATCGGCTTCGATACCAATGCCGAAGATCTCGACCAGACGCGGATCGCCGTTGCCGAACAGCGTGCCCGCAACCGAACGATCACCCTGCGCGGTGCCGACGGTGACGCGCACGAGGGTGTGGTAGATGCCTTCGCGGTCGTGACGGACCTCGCGCACATCGAGCCCGCGCTCCTTGGCCAGGAACGGCGCGTTGACCATGTTCACGGTCTGCGAATACTGCTTCATCAGGCCCGCCAGAACGGCGCCGGTGATCGGCTTCTGGTTGAGCTGCGCGGCGGCACCTTCCACTTCGATGTTGATCTTGGTGAGGTTGTCATGCGCAAGCTGGCCGACCAGCGAGCCCAGACGTTCCGCCAGCGCCATGTAGGGCTTGAGCTTGGGCGCTTCCTCGGCGGACAGCGAGGGCATGTTGAGCGCGTTGGTGACGCCGCCGGTGGTGAGGAATTCACCCATCTGCTCGGCCACCTGCAGCGCGACGTTGACCTGCGCTTCGGTCGTGCTCGCGCCGAGGTGCGGGGTGCAGATGAAGTTGGGCGTGCCGAAGAGGGGCGATTCCTTGGCGGGCTCGGTCTCGAACACGTCGAGCGCGGCGCCGGCGATGTGGCCGGCATCCATCAGATCCTTGAGCGCGGTTTCATCGATCAGGCCGCCGCGCGCGCAGTTGATGATGCGCACGCCCTTCCTGGTCTTGCCGAGGTTTTCGCGGCTGAGGATGTTCCTCGTCTCGCTGGTGAGCGGGGTGTGCAGCGTGATGAAGTCCGCCTTGGCGAGCAACGTATCGAGATCGGCCTTTTCGACGCCCATTTCGATCGCGCGTTCCGGGGTGAGGAAGGGATCGTAGGCAACGACCTTCATCTTGAGGCCAAGCGCGCGGCTGGCAACGATGGAGCCGATGTTGCCCGCGCCGATCAGGCCGAGCGTCTTGCCGGTGACTTCAACGCCCATGAAGCCGTTCTTCGGCCACAGGCCTGCCTGCGTCTGCGCGTTGGCTTCGGGGATCTGGCGCGCGAGCGCGAACATCAGCGCGATGGCGTGTTCGGCAGTGGTGATCGAGTTGCCGAACGGGGTGTTCATCACCACCACGCCCTTGGTCGAGGCGTAGGGGATATCGACGTTGTCGACGCCGATGCCGGCGCGGCCGATGACCTTGAGGTTGGTGGCGGCATCGAGGATCGCCTTGGTCACCTTGGTCGAGGAGCGGATGGCGAGGCCATCATAGTCGCCGATGCGGGCGATCAGCTGCTCGGGGGTTTCACCGGTGATGACATCGACCTGGCAGCCCTTTTCTTCGAAAATGCGGGCGGCGTTGGGGTCCATCTTGTCGGAAATGAGAACGCGTGGCTTGGTCATGATTGTCTCCCTCTCCCCTTCAGGGGAGAGGGCCGGGGAGAGGGGAATGGGTCTCGTCCGGCCCTGTGGTTGGAAATGGTTGGAAAGGTTGCGCTATTGCCCCTCTCCCAACCCTCTCCCCTGAAGGGGAGAGGGCTACTGGAGATCAGGCGGCGGCAGTGGCCTTGACTTCGGCCCAGGCCCAATCGAGCCAGGGGCCGAGCGCGGCGATATCGGCCGCATCGACGGTGGCGCCGCACCAGATGCGCAGGCCCGGAGGTGCGTCGCGGTAGCCCGCAACGTCATAGGCTGCGCCTGCCTTTTCGAGGAGGCCGGCAAATGCCTTGATCAGCGCTTCATCCGCGCCTTCGACGGTGAGGCACACCGAGGTCATCGAGCGCGAGGCGGGATCAGCGGCGAGGTGGCCGAGCCAGTCGCGCTCCTGCACCAGGGCATCGAGCGCGGCGGCATTGGCAGCGCAGCGCGCCTTCAGGCCTTCGAGACCGCCGACCGACTTGGCCCATTCGAGCGCGAAGATCGCATCTTCAACCGCGAGCATCGAGGGGGTGTTGATCGTCTCGCCCTTGAACACGCCCTCGGTGAGCTTGCCCTTGGAAACGAGGCGGAACACCTTGGGGAGAGGCCATGCCGGGGTGTAGGTTTCGAGGCGTTCGACGGCGCGAGGGCCGAGGATGAGGACACCGTGACCGCCTTCGCCGCCCAGTACCTTCTGCCAGGAGAAGGTGGCGACGTCGATCTTGTCCCACGGAATGTCGTAGGCGAAGACCGCGCTGGTGGCGTCGGCGAAGGTCAGGCCTTCGCGGTCGTCCGGGATCCAGTCGCCATTGGGGACGCGGACGCCCGAAGTGGTGCCGTTCCAGGTGAACAGGACGTCGTCAGCAAAATTGACGGCGGAGAGATCGGGGAGCTGGCCGTAGTCGGCGCGGATCACCGTGGGATCGAGCTTGAGCTGCTTGGCAGCGTCGGTCACCCAGCCCTCACCGAAGCTTTCCCACGCCAGCGTGGTCACGCCGCGGGCGCCCAGCATCGTCCACATCGCCATTTCGAAAGCGCCGGTGTCCGAACCCGGAACCACGCCGATGCGGTGCGTATCGGGCAGGCCGAGCACTTCGCGCATCAGATCGATGCAGAGTTGCAGGCGCACCTTGCCGATTTTCGAGCGATGCGAACGCCCGAGCACTTCGGTGGCGAGTTTTGCGGGATCGTATCCGGGCGGCTTGGCGCAGGGGCCGGACGAGAAGTGAGGGCGCGCGGGTTTGCGCGCAGGCATTGAAACAGTCATGTAGTCTCTCCTTGCAGAGAGCACGCGCGGCGTTGGGACCGCGTGGCCCGGCGCCGTGCATAGTGGCAGGGGTGATCCTGTCAACCTGCGTTTGGGGCAGAGCTTTCCTTAAGGTCTGCGCTAAGCCAAAGTTAACCATGATGGCTGCACACTGGCGCCATGGTATTCCGCCCTGCCTTCGCACGTTTCATGCTGCTGGCACTGACCCTGTCATCACTGCTGACAGGCTGCGTGAGTGCTCCCGAACCGGCTCAACGCCCGGTGCGCACCGCGACGACGTGGAACCCGCCGGTAGCGCCCGAAAGCCGCATGTGCCTTGCCAATCTCAGCCAGAAATACGCGAGCTTCACGCCGCTCCCGGACCAGTATTATGGCGCGGGCTGTTCGGCGGTGGGCGCAGTGCGGTTGGCCTCGCTGCGCAGCGACGGAGGGATGCTCCAGATCTCGAACCTCGGCCCCGTGACCTGCCCGCTGGCAAACACACTTTCGGGCTGGGCGCGCTTCGGCGTGGACCGCGCGGCCAAGACGATCCTCGGCAGTCCGCTGGTGCGAATCGAGACGATGGGGAGCTATTCGTGCCGCAACGTGGCGGGCACCAGCCGCCTCTCCGCGCATGCCAGCGCCAATGCCGTCGACGTCAGCGGCTTCGTGCTGGCCGATGGGCGGCGGATCACCGTGCTGCGTGACTGGGACAGCGAGAGCCCGCAGATCCGCGCATTCCTCGCGACGATCCGGGACAGCGCCTGCAAGCGCTTCGGGACTGTTTTGACCCCGGAATACAACGCCGCGCACCGCGATCACTTCCACCTCGAAGTGGGCGGCGGACGACCCTTCTGCCACTGAGCAGGAGCTAGAGGCTCAGCCCCTGCCCCCAGTTCTGCCAACGCCACTCAGGCGGCCAGATCACCCAGTCCGGTGGCTTCGATACGCAGGCGGACCGCTTCGGCTGCGTGGCGAGCGCCGAGCTTGCCCATCATCTTCATGCGGTGGATTTCCACGGTGCGCGGACTGATTTCCAGTTCGCGGGCGATGGCCTTGTTGCTGCACCCTTCCGCAAGCCGGTCGAGCACTTCGCGCTCACGCATCGAAAGGCGGCTGATGCGCTGGCGGGCTTCGGCGGCGCGGGCGCGCTGCAGGCGCTGGGTATCGGCTTCGCGCGCGCTGCGGGCCACCGCCTCGTTCAGCGGGGCGATCTGATCCGGCACCGTGAGGTAGTCCAGCGCGCCAGCCTTGATCGCAGAGACCACCGCGTCGATCGTTGGCGCTTCGGCAATCGCGATAATGGGGAGCCATTGCCCGGCGCGCATCATGGCCGCAACGAGGTTCGATATCCCCTCGCCCACCGGCTCATCCTGCGCCAGGACAAGGCCGCCCGCCGGAGCGTGGCTGAGCAGCTCCTCCGCGTGGGCGTAGATTTCCGCATGATGCCCTGCGGCAAATGCGAGACGAGCGAGCTGTGCCCTGCGGGCGGAGTCGCTATCGAGGACATGGAGTGTGACGCGTTCGATCATGGGTTAACCAAACCATGATCGCCGGCCCTTGCGCCAACGAGGTTAGCTTCGTTCTGAACCCACAACAGCGCCCGAAAGGCGCTACATATGCCAATTTCTAAGGGAATTATACTCGGGAATGGACCCAATAACCCCGCAGTGGCGCTAAGTAGCGCTCCTTCGGCGGAGCCCGCAGCATGAACCTATATGGATAAGGGATTTCCCTAAGCAGAAACTGCGTTAACGATGCCGCCCGCGGCTCAGCCGTCGTCGAAGGTATAATCCGGCAGCGAATAGAACGCGGAGCGCAGCGCTTCGCCCCAACTGGACGAGATGAGCTTGAAGAACGGATCTTCGGCGGTGATCCGCTTCTGGTGCAGCGGCTCGAAATTGTCGCGCCCGATCACCATCAGATCGAACGGCAGGCCGACCGAGAGATTGGCGGCGAGCGTCGAATCGAACGAGACCATCAGCAGCTTGACCGCGTCCTCGAAGCTCATGCCCTTGTCATAGCCGCGCACGAGGATCGGGCGGCCATACTTGGTCTCACCGATCTGGAAGAACGGCGTATCAAAGGATGCCTCGATGAAATTGCCTTCGGGGTAGATCAGGAAGAGGCGCGGCTCCATGTCCTTGATCTGGCCGGCGACGATCATCGAGGCGGTGAAGCGAGGGCCTTCCTGACCACCGGCGCTCTGCATTCCGGCGTCCTGCCGCCCCTCGATCACATCGCGCAGCAAATGGCCGACAATCGTCGCGATCTGGAACATCGTCGGCGCTTCGAGGATCGACGGCCGCCGATCTCCGGGCGCCTTGGTGCGTTCCTCCAGCTGGCTGATCACTGCCTGCGTGGTGGCGAGGTTGCCCGCCGTCATGATCGAGATGATCCGCTCGCCCGGAACCGACCAGGTGAACATCTTCCGGAACGTGGAGATATTGTCGACGCCCGAATTGGTGCGGGTATCGCTCATCAGCACCAGGCCCTTGTCGAGCACCATCCCCACGCAATAGGTCATCGGTCCTGCCCCCTCAATCGGACTCGCGCGCGGGGTCACTGTTCCACACGCTGCTGTGAAACAGCAAGCTTCACATGCAGCATTTCATCGTGGACGCCATAGCGGATTCCCGTGATGGGCGCAGCATCGCGGTAGTCGCGGCCTGTGGCAACACGGACGTAGTGCGGATCGGGGCAGATCCCGTTGGAAACATCGAAGCCGACCCAGCCGAGGCCCTCGACCATGGCTTCGGCCCAGGCGTGGCCGGCGTCCTGCTCGATGCGGTCCGTCATCATCAGGTAGCCGCTGACGTAGCGCGCCGGAATGCCGAGCGCGCGGGCAGCGGCGATGAACACATGCGCGTGATCCTGGCAGACGCCATGCCCCGCCGCGAGCACCGCTTCGGCATTGCTCGCGGTATCGGTGTGGCCGGTCGCGTATTCCACCGCGCCGCGAATGAGTGCCGAGAGCGTGTGCAGCTTCTCCAGCGTATCCTGCTTGCCCGCGATCCCCGAGAGCAGCGCGCGCAGGCGCGGGCCGCCTGCGGTCAGCTCGGTCGGCTGGCGGAAGTGCCACAGCGGGAGGTAGCCGGAATGCTGCCCGACGATACCGGCCTTGTCGTTGGTATCGACCGCGCCTTCGCAGCGGATGGTGACTTCAGTGACGCCGGGCTCGAACGCGATCAGCGTGACGTGGTTGGCGTTCTCGTCGTCGTACTCGACTTCCAGGCGCGCCCCTTCGAGGCCGATGTTCCACGAGACGATCGACTGGCCCGCGCTCGTCTTGGGCGTGAGGCGCAGGCGCTGGAGCCCGCGCGCGGGGGCGGAGAACGTGTAGTGCGTGGTATGATCGACCCAGAGCCGCAAACGCCGAATTCCCTTAATCGATAAAGCGATAGTCGTATTGGATCTGGTTGGCGAGCCGGGTGTTCCGATTGATGAACTGCGCGATGTATTCGTGCAGCCCCTGCTCGAAGATCGCGTCGATCGTCGTGTTGTGAAGGTCGCAATCCGCCTCATTCAGGATCGCATGCGCGTCGGTCTCGCAGCCATATTCACGCGCGAGGTGGGCGAGATTGCTGCGCAGCTTGCCGTAGCAGAACGCGAGGGAGCGCGGGAAGCGGCTGTCGAGGATGAGGAATTCGGCGATGCCGCGCGCTTCCATGCGGCCGGCATTGAGCCAGCGGTAGGCGCGTTCGCCGGCAAGCGAGCGCAGCACGTTTTCCCACTGCACGTTGTCGAGGCTGGAGCCGACGTAGGAAATCGAGGGGAGCAGGACGTAGTATTTCACATCGAGAATGCGCGCGGTGTTGTCCGCCCGTTCGATGAAGCTGCCGATGCGCGCGAAATTGTAGATCTCGTTGCGCAGCATGGTGCCTTCCATCGCGCCGCGCACCTGCGTCGACTGGCGGCGGATGGTATCGAGCACGGCGCCGAGGCGGGTTTCGGTGACAGGGCGCGCGAGCAGATCGCGCATCTTCAGCCAGCTGTCGTTGACCGATTCCCACACCTCGCGCGTGATCCCGGCGCGGACCATGCGGGCGTTGGTGCGGGCAAGTTCGCACATGGTGAGGACGTTGCCGGGATTGTCGCGATCGCGCAGGATGAAGTTGATAACGTTGGGACCGGCATAGTCGCTGCCGAACTTTGCTTCATAGGCCGCGCGCAGGCCGAGCGTGACCACGACCGAGCGCCATTCGTCGCTCGCATCGCGCGCATCGCGGGTGAGGGCCATGCGGAAGCCCGCCTCGATCAGGCGCGCGGTGTTTTCCGCCCGCTCGAGATTGCGGAACAGCCAGAAGATGCCGTTTGCGCTGCGTCCTAGCATCAGTCGTCCAGCACCCAGCTGTCCTTGGTGCCCCCGCCCTGCGACGAGTTCACCACCAGCGAGCCCTTCTTGAGCGCGACGCGGGTGAGGCCGCCGGGCGTGATGTCGATCCCGGCGGGGGAGACGAGCACGAAGGGCCGGAGGTCCACATGGCGCGGGGTGAGCCCGGCGCGGCTGAGGATCGGCACGGTGGAGAGCGACAGCGTGGGCTGCGCGATATAGTTGTGCGGGCGCGCGGCGAGCTTGGCAGCGAAGGCGGCGATTTCCTTCTTCGACGAGGTCGGCCCGATCAGCATGCCATAGCCGCCCGAGCCGTGGACTTCCTTCACGACGAGTTCCGAAAGGTGCTCCAGCACATACTTCAGCGCGTCCGGCTCCGAACAGCGCCAGGTTGGTACGTTGGGCAGGATGGGCTTCTCGCCGGTGTAGAACTCGACGATTTCGGGCATGAACGAATAGATCGCCTTGTCATCGGCGATGCCGGTGCCGGGCGCATTGGCGATGGTGATGCCGCCCGCGCGGTAGACGTCCATGATGCCCGAGACGCCGAGTTGGCTATCGGGATTGAAGGTGAGCGGATCGAGATAGTCATCGTCCACCCGCCGGTAGAGCACGTCGATCGGCTGGTAGCCCTGCGTGGTGCGCATGGCGATGCGGCCGTTCTCGACGCGCAGGTCGCTGCCCTCGACAAGTTCCGCCCCCATCTGGTCCGCGAGGAACGCGTGCTCGAAATAGGCCGAATTGTAGATGCCCGGCGTCAGCACCGCGACGACCGGCTGGTGCCCCTTGGCCGCGGGCGGCAGGCAGGCGGCGAGGCTGCGGGCGAGCCGGCGGGGATAGTCCGAAACCTCGCGCACGCGGACCCGCGTGAACAGTTCCGGGAACATCGCCATCATCGTCTCGCGGTTCTCCAGCATGTAGGAGACGCCCGAGGGGGTGCGCGCGTTGTCTTCGAGCACCATGAATTCGTCTTCGCCCGTGCGGACCAGATCGATGCCGACGATGTGGGTATAGACCCCGCCCGGCGGCGTGAAGCCGACCATCTGCGGCAGGAACGCTGGGTTCTTTTCCAGCAGCCGCGTGGGCAGCCGGCCGGAGCGGACGATTTCCTGCCGATGGTAAAGATCATGGAGGAACGCATTGAGCGCCCGCACCCGCTGCTCGATCCCGCGCGAGAGGCGGCGCCACTGGTGCGCGGTGATGATGCGCGGCACCATGTCGAACGGGATCAGCCGCTCTTCCGCGTCCTCGTTGCCATAGACGTTGAAGGTGATGCCGGTGCGGCGGAAGAAGGCCTCAGCCTCCGTCCCCTTGCGGCGCAGCAGGTCTGCGGGCTGTTCCTGATACCACTCACTATACCCGTGATATGCGGGGCGCACCGCGCCTTCGGCGGTGAACATCTCATCATATGATGAGGGCGAGGCTGCTTTCATGCGATCATCCCGATGAACGCGAAGCTTGCACAGCGTGAGCGCTTTGCCAAGCGCAATGCTGCAGGTGCGAGACAAAATTGTAACCGAAACGCAAAGGCCAAGTGTTTCACCGCTTGGCGCTTGCCATGCCGCCCTTCCAGTGACACGTTTAACCGGACAACTAAACGAATGGGAGAGACCGCGATGGCCACGATCCATCACCGCACCTGCCACATCTGCGAGGCCAATTGCGGCGTGCTGGTGGAAGTGGAGGGGCGGCAGATCCTCTCGATCAAGGGCGATCCCGGCAACCCGCTTTCACGCGGGCACATCTGCCCCAAGGCGACCGCGCTGGAGGACTTGCAGAACGATCCCGACCGCCTGCGCAAGCCGCAGAAGCGCGTGGGCGAGGAGTGGCACGCAATCAGCTGGGAGCAGGCCTTTGCCGAGATCGGCGAGAAGACGCGCGCCATTCTTGCGAAGGACCCTGCCGCCACCGCGACCTATATCGGCAACCCCAATGCGCACTCCTATGGCAACGCGCTCAACGCGCATCACCTGACCAAGGCGCTGGGGACGAAGAACCAGTTTTCCGCCAGCACGGTGGACCAGATGCCGCACCAGGTGGCGAACCTCTTGATGTATGGACACGCCAGCATGTTCGGCATTCCGGATATCGACCGGACCGAAACGCTGATCATCATCGGCGGCAATCCGATGGCGTCCAATGGTTCGGTGTGGACGGTGCCCGATTTCAGGAACCGGGTGCGGGCGCTGAAGGCGCGCGGCGGCAAGCTGGTGGTGATCGATCCGCGCCGGACCGAGACCGCCAAGATCGCCGACCGACACGTGTTCGTGCAGCCTTCGCGCGATGTGTTCCTGCTGGTGGCGCTGCTGAAAGTGGTGATGGCGCGGCGGCCGTTCCAGCCGGTGCAGGACTTTGTGACCGGGCTGGATGAAGTGGCTGCTTGCATCGCGCGGTTTGATGATGCGGCATGCCTTGCCGCGTCTGGCGTCGCGGCGGAGGACGTGGCGTGGCTGGCCGAGCGGCTGACCAGCGGCCCGGCGGCGCTGTATGGCCGGCTGGGGATCGCGACGCAGCAGCATG
The DNA here is from genome assembly GCA_964413325.1 of uncultured Novosphingobium sp. Classification (GTDB taxonomy): domain Bacteria; phylum Pseudomonadota; class Alphaproteobacteria; order Sphingomonadales; family Sphingomonadaceae; genus Novosphingobium. The sequence continues at coordinate 109,113 of CAYPRK010000012.1, read as the reverse complement.
GGACGCTGAACGCGTGGCTGATCGCGCTGATCAATATCGCGGCGGGGCAACTGGACCGCGAAGGCGGGACGGTGTTTCCGATCCCCGCGCTCGATACCTTGGCGATGTTTCCGCGCGGATCGCTGGGCAAGTTCACCTCGCGCGTTTCGGAATACAAATCGGTGCTCGGCGAATTTCCCGCCGCCGCGCTCGCGGAGGAAATCGAGACGCCGGGCGAAGGCCAGATCAAGGCGCTGTTCGTGGTGGCGGGCAATCCGGTGCTGTCGACGCCCAACGGCCCGCGGCTCGACAAGGCGCTGGAGAGCCTTGAGCTGATGGTTTCGGTCGACATGTACCGCAACGCCACCAGCCGACGCGCGCACTATATCCTGCCGCCGACGGGGCCGCTGGAGCGCGACCATTACGGCCTGTTCCTGCTGCCGATGGCGGTGCGCAATATCGCGGCCTATTCCAAGCCAACGCTGGAGCGCGAGGACCCGGACGCCTTGCACGATTGGGAAATCCTGCGCGGCCTTGCCCATGCCATCAGCGGCCAGCCGGTGCAGGAGCCGACCCCGCGCGAGGCGCTGGATCACATGCTGCAGAACGGGCCCTACAAGGTCTCGCTCGCCGAAGTGGAAGCGGCGCCCTCCGGCCTCGATTTCGGGCCGCCGAAGACGGGCGTGCTGCCGGAGCGGCTGCGCAGCGACGACCAGACGATTGCCTGCGCGGTGCCCGCCTTCATGGATGCCCTTGCTGCAGTGGAAATGCCGGAGGCGGGAGCCGGCAAACTTACCCTGATCGGGCGGCGGCACTTGCGTACCAACAATTCGTGGCTCGCCAACAGCCACCGCCTGACCAAAGGCCCCAACCGCTGCACGCTGATGATCCACCCGGACGATGCGGCGCCGCTGGGGCTTGCGGACGGCGATCTTGCCGTGGTGCGCTCGTCCTCGGGCGAAATTGCGATTCCCGCCGAAGTGACCGACGACATGATGCCGGGCACGGTTTCGATCCCGCACGGCTGGGGGCATGATCTGCCCGGCATGGCGATGCAGGTCGCGCGGGCCAAGGCCGGGGTGAGCGCGAATGCGCTGACAGAGTCAGGCGCGCTCGATCCGCTATCGGGGAATGCGGCGCTATCGGGCGTGCAGGTGGTGGTGGCAAAGGTCCAGCTGGAAGCGGCGGAGTAAGGCTCAGCCGGCTTCCTTGCCGGTGCACTCGCCGGCGCGCTTGGCGCTCAGCTGCATTTCCATCGACATCGCCTTGCCCATCGGGCCCGCTCCGTTGACGGTCATCGTCATGTCGTACGTCTCGGGCGTGTAGCTGCCGTTCATGGTCATGGTCTGCGTGCCCTGCTCGGCCTTGCAGGTCATCTTCGCATCGATCTTGCCGCTGCCCATGCTGAAGCTGTCGTACTTGCAGCGCTCGTCGGCCTGACCGAAGAACTTGCTGTCGGGCTTTTCGGCTTCTTCCTTGGTGAGGCAGGAGGCGAACGTCTTGTCCTTGCCGAGCACCTTCGACATCATGTCCTTCGCTTCGGGCGGCATGCCTTCCATGTCCATCTTGACGAACTTCATCGTCGATTCCCACCGACCCGGGTTGAACTTCAGGCCCGCGTCGGCGACCTTTTCCGCAACACCGGACACGCTTTCGTTCGTTGCCGTCACCGTCTTTCCGCTGCCGCAGCCAGCCAGCGCGAGCGCGGTCGTGAGAGCCATCAGGGGCAGGATCGGCAGGCGCATCGGGCAGGTTCCTCTCGCTTGTGTTGCGGCAAGGCTAACACTGCAGGCGGCGCATTCCAATGACGCGCATCACAGGGCTCAGAAGCCGTAAAGCAGCGTCAGCCGGCTGGTGGTGTCCGTCAGGGTACGGGCAACGCCGGTGCCGCCTTCATGCTGCAGCGTGTAGGACAGCCGTGCCTTGAGCTTGCTGCTGAGGCGCGAATCGAGCGCGGCCAGCGTGTAGTAGGTCCGGCGCACCGCATCGAAATAGGTGCTGACTTCCTGGCTGTAGTTCAGCGTCGGCGTGAGCCGCAGCTTGAGATCGGCCAGCGCGACGGCCGACAGCGTCTGTTCCTGCGGCCCCTCAACCGGCTGGGTCAGGCGCATCGCCGGGCCGGCCTTGATGCTGAGCTTGCGCCCGTCCCCGTCGAGCAGATTGTAGCCGAGCCCGGCCGATAGGCTGTAGCGATTGGTGAAGCCCTGAAAGCGGTCCCGCTCATACTGGCCGAGGCCGAACACATAGCCGTGCTCGTCCAGCTTGTAGTTGGGCTCCAGCGTCACGCGGATCTGGTTGCGCGTCACCTCGTTCGAGGTCTTCTGGTAGTCGATCCGGCCCGAAGTCGCGACGCGCCACCGTCCGTGCTCGGCGATGACCGTGAGGCGCCCGACGAAGCCGGAGCCGGGCGTGCTGCCCGTGTTGAGGAAAGCGCCGAGTTCGCCTTCGCCGCTCCAGCGGGTGGGCATCTCGAAGGGTTCAGGCTGGTAGGTTTCGGGCTTCTCTGCGGCGGAAGCGACCTTGACGTCCCGCTGCCCGACCGGGACCGGTTCGGCCAGCCACGCCACCAGCGTGCGCCGCGCGGCCCAGGCGGACAGCGCGGCCTGCGATTCGGGATGGGCCTGCGCGAGATACTGGACAAGCGCATCGAGCGCGCGCGGATCGTGCGAGGCTTCGACGGCGGTCAGCACATCGAGCATTGCCGGGGGCAGCTGGGCGGCATCCTGCGCCCTCGCTTCGGCGGAAAGCAACAGGCCGGACAAGGCGGCGACGGCCATGATGCGTAGAGAAATGCGCAGGTTCCCGATCCTTCACACGCGCCGCATTGGCTTGCGGTGCCCATCCCGTGATGCGCCATGGTATCGCAAACATGCATGGATGCCTATCCACTGCGCCAATCGCGAACTGCTTTTGGCGCGCTGAAATTAGGCCGATCGGGCAGAGCCTGCCGCTTGCTTGTGCGCGGTTTGTTCCCCATATCTGCACCATGGCCGAACTTGTGATCCGCAGAGGGCTGGAAGAGCCCGATACCTCCGCCAATTTCGTGCCGCACAAGCCTGCGCGGCCCGAGAAATCGGAAGGCGGGAAGCCGTTCAAGGTGGTTTCGGACTACCAGCCGGCGGGCGACCAGCCGACCGCGATTGCCGATCTTGTCGCTTCGGTGAAGGACGGCGAGGCGACGCAGGTGCTCTTGGGCGTGACGGGCAGCGGCAAGACTTTCACGATGGCCAAGGTGATCGAGGAACTGCAGCGCCCTGCCCTGATCCTCGCCCCCAACAAGATCCTCGCCGCGCAGCTTTATGGCGAGATGAAGAGCTTCTTCCCGGAGAACGCGGTCGAGTATTTCGTCTCCTACTACGACTACTACCAGCCCGAGGCTTACGTCCCCCGGTCCGATACCTACATCGAGAAGGAAAGCTCGGTGAACGAGGCGATCGACCGGATGCGCCATTCGGCCACCCGCGCGCTGCTGGAGCGGGATGACGTGATCATCGTCGCTTCGGTCTCGTGCCTTTACGGCATCGGCTCGGTCGAGACGTATTCAGCGATGGTGTTCGACCTGAAGGTGGGCGACACGGTCGACAACCGCGAGATCATCCGCAAGCTGGTGGCGCTGCAATACAAGCGCAACGACGCGGCCTTCCAGCGCGGCAACTTCCGCGTGCGGGGGGACAACCTCGAAATCTATCCCTCGCACTACGAGGATATGGCCTGGCGGGTTTCGTTCTTCGGCGACGAGATCGAGGCGATCAGCGAGTTCGATCCGCTGACCGGAAAGGCGGGGACGAAGCTGAACAAGGTGCGCGTCTATGCCAATTCGCACTATGTGACGCCGGGGCCGACGATGAAGCAGGCAGCGGATGCGATCCGCTTTGAACTGACCGAACGGCTCAAGGAACTGGAAGCGGAAGGCAAGCTGCTGGAAGCGCAGCGGCTGGAGCAGCGCACCAATTTCGACCTCGAAATGATCCACGCGACGGGAAGCTGCGCCGGGATCGAGAACTATTCGCGCTTCCTGACCGGGCGCATGCCGGGTGAACCGCCGCCGACGCTGTTCGAATATCTGCCCGACAACGCGCTGCTGTTCGTCGACGAAAGCCACCAGACCGTGCCACAGATCGGCGCGATGAGCAAAGGCGACCACCGCCGCAAGATCACGCTGGCGGAATATGGCTTCCGCCTGCCGAGCTGCATCGACAACCGCCCGCTCCGCTTCAACGAATGGGACGCGATGCGCCCGCAGACGGTGGCCGTTTCGGCAACGCCGGGCGGTTGGGAAATGGAGCAGGCGGGCGGTGTGTTTGCCGAGCAGGTGATCCGGCCGACCGGCCTGATCGATCCGCCGGTGGAAATCCGCCCGGTCGAGGATCAGGTGCAGGACTGCATCAACGAATGCCGCAAGACCGCAGAAAAGGGCTATCGCACGCTGGTCACCACGCTGACCAAGCGCATGGCGGAAGACCTCACCGAATTCATGCACGAGGCGGGTCTGCGCGTGCGCTACATGCACTCCGACGTCGAGACGCTGGAGCGCATCGAGCTGATCCGCGACCTGCGGCTCGGCGTCTATGACGTGCTGGTGGGCATCAACCTGCTGCGCGAGGGGCTCGACATTCCCGAGTGCGGGCTGGTGACCATCCTCGACGCAGACAAGGAAGGCTTCCTGCGCAGCGAAACCTCGCTGATCCAGACCATCGGCCGCGCGGCGCGCAATGTCGATGGCCGGGTGATCCTCTATGCCGACCGCATGACCGGCAGCATGGAACGCGCGATTGCCGAAACCGACCGTCGCCGCGAAAAGCAGCGCGCCTACAACGAACTCCATGGGATCACGCCCGAATCGATCAAGCGAGACATTCACGACATCGTGGCCGATACGGCGAGCCGCGACGGCGTGCTCGTCGAGATCGAGACGGAGGGCGGAGCCAACAACCTCGTCGGCCACAACCTGCGCGCCTATATCGAAGAGCTCGAAAAGAAGATGCGCGCGGCGGCAGCGGATCTGGAATTCGAGACCGCCGGGCGCCTGCGCGACGAAATCCGCGCGCTGGAGGCGAACGAACTCGGCTTGCCCGACAGCGAGAAGAAAGCGCCGATCGTGGGGCGCAGCAATGAGGGCAAGCCCGGGACCCGCAAGACACGGTTCGGGAAGAGCCAGAAGAAGTGGGGGCGGTGAGCCTAGACTTGACCGCACACTTCCCATTTCGTATCTATACATCGTCACCGAGAAATCGCGCTGCGCCTGACTGAGCAGCAGAGACAACAGACAAAGTCACCCCGCTTTTTTGGCCATCTACAAGGTGGCGGGAGCTTTCTATGTCTGTTTATGAAGCGGTCAATTTGACCCTCTCGGCTTTTCTCGTTGTTCTTGGGATTGTAGATTTAGCCGTGAAAGCATTCGCGGCCGGACGCAAGAAATGACCCATATCGCAAAGCTTCAGGCTCGACTGCTCGCTGCGCGTGGAGGCGATCTGTGACCGACAAGATTGACAATTCCGAACCTGTCCGTTATATAGGACAAGCCTTCGAGCTGGTGGAAACGTCAGTCTTCTCGGATTGGCTCGGGACTTTGCGGGACCGGCGAGCAAGGACCAAGGTTCTTGATCGCTTGAAACGCGCATCGAACGGCAACTTCGGGGATTGCAAGTCCGTCAAGGACGGCGTTTCCGAACTGCGGATCGACTACGGACCGGGTTACCGGGTCTATTTCTTCCAGCGGGGCAAGGAACTGGTCATCCTCGTTTGCGGGGGTGACAAGCGTACTCAGCAGGCCGACATTGCGCAGGCAAAGCGGCTCAAGGAAGAGATCGAGCAAGAGGATGGCGCTTCGTCCGTTTGACCCTGCGAACTACCTCGATACCGAGGAGGACATCCTCTATTATCTAGAGGCAGCAATGGAAGGCGGCGACCCCAAGCATATTGCTAGCGCGCTCGGCGATGTGGCGCGCTCCAAGGGCATGAGTGAGATTGCTCGCAAGGCCGGATTGGGGCGACAGGCACTCTACAGCGCGCTTTCGGAAAACGGGAATCCCACACTGGAAACGCTCGTCGCTGTGCTGGGTGCGCTCGGCCTTGAATTGACGGTGCAGAAGCGGGCTGCAGCCTGACGCACACCCCGCACCGCACGCGCAATTCTATCCACCGCACTGCGCCTTTCACTGTCTTGCGCTGGCATTGAATTTGCGCTGCTTGGAGCGGGCTTTATCGCTGCGGCGATGATCGGGTCGCGGAAGGAAGACATCTTGATCGCACGCGTCGTGCCTCCCCTGCTGGTTTTGCTGCTGGCCGCCTGTTCCTCGTCCTCGGCGACGACGACGGCGGGCACCGATGTGCCGCTCGATGCGGTGCGGGTGGCGATGCCAGTGAGCGGCGGCAGCGGCGCCGTGGCGGAGCGGGCGAAGGACGCCAAGGGCAGCTGGACCTCCGCGCCAGATGGCAGCGCACGGTTTGGCTATGCCGGAGAGGCGGCGCTGCTGAGCCTTGCCTGCAATGGCGGATCGCTGGTGGTGACGCGCAATGTTGCCGCGCCGATCGGGGCTTCCGCGCTGTTCGCTCTGCAGGGCAGCGGCTATATCCTGCGCCTGCCGGTCGATGCGACCGCGCTGCCTGGCCAGAGCGGCTATGTGTGGCGGGGCGAAATACCTGCCGACGACCGCCGCCTCACGCTGTTCAAGGCGAAGTTTGCCGGAACCCTGCCCGGCGGCGGGCATATCGAAGTACCCGCAAGCGACGTGCCGGGCACATTGATCAAGCGGTGCGCAGGCGGCGCCTAAAGTTTCCCGAACTTCGCTTCGTAGGCTGCCGTATCGCCGCCCGCGAGCAGCTTGGCCTGTTCGATCCAGTTGTCGCGCGTCGCACGGCCGGCGAATGCGCCGAGTTGCGCATCGATCCGCGCGACGTCCTCCTCCGTCCACGCCGCGATTTCGGCGTACCGGGTCACGCCGAGCGCGCGCAGGGCGGTGCTGATCTTGGGGCCGAGGCCCTTTATGCGGGTGAGATCATCGCCTTCATCGGAGGGCGGCGGCGCTTCGGCCATCACGGGTGGCGGGACGATGGCGGCGGCGGGCGGCGCATCGATCAGCGCGGAATTGCGGGCGGCGGGCGCCGCGCCTTCCGAAAGCACATCGCGGTATTCGCGCTTTTCGGGCAGCGACTTCCCGCGCCGGAGCAGGAACACCAGCGCCAATACCAGCACCACGGCAATTGCGCCTACGAGCACCGTGTTTGCCTGAAACCATTCCATCATCGATCACCCACCGCCTTTCAGAGGGTCTGCTTGCGAAAGAGTATGCGATCTTCCGGCCCGAACCCGCGCCGCCAGATCACCGCGCCATAGACGCCGAGAATCGCCGGAATGCCGAAGGCGAGCTCGACCCATTCCGGCATGAGCTTGGCGGCCAGGCCCACCAGCACGGCCGGAGCGGCTGCCCAGATCAGCGCCCAGCGCCAGTTGCTGATCCGCTCACGCAGCAGGCTGCCGAGCAGCCATGATTTTGCCAGAGACGCGCAGGCCAGCGCAATCGCCAGCGCCGCCGCCGCGCCCGCAGCCTGAATCAGCGGATCGAGCCCCGCCCGCCGTGCCGCGAGCATGAAGCCCACCGTGAGCGCACCCTGCAGCACGATCGTGCCGAGGCTGATCCAGAGATTGCGGATGCGCGCGACGTAGATCAGCGCAGCCTCGCTCACCACGGCCGTCGCGGCGGCGACTTCGGCGGCGAGCAGCAGCGCCAGCGCAGCGGTCCCGGCCACGAAATTCGGCCCGACCAGCCCCATCACTGCCGCGCCCGGAATCCCCAGCGCCAGCGCCACCCCGGCCTGCGCCGCGATGATCCAGAAGCCCACCTGGCAAACCTGCCGCGCCACTGCCGGGAAGTTTCCGCTTTGCAGATTGCGCGTGATGACGGGGCCGAGGATAGGCTCGAAACTGGTCTTGAGCTTTTGCGGCAGAGTCGCGACCTGCTGCGCCACGTAGTAGATGCCGACAACCGCTGGCGGCGCCTGGAACACACCGAGCAGGAACAGATCAAGCTTGCGCGTGCCCCATTCGACCGCATCGGCGCCGGCGAGCGGCAGATTGCTCCCCGCCAGACGGAGAAGATCGATCGGGCGCGGCGACCATTGGCGCGGCACGCCGTAACTTCGCAAGAGCGGCACGAAAGCAGTCAAGGTCGCGGCAAAGATCGAGGCGACATAGGCGAGGATCAGCCCGCTTTCACGCAGCCCGATGAGCCACATGCCCGTCAGCCAGACGAGACCGGCGACGATGGACAGCGTCCACGGTTCGACCACCGAGCGCGCCCGCACTGTCGCGCCGACATCGAAGCGATAGGCCAGCGCCGCCAGCGCGATATCGCCGAGCGCGATGGGCAGCACCGTGAGCGGCAGCAGGCGCTGCAGCGGGGTGAAATGGCCGCTGGGGAACATCGACGCAGGGAAAAAGTAGAGCAGCGCGGCGAGCACGGCGGAGACGAAGCCCGAGAGCAGCAGCGCGTCTGCGACGACTTCCGCAGCATCGCGATCATCGCTGGCGAGTTGCTGGGCAAGGCCGCGCTTCTGGCCGAGCGTTGCGAGCTGCGCTGCCAGTTCGACCGCGATGGTGGCCGAGGCGAACCGGCCCAGATCCTCCGCGCCGTAGAGCCGCCCGGCGATGAACAGGAACGGGATGCGCGCGGCAAGCCGCAGCAGGAAGCCGAGGAAATTGGTCCGCCCGCCCTTGGCAAGCGCGGCGATATCCTGCTGTTCGGCGGAAAGGGGAGCGGCTTCAACCAAGCGGAGCCTCCGCCCGCACTATCTCGGGCCGCAGCGGGCGGGCCAGCAGCTGCGCCAGCAGCGCGCGCGGGCTGATCGTGCCATCGAGCAGCGCGGCGACGCCGGCGGCAATCGGCATCGCGATGCCATGCTCTTCCGCAACGCGCACCAGCACCGGCGCGGTGAACGCGCCTTCGGCCACGGTGCTGCGTTCGGACAGCAGGGCTGCGGCGGCGCCGGTGCGGTCGCCCTCTGCCCCAAGCGCCATGCCGAGCGCGAAGTTGCGGCTTTCGGAGGAGGAGCAGGTCAACACGAGATCGCCGAGGCCGGATAGCCCCGCGAGCGTTTCCGCATCGGCGCCCATGGCAAGGCCGAGGCGCTGCATTTCGGCGAAGCCCCGGCTGATCAGCGCCGCGCGGGCATTCGCGCCGAGGCGGAGCCCTTCGACCACGCCGCAGGCAATCGCGAGCACGTTCTTGACCGCGCCGCCGATGGAAGCACCGATCACGTCGGCGGAGTAATAGGGCCGGAAGGCGGGCCGCGCGATGACCGGCGCCAGCCGCGCCCATTGCGCCTCGCCGCCCGCGCAGGCGAGCGTGACGGCGGTTGGCAGGCCGTCTGCCACTTCGTGCGCGAATGTCGGCCCGGAGAGCACCGCGAGGGCCGCACCGGGTGCTGCAGCGGCGGCAACATCGCTCATCAGGCGGCCGGTGCCTTGCTCGATGCCCTTGGCGCAGAGGACGATATCGCTGCCCTGCGGGGAAAGCTGCCCCAGCACCGCGCCGAGATGCTGCGCCGGGGTGACCATCAGCAGCACCGGCAGCGCGGCAAGGTCGGCAAGCGCACTTGTCGCGCGGATAGAGGGATGGAGCGCTGCACCGGGCAGGAAGCGCGGGTTGCGATGCTCGGCATTGACCGCCTCGACCACATCGGCCTCGCGCGCCCAGAGCAGCACATCGCGGCCATCGCTCGCCAGCATCTGCGCGAGCGCGGTGCCCCAGGCGCCGCCCCCAACGACTCCGACTTGTGCCGACGTGCTCATGCCTTGACCCCTGCGCCGCGCACCGGGGCGGCATCGGGATCGAGCGGCCAGCGTGGGCGGGCCACGACATCGAGCGGATCGGTCAGCCCCGCCGCAAAGCGCTCGGCCCCGGCCCAGCCGATCATCGCCGCATTATCGGTGCACAGCTTTGGCGGCGGCGCGACGAGCGGCAAGCCTGCTTCCTCCGCCAGTGTGGTGAGTGCGCCGCGAAGGCTGGCGTTGGCCGCAACTCCGCCCGCGACGACCAGCGCGGTCACCGGGCGCGCCGCCGCCATCGCGCGGCGGGTGCGATCGATCACGCAATCGATGGCGGCCTGCTGGAACGAGGCGGCAATATCGGCAGGTTTGTACAGGCCCGCGTCCCGCGCGCGCATCACCGCGCTCTTGAGGCCGGCGAACGAGAAGTGCGGCTCGGCGCTGCCGAGCAGCGGACGCGGCAGCGGGACCGCCTTGGCATCGCCCTCGCGGGCCAGCCGCTCGACTGCGGGGCCACCGGGAAAACCGAGGCCGAGGATCTTCGCCGTCTTGTCAAAGGCCTCGCCCAGCGCGTCGTCGATGGTCGTCGCGAGGCGGCGATAGTCTCCGAGGCCGCGCACTTCCAAAATCTGGCAATGGCCGCCCGAGGCAAGCAGCAGGAGGTAAGGGAACGCGAGGTCCGGATCGGCCAGCCGGGCGGAGAGCGCATGGCCTTCGAGGTGATTCACCGCCAGCAGCGGCTTGTCTGCCGCCATCGCCAGCGCCTTGGCGGTGACGAGGCCGACCATGACCCCGCCGATCAGGCCCGGCCCCGCCGTGGCGGCAATCGCGTCCATCTGGTCCAGCGTGAGCCCCGCATCCTCCAGCACCGCGCCGACCATGGGCGCGAGGGTTTCGGCATGGGCGCGCGCGGCGATTTCCGGGACAACGCCGCCGTAGGGGCGGTGTTCCTCATCCTGCGAAGCAACGCGCTGCGCGACGATGCGCGCGGCGAGCGTCGTGCCCGTCCCGTCGATCACGGCGACGGCGGTTTCGTCGCAGGAGGATTCGATGCCAAGGATCAGGGCCATGAGAGACTTTCCCTTAGAGACATTCGCAGGTACGGCAAGTGACGCATGAACACGCTGCTTACTCCGACACCCGCCAACCCGCTCAAGCTGGGCACGCGCCGCTCCCCTCTCGCCGTGGCCCAGGCCAGGGAAACCCGCAGCCGCCTGTGCGCCGCGCATGGCTGGGACGAGGCCTGTGTCGAACTGGTGACGGTAGTCGCCAGCGGCGATCAGGTGCTTGATCGCCCACTCGCCGAGATCGGCGGCAAGGCGCTGTGGACCAAGGAACTCGACGCGTGGCTCGCTGATGGCAGCATCGATTTTGCGGTCCATTCGATGAAGGACGTCGAGACCGAACGGCCTGAGACGCTGGTGATCGCCGCCGTGCTCCCGCGCGAGGATGTGCGCGACGTGCTGGTCGGCGCGGAAAGCGTGGCCACCATTCCGAGCGGCGCGCGCGTCGGCACCAGCGCGCCGCGCCGCGCCGCGCAGATGCTCCACGCCCGGCCTGACGTGACCGTTGTCGGCTTTCGCGGCAATGTCGCCACGCGCCTTGGCAAGCTGGAAGCGGGCGAGGCGGACGTGACCCTGCTCGCCGCTGCCGGGCTCAACCGGCTTGGCGAAACGAGCGTCGGCAGTGCGCTGGACGCCGAGACCTGGCTCCCGGCCCCGGCGCAAGGCGCGATCGGCGTCGAATGCCTCGCCGCGCGGAGCGACCTTCGCGCGCTGCTCGATGCCATCGACGACAAGCCGAGCCATGCTGCAATCGACGCCGAGCGCGGCCTGCTGCGCGGCCTTGGCGGCACCTGCCACAGCCCCATCGCGCTGCTCACGACGGCAGACGGCGACGCGCTGACCTTGCGCGCGGCGCTGTTCAGCCCTGATGGCGCCGAGCGCATCGAAGCAAGCGCCACGTTCCCCGCCGGTGACGTGGAAGGCCCCGCCGCGCTGGCCCGCACCCTGCTGGCCAGCGCCCCCGAGGCCATTCGCCGCCACTTCACCGGCAGTTGAGGCCGCCGGGATGCTCCCGGTCATCGTGATCCGCCCGGAACCGGGCAACGCGGCAACGGTCTCCGCTGCACGCGGACTGGGCCTCGACGCACGTGCCTTCCCGCTGTTCGACATGGCTCCGGCGCCGTGGACTACGCCTGATCCCGCGCCATACCGCGCCTTGCTCGCGGGGAGTGCCAACGTGTTCCGCCTTGGCGGAGACGGGCTGGCAGGACTGGCGAGCCTTCCGGTGCAGGCTGTCGGCGCCGTTACCGCAGAAGCAGCGCGCGCGGCGGGCTTCACGGTCGAACGGATCGGCGAAGGCGGGCTCCAGCCGATGGTCTCCGCCTTGCCGCCGGGCCGCTATCTGCGGCTGGCGGGCGAAAAACGCGTGCCGCTGGCCATGCCGGAGGGTGTCGAGATCGACGACATCGTCGTCTATGCCGCCGCTGGCCTGCCCATGCCCGCCGCGCTCGCTGAACTGCTGTTGAACCCGGCACTCGTACTGCTGCACTCCGGCGAAGCGGCCGCCCATTTCGCCGCAGAATCGGCGCGCCTTGGCGTCTGCCGCGAAGCCATCAGCCTCGCCTGCCTTGCGCCGCGAATCGGGCTGATGGCGGGTGAAGGTTGGCAACACATTGAAATTGCACAGACACGTAGCGATCAAGCAGTGCTGGCACTTGCCTTACAAATGTGCGACAAAGTGTCACCAGAAGGACACTGACAACAAAAAATGATCCTATGCAGGACATGACCTTTGGCTCGCCCCTCGCTCAACAACGCACCCGAACGGGGCGTGGGCGTGCGGTGCTCGCAGTCCTTTTCCTCCTCGCGTGCCTTGCTGGTGGCGCCTGGTACGGTTGGAAAACCGGCTGGCTGGAAGTCCACGTCTCCGGCTTACCCGCAATGCCGGTGCCTTCGCCGTCTGCTTCGATGTCGCAGGCCGCAGCGCAGACCACCGCCAACCTTGCGGCGACAGACGCCGCGCTGACGGCTGCCGCTGCCAAGGTTTCCGCTCTGGAACAACGCCTAGCCGAGCTGAACCAGCAGGCGGTCGCCGCCGCCGGACAGGCCAGTCAGGCCGAAGCGCTGCTCGTTGCCTTCGCTTCCCGCCGCGCCATCGAGCGCGGCCAGCCCCTTGGCTACCTCGAAGCGCAGCTGCGGGTGCGCTTTGGCAGCACCCAGCAGGCCGCCGTGGACCGCGTGATCGCCGCAGCGCAGAAGCCCGTTACGCTGGCGATGCTGAGCGAGACGTTCGAGAAGCTCAGCCCGCAACTGATCGGCGGCGCCGCGAGCGAAGGCACGTGGGAGTGGATGACCCGCCAGATGGGCGAGCTCTTCGTCATCCGCCACGCCGACAGCCCCTCCCCCACCGCGGAAAGCCGCGCCGCCCGCGTGCGGGAAGCGCTGGCCGGAGGGCGCATCGATGTCGCCATCAGCGAAGTCGAACGCATGCCGGGCAAGGATGCGGCGACTGAATGGCTTGCCCACGCCCGCGATTTCGTCGCCGCCGAACGCGCGCTCGACCAGCTTGAAACCGCTGCACTGTCCTTCCCGCCGACGCCGCCTGTGGCCAAGCCGGAAGCGGCTCCGGATGCAGCGCCAACCCCCGGCCCATCGGCAGAGGCTAGCGCGCCAGCCGTTTAAGCCGGCTGCAGCAGGCTCGGCAACGCGCCGCTCATGCCGCGCGCCTCATCCATGAAGAAGCGCTTGAGCGCGGGCAAGCGCTGCACGCCCGCCATGCCGAGGCGGCGGATGGCCGAAGGAATACGCCCGGGCACGCCGAACAGCCGCGTCAGCACGTCGGTCGCTGCCGAGACCATGAAGGTATCCGCCGCGCGCCAGCGTTCATAGCGCGCCAGCACTTGCGCATCGCCCGGATCGAGGCCGAGCCGCATGCCTTCGGTGAGCACTTCGACCAGCGCTGCAACATCGCGCAGGCCAAGGTTGAGCCCCTGTCCGGCAATCGGGTGCATGCCGTGTGCGGCATCGCCGACCAGCGCGAGCCGGTCCGCGACCATCCTCGCGGTATGGTGGAAATTGAGCGGCCATGACGAGCGCTGCCCCATAAGTCGCACCTTGCCGAGCACATCGCCCATGCGGTCCTGCACCGCGCTGAGGAAGGCGCCGTCCGGCAGCGCCATCGCGCCGGGGGCATCCTTCTCGCTGACGGTCCACACCAGCGCCGAGCGGTGGTTGCCGTCCGCATCATCGAGCAGCGGCAGCAGCGCGAAAGGCCCTGCCGGATAGAAGATTTCCCACGCGACGTTTCCGTGCGGCTTCTCATGCGCCAGCCCCACGATCATCGCGCGGTGGCCATAGCTCCAGCGCGCCGGCGTGAAGCCTGCCTCGTCGCGCGTCGGCGAAGCGCGGCCTTCCGCGCCGACCATGAGCCGCCCCTTGATCACGCGGCCATCGGCGAGTGTGGCGGTTACGCCGTGCGCATTCCGCTCGCGCTCCGCCACTTTGGCGTTGGGGAGGAACGTGATCAGGTCCTCCTTCGCCGCCGCCGCATACATCGCGATGCGCAGATCGCGGTTAGCGAACATGCGGCCGAGCGAGCCGTCGCCCGGACCTGGCTGAAAATCGATCCGGCCGGGCTTCATCCCGTCGGTCACCGCGATCGAATCGATCGGGCAGCCCAGCGGCTCGAGCACTTCGGCGAGACCGAGGTGGCTGTAGAGATTCCAGCTTGCGGTCGAAATCGCCGAAGCGCGGCCGTCAAATCCTTCCGCCGTCTGCGCCGAAGGGTCCGAACTGTCGATCACACAGCTGGGGATACCAGCCTTGGCGAGGCCGATGGCGAGCGTCATGCCCACGAGGCCCCCGCCGATGATCACGATGTCAGACGTCAGGGTCTCGCTCATGGCTTCGCTCCGCAAGTATCACCGGTCCCCGCATCGAGATCGAGGCAGCGCCCGTCAAATGCCCCTGCGGGCACGGGCAGGCCGATGAGTGCCGCAAGCGTGGGGGCGATGTCCACCGTTTCGACCGGGCTGGGCTGCTCGAACCCGGTCATGCCCTTGCGCCAGAACAGGATCGGCACGCGGCGGTCGTAGTCCCAGGGCGAGCCGTGGGTGGCGACAAAGCCCGGCCCGGGCGCCGGGATCGGCACCACGCCGCGCTTCAGCATCAGCACGAGGTCGCCCGAGCGCGGCGCGTAGAACGAGGCCTTGGCGCGGGCGATCAGCGGCCAGGTTTCGGGCGAACCGGTGGGCGCGGGCGAAGCGGCAATCTCGCCCGCCGTGAAGGCCGCGGCGACTTCCGGATTGGCGAGCAGTTCGGCCTTCAGCGCTTCGAGCGCGCGGGCCTTGTCCGCCGGGGCGAGATCACGGCGCAGCCAGATGTCGCCCGAAGCGCCATCGGAGAGCACGAGGTCCTTGGCTTCAAGGCCGGTCTTCGCCGCCACGGCCGCGCTCAGCGCTTCGGGGAGCAACGACTTGGACACGCGGTGCGAGGCAGGCAGCGCCTGTTCGCCAAGCCGTTCGGGCATGTCGAACCCGCCATGGTCGGCGGTCAGCACCACCGCATAATCGAGGCCGCGCTGATCGAGTGCGGTAAAGAAATCGCCGAGCGCGAGATCGAGTTGCTGGAGCTGGATGCACATCTCGCTGCCTTCGGTGCCATAGCCGTGGCCGACATAGTCGGTGGCCGAGAGGCTGACCGAGAGAACATCCGGCGTCGGCCCCTTGCCCAGCTTGTTCTCGTCGACCAACTCGGTGGCGAGATCGACGGTCGCGCGGTCAATGCGGGGCGAGGCGCGGAACGCATTCTTGTCACCCGGGGCAAGCGCGAAGCGGCCCGTGCCGACCGAGAACGAACCGCCAAGCGGGATCGCGCGCGACTTGGCCTGGCACCAATCCGGCAGCGGCAATTCCGGCGCGCCTTGGGCCAGCACTTCGGCCAGCGCCTTGTTTTCGTTGACCGCAGCGGGTGTCAGCGGGCGGCCATCGAGCGAGGTGAAGCCTGCACCCTTCCACCAGTAGACGCTGTCGATCACGTGGCCGCCCATCATCAGCGCGGCGCGGTCCTTGCCCGAGACGGCGACATTGCGGCTGGTGGGCCAGAGCGCCTTCACGCGCTCGCCCAGCGTCGGGACGAGGAGGTGGCCGACCGAGGCAACGTAGTCCTTGGGGTCTGCGGCAGACTTGGTCTCGTCCTCGGCGCAGTAGACCGTCTTCTTGGCGCGGGTCACCGACTGGTCGATCCAGGTGTTGGCGATGATGCCGGTGCGCGCCGGGTGGACGCCGGTGAGGATGGTCGAGTGGCCCGGGCACGTCTCGGTCGCGGAATGGCTCTGGAAGCCCGCCGGGAACACCGCGCCGGTGGCAAGGCGGGCAAGGCCGCCAGTGAAGTGCGAGCGGTACTGCGCGAACAGGTCTGCCGAGAACTGGTCAATCGAGATCGCCACGATCAGCTTGGGCGCATTCGCGGCAGGCTGGACGACTGGCGCCGGAGCGGGCTTCGGCTTGGCTGCGGGGCGCGCGAGGCCGGCCTGCGGCAGAACGAAAACGGCGGCGAGCGCGGCCGCTCCCAGAGTAACGGACCGGAACTTGCGAAGCGCCATATGGGTAACCTTTCTCGGTACTTGCCCGAAATATTGGGCCGAATACCGGAGTCGCCTGATCCGGCTCGAGCCGCTGCGTGATGGCCCCGGCAGCGCAGGCGCGCAAGGGGCCTCGCATCGGCTCCTGCCCGCAGGGGCATGCGGGTGGGCAGGTGGCCAAAGCGTGCGGGGTGGGATAGACGGAACATATGGCAATCTTGCGAAAGCTCATCCTCCTGCTTGCGGCCTGCTGGCTGGCCGTGGCCGGGCTCCCCGCTGCGGCCCAGCCCGCGCAAGGCCCCGCACATATCCGCACCTCGCTGCTGGCCGAGCGGCCCGGCAAGCCCGGCGAGGCGATGACGCTGGCGGTGCTGATGCAGCCGGACAAGGGCTGGCACGGCTACTGGATCAATCCGGGCGACGCGGGCTTGCCGATCACGCTCGAATGGTCATTGCCGCCGGGTGCGAGCACCGGGCCGTTGGCCTTCCCGGTGCCGCAGACGCTGCTGGTGCAGGGCCTGATGAACCACGTCTACGAGCATGACTACGCGGTGCTCGTGCCCTTCACTGTGCCGAAGGACGCCAAGCCCGGGACCACTCTGCCGGTATCCGCCAAGGCCAACTGGCTGGCCTGCACCGAGGCGATCTGCGTGCCGGAAGGGGCGACCCTGCAGGGCACGGTGACGGTGGGGAGCGGCCCAGCCGATACACGCTTCGATGGCTGGCGCGCGGCGCTGCCTGCACCGCTCGACCGGCAGGGCACGTTCTCCGCCTCGGCCACCGGATGGCGCATTGCCGTGCCGTTTCCAGCGGGCGCGGCCATTGGCGAGCCCCATTTCTTCATCACCGGCCAAGGAATTGCGGACTACGCCAAGCCGCAGGCGTTCAGCCGCGTTGGCGATACGCTGGTGATCGAACTGGCCAAGGCGGGGTTCGCGTCTCCGGAAGCACCGCTCTCGATCAGCGGGGTGCTTTCGCTGGGCACGGGCGCCAAGGGCGAAGCGCTGGGCGGCATTGCCTTCACCGCCGCACCCGGCGCGGTGCCGACGGGCGGAACACCGCTCGCCACAGGCAGCGCGCCGGTGCCGTTTTCTGCGGCCACGCTCGCGCTTGCGATCCTTGGCGCGCTGGTGGGCGGGCTGATCCTGAACGTGATGCCTTGCGTGTTCCCGATCCTTAGCCTGAAGGCACTGGCCCTCGCGCGGGCAGGTAGCCACAACGCGCATGTCGAGGGCGTCGCTTACACGGCGGGCGTGATGCTGGCCTGCATGGGGCTCGGCGCGGCGATGCTGGCGCTGCGGGCGGCGGGGACACAAGTCGGCTGGGCGTTCCAGTTGCAGGATCCGGGCGTGGTGGCGCTGTTGCTGCTGCTCGCCGTGGCGATCACGGCCAACTTTGCCGGACTTTATGAGTTGCCCGGGCTTTCCATCGAAAGCGGCAGCGGGACAGCCAAAGGGGGCTGGGTCGGCGCATTCGGGACCGGACTGCTGGCCGCATTTGTCGCAACGCCCTGTACCGGGCCGTTCATGGCAGCGGCGGTGGGCGCGGCGCTGATCCTTCCGGCATGGGCGGCGATGGCCGTGTTTGCCGCGCTGGGCTTTGGTCTTGCGCTGCCGTTTCTGCTGCTGGGCTTCATCCCCGCACTGCGCCGCCTGTTGCCGAAGCCCGGCGCGTGGATGGAACGCTTCCGCCGCGCGATGGCGGTGCCGATGGGGCTGACCGTGCTGGCGCTCGGCTGGCTGGCGTGGCGGCTGGGCGGGCCGGTCTATGCGGGCGGCGCCATTGCGCTGGCGGTGCTGGTGGTGGCGCTGCTGGTGGCGATTGGCCGCGCGCAGCGTCAGGGGCTGGGCACGGCAAAGTGGGCGCTTCCCGGCAGTGTGGTGCTGGCCGCGCTGGCGCTGGCTGTCACCCCGCGCCTCGCCACCGCAGGTCCCGGCGGGCCGGTCGAGGCGGGCCTGCTCGATGCCAAGCCCTTCAGCGAGGCAGCGCTTGCCGAGGCGCGGGCGCAGGGCAAGCCGGTGTTCGCCTACTTCACCGCCGATTGGTGCCTTTCCTGCAAGGTCAACGAAGCCGCCGCCATCGAGCGCGAGACCACGCGCGATGCGTTCAGGAAGGCGGGCGTGGTGGTGCTGGTGGGCGACTGGACACGGCGCGATCCGAAGATCACGAGCTTCCTTTCAGCGCAGGGCGCAGCGGGCGTGCCGCTGTACCTGTGGTATCCCGCCAAGGCCGCCGCGCCGCAGAAACTACCGCAAGTGCTGAGCGCGGATTTCATGGCAGGGCTGCCCGTCAAGGGGTGAAGGTGCCTCCGGCGGGCAAGGGTTACCACCCTTGCATCCCCTGAATCAGCATTGCGCCAGCACCGCGATGTCGCGCTTGCCGCGAAGCGGCTCTAAAGCCTCCGGCGGCGCAACCTCGCGCCACCTTGCCGCGTTGCGCAACAAAAAGTTCCCGGGATGCAAGGGTGGTAACCCTTGCCCGCCGGAGGCAAAACAGTACCTTACAAGCTCTGCCCGTCGTCCACGGTGATATGGGCGCCGGTGATCTGACGTGAGGCGTCGCTGGCGAAGAACACCATCGGTTCGTCGAGCGCGGTCACGTCGGTCAGGCGGCGGCGGGGCCAGCTGGCGATCTGGGCCTTGCCGCCTTCGGTATCGAACCAGTCGCCGGCGATTTCGGTGCTGATGTAGCCGGGCTGGATCGTGTTGACGCTGATCCCCAGCCGCACCCATTCCTGCGCGAACTGGCGGCCGAGGTGCTGCACGGCGAGCTTGGTGGCGGCATAGGCGGCATCGCCCTGCGCGGTCATGTGCGAGGTGATCGAGCCGATCAGGATGACGCGGCCCTTCTCGCTCTGCTTCGAGCCTGCCGCGATCATGCGGCGCGCGCCTTCGCGGGCCGTGAGGTACACGCCGGTGAAGTTGGTGTCGACGACCGAGCGGATGCCTTCCGCCGCGACATCGACCGCGCGGCCCGGCACGACGACACCGGCATTGGCGACGACCACGTCCGGAACGCCGATCGCGGCTTCCGCTGCATCGAAGGCGGCGATGATCGAAGCCTCGTCGGTCACGTCCAGCGCGACGGCGAGCGCCCGTCCTCCGTTCTGGCCGCCGCCGGCATTGATTTCATCCGCGAGCGCCTGAACGCGGTCCACGCGGCGCGCGCCGATGACGACTGCTGCGCCCTCACCCGCGTAGAGCCGCGCGAAGTGCGCGCCGAGACCCGAAGAAGCGCCGGTGATCAGCGCGATGCGTCCTGCCAACCTGTTACCACTCATGCGAACTTGTTATCCCTCGGAAAACCGGTGGGCGGCAAGCGCCCCGCCGCCCCGCGCGCGACCTTCCACGGCAGAAGGTCCTTCTCGGTGCGGGTGCGCCCGCTTTCTCCGCCCATAGCCCACGAAAGGCCATCCGCAAAAGTGAGCGTGATGGCATCGGCGAGGCCCCCATCCTTGTAGCGCTGGAGCGTGACGCCCTGCCCCTTGCCCAGCAACGGCACTTCGCTGAGCGGGAAGACCACCAGCTTGCGGTTGTCACCGATCACCGCGACGTGGTCGTGCTCCGCCGCGATTTCGCGCACCACGGTGAGCTTGACGCCTGGCTTGGTGGTGACGACGCCGCGCCCCTTGCGGGTTTCGGCCAGCAGTTCATCCATCTCCGCCGCAAAGCCGCGTCCGCTGTTCGCTGCCAGCAGCAACTGGCCCTTGGCCTTGAACACGACGACGCCGATGATCTGCGCTTCGGGATCGATATCGACCATGGTGCGGATGGGCTCACCAAAGCCACGCGCGCCGGGGAGTTTGTCTGCCCCCAGCGTATAGAACCGCCCGTTGTCGACCGCGAACAGCAGCTTGTCGGTGGTCTGGCAATGAAGCGCGAAGGCGGGGCCATCGCCTTCCTTGAACTTGAAGTCCGTATCGAGCGCGAGGTGGCCCTTGGCCGCGCGGATCCAGCCGCGCGCGGAAAGGATCACCGTTACCGGCTCCTTCTCGATCATCGCGTCCATGCTGAATTCGCGCGTCGGCGCGGCTTCGGCCAGAGTGGTGCGGCGACGGCCGAGCGGCGTGTCCTCCGAGTATTCCTTGCGCAGCGCCTTGAGATCGGACTTGAGGCGCTTCTTCTGGAGCTTGGGATCATCGAGCAGCGCCTGCAGTTCGGTCTGCTCGGCGATCAGCCCGTCGCGCTCCTTGCGCAGCTCCATTTCCTCCAGCTTGCGCAAAGACCGCAGCCGCATGTTGAGGATCGCCTCGGTCAGCCGGTCGGTCAGGCCAAATTCGGCCATCATGATCGGCTTGGGCTCATCCTCGGTGCGGATGATCTCGATCACGCGGTCGAGATTGAGGTAGGCGATGATGTAGCCGTCAAGCAGCTCCAGCCGGTTCGCGATCTTTTCGAGCCGGTGGCGCGAGCGGCGAAGCAGAATGTCGATCTGCGAGATCGTCCATTCCTGGAGCAGCAGCTTGAGGCCCAGCACGCCGGGCGTGCGGTGGGCATCGAGCACGTTGAGGTTGAGCCCGAAGCGCACCTCAAGGTCGGTCAGCCGGAAGAGCGATTCCTTGAGCAGATCGGGATCGACATTGCGGCTCTTGGGCACGAGCACGATGCGGATCTGGGCGTCGCTTTCATCGCGCACATCCTCGAGGATCGGTAGCTTCTTGTCGGCAATCAGCGCAGCGATCTGCTCGATCAGCTTGCCCTTCTGCACCTGATAGGGGATTTCGGAGAGCACGAGCTGCCACTGCCCGCCGCCGAGCTTCTCGATGCCGGTTTCTTCCCAGCTGCCGTCTTCCTGCCGCCCGGTGGAGAAGCGCCCGCGCACGCGGATTGCGCCCTTGCCGCTTTCGTAGGCCGTGCTGATCGCCGCGCGGCTATCGACCACGAGGCCGCCGGTCGGGAAATCGGGGCCGTGGAACACTTCCATCAGCTCGTCATGCGTCGCCGCCGGGTTGTCGATCAGCTTGAGCGTGGCATCGACGATTTCCGCCACGTTGTGGCTGGGGATATTGGTCGCCATGCCGACGGCGATGCCGCTGGAGCCGTTGGCGAGGAGATTGGGGAACAGGCCGGGGAAGATTTCCGGCTCTTCCTCCTCGCCGTTGTAGGTCGGGTGGAAGGTGACCGTGCCTTCTTCCAGCCCGGCCATGAGGCGCATCGCGGTGCGGGTGAGGCGCGCTTCGGTGTAGCGGTAGGCCGCCGCGTTATCGCCGTCGATGTTGCCGAAATTGCCCTGCCCCTCGACCAAGGGATAGCGGAGGGCAAAATCCTGGGCCAAGCGGACCATCGCATCGTAGACCGAGGCATCGCCGTGCGGGTGATACTTGCCGATGACATCGCCAACGACGCGCGCGGACTTCTTGAACGCGCCAGTGGGATCGAGCCGAAGCTGCTGCATCGCCCAGAGCAGGCGGCGGTGGACCGGCTTCAGCCCGTCGCGCAGATCGGGCAGCGAGCGCGCGGTGATCGTGGAGAGCGCGTAGACGAGGTAGCGCTCCGACAGCGCCGCGTCGAACGGGGCATCGACGATGGCGTCGAAAGGATCGGGCTCTGCTTCGGTGGTCTTGGTCATGGCAGCCACGGCCATAGCAAGCCGGGCGCCCCCAAGGGAACTGCGGAAGACCCGAGTTTACCCCGATGTTTTAGGGCTGGCGGCGGGCTCAGCCCCCGCCTGCCACTTCCGCGCTGAGCTCCGCCACGCGTAGTTCGGCGGCGCGGGTCTGTCCGCCAAGGTCCATGAAACGCTGCATCTTCTCTCGCGCGGCATCGCTGAACAGCACTTGCTGGAACAGGTCCGCCTCGATCCTGCAGCCTTCGTCGAGCGGCAGCGCGGCGGCTTCGATCGAGCGCTTGGCGGCGCGCACCGCACTCGGCGGGAAGCTGGCGATGCGCTGCGCCAGTGCCGCGACATGGGCTTCGATGGTATCGGCAGGCAGCGCGCGGTTGAGCCAGCCCCACTTCTCGGCGGTTTCGGCATCGAGATCGCCCGCGCCCAGAATGATCTCGATCGCCCGCGCCCGGCCGACAAGGCGCGGCAGGCGCTGGGTGCCGGTGCCGCCGGGGAGGATGCCGATGGGCACTTCCATCTGGTTGATCACCGTCTTGCCCATAACGCCGAAGCGCATGTCGAAGCTCATCGACAATTCGGCCCCGCCACCGCCGACGCGGCCTTCGATCTGCGCGATGGTGACCTTGTCCATGCGCTGAAAGCGGGCGCACATCTCGTGGTAAGTGTTGACCTCGCCGCCGGGTCCGGACGGCGCGCTCGCCATGGCGATCAACAGGCTCACATCGAAATGGGCGAGGAAGAAATCCGGGTCCGCGCTCTTGAGCACGAAAACCAGCGCGTCCGGGTCCGCTTCCAGCTCGATGGCGAGCGCGGCGAGTTCCTGGAACAGCTCCATCGTGATGACATTGATCGGCGGCGCATCGACAATAGCGGTGACCAGCGCGCCCTCGCGCGCGACACGCAGCAGCTTGTAGGTATCGTAGGCCATGGCTTGTTCTCCCTCTCCGGCTGCGCAGCATACGCACGAACGAGGGCTCCGCAACGAGCAGTCCTGCTAGTTCAGCGTCGCATCAAAAGTAATTGCGAAGCTCGCGCCGGGGGCAAGCGTGGTGGCGCTTGCTGTCAGCGTGCCGGTGAGGAACGAGACGCCGTAGGGATCGCTCTCGTCGGTGCCGACGGCGTCGTCATCCTCGACCGTGGTGGCCGTGGCGCAGGTGCTGCCGCTCCGCGCGGTGCCCGGGGTATAAGTGATCCCGGCGGGCAGCAGGTCGGTCGCGGCAATGCTGGTGCCCGCAAGCGTGCCCGGGTTGGTGACGAGGATGCAGTAGCGCAGCGCCGCACCGGGGATGGCCTTGGGATTCGAGGTGTTGATCGGATCGGACAGCACGCTCGAAGTCTTGGTGACGACCAGCGCGGGGACGCGGGTGTTGGTATAAGTGCAGGTGATCGCGGTTTCGGTGGCGCCGATGGTGAGCCCATCGGCAAGGTTGGTATCCGCCGCGCCGGTGCAGACCACCGTGCCGAAATAGCGGCTGGCGTTTCCGCTCCCCAGCGTTTCGGCGAGCGTCACCGTCTCGCCCAGTACGACCGGCGTCGGCGTGGCGCTGGTGACGAGGGCGCTGGCCGTGGTGGCAGTGGCGGCGAGCGTGCCGATGGCGGTCGTCCCGCGCGAGAGCGTCACACTGGCCTGATCGCCCACCGTCGCATCGGCCCACTGCTTGCGCAGGGTGACGCGGCCATCGTTGTCGGTGATCGTGTAGGTGCCGGTGGTCTGCACCGAAGCGCCGCAAGTTGTGGTGTTGGCTATGGTGTAGCCCGTGCCGGCAGAGATCGAGAAGGTGATCGTCTCGGCCGCTTCGACTGCCGTGTCATCCACCACCGTGATGCCGAGCGCGATGGGGCTGTTGTAGTAGGTGCCGGCGGGAATGGTGACGGTGAAGGTCGCTGCGTTGCCGGGGGTGGTATAGTCCGTGCCCCGCGTCGCGGTTCCGCCGGTAATGTTGACAATCACGTTTATCGCGCTGGTGGTGGTCCCGGTAACGAGGAGCGTCGCCATATTGGCGTTCGGCACGTTTTCCGCTCCGGTGCTGCTCGCCGTCGAGATCTGCACGAAGGGCCGCAAGGTCAGTTGGATCGCGTCGAGGAAATTGCCGAACGAACCCGGATCGCTCGTGGTGAACTGCACGCGCTGCAGGCCAGAAGCGCCCGAATAGGTCGCGGTGCCGGTGTTGACGTTCCACACCAGATTGGCCGTGGTAGAGGCCTGCGTCGCCAGCGTCTGGATCACCGTGCCAGTGCTCGACGCCACCTGAAACCGCGCCGTCTGCGTGGCGGGCCCGTCCGCCCGCGCACGGTGGGCAAAGGTCCAGCCGAACGGCTCGCCATTGATCAGGCAGATGTTCTGGAACAGCGTGCCGTTCGTGTTGGCATTCATCTCGGCAAAAACGTTGCCTTGATAGGCGGGCACGCCATTGAAGCCTGAATCCCACAGCTCGATCTCGCCGGTGGTCGAGCTCCACCCCTGTACGGAGGCGATCGGCAGGATCTCGAAGTTGGGCGTCCCTGGCCCCGCCGGATCGTTGGCTTCGAACGATGGGTTCTGCAGCGCGCGGAGCTGGGCGTGAGCGGGGCCTGCGATCAACATCGCCAGCAGAAAGAGCAGCGCGCGAACCGACCGATGCTGCAAAGCCTGACGCAAATTTGCTCCCCGGGGCAGCCCTTGATCGGGGCCTAGGCAGATATACCTAGCGCGCCTCAGCGCCCCTGCATATCCCGCGCCTCTTCCGGCACGCGCACTTCCAGCCCGTCGAGCGCATCGGTCAACACGATCTGGCAGGAGAGGCGGCTGGTGCGCGTTACCCCGGCGGCGAGGTCGAGCATGTCTTCCTCGTCATCGCTGGCGGGTGCGAGCTTGTCGAACCATTCGGGCGTGACGATCACGTGGCACGTGGAGCAGGCCATCTGCCCCTCGCATGTGCCCTCCAGCGGCAGCCCGGCGTTCTGGCCCACTTCGAGCAGGCGCGTGCCCGCTTCGGCCTCGCGCTCGATGCGCTGGTCCTGCGCGGTGATGAAGGTGACCTTGACCATGGCTACAACGCTCCCTGCAGCCCGGTGCGCACAGCGCACCAAACCGTCACTGACTTTTCACTGCCGCATCAATCGCGGCGGCGGCCCGTTCAAGATCCCCTGCCCTGGTATAGCGTCCGAAGCCGATCCGGATCGCGGTTTTTGCTTCCCTGTCCGAAAGTCCGAGCGCGCGCAAGACATGGGAGGGCCGTCCGGACCCGCTCGCGCAGGCAGACCCTGCAGAAAACGCGATGGTGCGGCAATCCGACATCAGTCGCGCCACATCGAGTCCCTCGCGCCGCAGGTTGAGATTGCCGTGCCAGCGGTGCTTGGCGCTGCCGCTCAGGATCCAGCCCGCAAACAGCGCGCGGGCCTGATCCCACAGGCTTTCCACGTGCTGTCCATCGCTTTCCCGCAGACTTGTGCACAGCGCCGCCGCCGCGCCGAAACCGGCGCAGAGCGCGGGCGAAAGGGTGCCGGAGCGCAAGCCCTGCTCCTGCCCGCCGCCGTGGATCAGCGGCGCCAGCTGCAGCCCATCGCGCACCCACAGCGCGCCGATGCCCTTGGGGCCGTAGAGCTTGTGTGCCGATATCGCGATCATGTCTGCATTGGCGGGCGGGGCGAGCTTGCCCGCGCCTTGCACGGCATCGCAGAGGAACAGCGCACCCGCCGCATGCGCGGTTTCGGCCAGGGCTTCAACGGGTTGGATGGTGCCTATCTCGTTGTTGACCTGCATCACCGCGACTAGGCCGGTGCCAGCGGGAATGGGTGTAAGCGGATCGACCAGACCATCCGGCGTAACGGGGAGCAGCGCGCAGTCCGGATCGAGAAAGCGCGCGGTATCGAGCACGGCGGCGTGTTCGATGGCGGAGACGGCGAGCTTGCGTGCGCCGCAGCCGAGGATGGCCAGATTGAGCGCCTCGGTCGCGCCGGAGGTGAAGATCACGCTGCCGCCGGGGGGCAGCAGCGCGGCGACTTGTTCGCGGGCGATTTCGATGGCGGCAGCGGCGGCGCGGCCGGGGCGGTGCGGGCTGTGCGGGTTGGCGAAACCGTCCTCCGCCAGCCAGCGCAACATCGCCTCGCGCGCTTCGGGAGCAAGCGGGGTCGTCGCCTGATAGTCGAGGTAGATCATCCCGCGATCTCCCGCCACGCGGCCAGGAAGGCGGCGATTTCGGCTTCGGTCGTCTCACGCCCGATCGAGACGCGGATAACCTCGCCCGCATGGGGATAGCCCATCGCGGTAAGCACCGGGCTGGCCTTGAGCGAGCCGGATGAACAGGCGCTGCCCGCCGAAACCGCCATACCCATGCCATCGAAGCGGATCAATTGCGCCGTGGCCGAGCGGCCCGGCATGCGGTATCCAGCGATGGTGGGCAGGCGCGGCGCATCCTGCGCGACCACTTCGCCGCCTGCTCCGACGATAGCGTCATCCAGCATCTGGCGCAGACGCGCGGCCTCCTCCAGCCAGACAGCCCCTGCCTCCAGAGCAGCGGCCATCGCCATCGCGCCGGGGAGGTTCTCCGTACCGCCGCGATAACCGCGTTCCTGCCCGCCCGTCGGCTGCAGCAAGGCCCAATCGCGCACCAGTAGCGCGCCAATGCCGATGGGGCCGCCGAACTTGTGCGCGCTGATGGCGATGAGGTCTGCCGGGGGCAGCGCAATCTTGCCGGCGGACTGGGCGCAATCAGCAAGGAGCAGGCCGCCTGCCGCATGCACGGCCTCGGCCATCTCCACGAGTGGCTGGATCACGCCGGTTTCGTTGTTGACCTGTTGCACGGCAACGAGGCCGCCCGGCGCGCCTAGCAGACTTGCCCGGCCCGCATCATCGACAGCCAAGCGCTCGGCATTCCCCGTCCAGCGCAGCACCGCCTCATGCTCGATGGCTGAGACGGCCACCAGCGGCTTGGAGCAGCGCGTGATCGCGAGCGCCAGCGCCTCGCTCGCGCCGCTCGTGAAGATCACTTCGCCCTGCCACCCCAGCGCGGCCTTTACCCGCGCCCGAGCGTCTTCCAGCGCGGCGCGGGCGGCGCGGCCTGCCTTGTGCGGGCTGGAGGGATTGGCCCACAGCGCTAAGCCTTCGAGCATGGCCTCGCGCGCAGCGGGCAGCAGCGGCGTGGTGGCGGCATGATCGAGGTAGATCGGCGGCATCGGCTGCGGAAATCCGTACGCTGGCGGGAATGATTGCTTTTGAGGCAACCGTTTCTATATAGCGGCCTCTCGCTTTTCCCAGCCCCGGCGTAGCGTGCGGCCCCGATGCGCCGACGCCGGGCCCGGCAGTTCAGGACGGTCCATGCCCGCAGTCATCTTTCCCGGTCCCGATGGTCGCCTCGAAGGCCGCTTCCAGCCCGCCTCGCGTCCGCGCGCGCCTGTTGCGATGATCCTCCATCCGCACCCGCAGGCCGGTGGCACGATGAATGACCGCATCACGCAGGCGATGTACAAGACGTTCGTCGCGCGCGGTTTTGCCGTGCTGCGCTTCAACTTCCGCGGTGTCGGCCGCAGCCAGGGCAGCTTCGACAACGGTATCGGCGAATTGTCGGATGCCGCAGCGGCGCTCGACTGGGTGCAGTCGATCCACCCCGAAGCGAGCACGACGTGGATCGCGGGCTACTCGTTCGGCGCGCTGATCGGCATGCAGCTCCTGATGCGCCGCCCGGAGATCCGCGGCTTCATCTCGGTCGCGCCGCCGGCCAACATGTATGATTTCAGCTTCCTTGCCCCTTGCCCCGCCTCGGGCATCATCGTGCAGGGTGCGGCCGATACGGTGGTGACGCCGAACGCCGTGCAGAAGCTGGTCGACAAGCTGCGCACGCAAAAGCACATCACGATCCACCACGACGAGATTCCGCGCGCCAACCACTTCTTCGAGAACGAACTCGACGACATGATGCGCGCCGTGGACAACTACCTCGACATGCGCCTCTCGCCGGATTGCCCGATCCGTTGACATTCCTGCTCCCCCTCCTCTTCAGAGGAGGGGGCCCGGGGTGGTCAGATCAGAACTGCACGCGCTTGGTGTAGCCGCCGTCGACAACGATGTTGGCGCCCGTCATCGCGAGGCAGGCAGGCGATGCGACGAACACGATCGCGCGCGCCAGTTCCTCGCCCGTCGCCATGCGGCCAATCGGGATCTTGGCGAGCGTGGCGTCGTAGAACGGCGTCATCTTTTCCTTGATGTAGGCCCAGGGGCCGTCCTCGGTCATGATCGGGCCGGGGGTGATGCAGTTGACGCGGATGCCGTCCGGCGCCAGCGCCTGCGATAGGTCCGAGGCATAGACCATCACTGCCGCCTTGAGCGCGTTGTAGGGCTGCACGCCCATGAATTCCTCGACCGCGCCGGTCGAGCTCATGCAGATGATCGAGCCCGCATCGGACTTCAGGAGATGCGGCTTGGCCGCCGCGACGCCCCGGCGCATCGGCAGGATATCGGCCTGCATCACCGCGTCCCACCCGGCATCGCTATCCTCGCCCAGATTGGCCGAAGTGAAGCTGATGAAGATGTCGCAGCCGCCGAGCGCTGCCGCTGCCTTGTCCACGAAGGCCGGGACTGCTTCAGCATCGGTGACGTTGAGCGCTTCAGAGTAGACCGTCACGCCGCTTGGCGCGAGTTCGGCGACGATCTTGTCGACCTTGACCTGCGTGCGGCCGCAGACCGCGACATGGCAGCCCTCCGCCGCGAGCGCGAGCGCCACCTGCCGCCCGATCCCGCCATTGGCGCCGACGAGTATCGCCTTCTTATCCTTGAGCCCCAGATCCATCTCGCGCTTCCTTTTGCCGTGTTGTGAGGCGCCAGCATGGGGAGGGCGCGCCGCGGGGGCCACTCATTTTTTGGGCAGGGGCCGCAAGTATCGGCCATTTCTCCTCCCCTGCGGCTAGCGGTTCAGCGAATTTTTAAGGGTTTCCGCTAGGGGTTTCGTCACTCCAGCCGGAACGCCCGACCATGGAAACGCTAGCCACCGCCAGATCGATCCGGGCCGCGCAGCAGCGGGCGGTGGAGGAACGTGTTGGCGAGGCAGCGATCGAGCGGCTCTCGCGGGCCAGCTTTCTGGAGCATATCGCGCTTTCGCATGTGACCAACCTGGTGCCCTTCGCGCTCATCGGGGTGTGCTGCCTTGCGCTGCCGAACTGGCGGCTGGTTGCGGGCCTGCTGCTTGTCAACGCGATGGCGCTGGGGGCGATGTTCCTTGTCACGGAGCGGCTGCGGCGCACGTCTGACGAAGGGCTGAGCCGCCGCTGGTGGAAGCTTTACGAAGGCACGGCGCTGCTGGCCGGGGCGCTCTGGTCCGGGCTGATGTTCCCGGTGATTGCCACGCTGGGGCGCGACATGGCGTCCACTTTCGTTTGCGTGGTGGTCATCGTGGCGATTGCGATCACCAGCATGGTGGTGGCCTCGCAGTGGCGGATTTTCCTTGCCTATCTGATCGGCGTGATGGCCGGGCTCATCCCGCTGACCGTGGTGTTCATGGGCGTGACCGGGCCCATCCCGTTCGCCGCGACACTAGGGCTGGCCCCTGCGCTGATCGGGCTTGCCCATGCGGTGCGGCGCCAGAACCTGCGGCTGATCCGCGCGCAGCTGGAACGGCAAGCGCTGGCCGATGACCTTGCCGATGCGCTGGGCGTGGCGGAATATCTGGCGAACCGCGACAGCCTGACCGGGCTCTACAACCGCCGCGCTTTCGAGGGCGTGGCCAACGCGATGCGGGCCGAGGCACCTGAGGCCGCGCTCTGCCTGATCCTCGTCGATCTCGACCACTTCAAGCGGATCAATGACGTCTACGGCCACGGCGCCGGCGATGCCGTGCTGACAAGTGCGGCCAGGCTCGTCGAACGCCACCTTGGCCCGCAGGACGTGCTTGCCCGCGGCGATGGTGCGGTGGCGCGGTGGGGCGGCGAGGAATTTATCCTGCTGCTGCGCTCGGCCTCAATCGATACGGCATGCGAGCTGGCCGAAACCTTGCGGCGCGGCCTTGAGTCGCTGCGCGATCCGGCGTGGCCGACCGATCTGACGGTGACGGGATCGTTCGGCGTGGCGCAATGGCGCGCAGGCGATGCGCTGCACCACGGGATCAGCCAGGCAGACGCCGCGATGTACCGCGCCAAGCACGGCGGACGAAACCGGGTCTGCGTTCTGGACAGGTAGGCAGCCTGAAAGCGGCCCCTCCCCGCATCGGAGGAGAGGCCGGTCAGGTCAGAGCATCAGAACTTCACGGTTGCTTCCACGCCGAACTGCTGGCGCGGGGCGACCACGCCGAAGTAGAACAGGCCCGCATCAAGCACGTTGGCAAGGCGTCCGCCCTTGTTGAGCATGTCGCGGGCATAGGCCGAGACGCGCAGGTTCTTGATCGAGCCACCTTCGTGGAGCAGCGCAATTGAGGCATCGAGCGTGCCGTAGGCGGGGATCACATCGCGGCGCAGGCCGGTTGTATCGGCGAGCGGAGACGCGGTGAGATCATCGATGTAGGCATAATCGAGCGTGAAGGTCACGCGGTTGGCACTGCTGATCTGGAGCCCGTAGTCGAGCCCGGCGTTGAACGAATATTTCGGCGCGCGGCGGAAGTTGCGCTGGCCCGAAACATCGAGGAACTTGCCGGGATTTGCGAGGTCGGGGATCAGGAACGAATCGTACTTGGCATTGAGGTAGCCGCCCGAAGCGCGCAGCGTGAGATCGGGCGTCGGCCGGGCCTGCATTTCAAGCTCGACACCCCAGATGCGGGCGGAGGCGGCGTTTTCGACCACCGTCTCGGTGCCGGCACCTGCAGCGCGGATGATGTCTTCCTGCTTATTGTTGTACTTCACGTAGAACACGGTCGGGTTGAAGCGCAGCTTCCCGCCGAGGAGATCGCTCTTCACGCCGCCTTCGAAGCTGTCGACGCGTTCGGGGTTGTAGGGCCCGATCGAGGTGGGCGAAGTGGCGCGGCCATTGAAGCCGCCCGAGCGGAAGCCGCGCGACCAGCTGGCATAGAGCATCGTATCCGGCGTCGGCTTCCAATCGAGGATGACGCGGCCGGTGGGATCGCTGAAGGTCTTCTTGGCGGCCGCCTTGAAGGCGGCAGGCACGCTGAAGTTGATGTTGAAATCCTTGGTTTCCCACGTGTAGCGCCCGCCCACGGTGAGGCGGACATTGCTGCCGAGCTTGATGATCGACTCCGCGAAGATCGCGAAGGAATCGAGCTTTTGCCCGGCGGTGAAATTCTGCACCGGCCCGTTGAGGATATAGGCCTGCGCAGCGGCGACGCCGTTGTAGGGGTAGGGTTTGATGAAATAGTCGGTGTGGAGGTAATAGGCGCCCGCGACGAGGTCGATCCGGTCAGTCAGGTTGCCGGCGATGCGCACTTCCTGGCTGAACTGCTTGTAGGTCTGGTCACGCGCGGCGACGAACAGCGGCAGCGCCACGCCGGGCGCGACCGGGATCGGCGGAGTGCCGGTGTTTTCCTCGAGCAGCGCATCGCGGGTCGAGCGGTAGCCGGTGATCGCGGTGAGCTTGAAACCGCCGAGCTTGGTGTTCACTTCGAATGACCCGTTCCAGCCATCGATGTAGCTCTGGAAGGGGATCGTCGTGTTCGCGAGAGTGTAGTTCTCCTTGGCCTGCTTGAGATAGCCTTGCGTGGCGCAGCCGAGATCACTGAGCGAGGGAACCGCCGCGAAGATGGCGTTCGTGAAATCGCAGATGTTGCCGCCCAGACCGAACGGCAGGCCGCTCGCCGTGGTGAGGTTGACCGTGGAAGGATAGCCCGAGCGGTCCTTCTGGTAATCGACCGAGAGCAGCGCGGTCGAATCCGGGCCGAGATCGAACAGCACCGAGCCGCCGACATTCCAGAAATCGCGGCCCTTCTCGCGCTCGCCGGTGTAGCGGTTGCGGGTGAAGCTGTCGCTCTTGCGCAGGAGGCCGAACAGCTTGACCGAGGCGACGTCGCCGATCTTGGGCAGGTTCACCACGGCATCGAGATCGTAGGTGTTGTAGCTGCCATAGCGGCCATGCAGCGTCGCGCCGAGTTCGCCGGTGGGCTTGGTGCGGCGCATCGAGATCGTGCCGCCGATGGTGTTGCGGCCGTAGAGCGTGCCCTGCGGCCCGCGCAGCACTTCGACGGATTCAAGATCGAAGAAATCGACGTTCGCGCCGGTGTTGGTGCCGAGGAACACGCCATCGATCGAGATGCCGATGGCGGGATCGAAGGTCTTTTCAAGATCGGCAAAGCTCACGCCGCGGATCGAGGCGGCGAGCGCGTTGCCCGCGAAGGAGATGCGCGCAAGCTGCACGTTGGGCAGGAACTTCTGGATGTTCTGCACATCGATCAGCACCGAATTCTGGATGATGTTCGAATTGAGCGCGCTGACGGAGAGCGGGGTATCCTGCAGCTTTTCGTTGCGGAAGCGGGCGGTGACCACGATGTTGTCGACCGAACTGCCATCGGTTTCGGTAGCGGTGGTGCCACGGCTGGTGCCAATGCTGGTGTCGGAGCCGCCGCTTGCCTGCGGCTGGGCCTGGGCCATCGCTGCGGCGGGAATGAACGCACCGCCGATCATCATGAGTGTGAACAAGCGCGCCCTATTGGCGCGGGCCAATTGCTTCATGCTGCCTCTCCCCAAGTGCTTTTTATCGGGTCGATCCGGCGCAAGGCCAAAAAGCCCGTGGGGAGAAGCTGAACCGCTTCGGACCCAACGGCCACTAGGGATTTGAGTAGGGCTCAGAGCACGAAATGATCCCCCGCAGCGCGGACGGTGACTTCGGAGATCGAGACGCCCCAGGGCTGGTTGATCGCATGGATGATCGCATCGGCGATGTGATCGGGGGCAAGGCTGGCATAATCCATCGCTTCAGGATCGAGCCGTTCAGCGGGGAACGTTCCGGCGCCCATCTGCTCGACCATGGCGTAGAAATCCGGCGCGTTGTGCGCGAGAATGCCGTGGCTGGCACCGAAATTGACCACGCTGCCGCCGAGGCCGGTGGCGGGGACGCCGGTGGGCTTGATCGTCGTCACCTTGATCTTGCCGCGGCTTTCCACGCGCAGCGATTCGGAGAGGAAATTCACCGCGGACTTCGATGCGCCGTAGACCGCCGCGCCGATCACCGGGAAGTTCCCGTAGATCGAGGACAAGTTGACGATCTGGCCGCGCCCGGCGGCGATCATCGGATCGTAGGCGGCAACCATGCCGTTGAGCACGCCCTTGATGTTGATATCGATGCAGCGCTCCCACGCCGGATATGCGGCTTCGTGATCGGCAATGAACGCCAGCGGCATGATGCCCGCGTTGTTGATCATCACATCGATGCCGCCATGGGCGGCGATGGCTGCGGCGACGAGGGCCTTGACCGCCGCGAGGCTGCGCACGTCCGTCTCGACCGCGATCGCCGCGCCGCCCGCAGCGGTAACAGCATCGGCAGTGGCTTGCGCGGCGGCGAAATCGATGTCACCGCACGTGATCCGCGCGCCGAGCGCAGCGGCCTTCTGCGCAACGAGACGGCCAAAGCCGCCCCCTGCGCCGGTGATCACGATGGACTTGCCGGTGATATGGTCGGTCATGGTTTGCTTTCGCCAGGAGCTGCGGCGGTGGTCAGCGTCTCGCCGCCGGTGGTCGGCAGCGACCAGATCACGACATTGGTGATCATCACGGCGGCGAGGATCGCCATCAGCGCGGGTCGCTGACGTTCGCCCCTGCGCCATAGAAACACCGCGCCCGCGATGAGCGCGAGCGCGGTGAGCATGGCAAGCGATAGGGCAGCGTCAGTCATCGGCAGTGGTGGATCAGGACTTGAACAAGCCCGATGCGAGGCCGCCCAGATTGCCGAGCGGGCTTTCGCCCTCCTTGCCGCCGAGCAAGTTGCCGATCATGCCCGCGGCATCGGGGTGCTGGGCCAACGACGTCGCGAAGCTGGCGAGCGAGCCTTCGCCGCCAATGTGGCCGACGATCTGCTGGAGAATGCCGGCGTCGATGCCGGTGTTGGCAGCCGCCGTCTCGACCGTGTCCGTCGGCGCGGCATGGCCTGCGGCGAGGCCGGCGATGGCGGTTTCGACCATCGTGGGATCGATGCCGACCTTGGCGGCAAGGTTCTTCACATCGACGTTGCTGCTGATCTGGCCGAGGATCTGGTCGAAAATGCTCATGCGCCGGGCTCCCATTGGGGTGAAGGCCGCAGACTAGCCGATGCCGGAGCGGAAGCCATCCTCAATATGGTGCGGCGGACGGAAACCTGCGCCGCGAAGAGCGCCGGGCGGAACGCGGGACGGACCACCCGCGAAGGCGATCCGTCCCGCTGCCCCGCCCCGGCGCGGTTCATCAGATCACGATGGCATCCGGATGGATGTTGTTCAGCGTGAGCGCCTGGACGTGGCCGCTGGCATCGTTGAGCAGGAACGTGGTGCCATCGAAGGGACCGCCCTTGACCTCGTAGTAGCTGCCCTTGGTGGGGTTCGCCTTGAGGAAGTTCGCCATCGCGTTGATGTCTTCCTGACCGTCGATGAAGTACGATCCGGTGCCCTTGCGGCTCATGCCAAGCGTGCCGAAGATATCGTCGAAACCCGTCATGCGCACGTTGTCGCCATCGGCGAACGACAGGTCGGTGACCGTGACCCACTGCCACACCTGCGTGACACCGTGACCGCCGGTGAAGGCAAGCGGAGCAAAGCCTTCGGCCGCGCGGAACACGAACTGATCAGAACCCGCGCCACCGGTGAGCGAATCCTGCCCGCCGCCGCCCTTCAGAACATCGTTGCCATCACCGCCGTAGAGGAAATCCTTGCCTGCGGCGCCATACAGCATGTCTTCGCCCGCACCGCCGAGGATGACATCCTTGCCGGCACCGCCAGTGATGACATCCGCGCCCGCAGTTCCGGTGATCAGATCATTTGCACGCGTTCCGTTGATCTTCGCCATTTCAATATCCAATACTGCTACCGCCGTGCACTTGATGCTCTCATCCGGAATTAACGTCGGAGATTTGAATTTATTAAGTGTGTTTGAATGATAGCATAGCAGATCGTTACTTCTCTATACGTGGTAACCGAGGCGGTATTGGCCGTGGTGTGGACGGCGCGTGGCCAACTTTCCGCCTCATTCGGGCGTAGCGGCAGCGCGCTGGCCCTCCGCGTAAAAACAGGTTCAGTTCCGAAGCAGTTGGCGCCCCTCTTCGCTAGATTGCAGCGCGCGAACGGCGGAACCGGCGGGTCACACGCGGCCGCATCGCAACTGTCGGCGAAGCGGCGCGGACCAGCATGTGCCGCGCGAGCCATCCTCGCACCGGCTCATCGAACCGGACCAGCACGATCCAGGCCGCAGCCAGCAGCAATGGCACCAGCAGCAGCGCCAGCCAGTGGCTCGCTGCGCCGCCGCCGGCATATTTCACCGCGCCGGCGGTGAGTGCGAGCAGCGGCACGTGGGTGCCATAGAGCGGGTAGGACAACCGGCCGAGCAGCGCGCCGCCGGGAAGGACTTCTTCCTGCCCGGCGGCAATCGCGACCAGCAGCACGGCGGGCATGCAAACGAGCACGATCAGCAATTGCCAGCCCAGCAGCGGAAGCGGCAGGGCGAGGAAATAAACCAGCGCGATCAGGGCCATGACCGCGCTGGGACGCCCCATTGGCGGGATCGCGAAGCGGGCGCGGTGGAGCAGCAGGCCCGTGCCGAACCCGAAGCCGACCCGTGCCGCGCCGCCTGCCAGCGTGACCGCATCCCAGCCGATGTCGAGCGTGCCCGAGCGCAGGCCCAGCGCGACGAGAAACCCCGCGCTCACGGCCACGAGGACGCACAGCACTCTGGTGCTGCGTCCCGCGAGGAACGCAGCCCAGATGAAGTTGATCGCGATCTCGAAAAACAGCGACCACAGCGGGCCATTGGAGGGAAACAGCTCCCATCCCGTCGCGCGGCCATGCCACAGCTTGGGAAGCATCAGGAGGTTGAGCAGATTGGCGCCAACGACTTCGAGCAGCGGATCGGAGCGGCCCGGCGCCGCAAAGGCGCGGGCCACGAGATAGGCGCCTCCGAACGCCGCGCCGAGCATGGCCACGGGCGCCATGCGGACCAGCCGCCGCGCGGCGAATCCGCCGAAGGTCATGCCGCCATGAAGGCGCACCTCGTAGGCTTCGGCAATCACGAAGCCACTGAGCATGAAGAAGAAATCGACCGCCAGAAAGCCGTTGGGCAGCAGCTGCGGACCGCCCCCGCGCGTGCCGATATGGAAGACGAGCACGGCCATGGCCGCGACGCCGCGCAGTTCATCGAGCAAGCGATAGCGTTCGTGGCCGGCCATCGACGTTGATCTCCCTGGTTCACGCCGAGAGGCGGGAGAAGCGCCGGTGAGTCCACGCCCGGTTGCTCCATTTTCGAATCAATCCATCCGGCGCGATCCTGCGCAGCACCGCTTTGACAGCGCGCGGCGGCTGGCGCAGGGTTGCCCGCATGACCAAGCAAGCTTCTGACTCGTCCTTCATTTCCTCCGCCCTCACCCGCCGCGATGCGCTGGCAGGCCTTGCTGCCGGAGCCACGGCGGCCGCGCTGCCGGTTCGCGCCCAGTCGGCTGCCGCGCCGTCCCCCGCAGCAGCGCTGCTGGACGATGCAGCGTGGCGGCTGCTGGCGCTGAAGCCCGAGTCCGCAACGTCGCTAGGGCTCGACAATGGTGCACACGCAAACTTGCGCGGCATGCTGGAGGACCGCTCAGCGGCCGGGACAGCGGCGGTTGCGGCCTTGGTGCGGGCCGATCTGGCGCGGGTCGAGGCGGTTTCCGATGCCGGGCTCGATCATTCGACGCGAACCAGCCTTGCGGTCGTGAAGAGCGCCTATCGCACCGCGCTCGATGGCTTTGCGCTGCCCTATGGCGATGTGACGGTCGGCGGTTGGCGCAACACGCCGTATGTCGTCATCCAGAACGTGGGCGCCTACATCGATGTGCCGCGCTTCCTTGATGCGGATCATCCGATCAATACCTCGGCCGATGCGGAGGCCTACCTTGCGCGGCTGACGCAGTTCCCGGCGGTGCTGGAGGGTGAGACGGCGCGGCTGAAGGCGACGGCGGCGCAGGGCGTGATCGCGCCTTCGTTCCTGCTCGACAAGGCGATTCGGCAAATGAGCGCCAGCCTTTCCGCGATGGGATCAGGCGGCGGACTCGTCGAGTCGATCGAGAAGCGCACGCGCGAGAAGAGCATCGCGGGTGACTGGGGCGCCCGTGCACGCGAGATCGTGACCAAGCAGGTCGCGCCGACCCTCGAACGCCAGCTTGCGGAACTCATTGCGCAGCGCAAGCTGGCGGTGCGCGATGCCGGCATGCACACACGGCCCGGCGGCGATGCGTTCTACGCCTGGGCCCTGCGCGCCAGCACGACGACGCGGATGACGCCGGCCGAAATCCACAAGCTTGGCCTCGAATCGCTGGCGGAGCTGCAAGGCCGGATGGACCCGATCCTCCGGAAGCTTGGCTATACCAGCGGGACGGTGGGCGAGCGCATGACCGCGCTGGGCAAGGACCCGCGCTTCCAGTTCCCCGACAACGACGAGGGCCGCGCGCAGATCATTGCGTTCATCCAGAAGCGGCTGACCTATATCCGCGCGCAGATGCCGCGCGCGTTTTCCAAGCTGGTGCGCGGCAATGTCGAAGTGCGGCGGCTGCCGCCGGCGGAAGAGCCGGGCGCACCGGGCGCCTATGGCGGTCCCGGTTCGATCGACGGGACGATTCCCGGCAAGATGTGGATCAATCTGGGCACGACCCGGCTCCACAGCACCTACAGCCTGCCGACGCTGGTGCACCACGAGGCGATTCCCGGCCACGTGTGGCAGGGCGAATTTTCCAACCAGCTGCCCACCATCCGCGCAATGCTGGCGTTCAACGCCTATTCGGAAGGCTGGGCGCTCTATTCGGAAACGCTGGGCGACGAGCTGGGCGCCTATGACGACGATCCGGTGGGCAAGCTGGGCTACCTCCAGTCCATCGCCTTCCGCGCCTGCCGTCTGGTGGTCGATACTGGACTTCACGCGCGCGAATGGAGCCGCGAGCAGGCCATCGACTGGTTTGCAAACACCAATGGTTCGGGCCGCGATGAAGTGACCAGCGAAGTCGAGCGTTATTGCAGCTGGCCGGGGCAGGCCTGCGGCTATTTCATCGGCCGCAGCGAAATCCTGCGCCAGCGTGCGCGGGCACAGGCGGCGCTGGGCAAGACCTATGATCTGCGTGATTACGACAATGCCGTGGTTGAAGGTGGCAACGTGCCGCTCGATGTGCTGGCGGCAAACATCGACCAGTATATCGCGGGCAAGCAGGCCAGCTGAGGGGCGCCGTCAGTCCCGTTCGGGCGCACCGAGCGGGAAGAAGGCACGGTAGGGGCGCGCGTCATCGACGCAGCGCGCCACCGGCGGCAGCGCGAGGAGGTAGCCGCGGTAGGCGCCAAGTCGCGGGCATGAGGCGGGGATCGGCTGCACCCAATCGGCATAGAACAGCGATGGCGCCGCCGCGCATTCGATCAGGCCGACGCCCTCGCCCGGCGTATATTGCTGGAGCCAGCGTTCCAGCCAGATGTAGGTCCGCTCCAGATTGGCGCGG
Organism: uncultured Novosphingobium sp.; assembly: GCA_964413325.1. Taxonomy (GTDB): domain Bacteria; phylum Pseudomonadota; class Alphaproteobacteria; order Sphingomonadales; family Sphingomonadaceae; genus Novosphingobium. The sequence continues at coordinate 70,687 of CAYPRK010000012.1, read as the reverse complement.
GCCTTGGCGATGCGCGCCGGGTCCATCCCGCCGCCGGGCAGGTGCTCGTCAACGACCGCCTGCATCGACCCCATGACGTAGTTGTCGAAGACCCGGTCGATCATCCGGACATTGGCCGCGCGGACAGGATCAGCCGGGAGCAAGTGCGCCGCGCGGGGATGGCGAAGCCAGAGATGCTCGATGATCGAAGTTGCCTCGAACACTTCGGCATCGCCATCGATCAGCAGCGGGAATTTGCCGAGCGGACTGGCTGCGGCCACGCGCGCACCGTTTTCCGGCTCATCCGGGCCGAGCATGCGAAAGTCGAACGGCGTTTCGCTGGCGTAGAGCGCGATCAGTGCCTTCCACGTGTAGGACGAAAAGGGGTGGCCATAGAGTTCGAGCATCAGGCAGCTCCGGCGCGGGCGGCCTCGATGGCAGCGATGTCGATCTTGCCCATCGTCATCATCGCGTCGAACACGCGCTTGCGGACAGCGGGATCGGGATCGGCCATGCCGCGCGTGAGGGCGCGCGGGGTGATCTGCCACGAGAGGCCCCACTTGTCCTTGCACCAACCGCAGCGGCTCTCGCTGCCGCCGCCCGAGACGATCGCATCCCACAGGCGGTCGGTCTCTTCCTGCGTATCCGTCGGCACCTGAAACGAGAAGGCTTCGCTGTGCTTGAAATAGGGCCCGCCGTTGAGCCCGATGCAGCGGAAGCCGAGCACGGTAAACTCGACGGTGAGCACATCGCCTTGCTTGCCATCTGGATAATCGCCAGGCGCGCGGTGAAGTCCGGTGACGCGGCTGTCGGGGAAGGTTTCCGCGTAGAAAGCGGCGGCTTCTTCCGCCGCACCTTCATACCAGAGGCAGAGGACAGCGTCGGTCATCCTCTCGCTGCCTTGATCAGTTCGCGGTCGATCGCCTTGGCCGACTGGTAGCCGGCGCGGGTGCGGATGCGTTCGGCATAGGCGGCAAAGCTGGGCAGCGGCGGGATCGAGCCGAAGTTCAGGCCCCAGTCGATCTGGCTGCCGACATAGACATCGGCCATGGTGAAGCGCGCGCCGCAGACCCAATCGCGTCCCGAGAGCAGGCCGTCCATCACTTCGATCGTGCGTTCGTAGGTGCCGAAGCCGGCCATCCCCGATTTGCCTTCAGGCACTTCCCAGCCCATCGCGCGGCTGACCACGGCTTGTTCGAGCGGGCCGGCGGCGAAGAACAGCCAGCGGTAGTAGTCGGCTTTCTCCGCGCCTTCGGGAAGAAGGCCGGCCTCGGGGTGGACGTCCGCCAGATAGGCGCAGATGCCCGCGCATTCGGTGATCACCCGGTCGCCTTCGGGCGCGTGGTGGATGAGGACAGGCACCTTGTTCATCGGATTGGCGGCGACGAGTTCGGGCGGGCGGTTGGCCCAATCGACCAGCACCTGTTCGTAATCCGCGCCCGCTTCATGCAGCGCCCACCTGGCGATCTGGCCGCGCGACATGGGGACGGTGAAGAAGGTGTAGTCTGCCATCAATCAAGCTCCTTTGGGTCCGACGACGCCGAATACGGCGCCCTGCGGATCAGCGGCGACAGCACTGAACTCGCCGCCGGGGATCGGATGGGGGCCGCGCACCATCGTCCCGCCACCTGCAGTGATCGCGGTGCAGGCCGTGTCGATATCGGGCACGCCGAAATACATCGTCCAGAGCGGCGACATCGCCGGATCATAGCGGTGCATGATCGCGCCAAGGCCGATCTCGCCGTCATCCATGAAGCAGTAATCGCCAAGCTCGCCCATCGGCATCGACCGGGTGAACGTCACGCCGAAATGCCGCGCATAGAACGCCTTGGCCGCTTCCAGATCGGGGCTGGCAAGCTCGTTCCAGCGCACGTGCTGGGGCTTTGTCACATCGAACACATCGCTGCCCGCATTCGGGCGGTCGGCCGGGGGATTGGGCTTCATCAGATAGAACGGCGTGCCGAGCGGATCGGTCACCATGGCAAAGCTGCCCTCGGGAATATCCATGCGCGGCGCGAGCTGGCGGCCGTCATCGGCGAGTATCGCGGTGATCGCGCCATCGATATCGGCCACATGGAAATAGGGCACCCAGGCCGGATGCGCGCCTTCCGCCTGCATCTCCGGCGTCAGCTGGAGGACGCCGCCCTGCCCGCCGCCGTCGCTGCGGGTGATCATGCGATACTCGACCGGCGAGCCCGCTTCAGGTGAATGGATCGTCCAGCCGACGACCGCACCGTAGAAAGCGGTGGCAGCGGCAGCATCGCTGGTCATCAGTTCATACCAGATAAAGGGCACGTTCGGGCTGGTCATGTCCGTTCTCCCATCCAGAGCAGCTGTTCGAAGCCGCCCATGATCATGCGCCGCGAATTGAACATTGTCATGTCACCCGCTTCGGCCATGCGCGGATCGGCAAACACGGACTTGTGCCCCGCCGTAGCCACTTCGCGGCTGGGCCAGACGATCAGCGAGAACACGATGCCCTCGCCCGGTTCGGCGGCAACCGCGCGGTAGAAATCGGTGACTTCGCCATGCGGGACGTCTGCGCCCCAGCTTTCGACGACTTGCACCGCGCCGTGATCGAGGAAGATCCGGCCCACCTTCTCGGCCATCGCGGCATAATCGGCGCGGCGCGCCTCGGGCACGGGGATCACGAAACCGTCAATCCAGGTCATGCGCAGTCTCCCGTCCGCCGCTGCCCGCCGTTTGCCTCTTTACGCGATCTCCACCCCGGTGGCCGGACCCCTGCGATCAGGCGGTGGCGAGATCCGGCAGAATGCGCTGCATCAAGGCGGCTTCCTTGGCCGCGACCGCCTGCCACGAAGGCCGGCTGGTGACCCGCGCGTGCCACGCGGCGGTCTTCGGATAGGCTTGTGCGTTGGGTCCGTGGCCGACGTAAGTCAGCGTGCAGAGCATCGAGGCAACGGTGATGTCGGCGATGGAAAAGCCGCCTTCGACCAGCCAGCCCTCTTCTGGCGCCACGCTCTCGATATACTCGAAGATGCGCGGCAATTCGGCCTCGCCCTCAAGGGCAAGCGCTTCGTTCCCCGGCTTGCCGAGGAGGCGCGGGCCGACGACGCGGTTGAACAGGATCTTGAGGCCGGAGGCAGCGAAGATCGTATCGCCGAACTCGTCGAACCACACCGCCATGCCGCAGGCCTTGGGGTCCGTCGGGATGAGCGCCGGCGCGGGGTACTTCGCCTCGAGATAATGCACGATTGCCGACGAATCGGCGAGGGTGAAGCCCTCGTCATCGATGGCCGGGATCTTGGCGAAGGGGCTCACGGCGAGGAACTCGGGGTCCGTGCTGCCCGGGCCGCCGCGCGCAGGCGTATAGTCCACGCCCTTCTCGCCCAGAACCACCGCAACCTTGCGGACGAAGGGCGACAACAGGCCCCCATACAATTTCATAGCATCAGCCTCCCGCTGTCGAGTCAGCACGCAAAGCTTATTGCAGCCTTCCGCCGCCGCGTATAGGCGAAGAGGCGATGACCGATATCCCGAACCTGCAGGCCGACACGCGCGCCACCACCGTCCTTGCCGCCCCCGATACCACGCTGAGCGTGCGGGAGACCTTCGGCATTCCCATCGACATGACCGTTCCGGCCTTCTCGGTGGCCGACGAGCGCGTGCCGGATCTCGATCCCAACTATGTGTTCGATCCGGACACCACGCTGGCGATCCTCGCAGGTTTTGCGCACAACCGCCGCGTGATGGTGCAGGGCTATCACGGCACCGGCAAGTCGACGCACATCGAGCAGGTGGCCGCGCGCCTCAAGTGGCCGTGCATCCGCATCAACCTTGACGCGCACATCAGCCGTATCGACCTGATCGGCCGCGACGCGATCGTGCTGCGCGACGGACTGCAGGTGACCGAATTCCGCGAAGGCCTGCTGCCCTGGGCGCTGCAGACGCCGACCGCGCTGGTGTTCGACGAATACGACGCGGGCCGTCCGGACGTGATGTTCGTGATCCAGCGCGTGCTGGAAACCGAAGGCAAGCTGACGCTGCTCGACCAGAACCGCGTAATCCGCCCGAACCCCAACTTCCGCCTCTTCGCCACGGCGAACACGGTGGGCCTTGGCGATACGAGCGGGCTCTATCACGGCACGCAGGCGATCAACCAGGGCCAGATGGACCGCTGGAACATCGTCGTCGCGCTGAACTACCTTCCCGCCGCGACCGAGATCGACGTCGTGACGAAGAAGGTCCCCGGCCTCGATCCCAAGACGGCGGCGGACATGGTCCGCGTCGCCGATCTCACCCGCAAGGGCTTCATCGCGGGCGATATCTCGACCGTGATGAGCCCGCGCACGGTGATCAGCTGGGCGCAGAACACCGGCATCTTCGGGGATACCGGCTTCGCCTTCCGCCTCTCGTTCCTCAACAAGTGCGACGAGACCGAGCGGGTGCTGGTGGCAGAATACTACCAGCGCGTGTTCGGCAAGGACCTGCCCGAGAGCGTCGTCGGCAAGGTCTGATCGGCTCAGCCCCGCGCCGCCGCCACGCGGCGGGCGGCGTGGCGGGTGACCGGCAATTGCGCCACCGGCAGCGGCCTGCTGATCAGGTGCCCCTGCACTTGCGCGCAGCCCCGCGCCCGCAGCGCGGCGAGCTGCGCGGCATCTTCCACGCCTTCCGCAATGGTCTGCATGTTGAGCCGGGCCGCAAGATCGAGCACGCTTTCGACAATCGCCGCGCTTTCTCCGCCCGCATCGAGATCAGTGACGAAGCAGCGGTCGATCTTGATCTTGTCGAACGGGAAACTGCGCAGATAATTGAGTGCGGAATAGCCCGTGCCGAAATCATCGAGCGCAATCCGCACGCCCAGATCGCGCAGCTGGTGGAGCAGCGCGATGCAGGCTTCCTCATCCTGCATGAGCACGGATTCGGTGATCTCCAGTTCGAGCCGGTCGGGTCGCAGCCCGGTTGCGGCCAGCGCCGAGACGACCTGGTGCAGCAGCGCGCCATCGCGCATCTGCACGGCCGAGACATTGACCGCGATGGTAAGGTCGCCGTCCCACTGCGCCGCCTCGGCCAGCGCCTCGCGCAGCACCCATTCGCCGATGGGCACGATCAGTCCGCTGCGTTCGGCAAGCCCGATGAACATGGCGGGGCCGATCATGCCGCGCTGCGGATGGTGCCAGCGCAATAGCGCCTCGTAGCCGGCGATGCGGTCTTCCTTCAGGTCGTAGACCGGCTGGTAGTAGAGCTCGAACTCGCCGCCGCCGAGCGCCGAGCGCAGTTCCAGTTCGAGCGCGCGGCGATCGAGCAGCGTGCGCTTCATGTCGGCGTTGTAGAGCGTGGCCATGCCGCGCCCGGCGGACTTGGCCTCATAGAGCGCCATATCCGCAGCGCGCAGCAGTTCATCGGCATTGGTGGCATGATCGGGGGCGAGCGCGATCCCGACGCTGGCGCCCATCTGGATCAGCCGGCCCTCCACTTCGATGGGCCGCGAGAGATCGGAGACGATGGCCTGCGCGAGGGCCAGCGCGGCCTCGGCCGAAGGCACCGCGCCGAGCATGAGGGCAAATTCGTCGCCGCCCAGTCTGGCGATCACGTCGTTTGGCCCAGCCTGCGCGCGCAGGCGCTCTGCAACAACTTCGAGCACGCGGTCGCCTGCGGCATGGCCGAGCGAATCGTTCACCAGCTTGAAGTGGTCGAGATCGGTGAACAGGCAGGCGACGCGCCTCTGTGCTCCGGCGGCGAGGCCGCTGGCCAGCCGGGCATGAAACTCGGTGCGGTTGAGCAGGCGGGTGAGCGGATCGTGATGCGCGAGAAAGCGCACGGTGCTTTCCGCCTCATGCCGATCCGTGACATCGCGCAGGAAGCCGCGGAAGCCGTAGTGCCGCCCGCCCGCATCGCTGAGCGAACAGCCCGACATCACGAACCAGCGCGTGGCGCCGTTCACCTCGCGCGAGAGGCTGACATCATGGAAGGATTGCAAGCGGTGCGAGGCATTGCGGACGGCTTCCGGCCCCGGTCCCGGCTTGAACAGGCGGACGAGCTTGGCCCCGACCAGCGCATCGGCGTCGGCACCGAGCAACCGGCAAAGCTGGGGCGAAGGATCGAGAATCAACCCCGCACTGTCGACCTCCACCAGGCAATCGCTGCCGTGTTCGCGGTACTGCGTCAGCAGAAGTTCGATCGTGTCGTTGGCGGTCCGCAGTTCGCGCGTGCGCAAGCGGCGCGTGGCGAACATGTAGTGCATGTTGAACATCCGCGCGTGGGCGCTGAAGAGGTGGATCGCCATGATCACCAGCATCGGCGCGGTGGCGACTTCCGGCCTCAGCACGAGCGCAATCGACATCGCCGCGCTGGAGATCGCCGCTGCGCCCAGCCCCGCCACTGGCAGGGTGAACTGCGAAAACATCACCAGCCCCTCGGTGCCGAAGATGAACGAGATCAGCGGAACGAGCCGATCCTGCGGGGCCACCAGCAACGCGACGGCGTTGACCAGACCGACCAGCACGCCGCGCAGCAGGATGTAGCGCCGCCAATGGCACAGCACGTCGGCTGGATCGGGCCTGCCCGCGCGCAATCGGTTCAGCCGCCGCATGAACAGCAGCAGCACCGCGCTGTGCATCAGCACCAGCAGGAGGAACCAGCCCGAGACGAGGCCGGTGACGAAGAGCAGCAGGGCCAGCCGGGCGGTTTCGAACGCCAGGCCGGGGACGCTGTGCAGATGCGCGAGCTTGCAGCCATCAAACCACGCGCGGTCGCGCTCATGCACCTTGTGGGTGATGAGTTGGAGCCCCAAGAGGGGATGCCGGGCCAAAGCTGAAACCAGCCTGGCGAACATGCCTGCTCTCCCGTTCCGCGCCGCAAGGGCAAGGGAACGGGGTAGCGTGGCCGGGCTTGGAGCTCCCTCTAGACGAAGCTAGGTAGGGCTGCGTAGCGCTCTGTCAGGCGGTGGGAACCACGAGGTACTTCTCGCCCGTGCGCCGCGCGTTGTATTCCACGACAGCAGCCCGGTCGAGCATGCCTTCGAGGCTGACTTCGGCCTTGTAGTGGCTGGCGAAGGTCGTGGTGAGATCGCGCGCGACACGGGCGCGCATGCGGCCGACGGTGTCCATCCCGGCCTTGGCCATGAACGGCGTCAGTAGCCAGCCGCCGAGATCCCAGGTGAGGCCGAACGCGCGGTTGAGGATCGTCGGCCCCAGATCGAGCGCGCCGTAGATGTAGACCTTCTTTGGCGTCGAAGAACCATAGCGGCTGAACGCGGCGCCCCGGCTGGCCGAGGCTTCCATCGCGGCGAGGATCTGACCCGCCAGCGTGCCGCCGCCGATGGGATCGAAGCCGAGCATCGCACCGGTTTCATGGATCGCATCGGTGAGCTTGGCGCCAAAATCCGCGTCGGTCATGTTGAGCACATGCGTGGCGCCAAGGCCCTTGAGCAGCGCGACTTGTTCCTCGCTGCGCACGATGTTGACGAGGGGCACGTTGTCCTCCTGACAAATGCGCACGAGCATCTGGCCGAGGTTCGAGGCAGCAGCGGCATGGACGAGGCCGGTGAAGCCTTCCATCCGCATCGTCTCGACAAAGCCCAGCGCGGTCATCGGGTTGACGAAGCTGGAGGCGGCCTGCGCAGGCGTCACGCTGTCATCCACCGGGAGGCACATGCCAGCTTCGGCATAGGCATAGCTGGCGTAGGCGGTGCCCGGTACGCAGGCGACGCGCTTGCCCATGAGCGCCTGCGCGGCAGGGCTGTCGCCCGCAGCGACGACGACGCCAGCGGCCTCATTACCCGCCGGCATATCAAGCCCATGGCGCGCCTTCATCGCGCGCGTGGCATTGTCCGGCATCTTCGCAACGACCTTGCCGGGGCTATACTCGGCATTGGCGGTATCCGCGGAAGCGAACAGCAGGCCGAGGTCCGAAGGGTTGATCGGCGTCGCCTCAACCTGCACGAGGACCTGGCTGCCAGTGGGCGCATCCCACGTCTTGGGCACGATCTGGACGGTCAGCGTGCCGTCCGCATCGAGACGCGTGGTGAGCTGCTTGCCGGTAAATGCCATGATTCTCTCCCGAATGGTGGCCGCGCCGGGGAAGTCCCGCGCGGGTTTCGTTTCGCAACCTAGAGTCTTTTCCACTTGCGTGGAAGCGGTACCGGCCCGCTCCCCCGCCCGGCCACCCACGAGAGTACCCTGAATGGGTGGCCGGGCGGGGGAGCGGGCCGGTACCGCCCTGTTTCGGCCCCCTGTCTGGATCGGGCCGAAACAGCAAATGACCCTCATTCTCCGGGGTAAAGCGCCCCCATGAAATAGAGCCCATCGGGCGGCGCATTGTGGCCGAGGCGGCTGCGGTCTGCGGCCTCCAGCGCAGCGCGCATGTCCGCCACCGTCCAGCGCCCCTCGCCTACCAAAGCCAGACAGCCGACCATCGAGCGGACCTGATGGTGGAGGAAGCTGCGCGCCTGCGCCGACACGATCACATGATAACCCTCACGCCGCACCGAGAGGTGCCGCAGCGTCTTCACCGGGCTGGCAGACTGGCACTGGGCCGAGCGGAAGGTGGTGAAATCGTGCCGACCGACCAGCACTTGCGCCGCCTCGTGCATGGCATCCGCGTCCAATTCCTGCGCGATGCGCCAGGCGCGCCCGGCCTCCAGCACCAGCGGCGCGCGGCGGTTGGCGATCACATATTCGTAGGAGCGCCCGATGCAGGTGAACCGCGCATGCCAGTCCTCGCCGACTTCCACGCAATCGAGCACAGCGACGGACTGCTCCGCCAGCCGCAACCGCGCATTGAGCGCCTCGCCCATGCGGAACGGCGGCAGCGCCTTTGCGCTATCGAAATGCGCGCGCATTGCTCGGGCATGGACGCCGGTATCGGTGCGCCCGGCGGCATGAAGCGTGACCGGGTGGCCGACGACACTCTCCGCCGCTTCCTCGAATGCCTGCTGGACGGACGGGCCATGCGCCTGCCGCTGGAAGCCCATGTAGGGCCTGCCGTCGTATTCGAGCGTGAGAGCGTAGCGGGTCATCGGGTGCGGCCAACGGTGGTGCCAGCATCCCCTTCGACCGGCTGCTTGCAGCAGCTGCTCAGGGCATGCTTCGACAAGCTCAGGATGAGCGGGAATTGGGAATGACGATCACACCCAAACCGCTTGTGCTGAGCCTCTCGAAGCATAGTACGCAACGCTCGCCCCATCACCCGAGCACCGTCCCCGCCGGAATTGCCCGCCCGCGCAGCAGCGCCGCGGTTTCCATCGCAGGCTTACCCGCGCGCTGGATCAGCGTGGGACGCAGGGCACCCTCCCCGCAGGCAATTGTCAGCGCAGCGTCGAGCGTGACACCGGGCGCGCCCGAGCCTGCAACGACCTCCGCCGCCAGCACCCGATAGCGTTCGCCCTCCTGCTCGAAGAATGCCCCCGGCGCGGGCGCGAAGGCGCGGACCTGCCGCTCGACATCGACCGCAGCGCGCGTGAAATCGAGCCGGCTCTCCGCCTTCTCGATCTTGTGCGCATAAGTCACGCCTTCTTCCGGCTGCACCACCGGCGGATGCCCGGCAAGATCGGCCAGCACAGTAACCATCAGCGCCGCGCCCTTCTCGGCCAGCTCGGTGGTCAGCTCGCCTGCCGTCTTCGCGGCAATCGGCGTCTCCACAGTCGCCAGCATCGGCCCCGTATCCAGTCCGCGCTCCATCTGCATGATGGTGACACCGGTCAGCGCGTCGCCCGCCAGAATCGCCCGCTGCACCGGCGCTGCCCCGCGCCAGCGCGGCAGCAGCGAGCCGTGGACGTTGAGGCACCCATGGCGCGGCGCATCGAGGACCGGCTGCGGCAGGATCAACCCATAGGCCGCAACCACCGCGACATCAGCCTCCAGCGCGGCAAACGCAGCCTGCTCTTCCGCGCCTTTCAGTGACAGCGGCGTGCGCACGGCAATGCCCAGCGCCTCCGCGGCGCGGTGCACGGCAGAAGGCTGCAATTGCTTGCCCCGCCCCGCCGGACGCGGCGGCTGGCTGTAAGCGGCGACCACTTCGTGCCCCGCTGCCACCAGCGCCTGAAGAGTTGGCACCGCGAAATCGGGAGTGCCCATGAAGACAATGCGCATAACCGCGGGAAAGGCCTTTCGTTTGCGTGAGGCGGCCCTATCTCTCACCCCATGGCATCGCAAGAGATCGAGGCGCTGGCGAGCGCATTGGCGCGGCTTCCGGGGCTCGGCCCCCGCTCGGCCCGGCGCGCGGTGTTGTGGCTGATCAAGCGGCGGGAGACGAGCCTCGTCCAGCTGGCCGAAGCGCTCGAAGGCGTGCGCGCGCGGCTGGTCGAGTGCAGCACCTGCGGCAATGTCGATACCGCCAACCCCTGCAGCGTCTGCACCGATCCCCGCCGCGACGCCCGCGCGCTGTGCGTGGTGGAGGAAGTGGCCGACCTCTGGGCGCTCGACCGCTCGCGGCTGTTTACCGGGCGCTACCACGTGCTCGGCGGGCGGCTTTCCGCGCTGGAAGGCGTGGGGCCGGAGGACCTTTCGATCGGAAAATTGCTGCTGCGGCTTGAGGCTGGCGGGATCGATGAGGTCGTGCTTGCAATGAATGCCACGCTCGAAGGCCAGACCACCGCGCACTACATCGCCGAACGGATCGAGCATTTGCCCTTGCGCGTCACCCAGCTGGCGCATGGCCTGCCCGTGGGCGGCGAGCTGGACTACCTCGACGAAGGCACCCTGGCGCAGGCGCTGCGGGCGCGGCGGCCGGTGGGCTAAGCCCCACTTCCCTCTCCATTTTCGCGTAGCGCAAATGGGGAGGTGGCAGCCCGCAGGGCTGACGGAGGGGTTCTTGCGGCAAAGAAGAGCCCCTCCGGCCCGCCAATGGCGGGCCACCTCCCCATTTGCCCTGCGGGAAAATGGAGAGGAGCACAGGGAACCTTGCAGGCTCAGCCGTCCGCGCTTATCTGACGCGCATGGCTATCCGCGAAATCCTCGAAGTCCCCGATCCGCGCCTCAAGCAGATCTCCGCGCCCGTCACCGTGTTCGACGATGAGCTCAGGACGCTCGTCGCCGACATGTTCGAGACGATGTACGACGCGCCCGGCATCGGCCTTGCCGCCGTCCAGGTCGGCGTACCGCTGCGCGTGCTAGTGATCGATCTGCAGCCGGATGATCCGGATGCCGAGCCGGTGCCCTGCGCGCACGATGGTCACCACCATCATCACCAGCCGACGAAGCGCGAACCTCGGGTGTTCATCAATCCCGAGATCCTCGATCCCTCGGCGGACAAGCGCGTCTACAACGAAGGCTGCCTCTCGGTGCCGGAAATGTATGCCGAAGTGGAGCGCCCCGCCAGCATCCGCGCGCGCTGGCAGGATCTGGATGGCAATGTCCACGAGGAAGACATGGACGGGCTGATGGCGACCTGCCTGCAGCACGAGATGGACCACCTCCAGGGCATCCTGTTCATCGACCACCTCTCGCGCCTCAAGCGCCAGATGGTGCTGCGCAAGCTGGAGAAAATGCGCCGCGCGGCATGATCCGAGCTAGCTTGCGCTGCAGGTAGAAGCAGGATAAGTTCACGCTTCGTTCCAGTTTCGGAGTCGGCGTGGACAGCACTTTTGCTCTCGTTTTCGTGATTGTCGCGCTGCTCGCAGGGCTTGCTGTCGGCTGGTTCCTCGGCGCGCGGCCGATTGCAGAATGGCAGACGCGTTTTGCCACGCGTGACGGCGAAGCGCGGGAGCTCGACGAGAAGTTCCGCCGCGCGATCACCGAACTGGCGGCCGCCAGCGTGAAGGCTCATGCGCATGATGCGCTGGCGGGCGAAGCTGCGGCACTGCGTGAGGAACGCGATGTCCTCGCCACCAAGTTTGCCACCGCGCAGGAGCGCGCCGCAGACGCGGACCGGATGCGTGCGGAGCTCACCGTCCTGCGCGCGGACCGCGAGGCCTTGCGTGCCGAACTCGAGCGGATGAAGGCCGATGCCGAAAACTTCGCCGAACAGAAACGCCTGCTGATCGAAGCACAGGAAAGCCTGCGCAAGGAATTCGAGAACGCGGGCCACAAGGTGCTCGAACGCGCGCAGGAAGCCTTCCTCGCCCGCGCCAACGCGCGTTTTGCCGAAAGCGAGAAGACCAGCGAGGCGCGATTGAAGGCCGTGCTCGAACCGGTCGGCGCGCGGCTGGAGAAGTACGAGCAACAGGTACAGGAACTGGAAGCCAAGCGCGTTGATGCATTCGGGCAATTGAGCGGCCTGATCGAGGGGATGCGGCAGGGGCAGGAAGCGGTGCGGACTGCCGCGCTGCAACTGGGCAACTCGCTGCGCAACGGCCCCAAGACGCGGGGACGCTGGGGCGAATTGCAGTTGCGCAACGTGCTCGAGCAATGCGGCCTCGCCGAACACACCGATTTCGTGACCGAGCATTCGGTTGATACCGAAGAAGGGCGGCTCCGTCCTGACGCTATCGTCAAGGTGCCGGGTAACAAGATCCTCGTGATCGACGCCAAGGTCTCCTTGAACGCCTATCAGGATGCGTTCGAGGCCGCGGACGACGATGCGCGGAGCGTGGCGCTGGCGGCGCACGTGCAATCCATGCGCAATCACATCCAGACGTTGGGCGCCAAGAGCTACCAGAGCCAGTTCGACGAAGCGCCGGACTATGTGCTGATGTTCGTGCCGGGCGAGCATTTCATTGCCGCCGCGCTCGAACGCGATCCCGCGCTGTGGGATTTCGCTTTCGAGCGGCGCGTGCTGCTAGCCTCCCCCACCAACCTCGTCGCCATTGCGCGCACCATCGCGCAGGTCTGGCGGCAGGACGGGCTGGCGCGCGAGGCACGCGAGATCGGCAAGATGGGCGGCGAGCTCTATGACCGGCTGGCGGTTGCAGCGGACCACCTCAAGCGCGTTGGCGCAGGCCTCGAAAGCGCGGTGGGGAACTACAACAAGTTCGTCGGCAGCTTCGAGCGCAACGTGCTCTCCGCCGGGCGCCGCTTGCGCGACAAGCATATCGAGATCGGCAAGCGCGAGATCGAGGAAGTGCCCCAGATCGAAACCGCGCCGCGCCACGGGGATACGGCGCCCAAGCTCGCGCTGGTGGAACCGGAGGACGCTTCAGCCGTAGTCGGCGGGGAAGCGGCGGAATAGCACCGCGTTATGGGAGCATCAGGCTTGGCGGCAGCGATAAGGTTGGCCTGGGCAAGTGCGGCGCTGATCACGCTGGGCTCGCTGGCCGGATGCGGGAAGAACGCGGCACCGGCGGCCGCTCCATCTGCCGAAGCGAGTACGTCTATACCGCAGCCCGAAGCATCGGTCCCACCCCCGGAGCCGGCCACTTCAGCACCGGCTGCGCCTTTGCTGAAAGCGGCAAGTTATCCGCCGCGTGACGAATGCAATGCGCTCTCCGGCTGGCCGGACTTCCACGCCAAGCTCGAACAAGCGGTCACCAAGCGCGATGCCGATGCGCTGGCGGCGCTGACCGATCCTGCGGTGAAGCTCGATTTTGGCGGCGGCGGCGGGATCAAGGACCTGCGCGCGCGGCTGAACGACAAGGACTACAAGCTGTGGGACGTGCTCACGGCGCTCCTCCCGCTGGGCTGCGCGGCTCAGGATGGCGGCGCGACAATGCCTTGGATTTTCGCGCGGAGCCCGGAGGATGTGGACGCATACTCCGGCATGCTGGTCGTCGGGGCGGATGTGCCAGCCTATGCCAAGCCCGCCGCCAACGCCGATCTCGTGGCGCGGCTCAATTGGGCCATGGTCACGGTTGAGGACTATCAAGGGCCGGACAAGCGCTTTGCCAAGGTGACGCTGCCGGGCGGCGGCACGGCCTATGTCGAAAACGCGAAGCTCAGAAGCATCATCGACTACCGCTTGCTCGCCTCGCGGACCAGGCAGGGCTGGCGGATCGAGGCACTCGTGGCGGGGGACTAGCCGCCCAGCGTGGCCAGCACTTCGTAGGCCAGCACTGCCGCTGCCACCGCCGCGTTGAGGCTGTCGGCGCGGCCTTTCATCGGCATCGTGACACGCAAGTCGCAGGCCATTTCGTAGGCCTCGGGTAACCCGCGCGATTCGTTGCCGACCATGACGAAGCACGGCGCCGCATAGGGTGCGCCGCGATAGGGCACGGCCTCGCGCAAGGACGCAGCCACCAGTTGGCCCTCGCCCGCGCGCAGCCAGCCAAGGAAATCATCCCAGCGCGCCTGCGCCAGCGGCACGGTGAACACGGCCCCCATGCTCGCGCGCACGGCCTCGACCGAGAACGGATCAGCGCAATCATCAAGCAGGATCACCCCGCCCGCCCCCACCGCATCGGCGGTGCGCAGCATCGTGCCGAGATTGCCGGGGTCGCGCATCGCCTGCGCCACCAGCCACAGTGGCGCGCGACCACGGTCCAGTGCCTCCAGCCGGGTATCCCATTCGGCAAAGACGCCGGCGACAGCCTGCGGATTGTCCTTGCCCGTCACTTTGGCGAGCAGTTCCTCCGGCATTTCGATAACGTCGCCGCCTGCAGCCTCGACCGCCACTTCCAGCGCATCAAGCAGCGGGTGTCCCTCGCGCCCTTCGGCCATCAACAGCAGTTCGGGCAGGCGGCCGCATTCGCGTGCATCGGTCAGCAGGCGCAGGCCTTCTGCCAGAAAGCGCTCCTCACGCTTGCGATGCTTCTTCTCGCGCAGCGCGCGGACGGCCTTGATGGTCGGGTTGGAAAACCCGGTGATCTGGCGGCGGGTCATGGCGAGTTGTCAGTCCTCGCCGAAGCCGTCCTTGACGAGCCCGGCAACTTTCATGAGCACGCCTTGCGCATCCTGCCCGGTCACGACGATCTCGACCGTGTCGCCCTTGGCCGCACCCAGCATCATCAGGCCGAGGATCGAGCCGCCCTGCGCTTCGGTACCGTCCTTGATGACCTTCACGTCCACGCCTTCAGGCAGGCGGGCGACGGCATTGACAAACTTTGCGCTCGCCCGCGCATGCAGGCCGCGCTGGTTGATTATGAGCACCGTCTCGCGTGCAGTTTCAGCAGTCGATCCGGCGTTGTCAGTCATAGTCAGGCGTCCTGCCCCAGGAATTCGGATGCAATGGTGATGTAATTGCGCCCCGCATCGCGTGCGGCGGCGGTGGCTTCGCGCACGCCCATGGCGTTGCGCGCCTTGGCGAGGCGGATCAGCATGGGCAGGTTGATACCCGCGATCACTTCGACCTTGCCCGCTTCCATCAGCGAAATCGCGAGGTTGGACGGGGTGCCGCCGAACAGATCGGTGAGGATGATCACGCCCGCGCCCGAATCGACGCGCTTGATCGCATCGGCAATTTCCTTGCGGCGCCGCTCCATGTCGTCGTTTGGCCCGATGCAGACGGCGACGATATCCGGTTGCCGGCCAACGACGTGCTCCATCGCGTGGATGAATTCATCGGCAAGGGCGCCGTGGGTGACGAGGATGAGACCGATCATCTGGTGGGGTGGCTCCGAAGGGCGGTGCGGCAGGGCGCCGCGTTCAGCATGGGCAGTTTGGCTCTCGGCTGGTGCCGTATCCGGCTGAATGCCGTGTCGGTCCCGCCAACTTCCAGTGCATGCCCATTCCCCCGATCCCTGCCTGTCTCCCCGGATGGACGGCAGGTGTCTCTTGTTTTCATGTCTGCGCGCCTTCGACCATGTCGGCGGCGCGCGAACCCAGGTTGCGATGCAGCAATGTGGGAGAAAATCCCGCATCGCGCAAGGCAGAAGCGATCTGTTCGGCCATGAACACCGAACGGTGACGCCCGCCGGTGCAGCCGAACGCAATGTTCACATAGGCCTTGCCCTGCGCCTGAAAGCGCGGAAGCAGCAGCAAGAGGAGATCGCGAATGCGCGCGAACGCCTCGCTAAATGCCGGATCACGGCGGATATATTCCCCAACGGGCGCGTCCTTGCCGGACATCGGGCGCAGCGCATCGTCCCAGTGCGGGTTATCCAGAAAGCGCATGTCGAACACGAGGTCCGCAAGCGGCGGCGTGCCGCGCGAAAAACCAAAGCTGCTGATCGTGAGCGTGGTGCGCTGCGGCGTATGATCGCCGAATTGTTCGCGAATCGCCTGCTGCAGATCGTTGGTCGAAAAGTCTGTGGTGGAAATCACGACGTCCGCCCAGCGCCGCAGCGGTTCGAGCAGTTCGCGCTCCGCCGCAATGCCGGTGGCAGCGGGCTTGTCCTCGCTCATCGGGTGACGGCGGCGGGTTTCGTTGTAGCGGCGTTCGAGTTCGGAGCCGCCGCAATCGAGAAACAGCGTGGTGACGGTGAGATCGTCGCGCGCGGTGAGGCGCTTCACCCGCTCGATCGTCTTGGCCGGATCGAAGCCGCGCGTGCGCGTATCGAAGCCGATGGCGAGCGGGGAGCCGGCATCGAGCTGCGCTGAGCCGGGTTCGGTTTCGAGCAGGCGGTCGAGCAGGCGGATCGGGAAGTTGTCGATGGCTTCCCAGCCCATGTCTTCCAGCGTGCGCAGCGCGGTCGTCTTGCCGGCGCCGAGCACGCCGGTGACGAGCAGGATGCGCTGCGGCGGAGGGTCTATATCCGATTCGGGCGGCATCCGTGTGGTTTGCGCCGAACGCGGCGGGAAGGAAAGACCGCTAAGAGACAAGCCCACGGCGCGGATTAGGGCGATGTTTCAGAGGGGGACAGCGCCCACGTCCGGCAGGCCGAAATGGCGCAGCGCGAGCTCGGTCCGCAATGCCAGCACGGGACTGTCAGGCCAGAGCCGCACCAAAGGCAGCGCAATACCATGCCGTACGATCGTTTCGGCCACCTCGATAAAGCGCGGTGCGGCCGGATCGAGCATGATCACCAGCGCAACTCGCACGGCAACCATGACCGGGACCATCTCGACAATACCGAGATTGCGCACTTCCAGTAGGCCTCGGGTGGCGGGGATCGGGCTGGCGTGAAGGACGCCCTCGCCGCGTTCAAGCGCCACGCCATCATCGCCCACAAGCACGGCGCCGCGATCAATGAGAGCGAGCGCGAGGCTCGACTTGCCGGTGCCCGGAGCGCCTTCGATCAGGATCGCGCGGCCATCGATGGCGACGCACGTGGCCTGATGCTTGATCGGCTGTTTCACTCCTCATCCTCCCCGGCCATGGGCAGTTCGAGCACGAGCTGCGCGCCGGGCTCGCCGCCGGGGCGGTCGGTGATGGTGAGCGTGCCTTCATGCGCCTCGGCGATGGTGCGCGCGATGGCGAGGCCGAGACCGCTGTGCGCGCCGAACGCTTCGGCGTCGGGGCGGACCGAGTGGAACCGTTCGAACACTTTCTCGCGCTCGGCAGGGGGAATGCCGGGACCGTCATCGCAGACGGCGAGGAAGACACGCGCCTCGCTGCCCCAGACGACGACTTCGACCGTGCCGCCGGGGGGTGAGAACGAGACTGCGTTGTCGAGCAGGTTTTCGAGCACACGCTCCAGCTGCAGCGCATCGCCGCGCACCAGCGCGGTGCCTCCGCCGCGCACCATGCGGATCGGGCAGGCCTCCCGGTCGGGCCGGGCGCCGCGCGCGCCGACGACATCGGCGGCGAGGCCCGCCAGATCGAGCGGGGCGAACGTGGCGCGGCTCAACTGGGCGTCGATCCGGCTGGCATCGGCGATCTCGGTGATCAGGCGGTCGATGCGCTGGACATCGTGCGCGGCGATGGCGGCGAGTTGCTGGCGCAGCGCCGGATCCTCGATCTTTTCCATCGTCTCCAGTGCGCTGGAGAGCGAGGCGAGCGGGTTCTTGAGTTCGTGCGCGACATCGGCGGCGAAGCTTTCCACCGCGTCGATGCGCTGGCGCAGCGCGGTGGTCATATCCGAAAAGGCGCGGGCAAGCAGGCCGATCTCGTCGCCGCGTTCGGGCAGGCGCGGCACGACGACCGCGCGGTCGCGGCCGAGCCGGACGCGCACGGCAGCGCGGACCAGCGCACGCAGCGGCTGGACGATGGTGCGCGCGAGGAACAGCGAAAGCTGGATCGAGAGCATGAACGCGACGCCGATGATGATGCCAAGCGACTGGCGCGCATCGCGGACCGATTGGGTGACGTCGGTCGCATTGCGCAGCGCGAGCAGCATTTCCCCCTTGCTGCCGACGGGCGTGGCGGCAGTGATCACCGGCGTGCGGTCTGGCGCGTAGCGCAAATAGACTTCGGTGGCCTGCGTCTCCCGCGCCCGGGCGATTTCAGGCCAGTTGGCCGCGCCAGTCTCAGGCGGCTCGCGGTACCGCTCGATGGCCGGGGCACCGACGATGAAATCGACGCCGCGATCGAGCAGGCGCGCAGCGCTGGTGTACCACGCCTCCTTGTCGGGATCGGCAAAGGCGAAGGGCGGCGGCGCGAGGCGGAAGCTGTCTGCGATCAGCCCGCCCTTGGCATCGTAGAGCGTGAGGCGCAGCTTCTGCGCGGTGCCGATCTCCGCCAGTACCTCGCGGGCCTTGGCCGGGCGTGCCTCGGTGAGCGCGATGGCAGCGATTTCCGCTTCGGCGCGGGCGAGCTTGAAGCGTTCGGCGAGCAGCTGCTTGCGGTAGCTGTCGAGGTAAAAGAACGAGCCGGCGAGCAGCGCCAGCGCGATGACATTGACCGCGAGGATGCGCACCGTGAGCGACACGCCGCGCACGCGCCAGGACCGGCGGCGCGCCGCCCCGCGAGTCGACGCGTCCGGAGTTGACACCCCCTGAGACGACCCCGGCGTCGGTTCAGGAGTCGGTGAAGCTGTATCCGGCGCCATAAAGCGTCTCGATGGCCGAAAATTCGGCATCCGCCGCGCGGAACTTGCGCCGCAGCCGCTTGATGTGGCTGTCGATCGTGCGGTCGTCGACGAAGACATCGTCGTGATAGGCCGCGTCCATCAACTGGTTGCGCGTCTTTACCACACCGGGGCGCAGGGCGAGCGCCTCGAGGATGAGGAATTCGGTGACGGTGAGCGAGACCGCGGCATCATCCCACGTGACGGTGTGGCGCGCCGGGTCCATCACGAGGCGGCCACGGCGGATCGGTTCGGGCAGCGGCTGCGCCTCTTCGCCCGGCTCGTCAGGCCCCGCCGCATCGCTGCGGGCCAGTTCGGAACGGCGCAGGATCGCACGGATGCGGGCAATCAGCAGGCGCTGGCTGAACGGCTTGGCGATGTAGTCATCCGCGCCCATCGCAAGGCCCAGCGCTTCGTCTGCCTCGGCATCCTTGCTGGTGAGGAAGATGACCGGCAGCTGGCTCTTTTCGCGCAGGCGGCTGAGCAGTTCGAGCCCGTCCATGCGCGGCATCTTGATATCGCAGACGGCCAGATCAGGCGGGTTTTCGATGAGCGCCTTCAGCGCGGCAGCGCCGTCGTAATAGAGGCGCGTGGCGAAGCCTTCGGCCTGGAGCGCGATCGAAACGGTGGTGAGAATATTGCGGTCATCGTCGACCAGCGCGATCACCCGGGGATCATCGCTGCGCGCGCTCGAAGGAGCCGACGGTTGCAAAGCTTCGGACAGGGGCGTTTCCGGTCTGGCTGGCGGCGGATCAGGGGCGACCGGATTACCGGCTCAGGTCGCCGCTGGCAACCGGGCGGGCAATCTGGCCCGGTGATCCTGTCCGTATCGATGCAGTTGTACGCCGTGCAACTTGCTGCGCAAAAAACTTGGTTGCCGCGAGGGCATTTGACGCAGCATGGCGGGGTGGCTATGCGCCAAACCGGACTCAGCGCATTCGTATGCAGTAATGCTGCGGATTCGCCGGCGGACGAGAGCATTCTGGGTGTGATTGCAACGCGGGGCCATGCCTCGCCCGGAGCCCAAACCAGCCCGGGCAAATGGCAGACCCGCCATGGGAGACCGATTGTGTCTGATACCACATTGAACGTGACGCTTGCTCAGCAGGGCTTTCCCGAACCGGCGCAGATCTTCGCCAACCTCGGCACCGCGCCGCTGGTGGAACATGCGATCCGCAACGGCGAAGGCGTGCTTTCGGCGGACGGCCCCTTCGTCGTCGCCACCGGCAAGCACACCGGCCGCAGCGCGAAGGACAAGTTCTTCGTTCGCGATGCGACAACGGAAGACACGATCTGGTGGGGCAAGACCAACGTCAGCATGACGCCGGAACAGTTCGCCGCGCTGAAGACGGATTTCCTCGCCGCGCTCGGCGGGCTCGACAAGGCCTATGTCGCTGACCTGTTCGGCGGTTCGCAGCCGGAATACCGCGTCTCGGTCCGCGTGATCACCCAGTATGCCTGGCACTCGCAGTTCATCCGCACCCTGCTGGTGCGCCCGACGGCTGAGGAACTGGCAAGCTTCGCGCCCGAATACACGATCATCGACATCCCCGGCTTCCGCGCCGATCCCGAGCGCCACGGCTGCCGCACCGAGACGGTGATTGCGGTCAATTTCACCGAGAAGCTGATCCTGATCGGCGGCACAGCCTATGCGGGCGAGATGAAGAAGTCGGTGTTCGGCATCCTCAACTACCTACTCCCGGTGCAGGGCGTGATGCCGATGCACTGTTCCGCCAATATCGGCGCGGACGGCACCACGGCGGTGTTCTTCGGGCTTTCGGGCACCGGCAAGACGACGCTTTCGGCCGATGCCAGCCGCACGCTGATCGGCGATGACGAGCACGGCTGGTCGGACACGGCGGTGTTCAACTTCGAAGGCGGTTGCTACGCCAAAATGATCCGCCTTTCGGCTGAGGCCGAGCCCGAAATCTTCGCGACGACCAAGCGTTTCGGCACGATCCTCGAAAACGTGGTGATCGATCCGGAAACCCGCGCGATCGATCTTGATGACGCCTCGCTCGCCGAAAACAGCCGTGGTTCCTACCCGATCGATTTCATCCCGAACGCGAGCGAGAAGAACCTCGGCCCGGTGCCCGCGAACATCATCTTCCTCACGGCGGATGCCTATGGCGTGCTCCCTCCGATCGCGCGGCTGACGCCCGATCAGGCGATGTACCACTTCCTTTCGGGCTATACCGCGCGCGTCGCGGGCACCGAAATCGGCGTGACCGAGCCGGAAGCCACGTTCAGCACCTGCTTCGGCGCGCCGTTCATGCCGCGCCACCCGTCGATCTACGGCAACCTCCTCAAGGAGCGCATCGCCAAGGGCGGTGTGAAGTGCTGGCTGGTCAACACCGGCTGGTCGGGCGGCCTCGCCACGATGCCGGGCATCAAGCGCATGCCGATCAAGGCGACCCGCGCGCTGCTCAACGCCGCGCTCGATGGCAGCCTCAATTCGGCGGAATTCCGCATCGATCCCAACTTCGGCTTCGAAGTGCCGGTCTCGGTGCCGGGCGTGGATACCGCGCTGCTCGATCCGCGCGGCGCCTGGGCCGATCCGGAAGCCTATGACCGCACGGCCAAGGAACTGGTGCGCAAATTCATCGACAATTTCGCGCAGTTCGCTGATCATGTGGACGAGAGCGTACGCAACGCGGCGCCCATCGCAGCATAAGCAAGAAGACGACAATCCTTTCTGGCGTGAGGCCTCGCCCTGTGCGAGGCCTCTTTTTTTGTGCTCGAAGGAATTGTCATGGCCGCCCATCCTGTCCGTCTGTTTGCCGATGATGCGGCGGTGCGCCATGTCGGTGAAGGGCTGCTTTTGCGCACCTTGCCCAAGGCGGAATGGACGCATGAGGCGCATCTGGCGGCCTGCCTCTGGCTGCTGCGCGAGAAGCCGGACTTCGTGCCGGAGCGCGATATGCCCGGCACGATCAGCGCCTATAACGTGGCTGTGGGCGGCGAGAACACCGACAGCGCCGGCTATCACGAAACGCTGACGCAGCTCTATATCAGGGGCGTGCGGGCCTTCGCCGAGACTTTGCCGGAGGACGCCGGACTGGTGGACGCGGTGAACGCGCTGCTCGAAAGCGAGATCGGTGACCGCAGCTGGCCGCTGTGCTTCTATTCAAAGGAGCGGCTGTTCAGTGTGGACGCGCGGCGCGGCTGGGCGGAGCCGGATTTGGAACCTGTCGGGTAAACCTCAACACCATTTCCAATCCCGCTCGCCCTGAGCTTGTCGAGGGGTGCTGGCGCGGGCGCCGCGCATGATGCTTCGACAAGCTCAGCATGAGCGGATTTTGGGGTAGCAGTTTTTTGGTTACCCCGTCCGGCGCGGCACGAACGGAAAGGTCCGCCGCTCGATCACTTCCTGCACCGCGCGGTGGGCTTCCTGGATCGCGGCGTCGGTGTGCGGGCTGGCGGCCGCGTCGCTGTTCGCGATGCTGACAAGCCCGAACGGCTGGCGGCCGATCACGCAGGGGCGGTTCGGGCTTTCGCTGTAGACCCACTCCACCGGATCGTAGATCGAGTTGTAGGTATAGGCATAGCCGTGGCCCCAGCGGTTGACGGTGATGCCCGCAATGTCGCGTGCAGCGTCGAAGCCCGCAGCCCCAAGCATGCGCTGCAATTGCCGCCGCGTCTCGCGCTCGAACGTCTCGAAGCTCATCGCGAGGAGTTCGGCACGCCCGGCGCGGTGCTGGTCGCGGCGCGAGAGGCCAGGCTTGTTCATGTATTTGACGAGGTGGAGCACGACCGGCTCATCCGGCGTCTGCGGGTGCTTGAGATCGCCAAGACTGACTGCCTCGGTGAGGCCGACTTCCTGATGGAACATCGTCGGGCAATGGAAATTGGCCGCGCCCAGCTTCACGAAGGGCCGCCAGTTGGTGACCGCGACGCTGGTGTAGACCATCGGACCCTTGACCCCGTAGGCCAGCGCTTCCTTCTGCGGCGCGGGCAGTTCGGGCATCATGTAGGGGATCGCCATGTTCCAGCAGGCCATGATGACGGCCTTGCCGCGAACCTCGACGAGCTTGCCCTGCTTCGCATAATGGACAGCGACTTCGCCGGCGGAGGCGGGATCGCCCTTGTGCGCCACGTTGAGGACGACGCTGGACAGGCGGATGCGCGTCGGTGCGCCGGGGCGGTCGAGCGCGGCGTAGTCGATCACCGCGGTGCCCATGTCCTCCTGCGTGCGGCCCGCGGTGGCTTCCGGCACCAGCTTCGATACGAGCAGGCGCGCGAGGGTGGCATTGCCATCGGGGAAGTGGATCGATTTGTCGCCTTCGCGCTGGCGGCCATGCTGCCCGCCGGGCAGGTCGGCAAAGAGATCGGCGGGCACATCGCCAAGGTTCATGCCGGAGAAGCCGGGATAGCCCTGCACCCAGCCGAACAGCGCGGGCACGGCATCGCCGCCGACACAGAAGCTGGCCTTGCCGATATCCTGAAACAGCCAGTAGACTTGGGGGTCGACGCCGACCTTCTCCATCAGGAACTGCTGGTAGGAATGCCGCGCGAGCCAGTCCTTCTTGGCGGCCTGATCGAGGCCGGGAAGGAAATCGGGCTGGTCCTTGGCAAAGAGCCGGGCCAGATCGGCACGCGCCTTGGGCGTGAGCGGGGCCTTGTCCAGCTTGTCCGGCTCGATGGCGCCGCCGCGCCAGCCGCCGCCCATCGCGAGGACCACATCCTTTCCGCCGAACGTCTCCGCATCGAACACCATGCCGTGGCCCATGCCGAGCGACTTGTAGAGCCCGGCGTTGGCGGTGTTGTCCCGCTCGTAGCGCGCGATATCGACGCCGATGTCATCGAGCAGAACGCGCGACCACTTGTCGTAGCGGCTGGGGCTTTCGATGTTGAGCGTGCCGCCGTTGCACAGCAGCAGCTTGCCGTTCACGCGGAATTCGTTGCGCTTGGCATGGCCACCGAAATCGTCGTGGTTGTCGAGCACCAGCACCTTGGCACCAGATGCTGAACCTTGGCCGACGCGCTTCTGGAAGAAGTGCGCGGCGGAGAGGCCTGAAAGCCCGCCGCCGACGACGATCAGGTCATACGTCTCGCCGCTGTCTTCCGCATCCGCCAGCTTCAGCGTTCCGTCGCGCAGCATGTGGGCCGCTTCGAACGTGCCAGCGTGCGAGCCGCGCATGCCCTGCCGCGCCGGGGGATAGGGATTGGGATCGATTTCCGGCGTGACGACGGCCTTGGCGCTGGCGGCCTGCGAAGTGACGGGCATGCCGGCGGCGAGCGCGGCAGAGGCAACCCCGTTGACGAAATCGCGCCGGGTGATCGCCCGGTCCATCCCCAGTTGCCGGTCTTCGCGTGTCATCCGCCTTGCCCCCCTTTGCGCCAAGGCCTGCAGACTTGCGCCAAGCGGCCGCGCTGTCCAGCCGCGCGTGGGGCTTTTTTCGTTCACTTCGCCCGTAGCGGCTCCACCGTGGTGTTGACCACTGCCTGCACCGTCATCGCCAGTACGCCAAGGAGGACGATGTAGCCGCTCACGCAGGGCAAGCGCAAAAGCCAGCTCGCGGCATATCCGGCGAGAAGATCGGGGCCGACCCTGAACCACAGCCAAGCCGACGCCAGGATTGGCAGGTACAGCAGGAGCATCGCGTTCGCGGCGATGAACTGGCGGCGGTGCAGGCGCAGTTGCTGGTCATTTTCCGTGGCGATCTGATTGGTCTGGCGCAGGTTGGCAGCCTTGCGCGCCTTGCCGGCGAGGGCTGCCGCCGTCTGCAGATTGAACCTGCTGTCCTGCCGCCAGCGCAGCAACCCGGCGAACAGCACGATCCCGAGCGCAATCACCAGCACCGGGCCGATTGTGCCAAATACTGCGCCGAAGTTCGTCCAATCAGGCTTGCTCGCGGTGAACATGCGAGTGCCAACGCCGCCAGCAATCGTGACGATGAGCGCGGTGAGCACCAGCAAGAGCAGGACGATACCCAGCGCCACGCCCAGCATACCGAGCTTGCGCAGACCCCCCAGCGGCTTGATCGCACGGATCGTCTGCGCCGGATCGAGCAGCCACTGGGCCAGCTGCATCCTGTGCTCGATGGGATAGCCGCGCGCGAACACCGCCTGATTGCGAAAGTATTCGAGGTGCGCCTGCAGGAACAGCTGACGGAACGGCGTGGTGTAGGTCTCGGGGCTCGGCACATAGCCAGCGAACTGCGGCTTCATCCGCGGTGCCGAGGGCAGGGTTTCGAACGGAGAATCTCCCTCCAGCGGCTCCGATGGCCCCATATCGCGCGCGCCGTACCGGTCGAGATCACCCGCCACCGGATCGAGCGGGGCGCGCATGTTGAGCCAGCGGAACGTTTCGTGCTGCGGGAACACCGTGGCATGATCCGCCCGGTCTGTGGCCGTGGCCACGATGCGCGGCCAGAGCGCGGCGAACTTGTTGAGCGGGCTGCCATACGTGAGGATGCCGGACAACTTCTCGAACAGCGCGCGGCGATTGATCACGTCGTCATGTGCCAGCCACGCCGGGCGCGCCGGCATCATGAAGGGCACTTCATCGGGGCTGCGCCTTGCGCAATCGGGATCGGTCCGCAGCGATGGATCAAGAGCATTCCACTGCGCCTCGCCGAGGTAGTTGGGCAGGGTATGGCCGATCTCGGTCAGCCCGTTGTAGGTCAGCACTGAACCGAGGCTATGGCCGAGCACGTACCAGCGATCGTAGTCGCCCTTCACCGCCCGGTCGCCCATCGCCACCATCTGCGTGACCATGCGCCTGCGGATGCCGACCCGGCGCGGGAAGCCGGGATCGCTGAGCGCGGTATCGCCGGGGCGGGCGCTTTCCTCGTATGTCCGCACATCGCCGACATATTGCGCGAGGATGCTGGGCCCGGGCGCGGTCTTGAGCGCGGCGGCAAAGATGCGCTTCACCAGCGACCATGAGATCAGGGTGAGCAGCGCGGCGAGCCCTGCCAGCGCCAGCTGCCAGCGCGCGTTGAGTTCCTCGAGCGGGAACCCGGCAACGCTGCGCGGCAGGCGCGCCATTGTGCTGGCCTGCCGGTTGAGCCGGGTCTTGCCGTCCGCCGCGACATCGCTCTTGTCGAGCTGCGCCGCATCGAGTTCGCGGTAGACCGGGGCGGCCCACTGGCCGAGGCCCCAGAACCAGAACCTGATCGTATCGACAATTCCGTCGCGCGCGCCAAGATCAGCCCAGTAGACTTCGTGGCATTCGAAGCGGGTGACATGCCCGGCCCGGCTGACTGTCAGCGTGACCGGTGCCTCGCCGAGTGCAGTCGGATTGCTGGCATCGAACTTGAGGCCCGGCGTACGGTCGACCACCGCGCACGAGGTCTGGCCATCGCGCTTCAGCAGCTCGGCGATCTCGCTGACGCTGCTGGTCAGATGTTCGAAGGGTTGCTGCTGGCCGATGCCGTGGACGAACAGCAGACCAACGGTCTTGCTGGTCGGCAGGGCCTCCCCCGCTGCGCCTTCAGGCTCTGCACCCATGAGCTGCCCCCATCGCCGTCAAGGTTGCGGGGAGGATGACACAATTCGCGGCGCAGACCAGCGGCCGAATCGCTCGGATATGAAAACACCCGCCCTGCGGGGGATGCGGCGGCGTCAGACGTTGAAAGCGGGCGTGGCGCGGAGCAGGTTATAGGCGTCGATCACGGCCTGGAGGCGGCCTTCGTAGGCGCGGTCGCCGCCATTGCGATCCGGGTGGAACCGGCGGACAAGCTCCGAGTAGCGCGTGCGCAGTGCCTTGCGATCTGCATCGAAGCCGAGGCCCATGGTCTCATAGGCCTTGCGCTCATCCGGACCGATGCCGCGCCGCGCGGCTTCCTGCCGGTGCAGCGCATCCTCGCGGCGGACGCGGGCGCGCTGGGCGATGGCATCGAGCGGATCGGCAAAGTCGTTCCAGCGCGGGGCCTGATCGATCCCGGCATCGGGGCGGAATGCGCGTGTTTCCCGCGCCCAACCCGCCAGCGGCGACTGCGCTTCCATGATTTCCTCGGGCGTCATCCCGGCGAAGAAATCGTAGCCCGCGTTGAACGCGCGCACGTGCTCAAGGCACATCCAGCGGTAGTCACCCGGGCCATCGAAGCCCGGCGCCCGCACCCCCGGCGCGCGGAATTCGCCCGGTTCGTTGCAGCCCGGGACGGCGCACAATTGCCCGGTGCCCTGCACCCGGCCATGGAAGCGGTCGTGAGGTCTAGCCTGTCTCATTCGGCTTCCCACATGGCGACGGATCGGCCAAGATGGAAGCCATGACCGGACCCATTGCCCAAGAAATCACCTCGCTGCTCACCGCAGCTTTTGCCCCCGAACACCTTGCCGTGATCAACGATAGCGCGCACCACGCCGGCCATATGGGCGACGATGGCACGGGCGAATCGCACTTCACCGTGGAGATCACCAGTGCGCGGTTCGCCGGTGTCTCCCGCGTGATGCGCCAGCGCATGATCAATCAGGCGCTGGGCGACATTCCCGGCCAGCGCGTCCATGCGCTCGCGATCAAGGCGCGCGCGCCCAATGAGTGATGGGGCGGTGAGTAATGCGCGCCGAATCCGCCGGGCGGCGCGCATCCTGCTGCTCGACGAGCAGGACCGCCTGCTGCTGATCCGCTTCGCCCCGCCGAGCCGCCGCGCGTTCTGGTGCGGGGTGGGCGGCGAATGCGATCCGGGCGAGGACTTTCACGCCGCCGCCGTGCGGGAGCTGTTCGAGGAAACCGGCCTGCAGGTCGAAAGCTGCGGCCCGGAAATCGCGCAGCGGATGGACGATTTCATCACGCTGGAGGGCGAACCGGTCACGTCCGACGAACGCTTCTTCCGCCTGCGCACCACCAGCTTCACGCCGGATCATGCGGGGCACACCGAGCTGGAACGCGCGCTGATCAAGGAATTCCGCTGGTTTACCGCCGCCGAACTGGCAGAGTGGCACGAGCCGGTTTTCCCGGTGAACATCCTCGACCTGCTGCAAGCGGAGGTATCGTGATGTCGGAACCCGTGACCCAGACGCTGACACCCGTGACCCACGATCTCGGCGCGTTTCAGGTGCGGCGCGTGCTGCCCTCGCGCGAGCGGACGATGATTGGCCCGTTCATCTTCGTCGACCAGTTCGGCCCCGCCGTGCTCCCCACCGGCACCGCGATGGACGTGCGGCCCCATCCGCATATCAACCTTGCCACCGTGACCTGGCTATTCGGCGGCAAATATGCCGGCGCCATCGATCACCGCGACAGCCTGGGCACGTTTGCGACGATTCGGCCCGGACAGGTCAATCTGATGACGGCGGGGCGCGGTATCGTTCATTCGGAGCGCAGCCCGGCATCGGAGCGAGTTGGCGGCCCCGCACTTTATGGCATGCAGACGTGGCTCGCGCTTCCCGATGGGCGCGAGGACATCGACCCGGCCTTCGAGCAGCAGGCCGACCTGCCGCTGATCGAGGATGGCTGCACCACCGCGCGCGTGATCATGGGCACACTGTGGGGCAAGACCGCTGCGACGACCCAGCACAGCCAGACGATCTATGCCGAGATCCTGTTCGCGCCCGGCGGCGCCATCCCCATCGACGTTTCGGCCGACGAGCGCGCAGTGATGCTGGTGGGCGGCGAGGCCAGCATCGACGGCGTTCCGCTGGAACTTTACACGCTGGCGGTGCTCGCGCCGGGCGTGACGATGAAGCTCTCGTCCGAAGCGGGCGGGCGCGTCATGCTGCTGGGCGGCGAAGCCTTCACCAGCCAGCGCCACGTGTGGTGGAACTTCGTGAGTTCCAGCCGGGAGCGGATCACGCAGGCCAAGCACGATTGGGATGAGGGGCGCTTTCCCAAGGTGCCGGGGGACGAGGAGGAATTCATCCCCCTGCCCAAAGTGCCGAACACCCGCGCCAATCTTTGAAAAAGCAAAAGCAGGAGAGGACAGACATGGCATTTGCCGGAGAGGTGGCATGGATCACCGGGGCATCATCGGGGATCGGCGCAGCAATGGCGCGCGCCCTGGCGGCGGAGGGTGCGCATGTGATCCTCTCGGGTCGCAACGCCGAAGCGCTGGCAGAAGTGGCGGCGGATTGTGCGAAAGGCAACGCCACGGCGCTGGTGCTGCCGTTCGAGGCGACGGACCATCCAGCCGGCCTCGCGGCCGCGGAGCAAGCCTGGGCATGGGCCGAGGAGCGGAGCGGCGGGATCGATATCCTGTTCAACAATGCCGGCATCTCGCAGCGCAGCCTTGCCGTGAACACTGATTACGCGGTCTACGAGAAAATTATCGCGGTCGATCTGCTGGCCCCCATCGCGCTGACGCAGGCGCTGATCGGGCGCATGGTCGCGCGCCAGAAAGGCCGCATCGCGATGGTCTCCAGCGTGGCGGGCAAAGTCGGCGTGCCGATGCGCACGGCCTATAGCGCGGCCAAGTTCGGGCTGATCGGCTATGCCAACGCGCTGCGCACCGAAGTGTCCGGCGAGGGGCTGCAGGTCCATGTCATTGCGCCGGGCTCCGTCCGCACCAATGTCTCGCGCAATGCGCTCAATGCCGATGGCAGCCGCCGCGGGGTGAGCGACAAGGCGATTGACGGGGGCATGGACCCCGACCTCGCCGCGGCGCAGATGCTGGCGGAAATGGCCGCGGGCAAGCGCGAGATCATCGTGGCGACTGGCTTCGAGCAGATGATCGGCGAAGCCTGCCGGACGCCCGAGGAGATCTTCGACCGGATGGCCGCGCTGGTCGCGAACGGCTACGCCAACAAGCTGGAAGTACCCGCCGTGGAGAGCACGCAATGAGCATGGACTTCACGCGCGTCACGCTGGCGAACGGGATTGAACTCGATGTGGTGGACACGGGCCCGCGCGATGCGCCGGTGCTGATGTTCCTCCACGGCTTTCCCGAATCGCACCGCACCTGGCGCCACCAGATCGCGCACCTTTCGGGCCGCTTCCGCTGCATCGCGCCCGACCAGCGCGGCTATCGCGGCTCGTCCAAGCCCGAGGGCGTGGAGAACTACACGCCGGACAAGCTCATCGGCGACGTGTTCCTCCTCGCCGATGCGCTCGGCGTCGGGCAGTTCACCGTGCTGGGCCATGACTGGGGCGGCGCGATCGCCTGGGGCGTGGCGCTGCTGGGGCAAGGCACGCGGGTGACGCGCGCGGTGGTCGCCAATGCGCCGCATCCGGGCATCTTCCAGAAGCTGCTCTATCTCGATCCCGTGCAGCGCGCGGCGAGCCAGTACATGCGCGCCTTCCGCGATACCGCAAACGATGCGCTGGTGCGCGAACATGGCCTCGGCGCGCTGCTGCTGCAGGTGCTGAACTGGGGCGACAAGGCGCCGGTGATGGAAGAGGCCGAGCGTGATGCGCTGCTCAAGGACTGGTCGAACCCCGACAGCGCCATCGCCATGCTCAACTGGTATCGCGGCAGCCCGATGGACGTGCCGACAATGGACGCGCCCTTCGCATTGCCCGAAGGCTACACCCCGACACCGCTGCCGCCGCTTGGCATCCCGACGCTGGTGATCTGGGCGATGGACGACATGGCTCTCCCGCCCGCGAACCTTGACGGGTTGGACGCGATGATCCCCAACCTGACCTTGGTGCAAGTGCCCGATTGCGGGCATTTCGTGCCGTGGGAAGCGCCGGACAAGGTCAACGCCGCGCTGGATGCGTTTCTGGGGTAGCTGAACGCGGCAACCCACCAAACTCCCGTTCGTGTCGAGCGAAGTCGAGACACCAAGCGCCGCGTGCGGTGTCTCGACTTCGCTCGACACGAACGGGTTGGGTTAGAGCTCCAGCCGATAGAAGTGCGTATCCACCGCCATGCGCGGGAAGCCTTCCGGCAGGTCCTCGGGCGCGACCAGTGCAAACCCGTTCTTCTCGTAGAACCGGATCGCGGCGTGGAGCTTGGCCACCGTGCCCAGCGTGATGCCAACCATCCCCACGCTCCGGGCATGTGCGATCAGGATGTCCAGCAGCCGCGCCGCCACGCCAAGCTCACGCCCACGCGCATCCGCTGCCACGAACATCTTGCGCAGCGCACCCTCGTTTGCGCCGTAGCCAATGAGGCCAATGGTGCCGACGATGCGGCCACCCATATCCGCCACCCAGAAGCCGCCGTGTCCGGACTGATAGACATCGGCCACCGCGCGCAGGTCAGGCTGGTCCTCCGCCGTGACCGGCACGGCGAACTCACCCTGCTGGATCGAGAGAATATGCGCGATGACCGCATCCTCATCGGACTTGGCGTAGGGGCGGTAGGTGATTTCGGGCATCAAAGCGTCTTGTACCCGTCCGTTTCAGCCGAGAGCGTTTCCATCCACTTCGCCAGCAGATCGCGCCTTGCCGGCATCAGCGCCTTGCCCGCCGGGGAGAGCACGCGCACGGGCACGTCGCGCAGGTTTTCCTTGAGCATCGGCAGCACGGCGGGGCCATCGGGCTGGCCGCCGTTGGGGTCTGCCAGCGCCATGATCCGCGCTGCGCCGATCGCGCCGAGCCAATCGAGCGCATCGGCATCGTGGAGGTAGAGCGACTCCGGAACTGTCGGCGTGCGGTAGTACATGTGCTCGCGGATCGCGGCCTGGACTTTGGGCAGCTTGGCCATCGGGAAGCCCATTGGCTCAAGGATCGAACCGACGAGATCTGCCGCGACGTCCGAATGGTCGAGGTCCGGCTTCTCATACGGTTTGAAGCCCGCGATATCGTGCAGATAGGCTGCGGCGAACAGCACGTCGTCATCGAGCGTGACCTTGTCGGTGGCGGCCATGGCCTTGGCCAGCGCATAGTCACGGTCGGAATGCGAAGTGCCCCAGGCGGGGTGCTTGCAATGCTCGACGTTGAAGGCGCGGACTTTCTCGCGCCAGGTGACCGGCGGAGAATCGGCGAACGCGGTCGCCGGAACGGCGGCGAGCGTGAGAGCGGCGAGCAGCAGTTTCATCGGGCGCATGCGGAAGGCTTTCCAAGTGAGTTTCGCGCAGAGTTAACAGGGTAGGCGGCAGGTGCAACTGGCCCCAGCGGCCAATCACGCCGCGCCGTGCCAGGCAACCCAAGCGCCATGGGCGTGCGCTTCGCCGACCAGCACCGGCTCGCCGCTGCCGGGCCAGTGGCGCACGGTCAGTTCATGCCGGAAGGTTTCGCGGTTGGTTTCGAGCATGATCCACGCGAGCTGCTGGCCAGCCTCCCCGGCGCGCGTGATCGCCGACGTGATCCGCGCGCGGGTTTCCGGCGGGAGATATTGCCACACGATCGAGTGGTAGATCACGCGGGTGGTGCCAGCCTGCAGCGGCGCGGCGAGGCGCTGGTCCACCCATTCGCCCGCATCCATCTGGACAAGATCGGGCGCACGTTCACCGGCCAGCGCAATCGCCGCATCGATCCGCGCGAGCCGTTCGGTCACTTCGGCCCAGACGTAGCTCTTGAGCCGCAGCGCCTGAGCGGGATCGGCGAGGTTGATCGGCGCGCGGTCGCAGCCGTGGATGGCGGTGATCTTCACCGGCGCCAATGCAGGAGCAGGCCCGCGCCATTCCGGCTTGATCCGCATCGGCGAATCCTCAGGGCCGACCTCGGTCCCACCGAGATCGTAGTGATAGCGCTCCATCATCGTGTTGACGCCCGCGCTCGCGCCGAGTTCGTTCATCTCGAAGCGCGGCCCCACGCGGGGGGAAAGCCACAGCAGCGCAGCCATGATCGAAGCGGAGCGGCCCGCCTCGTTGGTCTGCGGCGGGCCATCGAGCCAGGGCAGCAGCGCTGCATCATAGTGCCGGGCAAGATCGAGAATCAGCGCATCCACTGCAGCTTGATCGGTCAATTCGCCGCGATAAACCGCCACCAGCCGCGTATCCGTGCCCGAAAGGACAAGGTGGTGAAACCCGCCCGCGAGCCGCAGCGGCAGCGCGTCTTCCAGCGGCTTCCCCGGCCAGTGGGCGAGGCGGTGGCCGGTTTCGGTGTCGCTTTCCAGCAGGGCAAGCTGCGCGCGGACCACCCGCGCGGTGCAGGGCGCACCGTTCTTCGCGGCGTGATCGGCCTGCCAACGGATTGCCTCCGCAACATCGCTCCAATCCATGACCCGTTCCATACGGTTGCCCTTTCCGGCCCTTTGCCATAGGGGCCGAGCGCCATGACCGCGCCGACTCCTATCGTTTTCGCCCTGCCCAAGGGCCGCATCCTCGACGAGGCGCTGCCGCTGCTGAAGGACGCGGGTGTCGTGCCCGAGGCGGACTTCTTCGACAAGGCCTCGCGCAAGCTGAGCTTTGCCACCAGCCGCACCGAAATGACGATCATCCGCGTCCGTGCCTTCGATGTCGCGACGTTCGTGGCCCACGGTGCCGCACAGGCCGGGATCGTCGGTTCGGACGTGATCGATGAATTCGACTACGCCGATCTCTACGCGCCGGTCGATCTGGACATCGGGCACTGCCGCCTTTCGGTGGCAGAACCCGCCGCGGCGATCGAAAGCGGACAGGCAGCGCGCGAAAGCCATGCCCGCGTCGCGACCAAGTACCCGAGCCTCACCCGCCGCCATTTCGAGAAGCTGGGTGTCGCCGCCGAAGTCGTGAAGCTCAACGGCGCGATGGAACTGGCGCCGTCGCTGGGCCTCGCCAGCCGGATCGTCGATCTCGTGTCCTCGGGCCGCACGCTCAAGGACAACGGCCTTGTCGAGACGAGCCGGATCATGCCGGTCTCGGCCCGGCTCATCGTCAACCGCGCCGCGCTCAAGACGGACAGCGCGCGCATGGGCGCCCTGATCGACACGTTCCGCGAACTCGTGGCGCGCGGGAAGGCCGCTTGATGCAGCGCCTCCACACCCGGGACGCAGGCTTTGCCGCCGCGTTTGCCGCTGTCGTCAGCGACCGGCGCGAGAGCGATGCCGATGTGGCGCGCGATGTTTCCGCGATCCTCGCCGAGGTGCGGGCGCGCGGTGACGAAGCACTGGCCGAGTACACTGCGAAGTTCGATGGCCACGACCTCGGCGATGATTGGCGCATTCCGGCCGAGACATGCCGCGAGGCGTTCGACGCGCTCGATCCTGCCTTGCGCGCCGCGCTGGAACTCGCCGCGACACGCATCCGGGCCTACCACGAAGCGCAGCTGCCCGAAGACCGCGACTACACCGATGCCGTCGGCGTCCGCCTTGGCGCGAAGTGGCGGGGCGTCGACGGCGCGGGGCTCTATGTGCCCGGTGGCCGCGCGGCCTATCCTTCCTCGCTGCTGATGAACGCCATTCCCGCCAAGGTTGCGGGCGTGGGCCGCCTCGTGGTGGCCACGCCGACGCCCAAGGGCGCGGTCAATCCGCTGGTGCTCGCCGCAGCGCACCTTGCCGGGGTCGATGAAGTGTGGCGCATTGGCGGAGCGCAGGCGATTGCCGCGCTGGCTTATGGCACGGATCGCATCGCACCGGTCGACGTGATCACCGGGCCGGGCAATGCCTGGGTCGCGGAAGCCAAGCGCCAGCTTTACGGCGTGGTCGGCATCGACATGGTGGCGGGCCCGTCCGAAATCCTCGTGATTGCCGATGGCCGGAACGATCCGCAGTGGATCGCCGCCGACCTGCTCAGCCAAGCCGAGCACGATCCCGCCGCGCAGTCGATCCTGATCACTGACGATGCCGCTTTTGCCGATGCCGTGGCGGCTGCGGTGGAAGCCGAGATCGCGCTGCTGCCGACGGCTGCCGTCGCCCGCGCCAGCTGGGATGCGCACGGCGTGATCATCGTGGCGGATTCGCTGGACGAAGCCCCTGCCCTCACCAATGCGCTGGCGGCAGAGCATGTCGAGATCGCGACAGACGATCCTGAGGCCCTGTTTGCCGGGATCCGCCACGCGGGTTCCGTTTTCCTTGGCCGCCACACCCCCGAAGCCATCGGCGACTATGTCGCGGGTCCGAACCACGTGCTCCCCACCGGGCGCCGCGCGCGGTTTGCATCCGGGCTGTCGGTGCTTGATTTCATGAAGCGCACCAGCTTCCTCAGCGTCGGCGAAAGTTCGCTCGGCGCAGTGGGTCCGGCTGCGGTGGCGCTGGCCGAAGCGGAGGGCCTTGCCGCCCATGCCCGCTCCATCGAACTGAGGCTTGGAATATGAATCGCCCCTCTCGCCTCGCTGCCCGCTCCGCTGCGCGGCTCGCCGCCGTGCAGGCGCTCTACCAGCTCGAGATGGAGCAGCCGCAGTTGCACCTGCTGCTCGACGAGTTTCACATGCACCGCCTCGGTGCGGAAATCGAAGACGATCAGTACCACGAGGCTGATGTCGCCTTTTTCGACGACGTGGTGCGCGGAGTCGCGGCGCGGCGGGACGAGATCGACGGTGCGCTGACGGCGCGGCTGGCGGATGGCTGGTCCATCGCCCGGCTCGACCGCACGATGCTGCAGATCCTGCGCGCCGGCGCCTACGAACTGATGGCGCGGCCCGATATCAGCGTCGGCACGGTGATCGGCGAGTACCTCGATGTCGCCCACGCCTTCTTCGATGCGCGCGAGACGAAGTTCGTCAACGGGCTGCTCGATGCCGTGGCGAAGGACGTGCGGAAGTAGGCTGCATCCGCATCTTCAACGCGGTTCAAATCAAGACCTGCTCACCCTGAGCTTGTCGAAGGGGACCAGCGCAAGCGTTGCGCCAGCATACTTCGACAAGCTCAGCCTGAGCGGGTTTCTGGTTTTGGCCTCAGGACTTCAAAGCCGCTCGGCGTGCCAGCGGATGTGATCGTCCATGAAGCTCGAGATGAAGTTGTAGCTGTGGTCGTAGCCCGGCTGGATGCGCAACGTGAGGTCCACACCCGCTGCCTTGCACGCCGCCTCGAACAGTTCGGGGCGCAGCTGTTCGGCGAGGAAATTGTCCGCCGCGCCCTGATCGACGAGGATGTCGCCCGCAGGCCGCTTGCCGTCTTCCACCAGCGCGGTCGCGTCATGCGCGCGCCATGCCGCGCGGTCCTGCCCGAGGTAGCCGCCGAGCGCCTTGTGGCCCCACGGCACCTGGCCGGGCGCGACGATTG
Source organism: uncultured Novosphingobium sp. (assembly GCA_964413325.1). GTDB lineage: Bacteria > Pseudomonadota > Alphaproteobacteria > Sphingomonadales > Sphingomonadaceae > Novosphingobium. The sequence goes on along the minus strand of CAYPRK010000012.1, from coordinate 35,140 downwards.
GCGCGAAGGCGGAGAGCGACTTGAACTTGTCCGGGAACGTCAGCCCTATAGTCAGCGCGCCGTGGCCACCCATCGAGTGGCCGGTGATGCCCATGCGCGCCGGGTCGATCGGGAAATGGTCCTGGATCAGCGCAGGCAATTCCTGAGTGATGTAGTCCCACATGCGGTAATGCGCCGCGAAAGGTTCTTCGGTCGCGTTGACGTAGAAACCGGCGCCAAGGCCGAAGTCGTAGGCGCCCTCCGCGTCATCCGCCACGCCTTCGCCGCGCGGGCTGGTATCGGGGGCGACGAACACGATGCCATGTTCCGCGCAAGCCCGGCGATATTCGCCCTTGTCGGTCACGTTGGCGTGAGTGCAGGTCAGCCCTGAAAGATAGAACAGAACCGGGAGTTTCGCCCCGGCTTCCGCCGCCTGCGGGGGCAGGAAGACCGAAAAGGTCATTCCCGTCCCCGTCGCGGTGGACTGGTGCCGATAGACGCCGATCGAGCCGCCGTGGGCCTTGGCTGTCGAAACGGTCTCGAACGTGGAATCAGGCGCCATTGTCTCTCTGCCTCAGCTGCCGATCACGTGCAGCGCGCACAGCTTGTTGCCGTCCGGATCCCGGAGGTAGGCCAGGTAGAACGGCGAGCCTTCGCGCGGCCCCGGCGGGTCTTCGCACGCCGTGCCGCCATTGGCACAGCCGGCGGCGTGCCATGCATCGGCCTGCTCAGGGGTCATGGCAAAGCCGACGGTGCCACCGTTCGCGCACGTAGCCGGCTCGCCATTGATCGGCGGAGTCAGGAGGAACATGCTGCCATTGTGTGCGTAGATCAGCCGACCCTTGGGATCGACCACTCCGGGCTTGCCGCCAAAGGCCGCAAACGTGGCGTCATAGAACTTTTTCGAGCGCTCGATATCGTTGCTGCCGAGCATCACGTGCGAGAACATGGCCTCTCCTTTTTGTAGTCAGCCTGCCGACCGGACCCGGGCGGGACCGGTGCGAGCGGGGGTGTGCCCGCGCGGAGGGCGTGTGGTCAAGGGGCCAGCAAGTGGCGCAGCGCAATTTCAGGCGGGCGGGCCACGCCGCGAAATGCCGCGCACGAAGATGCCGACGGCATGCGCAACCTGCCGCTCGATCTCGGCCTCGTCCGGCGGGGGGATGAGGCCGCTGGAGACCCTGAGGTGCAGATCGCCGCGCACCATGCCGAGGAACTGTTCAGCGGCGAGACGCGGATCGGGGCAATCGATGAGACCCTCGGCATGGAACCGGGCAAATGCAGGGGTAAGAACCGAATAGGCCGCTTCTGGCCCATAAGCGAAGAATGTCCGCGCCACTTCAGGGAAGCGCTCCGCCTCCGCATGCACGGTACGGTGGATGACGATCGCATCGGGCTGACACAGGCGGCTGAGGAATATCTTGCCGAAGGCGTAGAGCAGAGTGGCCGGGTCACGCGAAGTATCGGCCAGTTCCTCGAGCGGTCCGATCACGGCCTCGCATTTGCGCTGCATCACCGCGTGGAACAATTCCTCCTTCGAAGCGAAATATTTGTAGAGCGTCGCTTTCGAACCGCCCAGCCGCGCAGCGATCGAGGACATCGAGGTGATCCCGTAGCCCTCAAGGGCAAAGGCCTCCGCCGCCACGGAGAGGATGTTTTCTCTCCGTTCGTCAGGGCTTTGTCGCCCGAGCCTCGCCCTGGTCAGTGTCTCGTTAGTGACCATTCCGTACACTTATTCACTTGACTCGCTCGACGCAAGCCTTCATCTCGTTAGTGACCGAACCGTACTGTCATTATGGTGTCATTGATGCATTTCCAATTCCCGCTGAAACGGGCGGCGATCCTGCTCGGCGCAAGCGCGCTGCTGTCAGGCTGCGCCACCATGCCCGATCTCGGCCAGCGCCCTGCCCTGCGCGATCCTGCTACTCTCGGTGCCGTAGTCACCGCCGCTGATGCGCCCGCCGGCCAGTGGCCGGGCGACGGCTGGTGGAAGGACTATGGCGATCCGCAGCTTTCCGCGCTGATCGAGGAAGCGCTGGCTGGCTCGCCCACGCTCGCTGTCGCCGATGCGCGGGCGCGCAAGGCAGCAGCCTATGCGCAAGGCGCCGGGGCCGCGCTGCTCCCCACGCTTGGTGCGAACGGGCAAGTTACCGACGTCAAGCAGAGCTATAACAACGGCTTTCCCGCGCAGTTCGTGCCCAAGGGGTACAACGATAGCGGACGCTTCACGCTCGATCTCAACTACGAGCTCGATTTCTTCGGCAAGAACCGTGCCGCGCTGCGGGCCGCCACGTCCGACCGCGAGGCTGCGCTGATCGAAGCGCGGGCGGCTCGGCTCGCCCTCGCCACGTCGATCGCCGCCGCCTACGCCGACCTCGCCCGCCTTGCCGCCGAGCGCGAAGTGGAAGTGGCTGCCGTGCAGCAGCGCGAGGAAGTCGCCGCGCTCGTGGCGCGCCGGGTGGTAAGCGGGCTCGACACGCGCGGGGAGCAGCGCCAGGCCGATGCCGCGGTTCCGCTGGCGCGCGGAGACCTTGCCGCAACGGACGAGGCCATCGAACTGACGCGCAACCGGCTGGCCGCCCTGATCGGCGCTGGCCCGGAACGCGGGGCGAAGATCGCTCTGCCTGCGCCGCGCGCGCTGCCGGCGCCGGGCCTTCCGGCCAATCTCGCGCTCGATCTGGTCGGCCGCCGCGCCGATATCGATGCGGCCCGCCGCCGCGCCGAAGCGGCTGCGTCGCGGATCACCGTGGCGCGCGCGGGCTTCTATCCCAATGTGAACCTGATGGGCTTTATCGGCCTGCAATCGCTGGGCCTTGGCAATCTGACCACGAAGGGCTCCGACATCGGCGCGGCCGGCGCGGCCATCAGCCTGCCGATCTTCTCGGGCGGGCGGATCCAGGGCAATTACCGCGCCGCACGGGCCGACTATGACGAGGCCGTGGCGCAGTATGACCAGACGCTGGTACGCGCACTCAACGAAGTGGCGGACGCCGCCGCATCGCAGCGCGCGCTTGGCGTGCGGCAGGCCGAGGCCCATGCCGCGCTGGCAGCGTCCGAGGAAGCCTATGCCATTGCGCGGCGGCGCTACGAAGGCGGGCTTTCGCCTTATCTTTCGGTGCTGACGGCGCAGGACGCGCTGCTCAGGAACCGCCAGCTTGTCGCCGCGCTCGATGCGCGCGCGCTGACCCTCAATGTCGAGCTGATCCGCGCCCTTGGCGGCGGATACGGCCCCAATGCATGACGAAAGAGCACACGATGGCTGACCGCGACCCCCAGATCATGCTCGAAGAGACCCAGACGATGCCTTCTTCCCCGCCCGACGCGCCCAGCAACGATGCCGCCGCGAAGCGCAAGCGCGGCTTTGCCATTCTGGGCGGCGTCGTGCTCGCCGTGGCAGTCGTCTACGGCGGCTACGAAGCGCTGTTCGGCGGGCGTTATGTCGAGACCGACAATGCCTATGTCGCGGCCGAAATCGCGCCGGTGACGGCCTTGTCCGCCGGGACCGTGATCCGCGTCGCCGCAGTCGACACGATGGCGGTGAAGAAGGGCGACGTGCTGCTCGAACTCGATCCGGCCGACGCCAGGATCGCCGTGGCCGAGGCGGAGGCTGCTGTCGCGCAGGCGCTGCGGCGGGTGAACCAGACAGTCGAGACCGGGACCGCGCTCGCCGCGCAAGTGCAGGCCACCGATGCCGATATTCGCCGCAAGCAGGCGCTGGTCGGCGTCGCTTCGGCCAATCTCGCCCGCGCGCGGCTCGATCTGACCCGGCGCGAGGCGCTGGTTTCGGGCGGCGCAGTTTCGGGCGAGGAGCTTTCGAGCGCGCGCAATGCCTTTGCCGCAGCGCAGGGCCAGTTGACCGTCGCCGAGGCGGACCTTGCGCAGGCGCGCGCCTCGCGCGGGTCGGCCGAGGGGCAGTCGAACGCCAACGCTGCGCTGGTCGGCGGCACTGCGCCGGCCGAGAATCCGGATGTGCTGGCGGCCAAGGCGCGGCTCGACCGGGCCAAGCTGGATCTGGCGCGGACGGTGATCCGTGCACCGGTCGACGGTATCGTCACGCAGCGCAATGTGCAGGTCGGCCAGCGGGTCGCATCCGGCAGTGTGCTGCTGACAGTGGTGCCGCTGGGCGAGGCGCACGTCGATGCCAACTTCAAGGAAGGCCAGCTGCGCCGCGTTGCGCCGGGCCAGCCGGTCGAGCTGACCTCCGATCTCTACGGCTCGGGCGTGGTCTATCACGGCCGCGTCGCCGGCTTCTCGGGCAGCACAGGTTCGGCGCAGGCACTGATCCCGGCGCAGAACGCCACCGGCAACTGGATCAAGGTGGTGCAGCGCCTGCCCGTGCGTGTCGCGCTCGATCCGAAGGAGCTGAAGGCGCATCCCTTGCGCGTCGGCCTCTCGATGACCGCGACGATCGATACCGGAGCCAGGTAAGGTGAGCGGTGCGTCTGTGCTCGGGGCCGAGGCCCCGCGTCTGAAGGGCTGGTCGCTCCTGCTGGCCGCCCTCACGCTTGCGCTCGCCAACTTCGTGGTGGTGCTCGACATCACCATCGCCAACGTCTCGGTGCCGCATATCGCCGGGAGCCTCGCCGTCTCGCCCTCGCAGGGGACTTGGGCGATCACGTCCTATTCGGTGGCCGAGGCGATCTGCGTACCGCTGTCGGGCTGGCTCGCCGCGCGGTTTGGCGCGGTACGCGTGTTTCTGACCGCGATCACCGGCTTTGCCCTGTTCTCGCTCCTCTGCGGGCTTTCGCGCAGCCTCGAGGCGCTGATCGTGTTCCGCATCTTCCAGGGCCTCAGCGGCGGGCCGATCATGCCGATGTCACAGACCCTGATGACGCGCATCTTCCCGCCGGAAAAGGTAGGCATGGCGCTGGGGTTGTGGAGCATGACGGTTGTCGTGGCGCCTATCCTCGGCCCGATCTTCGGCGGCACCATCTCCGATGACTGGAGCTGGCACTGGATCTTCTTCATCAACCTGCCGGTCGTCGCCTTCTGCCTCGTGTTTGCCTTGCGCTATCTGCTGCCGTTCGAGACGCCGACTGTTCGGCGGCCGATCGACTACATTGGCCTCGCGCTGCTGGTGATCTGGGTCGGTGCGCTGCAGGTCCTGCTTGATGAGGGGCGTAACGCCGACTGGTTCGCCAGCACGTTCATCTGCGCGCTGGCGGTCATCGCCGTGGTCGGGTTCGCGGCGTTCCTGATCTGGGAACTGACCGAGGCCAATCCGGTGGTCGATCTCTCGGTGTTCCGCCAGCGCGGCTACAGCGCGGCCGTGGCGGCGCAGAGCATCGCTTATGCCGGGTTCTTCTCGGCCATCGTGGTCGTCCCGCTCTTTCTCCAGACCAACCTTGGCTACACCGCGACCTATGCCGGCTATGCGACGGCGTTCGTCGGCGTGCTCGCGGTGATCATGTCTCCGATCGCGGCGGGGCTGATGGCGCGCTTCGACGTGCGCAAGCTGATCACCTTCGGCGTGCTGTGGCTTGGCATCGTTTCGCTGCTGCGGACCGGCTGGACAAGCCAGATGGGCTTTTTCACCATCGCCTTGCCGCAGTTCCTGCAAGGGCTGGGCATGCCGTTCTTCTTCATCGGCACGACATCACTGGCGCTGGGTTCGGTGCGTCCCGACCAGACCGCTTCGGCGGCGGGCCTGCAGAACTTCATGCGTACGCTGGCGGGCGCCTTCGCCACCTCGCTCGCCACGACAATGTGGGAACATGAGGCGAGGATGGCGCACGAAAATCTGGCCGGGCTGGTTCACCCCTTGCCGCAGGGTTCTGGCTTTACCCCCGAGCAGGGGCGGATAATTCTGGAGAGAATCGTCCAGACTGAGAGCGTAACTCTCGCAACAAATGCGATATTCTGGGGCTGTACCGGATTGTTCGCACTTGCAGCGCTGCTCGTCTGGTTCGCACCGCGCCCGCGCAGCGGGGTCGACCTCAGCGCTGCGCATTGATTACTAAATTACTGAAAAGAAGAACTAATATTTCCGAATTTACGGGACATCCGTCCGCCATCAACCGAGACGGACTTCGCATACAAAAACGTCTCGTAACAGCAGCAAAGCGGTTTCTACTCCAATTCGGAGATAAAATTACAAGGAAAGATAAGAACTTACTGCAAATGCGAGCTTGAGGCCTATTCGCGCTTTGCGAACGCATACGAGGTATGTTAAGTATTTTTCCTGAGGGTCCACTCGTGGACTGGGGTCCAAAAACAACATTCGCCGATTACTCTTCGCCTTGCGCGAGGTGCCGCTTTTTTGTGGAGTAGAAAGATGGCTAATCCCCCCGCTGGCTTTATCGCCCGGGCGATGTGTGCAGTTGCAGCCGCATCGCTAGTTGCCGCGCCCGTGCTGGTTTACGCCGATGCTGGTGCGCCGGCCAAGCACAAGGTGCACAAGAAGTCCTGGAAGAAGAAGGGCGTTGCTCGCAAGGGCGCGCACAAGCGCAAGCGGACGGCACGGTATCTGCCCAAGACGCAGACCATGACGACGACGACGACGACGCCGGCTCCCCCGCCGCCGCCTCCGCCGCCGCCCCCTCCCCCGCCGCCTCCGCCTCCCCCGCCGCCTCCCCCGCCGCCCCCGCCTCCGCCTCCGCCGCCCCCCAAGGTCGGCTACAAGCCGAACCTCGGCTTCATTCTGGGCGCCGCAGCACTCGGCGGTGGTATCGGTGCGATCGTGGGCAGCAGCGAGAACAAGGACAGCCCCGGCGGCTGATCGTTCTCGGTCCATTGCCAATACCGGGACGGCCCGGCCTCAGCAGAGGCCGGGCCGTTTCCTTTTCTCCAGCAGAGATTTCGGGAGATCGCCCCGACCTCGCCGCGCCCACGCCGCACCCACGATCGTCAGCGACTTTTCGACACGTCCCATCATTTTTAACGCAAGATTGACGCTCGCCTCGCGCCTCGTCTGACGCACGCTCCCTAGACCAGCTTCATCGGCACCGGACGGGGACAGAACCCCGAACCCACGGGGGGAAGATCGGATCCGATACCGATAGGAGAGCAAAAAGAATGAAACACAACACCTTCTTCGCCGCCGCCTTCGTGCTGGCCGCGGCGGTCGCCCCTTCACTTGCGAGTGCTGCAACAACCGGCGCCATGGACACCCAGGTGGCCGTCGTCCGCACCTCGGATCTCAACCTCGCCACGCCGCAAGGCCAGTCGACGCTGAATGCCCGCATCGCGGGCGCCGTCAACCGGGTCTGCGGCAGCGCAACCGGCGCGCTCAGCATTGAAGAGCGCCGTACGATTTCCGTCTGCCGCGCCAAGGCACGCAACACTGCCTTGGCCGTCGCACGGACACGTGAGGGTCAGATGCTGGCTCAGCGCTGATCCCCACAAACACATCGCCACAACGGTCAGCAAAGGGTCGGGAGCACACGCTCCTGGCCCTTTCGCTTTGCCGTCAAGGATTGGCGCCGTCGGCTCACGAGCGGCCTTCGAGCTGACTCGTCTGATTCCGTCAAATCACTGGGAAAATTCGAAAAACAGACTTTCTTCAGCCGAGGTTCACTTTTGACGCTTGGCTCACGCTCACTTGGCGCCGGGCCTGACGCAGGTCTCCTAGAAGCACTTCATCGGCAGCGCGAACCGCCGAACTTCCAAAGGAGAGCCAAGATGAAGACCAACATGATCCCCGCCGCCATCTTCGTTGCCACTGCTGCCCTCACGGCGCTGCTGGCTCCCGCCTTTGCCTTCGCGGCACCGGCAGCCGATGATGCCACCGTCCAGGTTGCAGTCGTCAGCACCGGCGACCTCAACCTTTCGAGCGACGAAGGCATGGCGACGCTCAAGGCCCGCATCTCGGGCGCCGTAAACCACGTCTGCGGCACCGCCACCGGCACGATCTCGCTCGAGGAGCGTCTGGCCGTCAACAACTGCCGCGCGAAGGCACGCACCGCCGCGCTGGCGGCCGCCCGGTCGCACTCGGATCAGGTGCTCGCCCAGCGCTGAGCACTTGCCCGCATCGCCACACCGGTCAGCACGGGCCGGGAGCGTCACGCTCCCGGCCTGATCGCGTGTTTCGAGTCCGGAGTGGTTCCGCGCGCCCCGAGAGCGATGGACATTTTCGGCCAAGCATGAATACTTAGCTCTGGAGGCGGGCATGAAACGGCGAGACGCAGGCGCAGCGCAGACGACGCGGAGGCTTCCCTGAGCGGATCGGCCCGATCTCATTCATCGTCTGATTCGCGCATCCGCGTCGCCATCATCGGCGGCGGCTGCGCGTCGATGGCTGCGGCGTGGGAACTGACCGCTCCGCACCACCAGGGCCGCTATCACGTCACCGTCTATCAGGAAGGCTGGCGGCTCGGCGGCAAGGGCGCTTCGGGACGCGGCGAGAACGGGCGGATCGAGGAGCACGGCCTCCACATATGGCTCGGCTTCTATGACAATGCCTTCCGCATGATGCGCGCCTGCCACGCCGAACTCGACGCGAAGGGCCTCGGCCATCTCTACGGCGATTTCCGCGATGCCTGGACGCAGGAGAACGACATCGCGCTGTGCTCCGCCAGCGAGAACGGCGGGTTCCAGCGCTGGCAAGTGCACATGCCGCCGCGCGCCGGCTATCCCGGCGATCCGCTCGCGCCCGATGCGGTGTTCAGCCTGCAATACTACATGGCCGGCGCGTTCGATCTGCTGCGCGCGCTGGTGCTCGATACCACGGTCGATGGGCAGGGCCTCGTCACCCGGTTCGACAAGGCCGATGCGGCAGGGCCCGCCAGTCCGGCAGAACTGGCGTCGCGGATCACCGAGCTGGCGCGCATGGGCCTGTTTGCTTCGGCGGCGGTGCTGGCCGAAGTGCTCGCCGTCCTCTCGGCGCTGGTGCGTTCGGTCAGCCCGGCGACGGCGGGTTTCCTGATGACCGCTGTCGACGCCGTCGCCGTGCCGCTGCGCCAGTGGATCGAGGACAAGGTGCTCGCCGACAACCCGCTGCGCTTCCTGTGGGAGATCGCCGATCTCACGCTGGCGACGCTGACCGGGTTCCTGCGCTACGGCATCATGTTCGATCCGCGCGGGCTCGATGCGATCGACGATTACGAGTGCCGCGAATGGATGCGCCTCAACGGCGCCTCGCTGCGCTCGCTGCAATCGCCGTTCCTGCGCGGGCTGTATGATCTGTCGATGGGCTACGAGGACGGCGATCCGAACAAGCCGCGCCTCTCTGCCGGGCAAGGGCTGCGCGGCACCTTGCGCACCTTCTTCGGCTATCGCGGCGCCTTCATGTGGCGGATGCGCGCGGGCATGGGCGATGTCGTTTTCGCGCCGCTTTACACCGCGCTGAAGGAGCGCGGGGTGGACTTCCGCTTCTTCCACCGGCTGACCGATATCGAGCTGGACGCGGCGGGAACGCACGCGGCGCGGCTCAAGTTCGATGTCCAGGCGCATATCAAGGGCGGCGGGGAGTATCAGCCGCTGGTCGATGTGCAGGGGCGCCCCTGCTGGCCCTCGGCGCCGGACTACGCGCAGCTCGAACGCGGGGCCGATCTGCTGGCCGAGGGCCGCAAGTTCGAATCGCACTGGGATCGGCGGCGCGAGAGCGAGACCGTGCTCGAGGTGCAGCGCGATTTCGACATGGTCGTGCTGGGCGTCGGGGTCGGCGCGGTGCCGCACTGCGCGAACGGCATCGTTGCGCGCGATCCGCGCTGGCAGGCGATGTGCCGCGATGTGAAGACTGTCGCTAGCCAGGCGTTTCAGGTGTGGCTTGACGAGGACCTTGAAGCGCTGGGCTGGCCGGGGCCTGCGTATATCACGGGTGCGTTCGCCAAGCCGTTCGATACCTGGTGCGACATGGCGCATGTCGTGCCCGAGGAAGCGTGGAAACGGCCGCCCAAGACCTCGGTCTATTTCTGCGCGGTACTGCCCGATCCGCCCGAGCCGCCGGCAGAGGGCGACATGACCTATCAGCCGGCGCGCGATGCCGAGGTGCGCGCCAATGCCGAGGCTTTCCTCCAAGGCCCGGTCCGCGCGATCTGGCCGGGGGCCTATGACGCCGCCGGGAACTTCCGCTGGGACGTGCTCAAGGCGGACGAAAGTGGCGGCCCGGAGCCGGAAGGCCGGGCGCGTTTCGGCACGCAGTATTGGCGCGCCAATCTCAACCCTTCGGACCGCTACGTGATCCACACCCCCGGCAGCTGGCGCAGTCGCATATCGCCGCTCGACCGGACTTATGACAATCTCACCATTGCCGGAGACTGGACCGACAGCGGCTTCCACTCCGGCTGCGTCGAAGGGGCGGTCATGTCGGGACTGCTGGCCGCCCATGCCATTTCCGGTGCGCCGGACCTCAAGGATATCATTGCTTATGACCACCCCTGAGCAGCACGACCCTGCGGATCGCCCGGTCCGCCACCAGCCGGAGCGCACTGCGCCGCGGCGTGGGCCTGCAGCAGCGGCCGCGCCGCAAGCGGCGGCAGGTGAGCCCGTCCGCGAGCCCGAGACGCTGGTCGTCAATGAAGCCATCGCGGAAACGGTGCGCACCGCCTACGATGTGCTGAACGATACGGTGAAGCAGGGCCGCAAGGCTGCCGAGCAGTTTCGCGGCGGCACCTACAACGTCCGCGATGTTCCGGATGACGTGCGCGTCATGGCCGCCAACCTGCTCGGCCTCGCGCGGCAGCTCAGCAGCGCGACGTTCGACATCTGCGAGGCACTGCTGCGCCAGGCCGATACGCTGATGACCCCGCCGCCGCCGGGTTCGACTCATGTACCCGCGTTTCAGGCACCGAAGCCCCACCCGGCACCGCAACCGGGCGCCGCGCCGATTGCCACCCCTCCAGCCCCGGTGATGGCACTCGAAGTGCTATTCAACGGCAAGGAAACCGTGCGCGCGCACACCGCCACGCTGGCGCGTCCGGATGCGCCGACGGGCGCCGAGCAGATCGGCTGCGACGGCCTTGCCCAGCGCGGCGGCAGCGCGGCAGCGATCACCGATGTCGTCTTCGCCACCAACCCGGACGGACCGGGGCTGCGCGTGATGGTAACAGTGCCGCAGGATCAGCCCCCCGGCATCTATTCGGGCGCGGTCTATTGCACCACGCAGCCCTTGCCGCTCGGCCAGCTGGTGATCGAGGTCAGCTGATGGCGGTCGAGGGCGCCCTGCTCCAGCGCTATGGCACCGCCACGCGGGCGGAAGTCATGCGCTATCTGGCCGCGGGCGCACCTTCGCCGTTCCTTGACGAGATGCTGGCGGAGTACCCCTCGCGCGGGGGGAAGATGCTGCGTCCGGCGATCTGCCTCGCCAATGCCGCGCTGTTTGGCAACGAGGCTCCGGCAGCGGCGGTGCGCGCAGGCGCCGCGATCGAAATGCTGCACAATGCGCTGCTGATCCACGACGACGTGCAGGATGGCAGCGAACTCAGGCGCGGCAAGCCCACGCTCCATGCGCTCCACGGCGTGCCGCTGGCGATCAATGCCGGGGACGCGCTGCTGTTCGCCGCCTTCGCGCCGCTGATCGATGCGGTCAGCCCGCTGGGCAGCGCGGTGATCCGGCAGGTCATGGACGTGACTTCGATGATGGCGCGCCAGACTGCCGAGGGGCAGGCGCTCGAACTCGGCTGGCGCGACCGCAACGTGCTCGATCTCGCCGAGCCCGACTACATGCGCATGGCGCTCAAGAAAACGGCGTGGATGGGGATGATCTGGCCCGCACAACTCGGCCTCATCATCGGTTCGCGCGGGCGGCTCGATCCCGAAATGGTGGTGCGCTTCGGCTATTTCCTCGGCCTTGCCTTCCAGATCGAGGACGATCTGCGCAACCTGTCGGAGGACCCCGGCTATGGCAAGGAGCAGAACGGGGACCTCGCCGAAGCGAAACGGACGCTGATGCTGATCCATGTCCGTGCGGCCTGCAATGCGGACGAGCGCGCGCGGCTTGACTGGTTCCTCGGCCTCAGGCGGGAAGAGCGCAGCCCGCCGGACGTGCGCTGGCTGGCACAGCTGATGCACGAGCGCGGGTCGATCGAACATGGCCGCCGGGTCGCCGCCGCGATGGCGGGCGCGGCCGAGCATGAATTTGCCGCCGTCTACGGCGCGCTGCCGCCTTCGGAGGAGCGCGCCTTCATCGGCAGCCTCGTGCGCTGGGTGTTCGACCGGACATGAGCCGCGCGCTGCTTTATGGGGCCACGGGCTACACCGGCCGGGCCATCGCGGCGGCGCTTGCCAAGGAGCATGGGCGTGAGCTCGATCTCGTGCTGGCAGGCCGCAATCCTGAGGCGGTGCGGGCGGTGGCGGAACCGCTCGGCCTGCCGTGGCGCGCCTTTCCGCTGGGCGACCAGCAGGCAATCCGCGATGGCCTCGCGGATATCGGCGCAGTGCTCCACGCCGCCGGGCCGTTTGCCGCGACGGCGATGCCGATGCTCGACGCCTGCCTCGCCAGCGGCACGCACTACATCGACGTCGGCGGCGAATGGCGCGTGATCGATGCGCTGTTCGCCCGCGATGCGCAGGCGCGCGCGGCAGGCATTGCCGTGCTGCCCGGCGCGGCGCTGACCCCGGCGGCGATGGATTGCCTGCTGCTGGCGGCAGTGGAGCGCTGGCCGGATACCCGCGCGTTGCGGCTCGGCGTTTCGGCCGCCGAGGTTGTCTCGCGCGGGAGTGTGGCGACGATGGCGGGGCTGGCCGATCCCGGCACGGTGATCCGGCGCGGCGGCGCGCTGGCGATGGTCCCGGCAGGGAGCCTTACCGCCATGTTCGATTTCGGCGCAGGCCCGCAGGAGACCGTCGCGACCGACTGGGCCAGCGTCGTCACCGGCGGCGCGCTGACCGGCGTGCCCGACATCACCATCTATTCGGCGATGCACTGGTCGATGCGCGCGAGCTACCGCGCTTCGGGCATCGGGATGGCGCTAACCGGGACCGCGCCCTGGCGCATAGCGGGCACGGTGTTGGCCCGCGTCTGGCCGGAGCAGCCGGACCAGACCCGGCGCGAGGCGGCGCGCTTCACCATGGTGGCAGAGGCACACGATCCGTGGCGGCGGGTGCGGCGGCTCTCGATGGAAACGCTGGATGGCTACGGCGCCAGCGTGCGGATTGCGTGCGAGGCGCTGCGCCGCGTGCTGGCGGGGCGTGCCCCACCGGGTGTGTCCAGCCTGGCCGCAGCCTTCGGATCAGGCTTTGCGGTGGAAGCGGGCGCCGCGCGTTTCCTTGCTGATGACAGGAGCACGGCGGCATGAGCATACGCGTACCCTACGTACAGTCCGCCGCCAGCCAGCAAGTGCCGCCGCCTTATCACTTCCCCGGCGTCACCGTGAACGCGTTCTACATGAACATCTCGATGGAGCGGGTGCAGCGCTATTGCGACACCTATCTCAATATCGGCGATGATGCGACGCGCGAATATGTCTACCGGCCGCTCGCTGCCTGGCCCTATGCGACGGTGCTGTTCCTCGACTACCCGACGATGATCAGCGCCGCCCCTGCCAGTCCTGGCCTGCACGAAGTGCCTTATGCCGATCGCGGCGCGATCAGCCAGACCGAGGTGTTCGTGGCGATCCCGGTGGTGCGCTATGGCCGGGGCGCCAAGCGCCTGATCACCGACACCGCGCTCGAATGGGCACTGCCCTTCATCGTCGTCGGCAATCCGATGTCGAGTGTGTGCGGGCGCGAAATGCTGGGGCTGGGCAAGCTGCTTGCTGATATCGAAAATGGCGAAGGGCGCTATCCGAACAGCTTCCACGGGCGGATCAGCCTGCCCGGCTGGCCCGATGACAAGCCCGGCACGATGCAGGTCCGGCAGGAATTCATGCGCATCGAGACCAAGCCGTTCCTGCCGACCCCGGCAGGCACCCAGCCGCCCTACCGCACACTCGCCACGCTGATGGAAAGCCCGGAGGCAGCAAAGCTGGTGGGTGGCATGGCCAGCGTTTCGAACTTCATCGACAGCTTCTCGCTCGGCCTCATCCCCACTTCGATGCGCACGGTGGGCCTCAAGCAATACCGCGACGCTGCCGATCCGCAGCGCGCGGTCTATCAGGCGCTTGTCACCTGCCGGGCGCAGTACCTCAACGTGCGCGATGTCCGCTTCTACAACGAGCTGGATATCGACATGTATTTCAACGACATCGGCAGCTTCCACGAGATCCTCGACATGTTTCTCGAAGTGGGCAAGGAGCCGACCGGCAAGCCCCATTCGGTCAACACCGTGGCGGCCTTGCGGTTCGAGGCGGACATCAATTTCGACACCTTGCGGGTGATCCGCGAGTTTCCCATCGACCGCGACGGCCTGCCGCCCAGCCCCGGCGCGAGCGACCTCGCTGCGCGCTGGTATCGCCCGCTGCGCGGCTTCTTCGGTCCCCGCAGAGGAGTGGGCCTGCCATGACCGTGTTCCTCGAATCATTCTCGACCGATCAGCTGCTCCCGCCGTGGCGCTCGCTCGGCATGCGGATGTGGCAGTTCGTCATCGCGGTCGACCGCAAGCTGATCGCAGCCTACCTCGATACGCGTTTCAACGCTGCGGCGCCGGACCGGGCCCCGTTTCACTACACCCCGCTGCCGGGCAAGACCTACGGCCTGCTCTGCGTGGCACGGCACGAGCACTTTTCAAGCTGCTGCGACGGGCGGACCGGCCGAGACACGACCAGCCACACGCAGCTCACCTGGACTTTCCCGGCGCTGCGCTACAGCGTGAGCCCGGACAACCTGCTGGTCGATCCGCTGCAGGTGTGGATCGAACCCTTCGCGTTCGACGACAACAGCTACGTGATGTTTTCCGCCCGCGAGATCTGGGGGACGGAAATGGAAATGGCGGTGATCCGCATGGAGGAAGGCGAGAGCCCGGCCGACCTCAGCATCGACATGGCGATCGAAGGCATGGCGAAGTTCGATCCTCAGGCCCGCAGCCAGAGCATCGGCTGCATGCGGATGGGCCTGAAGCCCGGCACCAGCGAGGCCGACCTTGTCGGACTGCGCACCGATGATCCCGATCTCGATGCCTTTGTCGACAACCTGATGGCCGACGGGATCTTCACCGGCAGCACTGCAACGGACGCCCGCACCGGCATGGAAGTGAACACCATGCGCCAGTTCCGCGATGTGTTCGACATGGATTGCTCCGCCTACCGCGCGATCATCTCCTCCACCACGCAGCACAGCGATATCCGCAACCTCGCCTTCTACTCCGGCGCGGACACGGTGGTCGAGTTCCTCTGTTCGGACAGCCTCGAGGAAACCATCCACGCCATGTTCGGCGCGCGCCCGCACAATACCGGATCGCTGCTCGACAGGCGGCCGCCCTTGCTCAACGCTGCGGGAACGCCGGATACGAACTGGGCCATGAAGCATATGCCGGTCGAGGTGGCGATGGTGATCAGCTACACCGCCGACGCGCACTTCCATATCGAGAAGACGCTGCACACCTACGGCCAGACAGCCTGACTACTCCGGCGTGATCACTCGCCCGGCGCGGGCCCTGTCTCGAGCACGCGGCGGACGGCTGACTTGAAATCGAACGGCACCCACGCCGCGCAGTCGGGCCAGTTGCCGGTATCCTGCCAATAACGGCACAGGCCAAGCCGGTGGCACACGCGGATGAAACGCGGGTGGCTGAGCAGGCAGCTCCACGGACCCAGTGCGACGCCGGGATAGAACAGGCTCGGCGAAGGACCGGCGGGATCGAACACATGGCTGTAGTCTGCCTGCTCGACCATCTCGAAGGCGAGATCGGGCAGGCCGATGAAGCCGAGCCCTGTGGGCAGGCTGAGCGTGATCGTGCCGGTCTCCTCGAGCAGGCCGCGATAGCGGGCCGCGCGGGTTTCCTTGACGGTCATGTCGCGCGAGAACACCGCCTCGACATAGGAACGCACCGACGCCAGATCGCGCGCCTGCCAGCCATCGAACTGGTCGATCTTGCCAACGTGGCGATAATAGACTTCCGGATAGCCGAGCGAACCAGCCCAGTTGAGCAGCGCCATCAGGATGCCGGCGTTCTGCGGCCAGCGCAGATGGACCTCTTCCAACATGCTGACCGACGTATCGTAATCGCCGACATAGGCCCGCATCTGCGCGACATGGAGCCGCGCGGCGGGCATCAGCGGATTGAGTTCGCAGGCCTGTTCGGCATAGGCGAGCGCATCGCGGAAGCGGCCGACGCCCCAGCAGAAACCGCTCATGTCCGTCAGCAGAGCGGGATCGCGCGGCGCGACTTCGAGCGCCTGAAGCAGCAGCTTTTCGCGCACCGCGTGGTGGCCCCACGGTTCGAGCCTGGCAAGCGCGCGGTAGGCGCCCCCGCGGCGAGGATCGAGCCTCAGCGCCGTCTGCGCCGCTTCAACCACGCCTTCGCGCCCTTCGGCGAAAGACTGCGGTCCGCGTCCGGTGCGCAGCACTTGCGCGCGGGCGAGTGCGAGCAGTTCCCACGCCGGAGCATGATCGGGCGCATCGGCCACGACCGCTTCGAGCAGCGGCACCGCTTCGCTCGCGGTATTGTCGAACTGCGCATCGCCATCGGCGAGGAGGCCCCGCGCCCGCAGAAAGCGCTCGTACGTCGCCGGCTCCAGCGTCGGCGGCGGCGTGCTCGGCAGCAGCGTGAGTTCGAGCGCGGCGGCAACCTTTTCGGCAATCGAATCCTGCAGCGCGAAGACGTCTTCGAGATCGCCGTCGAACCGCTCGCTCCACACCGCGCGCTGGCTGGCGCATTCGACCAGTTCCGCCGTGATCCGCACCCGGTTGCCGCTGCGCCGCACCGCACCGTCGAGCAGGTGCGAGGCGCCCAGCGCGGCGGAGACCTTGGCGATGCCTTTGTCGGCCCCGCGGAACTGGAAGCTGGATGCACGCGCGACGACGGCGATGCCGGTGCCGCGCGCCACGGTGCGCTGGATTTCCTCCGACACGCCGTCGCAGAAATCGGCGAGGTCCGGGTCAGCCGAGAGATTGTCGAAGGCGAGCACTGCCAGCACGAGCCCGTCCGGGGCTGGCGCCGGGGCCATTGGAGGAGCCGGAGCGGGTACCACCAGCGGCTCCGCAACGGTAGCCTCGCTGCGCAGCGCCGCATCGACCAGCGGACCGGGCGCAACGCCGATTTCGGCGGCGAGCAGATCGCGGAAAGCCTGATAGCGGATATGCGCCGCCGCCCGCGCCCCCGAGGCGATTTCAGCGCGGATCAGCGCGGCCACAGCCGGTTCGCTGAGCGGATCGCGGCGCAGCCACGCGGCGGCCAGCGCCTTGACTCCGCTGGTATCGCCAGTGCTTTCGCGCGCTGCGATCTGCCGGGCGAGGCCATCGGCAATGCGCGCATCGATTTCGGCGCGCGTGATGTCGAGCCATTCGCCATAGGCCCCGCCGAACTCGAGGTCCTGCAGCAGCGGCGCGTTGCCGACACCATCGACAAGGCGGGCCGCCGTTTCCCAGTCCTCGCTGGCGAGTGCGCCGCGCAGATGAAGTACGTCGCTCGTGAAAGCGCCTGGGGCCAGCTCGACCGCCTCGCGCGTGGCGATCAGGTGATCCCCCCGGTGATCCCCGCCCGCAGCGACCGCCGCGAGCACGCCGCGCAATTCCAGCAGGCACTGGCGCAAGCTGGCACGCGCCTGGGCCTCGCTGCGGTCGCTCCAGAATAGGCCGGCAAGCCGCTCGCGCCCCATCCGGTGCTGCGGAGCAAGCAGAAGCGTGGCGAGCATGGCGCGGGTGCGGCGGCCCTGAATGGGTATAGCTGCGCCCTCGGGCCCGACGAGGCGGAACGGCCCGATAAGCTGGACATGGAAGCGGGCACCGGGCGCCACGCCAAGTCCAAGGTCTTTCGTCACCGCATCCATGCGAATCTTGTGCCCGCCCCTATCACAGCCGTAACATTAGCGCTGATTGTGCCGTTTTGGCGACAACTTATTGTGTATCGCGCATGTCAAACCTTTGCCTGATAGGGAGATTGGCGCGTCGCGGCAGGACGGCTAACGCCACGCCCCGCTTTCATCAGAGGTCATTCCCACGGCCCGGTAAGCCGCGTCGATCAGCGCTTGCCCGCGCGCATTGACGAGGATCCCCGCGCCCATCCGGTTCATCGTGTAGCCGATGGTGAGCCCCTGCGCCGGATCGGCAAATCCCACGCTGCCGCCCATGCCAACATGGCCGAACGCGCTTTCGCCAAGGATCAGGCTGTCGCCACCCGTCGCTCTGTTGTCGGTCGTGGCCATGAAGCCCATCGCAAAGCGCATCGGCTGGCACAGCACGGCATCGCTGTAGGTTGCGGCGGAAACGCGGCCCATGCGGTGAACCCGCGCTTCCGAGACCAAGCCGCCGCCGCCACCCGCCAGCGGTGCATACATGCCTGCCAGCCCGCGCGCATTGGTGATGCCGTTGGCGCTGCCGATTTCCGCCGCATGGATTTCGCGCGAATTGAAGTTCGCCCCGCCCTGGTTGGTGAGGAACAGGTTGGGAAGGCTGCCCGGCACGGTGGTCGCCTTGCGGAAGAAGTCCGAGGCGAAGTTTACCTCAGCCGGATCGGCCGCGATCATCGGCGCGACGCGGCCCTCCTCGCTTTCAGGCAGGCCGATGTGGAAATCGAGGCCGAGCGGGCCTGCCACGTTCTCGCGGAAAAACTGCCCCAGCGGCATCCCGGCAACGAGCCGCACGAGTTGGCCGACGGTCCACGCATAGGTCAGACCGTGATAGCCCTGCCGCGTGCCCGGCTCCCAATGCGCCGGTTCGGCGGCGACGCGCGCGGTCATGTAGTCCCAGTCGGCGAGGCCGCCCTTGCGGATCGGTTCGGCAACATGCGGGACCGGAGACGTGTGCGCCAGCATCATGCCGACGGTGGTCGCTGCCTTTCCGCCACTCGCGAACTCGGGCCAGATGTCAGCGACCAGCGTCTCGTAGGAAACCTTGCCCTGATCGACCAGCATGTGCAGGCACAGCGCGGTGGCCGCCTTGGTGCAGGAATAGACGATCCCGATCGTGTCTCGGCCCCAGGCCTCAGCGGTTTGCGCATTGGCGAGCCCGCCCCAGAGATCGACGACCGTGCGGCCACCCAGCGTGATCGCGACGCTCGCGCCAACTTCCTTGCGTTCCTCGAAATTGCGACGGAACTCGGCGAGGACTCCGGTGAACTGCGCATCGCAGTGGCCGGAAATGGTGCGGCCATCGGCCAGTTCAATCGCAATTGCGCTCATGTCAGGGAGAAGTCCTCTGGCTTGAAAGTCTTGGTCATCTTCCAATAGTCGACCAGCCGGTAGGGCAGGAGCGCAAAGACGCGGCCCGCATCGTTGCGGTACCAGTTGGTCAGGCCCTTATGAGTCCAGACCATCCGCGCATGCCGCTCATCGACATCGGCGACGTAGGCGTCGTGCGCCGCAGGCGTCACGTCGATGGCCTTGGCGCCGGTTTCCAGCACTTCGCGCAAGGCGGTCAGGATCAGCCGCATCTGGCATTCGGTGATGAAGATGACATTCCCGCCATGCGCAAGGCCGGTGTTGGGGCCCATCAGCATGAAGAAGTTGGGGAAACCGGGGACCATCGTGCCGATATAGGCCGTGGCATCGTCCGGCCCCCAGATGGCATGCAGATCGCGTCCGCCCTCGCCGGTGATTGTCATCGGGCTGAGCATCTTGCTGGCTTGGAAGCCGGTTGCGTAGATGATCACGTCAGCCTCGACCAGCGTGCCATCGGCCATGACGACGCCTTCTGGGACGATCCTGGCGATCCCGCCCGTCAGCAGCTCGACATTGTCCCGCAGCAGCATCTCGTACCAGTTGTTGTCGACGAGAATGCGCTTGCCATAGGGCGGATAGCTCGGCGTGCACTTGGCGATCAGGTCATCGCGCCCCTTCAGCTTGGACTGCAGGAACCGCTCCATGAACTGGCGGTGGCGCGCGTTGACCTGGTTGATCGACTTGCCGCCATCATCCCATGCCGGATCGACCTGCAGCGAGGCGTGGAGGCCATCGGCAAAGGCCCAGAACAGCTGGAACCGGTACCACCGCGCGAAGAACGGCACGTGGGCGAGCACCCACTTCATGCCTTCGGACACTTCGGCGAAGTAGTTCGGATTGGGCACCACCCAGTGCGGCGAGCGCTGGAGGATCGTCAGCTTCGCGACATCGGGCGCAATCGTCGGGCCGACCTGCTGGCCGGAAGCGCCGGTGCCGACCATCACCACGCGTTTGCCCTTGAGGTCCAGCCCCTCCTGCCACTGCGCGGTGTGGACCGCCGTGCCGGCGAAGGTCTCGCGCCCCGGAATATCAGGCAGCTTGGGCCGGTTGAGCACGCCGACCGCCGAGATCACCGCGCGTGCCTTGAGGTGCGAGACCGCGCCCGATGCATCGCGGGTCGCCACGTCCCAGGTGCCGCTTGCATCGTCATAAGTCGCGGACGCCACTTCGGTCTCGAAGCGGATATGCTCGCGCACGCCGTACTTGTCGGTCGCCCGCTCGAAGTAGGTCCACAGCTCCTCGCGCTTGGCGAAGAAGTGCGACCAATCGTGGTTCAGCTCGAACGAGTAGGAATAGAAATGGTTGGGGGTATCGACCCCGCAGCCGGGATAGAAATTCTCGTACCAGCTGCCGCCCACCGCCGGGTTCTTCTCGATGATCGTGTAGGGAATGCCCGCCTGCCCCAGCCGGATCGCGGCGCAAACGCCCGACATGCCCGCGCCGATGATCACCACCGGGAAGTGTTCGAGCGCGGCAGGTTCCGGACGGTGACGCCAGATCAGCCCGCGCGGATCGGGCTGCGCAGCCTCCAGATCCTCGCGCATCATCGCGGTGTAATCGGCGCTGACATGCTCGCCGACTGCGGTCGAAAGCATGTCCTGCAGGAAATCGCCTTCGGGCAGCGGCGGCAGCGGATCGCCGGTCCGCGCGTAGTCGAGCAGTGTGTCTGCCAGCCGCGTGCGGATTTCGGCGCGCAAGTCCTCGGGCATCGTCTCGTGGTAATTCATCGGCCCGGTGATGTGCGGGCGAGCGCGTTCGAGCAGGCCATGGTCGCCGGTCAGCTGCACCAGCACCAGCATGAGCGTGGCGGGATCGGCCTCGGCCAGCGCGGCGCGCAGTGCGGCAGGATCAGCGGCCAGTGCCGACAGGTCCACGGAATCGGCCCCGGATGCAGCCGGGTGCTCCATTTTCAGCGTGGTCAAGCCACTCTCCCTCAATATCACTTGCCATCTACCTAACGGAACCTGTATCTACGCGCCAGTAGATAAAAAATGCACGCAGTTTCAAAGCTGCGAGGGATGAGGGGAAAAATCATGGTTCACCGCCACCATTCGATTCGTGTCGATTCCGCAGCTCGCCGCACGGCGCTGGCTGTGCTTCTGGCTGGAACCGCGCTGGTCTCCGCGCCTGTCATGGCGCAGGAAGCCGCCCAGTCCGCCGATCAGTCGACCCAAGGCCTCGCCGACATCGTCGTCACCGCCACGCGCAGCTCGGAATCGCTGTCCAAGGTCGCAGCTTCGGTCTCCGCCGTTTCGGCCGCCGATCTTGGCGTTGGCGGCGTCAAGGACGTGGCCTCGCTCGCCACCGCGATCCCCAACCTCTCGGTGGGTGACCAGTTCGGCGTGAACCGCATCTTCATCCGCGGCATCGGCCTCACCTCGATCGACCTCGGCGCAGACGGCGGCGTCGCCTTCCTGCAGGACGGCGCGCAGATTGCCCGCCCCGCTGCGCAGCTCTCGGGCTTCTATGACCTCGAGCGCGTGGAAGTGCTGCGCGGGCCGCAGGGCACGCTCTATGGCCGCGGCGCGACGGCGGGCGCGATCAACCTCATCACCAAGAAGCCGACCGACCACCTCGATGGCTACCTGCGCGCCAGCTATGGCAACTACAACGCCATCGCGCTCGAAGGCGCGGTCGGCGGGCCGATTGCGGGCGACAAGCTGATGGCGCGCATCAGCGCCAAGTTCGACAAGCGCGACGGCTATGGCATCAACGAATTCACCGGCCAGCAGATCGACGACCGCAACGCTTACGCAGTGCGCGGCACGATCGTCGCCAAGCCCTCGGAAGAGCTCGAAGTCACTCTCTCGGGCGAGTATTTCAACGAGGACGACAGCAACTACGCGTTCCACTATTTCGGCCCGACCACGGCGCCGGAGAACCTGCTCGGCTCGATCCTCGGCGGCAGGTCCCTGTTCACCGTCGCTGCGGCGGCGGGCAAGAAGGCCAACATCCGCAACATCTGGTCGGATCAGGAACCGCTCAACCAGCGCCACGGCTACAGCTTCACCGGCACGCTCGACTGGAGCAAGGGCGATTGGGACATAAAGTCGATCACGTCCTATCACAAGTTCAAGCGCTTCAACCGCGATGACCTCGACGCGTCCGATGCCAACATGTTCGGGCAGAATAACTACGTCGAGGACAGCAAGAGCTTCAGCGAGGAAGTGGTCGCCACCTACAAGAGCGAGAAGCTCGATGTGCTCCTCGGCGCGAACTACTTCCACGAAAGCCTCTACGGCGAAGTGCGCGTGCCGCTGACCAACCTCGCCGTGCTGCTCAAGCTTGCCGGGCAGGCACCGCCGTTCATTCCCGACAACGCGTTCGACAGCTTCAATTACCTGCAGAACGGCACCGTCACCATCAACGCACTGGGCTTCTATGCGCAGGGCACCTACGCGCTGAGCGACAAGTTCAAGATCACCGCTGGCGGCCGCTTCAGCCATGAACGGCGCAAGGGCGTCGGCACGTTCGACTTCCTCGGCAGCGTGAACACCGACAAGGCGAAGAGCTGGAACGCTTTCACGCCCACGGTCACGCTGAACTATCAGGCGAACGACAGCACGCTGCTCTATGCCTCGGTCACGCGCGGCTTCAAGTCGGGCGTCATCAACGTCGGCTCGCGCAATGACGTAATCAACCCCGAATACGTGTGGAGCTACGAGCTCGGCCTGAAGACCGCGACCGCCGACCGCAAGCTGCAGGCGAACCTCGCCGCGTTCTACATGGACTACACCGATCTCCAGGTCGGCTTCGTCGATGCGACCAGCGTCGTCACCACGGTCAACGCCGCCTCGGCGCGGAACTACGGCATCGAGGCCGAACTCAAGGCCAAGCCGATGCCGGGCCTGACGCTGGAACTGTTCGGCACCTACCTCAATGCCAAGTACCGCAAGTTCGTCACCGGTGATTACCGCCAGGCCTTCAAGCAGATCAGCGTGGCCGGCAACCGCCTGCAGAACGCGCCGGAATTCTCGTTCCGCGCGGGCGCCGATTACGACATCCCGCTGGGCACCGCAGGCAAGCTCAACGCCCGCGCGGAAGTGAACTGGCAGGACCGCGTCTACTTCACCGAGTTCAACAACGCCGACGCGACCCAGGCGCCCTACGCGCTGATCAACGCCGGGCTGCGCTTCACGCCGACGAACGACAAGTGGTACATCGACGTGTGGGGCCGCAACCTCGCCAACAAGCTGGTGATCACCAATAACATCATCACCGCCCCGCTGTTCAGCAGCGTCCGCGTTGGGTCGGTCGCCCCGCCGCGCACCTTCGGCGCAACATTCGGGCTGAATTTCTGAGCATTTGACCATACCACACACCGCTCATCCTGAGCTTGTCGAAGGACGAAGCATCTGGCGCAACGCTAGCGCCAGCACCCTTAGGCAGGCTCAGGGTGAGCGGAGTGGGGATTGGGGTGCCATACCCCTATAGCCCGATGACGTGACATGATATCGTCGGCCCGGACTTGATCCGGGCCTTGGCTTGTCTCGTTCGCGCCGTGCCTGAAGAGTAGCCCAACCCCGTGTCAAGCACGGGGCGACGAAGCCTGCATTGCGCTGGTTTGGCCCTAAAGCCTTTCCTTCTTCAGCCGCATCCCCGCCTTCTCGCGGTCCCACGTATCGGGCGTGATGCCCTCGGCGCGCAGTTCGGCTTTCATCACTTTGGCGGTCGGCGTCTTGGGCAGTTCGGGCAGGACGCGGATGTAGCGCGGCACCATGAAGTAGGGCATCCGCGCGGCGAGGAATTCTGAAAGCGCGACGGGATCGATCGTCGCGCCCGGCACCGGGGCGATGACGGCCATGACTTCGTCTTCCGAATACTCGCTCGGCACGCCGATCACCGCTGCCTCGCGCACGTCGGGATGCGCGGTCACGTCGCTTTCCACCTCGAACGAGGAGATGTTTTCCCCGCGCCGGCGGATCGCGTCCTTCACCCGGTCGACGAAGTAGAAATAGCCTTCCGCATCGCAGCGGAACGCATCGCCGGTGTGGAACCAGCCGTTGCGCCAGGCCTTGGCGGTGGCTTCGGGGTTCTTGTGATAGCCGCTGTTCATCGCCCAGGGCCGGTCGGTGCGCACGATCATCTCGCCCACCGTGCCGATGGGGACCTCGCAGTCGTTGGCATCGACCAGCCGCACGTCGACACCGGGCCGCATCCTGCCGCAGGTGCCCAGCTTCACCGGGTTGGCGTCGGAGACGATGGGCGAGGAAATCTCGGTCATGTTGAAGATGGTGTAGACGTCGATCCCGAAGCGCTCGTGGAACTCGCCCGCCGCTTCGGTGAGCGGCACCATGAACGCCTTGGTCACGCCATGATCGCGGTCTTCCGGCCCCGGCGGGCGCTTGATCAGGAAGGTCGCCATCACGCCGAGCAGGAACACGACCGTGCAGTCGGTGCGCTTCACGAAGTGCCAGAACGTATCGGTGGAGAAGTTCTCCATCAGCGCGATCGAGCCGCCGCGCGCCAGCATCACGAAGGGAATGCCAAGCCCGCCGATATGGAAGATCGGCATGTTGACGAGGAAGCGGTCCGCACCCGTGACGAAGTGCCAGCTTTCCGGCCCGGCATTGGTGTAGAGGTGCAGGTACGACGAAAGCACGCCCTTGGAAGGCCCGGTCGTGCCTGAAGTATAGATGATCGACTGCGTATCCCAGGGCTCGATGGGACGGTCCAGCGGAGCGAGATCGGCTTCCTCGCCGGTCACCGCATCGAACGCATGGACGGCAAAGCGCGCAGGCGCGGTGCCCTCGCCCAACTGGACGATGGTGGTGACGGCTGCCGTATCGGCACCCTCCAGCCGGTCCAGCAGCCCGCCATGCGCCACCAGCACCGTGGCGTCGGAATTGGCCAGCACATGCTCCAGGATCGAGCCGCGATAGGCCGTGTTGAACGGCACGAACACGCCGCCAAGGTAGTTGATCGCGTAGAACGTGATCAAAGCCTCACGCCCATTGGGCAACCAGACCGCGACATGATCGCCGCGCTTCACGCCGAGCTTCTGGAAGCCCGCCGCCTTGCGCACGACCAGATCGTGAAGCTCGGCATAAGTCCACTGTCCGCCGTCCTCGAACACCGCATAGATCGCTTGCGGCTGGGAAAGCGCATAATCATCAAGCAGATAACGCAGCACGCAGGCGCGTCGGCCAAGTACGCGCGGATCGCTGTGACCCTTCGTTTCAGGCACGCGCGCCTCCTGCGGGCTGGACCATCTTCTGCACCATGGTGATCGCGTCCATCACGACTTCGGTCGCCGACCAGCGCCCGCCTTCGTGATACCAGAGCGCGATCCAGCTCAGGAGGCCCGAGACCCAGATCGCGGTGCGCGAGGGGTGCTGCACATCGAACTCGCCAGAGCGCTTGCCGCGCTCCAGCAATGCAGCGAGCTTGGTATCGAAATCATGCCGCAGCTCGCGGATGCGCCGTGCGTCCTCGGGCAGGAGGCTCTTTTCCTCGCGCAGGTAGACGGTCACGTAGCGCTGGTTCTCGATGATGATCCGCGCCACGCGCTCGACCACGATCTTCAATTGCTCGCTCGCCGTGCCTTCGACGCTCAGCGCCTCTTCCAACGCGGTCAGCGAAAGCTGGATGCCGGTCTGACAGATCTCGTAGAGCAGCTCGCCCTTGTTCTTGTAGTACGAGTAGATGAACGGCTTGGTGACATTGAGCTGCTCCGCCACGGAATCCAGCGTCGTCGCCTCATAGCCATTGGCGAAGAAGAAGTGGCTCGCTTCCTCAAGGATCCGCCGCCGCTTGTAGGCGGTGATTTCGTCCTTCAGCTGGGCTGCGGCGCGCTTCTTCTTCGGCTTGTCCATGAGGTCCGCGATGTCGGTGGCGTGGGCAAGGGTGTGCATCAGCCCATCGCGGTCTGCAAGATTTCCATCACATCCGCCGCCGTCTTGATCGGGCGGGGATTGGTGCGGCCCCAGATGTCCTCCAGCGTGTATTCGGAGACGAGCTGAAGCTGGTTCTCGCTGACGCCTACTTCCTTCAACGAACGCGGCATGCCGAGCCCGCGGATCAGCTCGTCGAGCAGTTCCGAGGCAGGGCGGCTGGCATCACCCAGGCACGCACTTATGCGCTTCTGCCGTTCGGCATTGACCGAAAGATTGAACGCCTGGACGAAGGGCGACATCACGCAGGAGGTGTAGCCATGGGGCACATCGCATGTGCCGCCAAGCACGTGACCGATGGCGTGGCTTGCCCCCATCGGCACGCCGCCGATGATCGGGATCATCGATTGCCACGCGCCGATCTGGCACTTGAGGCGCGCGTCGAGATCGGCGGGGTCCGCCTTCACCGCCGGCAGGCCTTCGGCGAGCAACCGCAGCGCGCTGTCGGCAATGCCGTCGCAGAAGTCGTTGGAAAGGAACGAGGCCAGCGTTTCCGTCGCGTGATCGACCGAGCGCACGCCGGTCGAAAGCCACAGCCATTCGGGCGTATGCACCGTGATTGCGGGATCGAGCACGACGCAGACCGGCACCATCTCGCGCTGGGTATAGGCCTGCTTGAGCTTGATCGCCTCGTCCGTCGCGCCCGAAAGCGGGTTGAACTCGCCGCCCGAAAGCGTCGTCGGCACGCAGATCGCGCGCACGTCCGGCCCTGCGAAATCGGGGATCACCATCGCGCCGGTATCGTCCACGCGCACGCGGTAGTCGTCGAAGCCTTCGATGGTGGTGATGTTGTGCTTGAGGCAGACGAGCAGGATCTTGCCCGCATCCGTTACGGAACCGCCGCCCACGGTGACGACCAGATCGGCGCCCGCCGCGCGTGCGGCATTGGCGGCGGCGAGCACGTCACTGCGCGGTGCGTGGGGCTGGATGCCGTCGTGCGTCGCAGCGTGGCGATCGCCCAGCGCGGCCTCGATGCGGCGGATTTCGTCGGTCTGGCGATTGAGGTAGCTGCTGGCGAGGATGAACACGCGCCTTGCACCGCGCGCTGCCGCTTCCTGCGCGACAGCTTCGGCTGCCGGAACACCCAGCGTGACGCGTTCGGTTGCCGTGAGCATGACCTGCGAGGCTGTGACCACTGCCGTTCTCCCATAATTGCTTTGTTTATACTCTCTGGTAGCAATTATGGAATTCGGGTCAACAGACGAATGTCAACGGGGGATTAGGGCCACCCGATCCTGAAAGTGCAGACCTCATCACCGCGCGCGCAGCAATGCTCGTGGCGTACCAGCACGTGCGGGCTCACCAGTTCGCGGAACAGCCGCGTAAAGACGCCGCGGTGCCACGGGCAGTCCGGCATGGCGATCGGGTTGTGGGCAATGGCAATCACCACGGCTCCCCGCTCGAACTGCGCCGAAAATTCGCCCGATCCGGCGAAGGTCCAGGCATGCGCACGGATCGCCCGCACCAGCATCCGCGCGCTCCACGCGGGCGGCAAACGCCGGAGCAGCCATTGCGCACCCTTGGGAATGCGCTTTGCCAGCAGATACTTGGCAGTGCGCTCCCCCGCTTCCCACGAAAGCTCATCCCAATCATCGGGCTGGCGGGCCTGCACGGCCTTGTGCAGGGCCGCCGCCTCGCGCTCGTCGGTCATCCGCTCGGGATCAGCAGCGAGATACTGCGCCAGCCCCGCTGCATGCAGCGTCGCCGCGCGCTCCTCCAGCCCCAGCCGGTCAGCCAGCACATCGGCGAGCTGGATGATGGCGTTGGGGCCGACTTTCCCCAGCGCCGCGCTCATATGTGCGCTCCACTCCGTCCCGGCGCATCACCGCGCGCAGGCACGCCGTTGAATTCATCAAATTCGTCGTCCGTCAGCTGCTCGGTCCCGCCGCCGCAGGCCTTGATAACGCCGGCTGCCTCGTGGACGACGGCCTCGCGTTTGGCCGCCTTGCGGCTTGTCTCCGCCGCCGCCTTCCAGTCGCCCGTTTCGGCACGGTGGTTGGTGCGCGTGCGGTCGAACTTGAAATCGACGCCCTTCTTCGATTGCGGCCCCCAGTAGTTCACCCGGCCGAGATCGTAGAACGTGCGCTGGAACCCGGCCTTGAGGAACGCCTTGAGGCAGCCCAGCAGATACTTGCGCCTGTATCCCGTCCCCTGCCACGGGTATGAGAACAACGCCTTTCGCACGTAAAACCGGCGGTAATTGTTCATCACCCGGTCGAGCAGCTCGGCCCGGTCCATCGCCGCCGGCTTGATGATCGGGGTGACGAAATTGTACTTGTCGAAGTCGTGGATCTCGACCTTGTCGCCCAGCTCCTCGAACAGGTTGGAGAACGGCCAGGGCGTGTACATCGACCAGTTGGCGAGGTCCGGCTTCCAGTCCATCGCCATGCGGTAAGTCTCTTCGAGCGTCTCCGCCGTCTCGTTCTCCAGCCCGACGATGAACTGCGCTTCGACGAGGATATCGGCCTCGCGCAGCAGGCGAATCGCCTTCTTGTTCTGCTCGACGGTGGTTTCCTTGTTGAACAGATCGAGCTTCAGCTGCGCCGCCGCCTCGGTGCCCAAGGAGACGTGCACGAGCCCCGCCTTGCGGTAAAGCGCGAGGTATTCCTCATCGCGCAGGATATCGGTCACGCGGGTGTTGATGCCCCACTGGATCTTGTCCGGCAGGCCGCGCGCGATCAGTTCCTCGCAGAACGCGATGAACTTCTTGCGGTTGATGGTCGGCTCCTCGTCGGCGAGAATGAAGAAGCCGACGTCGTGGTCGTTCACGAGGCCTTCGATCTCGTCGACCACGGCCTTGGGATCGCGGATGCGGTAATCGCGCCAGAACTTCCACTGCGAGCAGAACGAGCAGGTGAACGGGCACCCGCGCGCCATGTTGGGAATGGCGACCCGCTTGCCGAGCGGGATGTAGATGTACTTGCCCCACTCCAGAATGCCCCAGTCGGGCTTGATCTTCTCGAGATCCTTCACCGTCGGCGCGGCCTTGGTGGCGATGATGTCCGCCCCGTCGAGGAAGGCGAGGCCCTGGATTTCATGGCGCGCCAATGGCCAGCGCCCGTCATCGATGGAGCGCACAAGGTCGAGCAGGATTTCCTCGCCCTCCCCGCGCACGATCACATCGATCCACGGCGCCTCGGTCAGCACCTGCTTGAACATGAACGTCGCGTGGACCCCGCCCAGCATCGTGATGATCGCGGGCGAGACCTTCTTGGCGATCTTCAGCGTTTCCTCGGCCTTGTAGATCGACGGCGTGATCGCGGTGGTGCCGACGACATCGGGTTTCAGTTCGCGGATGCGCGCCTCAAGCGCCTCGTCATCGACATGATCCGTCATCGCATCGATGAAGTGGACGTCGTCGTAGCCCGCGCCGCGCAGGGCCCCCGCCAGATAGGCCGCCCAGGCAGGAGGCCAGTTCCCCGCAATCTCCGCGCCGCCGGAATGGTAATTGGGATGAACGAGAAGAATGCGCATGACCTGTCACTCCCGATTGACAGGTCAAGGCTCCATGGTTTTGGACACTGGATCATTGATCCAGCGCAACTGGGCTTTCAGCCAGCAGCGACCATGTCGATCCGCTGCAGCACCAGCGGTAGCTGGTCGTTGCCGAAGTACATGAAGGCGCCATCGACGAAGATCGTCGGCGAGCCAAAGGCCCCGCGCGCAATCGCCTCGTCGGTGTTCGCGCGCAGCCGCGCCTTCACCTCGTCGCTCGCCGACGCCGCCCGCAGCGCTGCGCCATCGAGCCCACAGGCCTCGGCAATATCCTCCAGCACAGCAGGATCGTCGATATTGCGCGCATCGCCAAAATAGGCCTCGAACGCAGCCTCGCTCAAGCGCAGCAAGTCCTCCGGCTGATCCTCCAACGCACAGCAGAAGCGCATCGCGTGGACCGACTTCACCGGATGGAAGGCTGAGGGGAAATTCATGCGCAGCCCGGCAAGCCGCGCCCATTCCTTGAGCCAGACGAAGCTCAGCCGGAACTTGGGATTATCCGGGTTCGCACGGCTTTCATAAACGCTCTGGTTCACCGCGTTGAACACCCCGCCGACGAGGAAGGGCCGCCACGTGACGGCCACATCGCGCCCGGCAATCCCCTCGCGGAAGTTGTGGAACGCCAGCCGTGTCCACGGCGAGGAGAGATCGTAGAAGAACTCGACTTGCACGCTCATACCTGATCCCCATCCTTGATCCCGAACAGTACCCGCCGCGCTTCGGCATCATCCTGCGGGCGTTTGTTGATCCGATCACGCCCCACCGCCATCCCGGCGCGCAAACCAGGGCGCTCCTTCAGCCTGTCGTACCACGCTTTCAGCGCCGCAAATTCCTCCAGCGGAATGCCTTGCGCCTTCCACGTCTGAATCCACGGGAAGCAGGCCATGTCGGCAATCGAATAGTCCGCCCCCGCGACATGTTCGTGCTGCGCCAACTGCTTGTCGAGCACCCCATACAGACGCAGCGCTTCCGCCCGATAGCGCTCGGTGGCATAGGCAATCCGCTCGGGCGCATAGAGCCGGAAATGGCCATGCTGCCCCAGCATTGGGCCCAGCCCACCGACCTGCCAAAACAGCCACTCCATCACCGCCTTGCGCCCGCGCAGATCAGCGGGGAGGAAATGCCCGGTCTTTTCCGCCAGATAGACAAGGATCGCCCCCGTCTCGAACACCGAAACCGGCTCGCCGCCATCGGCGGGCGCATGGTCGATGATCGCCGGGATACGATTGTTGGGGCTCACCGCCAGAAAATCGGGCGCAAACTGCTCGCCCTTGCCGAGGTTGATCCAGCGCACCTCGTAGGGCAGGCCGCATTCCTCCAGCATGATGGAAATCTTCCACCCGTTCGGCGTCGGCGCAGTCAGCAATTCGATCATCGTCGCTCTCCCGCGCGGAAACATTCCACGCCGTCGCAGCGGTGGCAATCCCGGCCCAGTTGACGGATTGCTCTGAACCGCGAGCCTGCCGCCATCCGCGAATGCCGGTCGGCATGGTCAAGCGTTATTTTCAATCGCCGCTCGGCCATGCGCCATAATTCGCTTTCAATTTTCGAAAATAATGGTACACGAAAATCGCTTACGTCGCATGCGACGGATAATCGGCAGCTTTATGCCACCTCTTATCCCTTTCTAGCACTACTAAAGCCGGGGCGTGCCATTGTTGGCATGTGCCCGTCATACTTGGGATAAAGGATTATCCACATGACGACCGGAACCGTTAAATTCTTCAATGCCGACAAGGGCTATGGCTTTATCTCGCCGAACGGCGGCGGAAACGATGCCTTCGTTCACATCTCTGCGGTCGAACGCGCGGGAATGGCTACGCTCGACAAGGACCAGCGCGTTTCGTACGATCTGGAGACCGACCAGCGCGGCAAGACCTCTGCGGTCAATCTTCAGGCCATGTGATTGATGCGTGGCAGTGCGGCCAAGGCGGCCTCACTGCCGCGTTTCGTTTGTGAAAATACCAGTACCGGAGGCCGCAAATGACTGATCCGAAATATCGCCCGTTCCTTATCAATAAGGATGTCGACGGAAATGTCCGGCTTACAGTGCGGACCACCCGGTACAACTCTCAGGGCTACCCCCTCGTCACCGCGCAGCTTCAGGACGAATTGTTCAAGACTGCGGCGGCGGCTCGTGCGTTTGCACAGGAAAATTTCAACGCTCGGCAGGGTGAATACTCGGCGGTCTAGCAGACGATCATCGCGCCATTCGAGGGCGGGCTTTGCCTGCTCTCGAGCCGATACCGTTCAGCAACCGAAGGAAGCACCATGGCCAAGAGTCAGAAGAAATCGAACAAGGAAGCGCGCAAGCCCAAGGCCGCCAAGCCTGCAAAGCAGAACGCTTCCAATCCCTCCACCAAGCCCGGCCCGGTTGGCATCGTCACGATCAAGAATTGATCGGCCACGCCCATTCCCTGAATGCGGCTCGGGATGCATTCCGTGTCCCTCTGATTGATGCCCGAAGCGCTGGCATGGCGCCGCGCAATGCGTTGGGAACCCGCGCATTCATAGCCGGTTACCGGCTCCACCGGCACAACCCCTCAAACACGAGATCCCACATGGACATCAACATGGAATACGCGGCGCACCAGCGCGCCGTGATGCGCGCTGCGCGCGCCTCCAGCAGCGGCGAACGCGCCGAGCATTTGACCCGAGCATCCTCGATCGCGGGCAAGATCAGCGTCTTTCAGCGTGAACTCGGCGCCGCTGCAGCCTGTGCCTGGAGCCTTGCCAGGTTTCGGCACTCGGACGCGGCCTGACTTCACGCACGCCGCGCGCGCCCGGCCGATTGTGCGCGCTGATCGGGCTGCAGCGTGCTAGGCCTCCGGCGGCCGACTGGGCACCGCAGCAGGCAGCTGAACGCATTCCCGCCATCTTCACGACAAGGGGTAACTGGTTTGGGCAACGTCACGATGGCCGCGCCAAGGGCTGTGCTGATCGGCATCGGCCTTTCGCTGGCGGGCTGCGCCACGATCACCCGCGAACCCTTCAACGAGCGCCAGCAGGCCGAGGCCGTCATCCCCGGCATGCCGCAAGTCCGCTTCTGGGGCGATGCGCCGGGCACCGCGCGGCTGATGGCGCCAGCCTACAGCAGCCCGAACGGTGAACGCTCGATGCTCGCGCTCTCGGGCGGAGCTGACAACGGGGCCTATGGCGCGGGGCTGCTCGGTGGATGGACCAAGTCCGGCACACGGCCGGAATTCTCCGTTGTCACCGGCGTCAGCACCGGCGCGCTGATCGCGCCCTTCGCCTTCCTTGGCCCCGATCAGGATGCGACGCTGGAGAAGCTCTTCACCACCATTTCCGCCAAGAACATCTACAAGGACCGCTTCCCCCTCGCCATCCCGCTCTCGCCCAGCATCGCCAGCACCAAACCGCTCGCGCGGATGATCGGCGAAGTCTTGACCGACGCCCTGATCGATCGGATCGCAGCCGAACAGGCACGCGGGCGGCGTCTGTTTGTCGGCACCGCCAATCTCGATGCGCAGCGCATGGTGATCTGGAACATGGGCGCCATTGCCGCCAGCAAGGCCGCAGGCCGCTATGCGTTGTTCCGGCAGGTTCTGCTCGCGTCCTCCGCCATCCCGGCCTTTTTCCCGCCGGTGATGATCAAGGCAGAGGCCAACGGCCGAGAGATCAACGAAATGCATGTCGATGGCGGCACCACGGCGCAGATCCTCACGTTGCCCGATCAGGAGATCGTCGCCGGCCAGCTGCCTGCCGCGTTGGGCCGACTCCACATCTACATGATCGTGAACAACAAGCTGAACGGCGAGTTCCACCTCGTGAAGCCGCGCACCGTGCCGATCGCGAGCCAGGCCATCACGCTCAACATGCGGCGCTCGATGGCCAGCACGGTCAACCTCAGCTACCTCTATGCCAAGGCGCACGGGGTCGATTTCAACCTCAGCTTCATCGACAAGGATTATCCCCGGTCGGAGAAGGGCCTGTTCGATACCGAAGCCATGCGGGCGCTGTTTGCCTACGGCCGCAAGCTCGGCGAAACCGGCACATTCTGGGCCAAGCAGCCGCCCGATCAGGACGAGTAGGATGAACGTGTGATCAAGCATGTGCCGCGCGAACCGTTTGGCGGTGCGCGTACAGGCAGCGGTCATGATGTCGAGGTACTCGGCATACTTCGGCAGAAAGTCACTCAGCCCTTCGACTTCGAGGCAAGCGTCGCGATGATCCCGGCGTAGGCGATCGCCTACATGCGGTTGACGGGGGCGACCATCGGAATCGTCGCCTGCCCGGCGCAGCGCCACACCCCGCCGTGCGCCACTAACATTCGCGCTGTTGATAGATCTGCATTGATACAATCGGCGGGCATTCGCCCGGCGCAGCCGCTATCCCCCTCCCCGTACAAAGCTGCTTCTAGTGGTCGCTGCGGGCGCGCCGATGGCCTCAGGCTGAGCGGCAACTTCTGAAGGACGGGATGACGTGCATATCTTGGTGACCGGTGCTGGCGGGTTCGTCGGGAGAGAACTGGTGCAGTTGCTGGCAGGCACCGGTCATACGATCACCGGCATCGATACGGCGGCGACCGGCATTCCGCCCGAAGCGAGGGCCATCGCCGGTGACCTCGGCGATTCGGCCGTACGGGCCGAGGCGCTCGAACAAGGATGCGATGCCCTGATCCATCTCGCCACCATACCGGGCGGCGCAGCCGAAGCGGAACCTGCCGCCTCACGCCGGATCAACGTCGATGCGATGCATGATCTCCTGCTCGAAGCAGCAGCGCTGCGGCCGGGCCTGCGCGTCGTCTTCGCCAGTTCGATTGCCGTGTTCGGTGATCCGCTGCCGAGCGTTGTCGATGATGACACCCCGCTATCGCCGAAGATGATCTATGGCGGGCACAAGGCGATGATGGAGCACGCCGTGGCGATGTTCTCCAATCGCGGCATGATTGATGGGGTGAGCCTGCGCCTGCCCGGAATCCTTGCCCGGCCCAAGGGACCGTCGGGCATGAAGTCGGCGTTCATGTCCGATCTGTTCCATGCATTGAAGGCGGGTGAGCCGTTCACCTGCCCGGTATCGGCTGGCGGACTGATCTGGGCGCAATCGGTGCGCCAATGCGCCCGCAATCTGCTCCACGGGCTGACCTGCGATCCATCGCTCCTGCCGACGGGCCGGGCCGTGACCCTGCCTGCGCTCCGCATCGCGATGGGCGATCTTGCTGCCGAGATCGCGCGGCAATGCGGTGTATCGCCTGATCTTGTCAGTTATCAGCCTGATCTGCCGCTCGAAGCCGCCTTCGCGACTCAGCCGCCGCTGGAGACTCCGACAGCGGAGCGCGCCGGTTTTGCCCACGACGGAGACCTCTCCAGACTGGTCGCGAATGCACTCAGCGCGATCTGAGACGTCCGGGAGATGCAAAGAACGCCCATGTGCCGCCCCGTGCCCTGCTGACCAATCACGTGAGTGGCTCACAGGAACGGACTTTTTTCCACAGGTCGGATCAGACCCGCAAAATTGTTGCTTGACGAATCAGCGGCACCCTCTCATAGGGCCGCCTCCGGTGAGCAACCCGACGGGTCGCACCAACACCGGTCGCCAACATAGTAGGGCAGCAAGTCCCCCGGTCATTAAAATCGGGGAACACTGGTTGTCCGCCATATTGTGTCGGTGGTTCTTTGACAT
>CAYPRK010000011.1:0-160129 GCA_964413325.1 uncultured Novosphingobium sp. | reverse complement strand
GATCAAGCTTGCGAAGTGCGTCAGGCGTATCAACCTGATCAAGAAGCGGCGTAGACGGATTAGACATTAAGGTGTCTTACACCCTTGAATCGGCTCTGTCGAACAGGTCTTGCGCGCAAAAAGCGCGCTGTCTGCTCAGGCCGCGTCTCCCTCGGCGCCGCAGGCACCGCAGCGCCCGCGGATCTCCACGACCGGGCGCACGGCAGCAAAGCCTGCGCGCTTTGCCGCATCGCGCAGTGCGCCGGTCAGGGTATCATCATCGATATGCGTGGCCTCACCGCAGGCATCACAGATCAGGAAAATGCAGTCATGATGGCAGCCGGGATGGCTGTTCGCGACATAGGCGTTGGCGCTTTCCACCCGCCGCGCAAGGTTCGTCCGCACGAACAGATCGAGAATGCGGTAGACGCTGTTCGCTGCGACCCGCTTGCCGCGCCGCGCGCCGACACTTTCCGCGATGTCGTAAGCTGACGCCGGTTTCTCATGGGCCGCCAGCGCCTCGAACACGTCGCTGCGCATGTCCGTCCACTGTTCACCGGCTGCCTGCAGCGCGCCGCGCGCTGCATCGACCAGCATGTCACCGGCAAAATCGTGATGGTTGTGATGGCCCGCCATGTCCGGTGAAATAAACCGCCTTGCCCAGAAGCGCAAATGTGGCGCAATTCCGGTCAGCCGCGCGTGAAATCAGGCTTCCACAAACCCGGAAACTCGCGCTTCAGCGCCGTCACCTTCGGCGCATCCCACATCCGGATATAGCCATGATCGGGGTTTTTCAGCGCGAAGTCCTGATGATAGCCCTCTGCCGCAAAGAAGCCGCGATTGGGTTCGACCGCTGTCACGATGGGCCGCTTCCACAGGTTCAACTTCTTGAGCTGTGCCAGGTAGGCAGTGGTCACCCGTGCCTGCTCCGGGCTCTGCGGCACGATCGCATTGCGATACTGGGTGCCGCTATCGGGATACTGGCGGTTCAGCTGGGTGGGATCGCTCGCCACTGAGAAGAACACTTGCAGCAACTGGTCATAGCGCACGACGGAAGGGTCATAGGTGATGCGCACGGCCTCGGCATGGCCGGTCGTGCCGGTGCTGACGATTTCGTAGTGCGCATCCGCGCTGCGGCCGCCCTCGAAGCCGGAGACCACGCTGCTCACGCCCTTCACATGGCTGAACACGGCCTCCATGCCCCAGAAGCACCCGCCGGCGAGCACCGCGGTCTTGAGGCCCTTGGCTTCCTTGGCCTGAACGACCGAAGCCGGGGCCGAGACTCCTGCTTCAGCCTGTGCCGGCTGCAGACAGGCGGCCGCAAGCGAAGCGACGACCGCGCCGGCCAAGAGGCGCAAGTCCATTCGTGCGCGGCTCATGGCTGCACCTGCGTCATGACAACCGGAACCGCAGCCTGAGCTGGCTGCACGCCGAACGCGAACACCATCGCGGCCGAGCCGAGCACGAAGCCCAGTACCAGCGAACGAACGAAATCCTTGCCAAACAACGTCATGATCAAATCTTCCAACCTTGCCTGCGCGGACCGCCGCGCCGCATTGGCACGGGCTCTACCGCGTTATTCCCGGCCCGGGTGTGAACCAGGGCACATGGGCGCCGCAGTGCCGTTCGCTTGTTTCGGCCAAATGGTTACGGCCCAGCCGATTACAAGTGCACTCCGGGGCGAAACGATCGCACCGCCGTACGAGGCTGCGCGTCTGATTGACCTTGATCGCGCCGCGCGCGAAGAAGGCGCCAGCCAAGTCCATCAGCGGAGAGGAAATTCCATGCGTCGCCCCATGCTGAGCTGCATCGCCATCGCGGCAGTGGCCGTTTCCGCCGCCTCGCTTGCAGCCAAGGACAAGTCGCCCCTCCCCAAGGAACTGCCGCCGGTGTTCGAAGCGGTCGTCAATTGCCGGGCGCTGACATCAGACAGCGAACGCCTCGCCTGCTACGACAGGAGCGTCGCGGCGCTCGCGACCGCGCGAGACAAGGAAGACATCGTCGTCGCCGACCGCGCCACGATCCGCGAGACCAAGAAGGGCCTGTTCGGCTTCACCCTGCCCAAGCTCAAGCTGTTTGGCGGAACGGAGAAGGATGGCGACGAGGTCAAGGAGATCGAAAGCACAATCTCGGCGGTGCGCGACACCGCAGACGGCCTTGCCATCTTCACATTGGCAGACGGCGCGCGCTGGAAGCAGACGGACGGCGGCAATGCCTTTGGTCGGCCCGGCCTGTCCATCCGCATCAAGCGTGGGGCGCTTGGCAGCTACCTCGCCTCCATCGACAAGGGCGCCTATGTGCGCGTCGTCCGCCTTGCCCAATAGCGCGCAGTCGCTCAGTTGCCTTGGTTGATCGACTTGCTGGTCATTGCCTCATAGGCATCGCGCGCGGTCTGGTTGCCTTGCCGCTCCATCGCCGCCCACTGCGACATGGTGTGGCAGGTGAACGTCCTGTGCACGAGCGAACCGGTTTCCTCGGCCTTGCGGCACCTGATGAAATCGGGATCGTTGATCGAACGGCCCTTGTTGAAGGCGCGGATTTCGGATTGCGACATCGCGGTCGGATCCTTGTCGAGCACCGGAAGTTCTGCGGTTTGAACCGCCGTGGTCCCTGCAGCGGCAGCAGCAAGGACAAACAGGAATGACGCAGGCATGCGAAGTGGTCCCCTTAATTCGCAGAAACTAAAGTTTAGCCTGCCCTCGCATCGGGGGCAAGGCAACGAGCTAACCTAGCGCAGCATCATTCGCCGCAAAGTATGCGGTAATCGCAGCACACTCGCGTTCGGAGAGG
This sequence comes from uncultured Novosphingobium sp., assembly GCA_964413325.1. Lineage (GTDB taxonomy): Bacteria > Pseudomonadota > Alphaproteobacteria > Sphingomonadales > Sphingomonadaceae > Novosphingobium. The sequence continues at coordinate 157,360 of CAYPRK010000011.1, read as the reverse complement.
TGCGGGTTCCAGGCATCGATGATGAGGACTGCGCGCCGCGCGTCGCTATCGTTCCACGCTTCATGCTCGATCGTATCATCGAAGGCGAAGGCCTTGCCTTCGACCCATTCGCGCGTTTCGCCGCCGACCCGGAAACCGCATCCCGGCGGCACATCGAGTGCAAGGTGGATGATCGCGCGCGTATTGGTAACCCCGGTGTGCGCAGGGATCCGGCTGCGCGGGCGCAGCATCGAGAAAAAGGCATTGGGCGCACGCCCGGGAATCCGCGCGAGCGGCAGGCCTTCGAGCACCCGCGCCGTATGCGGGCAGCGCTCGATCACCGCCTCGTTGCGGACACCATATTCCCACAGAAAGCAGGCGGACCAATCGAGCGAACCGTCGAGCGCGGACCACTTGTTCTGGGGGCTGCCCGGCTCCATGCGGACGTAAGGGCGGATCGCCTCGCCCGGCGCCGCCAGCAGCGCATCAAGCTCGGCACGGATCGCGCCTGCTTCGGCTTCCAGCGTTTCGAACCAGGGGAAATGGCGGCGGTCGAAGAATTCATCGGCCGGCAGGAACGGGTAATGCAGGCCCGCGCACTCGTTGGCATAGATGCGGCGCTGGCCGAGCGCGGTGCTGGCAAAGGCATCGATCCGGCGGCGTTCTGTCTCATCGCGCGCATCCGCCCCAAGCGACAGCGCGGCCTTGGTCGCTTCCGAAATGCGCGCGCGCAGACGAGCACAATAGGCCTCACCAGCCGCCAGTTCGGCGCGCACCGCATCGGGAAGCCCAGGGTAATGCTGGGAAAGCTGCTGCACCCCGTCCCACGCGATCAGCGCCTTGGTCTCTTCCCCCTCGCGCTGGAGAAGCTGGGCCATGCGCAGCTGGGCGGTAAAGTCGAGCCGGTCCAGGTCGAGCGCCCGTTCCAGCGCCACGCGCTCACCCGGCGTATCGCCGCCCATGCGGCAGGCCAGCGCGAGATTGATCCACAGCGAAAGCGCGCCCGGATCGGCATCGGCGGCTTCCCGCGCAGCCAGAATCGCGGCCGGCGCGTCTCCCGCCCGCAGCGCAGCCATGGCGCGGGAATTGGCAGCCTGGGCGCGTGCCCGATCGATAGGTTGCGAGCTCATTGCCGAATGTGTCTACAGCGCCGCGCGCGTTCGGCAAGCGGCGTTGCACTGGCGGAATGGTCGCCCTAAGGCTTGGCGCATGGCTTCCGCTCCGTTCAATCCTGACGATGCTGAATGGCTGGCACACCGGCTGGTGGAAGGAACCGATGCGGTCCGCTTTGCGCATGTCCCGCGCGCAGCTCATGGCGCGATGGCGTTCCTGACCGACGACGGCTTCACGGCGCATTTCGGGGCCATGCCGCCGCAGGTCGACGTGCCTGCCACCCAGCTTCTTGCGCGGTTCGGCAAGCAACCGTTGGGCCTGCTGTTCCACTCCGCCTTCTGCGGCTCGACCTTGCTGGCGCGGGCCCTGACTGAGTCCGGAGTGGCCATGGGCCTGTCCGAGCCGGTGATCCTGAACGACGTGGTCGGCATGCGCAATCGCGGTGCCCCCCCGGCTGCCGTCGCCCGCGTGGCGGACCTCGCGCTGCGGCTGCTCGCCCGGCCATTCGCAGCGGGTGAGGGCGTTGTGGTCAAACCCTCCAACCTGCTCAATCCCCTCGCCGAACTGCTGCTCGCCCTCGCCCCGGACGCTCGCGCGCTGTTTCTCTACGCCCCGCTTGAGACCTTCCTCGTCTCGGTGGTGCGCAAGGGGCTGCCCTGCCGCCTCTGGGTACGCGAACTGCTGGAGGGGTACCTTCGGGCAGGCATCGTGGCGCCGCTGGGAATCACGCCGGAGGACGCCTTTCGGCAGAGCGATCTGCAGGTGGCAGCCACCGGCTGGCTGGCGCAACACCGGCTGTTCGCGCTGCTGTCCGGCCGGGTCGGTCCGGCGCGGCTGCGCACTCTGACGTCAGAGCAGCTCACCGGCGATCCGGTGCGCGTGATCGCCGCCGCCGCCGCACACTATGGCCTTGCACTCGCTCCGGCGACGGTCGAGCGGATTGCAGCAGGGCCCGCATTTACGCGGCATTCCAAATCCGGCGCGGCCTTCACGCCCGATCAACGCCGCGACGAATACGCTGCCGCGCGGCGTGCTCATGCGGACGAGATCGACATGGTGGTCGGCTGGGCAGTCAAAGTGGCGCAGCAAGCCGGCATCGCGATGGATGCGCCAAATCCGCTGGTTCAGGACGCGTAGCCCAGCTTCTCGATCCACGGCTGCAAGATCGGCAGGACCGGCTCGAGATACGCTGCATAGGGCTCCCACTGCCGCGTCCCGTCGAACAGGCCGCGCCGCACCTGCCGCGCGCTGGCCGTCGAGACACCGCGCTGGCGCGCCGTGCGGTCGAAGCGGCGGAGCTCTTCGGTCCATTCGAGCCCGGCGAAATCGCAGATCTCCCGCGTCATTGCGTCGAAATCCTGCACCATGCGGTGATAGGGCACTTCGAGAACGGCCATCGGCAGCTTGGCGAGCGCCAGTTCGGTAAGCCGCATCAAGGCGTCATAGTGCCGCGCGGCGCCTTCGAGAGTGGTGAAATCCATCGCCGCGTTGCTCAGCGCAAAGCTGGTGCGAAAGCAGCTCCACACCACGTCGCGCGGATCGCGGCGGACGAGCAGGACCCGCGCTGCGGGAAACAGCCGTGCGATCAAGGGCAGACGGATCGACTTGAGCGGATCCATATCGACGAGCGAAAGACCTGCCGGATCGCGCCCGAGCGCTTGCCCCGCTCGCTGCCAGTAGGCTGTCCGATAGGGCGCCAGCGCTGCGTCATCGACGCTGGCAAAGCGCGAAAGGCCATCGGGCTGCGCAAGAAACGCCATATCGGCCTCGCGCAGCGTGGGCATTTCCTCAATCGCGGCCGTACCGGGGAGCGATGCAAGCACGTTCTCCAGCAGGGTATTGCCACTGCGCGGATAGCCGAGCACAAAGATGTGCGGCGCTGCGGCGGGCGGCGTGGTGCCCGGCCAGCCGGATACGTCAATCGCTGCAAGCCCGTCGGCAATGCCTTCGATGAAGTCCCGGTGCGGCGGGCGGCCAGCGAACGTCGCGGCGTGAATCGCGGCGAAATCCTGCTTGGCATGCGCATAGGCGGCAAAGGCTGCTGCCGGATCGCGCAGGCGGTTGCAGGCATCGCCCAGCGTATGGAGCAATTCCATCCGCTCCGGCGAAGGCGCCGCCATGCGTGCGACGGCGGGCTCCACCAGATCGCGCGCGGCCTGCGGCTCTCCGGCTTCGAGCTCGATGGTCGCGAGCGCCGCCAGCGCACCGGCATTTCCCGGATCACTTGCCAGCGCGGCGCGGGCGTGGTGCCGCCCGACTTCTGCTTCACCATCGCGGGCGGCGATCGCGCCAAGGCCGGCATGGGCGGACGCCCTGATCGCGGCGTCCGGCGGCGCGTGGGCCAGCGCTTCGCCATAGCAGCGCCTTGCCTCTTCCATCACGCCGCCAGCGACCATGACGTAGGCGCGCTCGAGCCAGGCTTCGGCATAGCTCGGAGCCACGGCCAAAGCCGCATCGCATTGCAGCGCCGCGTCGCGGAGGCGCCCTGCGGAACGGTGAATTCCGGCCAGACCCAGCATCGCCTCGACTTCGCACGGGTTCATCTGGAGCGCGCGTTCGAACAGGGCAGCAGCTCCGGCCTGATCACCTGACACGGCGCGGTACCACCCCAGCGTGGTGCAATCCGCCGCCGTTCCGCGGCCCGCGCCCAGCGCAGCCGCAGCAGCCCGCGCGGCGGTTTCCAGATCGACCGACATCGTGCTGCCATCGGCTGCACCCGGTCCTAGGTCAACTCCTGCCGAGCCTGCACCCGGACGTTGCGCGCACAAAAAAGGGGCGGGCATTGCTGCCCGCCCCCTGTTTGGCGTTCAATCCGGAAAGGATCAGAACTTGACGCGAGCGCCAACCGCGAAACGGCGACCCAGCGCGTCGTACGACGACGGGTAGGTGTTGCCGCTGTTGTACGAGGTCGAACCGATCGTGTTGCCGACGATCGGCGGCTTCGTGTTGAACAGGTTCTGCACCGTGAAGGTGAAGGTGAACTGCTCGATGTTGAAGCGCGTCGTCACGTCGAGGTAGTCGAAGGCATCGATCTTGTTGAAGTCGACCTTCTGACCGCTGAGAGCACCGCTGCCATCGGGGATGGTGCCGACGAACGCGTTGCCGTCCTCGAACCGGGCGCTCGACTGGTGACGCCACAGCAGCGAGAGGTCCATGCCGCCCTTCAGGCTGAAGGTGTTCTGAACCGACCAGGTGTGACGCGGCTGGATCGAGCCGGTGAACGAGCAGTTCACCGAGTAGAGGCCGACGCATTCACGGTCGATGCTGGTGGCGGTCGCCTTGAACTTCGAGTGGAAGGTCACGTTGGCAACTGCGTTCAGCGTCCACTTCACCGAGCCGATCGGGCGGGTGTAGTTCAGGATCACGTCAATACCGTCGGTGAACAGCTTGCCCTGGTTGGTGAGACCACCGAACAGGCCCTTGGTCGTCGCCGGGCTGCCGTCGAGACCGCCGGTCGCCGGATCGCGGCGAATGATGGTGCAAGCGGTGTTGGTGGCGCTGGCCGCGGAGATGTTGCCGAAGCATGCGTCGATAAGGTCGCCCGGCAGCGGCGTACCGATCTGATCGGTGACCTTGATGTTGTAGTAGTCCACAGAAGCCGAGAAGCCCGGCAGGAACGGCAGGCTCTGGATCACGGCGCCGACCGTGTAGGTCGTTGCCTTTTCCGGCTTCAGGTTGATGTTGCCGCCCGAGGTGATGTTGGCCTGCGCTGCGGTCGGGTTGAGGATCTGGCCGATCGAGTTGGCCGGAGCACCCTGCGCAAGACAGATCGCCTTGAGGTTGGCGTTGGTGAGCGGAGCCGCGCCGGCGCAGGGATCTGCGGCCAGGTTGGTCAGGCCAACGGTGTTCGGCGTGAACAGTTCGGCGATGTTCGGTGCACGAACAGCGCGCGAGTAGTTGCCGCGAAACTTGAGTTGCTCAACCGGTTCCCAGCTGCCGCCGAACTTGTAGGTCCAGGCTTCGTTCTTCGAGCCGCCCTGCACGTTGTACTTCGAGTAGCGCACGCCGCCTTCGACGGTGAGGCTCTTGAAGAACGCCTTGTCGGAGATCAGCGGAGCGACGATTTCGCCGTAGCCTTCCCAAACGCTGTAGGCGCCGTCGATGTCCGGAGCAGCACCGCCAGCACCGCCGAGTTCACCCGGGGTCTTCGACAGGGTGTCGGAGACCTGAGCCGCGTGGTACTTGCGGTATTCGGCACCGGCCGCGAAGCCGATCGGCTCGCTGGCCGAAGGAACGGTGAAGCCGAAGTCACCCGAAAGCAGACCGCGAACCTGCAGCAGCGAGGTGTTGTTGGCCGAAGTCGAGGGCGACAGCGTGTAGGCTGCCTGATCCGGAGTGATCGAGCCGGCGGCGCCGAAGAGGTTGATCGGAACGCAGCCGTCGTTGCCGCTGAGGCACGAGGTCTTGTTCGTCGCGAGCAGAGCATCCTGCACGCGCGACTTGAGCACGTAGCCGGTGATCGTCTGCAGGCGGTCGCTCTCGCCGTAGCTGGCGCGAACGTCCCAGTTCACCGTCTTCGTCAGCGCGCCACGGAAGCCGAGCGAGTAGTCGAAGATGTTGGTGGTGTACTGCGAGTTGCGGGTGCCGGTTTCGACGAAACGACGACGTACGACCGTCTTGAAGGTGCGGTAGTTCGGATCCGTCGGATCGGTGGCGGCGCGGGCAGCAACGCACTGCGCATCGGTCAGGCCGTTGGCGGCGCAGAACTGGCCGGCGGCACCGGCAGGCAGGTAGGGGTTGCTGAAGGGGATGGTCATGCTCTCGGCGAAGAGGCCCGAGGGAGCGATGATCGTCTTGACGGTGTTCTTCGAGAACAGACCGCGCGTGTAGACTTCAACAGCGTCCGACAGCTGATAGTTCGCCTGAGCGAAGATGTTGAAGCGCTGGAACGGCGTCTGGAAGATGTTGTACGGGTTGAAGTTGAAGGCATTGAAGCTGCCCGTGGTCTTCAGGAAGCCGGTTTCGGGGACGATCTGGCGGTTCGCGCCATTGATCGAGAAGCGCGACGGAGCCGTGGTACCCGAACCACCTGCGGTGCCCGAGAAGCTGTCGAGCTGGACGTTCGAGAAGTCGCGCGCGCCCTGATAGACCGGGTTCGACTTCTGGTAGCCAAGGCTCAGCACGGCGTTGCCGCGGCCGTCGTCGAAGTTGACGCCAGTGGTCACGTCGCCGCGGAAGTAGTTGCCGTCACCCTGTTCGGTGATCTGGTTCGACACGGCGATATCGACGCCGGCGAAGTCCTTCTTCGTGACGAAGTTCACGACGCCGGTGATGGCGTCCGCACCGTAGGTGGTCACGGCGGCGCCGGTGAGGGCGTCAACGCGGCTGACGAGCGCCAGCGGGATGTTGTTAAGGTCGACGCGGCCCTGAAGGTCGGCCGGGACGATGCGCTGGCCGTCAAGCAGAACGATGTTGCGGTTCGAACCGAGGCCGCGAAGGTCGACGTAGCTCGAGCCGGTCGCGCCGTTGTTCACCGCCGAACCGATGTTCGGAACGATACCGGGCACCTGACGCAGAACTTCTTCCGCGGTGTTCGACTGCTTGAGGGCGATCTGGTCGGCCGTGGTCACGTTGACCGGGGTGGCCTGAACGAGGTTCGGGTTGCGGATAAGGCTGCCGGTCACGACGATCGCGGTGGGCTCGACAGTCTCCGTGGCGGCATCGGCCTGCGGAGCGGCTTCCTGCGCGAAGGCAGGCGCGGTTGCGAGCGCAAGCGCGAGTGCGAACGGCGCGGCACCCGCCTTCAAGGCGGCGTTGTTGTTGGTCTTCACGTGTCCAGTCCCTTCAATGGGTGGCCCCAACCCCGAAAGAGGGTCCCCAAGGCCACCAGAAGAAGTTCCTCGATCGAACATGCCTCTCCCCCGGTCTACGCCGGGCCCGACAGATGGCATTCGATCATTGAGGAACGGTGGGGCTTACTGGGAGATTTCCCCCGGTTCTTGGAAGGATGTTCTGCAATCAATCTGCAAAACGTCGCTGCCATGTGGCGCAGTTGCAACACACTGTAAGCGCATGGCAACGCGCGTACGCTCACGTAACACCACTGATACAAGTAATAAATTACATCCGGATCGGTGCCGGGGTAATTTTTTGTTCCTGCTCCTGATTTTCAGGAAAGAAATGTGCGCAGGCCTGCGATTTCAGCGAGATGGCTCGGCAAACAAGCGCGGATCGAGCCGCCGCCCCATCCACGTCAATGCCCAGTGCAGATGCGGCCCGGTCGCGCGGCCTGACATGCCGACATGTCCAAGCAGCTGCCCCTGTTTCACCGTGTCACCCTCATGCACCACCAGATCTGAGCAATGCAGAAACGCAGACGTAAGGCTCATGCCGTGATCGAGGATCAACAGGTGCCCCTCGAGAGTGAAGGGCGCATCGCTGGCGGCAAGCGTCACGGTGCCGTCTGCGGGTGCCAGAATCGGTGCGCCTTGCGGAGCCGCAAGGTCGATGCCGCCGTGGTAGGCGCCGGGCTCCCCGCGGTAGATTCGCTGCGCGCCGAACTCGCCCGAAACGCGCCCGGCGGTCGGCCAGGCCATCGTCTGGCGCCAACCGGTGGCATCGCTCCCCTTGGCCCGGGCAGCACCGATCCGGCTCAGTTCAGCCGCGCGGCGCGCCTTGAATTCGGCATCGGGCAGGGCGCCGGGCCGCTTCGCCACGTTCACTGATTCGATTCGCCAGCTGCGCGGGGCAACGGCAAGCTCGGTCGAGAGGGAAAACCCGTCCGCTGCCGTGACCGCAAGAGTGAGATGGGCCGGTGCATCCCGATCAAACGCGGCGAAAAACGTGCCGTCAGCAGCCAGCGGAAGCGGTGTTCCGCCCAGCGTGACGCTGCGCGTGCCGGCGGGAGCGGTGCCGCGAAGCCAGCCGCCTTGGGTCAGCTTGCCCCGATACTGCAGGCCGCCGACAGCAGTCATGACCGGCTCAGCCGGAGCGGGAGGCTGACGAATCTGCGCAACTGGTGAAGGGGACGGCGGTGCAGCCGCAGGTGCAGGACCCTGGCTAGCGCCGCAGCAACCCAGCACCGCAATGGCGCAAAGCGCGCCGCGCAAGGCAGCGCCGGTGGGCGACATGCCGCCCCGGATCATCCCCGCCAGATCAATCTTGGCCGAGCAGCCGGCGCGTCGCGATCTCGGCGCTGGCGTAGGCTTCCTGCTTCTCCACGCTCCAGTAGCGCAGCATGTCGAGCCCGATCCGCGCACCGCTGACCGCGCAAAGCACATGATCGCCCGCGCTGAGCTGGCGGAAGTGGCTGGGCAAGTAGTGCAGGCGCGCGAGGCGGTTGGCAGAGTTCATCAGCATGAGCGCAGTCTAGTCGCTTGCGCCGCTCAAAGCAATTTGGGCTGCGCATCACCGGGCGCAGCGGTGCGCGGCTTCGGCGCAGGGCGGGGTGATAGCGCGGCGGGCTGGGGGATGGTGCCGGGCACCACATCGAGCACGCCATCGGCAAATTTGAGGTGCAGCAAGGCTTGCGCCGCCGCTGCATCGCGCGAACGGACCAGCGAACCGTCGGCCGCCTTGACCAGCACATAGCCGCGCGCGAGCGGCGCTTCGGGATCGAGCGAGCGGCGGAGCCGGTCAAGCGCGCCTACCTGTGCACGTGCCGCGTCGATTCGCTGAAGCACGACTGCCGGGCGCAAGCGCTGCGCGACCAGCGCCGCGTGCCCTTGCTGCAGCCTTGACGTCAGCACGGCAGGCCTGAGCCCTGCAGCGCGCTGCGCCAGCAATGTTGCGGCGAGGCCGGTGCGGTGGACCAGTGCCCGTCGCAGCCGGTCACCAAGGTCATCGAGCCGCTGCGCCTGTCCTTCAAGCAAGGCCTGCGGCGCGGGCAAACGCCGGGCGCGCTGCTCCAGCCGCTCGCGCGAAAGGTTCAGCAGCCGCACCGCCGCGCGGCTCTTGCGCGCCTGCAAATCGGACAGGCTGGCCAGGAGCTCGCCGCGCACCGGCACAGCCATTTCGGCGGCGGCCGTGGGGGTCGGCGCGCGCACGTCTGCCGCGAAGTCCGCCAGCGTGGTGTCGGTCTCGTGCCCCACGGCGCTGATCGTCGGGATGGTCGAGGCGGCGATGGCGCGGACTACATCCTCATCGTTGAAGCACCACAAGTCCTCGATCGAACCACCACCGCGCGCCACGATCATCAGGTCAGGCCGGGGTACGGGCCCGCCAGGCTCCAGCGCCGAGAACCCGCGCACCGCCGCCGCGATCTGCGCCGCTGCGCCGGGGCCCTGCACGAGCACTGGCCAGACCACGACATGAGTAGGAAACCGATCCCGCAAGCGGTGGAGGATATCGCGAATGACGGCACCAGTGGGCGAGGTCACGACACCGATCACGCGCGGCAGGTAGGGCAGGGGCCGCTTGCGCTGGGGAGCAAACAGGCCTTCCGCCTCAAGCCGCGCCTTGGTCTTCGCAAGCAGGGCGAGAAGCGCGCCTTCGCCGGCGATCTCCATCCGCTCGATCACGATCTGGTAGTTGGAGCGGCCCGGATAGGTCGTCAGCTTGCCAGTCGCGATGACCTCCACGCCGTCTTCCGGTACGAACCCCAGACGCTGCGCGCCGCCGCGCCACATCACACCGTCGAGCCGCGCGTTCTCATCCTTGAGGCTGAGATAGAGGTGGCCCGAAGCAGCCCGCTTCACGCCAGATAGCTCGCCGCGCACGCGCACGAATCCGAAGCGGTCTTCCACCGTGCGCTTGAGCAACTGGGAAATCTCGCTGATCGAAAGCGCCGGGGCGTTGTCGCCCGCGGTCTGGGCGGCTAACAGCCCGGCATTCTCTTCATCACGGTAAGGCGGCATTTCTGGCATGAACATCCTGTTGCTCGGCGCGGGCGGACGCGAACATGCGCTGGCGTGGAAGCTGGCGCAATCGCCGCGTTGCACCGCGCTGTGGGCTTCGCCGGGGAACCCCGGCATCGCCGACGTGATTGCCTCGCACGGAAAGGGCGGCTGCGTCGCGCTCGTGCTTACCGATCACACCGCAGTGGCAGCTTTCTGCAAGGCGCAGGACATCGGTCTCGTCGTGGTCGGCCCTGAGGCGCCGCTCGTCGATGGCCTTGCCGATTCGCTGCGCGCGGCCGGGATCGCCGTATTCGGGCCGGGCAAGGCGGCCGCGCAGCTCGAAGGCTCCAAGGGCTTTACCAAGGACATGTGCACGCGCGCGGGCATCCCGACGGCCGGCTATGTCCGCGCCAGAAGCGCTTCCGAAGCCCATGCCGCACTCGCCGGGTTTTCGCTCCCGGTGGTGATCAAGGCGGATGGCCTCGCGGCAGGCAAGGGCGTGGTCATCCCCCAGACCGCCGAAGAAGCCGCCGCCACGGTAGACGACATGTTTGGCGGCGCATTCGGTGGCGCGGGGGCCGAAGTCGTGATCGAGGAATTCCTCGAAGGCGAGGAAGTGAGCCTGTTCGCGATCACCGACGGCAGTGCCATCGTCGCATTTGGATCGGCGCAGGATCACAAGCGGGTGGGCGAGGGCGATACCGGGCCCAACACGGGCGGCATGGGGGCCTACAGCCCCGCGCCGGTGCTGACCGCCGAGCTTGAAGCGCGCGCCATGGCCGAGATCATCGCGCCCACCGTGAAGGCCATGGCGGAGGCCGGGATTCCCTATTCGGGCGTGCTGTTTGCCGGACTGATGCTCACAGCCGAGGGCCCGAAGCTGATCGAATACAACTGCCGCTTTGGCGATCCCGAATGCCAGGTGCTGATGATGCGGCTGGAAAGCGATCTGGTCGACCTGCTCGCTGCCTGCGCGCGCAGTGAACTGGCCGGGGCTGCCGCGCCGTCGCTCCGCGCCGAAAGCGCAATCACCGTCGTCATGGCGGCCAAGGGCTATCCCGGCACGCCTGCCAGCGGTGGCCTGATCGCCAACCTCCCCGCTGCCGAAGCGCAGGGCGCCAAGGTTTTTCACGCAGGCACGGCTGCGACGGCGGAGGGCGCGCTCGTCGCCAAGGGCGGCCGCGTGCTCAATGTCACGGCCACCGGGCCCAGCCTCAAGCAGGCGCGCGACCGCGCCTATGCCGCACTGGCGGAGATCCGCTTCGACGACGGCTTCTGGCGCGGCGATATCGGCTGGCGCGAACTGGCGCGCCAGTCGGCTTAAAGGCGCTCAGCTACCAGCGCGGCAAGATCGGCCTCGGGCCTCGCGCCATAGTGCGAGATGACTTCGGCTGCGCAGATCGTGCCGAGTTTGAGGCATTCGGCAAGGCTCTTGCCGTGCACGTGGCCGAACAGGAACCCGGCGGCGAAGAGGTCGCCCGCACCGGTCGTGTCGACCACCTTGTCCACCGGTTCGGCGGGAACCGAGACATGCTCGCCATGCGCGACGGCATGTGCGCCGTTCTCGCTGCGCGTGACGACCAGCACCGGCACCTTGGGCGCCAGCTGCGCGATCCCGGCGTGGAAATCCTCCTCGCCGGTCAGCGCCGCGAGCTCGTGTTCGTTGGCGAAGAGGATGTCGATTTCGCCCGCTGCAATCAACGCGCGGAAGTCATCGCCGTGGCGGGCGATGACGAAGCCATCGGACAAGGTGAACGCCACCTGCCGACCAGCCTCACGCGCAGCCGCGATAGCCCGGCGCATCGCCTGCCGGGGCTCTTCCGGATCCCACAAATAGCCTTCGAGGTAGAGCACCGACGAATCGGCGATAACGCTTTCATCCAGCGCCGAGGCTGGGAGGAATTGCGAAGCACCAAGATAGGTGTTCATCGTGCGCTGGCCGTCCGGCGTCACGAAGATAAGGCAACGGGCCGTCGCCGGGTCGTCGCCCCGCGCAGGCGTGGCAAAGTCGATCCCGCTCGCGCGAATATCGTGCGCGAAAACTTCGCCCAGCTGGTCATCAGCAACCTGACCGATGAACGCGCACTGTGCGCCGAGCGCTGCAAGGCCGGCCAAGGTGTTCGCCGCCGAGCCACCAGAAATCTCGCGCGCGGGGCCCATTGCTTCATAGAGTTCGTGCGCGCGGGCCGTATCGACCAGCGTCATGCCGCCCTTGGCAAGGCCGAGCCGGGCAATGTCTTCCTCCGCTGCCGGGGCCATGACATCAACGATGGCATTGCCAATGGCGATCACATCAAAACGGGCGGCGACGGGACTCATCCGGTTACTCCACGTTGTCGGCAGCAGGGCTTCAATCGTAGGCTCGGGCCGTAGCGGGCGCGGCGAGACGGTGCAATGCTGCGCTGCGAAGAGCAGCCCGGCGAGCCGCCATGCGTTGACACGGCGCGGCCCAGCGGCAATTGACCGACGTCATGAATGCACGCCATCTGCTTGTTCTTCCGGCGTTGCTCGCGCTCGCCGCGTGCGGTGGCAGCTCTGACGCTGTACGTCCGCTGCCGCCCCCTCCGCCAGCGCCCAAGGCGGTCCGTCCGGCACCGCCTGCCGCGATCCAGACGCAGCGCCCCCGGCCGCATATTCAGGTCCTGCCCGGGCTCGAAGGCGTGATCGGTGCCGATGCTGAAGCGCTGACCCGCCAGTTTGGCACGCCACGGCTTGATGTGCGCGAAGGCGATGCGCGCAAGCTGCAGTGGAGCGGTACACCCTGCGTGCTCGATGCCTATCTCTATCCGCCCGATGCGGGGAGCCGCCCGGTTGCAACCTTTATCGACGCGCGGCGCGGCGACGGGCGTGATGTCGATCGCGCGGCCTGTGTGGCGGCGCTCAGGAAAACTCGCTGACGGAACAAGTGGGCGCCTGCGGCAACGCCGCCCAAGGTGGGAAGGCCGCGATGCCCTGCCGTGAAACGTCAGCCAGCGTGTAGCGATCCAGCACAGCGAGGAACGCCTCAAGCGCTTCAGCCAGCACGCTGCTCAGCGCGCAATCCTTACGCAGCGCGCATGTGGCGCAATCGGCAAGGCGCATACCCTTCTCCAGCGTACGCACCACTTCTCCCACCGCGATCTGTTCCGCCGGGCGCGCCAGCGCGATCCCGCCGCTGCGCCCGCGATGCGAGACGGCAAAGCCGGCCGCGACCAGCGCCTGCGCCACTTTAGCGACATGGTGATAGCTCAGGCCTTGCTGCGCCGAGAACGCGGGCAGGCTGAGCGAGCCGCCCCCATTCTCATCCTCGCGGGCGAGAACGATCAGCAGGCGCAGGCCGAAGTCGGTGTGCTGGGTAAGCTGCATGGCGCTTGCAGGAATCCATTTTTCGCTTGCTTAAATCAAGCAGATTAAATACCGGTATTTTCAATACCTGATTGGAGAGACCCCATGCGCACCGCTTCCGAACATGCTCGTACCATCGTCAAGGCCACTGCTCCGGTGATCGAGAAGCACGGCGTCGACATCACCACCGCGATGTACAAGCGCTTGTTCGTGAACGAGGCCATGAAAGACATGTTCGATGCCGCCGCGCAGGACAGCGGCGAGCAGCCGCGCCGTCTGGCGAACGCGATCCTCGCTTATGCGAAGAACATCGATCACCTCGAGAACCTAGGTTCCGCCGTTACCCGCATGGTCAAACGCCATGTCGAGACCGGCGTTAAGGCTGAGCACTACCCCTACGTCGCCGAAGCCCTGCTTCCAGCGATTCGCGATGTTGTCGGCGCGGATGTGGCAACTGACGAAGTGCTCGCCGCGTGGGGCGAAGCCTACTGGATGCTCGCCGATATCCTGATTGCCGCTGAAGCCGAGGCTTACGCCGAGGCCGCCTGAACAGGCCCCCGTCAGCGGCGCGAGCCGCCTGCCGAGCACCCCCCTCTGGCGCGGCAGGCGGCTTGCCAAAACTTACTCAGGCGCGAAGCTGATCTCGGCGTGAGCGCGCAGGCGTTCAACCAGCGCTTCGCCCAGCAGGGCACCCGGCGTTGCAATCGCGCCGTCCGCCTCGCATGAAAGCAGGGCGATCCCTGTCTCCGCCAGCATCCGGCTGGTCGATCCGTAGCCCGGGTCGTAGCGACCCTTGACCCCATAGCGAATCTCCTGGCCATCCGGCATTTCGCCCACGAACAGCACATCGTAGTGGCCGTTCAGACGCTCGTCCGCAGTCGGACCTTCGCCGGGCTTGGGATCGTTCGGACCGCCGATCATCGGCGTCTTCGCCAAGTGCTCGGCAATCGCCTGCCCCTGCTCGCCGGGGCCAGTCAGCACCATCTCGTCATAGACGAAGTCCGCGCCATAGGGGTGGCCGCGCAGGAAATTCGTGCGGTGGACGTTCTTTGTATTGATCACCGCCATGATGAACGGTGCCGCCCAGCTGCCGGTGGCACCATCGAGGAACGGCTTGTCGCCCGCGGGCTGTTCAGGCCCTTCAAAGCCGGGGGTCAGGCCGAACGGGCTCTGCATGATCGGGATCAGCGAGGGATTCGCACCGAGGGCCTTGAGCGTCGCGCCGAGGCTGGCCGCCGTGCCGCCCGAGAATCCGCCGACCATCGCCCGCACACGGCACTTCACGCGCGGAGCCGGAGCACCGAAGCGTGCCTTGGCTTCCTGCTGCAGCATGTAGACGCCGAGATCGAAGGGAATGGAATCGAAGCCCGACGAAAATGCGACGCGCGCACCCGTAGCCTTCGCCTGCTCGTGCAGCGCATCGACCATCTGGCGCATCCACACCGGCTCGCCGCAGAGGTCCGCATAATCCGTGCCCGCCGCAACGCAGGCACGCAGCACCGGCTCGCCATATAGTTGATAGGGTCCAACCGTGGTCACCACGACACGGGTCTGCTCTGCCATTGCAGCAAGGCTGGCGGGATCTTCCGAATCAGCAACGACCAGCGGCGTATCGGCAGGCGCGCCGATCAGGTCGCGCACTTCCGCCAACTTTTCGGCGCTACGCCCGGCCATGGCCCAGCGCGGCCCCCCGGCCACTCCGTCCTTGCCATAGTGGTGCGCCAGATACTCCGCCACCAGCCGCCCGGTATAACCGGTCGCGCCATAGACGATGATGTCAAACGGCCGTTCGGCCTTGCTCGATGCCATATCTCTCTCCCCTTTATTGTTTATTTTCAAAGCCTCGGTAGGGTCACCCCGCGCTGGCCCATGTATTTGCCCGCGCGGTCGGCGTAGCTGACCTCGCATGGTTCGTTCCCTTGCAGGAACAGAAACTGGCACGCCCCTTCGTTGGCGTAGATTTTTGCCGGCAGCGGCGTCGTGTTGGAAAACTCCAGCGTCACGTGGCCTTCCCAGCCCGGCTCCAACGGCGTCACGTTCACGATGATGCCGCAGCGCGCATAAGTCGACTTGCCGAGGCAGATGACCAGCACATCGCGCGGCACACGGAAATACTCGACCGTGCGCGCCAGCGCGAAGGAATTGGGCGGGATGACGCAGACATCGGTCTTGCGGTCGACGAAGGAGTTGGAATCGAAGTCCTTGGGATCAACCACCGACGAATCGATGTTGGTGAAGATCTTGAACTCGTCGGCCACCCGCGCGTCATAGCCATAGGAGGAGAGACCGTACGAAATGCAGCCCTCGCGTCGCTGGCTCTCCACGAACGGCTCGATCATGCCGTTTTCCATGGCCTGCGTGCGGATCCATTTGTCGGAAAGAATGGCCAATGCGGCGCTCCGGTCTGTTGGGAAGGATGGAAGGTCGTTCAGGTCAGATTGGCCGGTCCGAACGCGTGGGGCAAGAGGGCGGACAGCGGGAGGCGGGTAAGTCCGTCTTGCGCCACTCCGATCACCTCGGGATCCGTGGCGCCAAGCGCTGCCAGTTCATGCAACATCTGCCGGCAGCGGCCGCAGGGCATCACCGGGTCCGGCCCCAGCACGGGATGCCCTTCGGCGTCAGGCTTGCCGCCCACAATCGCCACCGCGACCAGCCCGCCGCGCCGCCCATCGGCCATGGCCCTGGCGACGGCATTGGCTTCGGCGCAGAGCGAGAGCCCGTAGCTGGCGTTCTCGACATTGGCCGCGTGCACCATGGCGCCATCATCGAACAGCAGCACCGCGCCGACATGGAAACCTGAATAGGGCGCATAGGCGCGCTGCGCAGCCTCCTTGGCCGCTGCGACGAGATCGGGAATCGCCGCGCTCATTGGTGCACCGCCACCCAGCGCACCGGGCCAGCCACGCCGGCCACGCGCAGACGTGACGTCGCCGTCCACATGACCCAGGGCCGGCCCAGATAGCTCGGCTCAAGGTAATCCCCCGCGACCCACAGATTGCGGTCGATCCGCGCTGCCAGATGGTAGCGGTTCTCGAAACTGCGTGAGACCATCAGGATCGCCGGGCGCTCGGTGTGCTTCTCGATCTGGTTGAGGAACGTCGTCAGCTCGCTCTGCATCGCCGCTTCGCCCGGCGGCTGCGGGCACGAACGCGAATCGAGATCGAGCACCACGGCGGGCGGGAGCAAGGCATCGTCACGCGGCACCACGATCACGAAACTGCCTGCCTGCGCATCGGCCGGAGCGCACAGATCGTAGACGTGGACGGCACCGACCTGCAGGCCTGCCTTGCGCGCGGCATCGAGTCCCGCTGTAAACGTTTCGTCGCGCCGACCCGCGCCTTCGCTGGCGGTGAGGTAGACGAAATCGGCCCCATGCGCCTTAAGCGAAGGCCATTCGACCGCACCGTCATGCGCATCTAGCCATGCGCCCTGAACGGGAAAGCGCGCGCGGTCCGGCTCCCAGCGCCGCGATTCCCACCACGCAGCCGCCGCCAGCCCTGCCAGCAGGAGAACGGCGAGCAGGATCCACACGCGCCGACGCGCTGGTTTTGCGGAGTTCGTCACGCTGTGCTGCCTTGTTGGCTGATCATCCCCTGATATGCAGAACGCAGATCAGGGTGAAGAGCCGCCGTGCGGTGGCAAAATCGGTCTCGATCTTGCCGTCCAGCCGCTCAAGCAGCAAGTCCGCCGCTTCGTTGTGGACGCCCCGGCGGGCCATGTCGATTGTCTCGATCTCCTGCGCGGTCGCGCGGCGGATCGCCTGGTAATACGAATCGCAGATCGCGAAGTAATCGCGGATCGGTCGGCGGAACCGTCCGAGGCCCAGCACGATGGTTTCCAGCGGGCTGCCGTCGTCCGCCGAAATGGCCAGCGCCAGCCGCCCGTCATCCACCGAGAGCCGCAGGCGATAGGGGCCTTCATAGCCAGCCGCCGCCGACCGCACGGGGCGGAAGGTGTTCTCCTCGATCAGGTCGAAGATCGCGATGCGGCGTTCCTGCTCGATATCGGCATTGCGCCACACGATCGTCGCTTCGTCGAGCTCGATATGCGAAATGCGCGGGTCGGCCATGACGCCCAGTGTCTTGCAGACGGATTCGGCGGCGGCAAGCCATTTGCGCGCGAAATCCGCGCTTCCTCGTGATCCCTCCCCGCTATCCACAGGCGGTGTGGCATCTGCGCAGCTTGCCGCCCGCCCCCGGCTCCTCCACAAGGGCCCCATGTCCAACGTCCAGCCGATCCCCCTGCGCGAACCCGAATCCAACGGGTCTGGCGCCGCCACGCTTCCCTCGAACGTGGAAGCCGAAGCCGCATTCCTCGGCGCCGTGCTGATCGACAACCGGATTCTGGAAGAACTGCCCACGCCGCTGCGTGCCGAGCACTTCTACGCGCCGGTCCACGGCAGGGTCTACGAACGCATCCAGGCACTGATCGACCGCAAGGCGGTGGTCACCCCGGTCACGCTCAAGCCCTATTTCGAAGCGGACGAGGGCCTCAAGGAACTCGGCGGCACTGCCTATCTGGCGCGCATCACGGCGGACGGCCAGGGCCTCCTCGCGCCCAAGGAACTCGCCGAACAGATCTATGATCTGGCTCTCCTGCGCGAGCTGATCACGGTCGGGCGCAACCTCGTGACCGGCGCGATGGACACGAGCGAGACGGTCGCGCCCCTGAAGCAGATCGAGCACGCCGAAGCCGCACTCTATGCGGTGGCCGAAGGCGCGCAGACCGGCAACGAAGCGCAGAGCTTCGGCGCGGCGACCCGCGTGTCGCTGGAAATGATCGAAAAGGCGCTGCTTTCCGGCGGCCATATCTCAGGCAAGACCACAGGGCTCACGTCCGTCAACGAGAAGATCGGCGGCCTGCACGACAGCGATCTCATCATCCTCGCCGGACGTCCCGGCATGGGCAAGACGTCGCTCGTCACCAATATCGCATTCAATGCCGCCGACCGCCTCCGCCGCGATCTCGCGGACGGGATTGCGGTCAAGGATTCGGTCGGCGCGGCAGTCGCCTTCTTCAGCCTCGAAATGAGCGCGGACCAGCTCGCCACGCGTATCCTTGCCGAACAATCCGGGATCAGCTCCGAAGCGCTGCGCATGGGCCGCATCAGCCGCGAGGATTTCCAGCAGCTCTCCTTCGCCAGCCAGCGCCTCGCCGAATTGCCGCTCTTTATCGATGATACGCCCGCGCTCACCATCGGCTCACTGCGCACCCGCGCCCGCCGCCTGAAGCGCCGCCATGATATCGGCCTCATCGTGGTCGACTACTTGCAGCTGCTGCAAGGCTCCGGCCGCGCCAGCGACAACCGCGTCAACGAAATCTCGGAAATCAGCCGCGGCCTCAAGACGCTCGCCAAGGAACTCAGCGTCCCCGTCATCGCGCTCTCGCAGCTCAGCCGCGCGGTCGAGCAGCGCGACGACAAGCGCCCGATGCTTTCAGACTTGCGCGAATCGGGCTCCATCGAGCAGGACGCGGACATGGTCTGGTTCGTGTTCCGTGAAGATTACTATGTCGCCTCACGCGAGCCCAAGGTGCCGCAGGGCTCCGACGATGCCAAGGTGCAGGAAGCCCACGCTGCCTGGCAGGCCGAAATGGAGCGCGTGTTCGGCCTTGCCGAACTGATCGTCGCCAAGCAGCGCCATGGTTCGACCGGCAAGGTCCGCCTGAAGTTCGAGGCCCGCATCACCCGCTTCAGCGACCTGGCGCCCGATCACATGGCCTATGGGTTTGATGATGAGTGATTCGCGAAGCCCGCATTTTCTTGACTTTCTGGCCACTCACGCCTAGCTCGCCGGTCTTCCCTTCATTCCAGTTCCCACGGAGTGCCCCATGGCGCGCGTTACCGTCGAAGATTGCGTCGACAAGATCCCCAACCGCTTCGATCTCGTGCTGCTCGCTGCCGAGCGCGCACGCGCCATTTCGGGCGGCGCGGAGCTGACCGTTGATCGCGACCGCGACAAGAACCCGGTCGTTGCGCTGCGCGAGATCGCGGACGAGACCGTGCGTCCGACCGTCCTCAAGGAAAACCTGATCCAGTCGATGCAGCGCGTGCTGCCGGACGACGACGATCAGGTCGACGAAATCGGCTCGCTCTCGCAGTCGGCCGAAGCGCTCCGCATCACGGCTGCGGCTCCGGTGCGCAACACCTCGCTCGGCGCAGACTACGACGGCTAAGCCAGACCGCCCCCTCTCGCGGGCGAGAGGGGGATAAATCCCCAAAGGCCGCTTGCACCCTGCAGGCGGCCTTGCCACATTCCGGGGCATGGCCAGCTTCAAGCCTTCGCGCGCTGACCGCTCCGGCCCGCCCGTCAAGGCGGTGCTTGGCCCGACCAATACGGGCAAGACTCACCTCGCCATCGAACGCCTCTGCGCCCATTCCTCGGGCGCCATCGGTTTCCCGCTGCGCCTGCTGGCGCGCGAGGTCTACGACCGCGTCTGCAAGATCAAGGGCGAGGCCAATGTCGCGCTGATAACCGGCGAAGAGCGCATCGAACCGCCGAACGCGCTCTGGCATCTCTGCACGGTCGAGGCAATGCCCAGCCGCCCCGATCTCGCCTTCGTCGCGCTGGATGAAGCGCAGCTCGCAGCCGATCCGGAACGCGGCCACGTCTTCACTGATCGCCTGCTGCACACACGCGGACGCGAGGAGACAATGCTGCTCGGCTCGGCCACGCTCGAACCGATGGTCAAGGCGCTCGTTCCCGGCGTCGAAGTCGTCACACGCCCGCGCTTCTCCACTTTGAGCCACGTCGGCGCGAAGAAGTTGAGCCGCATTCCGCCGCGCAGCGCCATCGTCGCGTTCTCGGCCGAGCAAGTCTACGCGATGGCCGAAATGCTGCGGCGCTTTCGCGGCGGTGCAGCTGTCGTGATGGGCGCGCTCAGCCCGCAGACGCGCAATGCGCAAGTGGCAATGTATCAGGCTGGCGAGGTGGACTACCTTGTCGCCACGGACGCCATTGGCATGGGCCTCAATCTCGACGTCAGCCACGTCGCCTTCGCCGGCCTCTCCAAGTACGACGGGCACCGCCACCGCCGCCTGACGACCGCCGAAATGGCACAGATCGCCGGACGCGCGGGGCGTCACCACAAGGACGGCACCTTCGGCACGCTGGCCGGGATGGGTGGCCACGATCCTGAATTCGAGGACGAGGAAGTCTACGCAATCGAGGAGCACCGCTTCCCGCCGCTGACTCGTCTGTTCTGGCGCGAGGCCGAGCCTCGATTCGACAATCTCGCAACGCTGATCGCCGATCTCGAAAGCCCACCGCCGCAGCCCGCGCTTTCGGCGGCTCCACAGGCGATCGACCTTGCCGTCCTCAAGCGCCTAGCCGATGAGCCGGAAGTGGCAGGCACGGTGCGCGGCCGGGCGTCCGTCCAGCGCTTCTGGCAGGTCTGCTCGCTGCCGGATTTCCGCCAGCAAGGGTCGGAAACGCATTCCCGCTTCGTCGCCCGCCTGTGGCAGGACCTGCGTCATGGCTATCTCGGCGCGGATTACGTCGCGCAGGCCATCGCGCAGCAGGATAATCCCTCGGGCGATATCGATACCTTGCAAGGCCGCATCGCAGCAGTGCGCAGCTGGGCCTATATCACGCAGCGGCCCGATTGGGTGCTGGCACGCGAGGAAATGGCCGCGCGCGCCCGCGCCGTCGAGACCCGCCTCTCCGATGCACTCCACGCCCGGCTCACCGAACGCTTCGTCAATCGCCGGACGACGGTGCTGATGCGCAAGGCGGGCGGGGATGCATCGCTGCTGCCGGTGCGGGTCAGCGAAGCCGGTGCCGTGCTCGTTGACGATGAGCCCATCGGCCACCTCGAAGGCTTTCGCTTCGTGGTCGATCCGCTGGCCCGTGCGGCAGACCGCAAGCTGCTGCTGGCCGCTGCCGAGCGCCATTTGCCGGGCCTTCTGTCCGCGCGCGCCGATGCACTGATCGCGGCTGCGGGGGAGCATGCAGGCCTTGCCATCGATGCGGGGGCGCTGGCCTGGAACGGGCTGGTCGTGGCCCGTCTTGAGCCCGGCAAGTCCGTGCTGGAGCCGCGTCTGCGACTCGATGCGACGCTCGGGCTGCTTTCCGCACGCCAGCGCCCGCAACTGGTCAGCGCGCTCGATGGCTGGCTTTCCCGGCGCATTGCCGGCAGCCTTGGTTCGCTCGTGCGGCTGGCCGAGGCCGCGCGTGCGGCAGAGTCCGGCCCGGACTTGCGGGCACTGCTGCTCAAGCTCGTGGCCGGAGGCGGCGTACTGGCGCGCGAGGATGCAGCCCTCGACCGGCTCGATGGCCGCCAGCGCGACGCGCTTCGTCGCCTCGGCGTGCGGATCGGGGCGCTCGATCTGTTCGTGCCAACGGTCCTCAAGGCCGAACCGCTTATGCTCTGGTGCCGGCTGGCCGCACTGCGCGGCGATGCACCGTTGCCGCCGCCGGCGTCTCTTCCGCCGGTCCTGACGACGAAGACACCGCCCGCCGGGTATCGCCGTGCAGGCGGGCAGGCGATCCGTGTCGACATGGCCGAGAAGCTGCTCCAGGCGGCGCACCGTTGCCGGATCGGCGCGAGCGCGAAGCGCTATGCACTCGACCCTGCGCTGGCGCGCTCCATGGGCCTTGCCACGGCGGGCTTTGCCGCGTTGCTGCGTGCCGCAGGCTTTCGTGTGCATATGGCGCGCGTGTTGGCAGAAGCCGCGCATGGCCCGCCAGCGCCGCCGCTGTGGGACTGGCGCCCGCCGCGCAGTGCTCCGCCCCGAACCGCGCCGACGCCGCTGCCGCCCCCCACCGGCGCCTTTGCCGCGCTTGCAGAGCTTATCCGCTGATGACCGGAGAAGGCTCCCTGCGCATCGACAAGCTGCTGTGGTTCCTGCGTTTTGCCGGATCGCGCAGCCTCGCGCAGGACTGGGTTGCAGAGGGCCATATCCGTCTCAACGGGCGGCGCATCGAACGCGCCAGCACTGCAGTGCGCTGCGGCGATGTGCTGGTCTTGCCGCTGCGCAGCGGGGTTAAGGTGATCACGGTCGGCCAGCTTCCCGGGCGGCGCGGCCCTGTCGAAGAAGCGAGGGGTTGCTATGAGGTGCTTGACGCAGCAGGCACACCCCCTCTAGCAGGTCAGGAAATCAACCCTGCCCATCCTTAAGCTGAGGGACTGCCACTGCCATGACCTATGTCGTTACCGAAGCCTGCATTCGCTGCAAGTTCATGGATTGCGTCGAGGTCTGTCCGGTGGATTGCTTCTACGAGGGCGACAACATGCTGGTGATCAACCCCAGCGAATGCATCGACTGCGGCGTGTGCGAGCCCGAATGCCCGGCTGAGGCGATCTTGCCCGATACTGAAAGCGGTCTCGAACAGTGGCTTGAGCTTAACGCGAAGTACTCGGCGGAGTGGCCCAACATCACCACCAAGAAGGACGCGCCTGCCGACGCTGACGACCACAAGGGCGAGGATGGCAAGTTCGAAAAGTACTTCTCGGCTGAGCCCGGCGAAGGCGATTGATCGCTTTCTGAGGGGACGCCGGCCGGCGTCCCCCCGAAACTGCTGCATTTTGGCGCGTATCGGCGCCCTTGCCTCTGGCATTTTTGTGACAGCGGTGCTATATAGGCCCGCAAGCACCGGGCGGAACGTTCCTTCCGGTAGCCGACAACACGCTAAGGCAGGACAAACGGCAAACGGATCGCAGTTCTTGTAGACCGCGTTAAAGACGGTCGTTTGCCGGACCTCTCCCCCAAAGGGCCCGGAATGCTGTCCGGGGGCGATTTCGCCCCACCTTGCTCTCGTCCCTGCTGCGCCGAAAGGATAAGCAATGGCAACCAAGGCACTTGCCTTCGATGTTGGGGATTACGTCGTCTATCCCAAGCACGGCGTCGGCCGTGTGGTGGAACTGCAGAACGAGGAAATTGCAGGCATGAAGCTGCAGCTCTATGTGCTGCGCTTCGAAAAAGAACGCATGACCCTGCGCGTGCCCGTGAACAAGGTTGAAGCTATCGGCATGCGCAAACTGTCTTCGGACAAGACGCTGCGCGAAGCGCTTGATACCCTCAAGGGCAAGCCCAAGGTGAAGCGCACGATGTGGTCGCGCCGCGCCCAGGAATACGAAGCCAAGATCAATTCGGGCGATCTCGTTTCGATCGCCGAAGTGACCCGCGACCTGTTCCGCGCCGATGATCAGCCGGAACAGAGCTACTCGGAACGCCAGATCTTTGAAGCGGCTTCTTCGCGCCTCGCGCGTGAACTCGCCGCCATGGAAAAGACGGACGAGCCCGCCGCGCTCAAGAAGATCCTCGCGATCCTCAACGAGCACGCGCCGAAGTACTACGAAACGGCCTGAGGCCACCAGCCTCGACCGGCTGCGCTTTTGGGGAAGCGCTTGAAAAAGGGGCCGCTGGAGCAATCCGGCGGCCCTTTTTTCGTGCCCATACCATCCGGCAAACAACCAATGTGGCTCGGCAGATGACTTGGCGTACCCCGTATCAGTGCGTTATTGTGCTAACACACCAGGTCGAGGAGAGCCCCATGATCAAGGATATTGCCCGCACGCTTGGCGGAATCGCCGTGGCCGCCGCCGCGCTGTCGCTCGCTGCCTGCGATGGCGCCACGATGGAAGTAGGCGGCATGAAGGGCGTGCCGCTGGCAGAGCTCGATCTTTCTCAGAAGGCTCCCGAGGAAATCTCGTTGCTCGGGCCAGACAATGTCCACGTGATCAAGGGCGACAAGCTCGCCATCAATGTCAGCGGCAAGCAGGACGCCAAGGACCGCATTCGCTTCGTCCTCAAGGACGGCAAGCTCGCCATCGGGCGCGAGGGCTGGAAGATCGGTAGCGGCGATGATGTCGCGACGGTCGAAGTCACCGTACCCGCTGCCCGGCGGCTGGTGATGGCGGGCTCCGGCACGATGCGCGCCGATACGCTGAGCGGCGACGCAGTCGGGATCAGCATCGCCGGTTCTGGCGATATCGAGGTGCCGGCGATCGATGCTCAGGACCTCAAGATCGAAGTGATCGGATCGGGCGATCTCAAGGCTGGCGGCAAGACCAAGGCGCTCAAGGTCTCGATTGCCGGCTCCGGCTCGGCCGACATGACGGCGCTCACCACCGATGAAGCCAAGGTCGAGATCGCCGGATCGGGCGACGCGCGGTTTGCTTCGGATGGTCAGGTCAAGGCCGACATCATGGGCTCTGGCTCGGTTACGGTGAAGGGCCGCGCGCAGTGCAAGGTCAATTCCATGGGATCGGGCACGCTGACCTGCACACCTTGACGCCATGGCGCCACTGCAGGGGATCGGGTAGGCGTGGGGTGTCCTGACCGAAAGGCCCCCCGTTTGACGCGTCCCTTGCTTGTTCTGGCTCCGCTCGCAGCCCTCGCTCTTTCCGGCTGCATCGCCAGCACCGCCGCCAGCATCGTCACCGCGCCGGTCAGGGTGGGCGCAAAGGCGGTGGACATGGCCACCACCAGCCAGTCCGAAGCGGACGAGAATCGCGGCCGCGCCATGCGCAAGCGCGACGAGAAGATCAGGAAGCTCGAGAAGCAATACAGCCGCAGCCTCGCGGCCTGCAACCGCGGCGAAACGGCAGCCTGCGCCGACGCCAACCGGATCAGCGGCCAGATCGACGCACTGCGGGCGGAGCGCTAGACCGCCGCGCGCCGCAATCTGTCGTTGATCGCGACGCCGATGTCCTCGTCCGGAACAGGTGCCACCGCGATGCGCGGCTGTGCTGCCTCGGCGGCGATGTGGAGGCATGCGTAGAGGCGCGCAGCCGCCTCGGCGAGGTCGCCCGCTTCCGAAAGCGACACCGCCCCGGCCACAGCGCCGAAGCCGATGAGAAACTCGTCGGCCTCAGCCGCAAGCGCTCCCAGCCGCACCGGCTTGCCGGGCGCATAGTGGCTGGCCAATTGCCCTGGCGCTTCGATCCGGGCTTCATCTGACGCCAAGGCGGCAGCCTCGCCCCCCAGAACAGCCGCCAGCGCCGCCTCGGTGATCGGCCCGGGCCGCAGCACTTGCCAGCCGCCACCGGGACGCAGTGCGACGATGGTCGATTCGAGGCCCTGCTGGGTCACTCCGCCATCGAGGATAAGATCCACCCGTGCCCCCAGCGAAGCCGCGACATGCGCCGCGCTCGTCGGACTTACCCCGCCGCTCCGATTGGCCGATGGTGCCGCCAATGGCAGCCCCGCTGCCGCCAGCACAGCCCGCATGACAGGATGCGCGGGCACACGCAGCGCCACTGTCGACAGGCCTGCCGTCACCGCCGCTGCCAGCGGCGCATCTCTGCGCTGCGGCAGCACCATGGTCAGCGGCCCCGGCCAGAACGCTAACGCCAATGCCTTGGCCCGCGCATCGAACTCGGCCAGCGCTTCGCCCGCCGCCACATCCGGCACATGGACGATCAGCGGGTTGAAATCGGGCCGCCCCTTGGCGTGGTAGATCGCCGCAACGGCCGCATCATTGTCCGCCCGTGCAGCCAGTCCGTAGACCGTCTCGGTCGGAATGGCGACGGTCCCGCCCCCGCCAAGCACGCGCGCAGCCTCGGCAATGCCCTTGGCATCGGCGATTTGCACGTTTGGAGGCGATTGCGTGGTCATGGCTTGCCGCTATAGGCCTCGAGAGAGGCTGCCAAGGAAAACAGCACATGAGCTTTACCGCCCCCACCGAAGACCAGGTCCTTGCCATGCGCATCTGCGCCGGAATCGACGAACTGGCTACCTACGAACGCTACGGCGCGGCGACGCCCGATGTGGTGGAAGCGATCGCCGAAGGCATCGGCGCGTTTGCGGCGGGCGAATGGGCACCGCTCAACCGAATCGGCGATACCGAGGGCGCGCATTGCAAGGATGGCGTGGTCTCCTCGCCCGCCGGCTATGCCGAAGCCTACGCGGCCTTTGTCGAGCAGGGCTGGGGGTCGATTGCCGGCCCCGCCGAGTTCGGCGGACAGGGCCTGCCATTTACGCTGGCGACTTGCGTGCTGGAAACGCTGGGCGCGGCCAACATGGGCTTCACGCTGCTGCCGATGCTCACCGTTGGCGCCATCGAGGCGCTCGATCACCATGGCAGCGACGAGCAGAAGGCGATGTACCTGCCCAAGCTGATCTCTGGCGCGTGGTCGGGCACGATGAACCTCACCGAACCGCAGGCCGGGTCCGACGTCGGCGCGCTGCGCAGCACGGCGCTGCCGATCACCGAGGGCCCGCATGCCGGCAAGTACCGCATCGCCGGGACCAAGATCTACATCACCTGGGGCGAGCATGAGCTGGCCGAGAACGTGATCCACCTCGTGCTGGCCCGCACGCCCGGCGCCCCTGCCGGTTCGCGCGGCATTTCGCTGTTCATCGTGCCCAAGTACCATATCAATGCCGATGGTTCGCTGGGAGAGCGCAACGATCTGCGCGCCGTGTCGATCGAGCACAAGCTGGGGATCAACGTCTCGCCCACTTGCGTCATGTCCTACGGCGACAACGGGGAGTGCATCGGCGAACTGGTCGGCCATGAGAATGAAGGCCTCAAGGCCATGTTCACGATGATGAACTCGGCGCGCATCAACGTCGGCAGCCAGGGCGTCCAGATCGCCGAGCGCGCGCTGCAGCAGGCCCGGATGTATGCGCGCGACCGCGTGCAGTCGGCCCGCGCCGGTTCGCCCGACAAGAACCCCGTGGCGATCATCGAGCACCCCGACGTGCGCCGCATGATCCTGCGGATGCGGGCGCTGACGGAAGGCTCGCGCGCGCTGCTTTACTACACCGCCGGCCAGGTCGACCGCGGCCTCCTGGGCGACAAGGCTGCACAGCAGCGCGCCGAACTGCTCGTGCCGCTGCTCAAGGCATGGGGCACCGATGTCGGCTGCGAAGTCGCCAGCCTTGGCATCCAGATCCATGGCGGCATGGGCTTCGTCGAGGAGACCGGCGCGGCGCAGCACTACCGCGACGCCCGCATCGCGCCGATCTACGAAGGCACCAACGGCATCCAGGCCGCCGACCTCGTGACTCGCAAGCTCGGCATGGAGCAGGGCGGCGTGCTGCAGGCGTTGATGGCCGATATCTCGGCGGAAATGCAGGACGTGCCCGAAGTCGCCTCGCTGGCGAAGGACGCCGCCGCCATCGGCACGTGGATGGCAAGCGGCGACGCCAGCCTCGACGACCGTCTGGCGGGCAGCGTCCCCTTCCTGACCATGTGTGCAGTCGCAGTCGCAGGCTGGCAGTTGGCCCGGCAGGCTCGCGCCACGGGCAACGTCGAGAAGACGGCGGTTACCAAAGTGTTCAACCGCACCATCGTTCCCGAAGCGCGCGGACTGGGTGCAGCAGCGATGGCCGGTGCAGCACTCTATTACGAGCTCGAAAGCGAGGCGCTGACCGGATGAGCGATCCGCTCGAACGGATTGCAGCGGCGCTCGAGCGGCTTGTACCACCCGCACCGGTAACGACGGATTGGCTGGCGCATCCGGCCTATGTCTGGACCGGCACCGGTGCACGTTCGGTCGACCCGCTCGAGGCGCCTGCGCTGGCGCTGATCAAGGGTGTCGATGCACAGAAGGCGGCGGTTGCGGAAAACGTCCTCCGCCTCGCCTCAGGCGCCGCATCGCACGACATGCTGCTGTGGGGTTCGCGCGGCATGGGCAAGTCCGCGCTGATCCGCGCTGCCGTCCGCGCGGCGCAGGAGGTGCATCCCGGGCAGATCGCACTGATTCAGGCGGCGCCGGACGAAAGCCTCGCCCTGCTGCTCAGCGAACTGCGCGCCGCTGACCGCCGATTCCTGATCCTGCTCGACGATCTCGGCTTCGATGCCGGCGATGCGGGGTCCGCCCGCCGCCTGCGCTCGTGGCTCGAAGGCGGTGTCGAGGCCCGTCCGGCAAACGTCCGCCTCGCCGTCACCTCCAACCGCCGCGCCATCGTGGAGCGGCACATGGCCGAGCAGGACGACCCGATCAATCCGCGCGATGTCGTCGACGACCGCCTCGCCCTTGCGGACCGCTTCGGCCTTTCGCTCGGCTTCCACGCCTGTTCGCAGGATGATTTTCTCGCGATCATCACCGGATATGCCGCGCACTATGGCCTGACCTTCGCCGAGGACGATGCGCTGACATGGTCCAAGCAGCGCGGCGGTCGCTCGGGCCGCGTTGCCTGGCAATACGTCAACGAACTCGCAGGTCGGGCGGGCCGCAGCCTCTAATTCTGCGACTTGGTGAGATCCGAATCCGTCGTCGGCTTGACGATGAACTTGGTGCCCGGCTTCGGCGCAGGTGGCATCGGCGTTGCCCGAATCGGTAGGATGTCTGCCGCAGGCTTGGCACCC
The DNA here is from genome assembly GCA_964413325.1 of uncultured Novosphingobium sp. Lineage (GTDB taxonomy): Bacteria > Pseudomonadota > Alphaproteobacteria > Sphingomonadales > Sphingomonadaceae > Novosphingobium. The sequence goes on along the minus strand of CAYPRK010000011.1, from coordinate 128,907 downwards.
GGCGCCACCACGCGCCAGATCACCCCGCCAGTATCGTCGCTCACCAGCAGCGCGCCGTCCTTGGCAAACGCGACCCATGTCGGGCGTCCGTGCGTCGTGTTGTCCTTGGCCAGGAACCCGGTCAGCACCGGCACCGGCGGCTTCGGCAGCGCATTGCCGTTGTTGTCGAAGGCCACGAACACCACGTCATAGCCCGAAAACGGCTTGCGGTTCCACGAGCCATGCCGCGCGATGAACGCCCCGCTGGCAAAGCGCTCGCCCATCAGGTTGCCACCGCGCGAAAAGGCGAGGCCGAGCGCCGCGACATGCGAGCCAAGACCGTACTCGGGCTTGCGCACGTAGGAGAACATGTCGTTCGGCATCGGGTCGGTGACGCGCCAATCGATGTTCTTCTTCCAGTAGACCCAGGGCCAGCCATACTGCGCGCCGAGCGGCACGTTGGTCAGGTAGTCGGGCACGAGGTCTGACCCGAGCATGTCGCGCTCGTTCACCGTGGTCCACAGCTCGCCGCTGCGCGGGTTGAAATCGAGTCCGTTGGGATTGCGCAGGCCTTGGGCATAAGCGCGCGAGCTCTTCCGCTCGAAATCGTACTCGTAGATCGTCGCGCGGCCCTTCTCCTTGTCGAGGCCGTTCTCGCCGATATTCGAGGCCGAACCGACGGTCACATAGAGCAGCTTGCCATCCGGGCTCAGCTTCAAATTGCGCGCCCAGTGGTTGCCGCCACCCGGCAGATCCATCAGCTTTTCGGGCTTGCCTTCAAGCGTGGTCTGGCCCGGCGTAAACGGCCATGAGACGACCGCATCGTGGTTGCCCACATAGAGCCGACCCTCGCGCACGGCCATGCCGAAGGGCGAGTTGAGCCCCGGATTGCTCATCACGAAACGCTGGTCAGCCACGCCGTCACCATTGCTGTCACGCAGCACGACGAGCTTGTTGGGCGAAGCCTCGCCAGCGCCAGCGGCAGAGAAGAGGTAGCCCATGACGAGCCCGGTGATCCCGCCCGGCCCACGCTGCGGCGGGCCATTGGTTTCGGCGGCGAGCACATCGCCGTTGGGCAGCACGGTCAGCGTCCGCGGGTGATCCAGCTTGTCGGCAAAGCGCGTCACAACGAGGCCCTCTGCCGCCACCGGCTTCTCGCCCGCAGCCCAGCCAACCGGCTTGGCGATGCCGATGGTGGGGAACCACTGCGGCGCGGCTTCGGCGAGTTCGGGCTTGGGCCCGGTGGTCTTGTCGAGCGTGAGCTGCGCCGAATCGCCGCGCAGCAACCAGAAGGCGCCGAGGGCAAGGGCGACGAGGACGAGGATGAGCCCGGTCAGGGTCTTGCGGAGCGTGAACATCCCGCATGTCTAGAAGCCGCGCCGCCATCCCGCAATGGCCCTCGCGGTGAAGCGCCCGGCCTGCTAAGCGGCACGGCATGTACGATTTCACGCCCGCTCCCGGCCAGTCCAAGCCTGCGCTCTACGCCGATCTCCTCGATGCCGTTCGCGCGATCACGCATGACGAGCCCGATGCCGTGGCCAACATGGCCAATTGTGCTGCTCTCCTTGCGGAATTCCTGCCCGATCTCAACTGGTCAGGCTTCTACCGCATGGTCGGCGGCGAGCTCGTGCTCGGACCCTTTGCCGGACGCCCTGCATGCATCCGCATCGCGCTCGGCCAAGGCGTCTGTGGTGCCGCAGCAGCGACCGGGGAGACGCAGCTGGTGCCCGATGTCCATGCGTTTCCGGGCCACATCGCCTGCGACGGTGCCAGCCGGTCTGAGCTGGTCGTGCCAGTCCTGCGCGATGGCGCCGTGATCGCGGTGATCGATCTCGACAGCCCGCTGCTGGCCCGCTTCGATGCCGAGGATGCTGCCGGGATCGAAGCACTCGCCAGCGTCCTCTCGGACCGTATCTAAGCCCCATCCCTGCCCCGTTTCGGCACAGTGGCGCCGCACCCCGTGGCCCAGCGCGCTGCGGAATGCTAAACAGTGTGTTAACCCCGGACTCCAACCGGCGCATCGTGCGCAGTGGCCGAGTCCGGCTGACGCTGACAGGGGAACACAATGGCCAGACTTTTCCGTGCCCTCGTGGTGGTCGCAGCGGCCTCCAACCTCGCGGTGCCAGCGCTCGCGCGTGAGAAGCAGGCGCAGGTGCCCGTCCAGAGCAGCTGGCAAACGACCTATCCCGGCGTTTTCCCGGGCGGATATCCGGTCTACGGCGCTCCGGTATACAGCGTACCGGTCTACTCCGTGCCGGTCGCCCCGCCGCAAGGCTATGCACCGCCGCAGGGTTATGTGCCGCCGCAGGGCTACGTCCCGGTCCCCCAAGGCTACGCTCCCCCGCAGGGTTACGTCCCCGCCCCTCAGTCCGCGCAGGACGCCGATCCGCGCTATCGTGAAATGGTCGACAAGTGCCAGGGCGTCACCAATCGCCACAGCGGCACGACTGGTGCCGTCATCGGCGGCCTCGTCGGCGGTGTTGTCGGCAATCGCGTCGCGTCGGGCGAGCGCACGATTGGGACTGTCGCGGGCGCTGCCGTCGGTGCCGTTGCGGGCGGGGCTATCGGCAAGTCGGTCGACAAGAAGCGCGAGCGCGAATGCGACGAGTTCTTCAGCACTTACGCACCGCCGCAGCCAGCTCCCGGCTACTACGGCTACACGGCGCCCGCGGGTGGCTATGCCTACGGTTATCCGTCCTACGGCTATGCTCCTCCGATGACCGGCGCACCGCTGGGCTACGTGATGGTCCCCTCAAACGCACCGCAGGCCGTTGCCCAAGGGCAAGGCGCCTGCACCGAGACGCGCACGGTTTCCTACGAGTATGTGCCGGTGAAAAAGCGCTACATCGGCGCCCCGCCGCGCCGTCCCGTGATGCGCGACAAGCGCGTCAAGGTACCCATGGGCAGCTGAGACTGCTTATTCTCCGCTCGCTGAGCGCGGGAGGAGTGCCACCACGACGCCAACCTCATGCATGATCCCGGAAGGGAGACGCATGAGGACATGGCCGTTGTAATCGACATCGAAACGGCTCGCGTCCGTCTGGAATGTCCACGCATAGTCCGCAGACTCCGGCAGGGCCTTGCGGGCCCACCGGGCGGCGCGTTCCGTCGTAGGAATCGATCCGTCCGCTCTTGGTGACGTAGTAGTCGCTGGTATCATCGTAGAGGATGATGCGAGCGACCAGCGAGAGATCGGACGCACCATCGCCCTCGCCATCCGGATCGAAGCGGCTCTGCCGCATCGGCGCGAGGCCGCGGTTGTGGCGGGCCTGGGTCAACTCGGCACTCACCAAGGCTTCGGCATTCTGCCAGCCGTGGACGATCGCGGCGATGCGATCCTTGCGGCCAGGGTGGGTCGGGGTCGCCTGCTCGGGAAGGATGCGGGCGGCAGCCGAAGTGGTTTCCGCCAGCGTGGCACCCAACCGGGCCAAGACGAAGCCGGAAAACTCGTCCGCCTCTAGCTCATCCCGCCAGGGCTCGGCGGATTGGCGCAGCGTGTGGCCTGCCAGATGATGGCCCACTTCATGCGCCAGAATGCTCATGGCGCCCCAATCCGGGCAGATGCGATCGGCCACTTGCGCCATGAAACGGGGATCGAACAGGATCACGCGGCGCCCGTTGATGATCTCGGCCGCAGCCGGCGTCGAGGGATCGACGATCATCTCGAAATTCATTTCGAGGCCGCTGACCCTGACAACGCGTTCCACTTGCGCCCGCGCTTCGGCCAGATCGACCTCGCGCGAAGCGTTCTGCTGGCCCATGTAGCCAAGCGCACCCGTCCCCTGCACTTGACCCTCATTGGGCCAATAGTCGTGCAAGCGGGCTTGTGACCATTCCTTGCCCAGCTCGCATTGACCTTTTTCGCGGGTACTTGGCGGTTGGCCGCTTTCAGGTTGACCAGCCTGCGACCAAGCAGTGGCTGGTGCCGCCACCCCGAGGCTCAGGGCGACGACAACCGCGAAGGTTGGACGCATCATGCCCGATCAACTGACGGGATAATTGGAAGGCTGGCAAAGATGGCTGGCGACGCGCCTTGCGTCGCGGCACAGGGCGCAGAGGGCAGTCGCACCAGCCCATATTCCACTCGCCCACTCCCAGTTCTCATCTTGCCTTAGTTATACAAGCTAAATGCCTAAGGCAAAATACATATATCTACCGATTGGAAGTAAGCGCCTCCTTCACCAAACCTCGGAAAATTAGACCAATTCTAGTTGATGATCCGAAACGTGTAGCTGTACCGGTCTCGCGGCGCAGCGCGGACACCGGTGATCGTCACTGAATATGTCCGACCAGGAACGACTCCATCGACTCGCCACGAAAGGCAATTAGCCACGCCGTAGCCCTTGATCATGGACTGGCAGGGATTGCTGACCATCACTGATGGCAACCCGGGCATCCGAGAAATCGACGTCGGACAGGGCGTCAGGATCTTCGCTGACCGAGAACGATAGCCGCGCGCGCGCAGAGAAGAATTGCGCCGGATAATCCCTCTGCGGCCAGGCGACGTAGTCCGGAATACGCGGTTTGCCCAAGCGACCTTGCGCCTCCCCGGGAAAATCGAACACCTTCATGACTGTGGAATCGACCCGCACACCGCCTGGCAGAACCGTGATGACCCGGCCAAGCGAGGTCTGGTCGAGCCACGGATCGAGGATCCAGCGGCGATGGCCGATCTCGTCGCCATCGCCTTCGATCAGCCACTCGGCGAGGATGGCATTGTCGTCCTCGTACGTCAGGTAGGGGGAAGAAACGCCGCCGAGCAGGTTCGAACTTCCCGCAGCCCCAGCACCATCAGCCGTCCAACATGTCCAGGTCGGCGGGGGATCATGGCTGAGCGCATTGTTGGTCGCCATGATGAGCGCCGCTTCGCCTGCCGCGCGGTCGGCCGCTTCGTTGTAGCGCACCGGGGCCAGCCCATGCCGGGCGCGCAGGGCATTCAAAGCGTCAAGGAAACGGTACTTCGTTTCCGGCCGCAACACGCCCGCGAAGCAATGATCGGGATCGGGGTGCTGGATATAAAGCGAGGCCGTGCTCGCCCAGGCATGCGAATCCGTTGGCAGCATAGCGGTGTGATATGGGGTCGATGGAACGGAAGCGGGCGCTTCCACTTCCTCGACAATCACTTCGTCTGGCTCCGGATCGTACTGCGCCGTCGCAGGCACCGCAGCACCCACCAGAGCCAAGACGATGGACGCGGCCAGAATGCGACGATGCGCACGTGGGTGCAGGGTGGGTCCTGTCCGCGTGCGCATCGCAGTCATCTCAGCAGCTTTGGCTGGTCATCGTGGTGTTGCTCAGAGCTTGCGCCCGATGAGCTCCTTCATGATCTCGTTGGTGCCGCCGAAGATGCGCGTCACGCGCGCGCCGCGCCAGGCGCGGGCAATCGCGTACTCGTTCATGTAGCCGGCGCCGCCGTGGAGCTGGAGGCACTTGTCCATCACTTCCCACTGCAATTCGGTGTGCCACAGCTTGGCAGCCGCGCCTTCCTCGGCGGTCAGTTCGCGCTTGAGATGACGGGCGAGAGCCCAGTCAAGGTGTGCCCAGCCGACCTGGAGCTTGGACTTGAGATCGGCCAGCGTGAAGCGCGTGTTCTGGAAATCGAGCACGGGCTTGCCGAATGCCTTGCGCTCGCGCGTGAAGGCAACGGTGTCGTCGAACGCCTTCTGCGCCGAAGCCTGCGCGCTGACGGCGATCGAGAGGCGCTCCTGCGGCAGTTCGCTCATCAGGTAGATGAAGCCCTTGCCCTCCTCGCCGAGGCAGTTGGTGATCGGCACGCGCACGTCCTCAAAGAACAGCTCCGAGGTATCGGCTTCGTCCTGCCCGATCTTGTCGAGATTGCGGCCGCGCTTGAAACCTTCGCGCTCCGCCTCGACGAGCACGATCGAAACGCCCTTCCACGCCGGCTGGACCTCGGTGTCGGTCTTGCAGCAAACGAGGATGAGGTCCGCGTTCTGGCCATTGGTGATGTAGGTCTTCGACCCGTTGATCACATAGTGGTTGCCGTCCTTCTTGGCCGTGGTGCGCATGCCCTGAAGGTCGGAACCTGTGCCCGGCTCGGTCATCGCGATCGCGGTAACGACTTCGCCTGCGACCATCTTGGGCAGCCACTTGCGCTTCTGCTCTTCCGAACCGTACGACACGAGGTAATTCACCACGATGTCCGACTGCAGCGAGAAGCCGGTGGCAACGCGGCCGTAATAGGCGCTCTCTTCATCGACGATCGCGTTGTAGCCGAAATCGAGGCCAAGGCCGCCGTATTCCTCCGGCACCGTCGGGCAGAGCATGCCAAGCTCGCCGGCCTTGGGCCAGATCGACTTGGGCACGATGCCCGCTTCAGCCCATTCATTGGCGTGAGGGGCGATTTCGGTTTCGAGGTAACGGCGCACCGTCTGGCGGAACGCCTCGTGGTCCTCGGTATAGGCAGAGCGGGGAATCAGATCGAGCGACATGGCAGGCTCTCCGGTTTCAGGTCTTTTATTGTCCTGAAAGATAGGCAAACCCGTCCGGCGCGGTCAATCGAAATTAATCGACCGATTAAGGCGCCTGTCCTTCGGGGCAAGCCGGAGTTAGATCGCTCCGCCGGTCAGCCGCTGGCAGATGAGATCGAGCTGATCGAGCGTCTTGTAGCGGATCACCACCGATCCCGTGCGGGGATCGGCATCGGTCTGAATCGTGACCTTGAGGCCGAGGAATTCCTCGAGATGCGCCTGCACAGCGGCGATATCGGCAGAGCTTGCCGGATCGCGTTCGGCCCGCGCCCGCCGGGGCGCCGATTCGGGCCGCGTCGCGCGCTTCGCCAGCCGCTCGACATCGCGGACCGAATAGCCCTTGGCGACTGTCTCGCGCGCCAATGGCACCGGATCGGGCAGCACGGCCAGCGCGCGGGCGTGGCCCATCGACAGGTCCGCCCGCTCGACCATATCGAGCACTTCAGACGGCAACACGAGCAGCCGCATCAGGTTGGCGACATGGCTGCGCGACTTGTCGACAAACGTGGCGATTTCCTGCTGGGTCAGGCCATCCTGTTCTGACAGCCGCTGGTAGGCGCGCGCTTCCTCGATCGGGTTGAGATCCTCACGCTGGAGGTTTTCGATCAGCGCCAGCGCCGTGACTTCGCGATCATCTAGCGGCCGAACAATCGCCGGAATTTCATGCAGCCGCGCACGCTGGGCAGCGCGCCACCGGCGCTCGCCCGCAACCAGCTGATAGCGGCCATCGCCCATGGGCCGCACGACGACAGGCTGGATCACCCCGCGCGCGGCAATCGAGCGCGCCAGTTCTTCCAGTGCGTCCTCATCGAAGTGCCGCCGTGGCTGTTCGGGATGAGGCTCAATCGACGCAACGGTCAGCGAGGCCAGGCCGCTCACCACAGCCTCACCCGGCGCCGAAACCGAGATGCGCGAGACGGCTTCTTCGCGCCGCGTCTCACCCAGCAGCGCGCCAAGCCCCCGACCAAGCGCTGGCCGCTTCGCCGCCTTCACCACAAGGGTTGCCGGCGTACCGTCCGCTTCGCCGCTCATGCTGCAATTCTCCGCTCGGGCAGGCGGCCGATCAGCTCACGCGCCAGCTTCATGTAGGCCTGCGATCCGGCGCAGGCATGGTCGTAGATCAGCGCAGGCAAACCGTGGCTCGGCGCCTCGGACAACCGCACGTTGCGGGGGATGACCGACTCGAACACCAGACCGTGGAGGCACGAACGCACGTCATCCGCCACCTGATCCGTCAACCGGTTGCGGCGATCGTACATCGTCAGCACGATGCCAAGAATGCCGAGATCCGGGTTGAACCGCTCCTGCACGCGCTCCACCGTCTGGAGCAGCTGGCTAAGCCCTTCGAGCGCGAAGAACTCGCACTGCAGCGGCACAAGCAAGGAATTGGCCGCCGTCATCGCGTTGAGTGTCAACAGTCCGAGCGAAGGCGGGCAATCGATCAGGCAGATCTCGTGCCCGGCATCCTCGGCCAGCGCAGTGCGCAGCTTGCTGGTGCGGTCCTGCTCGCTGACCAGCTCCACTTCGGCGCCAGACAAGTCCACCGTCGCCGGAATCAAATCAAGCCCAGGAATACGCGTCGGGATCATGCAGGAGGCAACGCTCGCCTGCTCGATCAGCAAATCATAGGACGACCGCTCGCGCTCGCCAGCCGAGACGCCGATGCCGGTGGAGGCATTGCCCTGCGGATCGAGGTCGATCAGCAGGACCTTCCACCCGGTGGCCGCAAGTGCCGTGGCAATATTAATCGCCGTGGTGGTCTTGCCCACCCCGCCCTTCTGATTCGCGACGGCTATCGTGATCATCGGCCTGAACCTCGCTTGCGTTGAGCGGACTTTCCGGTGCGTACGGTATCAGCGCGCCCTTGCAGATTTCCGACGATGATGCCGGCGGCCGGATCGGTCAACGAATGTTCCACGTGGAACACGCGATTCCATTCCGCACCAAGCGCATCCAGTTCATGCTGCGCCTTGGCCCCCTTCGGCAACAGCCAAAGCGTCTCTGGTGTGGAAAAACGCGCGGCAACATCGAGCAACCGATCCAGCGGAGCAAACGCCCGCGCAGAGATCACCTGCCAATGCCGTTCGGCAAGATCTTCGACGCGCGACAACACGACCTCGACATTGCCGAGCCCCATCAGCGCCGCAGCCCGCGAAAGCCACTCGGTCCGCAACCGGCGCGAATCAACCAGCGTCACCGGACGGCTCGGTTGAAGTGCTGCAATCACCAGACCCGGGAACCCGGCTCCGCTTCCCAGATCAAGCCAAGGCCCCTCTGGCACTGTTTCACGTGAAACATGCAGCAGCTGCGCACTATCCAAGATATGTCGCTGCCAGACCGACTTGAGCGATGGTTTGGACACGAGGTTCTGCCTCGCGTTCTCTTCGCGGAGCGCAGCGGCCAGAACGTCGAGCCGCGCCATCGCATCGCCATGGCGCGCAGCAAGCCAGTCGCGGGCTTCGGCTTCGCTCGCAACCGTCATGCCGCCAGCCGCCGCCGTGCCGCCACCAAAAGACTCGCCAGCGCGGCGGGTGTCACGCCCGGCACACGCCCCGCTGCCGCCAGAGTATCCGGCTGCGCTTGTTCCAACCGCTCGACCATCTCGCGCGAGAGACCCGGCACATCGGCATAGGGAAAATGGTCGCCAAGTGGCACACCATCGCTAGCGCGCAGCTGCCTAAGCTCGGCTTCCTGCCGCGCGAGGTACGGCGCATAGGCCGCGTCTTCGGCGATCTCCTCCGCCAAAGCAGGTTCAATCTCCGCTCCGCCAAGCCACGGTCCGAGCGCCCCAAAGGTCACTTCAGGAAACCGTAGCCACTCCGACAGGGTCCGGCGCACGCCATCGCTCCGCACGGGGATGCCGAGGGCATTCAGCTCGCTCGGCAGAACCTGCTGCTCCAGCTGTCCAGCAATACGCCCCCTCGCCTCCTCGCGCGCGGCAAACCACGCCGACCGATCCGGACCAATGCATCCGGCCTCAAGCCCCAGTGCGGTCAACCGCGTCGCGGCATTGTTCGCCCTGAGCCGTAGCCGGTACTCCGCCCGCGCCGTGAGCATGCGGTAGGGTTCCGAAACGCCATGCAGCGTCAGGTCATCAACCATGACGGCCATGTAACTGGAAGCCCGATCAAGCGCCGGCGCTGCGCGCCCCATCACCGACGCCGCTGCATGAAGGCCGGCCACGAGTCCCTGCGCCGCGGCTTCCTCGTAGCCAGTCGTGCCATTGATCTGGCCCGCACAATAGAGCCCCGGCAGCTCCCGCAGCTCAAGGCTTCGCCGCAAGGCGCGCGGATCGATGTGGTCATACTCGACCGCGTAACCGGGCACGAGAATCTCGACCGCCTCAAGCCCTTCCATCGAACGCATCATCGCGACCTGCACATCGGTCGGCAGCGAGGTCGAGACGCCGTTCGGGTATATCACATGATCATCAAGCCCCTCAGGCTCGAGGAACACTTGGTGCCCATCGCGGTCGCCGAAGCGGTGGATCTTGTCCTCGATCGAAGGGCAGTAGCGCGGCCCCTGCGCATCAATGGCCCCGCTGAACAGCGGCGAACGATCAAGCCCGGCGCGGATGGCGTCATGGGTTCGCTGATTGGTCCGCGCAATCGCGCAGAACACCTGAGGCTGCGGGCGAGAACCCGTAAGCGGTGACATCGTCCACGGCTCCGGATCGCTCGGTTGCACCGGCAGCCGCGACCAGTCGATGGTGCGTCCATTAAGTCGCGGTGGCGTGCCGGTCTTGAGCCGCGCCATCGGCAGCCCAGCCCCGCGCAACTGCTCGGCCAGTCGGTGCGCAGCAGACTCCCCGATGCGCCCGCCTTCCATCCGCTCCTCGCCGCGAAACAGGCGTCCGCCAAGAAACGTCCCGGTGCACAGCACGACCGCCCGCGCTTCCAGCGCAGTTCCGTCCGCAAGCTCTACGCCGGAAACGGCACCGCCGCTGAACCGCAAGGCGGCAGCCTCGCCAGCAACAACCGTCAGTCCGTCCTGTCCTGCTACCATATGCTGGATCGCCGCGCGAAACAGCCGGCGGTCCGCCTGTACGCGTGGCCCCTGCACAGCACTGCCCTTGCTGCGGTTGAGCATGCGGTAGTGGATCGCAGCATGGTCTGCCGCCCGCGCGATCAGTCCATCGAAGGCATCCACTTCGCGCACCAGGTGTCCTTTGCCCAACCCGCCGATGGCCGGATTGCAGGACATCGCTCCGATCGTCGCAGGGTCGAAACTCACCAAGGCCGTGCGCGCACCCATGCGCGCAGCGACAGCGGCCGCTTCGACGCCGGCGTGTCCGCCGCCGACCACGATGATGTCGAACTGGTGCATGGGGGCCGCGATATGCGATTCCGGTCGCCGCGTCAAAGCGGGCAACGCGTCGTCACTGTTTCACGTGGAACATCACTTACCGATGCAGAAGCGCCCGAACAGTGCATCAAGCATGTCCTCGGTCCCCGAACGACCGACGAGCCTGTCCAGCGCTACCCTCGCCAGACGCAGATTTTCAGCCGCCAGCAGCGGATCATCCATACGCCCGGCGTCGCCAACCGCAAACGCCACTTCCGCAACCAGGTCATGCTGACGCGCATTCAAAGCAACTGCACCCGGCTGTGGCAAGGCGCTGCGGGCATGCGACACGAGTGCTTGCCGCAGTGCGTCGAGCCCCTCGCCCGTCACTGCAGAAAGGTGAAACTTCGCCCCCTGCTTTGGCGGCAAGTCATCGCGATCGCATTGCGCGGCAATCTCCCACACGAGGCGATCCTGCGGCCCCTCTCCTTCCGGTCCAAGCCACAGCACAAGATCGGCCCTCTCAGCTTCGGCGCGCGCACGGGCAATACCGATCTGCTCGATCGCACCCGCACCTTCATCCCGCAGCCCTGCGGTATCGACAAAAGCGAAAGGCACGCCGCCGATGGCTACGGCCCGAATGAGCACATCACGCGTGGTCCCCGGTTCGGCAGCCGTAATCGCCGCTTCATCCTCTACCAAAGCATTGAACAAGGTAGATTTTCCGGCGTTGGGTGGTCCGGCGAGCACAACCCGAAATCCTTCCCGCAGCGGTTCCGCGCGCGGACGGGCCAGCCAGTCCGAGAGCTCCTCAGACAAAGCCGCGCAGTCCTGTTTGACCCCCGGTAGAACCAACGCGCCATCGTCTGCGATATCGTCGTCACCGGCAAAATCGAGCGCAGCTTCCACTGCGGCAGACAGAGTCAGCACCCGGATGCGCCAATCTGCCACCAATCGGGACAACGCGCCGCCTGCGGTGGCCAACGCGCTGCGGCGCTGCAGTTCGGTCTCAGCCGAGAGCAGATCCGCCAGCCCTTCGGCTTCCGCAAGATCAATGCGCCCATTGGCGAAGGCACGGCGGGTGAACTCCCCCGGCTCGGCGCGGCGCAGACCTGGCAGCTTGCCGAGCGCCACCTCCACTGCCGCCACGACTGCGCGTCCACCATGCAAATGGAGTTCAACGCTGTCCTCTCCCGTGGCTGTAGCCGGACCGGGCAGCCACAAGACGACGCATTGGTCGAGAACCAGTCCTTCGGCATCGCGCAGTACGGAGAAGACCGCGCGGCGCGGCGCGGGCAACTTGCCTGCAAGCAGCGCAAGCGCCGAGGCTGCCGAAGGGCCGCTGATTCGAATGACAGCAATCGCGGCAGGCGGCGCGCCCGATGAAAGCGCGAAAATCGTGTCGGTCACTGCCGCAAGTTCACTCAGCTCTTGGGCTTCTCGCTACCCGATGCACCGGCCTTGAACCCAGCCATCGCAGCACCCGCACCCTGCTCCACGAACTGCTGGAACAGCTTGAGCCCCATTTCGCCCATGGGCGCGATCTGCTTGGCAAAACCCTGCAGCTGGTCGACGCTGTTCATGCCCTGCATCGCCTTCGCGATTGCATCGACATAGACGTCGTTCGCACGCGTCACATCCGGCAGGCCCAGAAAGCGGCGCGCCTCTTCCGGCGTGCATTCCACCTCGACGTTGACCTTCATGGGCACACCTCTCATTTTGCCGCAGCGACACTGTCATGTGCTCTTGGCAAAGTCCATGGACCGCGCCAATCAAGACCTCGACGAACACATTCCATAAAGGGACCAGCACCATGGGCGAGAAGACGACCATCGGCACTCTCAATGGCGAGAACGAGATTCCCGTCTATGTCGCGACGCCTGCCGAGCAGACCGATGCGGCGATCATCGTCATTCCCGAGATCTTCGGGGTTAACGCCGGCATCCGCAAGAAGTGCGATGACTGGGCCGCACTGGGCTATGTCGCACTGGCTCCGGATATCTTCTGGCGCTTTGCACCGGGGGCCGAGCTTGATCCCGATGTGCCGGAGCAGTTCCAGACCGCGCTTGGCTATTTCGGGCAGTACGATCCGAATCTCGGCGTGCAGGATATCGAAGCGGCGATCCACTGGCTCCGGCAGGAGCAAGGCGTCGACAAGGTCGGCCTGGTCGGCTTCTGCCTCGGCGGGCGCATGGCCTACATGGCTGCCGCGCGCACTGATATCGATGCTTCGGTCGGCTACTACGGCGTGATGATCGACCAGATGCTGAACGAGGCGCACGCCATCGCCAACCCGCTGATGCTGCATATCCCGACGGCTGATCACTTCGTCAGCCCGGAGGCACAGGCAGCGATTCATGCCGCGCTCGATTCGCATCCCAAGGTCGTGCTGCACGATTATGTCGGGCTCGATCATGGTTTCGCCGCCGAAATGGGGTCACGGCGTGACGAAGCGGGCGCGCAGCTTGCTGATGAACGCACCCGCGATTTCTTCAAGGCGCACTTGTTCTGAGCGTACTTCAGGCTGTCCCGTCGTAGCCCGCGATGCCTTCGAGCAGACGGGCTATGGCGGTGCGGTCTTCTTCCGGGACTTCCGGCCGCCAGATCTCGAACAGCAGCACCGTGCGGGTTTCCGGGCCGGCATTGCGTGCCTCGTGCTCCATCGAATCGTCGAAGATGAGCGGCACACCGGGCTCCCAAGTCCGTGTTTCGCTACCCACGCGGAGCGTGCAGGCCGGAGCGGTGCGGATCGGCACATGGCAGATCAGGCGCGTGTTGAGCATGCCCGTGTGCGGCGCGATGTGGGTGCCTGGCTTGAGCCGTGACCACAGCGCATTCGGCGCGCGGCCCGGGATCACCGGCATCGGCGCATGGGCTAGCGCAGCCATTGTCGCGGGACAACGCGCAGCATTGGCCAGAACCGGCGCACCGTCCCTCCAGAAGTAGAACGCTCCCCACGAAGAATCGCCCAGCAGAGGATTGTTCGGCGCAGGCCTGTCCTGCGTGGCGGTAACGTAAGGCGCGAAGGTGTCTGCCGACTCTGCGGCAGTGATCGCGGCGAGCTCCGCCTGCATCTGCGGCAGCAGGTCGAGCACCGCTCCGATCCACTCGAACTCCGCCGGATCGTAGAAGCGCCGCTGCGGCAGACCGGGATAGTAGAACAGCGATGGCCGCTGCAGATCGATCTCGCGCGTACCCTTGAGCAGGCCGAGCGCTTCTTCCATCGCGGGGGACAGACCGCCTTCCATCACTGAATCAAGATGCTGCTGGAACGCGCCCTGCACTTCGCTGATGAACACCCGTGCGGTTGCCGCCATGGCTTCCATGCCGCGCGGAATGCCGCTTACTCCGCCTTGTGCCAGTGCCGTGGTGTAGAAACTCACCGCCGCACGATCATCGCGCGCGCGCTGGCGCAGCTGACCCTTGGCAAGTAGTGCACCGACATCGCGCGGAGCCAGTGCGAGCTGCCGATCGAGCGCAACTTCGGCAGCCGCGTGGTTGCCGAGTGCAAGCTCGGCCTGCGCCAGCGCGGGCCATGGCATGCGCTCAGGAGCGATGGCGCCGCTCGCAGCACGGAGGAGCTGGGCTGCTAGCGCCGGATTGCGAGCACGCAGGGCAGCCAGGCCTTCGCTGAGCAGGTTTTCCGGCGAAGCGGTTGTCATGCCCCCACGACTAGCGCAAACCTGCGCTGGATCAATGGCAGGCACACTTGGGCGTGCCACAAGGCCGCGACACGAGAAGGAGAGAGACCCCATGCACACCGGCCTCGCCGCCTGGCACCGCTACATGCAGACCGGTGACACCGCCCTGCTGTCGGACCTCATCGCGCCGGATGCGGTGTTCCACTCCCCGGTCGTCCACACCCCGCAGCAGGGCCACGCCAAGGTCTTGATGTACCTGACCGCCGCCGGACAGGTCTTTTCTGATACCGGCTTCACCTATGTCCGCGAACTCGTCGACGGACCCGAGGCACTGCTCGAATTTACCGCCACCGTCGACGGCATCCACGTCAACGGGATCGACCTCATCCGCTTCGATCTCGACGGAAAGATCATCGATTTCAAGGTGATGGTGCGGCCGCTCAAGGCCATGAACAAGCTGTGGGAGATGATGGCGGCGGCGCTGCAGAACACCTGAGCGCCGCCAGTCACCCTTACTGGTTCATCGTCGCGAAGAAGTCCTCGTTGGTCTTCGAGTTCTTCATCTTGTCGAGCAGGAATTCCATCGCGTCGATCGTGCCCATCTGCATGAGAATGCGGCGCAGCACCCACATCTTGCTGAGCTGATCCTGCGGCACGAGCAGCTCTTCCTTGCGAGTGCCGCTCTTGCCCACGTCCAGCGCCGGGAAGATGCGCTTGTCCGCCACCTTGCGGTCGAGCACGATTTCCGAGTTGCCGGTGCCCTTGAACTCTTCGAAGATCACTTCGTCCATGCGGCTGCCGGTATCGATCAGCGCGGTGGCGATGATCGAAAGCGAGCCACCTTCCTCGATGTTGCGCGCCGCACCGAAGAAGCGCTTGGGGCGCTGCAGCGCATTGGCGTCGACACCGCCGGTCAGCACCTTGCCCGAGCTCGGCACGACGGTGTTGTAGGCACGGCCGAGGCGCGTGATTGAATCGAGCAGAATGACGACGTCGCGCTTGTGTTCAACGAGGCGCTTGGCCTTCTCGATCACCATTTCGGCAACCTGCACGTGGCGGCTGGCCGGCTCGTCGAAGGTCGAGGAAATCACCTCGCCCTTCACAGAGCGTTGCATGTCGGTCACTTCTTCCGGACGTTCGTCGACCAGCAGCACCAGCAGGAACACTTCCGGGTGGTTGTCGGTGATCGCCTTGGCCATGTTCTGGAGGAGCACGGTCTTGCCGGTGCGCGGCGGCGCCACGATCAGTGCGCGCTGGCCCTTGCCCTGCGGGCTGACGAGATCGATCACGCGGGCCGACTTGTCCTTGACCGTCGGGTCCAGCGTATCGAGCCGCAGACGCTCGTTCGGATAGAGCGGCGTCAGGTTGTCGAAGTTGACCCGGTGGCGCACGGCGTCGGGATCATCGAAGTTCACCTTGATCAGGCGCGTGATCGCGAAATAACGCTCGCCATCCTTGGGTGCGCGGATCTCGCCTTCCACGGTGTCGCCGGTGCGCAGGCCCCATTTGCGGACCTGATTGGGCGAGACATAGATGTCGTCAGGGCCAGCGAGATAGTTCGCCTCCGGGCTGCGCAGGAAGCCGAAGCCGTCCGGCAGCACTTCGATCGTGCCGATGCCGAGGATTTCCTCGCCGTCTTCCGCCACTTCCTTGAGGATGGCGAACATGAGGTCCTGCCGGCGCAGCGTGCTTGCGCCCTCAACATCAAGCTCCTCGGCCATCTGGACGAGCTCGGCGGGCGTCTTCTTTTTCAGTTCCTTGAGATGCATCTGTCGTATCCGAATAAGGGCAATTGCGCGCGCCGGACGGTCATGGGGCTTGGAGAAAGCGGACCTAAGGGGGCAGGGCACGATGGCGCTGCCAAAACCGGATTGCTAAGAAGCGCATAGGCCCCGCCAAAGGGGGCGTCAATCGTTCAACCGACTCAGAACGGCCAACTCAGAACGGTTTCACGATCACCATCACCACTATCACTGCGGCCGTCACGCCGGGGATCTCGTTGAGCAGGCGCAATTGTCGCCCGGTCAATTGCCGCTCTCCGCGTTCGAGCTTCGCAGCGTAAGTCGCCAGCCACATGTGGTAGGCCGTCAGCACCAGCACCATGGCGAGCTTCGCATGGAACCACCCTTGGGTGTACCACTCGCCGCTGACCGCGAGCGCGAGGCCGAAACCCCATACTGCGAACAGCGACGGCCACATGATGATTTTCATCAGCTTGCGCTCGCGATCGACCCAGACCGCGTTCTCGGGCGATCCTGCCGGTGCTTCCTGATGATAGACGAAAAACCGCGGCAGCATGAACAGGCCGGCCATCCAGAAGATCACGAAGATGACATGGCCGGCCTTGAGCCAAAGATAGAGCATTGCGAGTACCTGCAACATGGTGCGGAGATTAGCGTCTTCGCAGCCAAACCGGAACTTGGGAATTGGGGCGAGTCAGTCCGACTCGCGCCGAACCTCTCAGTGCGACCAGTCTCTTACCACCTCGAGCAGTCGCTCCACATGCGGGATGGGCGTGAACTGGCCGATGCCGTGACCCAGATTGAACACATGCGGACGGTCCGCAAACACATCCAGCACCCGGCGCGCTCCATCTTCGAGGGCATCGCCGCCTGCCAGCAGCAGGAGCGGATCGAGATTGCCCTGCACCGGGAGGCCAGCGGGCAGGGTCTTGGCGGCCCAGACCGGATCGATGGTCTCGTCGACGCCGACTGCATCAACGCCTGTGCCCTCTGCATAAGCAGCCAGCTTCTCGCCTGCGCCTTTGGGGAAGCCGATGATCGGTACGTCAGGGTGCAGCTTGTGCATTTCCGCAGTGATCCGTGCGTTGGGCGCAATGACCCAACGTTCGAATTCGGCGGGGGCAAGGCTGCCGGCCCAGCTGTCGAACAGCTGCAGGCCTTCGGCACCGGCCTTCACCTGGCCGCTGAGGTATTCCACGGTCACATCGACAATGGCATCGATGATCGCCTGGAACGCGCCGGAGTCCTTGTACGCCATCGCGCGGGTATCGTGCTGGTCGCGGCTGCCTTCGCCCGCCACCATGTAGGTGGCGATGGTCCAGGGGCTGCCCGCAAAACCCAGCATGGTGGCCTCAGGCGGCAGGGCGGCGCTGACCTGAGCCACGGTGTCGTAGATCGGAGAAAGGCGCTCAGGGACGCTCCTGAGCGTCTCCAGACCCACATCGAGCAGGCGGGGAGAAAGCGCTGGTCCCTCACCGGCCAGGAACTGAAGATCCTGACCCATCGCATAGGGCACGATCAGGATGTCCGAAAACAGGATGGCCCCGTCGAAGCCGAACCGGCGCAGCGGCTGGAGCGTGATTTCCGCAGCGGCCGCGGAATCATAGACCAGTGCGAGGAAACCGCCCTTCTCTGCGCGTAGCTCGCGATATTCCGGAAGATAGCGGCCTGCCTGACGCATGAGCCAGATCGGACGGCGGGAAAGATTGGCCCCCTTGAGGGTGGCAAGAAGCGGCTTGGTAACAGGGTCAGACATCAGGCAGTCGGTCCAATTCAAATCTATAGATTCTTTTGAATCAGATTGAGGTTGTTTGTTGGCCCTGTGGAAAGCGGGGACGACATGCGTGTGCCCGAATTGTCCCGTCGTCTCCACAAGAAAGTGTGTCAGCGACTCTGAACAGTCTCGGGGACAAGCGAAAGTTCTCCCCGTTGTCCCCCGCCTGTGGGTAACCTTATCCCGATGTGCGCAAACCGCGGGCGGAGAAGCTGAAGGCGGGGGTACAATCGCAGTGCAAACTTGTCCGCAGTTTCCTCCCGTGGTTTATCCTAGCTCTATCCACAGCCCTTTCCCGGGGCTGCCACCAAGGGCAACCATGGCGCGCCTGCACTTGCACCTCCTGTCGGACTCGACCGGCGAAACGCTCGAAATGATCGCCAAGGCCGCGCTGGCGCAGTTCGATGATGCCGATGTCGTGCGCCATTTCTGGCCGATGGTTCGCTCGCAGCAACATCTGGACCGGATCATGGGCGAGATCACCGCCAATCCCGGCCTCGTGCTATTCACCATGGTCAATGCCGAAACGCGTGAGCTTCTGCAAAGCCGTTGTGCGGCGCTCGGCCTTCCCAGCGTTCCGGCGCTCGATGCGGTCACGTTCGCGCTGGAAGCGCAGCTCGGGCAAGCCGCCAAGGGCCGTCCGGGGCGCCAGCATACGATGGACGAAGCCTATTTCCGGCGGGTGGAGGCAATCCAGTTCACGATTGCCCATGACGACGGCATCGGGTGGGAAGACTGGGAAGCGGCGGATATAATGCTCGCCGGTGTCTCGCGTTCGTCCAAGACGCCGACAGCAATTTACCTCGCCAATCGCGGCTACCGCGTCGCCAACATTCCGATCGTTGTGGAAAGCCCGCCTCCGCCTGCGCTTTTCAGCTTGCGCCGGCCGCTGGTGGTGGGCCTCACGACCAGTCCCGAACGGCTGATTCAGGTCCGCCGCAACCGGCTGCTCTCGCTCAATCAGGCGCCGGAGACCGCTTATGTCGACAGCGATCACGTCGCGCGTGAGGTTCAGTTTGCGCGCCGCATGTTCGCGGATAACGGTTGGCCGGTGATTGACGTATCGCGGCGATCCATTGAGGAAACCGCCGCCGCGATCATCAATCTCTACAACGAGCGGCGGCCCGATGGTGGTGCGGGCAGCGGCGGCCATGCCTTATGAGAGCACGAAGGTGAGAGAATGCTGATACTGGCGTCCCAAAGCGCAAGCCGCAAAGCAATGCTCACGGCGGCGGGGGTTCCGTTCGAGGCGCGCGGCTCGGATGTCGACGAGGCCGAAATCAAGCGTGAACTGATCGGCGTGCCGGGTAGCGAGATTGCGATGATCCTGGCCGAAGCCAAGGCACTGTCCGTCTCGGTCGGTGTGCCAGGCAGATTGGTGCTTGGCGGGGATTCGCTGGTCGAAGTCTGCGGAAGGACGTTCGACAAGCCTGCAAGCCGCGCCGATGCGGCAAGGCACCTTGCGTTTTTCTCCGGCCAGACGATGCACCTCCATTCCGCTGCGATCCTCGTGCGCGATGGCGTGCCGGTCTGGCGTCACTGCGAGACAGCCAAGCTGCGGGTGCGTTCGCTCTCGAGCGAGTTCATCGAGGGTTATCTGGCGGAGGAATGGCCCGCTGTGAGTGCCTGTGTCGGCGTGTTCCGGATCGAGGCTCTGGGTGTCCAGCTGTTCGACCATATCGAAGGCAGCCATTTCACCGTGCTCGGTATGCCACTCCTCGCCCTCCTCGGCGCCTTGCGGACGCACGGCGAGTTGTCCGCATGAGCCTGCCCTATGCCGAAGTGATCGGCGATCCCATCGTCCAGTCGAAGTCGCCGGCGATTCACGGCTTTTGGCTCCGTAGCCTCGGGATCGATGCGGACTACAAGGCAACCCATGTTCTGGCGGATGGCCTTGCCGATTTTCTGCGGGCGCGCCAGGCCGATACCGCGTGGCGCGGCTGTAATGTAACCATGCCGCACAAGCAGGCCGTCATTCCACTGCTAGACCGCCTTGATCCGCTTGCTGCCGCAGTCGGTGCGGTCAACACCATCGTGCCGGAAGACGGCCAGCTTGTCGGTTACAACACCGACGTACCTGGCTTTCTCGAGCCTCTCCGTTCCCAGCTCGACCAGACCCACTATTTCCGCATGGCCCGCGTGATCGGCACCGGCGGCGCCGCGCGCGCGATCATCAAGGGGCTCGCGGACGAAAAGCTCGTGATTGTCCTTGCCGGACGCAATCCGGACAAGGCCCGCGCCCTGCTCGACGAACTCGATCCCACCGGCGAGCACCACGCCATCGATCTTGCGCACTTTGCCGACGCGACCGATTTCGCTTTCGACGATCGCGAAGGCTGCCTCGATCTTGTCGTCAACGCGTCATCGCTCGGAATGACCGGCCAGCCGCCACTTTCGTTTGACATGAGCCACGCCCCGCCGGGTTCGATTTTTTACGACATCGTGACCAGTCCTCTCGAGACGCCGTTCCTCAAGGCAGCTGCCGCAGCAGGATTCCGCACCATCGACGGCCTCTCGATGCTGATCGGCCAGGCGGATCACGCATTCCGCCGCCTCTTTGGCGCCATTCCGCCGCGCGACAAAGATGCTGAACTGCGCAAGGTGCTCGGCGCATGAGCCGCCCGTTCATCCTCGGCCTTACCGGCTCGATCGGCATGGGCAAATCCGCCGTCGCAATGATGCTGCGCGAGCTGGGCGTGCCGGTGTTCGATGCCGATGCGACCGTGCATCGTTTGCAAGGCCCGGGCGGCGCGTTGCTGCCAGCCATCGAAGCCGCCTTTCCGGGCACCACCGGTCCGCATGGCGTCGATCGGCCTGCACTTGGTGCGCAGGTGTTCGGCAACCCTGAAGCCCTGGCGCGGCTCGAAGCCATCGTCCATCCGGCTGTGGCGGACGAACGCGCAACCTTCATGCTGGAGCACGCCGGCGAGGCCATCGTCGTTTTCGATATCCCCTTGCTCTACGAAAAGGGCCACGGTGCCGGTCTTGATGCTGTCGCCGTCGTCTCCGCGCCTGCTGAAATGCAGCGCCTCCGCGTTCTGGCCCGGCCCGGGATGACGCCGGAGAAGTTCGCCCAGATCCTTGCGCTTCAGGTGCCTGATGCCGAAAAGCGCGCGCGGGCTGATCACGTGATCGATACCGGGGTGGCGCTCGCCGAAACACGTGAGCAGGTTGCTGCGCTAGTCTCTGCCCTACGGCAAAAAAACCCGCGCTGAAGCCTTGCAAGCCCCCTTGGTCGGGTCCAGACTACGGCAAATGCGTGAGATCGTTTTCGATACAGAGACGACCGGCCTCGACCCGCAGAGCGGCGATCGGCTGGTGGAAATTGGCTGCATCGAGATGATGAACCGCGTGCCAACGGGCGCGGTTTTCCATGCCTACTTCAACCCTGATCGTTCGATGCCCGCCGAAGCCGAGGCGGTCCACGGCCTTTCCAGCGCGTTCCTGGCTGATAAGCCGCGCTTTCCCGAACTGGCCGAAGAACTCCTCGCGTTTCTCGGCGATGCCCCGCTTGTTGCGCACAATGCCGGGTTCGATTTCGGCTTCCTCAATGCCGAACTCGCGATGTGTCAACTGCCTGCGGTGGACCGTGCGCGCATGGTCGATACGGTGGCGATTGCCCGGCGCAAGCATCCTGGTGCCAAACTCAGCCTCGATGCGCTGTGCTCGCGCTATGGTATCGATCGCAGCCACCGCGTTCGCCACGGCGCGCTGCTCGATGCCGAGCTTCTGGCGCAGCTTTATGTCGAACTCATGGGCGGCCGCCAGATCGGCCTCGAACTCGCGGCGGAAGTCGAGGTCAGGACGACAACAGTGGCTGAACCAGTCCGTGTTGCTGCCCCACGTGTGCAACGCCCGGCGCGCGCCCATGCACCAAGCGCCGAAGAGCTCGCCCGACACGCGGCATTTGTCGAAGGGATCAAGGGCGCCATCTGGCTGCAGTGAGTTTGCCTTGCCCGGTTCGGTCCGGGCAGGGATTTGAGCGAAGGAGAGTGGACTTATGGATATTCGCGTTTCGGGCCATCAGGTCGATACCGGCGCCGCCTTCGAAGCTCATGCCGAAGAGCGCCTTTCCGCGATTGTCGACAAGTACTTCTCGCGCGCGCTGACCTCGCATGTGACGCTGGGCAAGGCGCCGCATGGCGGATTCCGCTGCGACATCGTTACCCACGTTGCGCAGGGCCTGATCCTCAAGGGCAGTGCAGTGGCGCAGGACGCCCATGTTGCGCTCGATCAGTCGGCCGAGAAGATCGACAAGCAGCTGCGCCGCTACAAGCGCCGGATCAATGCCCGGCAGGACCAGGCCGATCACGCCCGCCGCGAAGAAGAAGCGGCCTACACGGTCTTCGTGGTCGAGGAGACGGAGACTGAAGAGCCATCCGATGCGCCGCTGGTCATCGCGGAAACCCGCGTGGACGTCCCTACGGCCAGTGTGTCGGATGCGGTGATGATGCTCGATCTGCGCAACACCAACGCGCTGCTGTTCAAGAACGCCGCCACGGGCGTGCACAACATGGTCTATCGCCGCGGTGATGGTTCGATTGGTTGGGTGGAACCGACCAAGTAACCGGACACCGGAATTGCGTGCCAACCTGATGCCCATCGTGGGGATCAGTCACCCAAAGAACGCGATTCGGTGCTTGCACCGCGTCGCGTTCGGGCGCATGGGCCGCACCATATCAGGCGCGCTAGCGCATTTTCCGGCATCACTGTTTCCATGACCGCTCTTTTCTCGATCGATCTTCAGGCGGTGCGCATCGTTCGTGCCGAAACCAAGACGCAGATCCTCGGTGCGCTCGCGGATTGTTTCGGCGAGGTCTACGGGCTTGACCGAGCGACCGTGCTTGAACGGATCGAGGAACGCGAGACGCTCGGCAGCACCGGTTTCGGTCGCGGCGTCGCCATTCCCCATGCTCGGCTCGAAACACTGGCCCGCCCGGTTGCGGCGTTCTTCCGGCTGGATAATCCGGTCGATTTCGCATCGTCTGACGGCATGCCGGTCGATTGCGTCTTCGGACTTCTCTCGCCTGAGCAGGCGGGCGCCACGCACCTTCAGGCCCTTGCGGCGATTTCCCGGCTGATGCGGGATGAGCGGATGCATGAACGGCTGATCGCCGCGCCTGATGCTGATGCGATCTACGCATTGCTGGTCAATGTTATCGACCGCGACGCTGCCTGAGCTTGCGGCTGAACCTGCTGGCGCCATTGGACTGACGGAAGCAGAGGCGCACTGGCGCGCCCTCGAACAGCTTTACGCTTCTGCGCCGATCAATCGCCAGTTCGAATCCCGCCTCGAAATCGTGGAGCAGGGCTTCGCTCGCATCCATTTCGAAGTTGGGGCTGAGCATTTCCATGCGGCTGGCGCAGCGCATGGAACGATCTATTTCAAGATGCTCGACGATGCGGCCTTCTACGCGGCCAATACGCTGTTAACGGACTGCTTCCTGCTCACCACCGCATTCAATCTGCTGTTTACCCGGCCACTGCATCCCGGGCCGGCGATAGCGGAAGGGCGGTGGGTTTCCGGACGGCGGCGCGTCTTGTTGGCGGAATCGCGGCTTGTTGATGCGAGCGGCGCCGAAGTGGGGCGGGGTACAGGAACCTTTCAACGTTCGCGCATTCCGCTTGCCACACTGCAGGGCTATGCGGGGGACGCCAGCCCGGGCTCGCACGCACGGTGAGCGGCGAACGCCTTCCCGCAGCCCTCGAAGCAACGGCTCTGATTCGCCTCGGAGAGGCCAGTGGCGGGTTCGGCATGATCCTGCATCGCGGTGAGCCGGACAGCGGCACGATTCTTATTGTTATTCTCGATAATCAAGGCTTTGGCCAATCGAACGCCCAGGCATTCGAGCGCTTACCCAGATCGGACGGCACTCGGGGTTGGACCCTATCCAAGACGCAAGACCCTGCTAACAAACAAGAATTCGAGGAATACCTGGCTCGGCGCATCAAGCAGGACCGCGACTTGTGGATTGTCGAACTGACCATCGCTGAGGGTGAACAGTTCATCCGGAATCTCGAGGGATTGGAGAACAAACCCGGATTCATGGGTTGACTTGTGAGCCTCAAACCTTAGGGCGCGCCACTCGACTACGCGTAGGCAGCGATGAGATGGCAAGAACGCCAACCACGCCAGCACGCAGACGGGGGGCAGACGCCAGAGCCTTCAAAGGGTTTCCGGTCTTGCAGGATTAACCTGCGGTACCTGACCATTCGCGCTCTGTGCCGACGTTCACCGCCCAATAACGAAGTTGCATGAGCCGCCAGTTCCGTGTCGCCAGTGCCATGTGCATTGCCGCAAGTCTTGCTACCATCCTGCTCAGCACCGGCGGTTCCGGTGCCAAGGCGCAGGATATCCAGATCCCGGTCGCTGAAGCACCCGGATCCTCGGCCATAACCGTCGAACCCCGCACGAGCGCGTTCCGGCCGGCCGAACAGCCCCTTCCCCAGCCCGAGCGGACCGAGCCCGACAGCGTGGATGCCTTGCCGTCCGCTGCATCGCTCGCCGATCTGGTTCAACGCACCCCGCTGCCCGCATCGCTCTCCCGCGAGATGGAATGCCTTGCTGGTGCCGTCTATTTCGAGGCGCGCAGCGAAACCCTCGCCGGCCAGCTTGCCGTGGGCCGCGTGATCGTGACTCGTGCCGCATCGGGCCGCTTCCCCAGCTCCTATTGCGGCGTGGTCTATCAGCCCTCGCAGTTCTCGTTCGTCCACGCCAATGCGATGCCATGGGTCGATCACGACAATGCCAAGTGGCAGCAGGCCGTGAAGATCGCGGTCATTGCCGACAGCGGCGTCTGGAAAAGCCCGGTGGAGGGCGCGATGTTCTTCCACGCGGCGCATGTTGCACCGTCCTGGGGCAAGATCCGCATGGCGCGGGTCGACAACCACGTCTTCTATCGCTGAGTGTTCCCGTCGGGCGTATGCCAATGCATCGCCCGACGGCCAGCTTTCGCCTCAATGGCGGAAGTGGCGCATTCCGGTAAACACCATGGCAATGCCTGCCGCATCGGCAGCTGCAATGACTTCATCATCACGGATCGACCCGCCCGGCTGGATCACCGCCGTTGCGCCCGCCTCCACCGCAGCCATCAGGCCATCGGCGAACGGGAAGAAGGCATCCGAAGCCACCGCCGAGCCGACAGTGCGCGGCGCGTCCCAGCCATAGGTTTCGGCGGCTTCCTGCGCCTTCACTGCCGCGATCCGGGCGCTGTCGCGCCGGTTCATCTGGCCCGCGCCGATACCTGCCGTTACGCCCTCGCGGGCATAGACGATGGCGTTGGACTTCACGTGCTTCGCGACGGTCCACGCAAAGCGGCAGTCGGCGAGCTCCTGCGCGGTCGGCTGGCGCTTGGTGACGACCTGCAGCATGTCGTCGGTCAGCTCACCGTTGTCGCGGTCCTGCACCAGCAGGCCGCCAGCGATCGGCACGGTGACGAGGCCGCTGCGGTTGGCCGGTGGCAAGGCTTCGAGCAGCAGCAGGCGCAGGTTCTTCTTGCGGGCGAAAACTGCGAGTGCGGCGTCATCGGCACCGGGTGCGACAACGACTTCGGTGAAGATCTCGCAGATCGCTTCCGCAGTCGGGCCATCGAGCGGGCGGTTGAGCGCGACGATTCCACCGAATGCCGAGACGGAATCGCA
Source organism: uncultured Novosphingobium sp. (assembly GCA_964413325.1). GTDB lineage: Bacteria > Pseudomonadota > Alphaproteobacteria > Sphingomonadales > Sphingomonadaceae > Novosphingobium. Next base: position 103,358 of record CAYPRK010000011.1, on the reverse strand, counting down.
GGCAAGCGCGGCCTTCCACGCTTCGAGCGGGGTTGCAGCAACGGCCACGCCGCAGGGGTTGGCATGCTTTACGATGACCACGGCGGGCTGGTCCGAACCGAATTCGGCGATCAGCTCCAATGCCGCATTGGCGTCATTGTAATTGTTGTAGGACAGTTCCTTGCCCTGCATTTGCCGCGCTTGCGGCAGGCCCTGCACGGCACCGGCCTGCGCGGGGACATAGAGCGCGGCGCTCTGGTGCGGGTTCTCGCCATAGCGCAGGGTCGAGACCAGCTTGCTTGCCGAAAGCAGTGTTTCCGGAAAGTGCTGCTGCTGGTCGGTCGTCGCGAACCACTGTGCGATCGCGGCATCGTAGGATGCGGTTGCGGCGAAGGCCTTGGCTGCCATCGCCTTGCGGAAATCAAGGCTGGTCGCACCACCGGTTGCTTCCAGTGCTTCGGTCAACACGGCGTAGTCCGCGGGGTCGGTGATAATGGTCACGTAGCGGTGGTTCTTGGCGGCGGAGCGCACCATCGAGGGACCGCCGATGTCGATATTCTCGATCACTTCCTCGCGGCCGGCGCCCTTAGCGACGGTCGCAGCGAAGGGGTAGAGATTGACGACCACGAGGTCGATCGCGCCGATCTCGTGCTCGGCCATCGAAGCGGCGTGGGCGGGATCATCGCGCACGGCCAGCAGGCCACCATGGACCTTGGGATGGAGCGTCTTGACGCGGCCATCCATCATTTCGGGAAAGCCGGTAAGGTCCGAGATGTCGCGCACCGCCAGGCCGGCGTCACGCAGTGCCGCAGCCGTACCGCCGGTCGAGACGAGTTCGACGCCGTGGGCGGCAAGGGCGCGGCCAAGGTCGGCAAGGCCGGTCTTGTCGGACACTGAAAGCAGCGCCCGTTTGATCGTCACGTCAGTCACAATGGAATGTCCTGTCTAGCGCATCTTCTTGAGCAGCCACGAGAAGGACTCGCCGCTGCGCGGAATCTTGGCCGAGATCACCAGTTGCCGCGTGGCGAGCGGCCGCCCCATGCCGTCAGACCAGATGCTTTCTTCAAGCGTGACCGGGTCGCGGCCAGAGCGGAACTGCCAGAGGCTTCCGTCGGGCAAGGCCAGCGTGACGCCAAGACCGTCACGCCCTTGCGCCAGCTCGATATGAGGCCCGAGGTGGAAACGCAAGGCTACGCCGATCATGCCGCGCTTGCCGCGGCGCCCGGTCGGGACCAGCAGATCTTCCCCGCGCAGTTCGCTGCCGTCGTCGCGGATGATCAGGATGCGGCGGTGAGTCAGGCCATAGCGGCTGACATAGCCGTTGTGGCTTGCCTCGATCCGCGTGGCCCCAGCACCTTCGCCCGTCAGGATGCGCCGATCGACTTCGACTTCCGAAACACCGGTGCCGAGCTTGCCGTTGATGAGCACGGCGGTGGAGTTGAAGTCGTCAATCGCCAGCGTCGAATGCGCCGCCGTCGCGCGCAGACCCTGCGCGAGCCGCAGCGGAATCTGTCCGCCGGCAAAGGCGGCACCGCCGCAGTTGACGATCAGGCGTTCCTTGCCGTGGCTGAATTCGAAGGCCAGCGTTGATGCACAGCCATCGCGGGCCTGGCGCGCGACGGGGGGCGGTGCAGCATCGAATTGCAGCACGGCCTTGCCCGCGCTCACGCGCTGGTAACCCCAGTGGCGCGCATCGCGTAGCGGGCGCGTACGTACGCCGCTTGCCTTGATCAGCGCCTCGATGCGTTCCGGCGATACCGCGCCGGCGCCCTGCCAGGAACCAAGCCCGCCATCGCCGTGGAGCAGAGTGAGCAAGGGTGGCACGAGCAGTTCGAGGATCGCATCAAGCTGTGGCGGCGGGGTGCTGCGCACCGCTGCGTAGCAGGCGCGCAGTTCGATCAGCAGCTCGATCACCTCGATCTGGCCGAGCGGGCTGCGGGAAAGCACACCGCCGTCATCGCTGACGAGATTGCCCAGCGCGCGGATCAGGCCGCCTTCGCCATAGAGCTTGCGCGCGCGGCCCTCGGCGAGCAGCAGGCCGGCCGCGGTGAGAGCCGTCCAGCCAGCGACTTCCGCAAGGGTATCTTCCGCCCGCCCGACATGACGATCCAGCCAGCGCGCGGTCTCTTCAAATGTCGTCAGCACCCGGGCGCGCAGCTTGCGGTCCTGGCTTGAGAGCAGCAGCGGCGCGTGGATCAACCACGACAGCAGGCGGTGCCCGGCATTGCCCACGGCCCACGCCGGGCCAGCACCGGGGCGCGGATTGGCGGCGAGCCACGCAGCAAAGATCCGCTCGGCCACTGGCGCACACTGCGGCCGTGCCGCGCAGCTCGCCAGATCAGCCAGCCAGCTGAAACCATGCACCATACGTTCGAACGGCGGCGAAAGTCGGGGTCCGCTGAACTCGGTATCCGCGATTGGCAGCTTGACGCCATGGAGCAGAAAATGGCCTGCGCGCAGGGCCGTGCCGGACGCGGGATCGCCTTGCAGCATGCTCGCAACCGTGGCGGTAAGGCGCGGCCGGGCACGCTTGCGAAACGGGTTAAGCGCCGATGGCGGCAGGCCCATCCCGTAGGCGAGCCGGATCAGCCGCTCGCCGGCGCTGACCTGCGGCGGCGAGAAATCGGCAATGGCGAGTGCGCGACCTGGTTCAAGCGGCGCGATTTCGCCATCGTCTGATGCCGAGGGAGGAGCCGGATCTGCGGCAATGGGCCGCGATTTTGTCGGGGCGATAGCTAGCGGTTCGGGTTCGGGACCAAGCGGCATCGCCGGACGCCGCGCATCGCCTTCCAGTGCCTCTTCCGTCTCCGGCCCGCGGACAATGCCCCGGTCCGAGGCTTCACGGGTTCCGGGGAAAAGGCGTGCCATGGCGTCAGTCAGCGCCCTTGAGCGCGGCGATGTTGGCGGCATAGCAGGCTGGGCCGCCCTTGAATGTGGCCGTGCCCGCCACCAGCACATCAGCACCGGCATCGGTGCATTGCCGCGCGGTCACCACATCGATCCCGCCGTCCACCTCGAGATGGATCGGGTTGCCGGTCTTGTCGATCATCTTGCGCAGGGCTTCGATCTTGCGGAGCTGGCTGGTGATGAAGCTTTGCCCGCCAAAGCCGGGATTGACGCTCATGACCAGAACCAGATCGATCTCTTCGATCAGGTAGTCGAGCATCTTGGCCGGGGTACCCGGATTGAGCGCAATGCCCGCCTTCTTGCCCAGTGCGCGAATGGCCTGGACAGTGCGATGAATATGCGGGCCAGCCTCGGGATGAACTGTGATGATATCCGCTCCGGCCGCCGCGAACGCCTCCAGATAGGGATCAATCGGCGCGATCATGAGGTGAACGTCGAAGGGTTTGGCACTGTGCGGGCGCAAGGCCTTCACCACGCCCGGCCCGATGGTCAGGTTCGGCACGAAGTGACCATCCATCACATCAACGTGGATCCAGTCCGCACCAGCGGTGTCGATCGCCCGTACTTCCTCACCCAGCCGGGCGAAATCGGCCGAGAGAATCGAAGGGGAAATCAGCGGCGCGGCCATCACGAACACTCGCAAACAAGGATCGGCGGCAGTCGGCACACACAAGCGCAGCAGCCATCTCTCAAAGCGATTACCGGTCACGAATCAGCGGAACAAGCGCGGATACCTCGCTTTTCCACACGCATTATCCTTATTTTCCGCCGATTCGGCGCAAACACGGCTGGCGTCTGCTTGGATGGCTGGGTTGCGCTGCGAAAGATTGCGACAATGTTCGCCTTGCCGAACCGGGCAAAGCTTGCCTATGGCGCCGCGCAGTCCGCGCAACTTCTTTCAGAAGCGCCGATTTTGGGAAGAATGTCATGATTCTGCCGAAGTGGCGTACTGCCCTCGCGACTGTGTTGGGCTTGACGTTTGCGCCGCATGGAATGCTTGTCGAGACCGCGCACGCGGTTCCGGCGTGCATTGGACCGGCAAGCGAGACGTGGATCAACATCACCGTCGACCGGGTGCGCAACAGCAAGGGCCTGATCACCGCGACACTCTATCCGAACGACCCGAAGCGGTTCCTCGTCAAGAACGGGTCATTTTACGTCGCGAGCACACCGGCCAGTGTCGGCCAGACCAGGTTCTGCCTTTTTGTGCCCCATCCCGGAACCTACGCGATTGCCATCTACCACGACGAAGATTCGTCCGGGACGATCAATCGTGGCGGGCTGTTCGGTATTCCCAGCGAAGCGGTCGGTTTCTCCAACAACCCCACGATCTTCCTTGGTCCGCCGTCGCTGCGCTCGACACTGGTCAAGATCGAGCGCGCGAACCAGTCGATCACGATCAACCTCAAGAAGTTCTGATCCGCCGGATCACGTCGCCGCGAAAGCAGCCGTGAGATAGCGCGGCGCCAGTTCTTCGGCGAGAGCGTGCGCGCGTGGATCGTCGACATCCATCCACCATGCACCGCCGATATCAAGGGTGGCGGCGCGTCCGCGATTTGCCAGCCATTGCATGCCGTCTGAGAGGCTGCCGGATTTTCCGGCGTCAATTGCGGCAGCGATCGCTTCGGCGAGCCGCGGCGTGGCGAGAAATGCACCGCAATCGACGGCGTCCCAGACGGGAATGGTCTTGCCGATGGCGCTGATGAAGCCTTCCGCATCGGTCTTGACCCAGGTGGCGTCGTCAGGGTCGATCAGCGGGCTTTCGGTCTGCCGGTCGATCCCCAGCGTGACGTCGCGTGTTGCGCTCCCCACTTTGAGCAAGGCGCTCAGAATGGTACTGTCAAACATGTGGTCGGCCATCATCAGAAGGTAGTCGCCCCGGCACCGCGCCGCCCCAGCCATCACGGAGTAGCCGTTGGGCTTGCTCCAGTCAGCCACTCGCACGGGTTCGACTTCGACATCCACACGCCGCGAGAGGTCAGCGAGGAACGTCTCGACTGCATCGCCCCGGTGGCCGGTTACCACCACGACGCGCTTCACTCCCGCAGCGGCCGCCTGCCGGATTCCGATTTCGATCAACGGAACGCCGCAGACCGGTGTCAGCGGCTTTGACGGCGACAGCGAAGCGAGCCGGCTGCCATATCCTGCGGCGATGATCACAGCGTCCATCAGGTGAGTCCTCTCTTGGCACCAGGGCCTTCAACACAGACGGCGCCGATCCTGCATGAGGACCGGCGCCGCCAGTATTGCGCGAACTGAAAGCTTACTCGGCTGCCAGCGCGGTTTCCGAGATGTATTCGTCGACCAGCTGGGCGGCGACATCGTCGTTGAACTGCTGCGGCGGGTGCTTGCAGAAGTAGGCCGAGGGACCGATCAGCGCCCCGCCCTCGCCGCGCTCCAGCGCGACCTTGCAGCAGCGGATCGCGTCCATGACACAGGCTGCCGAGTTCGGGCTGTCTTCGACCGAGAGGCGCAGCTCGAGGTTCATCGGAACGTTGCCCCACTGCGTGCCTTCGAGGCGCAGGAAGCACAGCTTGTTGTCCTTCTGCCAGGGAACATAGTCCGACGGGCCGACGTGGATGTTCTCGTCGGCAAGGCGCTGCGCGAGCATGGCCTGCACCGCTTCGGTCTTCGATTCCTTCTTGGAACCCAGGCGCTGGCGATCGAGCATGTTCATGAAGTCGGTGTTGCCACCGGTGTTGAGCTGGTAGGTCTTCTCGACCGTCACGCCGCGCGCGCCGAACAGGCTGGACAGAACGCGGTGAACGATGGTTGCACCGACCTGCGCCTTGATGTCGTCACCAACGATCGGAATGCGCTTGGCGCGGAACTTGGCTTCCCACTCGGGGCGGCTGGCGATGAACACCGGCATGCAGTTGACGACGCCGACGCCCGCTTCGAGCGCGCATTCCATGTAGAATTCGGTGGCCGTTTCCGAACCGACGGGCAGGAAGTTGAGGAGCACTTCAGCACCGGATTCGCGCAGCGCTGCAACGATCGATTCGTGCGTCGCTTCAGGCGCATCCGCCAGAATGAAGCCGCGGTCGCCCATGCCGGTCATGTGATCGGCAACGCCGTCGAGGATCTTGCCCATCATGACCTTGGCGCCCGTGGCAGGCACATCGGCCTGGAACACGGCGGTGCAGTTCGGCGCGGCAAAGATGGCTTCGGCGATGTCCTTGCCGACCTTGCGCGCATCGACGTCCACGCCCATCACGAACTCGACGTCGCCTGCGCCATAGCCGCCAATCCGCTCGTGGATCAGGCCCGCTGCCGAGTTGGTGTTGCGGTAGAACTCTACACCCTGCACCAGCGAGCTTGCGCAGTTACCTACGCCGATCACTGCGACCTTGATTGGCTTCATTTTAACCAGATCCCCTTGGGCAAACCGAATGCCGTTGTAACTAAACTGCCTCACTCCACACAAAAGCACCAGATTGCAAGGAGATTTCCGCAGCGTCACGCAAGCCGTCAGAAGGCGGTGGCGCGCCCGCAACCCCGCACCCTTGCTGCAATCGCGAATGGAATGGCATATTGGCTCGCTTGATCCAGGTCGAAGGGCCAAAGAAGTCTCGTAAATAGAATGTTTTGATTCCGCTGCGGGCGGATTGCCCCGCTCTTTTGCGTTGCAGCAATCTCTTTTCCCAGCGTCCTAAATGCTGCGGATTCTCGCGGGCCTGTAACCGCAGAAAACAGCCTGCGTTAGTCACGAATCAACGGGATTTGGCCTCGCTGAGCCTGCCGAGGAGCAGGGCAGCCGCGATCAGCGCCATCCCGAGCGCATCGAGTGGGCCCATCGTCTCACCGAACGCGAGCCATCCGATCAGGATCGACACGGCTGGCTGGGTCAGCAGGACCACGCCGATGATGAGCGCTGAAAAGTGCCGCAGGGCGAAGACGATCAGGCCCTGCCCGACAACCTGGCTGCAGAACGCGAGAGCCACCAGCGGCCACCACACATGCGGCCAGACCGGCTCTCCCAGCCACAAGGCGATCGCAAGCATCACGGGCGCGCTGGCCAGCGTCGAAGAAAACAGCAGTTCCCAGCTTTCGAAGCGGCCGCGCGCGCCTTGCAGCAGCATGATGTAGAAGAAGTAGAACACGCCCGCGAGGATGCAGAACAAGTCGCCCATCAGGGTGACGCGGTCGATCTCCAGCGACCGGCCCAGCAGAATTGCAGCCCCGGTGATGGCAGCCGCAATTGCGGCAAGCTCGACGCGCCGGGGCAGGCGCCTTGCCGCAACGAGGCCCCAGACCATCAGGATCAGGCTGCCAGCGTTGCCGAAGAGCGAGGCGTTGCCGAGCCGAGTATAGGCGATGCCAACGTGCCAGCTCGCAAGATCGAGCGCGAAGGCCACGCCCGCTGTTACGATCAGCAGCCACGCGCTGAGCGGAGCCGCCGGGCGATTGGGCTTGTGTTGCCGTACAGCCAATATCGCCAGCACCGGCAGAGGCAGAAAGAGCCGCCAGAATCCCGCCGAAACCGGGCCGGAATCCGCCATGCGCACAAACCACGGCCCAAGCGCGAGCGCAAAGTTTCCGCCGAGCAGCGCAACGAAATGCCAGGGGTTCGGGCGCGCCTGCTCGCGTTGGTCGTCGATGTTCGCCATGATCCGCTGTTCAACTCGTGCTTGTCATGCGGACACTGGCATCCTAACTAAGTTTTAAATGGAAACCCTGTCGGGCGCGACGGGGTCAGGCTATCAGGTTAGGGGGCTGACGCCGACCAGGCGATGCACCACTTTCATCCGAGGCCATAGAGCGCCCGGTCGAGTTTCCCAAGCCCATCTTCTGCCAATCCTAGAAGGACCCCCGTTGATGCACGAATCGCTTTTCCGGCCGATCCAGCTTGGCGCCATTGCTGCGCCGAACCGCATCCTCATGGCACCGCTGACGCGCGGCCGGGCCGGACCCGATGCTGTTCCGACCGAGATCATGCAGACCTACTACCGCCAGCGCGCAAGCGCCGGCTTGATCATCAGCGAAGCGACCGGGATCAGCCGTGAAGGCTCCGGTTGGCCCAGCGCGCCGGGTATCTGGAGCGAGGCGCAGGTCGAAGGCTGGAAGCCGGTAACCGAGGCGGTTCACGAAGCTGGCGGCCGCATCATTCTGCAGCTCTGGCATATGGGCCGCGTGGTTCACCCGTATTTCCTTGGCGGCGAACTGCCTGTTTCCGCTTCGGCCACGCGGGCGCCGGGTGAGGCGCATACGCCTGAAGGCCGCAAGGAGAATGTCATTGCCCGGCCGCTCCGGCTCGATGAGATGCCGCGTGTGGTGGACGACTATGGCCATGCTGCGGAAAACGCGAAGCGCGCCGGGTTCGATGGCGTGCAGCTGCACGGCGCGAATGGCTATCTGATCGATCAGTTTCTTCGGAATGGATCCAACCTGCGCGACGATGACTATGGCGGCAGCCCCGAGAACCGCGTGCGGCTGATGCGCGAAGTGATGGAGCGGCTCGTCTCGATCTGGGGTGCAGATCGCGTTTCGATCCGCCTGTCGCCCAATGGTGACAGCCAGGGTGTCGATGACAGCGATCCGGCTACGCTCTATGCCGAGGCGGCGCGGGTGCTTGAGGCACTCAAGGTTTCGTTCGTAGAACTGCGCCAGCCAGGACCAGAAGGCACTTTCGGTGCGACGACGGTGCCGCCGCAGGATCACGTGATCCGGGCGCACTATTCGGGCCCGTTGGTGCTGAACAGCGATTACACGCCGGCAGGCGCGGATGCCGATGTGGCGTCGGGCCGTGCTGACGCGGTCAGCTTCGGTCGGCCCTATATCTCGAACCCGGACCTCGTGGAGCGCATTCGCCTCGGCGCGGAGCTCGCACCGAACGTGGGCGTGCCGCAGACGTGGTACTTCCCTGGCGAAGCCGGATACATCGATTATCCGACTCTCGAGCAAGAGCAGGCCCGCGCCACGGCCTGATCGGCTGCAGCCGGGCAGGGCAGGTTCATAGGAGCAAGAGATGCGCACGACCCCCCGGTCCTGGCTATTCGTTCCCGGTGACAGCGAGAAAAAGCTGCTCAAGACGCCGGAAACGGGCGCCCATGCGCTGATCGTCGATCTCGAAGACGCCGTGGCGGTCTCGGCCAAGCCGGCCGCGCGGCGGATGACGCGCGACTGGCTTGAGGCGCACCGGCGCCAGATTACCATGCGCAAGCAGGCACGGTGGGTGCGGATCAATGCCGTCGAGACCGGACTGTGGCGTGAGGATCTGGCGGCCGTGATGCCCGGTGCACCGGAAGGCATCATGCTGCCCAAGGCCGAAGGGCCCGAGCAGATCCGGCAGGTTGCCGCCGAAATCTACGAGCTCGAACAACGCCACGGGATCCCCAATGGCCAGACCCGGCTGCTGCCGCTGGTCAGCGAAACGCCGCGCGCGGCGCTGACGATCACGGCCTACATGGACGCATCGATGCCGCGTCTCGCCGGGCTGACATGGGGGGCGGAAGATCTCTCCGCAGAGCTTGGCGCTGCTCGCAAGCGCGACAGCGATGGGCACTGGACCGATGCCTTCCGCTTCGTCCGCGCCCAGACTCTGCTGGTGGCCCATGCGCGCGGCGTTTGGGCGATCGATACGCTCTACGCCGATTTCCGGGATGTCGAGGGCACCAAGCGCGCGGCGGAAGCGGCGCGTGCGGACGGGTTTTCCGGTATGCTGGCGATCCATCCCTCACAGGTGCCGCTGATCAACGCGGCCTTTACGCCGAGCGAGGAGGAGCTCGCGAATGCGCGCGCCATCGTCGACGCGTTTGCGGCAAACCCGGGCGTGGGGGCCATCCAGCTGCAGGGACGGATGCTTGACCAGCCGCACTTGCGGCAAGCCAAGGCCTTGCTCGGAATCGAGTAGCCGGAGCTTCTGGTCAGGGTTTGGCGCTAGCCGTGACTTTGGGTGCGGCGGGGGCGGCTTCTGCAGGGGCGGGCTCTGTGCTGGCAGCCGCGTCGCTCGCTGCGTCGGATGCATCCGCAGCCGTGCTGGCGTCCGCCTTGGCAGCAGCGGTGCGCGCGGCAGGTGCGAGTGGGGCCTGCGCTTGTGACCGATCCGTATCGAGCATCGCATCGCTGACCGAGCCCGGCAGAATCTCACCGCTGGCTGTCGAACCCGCCTGCGGCGTAGACGACTTGCCGCACCCGCCAAGCAGCAGCACCGGGGCCAGTGCGAGAACAAGTGTTCGGAAGGGCAGGAAACGGATCATCATTGGTCCTTGGCGGCGACACTCGCCGTATCATGCGGGTCCAGCTGGCCCAGAAAGGCCTCGCACCGCACGAGCAATGCCCGATCCCACTCCTCCGGCGCAACTGAAATGCCGAGTGCGGCGAGGCTGGTAACGCCGAATTCCTCGATGCCGCAGGGCACGATGCCACCGAAATGCGTCAGGTCTGGCGCGAGGTTTACCGAAAAGCCGTGCATGGTGACCCAGCGCCGGATCCGGATACCGATGGCGCCGATCTTGGCTTCCCCGCCGTCCGGGCCGCGCGTCCAGATACCCACCCGGCCATCAGCCCTCCATGCCTCGACGCCGAAATCGGCCAGCGTATCGATGACCCAGCCTTCGACGGCATGGACGAACCCGCGCACGTCCCGCGCGCGCTTGCCGAGGTCGAGGATCAGATAGCCGACGCGCTGCCCCGGCCCATGATAGGTATAGCGTCCGCCCCGTCCGGCTTCCACGACATCGAAGCGCGGGTCGAGCAGTTCATCGGCGGCTGCGCTGGTTCCTGCGGTGTAGACCGGCGGATGCTCGAGCAACCAGATCAGCTCGCGTTCCGAGCCCTCCTGCACGGCGGCATTGCGTGCCGTCATGGCATCTAGCGCCTCGCGATAGGGTACCAGATCCTGCGATTGCCGGATCTCGATCTGAGCGGGAATATCCATGGCCCACGCGCCATGAACCCGCCCCGCCGTGCTGGCAAGACTGCGCAGGGCTGATTGCACTGCAGCGGGGGGTGCGCATCCGTTCCTGTCCTGCTAGGGCTGCGCCCGAAAGGGACATGACTGCCGTGACAACCTTGGACAGCAGTGCGGCCTGGGCCAGCGCCACCCGCATGGTCGCCGCCAACCGCGACTTGCTCATGGCCATTGCCGGGGTCTTCTATGTGCTGCCCGGTCTGGCCGGTGCGGTATTCGTTCCTTCGCCAGCGATGACACCGGACATGTCTGAAACGCAGATGCTGGCGGTAATGCAGGACTATTATGCCAGCTCGCTGCCGGTCCTGCTTGTCCTGTCGCTTCTCCCGATGGCCGGAATGCTGACGATGCTCGTCGCCATGCTGGATACCGCAAGACCAACGGTGGGGCAGGCGATCCGGCACAGCGTCCGCGCGTTGCCGACCTACTTTGCGGCCCAACTCCTCATTGCATTGGGCATCCTCCCGCTCTCGATCGCGCTGGCCAGTGTGCTGGCCTTGCTTGTCGGCGATAAGCTTGCCGTGCCGATCGCGCTTGGGGTGCTGCTCTACCCGATCATGCGGACCATGCTGGTTGGGCCCGTGGTGGCCGGAGAAGGCATCCGCAATCCGGTCACAGCCATTCGCGAAAGCTTCCAGCTCACCCGACACAATGCGGGGCGTATCCTGCTGTTCATCGGCATGGCAGCCTTCGTGTTTCTGGTCGTCTATGGCCTCGTGATGATGTTTGTCGGGGTGGTGCTGGTGCTCATGTTCAAGGGGGAGCCGCAGCGGTTGCTGGGTGAGGGCGTTGCCGGCGTGCTGCTCGCGGTCGGCTACACCTACTTTGTCGCGATGCTCGCCGCGATCTACCGCCAGTTGGCTGGCGATGCGGCTGGCCCTGCGGAGCGGTAAGCGCGATGGATGAGGCGAATGTGCAGCTGCCGCGGAGCCGCATGGCGCTGCTGTTCATGGTCATGCTGGTTACCGCCGCCGGCAATACTGCGATGCAATCAGTCATGCCGTCGATCGGCACCCATCTGCACATCGCCGATGTCTGGGTGAGCCTCGCCTACAGCTGGTCGGCTTTGCTGTGGATGCTGCTGGCACCGTTCTGGGCCCGCCGGTCAGACAGGCGCGGGCGCAAGGCGATGATGGCGCTGGGACTGGTCGGCTTTGCCGTTTCGTTCGCGCTCTGCGGCGCAGCACTCCATTTCGGGTTGAACGGCACCATCAGCGGGCTGACGGCCATTCTCTTCTTTGCGGCGGCGCGGTCGCTTTACGGCACTTTCGGCTCTGCCGCACCGCCGGCCGTGCAGGCCTACGTTGCCAGCCGAACCAGCCGGGCCGAGCGCACGCAGGCGCTTTCGATGGTCTCCTCCAGCTTTGGTTTGGGGACGGTCCTCGGCCCTGCATTAGCGCCGCTGCTCATCTTGCCCGGCCTCGGCTTGATCGGACCCTTTGCCGCCTTCACGCTCGCGGCGGTCGTTGTCCTTGTGCTGCTGCGCTTGCGGCTACCCGACGATGACCCTCGCTTTTCCGGTCGCGGCGAAATCCTGGGTGAGCCGATGAGCGCCTCCTCGATTCCGCGAATGGGCGATGAAAGCGATGCGGCGAGCGACCGCTTTCACGGCGAATCGGAGCCTGAGCCGCATTCGCCGGACTCGAAAGTCGGCCGGTTGCGCTGGCGCGATCCACGCCTGCGGGCCTGGCTTGCGGCCGGGGCGCTGGGCGGGCAGGCGCAATCCATCCTGCTCGGCGTCGTCGGCTTCCTGCTGCTCGATCGGCTCTGCTTGCGCCATCAGCCCGATGCGGCGGCAGGACCTATCGGCCTCGTGCTGATGTGCGGAGCGGTCGCAACACTGCTGGCGCAGTGGGGCCTTATTCCGATGATGAAGCTTGGGCCGCGCACTTCGACGCAGTGGGGCATGGGCCTCGTGGCGGTGGGCACGCTGGGCATGGCCACAGGGCGCGATCTGCATGCGATCGCGACCGGCTTTGCCATCTGTTCGCTCGGTTTCGGCCTGTTTCGACCCGGATTCACGTCTGGAGCCAGCCTTGCCGTCACGCCGACCGAGCAGGGGCAATCGGCTGGCATTGTTGCCGCAGTCAACGGTTCGGCCTATATCATTTCACCCGCAATCGGCGTGTGGCTCTACAATCACTCGAACTGGCTGGCCTGGGGCGTCGTCGAATTGCTGGCTGTGACGGTCATGCTGATCTGCGCGTTCGGCATGCGGCGCGATCCTCCGGCCTGAGGCGAGTTAGGCCAGTTCGAGCCGCGCAACTACCCGCCCTGCAGCGGCATCATGCAACCGCACAGAAAGCATCAGCAGCAGGTTCAGCGCGACGGACAGATAGAGGAAATACCACAGCGGACTTCCGGCGATCATCGCGAAGCCGAGCAGGATCGCGCGTGGATTGGGGCCGAGGTAACGCAGCATTACGAGCAGGGGGCGTTGTTCGCGTTGAACTTCGGCCCTGATCTGCGCAAGGCGCACCGGATCATTGACCATGGCCTGCGTCACTGCCGCATCGATGCGCAAGGCATTCGGGCTCATGCCCGCTGCGAGCCGCAGGTAGCCGGCCACGAACGCGCGCAGCAACCAGCCCACGCCGCCCTTGTCGCGGAACAGCTCGCGGTTGTCGCCGCTGGAATTGTGAAGCCACGGCGTTCCATAGGTCCAGTGCTGGTAGAACCGACGCTGCACCTCGACATGATTGGCCTGCACCACGTGACTCGCGCCGGCGGAAAGCGTCCAGAACCAGGCCCAACCCGCGCCCAGCGTCCGGGTGAGCACGATCGCAAGCAGCACATAGAGAACCACATGGCTGGCATAGTCGCAGATGCCATCAACCAGTTCGCCCAGCGGACTGCTGCGGCCGGTGATGCGCGCGAGGTCGCCATCGGCCCCGTCGACAACGTGCCATGACATGTGCAGCAGCATGCCCAGCATCGCCCAGAGCGGGCCTGTCGTGCCCCAGTAGACGATACCGGCCGCCACGACCATCAGCCCGCCGAAGACCGAGACCATGTTGGGCGTGATCGGCGTGGGTGCAAGCAGGCGCGCGAGCTGCCATGCGAGCGGATGGTACAGGTAGTGGTTGAGCGCATCCTGCAGCTCCCGCGCCCGCGCAGGTCGTTTCACTGCGGCGGGCCGGAGTGTTGACGGGGATGTGCTCATGCCGCCTGCCTTGCCTTACTTGCGCGCGCCGAGATCGCCTTGACCAACCGTCCCGCTCGCCATTGTCAGCATGGCATCGAGGCTCTTCTTGGCGCCAAGCCGCAAGGTCTCCTCGATCTCGATGCGCGGGCTCAGGTCGCGCAGTGCGATGTAGAGCTTCTCAAGCGTGTTGAGCGCCATGTAGGGGCAGATGTTGCAGTTGCAGTTGCCGTCGGCACCCGGGGCGCCAATGAAGGTCTTCTCGGGAAGCGCCAACTGCATCTGGTGAATGATGTGCGGCTCGGTCGCGACGATCAGGGTGTCGCCCGGGAAGGTGCGTGCGAACTGCAGGATGCCGCTGGTCGAACCGACATACTCCGCATGATCGACGATATGCGGCGGGCATTCCGGATGTGCTGCAACGGGCGCGCCGGGATGCTGCGCCATCAGCTTCATCAGTTCGGTTTCGGAAAAGGCCTCATGCACAATGCACACGCCCGGCCACAGCAGCATTTCGCGACCGAACTTGCGGTTAAGATAACCGCCGAGATGCCGGTCAGGTCCAAAGATGATCTTCTGCTCGGGCGGGATCTGCGCAAGGATCGTCTCGGCGCTGGAGGACGTGACGATCACGTCGCTAAGTGCCTTAACCTCGGTCGAGCAGTTGATGTAGGTGAGGGCGATGTGATCCGGATGTGCCTCGCGAAATGCGCGGAACTTCTCCGGCGGACAAGAGTCCTCAAGGCTGCACCCGGCGTCCATGTCGGGCAGAACGACAACCTTTTCCGGGCTCAGGATCTTGGCTGTCTCGGCCATGAACTTCACGCCGCAGAAGGCGATCACTTCGGCATCGGTCGCCGCCGCCTTCCGGGAAAGTTCAAGCGAATCGCCAACGAAATCGGCGAGATCCTGAATCTCCGGCTTCTGGTAGTAGTGCGCCAGAATTACCGCCTTGCGGTCCTTGCGAAGCCGGTCGATTTCGGCGCGCAAGTCGAGGCCGGAAAGGTTTGCGGGCTGGGCAGTCATGGCTCGAAATCCCTTGGTCGAAAGGAAGCCGATGCGTCCTCTCCTCGACCCGGCACTTAGGCACCGCTGCCGCTACGGGCAATAGCCTCTGCGTACGCGGCAACCGTCGGCATCCCGGCAAACAGCTGGATGACCCCGTGCACGGCAATGACAAGTGCCATCCCGACAAGGGTGGCCGGATGCACCCGGCCAAGAACCTTGGCGTCATGACGGGCCACGATCCCAAGGAAACCAACCTGCAGGACGGCCTCCAGCCAGCCCCCACCAATCTGGCCGAGGAGCGGCATGGGTAGCAGCCGACCGAGCGCCGGTTCCATGAGCACGACGGTTGCTGCGATCATGAGGCGGCGGTGCCACTGTGTGTGCCGTCGCAGCGCAATGGCGGTCACGACAGTCAGCGCGAAGATCACCACTTCCAGATGGGTGAGCGCGAGGAAATAGGCGTCGGTGAAGAACGGCGGAACCCGGTGCATGGCGAGCGCCATCCGTCCCGCGTAAGTGCCAAGCAGCACGATCGCGAGAACGAGTCCCAGGCTGGCCCAGCCAAGCTTGCGGTGCAGAGCAAGATTGCCGCTGCCAGCGAGGCTGTTCTGGGCGACGATTGTACCGAGCCAGCCCAGCATTGCGATCCCGTGCGCGTGGATCCAGATCGGGGTCCGCAGCGGATCGACAAAGCCGCGCAGCGCCCATTGCAGAAAGCCGAACACGATCAGCCCTGCCAGCACCTGTGCCAGACGCGTGAAAAAACGTTGGTCCGAAAGATACGAAGCGCTCGCTTGCGCCGCTGCAAAGTCCATCATCCCACTCCCAAGACCCCCCGTGGCTTTTGCCAATCTGGGCGGAACAGACCCGAAGCGGCAGATTATGGCTTTGCAGGCTCTCCATCAATCGAAACCGACACGTTAACGTCGCCAAACCCGGCCACTTGCAACGGGATAGCGAGATTCTGTCGAACGGCATCCTTAGCTGCCGAACGGGCCAAACCGATCAGAACCGGATTTGCGGCTTGCTCCACGGCAAGTCGTTCGGCCAGCTTGGTGTTGTCCCGCGTCAGCTTGTCCTGGACGGTGCGCGTTATCCACACGCCTTCCCGCAAGTATTGCGCCCGCGCTTCATCAAGGTTCGGCCGGCTGACGTCGAGTGCAGGCAGGCGCACCGACAGCGTCTTGCTCGCCGCGTCCCAGCGCATGCGGTCCTTGCCGACTTTCCCGAGTTCGATGCCATATTCGACCCGCGCCGGGATGACCGCGACTTGCTTAGCGGTGACGAGGCCGAACAACCGGCTGTCATCGCTGGCAACGACCGGTGCCAGTTCGGCGCTGAACACCGTCAGGCGATCCTGCTTGTCGAAGGCGATCAGGCTGGTCGCGAGCGGATCGCCGATCGGCGCCGGTTTCCACATCTGCCACGCCAGGAAACCAGCCACCGCTGCCGCGACGACGAATAGCAGCCATGGAAGGACTGCCATACGGCCGCGCACAACGGCTCCAGTGGTGGCCGGCGTGGGGCGAGGATTCAGGCGATCAAGGTCCATCGCAGCTCCGCCGCCTCCGGTCCCCGCGCGATGCGGCCCTGTGTCTCGAGATCGATGAGATGCGCCAGCACCGAGCGGCCTGCCGCGCCATTGAGGCGCGGGTCGAGGCCCTTGTACATCTGGGTCACCATTTCCGGGATCGTGGCCGATGCCTCACCCAACAGGCGCAGAATCTGTGCCTCGCGCTGACGCCGGTGACCGATCATCCCGCGCACCAGTTGTTGCGGCTTGGTCACGACTGGACCATGCGCCGGATAGTAGACCGTGTCCTCCCGGCTCTGGAGCTTCTGCAAGGAAAGCATGTAGGCGTTCATGTCTCCATCCGGCGGCGAAACCACGGTGGTCGACCAGCCCATGACGTGGTCACCGGTAAACAATGCCCCGGTTTCCAGCAGGGCAAAGCACAAGTGATTGCTGGTGTGGCCAGGTGTCGTAACCGCTTCGAGTGTCCAGCCGTCGCCCGAAATCTGCTCGCCGTCCGTCAGGACCCGGTCAGGCTTGTACAAGGGATCGAATTCGGCATCCGCCCTGACGCCAACTCCAGCGCCGCTATCGTCAATAACAAGCGGCGCGCACCCGATGATCGGCGCGCCGGTCGCAGCCTGCAGGGGCAAGGCGGCGGGGCTGTGATCGCGGTGCGTGTGCGTGCACATGATGGCGACCAGTCGCTGACCAGCGATCGCCTTGAGGATAGCCTCTACGTGGCCATCGCCGTTCGTATCGGCGTGGCCCGCGACACCGTTGCCGGTTGGGCCGGGGTCGATCACGGCGACATCGCGGCCGCTGCCCACCAGATAGGTCTGCGTGCCGTTGTAGGTAAACGGCGAAGGATTGGGCGCGAGAACCCGGCGCACTTGCGGTTCAAGCACGACCGCTAGACCGGTATTCCATTCGGACGGATCGGGGAGGGAGACGCCCGGCGCAGGATTTGTCGAAGCCATGAGGGCGGTATGGGCACTTTCGCGCAGCGGTGCAACGCCGCGTCGCTGCAGGCAGGCTTGTTCAGTGTCAGAGCGCGGCCGGGATCGCGGCCGACAGACGCTGTCGCAAACGCTCGATGGCGCTTCCGGACAATGCAGCATCGCCCCGCCACGCATGCTCAAGGCGCTGGATGCGGGCATAGAGGCGTTCGCTGTCATGCACGCACCGCTGCGCCTCTGTGGGGAGAGCCAGCACCTGCACGGGATCGCTGAGTGGAAAGTTGGCGATCAGGCGGCCATGCCGTCGCAATTGCAACTCACTGAGTTCACCGGCGAAATAGGCTCGGTGATTGAGCAGCCAGGCAAGGCAGTGCATGATCCGGGTGGTTGTGCGCAGCGCCTCGCAGCTGACCTGCACATGCGCGAGATCCGCATCCGGATCGTCGTTGGCGCCAACCAGCGCACGGCGGTCATGCCCTTGCCGCAGCCGGTCGAACACCGCGCGCGCTTCTTCGGAGAGGACGAGCGCCTCTGCATAAAGCGCCTCGACGATGCGCGGATTGAGGTTGGGCATGAGGGCCATGATCAGCGCATAAGCCCATCCTCGGTCCGCACTCAACACATCGCTGACGGCACGTTCACCACGTATTGAAAACTGTGCCGGAACGATACGCACGCTGCGGAGGTGGGGCATGCTTTCATCGCGAGTCAAGAATCTGTAATCAGGCAATAATGTCTGGAATCAGATAGTCCTCTAGCAGCGAGATCTGGTCCTTGAGGCGCAACTTCCGCTTCTTGAGCCTTGCCACCTGCAATTGATCATGCGCTCCGGTGCCGGACAAGGCTTCGATAGCGGCGTCGAGATCGCGATGCTCGATCCGCAGCATTTCAAGCCGCTTGCGCATTTCGTCTTCGGTCAACCGCGCCACTCCCAGATATTGCCCTGTGCAAACAGGTCCGCATCGCCGCCTGCAACCTGTTTGCAGACCGCTACGCGTTAACGCTTCGCCGCAACCCGAATACGCACAAACTCGCGCGTTGGACATACCGACGCAGACGGGCTTGCAAGATACGGCGATTGTGGGAGCATGACAACGCGCCCGCTCGAACGAGTCGAGGCCGACACGTCCTGCCGGCGCGAAACTTCGGCCCATATGCTCCCGCGGCTATCCTGCGGCTGGAGAGGGTCGAGGATGGTGTCCTTGAGGAGGTTGCCGCATGGAACTGTCGCATATCAGCGCTCTTGAATCCAAACATGCCGGTCTTGAACGGCGCATCGCCGAAGAACGGAACCGCCCGTTGCCCAACGAGGCGCTGATCAAGGAACTGAAGCGCCGAAAGTTGCGAATCAAGGAAGAGCTTGCACACGTCCAGCAGGTCCACTGACGAGCTGACGCACCCGGATTGCGGCTGGCCAGACAGTTTCTGCTGGCCGGTCGCAACGGGAAAATCGCCCGATCGAGGGCCCCCCAAACATCAGGCAAGCATCAGGATACCCCGCTCTTCCGGATACGCGGATACGAATTCATGAACGCCAGGGGCCGCGCAGTTTGCAAACGGCCTTCTCTGCGCTAGGCCTTCGAACATGATCACTGCCGCCGCCGCTGCCCGCGCGATCCTGACGTCGCTTCACGAGGTCATGGCATCCCGCGCCGGTGCGCAGGCCAAACTCAACCAGATCGTCGATGTGATCGGTGACAAGCTCAACAGCGAGGTCTGCTCGATCTACCTGTTGCGCGAAGGCATGCTCGAACTCTTCGCGACGCGCGGCCTCAATCAGGCGGCTGTTCACGTGACGCGGATGGCCGTCGGAGAAGGCCTTGTCGGCACGATCGCGGCCAATATCGAAACGCTGAACCTTGCCGAAGCTGCGGCTCATCCCGACTTCGCGTTTTTCCCGGAAACCGGTGAGGAACGCTTCCACTCGTTTGCTGGCGTCCCCATCGTTCGCCGTGCGCGCGCAGTAGGCGTGCTGGGCGTTCAGCACGTCGAGCCGCGTCGCTACGAGGAAGTGGAGATCGAGGCGCTCCAGACCGTGGCGATGGTGCTTTCGGAGCTGATCGCCAACGCCGATCTGATCGACGAAGAAGATGTGCTGGGCGCCGATGCGCACCTGACGGGGCATGAACGGATTCCGGGGCTCACCTTGGTCAAGGGCCTGGCCAGCGGTGTTGCGGTGTTCCACCAGCCCCGCGTCACGATCGAGCATGTCGTCGCGGAAGACACCGAGGCGGAGCGCCAACGGGTCTATCTCGCCTTCGACAAGATGCGCGAGCAGATTGATCGCATGGCGAGTCAGGCCGAATTCGGCATGGGCGGAGAACATGAGGAGGTCCTCGAGACCTACCGCATGTTTGCTTACGACGAAGGCTGGAGCCGCCGGATAAACGAGGCGATCGATTCGGGGCTTACTGCGGAAGCAGCGATCGAACGCGTGCAGCAGCGCACCCGCATGCGCATGCGGCAGATCGACGATCCGCTGCTCGCCGATCGCATGCACGATCTGGAGGACCTGTCTAACCGCCTCCTGCGGATTGTTTCCGGCCAGCTCGGCACCGCCGCCAGCCTTGGCCTCAAGGGCGATGCGATCCTCATTGCGCGCAATCTCGGCCCTGCCGAATTGCTGGAGTACGACCGCCGGCGCTTGAAGGGTGTCATCCTTGAGGAAGGCTCGCTCACGGCGCATGTGGTCATCGTCGCGCGCGCCATGGGCATCCCGGTTGTCGGGCGCATTCGCGGGCTGCGCGCCAAAGTCCGTGAGGGCGACCAGTTGCTGCTTGATGGCGACCAGGGCGTCGTCGACGTTCGCCCCGCACTTACGCTGGTTGAAGCCTTCGAAGCCCGGTTCGCCCGCAATCGCGAGCGGCAGGCGCTTTATGCAGCGATGCGCGATGTCGAGCCGGTTTCGGCTGACGGTCAACGCGTTCGGGTCATGATCAACGCGGGCTTGCGCGATGATATGCCGATGCTCAACCTGACCGGAGCGGATGGTATCGGTCTGTTCCGGACTGAATTTCAGTTCCTCGTTTCAGCCACGCTCCCGTCCCGCGAGCGCCAGACCAGGCTTTATCGCGATGTGCTGGATGCGGCAGGTGATCGCCCGGTCGTGTTCCGCACGGTCGATATCGGCGGCGACAAGGTGCTGCCCTACCTCCGGCACAACGAAGGTGAGACCGAGGAGAACCCCGCGATGGGCTGGCGCGCGCTGCGCGTTGCGCTCGAGCGGGATGGCTTGCTCAAGGTGCAGGCGCGCGCGCTGCTCGAAGCGGCGGGCGGGCGTACGCTCAACGTGATGTTTCCGATGGTCACCGAACCGTGGGAATTCGATGCCGCTCGCGCCGTGTTCGAAAGCCAGCTTGCCTTTCTGAAGCAGCAGAAAAAGCTGCTTCCCGATGCGATCCGCTATGGCGCCATGCTCGAAGTGCCTGCGCTGGCGGAATGCCTTGATGTGCTTGCTCCGCGCCTGTCTTTCCTGTCGATCGGCACCAACGATCTCACGCAGTTTCTTTTTGCTGCGGATCGCGCCAATCCGAAGTTGGCCGAGCGCTATGACTGGCTCTCGCCAGCGATCCTGCGCTTCCTGCGGCGAGTCGTGCTCGCCGTGGCGCCTTCGGGCACCGATGTGACGGTGTGCGGGGAAATGGGTGGTCGCCGACTGGAAGCGCTGGCCTTGCTCGGGATCGGCATCACCCGCCTTTCGATCACCCCCGCCGCTGTCGGTCCGATCAAGGAACTTGTCCGCAAGGTCGAACTTCCGGCGATTCAGGCCGCCATGGATGGCTGGCTTGCCCGTCCGCCCGCCGATCTGCGGGCCGAAATTGCAGCGTGGGCGACAGCGCATGGAATCGACTACGACTGAGCTCGTCGCATGAGCGTGTCACATCATGCCGTTATAGACTCAAAATCATTGACTTTTCAGGTTGGGACATGCTGCCTCCGTTGGGGTCGCAACCAATCAGAGAATGCCCGGGATAACGATGAACGACGGGAGCTACGCCGTGGCCGAGGACGGCGAACGCAATAGGGTCAGCGATGACTATTCTGATCCGGTCGAATCCGGCAGAGGTGCGGATACGCAGCGTTTGCGTGACGATGCACAGTCAAGTGTCTCGACGCGTCTTGTTGCCGCTCGTGAGGCGCTTGGCCTGAGCGCTGCCGAGATTGCGCTGCGGACGCGGGTCACGATCCGGCATATCGAGGCGCTTGAGGCGGGCGACTACAGCGCTCTGCCGGGTCGGCCTTATGCGATCGGTTTCGCGAAGGCCTATGCACGCACCGTCGGGCTGGGTGACAATGAAATCGCCGATGCCGTCAGGTCGGAACTTCAAGGCCGCGCCCCGCGTCCCGAGCCGCGCGTTCTCAACCAGTTCGAAGTTGGCGACCCGGCAAAGACACCTTCCAGAATGATCGGCTGGCTCGCGCTGCTGCTGGTTGGTGCGCTTCTTGCGATGGGCGGGGTATTCTGGCGGAGCTATTACGCCCCGGCTGTTTCGCTGCCGTCACTTGTGCAGGAAGCACAGCAAACGGCGCCTGCTGCAAAGCCCAACGCGGCTAGCCCGGCACAGCCTGCAACCCCGCATCCCGCGGCGAATGGCCCGGTCGTTTTCTCGGCGCTTGAGGAGGGCATCTGGGTCAAGTTTTACGACGGCCAAGGCAAGCAGCTCATGCAGAAGCAGCTCGCCAAAGGCGAAAGCTATACCGTGCCAGCCGACGCGGTCAGTCCCATGCTCTGGACCGGACGACCTGATGCGCTTTCGATCACGATTGGCGGCCAGCCCATTCCCCGCCTTGCCGAGGTCGAAAAGATCATGAAGGACGTTCCGATCGACGCCGCCAGTTTGCGGGCCCGTCCCGCCGTTCCGGCAGCCGCCGCAAGCGCAAGCCCCGCGCCGGGAGCTCAGTGAGGCACCGCGAAAGGCGGTGATCTGTGTGAAACCCGGCGATCAGCTTCGCAAATCTTGCCCCAGATGCTTGCGCGCTGACCTAAAGCCAGCGCATGGAAGCAGCGGTGATCCGACGGGAGTGACAATGAACACGATGCTTGGCTCTGGCCGTACTCGTTCGGCGATGGCCCTCACCTTCGCCGTGCTTTCCGCGAGCTTGCTGCCCACCGGCTTCCTCCCGACAGCGCACGCTCAGGCAGCACCGGAAAGCACGGATGTCCGGCTCAAGCGGATCGAGGCGGAACTGCGCGCGGTTCAGCGGAAAGTTTTCCCTGACGGCGCAGGCAAGACATTCGGACCCGAAATCACGCCGCCGACCACGGGTTCCACACCGCCTGCGGTTACGCCGACGGCAGTGACCGATCTGCTTACGCGCATGGACTCAGTCGAATCCCAGTTGCAGCGGCTGACTGCGGCGAGTGAAGAGAGCCAGAACCACATCGCCAAACTCGAGGCCCGTCTCGCGGCGCTGGAGGCAGCGGGCGCTGCGCCGGCAAGCACCGCTGCGCCTTCAGCTCCGCAAGCCTCCACCACAACACCCGCCATCGCGCCAGTACCGGCGGCGGATCAGGCCGCTCCGGCTAAGCCGGCGCCCAAACCGGCAGCCATCAAGCCCGACGCGGCGAAGGCAGAGGCCTCACCCGATCGCGTCGCTGCTGTCATGGCGATTGAAAAGCCTTCGTCCACCGACAAGGGCGAGGACGAATACACTTACGGTTACCGACTTTGGGAAGCCAAGTTCTTTCCCGAAGCCCAGCAGCAACTGCTGCGCGTGGTTCAGCAGTATCCGCGCCACGCTCGGATCAGCTACGCCCGCAACCTGCTTGGCCGGGCCTATCTCGACGATGGCAAGCCGGGTACTGCGGCGCAGTATTTTCTCCAGAACTACCAGGCGGATCGCAAGGGTGACCGCGCTGCCGACAGCTTGCTCTATCTTGGCGTCGCGATGAGCCGTCTGAAGGAAGAAAAGCGCGCCTGTGTGGCTTTTGCCGAGTTTCGCCAGACCTACCCGTCCGAGCTGACCGGGCGCCTGAAGTCGCAGTACGAGGCGGCGACGAAGCCGGTGGTTTGCAATTGATAGGGCGCTGGAAACCCGCTTTGCGGCGGATTGGCTAGCGATCTGGCCTGAGAACGCGCCAGTTGGTCTGGCCGTTTCAGGTGGACCTGACAGTCTTGGCCTTTTGCTGCTCGCACATGCGGCCATGCCTGGTCGTTTTATCGTAGCGACTGTAGACCATGGCCTTCGGCGCGAGAGCGCCGATGAAGCCCGATATGTCGCCGGCATTTGTGATCAGCTTGGCATCCGCCACGAGATCTTGAGCCTTGGACTGGCAACAGGCCAGGCCTTGCAGGAGCGCGCGCGGGAAGCGCGCTATGCGGCGTTGGGCACTTGGGCCGCCGCCAATGGTCTGGCCGCCATCACAACCGCCCATCATGCCGACGATCAGGCAGAGACACTGCTCATGCGGCTATCGCGCGGCGCCGGCCTGCGTGGTCTCGCGGCCATGCGTTCGCGATCGACGCTGCCCGGAGTTCCCGAATGCCAGTTGCTGCGCCCGCTGCTCGGTTGGCGCCGGAACGAGCTTGCCGAAATCGTTGCCGCAGCCGGTATTGAGCCGTTGCATGATCCGTCCAACGTCGATCCTCGCTTCGAGCGCGCAAGGGTGCGTTCGCAGATGAGTCGACTGAGTGATTTCGACCCCATGGCCTTGGCGCAAAGCGCGCGGCATCTGGCCGAGGCAGATGAGGCCATCGAGTGGGCCGTTGAGCAATGCATCACCGGTTTGAGCATGCAGGACGGCATTTGGCACTGGAGCCCCGGTCCTGTTCCGCGTGTCGTGGCCCTTCGCGTGCTTGAGCGACTCGTTGAGACACTGGCTGGCAAGCGGCCCCGCGGGTCTGCCCTGGCGCATTGGCATGACCGGCTTGCTGCTGGTGAGATTGCAACGCTTGCGGGCGTGCGCGGCGATGGCCGATCGCCTGAATGGCGCTTTGCCCTGGCGCCGCCGCCTCGACGCAAGACGGATCCCCCGATGGGACGTCCCTAGGGGCAAGAAAATCGCGCCCAAGGTTATATTGCCATTCCCCAAGGTCGTCCTACATTGGAAGGACTAAATCATACCGGATCGAAAGCCGCGCCATGAATGATGACCAGCCGCAGGGTAACCCCTGGATCAAGAGCCTCCTGATCTGGGGTGGCATCTTCCTCGCGCTGCTCCTGGTCGTTTCCATGTTCAACACACGGACCGATCCGGCAGGGACGATGATCCCTTATTCCGATTTCCGCGCCAGCGTCGCTCAGGATAATGTGCGCGATGTTCAGGTCGGGCCGGATCGAATCACGGGCACGCTCAAGAACGACCAGCAGTTCACCACCGTCCCGGTTCCGGGCGACGTCGAGCTGACCAAGCTCCTTCAGGAGCACGGCGTCCGCTATGCCGGCAAGGCGCAGGAAGAGCCGAACCTCCTGCTCTACATTCTGGCCCAGTCGTTGCCGTTCCTGCTCATCCTCGGCGTTGCCTTCTTCGCGTTGCGGCAGGTCCAGAAGGGTGGCGGTTCGGGCGCGATGGGCTTCGGCAAGTCCAAGGCCAAGCTGCTGACTGAGCGATCCGGGAAGGTGACTTTCGACGATGTCGCCGGCATCGATGAAGCACGTGAAGAACTTCAGGAAATCGTCGAGTTTCTTCGCGATCCCAGCCGATTCTCCAAGCTTGGCGGTCAGATCCCCAAGGGCGCTTTGCTGGTCGGCTCGCCCGGCACCGGCAAGACCTTGCTGGCGCGCGCTATCGCGGGTGAGGCTGGTGTGCCTTTCTTCACCATTTCGGGCTCCGATTTCGTCGAAATGTTCGTGGGCGTCGGCGCCAGCCGCGTGCGCGACATGTTCGATCAGGCCAAGAAGAACGCGCCGTGCATCGTGTTCATCGATGAAATCGATGCGGTCGGTCGTCACCGCGGCCACGGCCTCGGCAATTCGAACGACGAGCGCGAGCAGACCCTGAACCAGCTGCTGGTCGAGATGGACGGGTTCGAGGCGAATGAGGGCATCATCATCATCGCCGCGACGAACCGTCCCGACGTGCTGGACCCTGCCCTCTTGCGCCCCGGCCGCTTTGACCGTCAGGTTGTTGTTCCGATCCCGGACATCGATGGCCGTGAGAAAATCCTTAGCGTGCACATGAAGAAGGTGCCGCTCGCCCCTGACGTGCTCCCGCGCGTGATCGCGCGCGGCACTCCCGGTTTCTCGGGTGCGGACCTTGCCAACCTCGTGAACGAGGCGGCGCTGCTTGCTGCTCGCCGCAACAAGCGGTTGGTTGCGATGCAGGAATTCGAGGACGCCAAGGACAAGGTCATGATGGGTGCCGAGCGGCGCTCGATGGTGATGACCGACGACGAAAAGAAGATGACCGCCTACCACGAAGCGGGTCATGCCATCGTCTCGATCAACGAGGACGCTTCGGATCCGATCCACAAGGCCACGATCATTCCGCGTGGCCGCGCGCTCGGCATGGTCATGCGCCTGCCGGAACGGGACAGCTATTCCTATCACCGCGACAAGATGCACGCCAATCTCTCGGTGAGCATGGGCGGCCGAGTCGCCGAGGAACTGATCTTCGGCTACGACAAGGTCTCGTCCGGCGCTTCGTCCGACATCCAGTACGCCACCAGCCTGGCGCGCAACATGGTCACCAAGTGGGGCATGTCCGACAAGCTGGGCCCGCTTCAGTATGAGGAAGCGCAGGAAGGCTACCTCGGCATGGGCGGTTCGCAGCGCACCATGATGTCTGACGAAACTAACAAGCTCATCGATAGCGAGATCCGCACGCTGGTCGACGGTGCCCACGCCCGCGCGACTGATATCCTCAAGTCCAACGAGGACAAGCTCCACCTGCTGGCGCAGGCCTTGCTCGAGTACGAAACGCTTAGCGGCGAGGAAATCCGCGCTCTGATGGACAACGGCAAGCTTGATCGGCCGGAAGCCCCGAGCGGACCTTCACGCCCGGTGAGCTCGGCTGGTGCCACGGTGCCGCGTGCAGGTCGGCGCTTCTCGGGATCGGGCGATCCTCAGCCGGCCGGGGCATAACCTGGCTGAGGCATAAGCAGAAAGTTGCAGTCAGAATGAGCATCGCCAGCGAGGCCATCATAATCCGTGCTTACGGTGGGCCGGAGGTCATGCAACTCGAGCCAGTGGAGGTTCCTGCACCCGGCGCTGGAGAGCTCCTCGTCCGCCAACATGCTGCCTCGGTGAACTTCCACGACATCTACGTCCGATCGGGCTCCTACCGCACTCTCGACCTCCCCGGGATTCCGGGGCTCGAGGCGGTCGGTACCGTCGAGGCTGTCGGCGAGGGGGTTGCAGATTTCGCGGCAGGTGATCGCATCGCCTATATCGCCCGCAACTATGGCGGCTATGCCCGGGAGCGGATCATCAGTGCAGCCCTCGCGGTTCCCGTTCCGGCTGGAATTGACGATGGCGTTGCGGCGGCCTGGTTCCTCAAGGGACTGACAGCGCAGGCGCTGGTCGAGGAAGTCGAGCCGGTCCGGCCCGGCATGCCCGTGCTTGTCCAGGCGGCGGGCGGCGGTGTCGGCCAGCTTGTTGCCCGGATGGCGAGTCTGAAGGGCGGCCGCGTGATCGGGACTGCCGGATCGCCGGAGAAGGCCGCAATCGCGCGGGCGGCCGGGTGCGAAGAGGTCATTCTGTACCGCGAAGAAGACGTCGCAGCCCGCGTCATGGCGTTCACGGACGGCGCTGGTGTCGGGGCCGCCTATGATGCTGTTGGGGCCGACACATTCGAGGGCTCACTGGCCTCGCTCGCCGTGAAGGGGCATCTCGTCCACTATGGACAGGCCTCCGGCCCCATTCCACCGTTTGACGTCTCGCGGCTCGGCGCGAAGTCGGCAAAGGTCTCGCGGCCTTTCCTGTGGCCGTACATTTCGACGCGCGAGACCCTGCTGTCCGCTTCGGAAAAGCTCTTTGCCGCGATGGCGGCAGGCGCATTGCCGGTCACGCTCGGCGGTCGCTTCGACCTTGGCGACGCACCCAAGGCCCACGCTGCGCTGGAGTCCCGCGCGGCCGGACCTTTCGTGCTCGACTGCTGAAAAAACGGCTGCGGGGTTCAGCCCGCGCCGGCTTCCGCCGCAATTGCGACCAGATAGATTGCGAGCGCCATCGACGCGAAGATCACCAGCGCAGACGTGCGAGCCAGTGCTCCGAACCGGGATGAGCCGTAGGTCCCGCGCAGCTGCTTGTACATGTGGATGGGCGGGATCAGCGTCAGCAAGCCCGCGATCGATTCGGCGCCGAACGCCTGGAGGATCATGCCGGTCGCAAAGAGCAGCGTCATGAAACTCAGCGAGTACGTCACGAACACGGTGTGGTCGTAGAGATGAAACCTGCGGCTAAACGGGAACAGCAGCCACAGGAATGGCACTGAGATCGGCACAAGCGCCCAGCTGTATTTGTAGGCGTGGCTCTGCATCTTGTAGAGCATCAGCTTGGGATTGCTTTGCGTCTCGTCGATGACCTCGTCCAGCATCGAGAAACCGGTCGATGAAAGTTTCTCGCCGCTCAGCCGGTGCATGGCGGCAAGCGCGCGCTCCTGCTGCTCGATCTCGGTATCCAGATCGTCCGTATCGCCGCCATTGGCCTCGACCTTCGCGCGCTTTTCCCGCGCCGCCTTGAGCGACTTCTCAACTTCCTGCGAACCCTTGGACATGCCCATATTGATGGCGGCTTGCTCGTCCTTGCCCAGATCGAGCTCGCCCGCAGTCTGCTGGATGACCGCAAACATCACGAAGACGCTGAACAGGAACAAGGCGAGTGGCGAGACGTACCGCGCCCGGCGTCCGTCGATGTATTCGCGCGTGAGAATCCCCGGCCGAATGATCAGCATGGGCAGGGTGTTCCAGATCTTCCCTTCGAAATGGAACACGCCGTGCAGCAGGTCATGAAAGAACGCGCCAAGCGTGCGATGCACATGCGCTGTTTGCCCGCAATTGTGACAATGGCTGCCGATCAGCGGCGTGTCGCAATTGAGGCATGCGGTTTCGTGGGTATGGCCGTCGTGGCCTTCGCCAGCAGTCGGCTCGACTACGCGCGCCGTAAGGCCAGCGCTGATGGCATCTCCCAGTACTTGTGTTTCGCTCATGCCCCGCGATCCCGCCTCGTTTGATCAATTCCCGCCCTACGATAGCCAATCCCGATGGGAGTGACCATGCTTGGAGGCGGGTCTCCCCGGATTGGACTGGAAATCCCATAGCGGCGTATCGCTGCCCCATCGCACCGGTTTACGCCGAATTAACCTTGCGAGTGCAGGGCTGCAGGAGTGCATGCGATGCGCGGCACGGAACCGCGGGAACAGGTCCCGAGGTGCAGGAGGTAGCAACCGCAGTGTTGGGCCCACGCGAGGAACTGGGGCTGGCCGGCACCGTGACCTTCGGTCGCGCGCGCACCGGTGTGGCTCCTGCCCGCAGGGTGCCTATCCTGCCAGCACCTGAGGCACCGCCGCCTCCCCTGCCGACATTCCGGGATAGCAATCACCCCCTTGCAAAGCGCTGGACGCAAATCTGCCTGAAGATCGAGCGATGGACCGCACGCCGCACACTGGCACCCGATCTTGCCGAAAATGTAGGCAGTGCAGCCTGGTTCCGCGGTCTCGGCCTGCTCGTCGGATTGATTGTCCTCGCGATCATGTTCTGGCCTCGCTTCGCCCCCTTGGAGGCAGTACCCCTGGTGGCCTTGGACGAGGTGTCACAGGTCGAATTTCGTGCGCAATCCGTGCGTGCGTTCGCGATGGGATCGACACAAGGTAGGCACTTTGCCGCCACTGATGCGGTTACGCGGCTGGCAGCAGCCCCTGAGCGGCCCGAGATCCAGCTGACGGCCACGATCGGCGAGAACGACAGTCTGCCGCGCATGCTGCAGCGTGCTGGTGTCGGCTCGGGCGATGCAGGACAGGTTGCGGCCATGATCGCGAGCGCAGTTCCCCTCACGGATATTGCGCCGGGCACGCGCTTTTCCATCACGCTTGGTGCGCGAAGCAATGCGTCTGATCCTCGGCCACTCATGGCCATCGGGTTCCGCCCGCGCTTTGATCTGGCCCTGTCGATCAACCGGCAAGGCGGCGGGCTCGCCCTTGCGCGCAAGCCCATCGCTGTCGATGTCACGCCGCTCAGGGTTCAAGGGCTGGTCGGCTCCAGTCTGTATCGTTCGGCCCGCGCGGCGGGAGCGCCGCCAGGTGCTGTGCAGGACTATCTTCGCGCAATCGATCAAGCGATGCCGTTCGACGAGATCGCCCCGACCGACATGTTCGACCTGGTCGTCGACTACAAGCATGCAGCGGACGGCGAAGGGGAAGCCGGCAATCTGCTCTATGCCGGCGTGGTTCGCTCCGGTCAGCCGCGTGCGCAGCTGCTGCGCTGGGGTCCCGATGGCACCTTTACCTCGCTCGCAGATCTGACCGGGGCCGGGCAGATCGATCAAGGGTTCTTTGGCTCACCGGTAAACGGGCATATCACCTCTGGATACGGCATGCGGAGACATCCCATTCTCGGCTATGTGCGCATGCATGCCGGCATTGATTTCGCTGCCTCGTGGGGATCGCCGATCTACGCGGTCACCGATGGCCGCGTGCAGTATGCCGGCTGGCATGGCGGGCATGGTAACTACGTGCGTCTGGACCACGGCGGCGGTATTTCGACGGGATATGGCCACATGAGCCGCATCGCCGTCGCGCCCGGCATGGCGGTCCGGCGCGGGCAGATTATCGGCTATGTCGGCTCGACCGGGCTTTCGACGGGTGCCCACCTGCATTATGAAGTTTATCGCGGCGGCCAGACCGTTGACCCTATGTCTGTGCGCATGGTGCAGCGCAGCCAGGCCGTCGATCCGAAGCAGGTTGCGGCGTTCAAGGCGCGGCTGCAGGCCTTGCTTTCCGTCCGGCCCGGTGCCGTTGTGGGACCACAGCGCTGAGGCCATTGTCCGGCGCGGTTGCCCAAAGGTGCTGCAGCGCTTAGAACGGCAAGCATGTCTGCTGGTTATCCCAACATCCGCCTCCGCCGCACCCGCGCTACCGCGTGGAGCCGCGCCCTCCACCGCGAAGTGCTCGTCACTCCGGCCGATCTCATCTGGCCCTTGTTCGTGACCGAAGGCCACGGGGTGGAGGATCGGATCGGGTCCCTCCCCGGCGTCTCGCGCTGGTCCGTCGATCTGGTGGCTGAGCGTGCCCGCGAAGCCGCCGCTGCGGGCATTCCTTGCGTCGCCCTGTTTCCGAACACGCAGCCGGAGCGCCGCAGTGAGGATGGCGCCGAAGCGCTCAATCCTGACAATCTGATGTGCCGCGCCATCAAGGCCATCAAGGATGCCTGCGGCGAGTCGCTCGGTGTGCTGACCGACGTCGCGCTGGATCCTTACACCAGCCACGGGCAGGACGGCCTGATCGATGATGAGGGCTATGTCCTCAATGATGCGACGGTCGATGTGCTGGTCGGGCAGAGCCTCAATCAGGCAGCCGCAGGCGCGGACATTATCGCCCCGTCCGACATGATGGATGGCCGCATTGGGGCGATCCGCGAGGCGCTCGAAGCGGGCGGCCACATCAACGTCCAGATCATGGCCTACGCGGCCAAGTACGCATCTGCGTTCTATGGCCCGTTCCGCGACGCGGTCGGCTCGCGCGGATTGCTCAAGGGCAATAAGAAGACCTATCAGATGGACCCCGGCAATGCCGAGGAAGCCCTGCGCGAAGTCGAACTCGACATAGCCGAAGGCGCGGACAGCGTCATGGTCAAGCCCGGCCTGCCTTATCTCGATATCGCACTGCGTGTGAAAGAGGCATTCCAGGTGCCGGTCTTCGCCTATCAGGTGAGCGGCGAGTACGCGATGATCGAAGCGGCAGCCGCCGTTGGTGCCGGCGATCGCGACGCACTGGTTCTCGAAACGCTGCTGGCGTTCAAGCGCGCGGGCTGCTCGGGCGTTCTGACCTATCATGCACTGCATGCCGCACGGCTAATGGGCGCCTGATCGAGCAATGATCGAAACAGCGCGGCTTATCCTGCGCCCGTGGCGGGATTCCGACCGCGAGCCATTCTGGGCGATGGCTTGCGACCCCCGCGTCATGGAGTACCTGCCGTCTCTGACCCGGGCCGAGAGCGACGCTGCGGTTGACCGGATGATCGCCACCGAGCGCGAGCATGGCCACGTGTTCTGGGCGCTGGAGCGCAAGGCAGAGGGCGATTTCATCGGCTTTTGCGGCATTCTCCCGCCCCGTTCGCCCATCTTCGAGTACGAGATCGGCTGGCGCATGGCACATCATGCGTGGGGAATGGGTCTTGCGCGGGAAGCAGCCGAAGCCTCACTTGCCTGGGCTTGGACTAACCTGCGGGTCCCGGCGATCATGGCGATTACCAACCTCGCCAACACGCGTAGCTGGGGATTGATGGAGCGCCTCGGGATGACGCGCTATCCCGACCAGGACTTCGATCATCCGGACCTTGCCGAGGGCGATCCGCTTCGGCCCCATATCCTCTATCGCATCCATCGGCCCCGGCCCGGAGCCGCTTGAAGGGAGCGCCATGCATCAGGACGTCACCATCGCTGCCATCCATGGCAAGGCACCGCGCATCCACCCGAGCGCTTTCATCGCGCCGGGCTGCCGGATCATCGGCGATGTCGAGATCGGACCCGATGCTTCGATCTGGTACAACTGCGTGATCCGCGGCGACGTGAACCGCATCGTGATCGGCGCCCGCAGCAATATCCAGGACGGAACCGTAATCCATTGCGACAGCCCTGATCCGCGCCACCCGCAGGGTTTCCCGACGCTGATCGGAGAAGACGTGCTCGTTGGGCATATGGTCATGCTGCACGGCTGCACGTTGGAGGACCGCGCATTCGTTGGCCTCGGTGCCGTCGTGATGAACGGCGCCGTGATCGAAGGCGATGGCATGCTGGCAGCGGGCGCATTGCTTACGCCTGGTAAGCGCATTGTATCGCGCCAGTTGTGGGGCGGCCGCCCTGCTGCTTACATGCGCGATCTGACCGACGCGGCGATCCATGAAATGCAGCTCGGCGTCGCGCATTATGTTGGCAACGCCAAGGCGCACAGTGCTGCACTGGCGAGCCATGGCACGGCCGAAGACTGATTTCCCACCGGCGGAAGCGTTGCGGTCCCTCGCGGACGCTGACGGGCGGCTTGCGGTGCGAGTTACACCCGGTGCGCGAAGCGAAGCGGTGGAGATTCAGTCTGACCGCGTCCTCGTAAAGGTGCGGGCCAAGCCGGAAGATGGCAAGGCGACTGCTGCCGTGGCAGATATTCTCGGGCAGGCGCTTGCCGTTCCCCCATCACAGATCACCTTGTTGCGCGGCGCAACTTCGCGCGAGAAGTTGTTTAGGATTCCGCTGGAAGCCTGACTGCCAAGAGCGCCATCGCGGCTGCCCATGCCGCAGCAATCCATAAGCAGCCGAGGGGCAAGCGGCTCTGGAGAAAAGCGCCCAGCACTGCTCCCGAGAGCAGGCCCGCCCAGAGCAGGCCCCACTGAATCCATCCCGGCTCTGCCTTTCCGGCCAGCCAGAGCGCAAGGCTCTGTCCGAGCCGGACGAGCGCTCCGGTCATGTAGGTCAGGCCAACCGTCACTTCGCCGCCGCGTTGGAAGGTGTTGTTGATCGCACCCATCGCGAGCACGATGGCCCCTAGCATGACGGTTTCGGACCCGAATGAGCGCGCGGCTGCGCCGATCAGCAACAACGCAGCCACCATGCCGAGGATCACTGGCTTGCGCCGGCCGCCTGCCCGTAGCGCCATCAGCGCACCGAGCGTGACGCCGCAGACGAACAGGGCGATCAGCGCTGCCGGGATTTGCGCTGTGCCGTTTGCAGAGCTGAGCGCCACGCCCAGCCGCGTCGAGTTTCCCGACATGAATGAGACGAAATAGCCGTTGGCCGAGAGAAAACCGACCGCATCGACAAAACCAGCAAGGCCAGAGAGAGCAATCGCCAGTTTGCGTCGGCCCGGATCATAGCGCAGCATGGCAGAAGCTTAGCGGTTTGCCCGGTCGTGGCAAATCACGCTTTGGCCATGCCTCTGGCCATGCGGTCCAGTACGTCTGCCAGGGCTTCGGCGATCGCGGTGTCAGCGGGGGCGACGTCGGCAATGGCCTGCCGCATCGCATCGGCCCACTGTCCCGCAGTCGCCTTGTCGATCCTGAAGGGTCCGTGCATGCTCACCATGCACTTTCCGGGATTGGATTCCCACCATGTGCGGGGGCCGCCGCTCCAGCCTGCAAGGAACAGCGGCAGTGATTCGCGCATTGGGGCCAGATCAGGCGCATGCATGGCTCTGAGTGCCTTATAGGCTGGCTCGCTCTCCATGAGGTCGTAGAAGCGGTTGGTAATTCGTCGCAAAACCTCCAAGCCGCCGATCCGGTCGTAGGGGCTTGCTGGGGGGCTTGCTGCGGCAGTTTCAGTTACGGTGGCCAAGAATATTCACTCCGAAGGCGCAATGCGGCATTCCGACACTTGCCAGCCTGCAGCACGAGCTGCCTTGACGGAGATCAAGTTACCAGCGCGCGCAAGCTTTCCAGCCGATCGGCTTCGTGGGCGGGCTTGTCTTGCCGGATTCTGTTGATGCGGGGGAACCGCATGGCGACGCCGGACTTGTGGCGCTTGCTGAAATGGACCGAATCGAAGGCGACTTCGAACACGAGGCTGCGGTCGGTTTCTCTGACCGGACCGTACTTTGCGATGGTATGCTGGCGCACGTGCCGGTCGAGAAATCGGAGTTCCTCGTCGGTGAACCCAAAGTAGGCCTTGCCGACTGGCAGCAGTTCTGCGCCGGCATCCGGATCGCCGTTCCAGCATCCGAAGGTGAAATCGGAATAGAACGACGAGCGCTTGCCGGAGCCGCGCTGCGCATACATCAGCACGCAATCGATCAGCAGCGGCTCACGCTTCCACTTGTACCAAAGCCCAGCCCTGCGGCCCGCCAAGTAAGGCGATTGGCGGTGCTTCAGCATCACGCCTTCAATCGCCGCGTCGCGTGCAGCAGCCCGAATCTCCGCCAGCGCTTCCATATCCTGTGCGGCGATTGTTTGAGAGAGATCGAACCGCTCTGGATCGAGGCGCGGCATAAGAGCTTCCAGCCGTGCCCGCCGCTCAGACCACGGCCGTTCGCGCAGGTCCTCCCCGTCAAGGATCAAGAGGTCGTAGAGCCGCACGAATGCGGGAACCTCAGCAAGCATGGCCTTGGACACGGACTTGCGCCCCAGGCGCTGCTGCAGCGCATTGAAGCTGGCTGCCCCGCCAGCCTCCCCACCTTGCGCCGTACCGCGCACCAGCAGTTCGCCGTCGAGCACAGCCGGAAGGTGAAGCGCGCCGGCAATCTCCGGGAAGCTTGCCGAAATCTCGTCCCCGCCGCGCGAATAAACTCTGGTCTGGCCGCCGACATTGACGAGCTGGACCCGGATGCCGTCCCATTTCCATTCGGCCACGTAGTCAGCGAGGTCGATCGTTTCGCTCTCGAGTGGGTGTGCCAGCATGAATGGGCGGAACAGCGGGAGCAAATCTGTGCGCGGCGGCGGCGCGGTTCCGTTGGCCCAGGCAAATAGATCCGCATAGGGCGGCTGCTGCCCGTGCCAGTACTCCTCGACCACATCGACGCTGACGCCGAACGCCTGTGCAAACGCCACCTTGGCAAGCCGGGCCGAAATCCCGATGCGCAGCGCGCCGGTGGCAAACTTGATCAGGGCGTAGCGTCCCGGGGTATCCAGCCGGTCCAGCATGTCGGCCAACACCATCGGCGCACTTGCGCGGGTGGCCCGCGAAAGGATGGTCACGACCTCGCTCAGGCTGGGCGGTGGTTCGCTTCGCGCGGGCTCGGGTTCCGGCCACAGCAGACTCGCCGTCTCCGCCGTATCGCCGACAAAATCGCGAGAGAGGGTCCAAAGGACAGGATCGATCCGGTCCGCCATCAGACCGCGCACGGTGCCTGCCTTGATCGCTGGAAAGTCTACCGCACTGGTCAGCGCGGCGAGGGCCCAGCCGCGGTCAGGATCGGGCGTCTCGCGCAGGTAGCTGGCGATCAGCTCCAGCTTGCCGTTGCGCGACGGTGTCAGCAGGAGATTGTCGAGGAGGGCAGCGAACCGTTCCATCAGTGCGCCCCGGCGCAGGCAATCGTGGACTTAGTCATCCTCGTCCTCGTAGCCGGTGAGGGCGAGCGCCCGGGCCTTGCGCTGACGCAGTTCGCACCAGCGGAGCAAGGCTTCCTCGCGGCCGTGCGTGATCCAGGTCTCAGTGGGATTTACCTCGGCGATGGTCGCGGTGAGTTCGTCCCAATCGGCATGGTCCGAAATGACGAGTGGCAGCTCGACACCGCGTTGCCGCACGCGCTGGCGCACGCGCATCCAACCACTCGCCATCGCCGTCAGGGGATCGGGCAAGCGTCGACTCCAGCGGTCGTTGAGCGCGGACGGCGGGCAGATGACGATTGCGCCCGCCAAAGCAGCTTTCGGGACGCCTGCCACGGGTCGCAAGTCCCCAAGTTCGACGCCCAGTTCCTGATAGAGCCGGCACATCGCTTCCATTGCGCCGTGAAGGTAGATCGGCTCGTGCCAGCCGGCGTCTCGCAGTTCGGCAATCACACGCTGCGCTTTGCCGAGAGCATAGGCGCCGACCAGCACGCAGCGTTCCGGATTCGCTGCGCGGGACGCCAGCAGCTTGGCGATTTCATCCTTGATCGGCGGGTGGCGAAATACCGGCAACCCGAACGTCGCTTCGGTGATGAACAGGTCGCACGGCGCGACGGCGAAGGGCGCGCAAGTCGGATCAGGGCTGCGCTTGTAGTCACCCGTGATGATGATCCGCTCGCCAGCGTGCTCAAGAAGGATCTGTGCAGAGCCGAGGACATGCCCCGCAGGTAGAAAGGTGGCAGTTACACCGCCGCCAATGCCGATTGGTTCATGATACGCCGCCGCGAGTGCACCTTCTGCGACGCCGTACCGCACTGCCATGATGGCGAGGGTTTGCGATGTTGCCACGGTCTGCCCATGACCGCCTCGTGCGTGGTCTGCGTGCCCGTGCGTGACAAGAGCACGGTCCACCGGGCGCGAAGGATCGATCCATGCGTCCGCCGGCACGATGCGGATGCCCATGGGCTCCGCTTTGATCCACGTGAAACAACCGGCCATGCCGTGACGAATGCCGTGAGCGGCGCCCGGTTGCCAGAGACAAAAGGGGCGGAGACCCGAAAGCTCCGCCCCTTTTGCATTCATGACGCCCTGACGTCAGGCTTCGTCGGCGTTGGGTTCTTCTGCCGTAGCTGAACCGCCCTTGCCCTTGCGCGTCTTCTTCTTGACCAGCTTCGGCGCGGCCGGGGTCAGCTCGAACGACAGCGCGGTTGGCTTGCCTTCCTCTTCCTTGAGGCTGACATGGACCTCGCCGCCATTGGCGAGCTTACCGAACAGCAGTTCCTCCGCGAGCGGCTTCTTCACCTTCTCCTGGATCACACGGCCCATCGGACGCGCGCCATAGAGCCGGTCATAGCCCTGCTTCGCCAGCCAGGCGCGAGCCTCGCTGTCGAACTGGATGTGCACGTTCTGCTCGGCGAGCTGCAGTTCGAGTTGGAGGATGAACTTGTCGACCACGCGGCTGACGACTTCCGGCGGCAGGTAGGCAAACGGCACGATCGCATCGAGCCGGTTGCGGAACTCGGGGGTGAACATCTTCTTCACCGCCTCGTCGCCGGCATCCGCCTTCGAAACGTCGCCGAAGCCGATCCCCTGCCGTGCCATGTCGCTGGCGCCGGCATTGGTTGTCATGATCAGCACGACATTGCGGAAGTCGACTGTCTTGCCGTGATGATCGGTAAGACGGCCGTTATCCATGACCTGCAGCAGGATGTTGAACAGGTCCGGATGCGCCTTCTCGATTTCGTCGAGCAGCAGCACGCAGTGCGGTTGCTGGTCGATCGCATCGGTCAGCAGCCCGCCCTGATCGAAGCCGACATAGCCTGGAGGCGCGCCGATCAGGCGGCTCACCGAATGGCGCTCCATATATTCCGACATGTCGAAGCGCTGCAGCGGGATGCCCATGATCTGGGCAAGGCTGCGGGCCACCTCGGTCTTGCCGACACCGGTCGGGCCCGAGAACAGGAACGAGCCGATCGGCTTGTCCGGATCGCGCAGGCCCGCACGGCTGAGCTTCATCGCCGACGACAGCACCTCGATGGCCTTGTCCTGGCCGAACACCAGCCGCTTGAGATCACGGTCGAGATGCTCGAGCACCTTCTTGTCGTCGCTCGAGACAGACTTGGGCGGAATGCGCGCCATCGTCGCGATGACCTGCTCGATCTCGCGCGCGGTGATCACCTTCTTGCGCTTCGAGGGCGGCACCAGCATCTGCATCGCGCCGACTTCGTCGATCACGTCGATCGCCTTGTCCGGCAGCTTGCGATCATTGATGTAGCGCGCCGAAAGCTCGACGGCCGTCTTGATCGCATCGGGGGTGTAGCGGACCTTGTGGTGCTCTTCGAACGCGGTGCGCAGGCCCTTGAGGATCTTGATGGTGTCCTCGATGGTCGGCTCGTTCACGTCGATCTTCTGGAACCGGCGCAGCAGCGCACGGTCCTTCTCGAAGTGATTGCGGAACTCCTTGTAGGTGGTCGAACCGATGCAGCGGATCGTCCCGCCCGAGAGCGCAGGCTTGAGCAGGTTCGAGGCGTCCATCGCGCCGCCGCTGGTTGCGCCTGCACCGATCACTGTGTGGATCTCGTCGATGAACAAGATCGCGTGCGGCATTTTCTCGAGTTCCGAGACGACCTGCTTGAGGCGTTCCTCGAAATCGCCACGATACCGCGTACCGGCAAGCAATGCGCCCATGTCGAGCGAATAGATCACCGCTTCGCTGAGCACCTCGGGCACTTCGCCTTCGACGATCTTGCGCGCGAGGCCTTCCGCAATCGCGGTCTTACCGACGCCCGGATCGCCCACATAAAGCGGATTGTTCTTCGAGCGGCGGCACAGGATCTGG
The DNA here is from genome assembly GCA_964413325.1 of uncultured Novosphingobium sp. Lineage (GTDB taxonomy): Bacteria > Pseudomonadota > Alphaproteobacteria > Sphingomonadales > Sphingomonadaceae > Novosphingobium. Next base: position 64,977 of record CAYPRK010000011.1, on the reverse strand, counting down.
ATCGTGCGATCCACCTCGGGGCCGCGGCCTATCAGCGGATCGACCTTCCCGTTCAGCGCTTTCTCGTTGAGATTGACGGTGAACTGGTCGAGCGCCGAATCCTTCTTGGCGCCCGCCTTGGCTTCGCTCTTTTCTTCCTGCTGCGGCTGCGCCTCTTCGCTGCCCTTGGGGCTGCGGCTTTCGACCTGGCGACCGCCCTTGCCGATTCCATGGCTGATGAAGCTAACGGCATCGAGCCGGCTCATGTCCTGCTGCTGCAGGAAATAGACCGCATACGAGTCGCGCTCGGAGAACAGTGCGACCAGCACGTTGGCGCCGGTGACCGTGTCCTTGCCCGAAGACTGGACGTGGAGGATGGCGCGCTGGATCACCCGCTGGAAGCCGGCTGTCGGCTGCGGGTCAGCCTTGTCCTGCGTCTTCAGCGACTGGTATTCCTGATCGAGATACTGGCGAACGACTTCGCCGAGGTCTCCCAGATCAACACCACAAGCCTGCATGACCTGCGCGGCGTCGGGGTCGTCTATCAGTGCGAGCAGGAGATGCTCCAGAGTCGCATACTCATGGCTGCGCTCCGATGCATTGCTGAGCGCAGAATGCAGCGTCTTTTCAAGGCTTTGCGCGAAACTGGGCATGGCACTTCTTTCTCGTCGACCGGGGGATGGCCGATCTCTGCTGGTTCCCTTGCGGGAGATGAACATGCTTGCGCTTAACCGGGGCTAAACCGAAGCTGCGCAAAAGGGACATCCGGCGAGGCTCGATGCCTGCCACATTGACAATATGGGTACGCCGCCCGTCAACGTGAAGGGCGGCCCGCATCACGATCCACTGCCCTGTGATGAGGGCTTGCCGAATAATGCGTCTGCCGCTCGGCGATGAGCTGCAGCCTTGTCGCGATGCGCGATGACACGGGCGATCTCCGCCTCAAGCAAAGCCACGCGCGCATCCAGTTCGTGGTGCGAATAACTGTCGAGCGATTCCGCGGCCAGCTGGCTGGCCATATCGCCTTTCGGGCGCGGGCGCTCATCAAGTTCCATCGTTGTGCACTTTGTGGTTGCTAGAGCCTTGCTGTCAACCGGCTCCGTAGGTACGTGGCGCAACGAACTGTTTACCAATTCGCGGCGTGTTCTGATACCAGGCGCCGTATCGGATCAGGGGACGTGGCATGAAGCCGGTACCAGCGACAATGACCGCTGTGGGATTTGATTCGCCAGGTGCGCCCGAAGTGCTGCGGCCGGAGACCGTTCCTGTGCCTGTTCCGGGGCCGGGCCAAGTCCTTGTGCGCGTCGCCTTCGCGGGGGTGAACCGGCCTGACGTGATCCAGAGGCAAGGTTTTTACCCGCCTCCACCGGGCGCCTCTCCGATCCCGGGCCTCGAAATTTCGGGGCAAGTCGTCGCGATGGGCCCTGACGTCACGTCGCCGTTCGTCGGCCAGTTGGTCTGTGCGCTGGTTGCCGGTGGCGGATATGCCGAATATTGCTTGGCCGAGGCGGCCTTGTGCCTGCCCGTGCCGGAAGGACTTCCGCTCGATCAGGCGGCGGCTCTGCCTGAAACTCTGTTTACCGTCTGGCACAATGTCTTTGAACGCGGCTGGGCGAGCGAGGGTGAGCGCGTGCTGGTGCACGGCGGCACCAGCGGGATTGGGACCATGGCGATCCTGCTCGGCAAGCTGTTCGGGCTCGAAGTGATCGTGACTTGCGGCGGACCGGACAAATGTGCCGCCGCTCTCGCGCTCGGGGCTGCGCATGCGATCGACTACAAGGCGAGCGACTTCGTCGAGGAAGTGGCCCGAATCACCGGCGGTGCAGGGGTGCATCTCGTCCTCGACATGGTCGCAGGTGACTATGTCGCGCGGAATTTGAAGTGCCTCGCCGACGACGGCCGGCATGTGACCATCGCCGTGCAGGGCGGTGTGCGCGCCGAGCTGAACATGGCCGATGTAATGCGCCGTAGGCTGACACTGACCGGTTCGACCTTGCGTCCCAGATCAAACGAATTCAAAGGTTTGCTGGCTGACGAGCTCCACACGACCGTCTGGCCTCTGGTCGCGGAAGGGCTGCTTCGGCCGGTTATGGACAGGGCATTTCCGCTTGGCGAAGCTGCCGCGGCGCACACCCGGATGGAAGCCGGTGCGCATATCGGCAAGATTGTCCTCGCTGCAGATCAATAGGCGGCGGGGGCCCTTCGGAGCCGAATCAACGGGAATGGGCTTGCCGTAAGCGCCCCTCTCGCTTACATCGCGGGCACGACGGCCGCTCCGAAAGGGGCGGCCCTTATTGTTTCCGCTGTCCGGAGGGGCTCCCCTTGAGCAACCAGTCCACCTTTCCACTGATGCCCCATGCCACGGCGTCGTGGCTTGTCGACAACACCGCGCTGACCTTCGAGCAGATTGCCGAGTTCTGCGGCCTGCACATCCTCGAAGTGCAGGCGATGGCCGATGATCTCGCCGGCGCGAAGTACACCGGGCGCGATCCCGTCCACTCTGGCGAACTGACCCAGAGCGAGATCGAGCGCGGGCAGGCCAATCCTGATTACCGCCTGCGCATGCAGAAGGCGCCGATCTCGGTCAGCCGCACCAAGGGCCCGCGCTACACGCCGGTCTCCAAGCGGCAGGACAAGCCCGACGGCATCGCCTGGATCCTGCGCCACCATCCCGAAATCTCGGATGCGCAGGTCGGCAAGCTGATCGGCACAACGCGCAACACGATCGCCGCGATCCGCGACCGCAGCCACTGGAACATCTCCAACATCAATCCGAAGGACCCGGTCACGCTGGGTCTTTGCTCGCAGCGCGAGCTCGATGCGCTGGTCGCCAAGGCCGCCAAGCGCGCCGGGATCGAGGAAGATGATACGGCGAACAACCTGCGTCTCGGCAGTGACCGTGAAGCGCTGATCGAAGAGCTCCGCGCCGAACGCGAAGCGCAGGCCAAGGCTGCCTCGCAGGCGGCACAGGAAGCGGAAGCGGCTGCCTGGCTGGAAGCACGCCGCGCCGAGGGTATTTCGGACAGCTGATTGCTGGCTGGCTGCCCCAGCCTCGAAACAAGCCAACCCCTCCCTCGCGGGAGGGGTTTTTCGTTTCAGCTGGCGAGATCCAGCGCCGTTTCGCTCTCTGCCGGCTCAAGCCCGTGGCTCAGGCGCCCGTCGATGTGCGCGCCCTGTTCGATCGTCAGGACATCATAGGTCACGTCGCCGTGGATGCGGGCAGTCTTGAGCACGACGAGCTGGTTCACTTCGATGCCGCCGCGAACCGTTCCCGCAAGGCGGGCGTTCTGCGCGCGGATCGCGCCGTGGATCGAGCTTGCTTCGCCCTGGACAAGGCCGGAGCAGGTGATGTCGCCTTCGACATGCCCTTCGATGTGCAACTCGGCACTCGCGGTGATGTCGCCTTTTACCGCAAGATCGGCTCCGAGCACGGAAAAGGTCGGCGCGGCCATGGCGTTACTGTGCCCGCTCGTTCGGCTTGCCGTGTCCGGCCCCGGCGTTGGCTTCTTGGAAAACATGCGGCATCGCCTCCAGAAACGGCCGCGGATCGACCGCACGATCGGCGATCCGCACTTCGAAATGCAAATGGGGTCCGGTCGAACGACCAGTGCTGCCGATCGCGCCGATTACGCGGCCCGGGCCGACGATCTGGCCGACCTGGGCCATAATCCGCGACATGTGGGCATACCGGGTGAGCAAACCGTTGCCATGGCTGATCTCGACGCAGTTCCCATAGCCCTGCTTCACGCCGGTAAAGCTCACCGTACCGGCTGCGGCGGCGAGGATAGGCGCACCAATCGGGCCGCGAAAATCGAGACCGGCGTGGAACGCACCGCCGCCAGTAAACGGATCGACCCGGTAACCGAAGCCGCTCGAGATGTAATCGAGGCTTGCCGGCAGGGTGTTCGGGATGCGCACCAGCGCCTGTTCCATGGCGCTCATGCGGGCAAGGCTCGCACCGAAGCGTGCAAAGCGGGGGTCGAGCTTGGTGCCGGGACCAGTGGCCATCGGGATCAGCGGACCGCCCATGGCGGTGCGATCTGCCGCCGCGACGGCGCGCGGGTTGAGCCCAAGGCGCCGCATGGCGTTCTCCGCCCGTGCCGAGCGCATATCGGCATAGCGGGTCAGCGTCTCAATGAAGGCCAGTTGCCGGGCTTCCACCTGTGCCAGTCCTGTTGCCTCAGGCAGGATCATGGAGATCTTGCGCACAGTCTTGCCCGCTTCCTCGGTGCTGTCTGAAACCGTGCCGGACGGCAGCGCCTTGGGCAGCGGGCCGATTGCGCCCTGCACGCTTTTCTCGATGAAGTCCTGGCGCTTGGCCAGATCGCTGGCGACCGAGCCGAGGCCGGACCGATACTTGGCGACGCGGCTTTCCGCCGTCGCGACCGCGGCCTCACGCTCCAGCAACGATGCCTGATTGTAGATGGCGATGGCCTGGCTGATGACCATCCAGCCCATCATCAGCACCCACACCAGCACCGCTGCCGCAATCGCGCCCGCCACGCGCATCTGAAGCTTGGCGGAAACGTGGATGAAGCGCACATGCCCGTTCGAACGCATGAAGAATTCGCGGTCGGGGAACCAGCTGCGAACCTGCTCGACAAGTGCTCGCCACCGGGATGACGGACGACCGCCATCACCCGGCGGACCCGCCTTGGACCGAGTTGTTACTGGTAAGATAGCGACCCCCGTCCCTATGCGTTGTAATGCCGTCTTGCGGGAGCGAGCCGCTTAGTCGGGTCGGCCATGGGGGTCGAATCCATAGGTCGCTGTGCAGGACGAATCGTGCTCTGTCGTAGACGAACTGTGTGGCAAGCGAGAATGAGGTGACCGAACTGCATGCTCTCCGTCTTCCCGCCTATCAGGTAAAGGCAAATTGTAAGCGACTCGATAGGGAGTCGGCGTGCGCCGCCATTCCGGCTGACAGCTTGGGTGCATGATGATAAGGGCGCCGCATGAACGCGCTCGTTTCGCCCCAGTCCGCCACCGATCACGCCGCCCTTGATACGGCCAAGATCGATGCACCGGCGCTCGTGCAAGGCCTTGCTGAGGCTGGTCGCACCGCTCAGCGCGTGCTCGCTACGATGCCGTCTGCCCAGCGCGGGCAGGCACTTCGCCTGAGTGCTGCTGCGCTGCGCCGCGCTGCGCCGGCCATTCTGGAAGCCAACGCGCGCGATGTCGTCGATGGCACGGCAGCGGGCCTTTCCTCGGCAATGGTGGACCGGCTGCGGCTCGATCCCGCCCGGATCGAGGCGATGGCTGCTGCTGTCGAACAAGTGGCCGATCTCGACGATCCCGTCGGCAAGATCATCGACGAAACCCGGCGTCCCAACGGCATGGTTCTGCGCCGCGTGCGCGTGCCGATCGGTCTGATCGGCATCATCTACGAAAGCCGCCCCAATGTAACCGCCGATGCTGCGGCGCTCTGCATCGGATCGGGCAATGCCGCGCTCCTGCGCGGCGGCAGCGAGGCGGCGCGGTCCAACCGTGCCATCCACGCCGCTTTCGTCGAAGGCCTGACCGAGGCCGGGATACCCGCCGAGGTCGTGCAACTCATCCCCACGCAGGACCGCGCAGCGGTCGGCGCCATGCTCGCGGCTGGCGGCTTGATCGACATGATCGTTCCGCGCGGCGGCAAGAGCCTTGTGGCGCGGGTTCAGGCCGATGCGCGCGTGCCGGTGCTGGCGCATCTTGACGGCATCAACCACACCTACGTCGACCGCAAGGCAGACCCTGCCATGGCGCGCGATATCGCGCTCAACGCGAAGATGCGCCGCACCGGAATCTGCGGAGCGATGGAAACCCTGCTGGTCGATGCGCAGTTTTCTGATCCGCACGGGCTTGTCGCACCCCTGATCGAATCGGGCTGCGAACTGCGCGGCGATGCGCGGGCCTGCGCGATCGACCCCCGGATCAAGCCTGCCGACGCTTCGGACTGGGACACCGAGTACCTCGATGCCGTGCTCTCGGTCGCGGTTGTCGATGGGCTTGAGGGCGCTCTCGCGCACATTGCGCGCCACGCCTCGGGGCATACCGATGCCATCGTGACCGATGATGAAGCGGCGGCCGCACGGTTCCTTTCCGAAGTCGACAGCGCCATCGTGATCCACAATGCCTCCAGCCAGTTCGCAGATGGGGGCGAGTTCGGGCTCGGCGCCGAGATCGGCATCGCAACCGGGCGGCTGCATGCGCGCGGACCTGTCGCTCTCGAAGGGCTTACCACCTACAAGTGGCTGGTCCTCGGTTCCGGGCAGATCCGCCCCTGAAACCTGTGCTTACCGGCCTGCTTGGCGGAAGCTTCAATCCGGCACACGGCGCGCATCGCCGGATCAGTCTCTTCGTGCTCGACGCATTGGGGTTGGACGAGGTGTGGTGGCTCGTCTCGCCCGGAAACGTGCTCAAGCCGGTCGACGGCATGGCGCCTATCGCCGCACGTTTCGCTTCGGCCCGAAAGACCGCGCGTGGTGCGCCGATACGAGTCACGGCTATCGAGGCTGAACTCCGCACTCGCTACACCATCGATACGCTTCGCAAACTCAAGCGCCGCTACCCAAAGCGACGCTTTGTCTGGCTGATGGGGACCGACAATCTGGCGCAGTTCCATCGCTGGCGGGGCTGGCGCCAGATCGCGCGTGAGATGCCGATTGCCGTTGTGGCCCGTCCGGGGTATGATGCACCCGCACTGGCGAGCCCCGCCATGGCATGGCTGCGCCGCTGGCGCCGGCGGCACAGTCAGGATTTAACCGGCGCAATGCGGAGCGCCCCGGCGCTGGTCATCTTGCGATTTGACCCCGATGCCCGATCGGCCACGGCGATTCGCGCCGCTGATCCTGAATGGTATCGCCGCGCTACGCCCTTGCATCAGCGCGACATGCTGACACATCGGCCTGTTCCGCCATCAGCCAAGTCGAGGGCGCATTGAGCGCCCGGCTCAATCATTTTGCGCTCGGCCGCACCTTATCGGCCTTTTTCAATCAACTCAGGATCATTGAACCGTAAACCATGGAGACCATCTACACACCCATGACAAGCCCACAGCCCCTGCCGGTCGATGCCGGCATCGCCTCCGGTTCTGCCTCCGGATCGCTGGCCGCCGCGCCCGGATCCCTGCTCGAACTGGTCTTGCAGTCGCTCGACGACGATCAGGCGCAGGAAATCGTCACGATCCCGCTCGAGGGCAAGAGCTCGGTCGCCGATCACATGGTGATCGCCTCGGGTCGGTCGACTCGTCAGGTCGCCTCGATGGCGCAGAAGCTTGCCGAGCGAATCAAGCAGGGCGGCTTTGGCCATGTCCGCATCGAAGGCCTGCCTGCGGCAGACTGGGTGCTGATCGACGCGGGTGACATCGTCGTCCACCTGTTCCGCCCGGAAGTGCGCAGCTTCTACAATCTTGAGCGGATGTGGGCCTTCGGAGATCAGGGCGCGGCCTGATCTCTGGCACTGCCCTCCACAGGTCCGAAAGCGCAGGGATTCATTGCGCCGCCGTTCTGGGCTAGGGCATAGCCATGCTGCTCCATGTGATTGCCCGCGGAAAGATTGGCCGTTCGCCCGAAGCCGAACTGGTTGACCGCTATGCGCGCCGCATCAGCTGGGGCTTCAAGGTCACGGAACTGCCCGATCGCGGCGGCACGGTACCTACCCCGACTGCGACGCCGGTGCGTACCGTGGCGCTTGACGAGCGCGGCAAGCAACTGGCCTCCACAGCCTTTGCGGAAATTCTCGGTCGGTGGCGCGATGATGGCGTTCGCGAAGTGCGCTTCCTGATCGGCGCGGCAGACGGGCATGACACGGCACTGAGAGACGGCGCGGATCTCCTGCTGGCATTCGGGGCTGCGACATGGCCCCATATGCTGGCCCGGGCCATGCTCGCGGAGCAGCTCTGGCGGGCAACCAGCATCCTTTCCGGCCATCCCTATCACCGCGATGGCTGAGGTCATGACGTCACGCGGAGCCCTTGTTGCCGTGCTTCTGGCGCTCGCAAGCCTCGCGGCATGGCAGAGCATGGCCCAGGACGCGCCGTTCGAAAGCGCCGATCAAGCCGGAGACGCGCTGCGCAGAGCCACACGCGCACTGGCTGAAGCGCAGAAGCGCGGGGATGCGCTGGAAGAAGCCGCACAGCGCGCGACGGCTGCCGCTGACCGCACCGCCAGCGAGGCCGCCGCGGTTGCCGCGCGCATCCAGCAATCCGAAGCCGAAATCGCCATCGCGCAGGCCAGCGTGCGCGAGATTGACCGCCAGCGCGCGGCCTTGCGTCTGCGGATCGCGCAGCGGCAGGAGCCAGTGGTGCGCCTGACCGCCGCGCTGCAATTGATGTCGCGCCGTCCGCTCGTGTTCAGCCTGATGCGCGCCGATACGCTGCGCGAGACGGTCTATCTCCGCGCCGTGCTTGAAACGATGCTGCCGGAAGTCCAGCGCCGGACGGCGGGCTTGCGCTCCGAAATCGTGCGCGGGCGTCAGTTGCAGGACAAGGCGCGCCGCGCAGCCGCAATGCTCAAGGCAAGCGAGGAGGGCCTGAACCTCCGACGGCAGCAACTCGTAGCGGTTGAAAGCCGCCAGCGGATCGCCTCGCGCAGTGCGCAAGGTGTCGCCAGCCGCGAGGCGGATCGCGCACTCTCCCTCGCGGAAGATACCCGCGATATCGCAGCGCTGATGGAGCGCCTGCAGGCAGACGGCACCTTGCGCAACCAGCTTGCCGCCTTGCCTGGGCCTGTGCCGCGTCCTGACCGGCCCGGTTCGATGCTGGTGGTCGATGAGAACGCGCCCGCCCGGTCTGAAGCTGGCAGCCTTTCATGGATCATGCCGGTCAGCGGCCGAATCGTCAGCGGCTTCGGCGACACAGCGGGGGCAACCCGCTCGATCGGTGTTACGCTTGCCCCCGCCGCAGGGGCGCAGATCGTCGCTCCTGCCGCCGGCCGCGTCGCCTTTGCCGGCGATTATCGCGGCTTTGGGCGCATCGTCATCATCGATCACGATGGCGGCTGGACGTCGCTCATCACCAACCTCGGGCGCCTTGACGTCGGCGTGTCCGCGAAAGTGCTGCAGGGATCGCCGCTGGGCCTTGCCGGACCGGGGCGGCCCACGGTGACGATCGAACTGCGCAAGGATGGCGCGCCGGTCAATCCGCTTGCCCTGATCGGCCCGTGATTGCCCTTTTTGCAGGGTGTCGGCCCATCTGGCGTTAATCGCCCAGCCTCTATACAAGCAAGTTCAAGGCGATGCCCTCCCTGCCGAAAGACGATCATGGCGTTGAAGTTTGTTCCTTTGCTGCGTGCCGCTGCGTTGGTCAGTGCCGTTGCACTCATTCCGGCATCCACTGCCGGTCTTGCCGCGGTCGATGCGCGTACCGGGCCGGAGTTCAGCAAACTCATGGCCGTCTATGAGCGGATCAAGACGAGCTATGTCGAACCGGTCGACGACGACAAACTGATCAAGGGCGCGATCAACGGGATGCTGGCGGCGCTCGATCCACACAGCTCCTACCTCGATGCGCGCGATTTCGAGAACCTGCGTACTCAGACCGATGGCTCCTACGGCGGCCTTGGCTTGTCGGTCACGATGGACGATGGCGCGGTCAAGGTCATTGCGCCCACCAAGGGCAGCCCGGCCGATGCTGCCGGGGTCAAGGCCGGTGACTACATCACCCACATCAACGGCAAGCTGATCTACGGCGGCACGCTCGACGAAGCGGTCGACCAGATGCGCGGACCTCCGGGAACCAGCATCAACCTCACCCTGTTCCGGACAGGGCGGGATGAGCCGATCGAGGTCAAGATCACTCGCCAGATCATCGAGCTCAAACCCGTCGACTGGAAGGTCGTGGGCAATGTCGGGATCATCTCGGTCTCGAGCTTCAGCGCCAATGTCGGCAGCGAAGCGCTCGACGCGTTCAAGCAGATAAAGGTCAAGACCGGTGGCCGGGTGACCGGGCTGGTGCTCGATCTGCGCGGCAATCCGGGTGGGCTGCTCGATCAGGCGGTCGCGCTGTCCGACCTGTTCCTCGATCACGGCGTGATCGTTTCGCAGCGCGGACGCTATTCGCGTGACAACGAGACTTACAGTGCCGAATCGATGACGCCCGGCGACATCGCCAAGGGCATCCCGATGGTCGTGCTGATCAACGAGGCCTCGGCGTCGGCTTCCGAGATCGTCGCCGGCGCGCTGCAGGACCAGCACCGTGCGGTGCTGATGGGCCAGCGCAGCTTCGGCAAGGGCAGCGTGCAGACGTTGATGCCGCTCACCCGCGATACCGCCCTCAAGCTGACCACCGCGCGCTATTACACGCCGTCGGGTCGTTCCGTGCAGGAAGGCGGAATCGATCCCGATATCGCGGTGCCGCAGATTTCGGACCCCGATCTGCGCAAGCGTGCCCAGCGCTTCTACCGTGAGAGCGACTTGCGCGGGCACCTGATCAACGAGATCAAGGACGACAAGGACCTCGAGCGCGACAAGGTGCAGGATCCGCGCTTCAAGATGACGCCCGAGGAACTCAAAGCCAAGGGCATCGACGACTTCCAGCTCTACTACGCGCTGCAGACGCTGGGGCGGACGGCTCCGCAGGCGCTGGCTGCACGCAAGCGGTGATCCGATGGTGATGTCGGCAACACGCCCTGCGCAGGGCGCCTACCTGCTCGCACTGGCGGTGCCCGGGGCGCTGATCGCTGCTGTCTATGTCGCGCAATATGGCTTCGGCCTTGCGCCCTGCGATATGTGCTGGTGGCAGCGCTATCCCCATTTCGCCGCGATTGTGCTCGCGCTTGGCGCCCTGGGCATGCGGGGGACGCGCCTTGGCAATGCACTGGTGGTGCTCGCTGCACTGGCGATCGGGATCAGCGGCGCGATTGGCGCTTTCCACGCCGGAGTCGAATATGGCTGGTGGCAGGGGCCGACGGCCTGCTCGTCGACCAGCCTCGGCAGCGATCCGCTGGCGTCGATCATGAATGCTCCGCTGATCCGGTGCGACACGCCGGCATGGACGCTGTTCGGCATCAGCCTTGCGGGCTTCAATTTCCTGATTTCGGTATCCAGCGCGCTGCTGATTCTGATGCTTATCGGTCGCCGCAGTAAGGGACTTGGACGATGACTGAAACGCGCGAAGCGATGCTGCGGGTCAACCAGGCTGGCGAATTCGGAGCGATCCGCATCTATGCCGGGCAACTTGCCGTCATGGGCGACCGTACGCCGATTTCCGGCGAGATCGCGACGATGGCCCAGCAGGAAGCCGCGCATCGCGAACGCTTCGATGCCCTGCTAGTCAAGCGCGGGGTGCGCCCCACGGTGCTCCAGCCGCTCTGGTCCGCTGCCGGTTTCGCGCTCGGTGCGGCGACTGCGCTAATCGGCCCCGAAGCGGCCATGGCCTGCACCGCCGCCATAGAGACCGAGATCGACCGGCACTACACGGAACAGCTCGAACAGCTTGGTGACGAGGATCCGGAGCTCGCCGGCATGATCCGCGAGTTTCGCGATGATGAGCGTGAGCACCGCGATACCGCGCTCGCTTCCGGGGCGGAGCGGGCACCGGCCTATCCGCTGCTGTTCAATGCGATCCGCATGGGCTGCCGTGTCGCGATTGCGGTGTCGAAGCGGATCTGACGAACCAGACTTGATCCACCGCAAGGTACTGACTTCAGCTATCGTTCACGCCGGAGAGGCCTTATATCACAGGCCACGATCCCCAGCTGGAGCCTACTCGCGATGAAGCGCCGTTCTGCCGCCGCCCTTGCCCCCGCATTGGCTTTCGTCGCGCTGCTTGGAGCGCCGCTGCCTGCTGCCGCGCAGGACAGTCCGCCCGAAAAGATCAACCAGCTGATCGTCTATGGCGATGATCCCTGCCCCGCATCGACCGATGGCTCGATCACGGTCTGCGCGCGCAAGGATGAATCCGAGCGCTTCCGTATTCCCAAGCCGCTTCGCGACAACCCCAATGCTTCGGTCAACCAGGGCTGGACGCAGCGGGTGAAAGCTTACGAGACCGTCGGCGCGTTCGGCACCAATTCGTGCTCACCCATCGGCGCGGGCGGTGCCAGCGGTTGCATGTCGCAGCTCATCAACAGCGCCTATGCCGAAAAGAAGCAGAGCAGCGATGTCCAGTTCGGCAAGCTGATCGAGGAAGAGCGGGCCAAGCGGCTGAAGACCATCGATGCCGATACCGCGGCCGAACAGGCCCGCGTTGAAGTGCTCGAGAAGGAATATGAGGCGAAGCTCAAGCGCGAGCGCGACGGGGACACGGCGCCGCCTGCTCCGGCTGCCGCACCCACGTCAACCGCGCCGCTCTCAACCCCGCCCCAGCCCTGAGGCCGGAACCGGGGGCTAGACCGGGCGCTCGGCAATCAACCGAGCGCGATATCCGGCGCGTCTTCCTGCTTCATGCCGACGGTATGATAGCCCGAATCAACGTGATGCACTTCGCCGGTCACACCGGATGACAGGTCTGACAGCAGGTAGAGCCCGGCCCCACCCACATCGTCGATCGTGACATTGCGGCGCAGCGGCGCATTGAGCTCGTTCCACTTCAGGATGTAGCGGAAGTCGCCGATCCCGCTCGCCGCCAGCGTCTTGATCGGCCCTGCAGAGAGCGCGTTGACGCGGATGCCCTGCGGACCGCAGTCGTTGGCGAGATAGCGCACGCTGGCTTCCAAGGCGGCTTTGGCAACGCCCATCACGTTGTAGTGCGGAACGACCTTCTCGGCGCCGTAGTAGGTCAGCGTCACGATCGAACCGCCGCCGGTCTTCACGCCGTTCTCGTCTTCAACCTGCGGCATCATCGCAGCCGCGCGCTGGGTCACGGCGACCATGCTGTAGACCGAGATGTTCATGGTCATCAGGAAGTTGTCGAGCGAGGTGTCCATGAACTTCCCGCGCAGCTCGGTCTTGTCCGAGAAGCCGATGGCATGGACGAGGAAGTCGATCGTGGGCCAGCGCGCAGCCAGCGTCTCGAACGCGATGTCGAGCGCGGCCATGTCGGAAACATCGCATTCGATCAGAAAATCGCTGCCAAGGCTGGCCGCCAGCGGACGCACGCGCTTTTCCAGCGCTTCACCCTGATAGGAGAACGCCAGTTCTGCGCCCTGTTCGTGCAGCTTGCGGGCAATCCCCCATGCGAGCGACTTGTCATTGGCGAGGCCCATGATCAGGCCGCGCTTTCCTTCCATAAGTCCTGTCATAGGGCCTCTTGCTTCACTCATCCTGTTGCGTGCGGGCTTTCGCGGCGCGAGCCCGGTTGTCGGCCTGCCCAACGAGATCCTGCTCTTCCGGCGTTTCGGCCAGCGCAGCGTTGAGTTCGGCTCCGATGACCATCCCTAGGCCAATCAGCCAAAAAAAGAAAAGCGTGATCATCACGCCGGCAAGGCTGCCGTAGGTCAGGTCGTAGAGGAAGAGGTGGCGCAGCAGCTTGGGCAGCACTGTGGTGACAACCAGCCACCACAGCGTGACGAACAGCGCGCCCGGCCATTTCGGGTAGATCCGCGCGCTGTAGGCGCCGGGGGTGAGCGAAATGAACAGCAGCCACAGCGAGCCGAACAGGACCAGCGCGGGAACGACCCGCGACAGTGCGAGTGCGGCGACAAGGCCCGTCGCGCGCGGGAACAGGGCCGTGGCGGTTTCCATTGCCGTCCCGATCACCACTTGCGCCGCAATCGAAAGCAGGATCAGCACCACCGAGGCAATGATGAGGCCGGTCGACATCAGCCGGTAGCGCCAGAACGCGTGGACCAGCCGTGTGCCATAGGCGCGGCGCAGGATGTCGCGGATCGTCTCGACAAGGCTGCCGACCGTCCACAGGCCGACGAGGCCGCCGATCCACAGCAGCCCACCGGTGCGTGCCTCGATCACGGCATGCGCCACGGGCGAAAGTACGTTGGAAACGACCGGCGGCATTGCCATCAGCACCGTGTTCACCGCTGCCGTCCGGTCGTTCGCCTCGCCTAGCAGCGAGAATAGCGCGGCCCCGGTGATGAAGAACGGAAACAGCGCGATCAGCACCATGTAGGCGAAATTGCCCGCATGGATCGTGCCGTCATAGATCACCCCGACCCATACGCGCCGCAGCACTTCGATAGAGCGCAGGCGCAGCGCATTGCGCGCGCCGACACCACCGAATCCCGGGCGATGCTTCAGCGCCGCGCGCCGCCGCGCTTCCGGGGAAAGGTCGATAACCGGAAGGATCGGCTCGACATGGCCTGGCTGCGCCGACGGAGGGGCAGCATCGCCGACCATGAGGCTAGACGGCAAACCTGCCGCGCAGATCGCGGCTGTCCTGCCAGCCTGCAAGGCGCGCCCTGAGATCGGCATCGTCGGTGGGCACGTCGACCAGCAGGGTCACCAGCTGATCGCCGCGCTCGCCGTTCTTGCGCGTGAAGCCGCGGCCCTTGAGGCGCAGGACCTTGCCGCTCGTGCTGCCCGGCGCCACCGTCATCATGACCGGGCCTTCAACCGTCGGGATGCGCACTTTCGCACCTTCGATCGCCTCGTTCAGGCTGATCGGCACCTCGAGCAGGATATTGTCGCCATCCCGCTCGAAATAGGGGCTGGGCACTATCTCGATGGTGACGATGGCATCGCCGAATCCGCCGGGCCCCTGCTCACCCTTACCGCCGAGGCGGACCTGCTGGCCGTCCACCAGTCCGGCCGGGAGCTTGAGGTCGATGGTCTTGCCGTCGGCCAGCGTCACACGCTGCGGCGCGCGGCAGGCTGCTTCGTTGAAGGGAACCTTGAGCGTATAGGTCACGTTCGCGCCGCGCGGAGCCGGACGCCGCCGCGCGCCTGCGCCCGCGCCGCCGCCCATCCCGCCGCGACCGCCGAACAGGCCCTCGAAGATATCGCCAAGGTCGATGCCCTCGCTGCCCGCACCGCCGCCGAAGCCTTCGAAACCGTCGTGGCGATAGCCGCGCTGAGCACCGGCAAAGCCGCCGCCGGGTCCGCCGCCGAAGCCGAACGGCCCCGTCGGATTGCCCTCCGCGTCGATCTCCCCGCGGTCGAAGCGGGCCCGCTTGTCCTTGTCGGACAGCAGGTCGTAGGCGCGCGTCACTTCGGCAAAGCGTTCAGCCGCATTGGGCTTGTCGGCATTGCGATCGGGATGCAGTTCCTTGGCCAGCGTGCGATAGGCGGACTTGATGTCCTTCTCGCTCGCGGTGCGCGGAACGCCTAGGATGGAATAGGGGTCGGCCATATCCTCTAGCTAGGGTCACGCCCGCTTACCCGCAAGGCTCGCTTTGCACTGCGGTTGCGCTGGGCTAGGGCAATCCGAGACACTTTCCGCGCATCCATGAACAGGCAGGACCTCGCCGTGCCCACCGATACCAATGACGCCGCCATCCCCGCGTCCGACCCTTTCGCCATTTTCGAGGCGTGGTTCGCCGAAGCAAAGACCAGCGAACCCAACGATCCGAACGCCATGGCGCTGGCGACAGCGACACCCGGTGCAGCGCCTTCGGTGCGGATGGTCCTGCTCAAGGGACATGGTCCGGATGGCTTCGTGTTCTACACCAATTTCGAAAGCCGCAAGGGCGGGGAACTGGCCGCCAATCCCCAGGTCGCGCTGCTGTTCCATTGGAAGAGCCTGCGCCGTCAGGTTCGCGTCGAAGGCACGATCAAAGAAGTAACACCTGCCGAGGCGGACGCCTATTTCGCCAGCCGCCATCCCGAATCGCGGCTCGGTTCCGCCGCGTCGGATCAATCCCGCCCGCTGCCCTCGCGCGATGTCTACATGGAGCGGGTCGAGGCGCTGCGGGCGCAGTATCCTGATGGATCCATCCCGCGCCCCGCGCATTGGTCCGGGTACCGCGTGACGCCGCATGCGATCGAGTTCTGGCAGGATCGCGAGTTCCGCCTTCACGAACGCCGCCGCTTTACGCGTATCGACCATGGCGAATGGACCAGTTCGCTGCTCTATCCCTGAGCGGACGCGAGGTTTCCGGATGGACATGACCAGCAGCCCCGATCACGGCGATCTCAATCGCCGTGCTGCCTATGCCAGCATTGCCGTGGCGACATTGCTGTTGGCGATGAAGGGCTATGCCGTGGTCACCACCGGCTCCACGGCGATGCTTGGAAGCCTTGCCGATACCGCGCTCGATCTGGTTGCCAGCCTCGCCACCCTGCTCGGCGTCTGGATCGGTGCCCAGCCGGCCGATGCCAACCACCGCTTCGGCCACGGCAAGGCCGAAGCACTCGCGGCCATGTTCCAGGTCGTGCTGATCTCGATTTCAGCGCTTGGGCTGGCGTGGCGCGCGGTCGACGAGTTTCTCGGCGGCGGACGTCCTGCCGAAGCGGAAGCGGGCATGGTGGTATCGCTTGTCGCGATCATCGCCACGCTCATGCTGCTTGGCTACCAGCGCCGCGTGATCCGCGCGACGGGTAGCCTCGCCATCTCCACCGACAACCTGCACTATTCGTCGGACCTCGTGCTCAATCTTGCGGTCATCGCCGCGCTGGCGCTCGATCACTGGCTCGGCCTTGCCGGTGCAGACGCGCTTTTTGCGTTCGGCATCGCGCTCTGGCTCGGCTGGGGCGCCTGGGGTGCGTCGCAGGCTGCGATGGAGCAACTCATGGATCACGAATGGCCCCTCGAAAAGCGCGAGCGCTTTCTGGCGGTCGTCGCCCAGCATCCCGAGCTCAAGGGCCTCCACGATCTGCGCACCCGCACCAGCGGCAACCGCGATTTCGTGCAATTTCACGTTTGGGTCGATGGGCGCATGACGGTGACCGAGGCGCACCGCGTCATGGACGAGATCGAGGACAAGCTGCTCGAGGCGTTTCCGGGGGTCGAGATCCTGATCCATCCCGATCCGGACGGTCACGTCGATGAAGCCGCACTCGGTCCGCAGGACCTGCTTGCGCCGGCTCCTGATGGCAGCAGCCCGGCCTTGCTGGCGCAGGGCGCACCGGCGCGGCGCTAGGCGAGCCTTAGCTTGCGCGCGGGAACAGCGCGACGAGCTCGCCCAGCCGCCGGGTAACCGGATCGAGCTGATCTTCCTGCGTTTTCCCGAGCCGTACCACGACCAGCTGCCGCGAGGGCGAGACCAGCACAAATTGGCCGAGATGGCCGAGGCACGCGAACAAGTCGCGCGGGCCGCGGTCCGGAAACAGGGCGGGATGCCCGGTCGTCGGCGTCCGGTTGAGCCAGATCTGCGCGCCGTATTGGGCCTCGCGCGGGGACGGTGTGACCATGAAATCGATCCACTGGCGCGGCACCAGCTGGGCGCCAGCCACGGCGCCGCGGTTGCGCAGGAACTCGCCGAAGCGCGCCCAATCGCGCGCCGTACCGTGGATCAGGCTGCCACCGATCAGCGTGCCCGATGCATCGAATTCCGGGATCATCGAGCGCATGCCGACCGGATCGAACAGGCGCGTCCGCAGATACTCCGCCACAGCGCGGCGGCGGCTTTCGGGGTCTGGCGCGGGAGACAGCACGCGCGCGGCGAGGTCGGCCAGAATGACGCTGGTGGACGAGGAGTAGACCCATTTGCGGCCAGGCTCGTACTGCAGCGGCTGGTCCTCGGCATAGCGCGCCATCGCATCGCGCCCGTCGAGGAACAGCATGCGCACTTCATCGGACTTCCACGGCGGCGAGATGGCCTCGGCATGGCGCAGGCCCGAGCGCATCTGCAGCAGCTGGCGCAGCGTGATCTCGCCGCGCGGATCGCCCGGGCGCTGCCAGGCAGGAATGGGTGCCGATTCGTCCAGCCGCAGGCGGCCGTCCGAGACAAGCATGCCGATCATCACGCCGGTGATCGACTTGGCCATCGACCAGCTCACGAAGCGGGTGTTCTCGTGATAGCCCGGCGCATAGCGCTCGGCGATCACCCGGCCGCCCTGCATCACGATCACCGAGCGGGTCTCCGCCGCATCCTTCTCGCTGAACAGGGCATCGACCCGCCGCGCGAGTTCTTCACGCGGCACGCCGGGATTGGCAGAGACGGCCTTCAGCGCTTCCGCCGAAACCGGCGGCGAGGCTGGGGGTGAAGCAGGGCTGCAGCCGAACAGGGCTGGTACAAGCGTGAGCGGGGCGATAAGGGCAAGGAAAGGGCGGGCCATCAGGCGGCCAGCTTTTCTCCAGATCGACCCCGCATGGCAATGGCCAAACCAGCAGCTTCGTCCAATCCGGTCACTTCCTCCGCGCAGCCGCGTCGGCGCTACCTGCGCTGGGGCCTTGTCCTGATCGCCGTCCTCGTCGGCGCAGGCGCGTTCGTCTGGCCGCAGCTGCGTGGCTATGCGCTCACTGGAACCGCCTATGGCGCCCGTGTCGCCTGCTCTTGCCGCTTTGTGGGCGGCAGGCAGCTCGGCGATTGCCGCAAGGATTTCGAGCCCGGGATGGATCTCATCACCCTTTCCGAAGATACGGCAGCGCGCAGCGTCACCGCCCGCTTCCCGCTGATCGCGCGGCAGACGGCAACCTATCGCGAGGGCTGGGGCTGCGTGCTGGAGCCCTGGGGCAACTGACGCTTCAAGCCCAGGGCGCGGTCTCTTCGATCCAGCCGCCGCCGATCACGCGTTCCCCATCATAGATCACGGCGGCCTGCCCCGGAGCGACGCCGAATTCCGGCTGCAGGAAGCGAATCGTGCAGGCGGCGCCCGCACCGATTTCACCCTCGATCGTCACGGGCACCGGCTTTGCCAGCGAGCGCACCTTGGCGGTCAGCGATCCCTGCTGCGGCAGTGCGCCGATGCGATTTGTTTCCGCGAGCCGCGCCGATCCCACCGCGAGCATGGCCTTGGGGCCGACCATCACCCGGCGCCCCGGCGCGTCCAGCGCGGTCACGTAGAGCGGTTCGGCCTGTCCGCCGATCTCGAGGCCCCGCCGCTGGCCGACGGTGTAGTGGATGACGCCGCGATGTGTGCCGAGCACCGCGCCGGTTTCGGCATGCACGATCTCGCCCGGCGCCGAGCCTTCCGGCCGGACCTTGGTCACGATCTTGGCATAGTCACCGTCCGGCACGAAGCAGATGTCCTGGCTGTCCGGCTTGGCGGCGACCCCAAGGCCCAGCGCCGCCGCCATGGCGCGCACTTCGGGCTTGGGCAGACCGCCGAGCGGGAAGCGCAGGAAATCGAGCTGCTCCTCGGTCGTCCCATAAAGAAAGTAGGATTGATCGCGCGCCGGATCGACCGCGCGGTGGAGTTGCGGCCCCTCGGCGGTTGCGATCCGCCGCACATAATGACCCGTAGCGAGGCAATCGGCGCCCAGATCGCGCGCCATGGTCAGGAGGTCGGTGAACTTCGGACCCATGTTGCAACGGATGCACGGAATCGGTGTCCGCCCGGCCAGATAGTCGTCGGCAAAGCGCTCGACGACATCCTCGCGAAACCGCGATTCATGGTCGAACACATAGTGCGCGATGCCCAGCCGGTCGGCCACGGCGCGCGCGTCGCGGATATCGTCGCCCGCGCAGCAGGCGCCCTTGCGGCCCGTTGCAGCGCCATAGTCATAGAGTTGCAGGGTCACGCCGATCACTTCGGCGCCGCTTGCGGCGGCAAGCCCGGCGACCACCGAGCTGTCGACACCGCCGGACATCGCCACCACGATTCGCCGCGGGCTGATTCCTTGCGGCAGTGAAAAAAGTTCAGCAGCCTCGCGCTCGCTCAGCGGGAGCGCAGCGGTCGCCACCAACTCATTCGCGGTCGTCCCATTCGTTCCATTTGTGCCCGAGTTGCTTTGCATTCCGGCCCCATAGGCGCTTTCCGGGCCAAGCGGCAGGTGGAAAAAGGGAGGGCGTGGCGCTAGCCCGCTCAGCCCAAAACCTAACTCTTGGTGAAGGGTGGGTTTACCCTCCTTTATAGGACCGTGCGCTAGAGGCACGTCCATGGAGATGAGATTTTCCGATTCACGGCCGCAGGTCTCGGGCGATTCGGCTCGCGGGTTGCGCCCGCTTGGCTGGAGCGAACTCTGCGCTCGGCTCGTGGCGGCGCATGACACGCGCGGCGTGCTCCCGGGCACGGCGGCAGGATTGGTCATGGCCAGCAGCACGGGTTCGGATGGCGGTGCGTCCGGGCCTCACGGCGGAAAGGGCTACAGCTTCCATGAATCAGCTGCGGTGTTGCTACGGAGCGTTGAAATGGAACCTGAAGAGCTTGTTAACCCCGCCTCTTCAGCGAATGGAAATGACGTGAGCGGCACTAAAGGGTCAGTTTCCGAAGTCGCCCCGCAACGTCGACCAGACGAGAATTGACATGATCGAAAACCAGAAAATCAAGCCGTCGCAAGTCATTGGTCCCCTTGGGGAACCCCTGACCCTCGACAGCCTCCCGCCTCCCTCCACCACGCGCTGGGTCGTCCGCCGCAAGGCAGAGGTCGTTGCCGCAGTCAACGGCGGCCTGCTCACGATCGATGAGGTCTGCGAGCGCTATAGCCTCACGCTCGAGGAGTTCGCTTCCTGGCAGCGCGCGGTTGATCGTTCGGGCATGCAGGGCCTGCGCGTCACGCGCATCCAGCATTACCGCGATCTCTACGAGCGCCAGCTCAAGTTCTGATTGGGCGGCGCCCGCGCGGCGCCGCATCACTCTTGATGATGGCCGTCCCGGTAATCGGGGCGGCCATTTGCTTTGGCATTTGCTTTGGCTTGCCCGCAGAGGCCGGTTCGATACGGCGTTTCCGGTTGCAACCGCGCCACGTTGGAATCATTTGTTCATGCGCTTCGTCGAGCCGCAATTGTCACTCGTCGGATGCAGCGCTAAGACACGGATAACGTGCGGCACAACGGCACTCCCTGCGCTTGCGGGAAGTGATATAGTCATATAACACACTTGTACTGGAGTGGGGATCGGCCCCCATTCCTGGCTGTTCGGCGCCCGACCGGGACTAAGGCACGTGAACGACATGAATTACGAAACGACGATCAGATCAGGGCTGCAGCCTGCCATCGAACCGGCAATCGGCGATGGTGATTTCGGCTCGAAGGGCGGCGGACAGCGCCGTCTGGTCATCGTTGCGGTCGTGATTGCGCTCGCGCTCGGCCTCGGCTGGTACTTCATGCACAAGTCCCCGGCGGCGACAGACGCTGCGGCTGCGCGCAACGCGCAGGCTCAGTCCGTCACCGTCATCACCCCGGGCCGCACCAGCGTCACGGGCTCGATTACTGCCAGCGGCGCGATCGCGGCACGGCGCGAGATGCCGGTGGGCGTTGCCGGCGAAGGCGGCCGCGTCGTCAGCGTGCTGGTCGATGCGGGTGACTGGGTGCAGGCCGGGCAAGTTCTCGCCGTGGTCGATCGTTCGGTGCAGATTCCGCAGATCGCCGGTCAGGCCGCCAACATCGAAGTGCAGCGCGCCAACGCGCGGATCGCGCAGTCGAACCTCGATCGCGCGCTGAAGCTGGTCGAACGTGGCTTCATCTCGAAGGCTGACGTTGATCGCCTGACCGCCACGCGCGATGCGGCGGTTGCGCAAGTTCGCGTCGCGGGCGCGGCGCTCGACCAGCTGCGCGCCAGCACGGCGCGACTCAATATCGTTGCCCCGGCAGCAGGCCTCGTGCTCACCCGCGGGGTGGAGCCGGGCCAGATCGTCAGCCCGGGCAGCGGCGTGCTGTTCCGGATTGCCAAGGATGGCCAGCTTGAAATGCAGGCGCGCCTTGCCGAAAACGATCTCGCGCGGCTCGCGGTCGGCCAATCGGCAGATGTGACGCCGGTCGGCACCGCCAAGGCCTTCACCGGCCAGATCTGGCAGCTTTCGCCGACGATTGACCCGCAGACCCGCGAAGGCATCGCGCGGATTGCGCTCGGCTATGATCGATCGCTGCGTCCGGGCGGCTTCGCCAGCGCGCAGATCCGCAGCGGTTCGGTCACCGCGCCGATGCTGCCGGAATCGGCGATCCTCTCGGATCAGCAGGGCCCGTTCGTCTATGTCGTCGATCAGAACAACAAGGTGTCCCGCCGCGCGGTGAAGACCGGCGACGTGACCGCACAGGGCATCGTCGTATCGGACGGCCTTGCCGGCAACGAACGCATCGTCCTGCGCGCCGGCGGCTTCCTCAATCCGGGGGATGTCGTGCGCCCGGTCGCTGCGAGCGCCGATGCGCCCGCCGACCGCGCTGGCTCATGAGCCGAGGTCCGCGCGCATGAACTTCCGCAACATCTCCGCCTGGTCGATCCGCAACCCGGTGGTGCCGATCGTCCTGTTCCTCGGCCTCACCCTGGCCGGGATCGTGGCGTTCATGGGCATGAAGGTGCAGGACCAGCCGGACATCGAGTTTCCGCTGGTCATTGTCACCATTTCCCAGCCGGGCGCTGCGCCGACCGAGATCGAGAACCAGATCACCCAGCGGATTGAATCCGCGGTGCGGACGATCGCGGGTGTCGATACCCTGACGTCGACCGCGACCGAAGGCTCCAGCCAGACGATGGTCCAGTTCGCCATCGGCACGGACATCAATGCCGCGGTGAACGAGGTCAAGAACGCGGTCGATCAGGTGCGCGGCGATCTGCCCGAAGGCATTCTCGAACCGCAGGTGGTCAAGGCGCAGACCTCGTCTGACCCCATCGCGTACTTTGCCGTCTCCGCCGATGACATGACCATCGAACAGCTTTCGTGGTTCATCGACGATTCGGTGCGCAAGCGGCTGCTGTCCGTGCCGGGCATGGCCGAAGTCGTCCGCAACGGCGGCGTCAGTCGCGAAATCGCGGTGACGCTCGATCCGATGCGGATGAAGGCGCAGGGCGTGACGGCGACGCAGATCAACGCTGCGCTGCGTCAGGTCAATCTGAACGCCGCCGGTGGGCGCGCCGAAGTCGCCGGTTCGCGCCAGGCTGTCCGCGTCCTCGGCAATGCCGCGAGCGCCTTCGAACTGTCGCGCGTGCAGGTCGGCATTACCGGTGGCCGCACGGTCCGCCTGTCCGACGTTGCTGACGTGCGGGACAGTTTCAGCGAAATCACCTCGATCGCCAAGCATGACGGCAAACCGGTCGTCACCTTCAGCATCGCCCGCGCGCGCGGCGAATCCGACGTCAGCGTCTACGACGATACGGTCAAGGAACTCGCCAAGATCGAGAAGGAGCAGGGCGGCCGCGTCCACTTCATCCAGCTCTTCTCAAGCGTCGGCTACACCAAGGAACAGTACAAGTCCTCGATGTCTGCGATGGTCGAAGGCGCGGTGCTCGCGGTCATCGTGGTGTTCTTCTTCTTGCGCGACTGGCGGGCGACGATCGTTTCGGCCATCGCCATTCCGCTATCCTCGATCCCGACCTTCTGGCTGATGAGCCTGATCGGCTTCACGCTCAATACGATGTCCCTGCTCGCGCTTGGCCTCGTCGCAGGCGTTCTGGTCGACGACGCCATCGTCGAGATCGAGAACATCGTCCGACATATGCGCATGGGCAAATCGGCCTACCAAGCCGCCATCGACGCGGCGGACGAAATCGGTCTCGCGGTTGTCGCGACGACATTCTCGATTGTCGCGGTGTTCCTGCCTGTCGCGCTGATGCCGGGCGTCTCGGGCCAGTTCTTCAAGAACTTCGGCCTCACCGTGGTCATCGCCGTCCTGTTCTCGCTGCTTGTCGCGCGCATGATCACGCCGATGATCGCGGCCTACTTCCTCAAGGCCCACGGTCAGGCGGAACATGGCAACGGGCCGTGGATGCAGCGCTACATGCGCGTGCTCGAATGGTCGCTCGATACGCGCGCCGTCGCTGCTTACCGCGAGCGCTTCCCGCGCCGCTGGTTCCGCGCGCGCCTTCGCGATCACCGCTTGTGGATGATGGGCGTCGCCACGGGGGCGCTGGCGTTCACGGTCGTGCTGTTCATGGTCATTCCGTCGCAGTTCTTCCCGGAAACCGACGGCGATTTCAGCCGGATCACGATCGAGATGGTGCCGGGCACCACGATCGAGCAGACCGAGAAGAAGGTCGATGAAGTGCTTGCCCTGGTGAAGGACGAGCCGGAGATCGATGTCGCACTCGAACGTATCAACGAAGGCAATGGCCGCGTCTTCCTCGAACTGAAGCGTGATCGTGCGCGGTCCAGCATCGAGTTCGAACGCGCGCTGACCCCGCGCCTGCAGAAAGTCGCCGACGCGCGCGTCAGCTTCATGAACCAGAACGGCGGCGGCCCCGGTGGCGGGTCGGGCCGCGCGATCAGCGTGATGCTCTCCGGTTCCGATCCTGATCTCCTGCAGAAGACGGCGCAGACGCTGGTCGAGCAGATGAGCGGGCTCAAGGAAGTCGTCGCCCCGCGCATCAGCGCCGACTTGCGCCGGCCGGAAATCGTCATCACTCCGCACCTCGATCTCGCCGCCTCGCTTGGCGTGACGACCCAGCAGCTGAGCCAGGTCATCCGTATCGCGACGCAGGGCGAAATCGACCAGAACAGCGCCAAGTTCTCGCTATCCGACCGTCAGGTGCCGATCCGCGTGAAGCTGCCGGTGTCCTCGCGCCGCGATCTTTCGACGCTGGAGAATCTCCCGGTGCCGACCATCTCGGGCGGTTCGGTGCCCCTCTCGCGCGTTGCCACCATCGGCTTCGGTTCGGGCCCCACCAGCATCCAGCGCTATAACCAGAACCGCCGCGTGTTCATCGGTGCCGATCTGCCCCCGGGCGTGGTCAAGGGCACCGCCGACGTTGCGATCAAGGCGCTGCCGATCATGAAGAACCTGCCCCAGGGCGTCTCCAACGCCGCAGCCGGCGAAGACCGCTGGCAGCAGGAAATGCTGTTCAACTTCATGGTGGCGCTGGCCGCCGGCGTGCTGCTGGTGTTCTCGGTGCTGGTGCTGCTCTATCGCCGCTTCATTTCGCCGCTGGTCAACATGGGTTCGCTGTTCCTCGCCCCGCTGGGCGGCCTCCTGTTGCTGCTGGCGACCGGTCAGGCGCTGTCACTCCCCGTGTTCATCGGCGTGCTGATGCTGTTCGGCATCGTCGCCAAGAACTCGATCCTCCTGATCGACTTCGCGATCGAGGAAATGGCCAAGGGCACACCCAAGCTCGATGCGATCATCGAAGCCGGGCACAAGCGCGCCCAGCCGATCGTGATGACCACGGTCGCGATGATCGCGGGCATGGTGCCGACTGCCGTTTCGCTCGGCGGTGATGCCGGCTGGCGCGCGCCGATGGGCATTGTGGTGATCGGCGGTCTCGCGCTATCGACGCTGCTCACGCTGCTGCTGGTGCCCGCCGGCTTCAGCCTCGCGGACGGTCTGGAGAAGCGCGTCGGCCCGTGGATCGGACGGCGCGTGCTCTCCTACGATCCGCGTGAAGCCGCGCGCGAGAAGCACGCACACGCGTCGAGCGAGGCCTTCCCGGCGGAGTGATCGCGGCGCGGGCGGGACCTTCCGAGAGCCTTGCGGCAAACGTGTCGGCACCGTTAGATACATCCGATGATTGATCCCGCGCGCCGCATGCGGCTCATTGCCACTGTGCTGCTGGTGTTCATGGCCGGTCTGTTTCTCGCCGCCCGCCAGCTTGAGGCGCAGCACGCGGGCTGGGGCTTCCTGCGCGCCTTCGCCGAAGCCGCCATGGTCGGCGGTCTGGCTGACTGGTTCGCGGTGACCGCACTGTTTCGCCATCCGCTCGGCCTGCCGATCCCCCACACCGCGATCATCCCCGAGAACAAGGATCGCATAGCCGATTCGATGGCGGCCTTCCTCAGGGCCAATTTCCTGACCCCGCCGGTCGTCGCCCGCCGCCTGCGCAGCCTCAACGCCGCCAACGCGGCAGGCCAGTATCTCGCCAATCCGCGTCCGGGCGAGAGCCGCTTGGGCGCTGGTGCCGCGAGCCTGATTGCCGACGTGCTCGAATCGCTCGATCAGGAAAAGCTCGGCGGCATGGCCAAGGCGGCGCTGCGCAGCCGGATCGAACGCCTGGCGCTCGCACCGCTGCTCGGCAACTTGCTGACCGCAATGATCGCTGAGGGCCGCCACATGCCATTGATCGAGGCGCTGATCCGCCGCTCGGCCGAGGCGCTCGAAGCCAATGAGGATCTCGTCCGCCGCATGATCCACGACAAGGCCAGCACCGTCATGCGCTGGACCGGCCTCGACGAGCGGCTCGCAAACGGCATTCTCGACGGGCTCTACAAGCTCCTCGCCGAGACCGTGGTGATCGAGGACCACCCGCTCCGGCTGAAGATCGAGGAGAGCCTGGCGGCGCTGGCCGATGCGCTGGTGAATGACCCGGCGATGCACGACCGCGTGGAGGCGATGAAGCGCGACGTCCTCGCCAACCCGGCCTTTGCAGCCTGGCTCGATGGCTTGTGGGAGCGTGGCCGTGCACAGCTGCTGCGGGCGGTACGCGCGGGCGGCGCCGGGAGCGCGGAAGGCAGCGACCGCATCGGCGCCTCGCTCGCGGAACTGGGCCGCGCGCTGCAGCATGACGTGCGTCTGCAGGTGCTCGTCAACCGCTTCGCCCGGCGCACTCTGGTGGGCATCGCCACGCGCTATGGCGGGGAGATCGTCCGGCTCGTTTCCGAAACGGTGCGGCGCTGGGATGCGCGCACGGTGACCGCCCGGATCGAAGGCGCAGTCGGGCGCGATCTTCAGTTCATCCGCATCAACGGCACTCTCGTCGGCGGGCTTGTCGGTGTGGCGATCCACGCAGTAGACGTCGCGCTATGAACGGACCCGAAATCTCGACCGAGCGCCTTGATCTCTGGCGCCCGGCGGCACGCGATCACACCGCACTCATCGATCTGCTGGCGGACGACGAGGTCCGCCGCCATCTCGGCAGCCGGCCCACAAGTCCGGTCGAGGAATTCAACCGGCTGTGCCGCAATGCCGGGTCATGGGCGCTGTTCGGCTATGGCACGTTCGTCTGCCGAGCGCGGGGCACGGATGATGTGCTGGGCATCTGCGGCGTGTTCCATTCGTGGCGAGGCTTTGGCCAGGGCCTCGACGACACAGCCGAGATCGGCTGGATCTTTGCCCGCAAGACATGGGGGAAGGGCATCGCGACCGAAGCCGCCCGTGCCTCGCTCGCATGGTTCGATGCCGCGTTCCCCGGACGCCGGGTGGCGTGCATGATCAACGACACCAACCTGGCTTCGCTCGCCGTGGCGGACAAGCTAGGCTTCGTCCGCTACGGGGCGCAGGAAGATCACGGCGTCGAACTCATTCTGCTCGAGCGCACCGCTTAACCGACGAAGGCGCGCTCGATCACATACTCGCCGGGGTGCGAGTTCGCCCCCTCGGTAAAGCCGAAGCCTTCGAGCATGGTCGCGACTTCCTTGATCATCGTCATCGACCCGCACAGCATCACCCGGTCGTGTACCGGATCGAAGGCCTTGGGTTCGCCGAGCGTGCCCTGGAACAGCGTCCCATCCAGCATCAGCCCTTCGATGCGCTTGTTGGTATGGAAGGGTTCGCGTGTCACGGTCGGGATATAGGTCAGGCGCTCGGCTGCCATCTCACCCACCAGCGGATCATCGGCGAGCCGCGCTTCGAGCATGTCGCGATAGGCAAGGTCGGAGACGCCGCGCACCGAATGGACCACCGCGATCTGTTCGAACCGGTCATAGATATCCGGATCGCGGATCAGCGACATCCACGGCGCGAGGCCGGTGCCGGTGCCGAGCAGGAACAGGCGGCGGCCCGGAAGCAGCGCGTCGGCCACCAGCGTGCCCGTAGGCTTGCGGCCGAGGAAGATATGGTCGCCTTCCTTGATCGTCTGCAGCCGCGAGGTCAGCGGGCCGTCCGGCACCTTGATCGAAAGGAATTCAAGCACTTCGTCATAGGCGGGCGAGGCCATCGAGTATGCGCGCAGCAGCGGCCGCCCGTTGTCACCCATCAGCCCGATCATCACGAACTCGCCCGAACGGAAGCGGAAGCTCGGCGGGCGCGTGATCGTGAACGAGAACAGGAACTCGTTCCAATGACGCACCGAGACGACCGTCTCGACCGAAAGGCTGGCAGTGGGTTCAAGGGGAAACTGGTCGGGCATGCAGCGGCCCTCCATGGTGGGCAGCGGCGCTGCCGGATGGGTGACAATCCGTCTTTACAGAAAGACTGTCAAATTGATTTCACACCTGGCCGGCAAGGCCTGGGGTGAGGCGGCGAGGG
This sequence comes from uncultured Novosphingobium sp., assembly GCA_964413325.1. Lineage (GTDB taxonomy): Bacteria > Pseudomonadota > Alphaproteobacteria > Sphingomonadales > Sphingomonadaceae > Novosphingobium. The sequence continues at coordinate 37,036 of CAYPRK010000011.1, read as the reverse complement.
TGTCAGTGGCCCGCCGGATCGGGCACGAAAGCCGGAGGCGTGGCCTCGCTGGCGAAGCGCCAGGCGGAGAGATAGGCCAGCTTCACGATCTTCGTCATCTTCACGTAGTTGATCCGGTCTGCGGTGTCGGTCGTGTGGTGGTAGTCGGGGTGGAAGCCGGTGTTGAACCACATCGCCGGTACATCCTTCAGCACGAAGGGAAACTGGTCGCTGCGGAAAAACACGTTGAGCGCGTTCTCGTGGTCGAAGCGGTCGTCGAGATCAAGCCCGACGCTGCGATTGGCCGCCTGCACGGCGCGGTTGAAGTCCGGGCTGTAGGTCGCGCCGATCAGGTTCAGGCGGTTGGTCGTGTCCATGGGAACTTCGATCAGCCCCGTCGTCTGGTCGCTCGGCTCCTCGTTGCGGCCGATCATGTCGAAGTTGATCATCGCGCGCGTGGTGGCGAGCGGGCGCAGCGGGTGCATCGCCATGTAGTAGCTGCCGAGCAGCCCGCGCTCCTCCGCGGCAAACACCGCGAACAGGATCGAGCGCTTCGGCTTTACCGGATTGGCCATGAAGGCGCGGGCCAAGGCGACCACACCGACGGTGCCGGAGCCGTTGTCATCCGCGCCGTGCCAGATTTCCGGGCCGTTGCTGCCATCGTGATCGTGGTGCGCGCTGATGATCACCGTTTCGGGTGCCAGCGCCGGGTCAGAGCCCGGAAGCAGACCCACGACATTGGCCGACGTGCCGCGGATCCGCGCGGTGTTCTCAAGGTGGATGGCCACGGTCGCTTCAGACAGCGCGCGCGACTGCGGGGTGAGGCTGCCGTCAATCGCGCTCTGCAGGGCCTGCGGCGTCATGCCTGCCTTCGTCAGCAGCGCGGCGCCGACGGCATCGGAGACAGTCAGCACCGGAATGTGCAGTTCATCATCGGGCAGGGCCTGCCCGGGCAGCGGGGGCACACGCTTTGCGCTGCCACCGATGCGGTTGACCCGTTCGAGGTTCGAGGGGTGCTTGCGGTTCGGTTCGGCCACCACCAGCAGCGCCAGCGCGCCGTGCGCCTGCGCATTGAGCGCCTTCACGCGGTTGGTGGCGTGGCGGGTGTTGCCGGTGCCATTGAAGCGCGAGGCGGGGTCGTTTTCCTGCGGCTCGTGCTCGAACACGAGGACGATTTTCCCGCGCACGTCGAGGTTCTTGTAGTCGTCGTAGCCCACGCCCGGCGCCGTGATGCCATACCCGGCGAAGGCGAGCGGCGCGTTGACGTCGATATCGTCGCGGTAGCCGCCGAGCACATCGGGCGCCTTCCAGCTCTGTTCCGTGCTGCCGATGCGCAGGGTGAGCGCGTTGGCGGCTGCGTTGGGGCGGTATTCGATCAGCGGCACCGGTTGGTACCAGCTCGGCGCGCCCTTGGCGTCCGTAGCGGCGGGCTGGAGCCCGGCCTTGGCGAATTCGGCGGCGATCCATTGCACCGCTGCGTCGTCGCCCGGCTGGAGCGACATGCGGCCCTGCAGCGCGTCCGAGGCGATGAAGGTGAGATCGGCGCGCAGGTCTGCCTCGCGGATCTTGTCATAGCCAGCTGCCTGCGCGGCTGGTACCGGCGCCAGCCCCGGCGCTTCGGCATGTGCTGCGCCTGACCACGCCAGAATTGCGAGTGCTGTGCCCCGTGCCGCCTTGCGCATAGTCGTACCCCCCAAGCGAACTTCAGCGCGTAGAACCCGGCGAGTCGCCTTGTCCACTCGCCCTTGGGGGATTCGCACCGAATTCAGGCCAGGTTGACACAGTTGACACAGTCCAGAGCGAACTTGCGGAAGCCCGCCCGAACAGGTCGAAAACCAGCGCGCTGTGACGACAAAGGGGAATTTGCGAGCCATGCCCGAAGCATAGCCCGAAAGGCCCGGTGTAGGACAGCGGCCGTCAGTTCCCCGCGTCGATCAGCGCCTGCACCTTGCGGTAGAACGCCTCGCGCGCGGCGGGTTCAGGGCCCTCGTCGGCGCGGGGCCAATCGGCATTGCTGGCGATCACCAGCCGGCGCTTCGGATCGATGAAGATGCCCTGCCCGAAGATGCCCTGCGCCGCGACCGAGCCGTCGTCATAAGTCCACCACTGATAGCCATAGCCCTTGCCCGGCTCGCCGATGTCCTTCTGCTTGTGCGTGGCGGCGGCGAACCAGTCTGCGGGCACGATCTGCTGGCCACCAGCGTTTCCGTTCGCCAACACGAACAGGCCCATCCGCGCAAAATCGCGCGTTGCCGCCTGCAGGCAGCATCCGGCGATCTCGTGCCCTGTCTTGCCGAGCAGCCAGGTCGCCTTGGCTTCCATCCCGGCCGGCTTCCAGATCTTCTCTTCGAGGTACTGCGAGAGCGGCTTCTTCGTGGCGGAGGAAACCAGCACGCCGATCAAGTTGGTTTCGCCGGTGTTGTAGTGCCAAACCGTGCCCGGCGGATGCGCGCGCGGGAGCTTGCGCATGTAGCTGACCGTCGCGTCCATGCCCTTTTCGGGCTCGGCATTGTTGAACGAGGCAACGTCGGACTTGGGGTCCTCATAGTCCTCGTTCCAGCGCACGCCCGAACTCATGGTGAGCAGCTGCGCAACACTCACGTCGTCATAGGCCGAGCCGCGCAAGTCCGGGATATACTGGCTGACCTTGTCGTCGAGGCTCTTGATGTAGCCATCCTTGATCGCCGCGCCGACGAGGGTGGAAGTGAACGACTTCGCGACCGAAAAGCTGGTCCAGCGGCCCTTGGCATCGAAGCCGAGGCCGTAGCGCTCCAGCCGCACTTTGCCGTCCTGCACGATCACCAGCCCCGCCGCGCGCTGGCTCGCCATGTATTGGTCAACCCCCGGCACATCGAGCGGCTTGCCGGCGGGCAGCGGCAGGGGATGATCGGAAGCAGCGATCTCGTGCGCTTCGGCCAGCACGGGCAGCCGGTCCATCGCCCGGAACGCAGCATCGCGCTGCGGCACCGTCCACATCAGCACGTCGCGGTTGGTCGGCAGCGCCGCGAGCAGCCCCCGCGTTTCGGCATCGAGGCTGGCGTACCAGCCGATCCCGGCCAGCCCCGCCAAGGCCGCCAACCCCAGTGCGATTGTCCTTTTGCGCATGCCCTTCCCCCGCATCTTATTGCTTTGCGGGCAGATTAGCGATGCGCGAGGCGCTGTCCAGTAGACGTCAGTCCGCCAGCCAGTTGCCGTGGAAGCCCGGCGGAATGCGGCAGGGAATATGTACCGTCGCGACGGGCTCGGCGGCGATGTCCTGCGCATTCAGGATCACCAGATCGGTGGTTTGCGCACCGGCATCGATGACATAGCCCATCAGCCAGCCGTCCCCTTCCGGCGCATCGGCGCTGCGGGGCACGAACACGAACTCGCCCGGCACTTTCCCGCGCCCGAAATCGCGCACCGTGCGCGCGCCGGTTTCGAGATCGTAGGCGAAGATCGGGGCATCACCAACGAAGTCTTCCGGGTTATCGGTCGCGAGGCCCATCGACCAGGCATAGCGATAGGGCTGGCCGAAATAGCGCTCGTCCGGCCGCGGGAATTCCTGCGGCGTGGGATCGATGGTCCGGCGCTGCACCTTGCGGGTGGCGGGATCGATCGTCCAGCGCTCCAGCCCGAGCGGCTTGCCGGCCGGTCCGTCCACACCGCCACCCTTGCCGGGTTCGAACATCGATTCGTAGACGCACAGGTCGACCACGATGGTGCCGTCCGCTGCTTCGAAGCTGTTGGCGACATGGAACACGTAGACCGGATCGACGGCGCACCAGATCATGTCGTCCGCGCCGCCATTGTGCGGCAGCAGGCCGACGCGGGCCTTGTGATCGGGGTTCCAGCGATAGGGGAAGCTGGAGCCACCGATCACCGCGTTCATCGAGAAGGTCACCGGCAGATCGAACACCAGCGTGTGGTTTGCGGTAATGCTGCATTCGTGGATCGAAGGGCCGTGCTCGACCGGGATCTCGACTTGCTTGGTCACCTGGCCCTCGCCCGAGACGCGGATGTACCACACCTTGTCGTGCACCGTGCCGGCATAGGTGATGGCATGAAGCTCGCCGGTGCGCGGGTCTTCGTGCGGGTGGGCGGTGAACGGCACGCGCAGGGTGCCTTCGAGATCGGTGTAGGCCACGCTTTCGAGATCGTACGAAAGCTCGACCGGGAAGCTGCCGGCTTCGACCAGTGCCCAGGTCTTGCCGCGGTGCTGGATCACGTTGGTGTTGACCGTGTCGAAGTCCGGCGAAAGGCGCGGACCCGGTGCGGCGGCGGGGCCGCCTTGCGCCTGCAGCCGCTGCGAGCGCACATAGCGATTGCGATACCATTCGGCCTTGCCGTTCCGGAGGCAGACGCCGTGGACCATGCCATCGCCGACGAACCAGTGGTGGCCGCGCGGATCGGGCTTGAACGGGTTCGGGCCGATGCGGACGTAGCGGCCCGCCAGCTCGGCGGGGATCGTGCCGGTCACGGCAAGGTCGGTGATCGTCCGTTCCTCGGTGACCGGGGTGTGGAGGCCGGACAGGAAGGTGTGGCGCCGATCGGACGGCTGGCGCTTGCGATTGAAGGCGGCGACGGTTTCGACGCCCTTGGTCACCACGCTGCGGATGGTGGTTTCGACGATGCTTGCCACGTCACGGAACTCCCCGTAGATGTTTATGCTGTAAACTTAGAGGCAATGGTAACAGTGTCAACATCAAATCCGGAGCAGCGCGCCTATCACCATGGCGACTTGCGCACGGCGCTGGTGGCAGCCGGGCTCCGTGCTTTGGAAAGCACTGATATTGCAGATATTTCGCTGCGCGGGCTGGCCCGCGAAGTGGGGGTGTCCGCGACCGCGGTCTATCGCCACTTTCCGGACAAGCGGGCGCTTCTGGGGGCGATGGCGCAGGCTGGTCTGGCGCAGCTGGGCGAAATGCAGCAGCGCGCGGCCATGGAGGCAGGCGATCAGGCCTTCTCCGCCACGGGCCGCGCCTATGTCCGATTCGCGCTGGCGAACCCGAGCCTGTTCCGCCTTGTTTTCACCCATTGCGAGCTGCGCGACGAGGGCCTCCCCGAAGGCAACCTTGCGGCGGACATGCTGCTCGGCAGCGCGGCCAAGTTCACTGGCGGCGACAAGGCCGAAGCCCGCCGCTTCGCCCTGCAGGCCTGGGCGCTCGTCCACGGCCTTGCCATGCTGATGCTCGATGGCCAGGTCCCGGCTGACGAAACCCTGATCGATTCCGTGATCGACGGGCGTTCGATGTGGAAGGTGGGCGGCTGACCCGCTTCACACGAAAAAGGGCCGGAAGGTTTCCCCTCCGGCCCCGTTTCTGTCGGCTTGAACAGCGTCGGACTTAGAAGTCCATGCCGCCCATGCCGCCCATGCCGCCACCCATCGGGGGCATCGCGGGCTTGTCGTCCGGCTTCTCGATGATCGCGGCTTCCGTCGTGATCAGCAGGCCAGCAACCGAAGCAGCGTCCTGAAGCGCGGTGCGCACGACCTTGGTCGGGTCGATAACGCCGGCGGCCTTCAGGTTTTCATACGTGTCGGTCGCGGCGTTGAAGCCCTGGGTCTCGTCGCCTTCGCGCAGCAGGTTGCCCGAAACGACCGCGCCATCGTGGCCGGCGTTCGCGGCGATCTGGCGGATCGGCGCGAGGATCGCCTTGCGGACGATGTCGATACCCTTGGTCTGGTCGTCGTTGGCACCCTTGAGGCCGGCGAGAGCCTTGGTTGCGTAGAGCAGAGCGGTACCGCCGCCGGGGACGATGCCTTCCTCGACCGCAGCGCGGGTCGCGTGGAGCGCGTCGTCAACGCGGTCCTTGCGCTCCTTCACTTCGACTTCCGAAGCGCCGCCGACCTTGATCACGGCCACGCCGCCAGCAAGCTTGGCAAGGCGTTCCTGCAGCTTCTCGCGGTCGTAGTCGCTGGTGGTGACTTCGATCTGGGCGCGGATCTGCTCGACGCGGGCCTTGATCTCGTCAGCCGAACCGGCGCCGTCGACGATGGTGGTGTTGTCCTTGTCGATGGTGACCTTCTTGGCCTGGCCGAGCATCGGGAGCGTGACGCTCTCGAGCTTGATGCCGAGGTCTTCGGAGATCATTTCGCCGGCGGTCAGCGTGGCGATATCGCCCAGCATGGCCTTGCGGCGATCGCCGAAGCCCGGAGCCTTGACGGCTGCAACCTTGAGGCCGCCGCGCAGCTTGTTGACGACGAGCGTGGCGAGCGCCTCACCCTCGATGTCCTCGGCGATGATGAGGAGCGGACGACCGGTCTGCACCACGGCCTCGAGAACCGGCAGCATCGCCTGGAGCGACGAGAGCTTCTTCTCGTGGATGAGGATGTAGGGGCTGTCGAGCTCGACCGTCATCTTGTCGGGGTTGGTGATGAAGTACGGCGAGAGGTAGCCGCGGTCGAACTGCATGCCTTCGACGACATCGAGTTCGAACTCGAGGCCCTTGGCTTCCTCGACGGTGATCACGCCTTCCTTGCCGACCTTGTCCATCGCCTCGGCGATCTTCTGGCCGACTTCGACGTCGCCGTTGGCCGAGATGATGCCGACCTGGGCGATTTCAGAGGTGCCAGCGACCGGGGTCGAACGGGCCTTGAGGTCTTCAACAACCTTGGTGACGGCGAGATCGATGCCGCGCTTGAGGTCCATCGGGTTCATGCCGGCGGCGACCGAAGTCATGCCTTCGCGCACGATCGCCTGGGCCAGCACGGTCGCGGTGGTGGTGCCGTCACCGGCGAGATCGTTGGTCTTCGAGGCCACTTCGCGCAGCATCTGCGCGCCCATGTTCTCGAACTTGTCCTTGAGCTCGATTTCCTTGGCGACCGACACACCGTCCTTGGTGATGCGGGGCGCGCCGAAGCTCTTGTCGATCACGACGTTGCGGCCCTTGGGGCCCAGCGTGACCTTGACGGCATCAGCGAGGATGTCGACGCCGCGCAGAATGCGCTCACGAGCGTCGCGGCCGAACTTTACGTCCTTGGCAGCCATGATGGTTTCCTTTGAATGAGATGAAGTTGGGGAAGAAGGCCCGGTTGATCAGCTGTTTGCTGGAATCAGCCGATCACGCCGAGAATGTCGGATTCCTTCATGATCAGCAGGTCTTCGCCGCCGACCTTGACTTCGGTGCCCGACCACTTGCCGAACAGGACGCGGTCACCGACCTTGACGTCGAGCGGGGTGATCGTGCCGTTTTCGGCGCGGGCGCCCGAACCGATCGCCACGATCTCGCCCTCGGCGGGCTTTTCCTTGGCGCTATCGGGGATGATGATGCCGCCGGCGGTCTTTTCCTCGGCTTCGACGCGGCGCACAAGCACGCGGTCGTGCAGCGGACGGAAGGTCATGGGTATCTCCCTTGTTCCATGATACAAAAATGGCACTTGGCACTCTCATGGGGAGAGTGCCAGCGGGGCGCATATGGGTCTGCCGCCGAAGGGCGTCAACCTCTGCAGGGAAGATTCTTCGATCGGTGCGCCTTGGGCATCCGCCCAAGGCTTGCGGCACCGGCCCACTCCCCCGCCCGGCCACCCACAGCGTACAATCCCGTTGGGTGGCCGGGCGGGGGAGTGGGCCGGTGCCGCTCCTTCAAGCCGGCAGCAGCCCCAGACCGGCGCGGCGATGCCAGCGCCAGAGGAGCAGCGCGGCCACGACGATGAGGCCGACCGCAAGGCCGATCCACACGCCAAGGCCCTGGAGCGGGGTCATCAGGCCGAGCCACAGCGCCGTGCCGATGCCGGGAATCCAGTAGCCGAACAAGGCGATGCCCATCGGCACGCGGGTATCCTGCAGCCCGCGCAGCAGCGCCGCGCCGACGGCCTGCGCGCCATCGAAGATCTGAAACGCGGCGGCGACGACCATGTACTGCGTGGCAAGCTGGACCAGCCGCGCGTTGGCGGGGTCCGCCGGATCGATATAGGCGGCGAGGATGAGGTTCGGAAACACCAGCATCAGGCTCGCCATCAGCGCCATGAAGCCGATGCCGAGGACCATGGCGACCTGGCCCGCCCGCGTGATCGCCGCCTTGTCGCGCGCGCCATAGGCAAGGCCGACGCGGATCGTCGCGGCCTGCGCGATGCCGAAGGGCACCTGGAAGGTGAACGCGGCAAACTGCAGCGCGACAGTGTGCGCGGCCAGCTCCACTTCGCCGATGCGGCCCATCAGGAACGCGGCGCCGTTGAACATGCCGGCCTCGGCAATGATCGTCGCGGTGATCGGCAGGCCGATGCGCAGCACATCGACGAAGCGCACCCAGTCTGGCCGCCACCAGCGCCCGCCGAAGCGGTAGCGGCGCAGACGCCGGTCGCCGCGGATAACGAGGACATAGGCCGCGAGCATGAACAGGCCGGTCACGATGCTCGAGATCGCCGAGCCGGTGAGGCCGAGCGCCGGCGCACCGAAGTGGCCGAACACGAAGGTATAGTTGCCCAGCGCGTTGACCCCCACCGCCAGCCCGTTGATCACGGTGCCGATCATCGGGCGGCCGAGCGTCGAGACGACGGTGCGCAGCAGCGAGGACAGTACGGCCGGGATCGTGGCCCACATCAGCACGCCAAGGAACGGCACGGCGAGCGCGATGACGTCTTCGCTCTGGCCGGTGAGCCGCATGATCGGGCCGCCCAGCATGCACACGCCCATCGCGCCCACGGCGGCCATGACACCGGCCCACCCTGCCATGCGGACCGTGCGGCGCACTTCGCGCACGGCGTGCTTGCGCGCGCCGATCTCGGCCGCGATCAGCGGTGAAGCCGCGCCGACAAGGCCGGTGAGGCTCCACACCAGCAACCCGAACAGCGAGACCGAAAGCGCCGAGGCGGCGAGTGCGACCGGGCCGAGCCGCGCGACGAAGATCACGTCTACCGCCCAGACCGCCATCTGCAGCAGGTTCGCGCCCACGAGCGGCGCGGCAAGGTGCAGCGTCGCGCGCCATTCATCGCTCCAACGGTTGGGTGGGCTTTCGAACATCGCGTGGCCTTAGGGGGGGAATGCGCAAAGAAAAAGGGCGGACCTTGCGGCCCGCCCCCTTCGTGCATCGCGGCGGACCGGAGCCCGCCACTTTGCAATTCGAGATTACTTGATCTCGACGGTGCCGCCAGCGGCTTCGATCTTGGCCTTGATGTCCTCGGCCTCGGCCTTGTTGACACCTTCCTTGATCGCCTTCGGAGCGGCTTCCACCAGCGCCTTGGCTTCGGTCAGGCCGAGCGCGGTGATGGCGCGCACTTCCTTGATGACCTGGATCTTCTTGCCGCCGTCGCCGGTCAGGATGACGTCGAATTCGGTCTTCTCTTCGACCGGAGCAGCAGCTTCGCCGCCACCGGCGGGCGCAGCAACGGCAACGGCAGCAGCGGCGCTGACGCCCCATGCTTCTTCGAGAGCCTTGGCGAGGTCAGCGGCTTCGAGAACGGTGAGCTTCGAAAGTTCGGCAACGAGATTGGCGATATCGGCCATGATGATAACTCCTCAATGTGGTGTGCCCGGATGGGCGAAAGTTTTGGAAAAACAGTCCGAAGATTGCGCTTGATAGCCTTGGCGGCTTACGCGGCGTCCTTCTCGGCGTAGGCAGCAAAGACGCGGGCCAGCTTGGCCGCCGGAGCGGTCGAGAGCTGGGCGATCTTGGTCGCCGGAGCCTGAATGAGGCCGATGAGCTTGGCGCGCATCTCGTCGAGCGAGGGCATCGTGGCGAGAGCCTTGATACCATCGGCGTTGAGAATGACGCTGCCCATTGCACCGCCGACAATTTCAAGCTTGTCGTTGGTCTTGGCGAAATCGACCACGACCTTGGCGGCCGCAACCGGATCCGCCGAAGCGGCGATGCCGGTGGGACCGGTGAAGAGGTCGGTAACGCCCTCATACGCCGTGCCCTGGGCGGCAATCTTGGCCAGACTGTTCTTCGCAACCTTGAACGAAGCGCCCGCCTCGCGGACCTTGATGCGCAGGGCGGTGGACTGGGCCACCGTCATGCCGAGGTTGCGGGTGATGACCACCACGCCGGCCTCGTTGAACACCTCGGTCAGGAAGGCGACCGATTCGGCTTTCTGCGAACGATCCATGCCATACTCCTTCACAAATGGCCGAGCGGGGCGAACCCCGAACGACCGGCTCATTAGGCCCGTGGCCAGAACGGCCACAGGGTTTGTCCATGGCACCAAAGGCACCACGGGCGAGTCCGTAAGAGTGGGGAAGGAGAACGCGCAGATTTGCGCGTCGGGCCATGGTGTTCCACTGGTGAGCGGACCATCAGGCCATGGGCGCCGAAGCACCCGGAATCTCTTTTCCCCGTCTAGGCTGGCAATTAAGTGGGAAGCCCACTCCAGCTGTCTCGGACGGATGATCCGCCGGGCAAGCCCTGCGGGTCGGGCGGGCCATTGGCGCAAGTGTGGCGAAGAGTCAAGCAAACGTGGGGCGCGGCGGTGCTCCGGAGGCTGCCCTACGTTGACAAAGCGCCGCCGACCGCCTACTTCGCCTCTCTCACCCACCACTTCGAGCAAGGCCGTCCCATACGCGGGGGAAGGCTCAGGAAGGAAGCGGTTCGGGTTTCGTCTGACGCGATGATGCCATTTGCCACCGGGAATCCAGCTGGAATCCATGGGTGGCGTTTGGCGTTTCGTGTTCAGCCGCCACACGCCGCGTGTGGTATTCGCCGGGTTTCCCGCTCGGCACGCAATGACAAGAGGCTGATCCTTTCATGGCAACCAAGGCAACTCCTTCGGCCAAGCCGGCGCGCGCCGGTTTCAAGAAGCGCATCCGCAAGATCTTCGGCGACATCCACGAAGTGGTGCAGATGCCGAATCTGATCGAGGTTCAGCGCGAAAGCTACGAGCAGTTCTTGCGCTCCGATCCGGCCACCGGCTATGTCTCGGGCCTTGAAAAGACGCTGCGCTCGGTCTTCCCGATCCAGGATTTCGCGGGCACCGCCAGCCTCGATATCAAGGAGCGCGACGGCTATGTGCTCGAAGCGCCGAAGTACGACGTCAACGAGTGCCGCCAGCGCGGGATCACCTATGCCGCGCCGATGAAGGTCACGCTCAAGCTGGCGACCTTCGAAGTCGACAGCGAGACCGAGACCAAGAGCCTCATCGATATCAAGGAGCAGGACGTCTACATGGGCGATATCCCGCTCATGACCGACAACGGCACCTTCATCATCAACGGGACCGAGCGCGTCATCGTCAGCCAGATGCACCGTTCGCCGGGCGTCCTGTTCGATCATGACCGCGGCAAGACGCATTCCTCGGGCAAGTACCTGTTTGCCGCGCGCGTCATTCCCTATCGCGGTTCGTGGCTCGATTTCGAATTCGACGCCAAGGACATCGTCAACGTCCGCATCGACCGCAAGCGCAAGCTGCCGGTCACGGCGCTGCTCTATGCGCTGGACCTCAATGGCGAGCAGATCCTTGATTTCTTCTACGACAAGGTGAGCTGGGCGCGTGCCGAGGGCGGCTGGAAGGTGCCCTTCGTGCTCGACCAGTGGCGCGGCGCCAAGCCGGCGTTCGACATCGTCGATGCTGCTTCGGGTGAAGTCGTGTTCGCCGCCGGCACCAAGATCAGCCCGCGCGCTGCCAACAAGGCGGCCAAGGACGGTCTGCAGAACCTGCTCATCCCGACCGAGGAAATCTTCGGCCGCTATGCCGCCAAGGACCTCATCGACGAGAGCACGGGCCGCATCTGGATCGAAGCGGGCGATGAAGTCAGCCCCGAGAACCTCGACGTGCTCGACAAGGCCGGCGTCGACGTTCTCGAACTGCTCGACATCGACCACGTCAACACGGGTCCGTGGATCCGCAACACGATGAAGGCCGACAAGGCCGAGGACCGCGATCAGGCGCTGTCCGACATCTACCGCGTCATGCGCCCTGGCGAGCCGCCGACGCGCGAGACGGCGGAAGCGCTGTTCGACGGCCTGTTCTTCGATCCGGACCGCTACGACCTCTCGGCCGTGGGCCGCGTCAAGCTCAACATGCGTCTGGCGCTGGAATGCCCGGACACGATCACCACGCTGCGCACCGAGGATATCCTCGCCGTGGTCAAGGAGCTGGTGAACCTCAAGGACGGCAAGGGCGAGGTTGACGACATCGACAACCTCGGCAACCGCCGCGTGCGTTCGGTGGGCGAGCTGCTGGAAAACCAGTACCGCGTCGGCCTGCTGCGCATGGAACGCGCGGTGAAGGAGCGCATGAGCTCGGTCGACGTTTCGACCGTGATGCCGAACGACCTGATCAACGCGAAGCCCGCCGTGGCCGCGGTGCGCGAGTTCTTCGGTTCCTCGCAGCTCTCGCAGTTCATGGACCAGACCAACCCGCTCTCGGAAGTCACCCACAAGCGCCGCGTTTCGGCGCTCGGGCCGGGTGGTCTGACCCGCGAGCGCGCCGGCTTCGAAGTGCGCGACGTTCACCCGACGCACTATGGCCGCATCTGCCCGATTGAAACGCCGGAAGGCCCGAACATCGGTCTGATCAACTCGCTGAGCACGTTCGCGCGCGTCAACAAGTACGGCTTCATCGAAACGCCGTACCGCAAGGTTGTCGACCAGAAGGTCACCGGCGACGTCGTCTATCTTTCGGCGATGGAAGAGCAGAAGCACACCGTGGCGCAGGCCTCGGCCGAGCTCAACCCGGATGGTTCGTTCGCGGAAGAGCTCGTCTCGGCCCGCCAGAACGGCGAATTCGTGATGAGCCCGCGCGAGCAGGTCACGCTGATGGACGTCAGCCCCAAGCAGCTGGTCTCGGTCGCCGCCTCGCTCATTCCGTTCCTCGAAAACGACGACGCCAACCGCGCGCTGATGGGCTCGAACATGCAGCGCCAGGCGGTGCCGCTGGTCAAGGCCGATGCGCCGTTCGTGGGCACCGGCATGGAAGAGACCGTGGCGCGCGATTCGGGCGCCGCGATCTCGGCGCTGCGTTCGGGCGTGGTCGATCAGGTCGATGCGACCCGTATCGTGATCCGCGCCTCGGGCGATATCGAACCCGGCCAGTCGGGCGTCGACATCTACCGCCTGCAGAAGTTCGAGCGCTCGAACCAGTCGACCTGCATCAACCAGCGTCCGCTGGTGAAGGTGGGCGATCTGATCGAGAAGGGCACGATCATCGCCGACGGTCCTTCGACCGAGTTCGGTGAGCTCGCCCTCGGCCGCAACGTGCTCGTCGCGTTCATGCCGTGGAATGGCTACAACTACGAAGACTCGATCCTGATCAGCGAACGCATCGTGAAGGAAGACGTCTTCACCTCGATCCACATCGAGGAGTTCGAAGTCATGGCCCGCGACACCAAGCTCGGGCCGGAAGACATCACCCGCGACATCCCGAACGTCGGCGAGGAGGCGCTCCGCAACCTCGACGAAGCGGGCATCGTCTACATCGGCGCCGAAGTGCACCCGGGTGACATCCTCGTCGGCAAGATCACGCCGAAGGGCGAAAGCCCGATGACGCCGGAAGAAAAGCTCCTCCGCGCCATCTTCGGTGAAAAGGCGAGCGACGTGCGTGACACCTCGCTGCGTCTGCCGCCGGGCGTTTCGGGCACGATCGTTGATGTGCGCGTGTTCAACCGCCACGGCATCGAGATCGACGACCGTACCCGCGCGATCCAGAACGAGGAAATCGAACGCCTCGCCAAGGACCGCGAGGACGAGCGCGCGATCCTCAACCGCGCCACCTTCAACCGCCTGCGCGAAATGCTGCTCGGCCAGGTTTCGGCGGCCGCGCCCAAGGGCGTGAAGAAGGGCGAAGAGATCACCGAGCAGGTGCTCGCCGATGTCGAACGTCACGAGTGGTGGAAGTTCGCCCTCGCCGACGATACGCGCCAGCAGCAGCTGGAAGCGGTCAAGGCGCAGTACGACACTGCCGTGAAGGCGATCCAGGAGAAGTTCGAGGACCGCAAGGAGAAGCTCGAGCGCGGTGACGAACTGGCGCCCGGCGTGCTCAAGATGGTCAAGGTCTTCGTCGCGGTGAAGCGCAAGCTGCAGCCGGGCGACAAGATGGCCGGCCGTCACGGCAACAAGGGCGTGATCAGCCGCATCCTGCCGCAGGAAGACATGCCGTTCCTCGAGGACGGCACGCCGGTCGATTTCGTGCTCAACCCGCTGGGCGTGCCTTCGCGCATGAACGTCGGGCAGATCTTCGAAACGCACCTCGGCTGGGCCGCGCGCGGCCTCGGCAAGCGGATCGGTGCTGCGCTCGATGCGTGGCGCGAAGCCAACCCGAACCCCGAAGCCGGTTCGCCGCCCGAAGCGGTGCGCGAACTGCTGACGGAGATCTACGGCGACAACTACAGCGCCGAGATTGCCGCCCGCAGCGACGAGCAGATCATCGACTTCGCCCAGTCGGTTCGCGCAGGCGTGCCGATGGGCTCGCCGGTGTTCGACGGCGCGGTGGAAAAGGACGTGACCGACATGCTGCGTCTGGCCGGGCTCGATGAATCGGGTCAGGTCACGCTGTTTGATGGCCGCACGGGTGAAGCGTTCGACCGCAAGGTCACGGTGGGCATGAAGTACGTGCTCAAGCTCCACCACCTTGTCGACGACAAGATCCACGCACGTTCGATCGGGCCGTACTCGCTCGTCACTCAGCAGCCGCTGGGCGGCAAGGCGCAGTTCGGCGGCCAGCGCTTCGGCGAAATGGAGGTCTGGGCGCTGCAGGCCTATGGCGCCGCGTACACGCTGCAGGAAATGCTCACGGTGAAGTCCGACGACGTGGTCGGCCGCACCAAGGTCTACGAAGCGATCGTCAAGGGTGACGACACCTTCGAGGCCGGCATTCCCGAGAGCTTCAACGTGCTCGTCAAGGAAATGCGCTCGCTCGGCCTCAACGTCGAACTGTCCTCGCTCGATGAGAACGAAGACGACGACGGTATGCCGATGGCGGCGGAGTGACAGTCACGGGCCGGCGCGGCTTTCGCCCGCCGGCCAACGGATTGAGCGCTTTTAGAGTTTCCCTCCAAGTGAGGAATGAAGAATGAACGACCTTACCAAGTTCACCAACCAGATCGCCAAGCCCGAGACCTTCGACCAGATCCAGATCGGTCTGGCGAGCCCCGAGCGTATCCGCAGCTGGTCCTTCGGCGAGATCAAGAAGCCGGAAACGATCAACTACCGCACGTTCAAGCCCGAGCGTGACGGCCTGTTCTGCGCGCGCATCTTCGGCCCGGTGAAGGACTACGAGTGCCTCTGCGGCAAGTACAAGCGCATGAAGTACAAGGGCGTCGTCTGCGAAAAGTGCGGCGTCGAAGTCACCGTCACCAAGGTGCGCCGCGAGCGCATGGGCCACATCGAGCTGGCCGCCCCGGTCGCGCACATCTGGTTCCTGAAGTCGCTGCCTTCGCGCATCGGCCTGCTGCTCGACATGCAGCTCAAGCAGCTTGAGCGCATCCTCTACTTCGAAAGCTATGTCGTGATCGAGCCGGGCATCACCCCGCTCGAGCGCTACCAGCTGCTGACCGAAGACGAACTGCTCGACGCGCAGGACGAATACGGCGAGGACGCGTTCTCGGCCGGCATCGGTGCCGAAGCGGTCAAGCAGATGCTGATCGACCTTGACCTCGAGCAGGAACGCAAGGACCTGATGGAGGAGCTCGCCACCACCAAGAGCGAGCTGAAGCCCAAGAAGATCATCAAGCGCCTCAAGGTCGTGGAATCGTTCATCGATTCGGGCAACCGCCCCGAATGGATGATCCTCGACGTGATCCCGGTCATCCCGCCCGAACTGCGCCCGCTGGTGCCGCTCGATGGTGGCCGCTTCGCGACGTCGGACCTCAACGACCTCTATCGCCGCGTCATCAACCGCAACAACCGCCTCAAGCGCCTGATCGAGCTGCGCGCGCCGGACATCATCGTCCGCAACGAAAAGCGCATGCTGCAGGAAGCTGTTGACGCGCTGTTCGACAACGGTCGCCGCGGCCGCATCATCACCGGCGCCAACAAGCGTCCGCTGAAGTCGCTGTCCGACATGCTCAAGGGCAAGCAGGGCCGCTTCCGTCAGAACCTGCTCGGCAAGCGCGTCGACTATTCGGGCCGTTCGGTGATCGTGACCGGTCCGGAACTCAAGCTGCACCAGTGCGGCCTGCCGAAGAAGATGGCGCTCGAACTGTTCAAGCCGTTCATCTACGCCCGCCTCGATGCCAAGGGTCTCTCGATGACCCTGAAGCAGGCCAAGAAGTGGGTCGAAAAGGAACGCAAGGAAGTCTGGGACATCCTTGACGAGGTGATCCGCGAGCACCCGGTGATGCTGAACCGCGCGCCCACGCTCCACCGCCTCGGCATTCAGGCGTTCGAGCCCGTGCTGATCGAAGGCAAGGCGATCCAGCTGCACCCGCTCGTCTGCTCTGCCTTCAACGCCGACTTCGACGGTGACCAGATGGCCGTCCACGTGCCGCTTTCGCTGGAAGCCCAGCTCGAAGCGCGCGTGCTGATGATGTCGACCAACAACATCCTCTCGCCCGCCAACGGCAAGCCGATCATCGTGCCGTCGCAGGACATGGTGCTGGGTCTGTACTATCTCTCGATGGACCGTCAGGGCGAGCCGGGCGAAGGCATGATGATGGCCGACATGGCCGAAGTGCATCAGGCGCTGTTCACCGGTGCTGTCACCATGCACACCAAGATCGTGGCGCGCGTCCCGCAGACCGACGAGAACGGCAAGACCTACCTCAAGCGGTACAACACGACGCCGGGCCGCATGCTCATCGGCGAGTGCCTGCCCAAGAGCAGCACGGTTCCCTTCGAGCTGGTCAACCGCCTGCTCACCAAGAAGGAAATCGCTGACGTCATCGATCAGGTCTATCGCCACACCGGCCAGAAGGACACGGTGCTGTTCGCGGACGCGATCATGGCGCTGGGCTTCCGCAACGCGTTCAAGGCCGGCATCTCGTTCGGCAAGGACGACATGATCATTCCGGACAGCAAGGATGCGCTGGTCGCGGAGACCAAGGAACTGGTCGCCGACTACGAGCAGCAGTACCAGGACGGTCTGATCACCCAGCAGGAAAAGTACAACAAGGTGATCGACGCCTGGAGCCGTTGCGGTGACCAGGTGGCGGCGGCCATGATGGAAGAGATCAAGGCCACCCCGCTGAATGACCAGGGCCGCGAGGCGCAGGTCAACTCGATCTACATGATGAGCCACTCCGGTGCGCGTGGTTCGCCGACGCAGATGAAGCAGCTTGCCGGTATGCGCGGCCTCATGGCCAAGCCGTCGGGCGAGATCATCGAAACGCCGATCATCTCGAACTTCAAGGAAGGCCTGACCGTCCTTGAATACTTCAACTCGACCCACGGCGCTCGCAAGGGCCTCGCGGATACCGCGCTGAAGACGGCGAACTCGGGTTACCTCACTCGCCGACTGGTCGACGTGTCGCAGGACTGCGTCGTCACCATCGACGATTGCGGCACCGAGCGGGCGCTCGAAATGCGCGCGATCGTGCAGGGCGGTTCGACGATCGCCTCGCTCGGCGAGCGCATCCTCGGCCGTACGCTGGCCGAGGACATGATCGAGGCCAAGACCGGCGAAGTGCTGATGCCCAAGGGCACGCTGCTCGACGAAGCCGCGATCGCCAAGATCGAGGCGGCTGGTTCGCAGTCGGCGCGCATCCGCTCGCCGCTGGTCTGCGCGGCGCAGGTCGGCGTCTGCGGCACCTGCTATGGCCGTGACCTTGCTCGCGGTACGCCGGTGAACATCGGCGAAGCGGTCGGCGTCATCGCGGCGCAGTCGATCGGTGAGCCGGGCACGCAGCTTACCATGCGTACGTTCCACATCGGCGGTGCGGCGCAGGTGAACGAACAGTCGAACCTCGAATCGCTGTGCGATGGTACTGTCGTGTACCGCGACATCCCGACGATCACGGACTCGCGTGGCCGCCGCCTCAGCCTTGCCCGCAACGGCGAGATCGTGGTGATGGACACCGAAGGCCGCGAACGCGCGATGCACCGCGTGCCCTATGGTACGCACCTGCTGCACGAGAACGGCGCCACCGTGAAGCAGGGCGAACGCCTTGCCGAGTGGGACCCGTTCACCCTGCCGGTGATCACCGACAAGGCCGGTGTCGTCCGCTATCAGGACCTCATCGACGGCCGCACGCTGACCGAACTGGTTGACGACGCGACCGGCATCGCGCAGCGCGTGGTGACCGAAAACCGCGCCGGTGGCCGGGCCAAGAAGGAAGACCTCCGTCCGCGCCTGACCCTGCTCGACGAGAACTCGGGTGAAACCGCGCGCTATCTGATGGCGCCGGGCACCACGCTTTCGGTCGAGGATGGCCAGACGGTTCAGGCCGGTGACGTGCTGGCACGTGCCAGCCGCGAAGCCGCCAAGACCCGCGACATCACCGGCGGTCTGCCGCGCGTGGCCGAACTGTTCGAAGCACGCATCCCGAAGGACAACGCGATCATCGCGAAGGTTTCGGGCCGCATCGAATTCGTTCGCGATTACAAGGCCAAGCGCAAGATCGCGATCATCCCCGAGGAAGGCGAACCGGTCGAGTACCTGATCCCCAAGTCGAAGGTGATCGACGTTCAGGAAGGCGACTGGGTCAAGAAGGGCGACAACCTGATTTCGGGCTCGCCCAACCCGCACGACATTCTGGAAGTGATGGGGGTCGAGGCGCTGGCCGAGTACCTCGTCGCGGAAATCCAGGAAGTCTACCGCTTGCAGGGCGTGAAGATCAACGACAAGCACATCGAGGTGATCGTTCGCCAGATGCTGCAGAAGGTCGAGATCACCAATGGCGGCGATACCACGCTGCTGGCGGGCGAGCAGGTCGATCTGGAAGAAATGAACGAATACAACGCCAAGCTGGCGCCGGGCATGGCCCCCGCCGAAGGCAAGCCGGTGCTGCTCGGCATCACCAAGGCTTCGCTGCAGACGCGTTCGTTCATTTCGGCGGCCTCGTTCCAGGAGACCACCCGCGTGCTCACGCAGGCGGCGGTCGAAGGCAAGCGGGACTCGCTGATCGGCCTCAAGGAGAACGTGATCGTCGGTCGCTTGATCCCGGCGGGCACGGGCGCCGGCATGAACCGCCTGCGTGTTGCGGCCACCAGCCGCGACGCCGCGCTGCGCGCTTCGTACCGCAAGCTCCAGGAATCGCTCATCGCGCCGAACTCCGCGGCCGAAGAGCATGCCGCCGAGCTGGCCCAGGGCCCCGAAGCGGCGATCGGCAACGATCCGCTCGCGGCGGTCGAGGGTGAGACCCACGGTCTCGACGCCGATGCCGGTGATTACCTGATCGAGGGTGATGAAGCCTGATCGGCTGACCTCACTCTGCTGAGCAATCTGAAACCCCGTCGGCCCCGGCCGGCGGGGTTTTTGCTGTCACGCCAGCGCACTACGTAGTTCCGGCAGGGCTGGCTGGGGCCTGCTGGCAAGGGCTTGGCTGCTAAGGCCCGAACGCGGACCGCTCTTTTGATCAGGTCCCGTTTCGGAGTCTTTCGGCATGCTCAGCGGTACAATGCTCAGCGAAAAGGCCCGCCGGGGGGCGCGGCTGCTCATCGGCTTGTTGCTGGCGATGATCGCGCTCGCCTCGGCGGTGGTCTACGCGATCCGGGCCGATGGCCCGATGACGCAGGACAGCGCCCTGCAGGCCGAGATCCTTGCCGACGTGCTCCCGCCCCCGGCCTTCGTGGTCGAGCCCTATCTCAACGCTTCGCTGATCGTGCACGAGCCTGACCGTGCCGGCCCCTACCTCAGCGAGCTGAAGGACGAACGGACCGAGTTCGAGGAGCGCAAGGCCTACTGGAAGACCGCGCCGGTCCCGGCCCAGCTGCGCCAGCCACTGAACGATACCATCGCGGCGGCGGACAAGTTCTGGCAGGTCATGGACAGCAAGTTCCTGCCCGCCGTGCAAAGCGGCAACCGCGCCGCGATGGACGAGGCGTTCACCATGGATATCGCCCCGATCTACCGCGTCCAGCGCGAGCAGGTCCGCAGCATCGTCGCCTTGAGCCGTACCCACAGCGCCCAAACGCAGCGGACCAACGCCCGGCTCACGGGCATCGCACTGGCCGGCCTCGGCGTAATCGCACTGGGCATGCTGGGGCTCATCCTGTGGACCGCGCGCGCTGCGCAGAAGCTGGTCGTGGCCCCGCTGGTCGAAACCGCAGCAGCGATGCAGCGCATGGCCGATGGCGATACCAGCGTAGCCGTCGAAGGCACCGAGCGGCCGGACGAGATCGGTCAGGTCGCCCGCGCCATGCAGGTCTTCCGCGAAGCCGAGCAAGGCCGCCGCCGCGCGTCCGCCGAGCAAATGCAGGTCGTCACTGCGCTAACCGACGGGTTGGAGCGCCTTGCTGCCAAGGATCTGGAGCACCAGCTTGGCGAGCCTTTCCCGCCAGCCTACGAGATGCTGCGCCAGAACTACAATGCCGCCGTGACCTCGCTCGCCGAAGCGCTGCGTATCGTGCGCATCGGCACCGCCAGCGTGCAGGGCAGCATTTCCGAGATCGGCGCCGCCTCGCACGATCTCGCGCTGCGCAATGAAGCCCAGGCCGCGCGCATTGCCGAGACCGCGCGCGCGATGGACGCGGTCACCGGCATTGTCCACGAAACCGCCACGGGTGCGCAGGCGGTCAGCCAGACAATCACCCAGGCCGACCGCGAAGCAGGCGAGGGCGGCGAGGTCGTCCGCCGCGCGATCGAGGCGATGGCCGCGATCGAGCATTCGGCGCAGGAAATCGGCCAGATCATCAGCGTGATCGACGGGATCGCCTTCCAGACCAATCTCCTCGCGCTCAACGCCGGGGTCGAGGCAGCTCGTGCCGGCGAAGCGGGCAAGGGCTTTGCTGTCGTCGCCACCGAAGTGCGCGCCCTCGCCCAGCGCAGCGCCGATGCCGCGCAGAGCATCAAGGCGCTGATCACCACCAGCGGCGAGCAAGTCGGTGCGGGGGTCGAACTGGTGCGCGAGAGCGGCACCCGGCTTGAGGCCATCGTCCGGCGCATCGGCGAGATCAGCGCGCTGACGGGCAGCATCGCCGGATCAGCGACCCGGCAGGCCGCCAACCTCACGCAGATCAATGCGGCGATGAGCGAGATGGACCGCATGACCCAGCAGAACGCCGCGATGGTCGAGGAATCCTCCGCCGCCACGCGCAGCCTTGCCGCCGAGGCCGTGCGCCTCAACGAACTTGTGAAGACCTTCCGCACCCGCGACATTGCAAAACGGCCTGCTGCGATGGCCGCGCCGGACAGCGTGCGGCGCACGTCATCGGTCGATGTCCCGCTCCTGCCGCCGCCGCTCGCGCTGGCGAGCTGACCCGCTCAGGCGTTCGCGCAGGCCATGCGTTCCAGGGCGGCGAAGCTGCCCAGTACGCCCGGATCGGCGAACGGCGCGATCTGCGCGAGGATCACCCCGGCGAAATCGCGCTCGGGATCGATCCAGTAGTAGCAGTTGAAAATGCCTGCCCAGTGCAGGCTGCCCGGCGAGCGCCCGGCCGGGCCGGTCTCGGTGTTGACGAGGAAGCCGCCGAGCGTCCACCCGCCGCGCTGGTCCGGAAGCGGGTTGAAGGCGCTGGCAAAGCTCGGCATCGCGGTGGTCATTTCGCCCGCTGAGAGGTGCTCCGGCAGTGCATCCGCGCGCGCGATGGCCGCCATCTCGGGCGATAGCACGCGCACGCCGTCCAGCTCGCCGCCGCGCAGGATCATGCGCAGGAACCGGGCATAGTCATGGGCGGTCGAGGACAGGCCGCCCCCGCCGTTGTGATACTCGCCGCCGCCCAGCACCATGCCCTGCGTCTTGAAGCCTTCGCCTTCGCGCACATGGACTTGTGCTGCATCCGCGTCCCACTCCGCACGGAAGGCGGTGTGGGTCATGCCCAGCGGCCCGGTGATCTCGCGCTCGAACCATGCGCCGAGCGTCATGCCGGTCACCGCTTCCACGGCAAGCCCCGCCCAGTCGATGCCGACGCCGTACTGCCACTGCGTGCCCGGATCGAACAGCAGCGGCAGATCTAGACTGGCGCGCTTGCCGCCCGCCATCTTGCCGGTCGCCATCGCGTGGCGCAGCAGATCCGCGTTCATGAAGGTGTAGCCGCAGCCAGAGGTGTGCAGCAGCAGGTGGCGCAGCGTCACCGGGGTGCTGGCAGGGCGCAGGATCGGCGCGCCCGCCTCGTCGAAGCCATCCAGCACTTGCGGCTCGGCGAGTTCGGGCAGGATCGCCCCGACCGGCGCATCGAGATCGAGCTTGCCGCGCTCCACCAGCTGCAGCACTGCCACGCTGGTCAGCGCCTTGGTCATCGAGGCGATCTGGAACAGCGTGTCCTCGCGCATCGGCACGCCGTTCACGGCATCGGCCATGCCGAACGCCCGCGCATAGCGGGTGTCCTTGCTATCGGTGATCAGCGCCACCGCGCCCGGCAGGTTTGCCGCTGCGACAACGGCCTCGAACTCGGCGATGCCCTTCATATCCCGTCCCTCTCCAATTCCCGTATGGCCCTCTGTCGGGGCCTATCAGCAATCGCCGCCCGCCGCGCTCAGCGCGGCTTGCGGTGCTCGCCCTTGACCCAGCGCACGGTGCCCGAGCTGGCGCGCATCACGACGCTTTCGGTCGTCATCACGCCGCTCTTGTTGGTCTTCACGCCCGCCAGCAGCGAACCGTCGGTCACGCCTGTCGCCGCGAAGATGCAGTCACCCTTGGCGAGTTCCTTGAGGTCGTAGACCTTGTTCAGGTCGGTGATGCCCCACTTGCGCGCGCGGGACTTCTCGTCCTCGTTGCGGAACAGCAGGCGGCCCTTGAACTGCCCGCCGACGCAGCGCAGCGCGGCCGCCGCGAGCACGCCTTCGGGCGCGCCGCCGGTGCCCATGTAGAGATCGATGCCGGTTTCGTCATTGGTCACCGCGATCACGCCCGCCACGTCGCCGTCCGGGATCAGGCTGATGCCGCAGCCGAGCGCGCGCAGCTCGCCGATCAGCTCGGCATGGCGCGGGCGGTCCAGCACGCAGACGATGATGTCGCTCGGCTCGACGCCTTTGGCGGCCGCCACGGCGCAGACGTTCTCGGCCGGCGTCTTGTTCAGATCGATGATGCCGTCGGGATAGCCCGGGCCAACCGCGAGCTTTTCCATGTAGACGTCGGGTGCATTGAGCAGGCCGCCTTCTTCGGCAACCGCCAGCACGGCGAGCGCATTCGGCCCGGCCTTGGCGGTGATGGTCGTGCCTTCCAGCGGATCGAGCGCGATGTCGATCTTCGGGCCTTTGCCCGGCGCGGCGCCGACCTTTTCGCCGATATAGAGCATCGGCGCTTCGTCGCGCTCGCCCTCGCCGATCACCACGGTGCCGTCCATGTAGAGTTCGTTGAACGCGGCGCGCATGGCTTCCACCGCAGCGGCGTCGGCGGCCTTTTCGTCGCCGCGGCCGATGAGCTTGGACGCCCCGATGGCGGCGGCTTCTGTCACGCGGACCATTTCGAGGACGAGAACGCGGTCGAGTACCTGGGATGCGTCGGGTGCGGGTCGGGTCTGGGTCACGTTGACTCCTGAGGCTCGTTGGCTGAAGCTGGGCATGCCCTAGACGGGAGGATGCTTGGTTGTCGAGGCGCGGAATTGTATACGGGCACGCGTTTCGTGCATTCCTATGCGTAAACCTGCTGGTCATGGCAATGGGAACAGCACGCGCGCAGTCCGCTCCGGCGGCAGATGCCGCGCAGGCGCCTGCCGCAAGTGCCGCCGCGCCTGCGGATTCCGGGCAAGAGCAGGTCAATGCGGAGATTGCGCAGCGGCTGCTGACGGCGGGTCAGCCCAAGAAGTGCGAAAAGGCCGGGCCTGACGGCGCGATCGTCGTCTGCGGCGGGCGTGAGGCGAACGAAAAGGAGCGCCTGCCGCTGCGCGACCAGCTCGATTCGGCAAAGTCGACCCGCGATGGCATGATCCGCGCGCCCAATGTCAGTGGCCTGCCCGATTGCAGCCGAGGCTGCATCGGCTTCGGCTCGGCACCGGCGCCGATGTACTTCTTCGACATCACCAAGCTGCCCGAAGCGCCGCCCGATTCGGACGCAGCCAAGATCGCCAGCGGCGAGATCCGCGCGCCCTAGTCGTGCTGCGGTAGTCCATCGGTGATGGCGTAGTAGTCGCCTTTGTCGGCCACGAAGATGTGGTGGCCAAGCGTGGTCCCGGTCGGCGTGTCAAACGCGCCCATCGCCACCGCGATGCGCTCGCGGTGCAGTGGCTCCCAGAACAAGGTCGAGCCGCAGCTGCTGCAGAACCCTCGGCGAACGTTCGCCGAAGAGGCAAACCATGCCAGCGCCGCAGTCTCTTCGATGGAAAGCGCGGTCTTGAGCACGTCGGTCGAGGCCAGATAGTGCCCGGTCTGCTTGCGGCACTGGCTGCAATGGCAGGCATCGGGCGGCGGCAGATCGCCCGCCACGCTGAAGCGCACGGCGCCGCACAGGCAGGAACCGGTGTGCATGTCCTAATCCTCCTGAATCAGCCGCAGCAGGCTGCCGTCCGGATCGATCAGCGCGCCGACAAGGCCGCCCCATGCCTCCCGCTTCGGGCGGTGCAGGCGCGGCCAGCCGGTTTTCGCCTCGGGAATGCCGGCAGCCTGCAGCGCGGCATAAAAGGTGCCGACATCGCCCAGCCTGAGGCAGCTGCCGAACGAACTCGTTGCCGGATCAAGATCGGGATAGGGGAAGAATTCGAGCACCAGATTACCCCGTTTGAGGATCATCCAGCTGCCATCGCGCCATGTTTCGGTGAAACCGAACTGCCCGTAGAACCGCGCGGTGGCCTCGAAATCGCGGGAAGGCAGATTGGGGGTTGCGCGATCAGCTGAGGCACCGGCCATGGCGGGTCAGTCCTCCAGAATGTGCATGACCAGCGGCGGCGCGGCGAGGCTGGGCGAGCCGTCGAGCAGGCGCAGCGCTTCGGCGATCGCGCTTTCGGGGCCTTCGTGCGTCACCATTGCCACCAGCACGGCCTCGGTGCTGCCGATCGCGGCGCGGCCCTTCTGGATCAGGCTTTCGATCGAAACCCCGGCATCGCGCATCGCGGCGGTGATTTCGGCAAGCACGCCGGGCCGGTCGGCCACGGTAAAGCGCAGATAGGCCTTGCCGGTGCGGTGCCCGCTGCTCGCAGGCGAGGCCTGTTCCAGCTCGGCGGCGGGGATCGAGAACGGCGCGCCGATATCCCCGCGCGCAATATCGATAAGGTCCGCTACCACGGCGCTCGCGGTCGGCCCGTCGCCCGCGCCTGCGCCCTGAAACAGCAGCCGGCCGACGAAGTTGCCTTCCGCCACCACCGCATTGGTCGCGCCATCGACATGGGCGAGCGGGTGGTCGCGGTGGACCAGCATCGGATGCACGCGCTGGAACAGGCGGCGCTGGCCGGCGGCATCGACTTCGGTTTCGGCCATGCCGATGAGGCGGATATAGTAGCCCAGCGCATCGGCCTGCGCGATATCGGCGGCGAGCACGCGGCGGATGCCTGTGGCCGCCACCGGGCCGAAGTCCACCGCCGTACCGAAGGCGATGCTCGAGAGAATCGCCAGCTTGTGCGCGGCATCGATGCCGTCGATGTCGAACGTCGGGTCACTCTCGGCATAGCCCTTGGCTTGCGCCTCGCCCAGCACGTCGGCGAAGTCGCGGCCGGTGTCCTCCATCGTCGAGAGGATGTAATTGCAGGTGCCGTTGAGGATGCCATAGACGCGGTCGATGTGGTTGGCCGCCGCGCCTTCCTTGAGCGCCTTGATCACCGGGATGCCGCCCGCAACCGCCGCTTCGAACTTGAACGCCACCTTGGCCGCCTCGGCCTTCGTCGCCAGCTCCAGCCCGTGATGCGCGATCATCGCCTTGTTCGCGGTGACGAGCGCCTTGCCCGCCTCGAACGTCGTGCGCGCCAGCGCCAGCGCCGGGCCATCTGCGCCGCCGACCAGCTCGACCACCACGTCGACATCGGGCCGCTCGCCCAGGATGACCATGTCGTCTTCCCACGCATAAGGCGAAAGGTCGACGCCGCGGTCCTTGCTGCGGTTGCGCGCGCTGATCGCGCTGATCGTGATCGGGCGGCCCGCGCGGCGCGCAATCAGGCCGGCATTGGCTTCCAGCAGACGGATCACGCCGCCTCCGACAGTGCCAAGTCCGGCCAGCGCGATGCGCAAAGGTTCGCTCATGATGATCCCCGTTAAATCTTATGGCGCGCCTTAGGGTAGCTGATCCGACCCCGCAACCGCCGGTGAGTTGTGTGGCTTAGCGCGTGATGCGCTTGCGCGTGCAGGGGCCAAGATCGGCGAGCACCTGCGCATAATCCTCCGCCGCGATTCGCCGGTCATTCAAGGTCGCTGAGATGTTGGCCCGCTCCGGCAGCCGGGCAGGCAGGCCGCAGGCGAGGCGATACCACGCGATCGTTGCCGGGAGCGGCGGGCGGGCCGCCGAATCGACGATTTCAGTGAAGCTCACGCCCCATGTCGTCGGCTGTCCGGGCCGCCGCAGCACCGAAATCGAAACCGCCGCGCCGGTCGCGGTGCCCAGGAAAAGCTGGGTTTCGCCCTCTCCGGCAAGGTTCCCGGTGACGTGCAACGCCTCGCGCAGCGCGGTGATCGGCGGCGGCGCATCGGGGCGGGTCGTTTCGGTCAGGATCGACCGCAGCGTCGCCTCACGCGCCGGGGTCAGCGCCAGCATCGCATCGGGCGCAACGAGCTGCAGCTCGCCCGGCCGTTCCGGCACCAGACGGCCCAGCACGAGCACTTGCGTCTTGTTCAGCTTGGGCGGTTTGCCGCGCGCATCGAGCGGGACATCGGCCAGGAACCGGATCGATTCGCCGATGTTCTCGCCGATCAGCAGCGCCTGCGTCCGCGCCTCCACATAGAGCCGGGCGCGGCCGGCGGGCAGGCCCGGCGCTTCCTCGGGCTTGAGGCGCGCCGTCTTGCGCACTTCGGCGCGCACCACAACCTGCGCGGGCAGCGCAAGATCGACCAGATCGGCATAGGCAAAGTCCGGATCGGCTTCGAGGCCCGGCGCCATCGGAACGGACAAAGCCGTTTCCTGTCCGTGACTTGCGGCAGCGCCGCCAAGGCCTAGCGCGGCGGCAGCGAGAAGGCGCGCCCAGATCGGGAAGGAAGCGCGGTTCCGGGCGGAGCGTGTGGTGTGGAGCATGCTTGGGTCCTTGGATTCGCTGGCGCTGGATAGCGCAAGTGGCCGTGCCAAGTCCTGTTTCAGGCAGCGAAACTGTGAATCGATGGTTAACCGATAAAGCATTTGCGCGCCTTTGGCTTCGGCGTTAAAGCTCGCGGTTGTCGGGGATTTCAACAATGAAAGCCCGCAAAAGCCGCCGCCGGGTTCCTTGCACCCGATGTCGGCGGTCCGGTTTGCCGGCAGGGTGGAATGAAATCGCTGGATTGGCCAATCGCGCTGGATGGGTGATTCCATGCGCGATTCCGTGAACGTCGACATCCGTCGGATGTCCGCCGTTTGCGGAGAATCAGGAGTTTTGGAGCTGAATGGCATACGCTGACCAACAGATGAGCGGTAACAAGATCACCGCGCTCATCATCGTTGCGATCCTTCACGTAGCGCTTGGCTATGCTCTGGTTACAGGGCTGGCTTATGAAGCGTACAAGAAGGTCAAAGAGGTGACCTCGGCGGTCAACATCGAAGAAGAGAAGCCGCCGGAAACACCACCGCCCCCGCCGCCCCCGAAGGATCAGCCGCCGCCGCCCATCGTGGCGCCGCCGCCGCCGATCTCGTTCAACGCGCCCGCGCCGCAGATCGAAACCGTGACTCAGGCGCCGCCTCCGGCTCCGGTGTTCACGACCGCTGCGCCGCCGCCGCCGCCCCCGCCGCCGCCGCCCAAGTTCCAGCCCAAGGGCCCGGCTCCGAAGGGCAGCCCCGGCAACTGGGCGACCTCGAACGACTATCCTTCCCGCGCGCTGCGTGAAGAACGCGAAGGTGTGACCGGCTTCCGTGTGACGGTCGGTACCGACGGCAAGGTCACGTCGTGCGAAGTTACCAAGTCGAGCGGCAGCCCCGATCTCGATCAGGCGACTTGCGACAACGTCCGTCGGCGTGCCCGGTTCGCCCCTGCCACTGATGGCGAAGGCAACCCCACGACCGGTTCGTACGCCAACTCGATCCGTTGGGTGATCCCGAAGGACTGATCTGACTGGCGCGGCCCTTCCTCCGGGGAGGGACCGCGACGACCGAGCTTATCTTTTTTGACCCGTTCTACGATATATTGAAGAGGAAGACCCGAATGCTCATCCACACGCTCGCCGCAGCTGCCGCTACTGCCGCGCCCCAGAACAAGTTTGGTATCGCGGAAGTTCTGTTTCCCGGTGGCAAGCCCGCCTGGATCCCGCTGACCACCTTCACCATCTTGCTGATCATGTCGGTCGGTTCGTTCTTCATCCTCTTCACGAAGTGGGCGGAGCAGGCCAAGCTGATGAAGCAGTACCAGTCGCTCACCGCGTTCTGGCGCGCTGCCTCGCTGCGTGAAGGCGCGACCAAGCTCGAGAAGAACTCGGCCTGGCGCCAGATCGTCGACGACGGTCTTTCGGCTGAAGACGCTGCCGGCAAGATGGACGAGACCGAAGGTCACGACTGGATGCACGGTTCGCTCGCACGTTCGGAAGCGACCATCAACTCGAAGCTCGCTGGCGGCCTGCCGTTCCTCGCGACCGTCGGTGCGACCGCGCCGTTCATCGGTCTGTTCGGTACCGTGGTCGGCATCTACGGCGCGCTTATCAACATCGGCATCGCCGGTTCGGCTTCGATCGACAAGGTCGCGGGTCCGGTCGGTGAAGCTCTGATCATGACCGCGCTCGGTCTGCTCGTCGCGGTTCCTGCGGTGCTCGCCTACAACTACCTGCAGGCCCGCAACAAGAAGATCGCCGAACTGCTGACCGGCTTCAGCACCGACGTGCTCGCCAACCTCGCCTCGAAGGGCGTGGTCAAGCCTGCCGTTCCGGCTGCTCCGGCTGCCAAGCCCGCTGCCCCGGCTGCGGCTCCGGCCAAGAAGTAAGACCCGAATACGCGGACGAGGAGAGGGGACCGGTGGGCCTGCTGCCTGCCACCCCTCTTCGGGAACAACGCGGGTTCCAGCCGGGATAACAAAGGCCGCCTGAGGCTCGAGGAAACCCGGTTCACCGTGGAAAGATCGGATAGGAACTAACCAATGGCAATTTCTGCAGGCGGCGGGGGCGACGAACGCCCAATGTCGGACATCAATACCACGCCGCTCGTGGACGTGATGCTCGTGCTGCTGATCATCTTCCTCATCGCGGTTCCGGTCGCGATCCAGACCGTCGAGAAGCTCAAGGTCCCTGTGCTGCCGTCCGAAGAGACGCAGGACAAGGTCGAGAACCTGCTCGTGACGGTCGTCTCGACCGACGCTGGCGGGCGCAGCCCCGGCCAGGGCGGCTATGAAGGCTCCACGCGGACCGGCCAGTGCCGCGTCTACATCAACAACGTCACACCGGTTGATAACAACGAACTCTACAAGATGGCGTTCGACCGGCTTGATGCCATCGTGAAGCGGGCCGGCGGCGCGCAGAACATGGAGCCGGACAAGATCCCCGAAGTGCACATCCGCGGCGACGTGAACGTCCCCTGGAAGTGCATCGCCGGCACGATCTACAACGTGCAGATTGCGGGCTATCCCAAGGTCGGCTTCATCTCCACCCCGGTTGATCCGAACGGCTAAACGCCGCCTGGTCACCCCGGTCACCGAGACCAAACAGGAGTACCCCCTATGGCAATGAGCGGCGGCAAAGACGATGGCTCGCCGATGATGGAGATGAACACGACGCCGCTGATCGACGTCATGCTCGTGCTCCTCATCATGTTCATCATCACCATCCCCGTGGCCACCCACTCGGTCAACATCGACCTTCCGCAGGCGACTCCGCCTACGAATACGCCGAAGATCGACCCGGTGAAGAACAAGCTGGTGCTGACCACCCAGAACCAGATCCTCTGGAACGGTTCGCCGATCAACGAAGGCAACCTCGTCTCGCTGCTTCAGGCAACGAAGGCGATGAACCCCGAGCCGGAACTGCAGTTCCAGCCCGAGGAATATGCCTCGTACGAAATCGCGAATCGCATGCTGAAGATCATCACGCAGGTGAAGGTCAGCAAGTTCGGCTTCGTGGGCAACGAGAACTTCGCGACGTTCAGCAAGTAAGCTGGCAGCAAGTAACGTTCGCGCGGGCTCTCAGCCACAAAACGATCAAGGGGCGGAGCAATCCGCCCCTTTTTCTTTGTGTGGCCCGGCTCGGCCAGCGCGGCACGAGATGATGTTCGCGCAGAGGCGCAGAGGCGCGGAGAAGAGGGGGCAGAGACCGTATAGACGGCGTTTTGCGCCGCAGGCGAAGCCCCCCACAACCATCCAAGACTGGGGGGCTCCGTCAGCTCACCCGGCATCCCTGCTTTCTCTGCGAGATATCGCGAACCCAATCCCTTCTTCTCCGCGCCTCTGCGCCTCTGCGCGAACCAATCTCCTTCACTCCGGCCGCATCGCCGCCGAAGCCAGGCTCTCCGCCTCCAGCAACAATTCATCATCGGCGGCCCCGGCAGGCACGGATTCCCGCCCGATCATCACCATCAACGGCACGGCCAGCGGCGTAACCCGTTCGAGCTCGACATGGACCAGCTCCGCCGCCGCGCGGTCCAGCAGCGAGCCCAGCCGCCCCACATCGGTCATCCGCGCCCGGGCATCCGCCCACGCAGCCTCGATCAGCAGGTGATCCGGCTCGTGCTTGCGCAGCACGTCGTAGATGAGGTCGGTCGAAAACGTCACCTGCCGCCCGCTCTTGCGCGCGCCCGGTTGCTGCCGCTCGACCAGGCCTGAAATCACCGCCACCTCCCGGAACGCGCGGCGCAGCAGGTAGGAATTCTGCACCCACTCCACGAACTCGTGGCTGAGGATGTCCGGCGAAAGCAACGCTGCCGGGTCCTTCACCGGCCGCAGCCCCCATACGCCCAGCGCGTAATCGTTGGCGACAAACCCCATCGGCCCCAGCCCTGCGTCCTCCATCCGCCGCGTGATCAGCATCCCCAGCGACTGGTTCGCGTTCCACCCCTCGAAGGTGTAATAGACAGTGTAGGCCCGCCCCCCATGCGGGAAGCTCTCGACCAGCAGCTCGCCCGGCGCTGGCAGGCGGCTGCGCCAGTCCTGCACTTCCAGCCATTCGCGCACGTCATCGGGAAAGCGCCCCCAGCCGGCCCGGTCCGCCAGCATCGCCTGCACCCGCGCGGAAAGGTGCGTCGTCAGCGGCATGCGCGCGCCGTTGTAGCTCGGGATCTGCCCGGCCTTCTTGGCCCCGCGCACGATCAGCTCCAGATCGCGCACGCCTTCCACCTCAAGGTCCATCCCGGCAAAGCGGAACGTGTCGCCCGGCTTCAGCCCCGCGCCGAAGCTCTCCTCCACCTTGCCCAGCGACCGACCGTTGCGGAAACGGACTTCGAGCATCTCGGAATCGACGATGATCCCCGCATTGAGCCGATGCCGGGCGGCTTGCTGCGGATGCGTCAGCCGCCACGTGCCGTCTTTCAGCCGCACGATCCGCTGGAACCGGTCATAGGCCCGCAGCGAATATCCGCCGGTCGCTACGAACTGCAGCACGCGCTCCCACCCCGCCTCGTCGATTCCCGCATAGGCGAGCGACGAGCGGACTTCCGCCAGCAGCTCCGCTTCGTGAAACGGCCCCGCGCAGGCAATCGCCATCACATGCTGCGCCAGCACATCCAGCCCGCCCGGGCGGAAGTCCTCCCCGTCGCGCTGTCCTTCATGCACCGCATCCCGCGCCGCCATCGCCTCCAGGAACTCGAAGCGATTGCCCGGCGCCAGCATTGCGCGGCTCGGCTGATCGAGCCGGTGGTTGGCCCGCCCGATCCGCTGCAGCAGGCGCGAGGAGCCCTTCGGCGCCCCCATCTGCACCACCATGTCGATATCGCCCCAGTCGACGCCGAGATCGAGGCTGGCGGTGCAGACCAGCGCCCGCAGCTCCCCCCGCGCCATCGCGCCTTCCACCTTGCGCCGCGCTTCCTTCGATAGCGAGCCGTGGTGGATGCCGATCGGCAGCTTGTCCTCGTTGGCATCCCACAGCAGCTGGAAGATGTATTCCGCCAGAAACCGCGTGTTGGTGAACACCAGCGTCGTCCGGTTCCGCCGGATCGCCTCATAGAGCTGCGGCAGCGCCCAGGCCGCCGCATGCCCGCCCCACGGCACCCGCTGGCCGTCGTCCGGCAGCAGAATCTCGACTTCTGCAGGCGCGCCGACCTCGCCTTCCACCAGCGCCGTACTGTCCAGATCACCCCACGGCGCCAGCCAGGCGCGGAAGGCTTCCGGATCGGCCAGCGTGGCAGACAGCGCCGCCCGCCGCAGCCCCGGGGCCAGCGCCTGCAGCCGCGTCAGCGCCAAGGCCAGCAGATCGCCCCGCTTCGAGGTCGCAAAGGCATGCACCTCGTCGATCACCACGCGCTGCAGGGTGCTGAACAGCTGCGCGCTTTCGGGATAGCTCAGCAGCAGAGAGAGCGATTCCGGCGTCGTCAGCAGCACATGCGGCGGCCGCGACCGCTGCCGCGCCTTCTTGTCGGACGAGGTATCCCCGCTGCGCGTCTCGACCGTGATGGGCAGGCCCAGCTCGGTGATCGGCGTCAGCAGATTGCGCTGCACATCATGCGCCAGCGCCTTGAGCGGTGAGACATAGAGCGTGTGCAGCCCTTCCGGCGGCGCCGCACCTGCCAGCCGCGAGGGCGTGAACGCGGCCAAGGTCGGCAGGAACCCCGCCAGCGTCTTGCCCGCCCCCGTATCGGCCACCAGCAGCGCATGCCGGCCCGCGTCATCGGCCTCCAGCATCTCGGCCTGATGCCGCCGCACCCGCCAACCGCGTCCGGCGAACCAGCCTTCGATTTCGGGGGGGATCGGCAGGGCGCTCACCCGGCTACACTAGCGCCTTATCCCCGCAGCCGCCAATTGCGCGTCAAGGGCAGCCAGCAACTGCGCGAGGCCTTCGTCGCTGTCGCTCTCCGCCCGCGCCGTCATCATCGCCTCGGTGTTGGACGCGCGCAGCAGCCACCAGCCCTGCGGGGTCGTCACGCGAACCCCGTCGATGCTGGTCACGTCCGCGCCTTCCGCCGCCAGCCGCGCGCGCACGTCCTCGATCAACGCGAACTTGCGCGCCTCGTCCACCGGGAAGCGCAGCTCGGGCGTATTGACCATCACCGGCAGCGCGTCATGCAGCTGCGTCACCGATCGGCCCAGCCGCACGGTCGCCGCGATCAGGCGCACGGCGGCATAGAGCGCATCGTCGAATCCGTAGTAATCGTCCGCAAGAAAGACGTGTCCGGTCATTTCGCCACCGAGCAGCGCACCAGTCTCCTTCATTTTGGATTTGATATGGCTGTGTCCGGTCTTCCACATCAGCGGCACGCCGCCCAGCGCGCGGACGCGGTCGAACAGCGCCCCGCTCGCCTTGATGTCGGCGATAACTGTCGCTCCCGCCTGCCTTTTCAGCACATCTTCGGCAAACAGCATCAGCAGCTGATCCCCGGCAAGCGCGCGTCCCTTGCCATCCACCACGCCCAGCCGGTCCCCGTCGCCATCGAATGCCAGTCCGAAGTCGAGCCGTCCCAGCGCGACGGCCTGGCGCAAATCGGCAAGGTTGGCGTCGACGGAAGGATCGGGATGATGGCCAGGAAACGTACCATCGATACGCGTGTGCAGGCAGACATGGCGCCCCGGTATGCGGGCGACCAAGCGCTCGATCACTTCGCCCGCAGCACCGTTCCCGGCATCCCATCCGATCGCGAGGTGCCCCACGGCATCTGGCGCGATACCATCCAGCCCGGCGAGGATCTGCTCGACGTAGGCATCCATGATAGTGACCAGCTCGGCCGTCCCGTCTCCCAGCGCCCAATCCCCTCGGGCGGCGAGACGGCCGAGTTCGAGTATATCTGGGCCGAAGAACGGACCTCCCCGAAATACCACCTTGAAGCCATTCTGATCGGGGGGATTGTGGCTGCCAGTTATCTGAATGCCATCCTGCACTTCCTGCAGTGAGGCGCAGGCAAAATAGAGCATCGGCGTAGGGCCAAGGCCGATGCGGACAACATCCACGCCGCTGGCGCAAAGCCCGGCCACCAGCGCGTGCTCCAGCATCGGCGAGCTCAGCCGGCCATCAAGGCCCACCGCCACCTTGCGCCGCCCATCGCGCAGCACCCGCGTCGCAAAGCTGCGGCCCAGCGCATAGGCATCGTCCGGCCCCAGCGTTTTGCCCACAGTCCCGCGAATGTCGTATTCGCGCAGCACGCTGGGGTGGAACTGGTGGCTCATGCGGACGTGCCTTGAAGGGGTTATCGCAGAGACGCAGAGGAAAAGGAGATCGCCAGGATGGTGCGCCGGGCCGCTAGGCCCCATCTCGTCCCGAGACAACCGACAATAGCGCTGCGCCGCAAACAGGACCTCTTCGCGATCTTCCTTCCCTCTGCGTCTCTGCGAGAAACACGAAGAAACCGATCACCCCCGCCCATCAGGCCCGCGGTTGGAAATCCGCGCCAGCAGCAAGTCGCGCGCCGCATTGGCTTCGTGCACCGCGTCATTGGTGCCGCCGCGATCCGGGTGGACTTTCGTCAGCAGCCGCCGGTGCGCGTCGATGATCTCGTCATAGCCCGCATCGGCCCGCAGCCCGAGCAAGTTGCGCGCGCGCTTTTCCGCTGCTTCCTTGGCGTTCGGCCCCCACAGCTCCCACGGCCAGCGCCCGGCCAGCATCTTGACCGCCACACAGGCCAGCGCCGCGAGGAACAGGAACTTCAAAGCACCGCTTCCATCGCCAGCTGGCCGCGTTCGGGCAACTTCAGCGCAAGCCCCGCCACCAGCGTGCGCAGTTCCTGCCGCGCGACAAGATGGCTGGTGCCGAGCTCGCCAAGGTGTCCCTTGTCGAGCAGGGTCAGCCCGCTCGGAAACAGTTCGCGGTAGATCACGCGCTCCGAAAGGCCGCTGGCGATGCGGAAGCCGACGCGCTTGGAAAGCTCGGTCAGCGCCTGATCGATGCGCTTCTGGTTGCGCGCCTCGGTATAGCCGGTGCGGTTGCGCACCACCACCCAATCCATTTCCTTGCGCGCCTCCTTGATCGTCGCCATCGCGCGCTTCTTGCGCGCTTCCCAGATCAGCTCGGCATAGAACGAGAGGCGGCGCACCTTGAACGTCTCGGCATCGACCTGCCCGATGAGGTCGAAATCGACGAAGCTGTCGTTGAGCGGCGTGACCAGCGTATCGGCCTGCGTCGCGACATGGCGCGCCAGCGGATCGTCGCGGCCGGGGGTGTCGAACACGATGAAGTCATGGCTCTCGCCCAGCCGCTCGGCCAGCCCGTCCAGCTCCTCGGCACTCGTCCCGTCATAGACCTCGAACGTCGCGGTTGGCAGCGTGATGCTGCGGCGGCGCATCGTTTCGGCGCGATTCTCGAAATAGCGGTGCATCGTCCGCTGCCGCGCATCGAGATCGATCGCAGCCACCCGCGCGCCTTGATAGGCCAGCGCGATGGCAACATGGACCGCCGTGGTCGATTTGCCGGTTCCGCCCTTTTCATTGGCGAAGACGATTCGGTAGGGAGCGGCAGACAAGGGAGATCATCCTTTCTGTGAGTGGCGGGCCCCCTTGCCGCCGGGCACGGCACGGGTCTAGAGGGCGCGTTCCCCAGATCGGGGATTACTGGAGTGCCGTGGCGCGTGCAAATCCTGACAGCAGTCGAACCGCTTCGTGCGGCGCTTTCCGCGCTGAAATCGGGGGACAATTCACCTCAGGGCGGAGACCGTCCCAGGCTGGCGCTGGTGCCCACCATGGGCGCGCTGCACGAAGGCCACCTCACGCTGGTGCGCGAGGCGAAGGCGCGCGCGGACATCGTCGTCGTCTCGATCTTCGTCAATCCGCGCCAGTTCGGCCCCAATGAAGATCTCGCGACCTATCCGCGTCAGCTCGCCGCCGATGCCGCGCTGCTCGAAGCCGAAGGCGTCGATGTGCTCTGGGCGCCGACCGTCGATGTGGTTTATCCCGCTGGCTACGCCACGACCATTCAGGTCAGCGGCCTTGATGCCGTGCTCTGCGGCGCCGCGCGCCCCGGGCATTTCGACGGCGTGGCCACGGTCGTCACCAAGCTGTTCAACCAGGTCCAGCCCGATGTGGCGCTGTTCGGCGAGAAGGACTGGCAGCAGCTCGCGATCATCCGCCGCATGGCGCGCGATCTCGATCTCACGCACCCGCAGGCGGACCACATCCTCGGCGTGCCGACCGTGCGCGAGGCGGACGGCCTCGCCATGAGCAGCCGCAACAAGTACCTCACCCCCGAAGAACGCGCCGCCGCGCCCGCGATGAACCACGCGATGCGTGAAGCAGCGGCGAAGATCGTGGCAGGTGAACCGGTTGCCAGCGCACTGGCGGCGCTGCAGTCCGCCATCCTCGCCGCCGGCTTCGCCCGCGTCGACTACGCCGATCTGCGCGATGCCGCCACGCTCGAAGCGCTCGACCCATGGGACGGCCGCCCCGCGCGGCTGCTCGTGGCGGCGCACATGGGCAAGGCCAGGTTGATCGACAACATCGCCGTTAGCAATTGATTCAAAAAGAAAAACAAACCCTAACCCATCCCTCCTTCGACAGGCTCAGGATGAGCGGGAGGGGGACCAAACGGCGACGTTCCAACTCCCCTCCCGCATGCGGGAGGGGCTGGGGGTGGGCCAGCAACGCTTCATCCCATCACCACCCTTGACAAAACGAACCATATAGGTTACACGCCTCGCCCAGATCGGGAGCAGGCTAGGCCGGCCTCGCCCTCGCTCCTTTGGCCCAAGGCTCAAAAGCCCCACGCCAACGCGACCGGTGCGGGCTGCGGGTAAGGAACTTCGGTTCTGGAGGTGGGGCGGTCTCCCCCAAGACCTCGATCAGGCAACCTACCGCGCCAGCACAGGATCATGGCTTCCGCCGCGCGCCCGGAAACGGGTATAGGCCCGGCGCGAGTAAAGACCGGTATGCCAGCGAGCCGCTACCCCGGTCCCGAGCCATGATCGACCAATTGGCTGCGCCGGACCGCATCTGCCCGCCCGGCCACTCGCACCCCGGCAGATAACGACGCCCTCCCCGCAGCATCTGTGCAGGTGCCGCACCGGTCGCGCGATCACCCCTCCCTGCC
>CAYPRK010000010.1:0-165000 GCA_964413325.1 uncultured Novosphingobium sp. | reverse complement strand
CATGCCGTCCGGCGACCCTTGCGCGGTATCGAACTGCAGGTGCGGTTCGCGTGGGCCGAGTGTGCCGTCGGCATGGAGGGCAAACTTCGAGACCTGCCCGATGCGGCTGTCCGTGTGATAGAGCACCGTGCCGTCAGGATGGAACGCCGGGCCATTGGCAATCGTGATGCCATCGTCGTGCCGGGTGATCCCGCCCGCTTGGTCGAGGCAATAGAGCGCGCCGCTGGCGGGCCAGTTCGTAGCGGGTTGATCGGCAAAGGGCATTGAGCCAGCCCAGATACGCCCTTGCGCATCGGCCTTCGCGTCATTGAGACGGTTGCCGGGGCGTTCGGGCTGCGGATTAGCCATGAATTCCAGTCGGAACGGCTCAAGATCGAGGCGGTAGAAGCCCGATGTCAGGCCGACAACGAAGCCGCCGACTGCCCGCTCGATAATCCAGCCAATGGCTTCCGGCATGTCCCAGTGGCGGATGCTTTCATCAGCCAGGCTCATGCGCCACAACTTGCGGCCCAGAATATCCGTCCAGAACAGCGCGTTCTCTCGCGCGCTCCACAGCAGGCCTTCGCCCAGGATATCGCGCGTATCGCGTGGGATCGCGCGGACGGCGGGCAGTTCTTGCGTCATGGCTTAGTGGCTGTCGCGGGGGAGGCCGCGTTCCTGCGCGATGCGCTGATACTGCACGGCGGATTCGATCACCGCCCCGCCGGGATACTGGCCGGTGATCTTGCGATGAAGCTCCTGCCACGGCGTTTGCGGGGCAGGAACGTCCACGCCGACGCCGAGTGCATCGCGGCGGCGCTGCAGTTCTTCCTCGGGAACCAGCATGTCTGCGGTTCGGCGCTTGAGATCGATGCGGATCCGGTCACCGGTCTGGAGCAGGGCAAGCCCGCCGCCGATCGCGGCCTCGGGCGATGCGTTGAGGATCGAGGGGCTGCCGGACGTGCCGGACTGGCGGCCATCGCCGATGCAGGGGAGCGCATCGACGCCCGCGCGGATCAGCGCCGCCGGGGCGCGCATGTTGACCACTTCAGCGCCGCCCGGATAGCCGATCGGGCCAACACCGCGGATCACGAGCAGGCAGTTCTCATCGATCTCCAGCGTGGGATCGTCGATGCGCGCGTGGTACTCTTCCGGGCCATCGAACACGATCGCGCGGCCTTCAAAGGCTTCCGGGTCGTCAGGGTTCGAGAGATAGCGGGCGCGGAACGAGTCCGAAATGACGCTCGACTTCATCACTGCGGATTCGAACAGATTGCCGCTGAGGACGGTGAGCCCGGCATTGTCGAGCAAGGGCTCGGTCAGGGGCTTGATCACCCGGGTGTCCTCGATGGTCGCATCGGCGTAGTTTTCGGCGAGGGTCTTGCCGTTGCAGAACAGGGCGCTGCCATCCAGCAATCCGGCGCGCAGCAGTTCACCGACAACGGCGGGCACGCCGCCTGCCCGGTAGTAGTCTTCTCCGAGGTATTCGCCGGCCGGCTGCAGGTTGACCAGCAGCGGCACACCTGCGCCATGGTCCTGCCAATCATCGAGCGTGAGTTCGACGCCCATGTGGCGCGCGATGGCGTTGAGGTGGATCGGGGCATTGGTCGATCCGCCGATGGCGCTGTTGACGCGGATCGCGTTGAGGAATGCGGCGCGCGTCATGATGTCGGACGGTTTGCGGTCGGCCTTGACCATTTCGACAATGGCGAGGCCGGTCTCGTAGGCGGCTTGCTGGCGATCACGATAGGGCGCGGGGATCGCGGCCGAACCGGGCAGCGCCATGCCGAGGGCTTCGGTGAGCGAGTTCATCGTCGTCGCCGTGCCCATCGTGTTGCAATAGCCGGTCGAGGGGGCGGAAGACGCGATCAGCTCGATGAAGCCGCGGTAATCGATCTCACCTGCCGCGAGCAGTTCGCGGGCTTTCCAGATGATCGTGCCCGAGCCGGTGCGCTCACCCTTGAACCAACCGTTGAGCATTGGTCCGACCGACAGCGCGATGGCGGGAATGTTGACGGTGGCCGCGGCCATCAGGCAGGCGGGCGTCGTCTTGTCGCAGCCGACGGTGAGGACGGTGCCATCAAGGGGGTAGCCATAGAGCACTTCGACGAGCGAGAGATAGGAGAGGTTGCGATCAAGTGCCGCCGTCGGGCGCTT
Source organism: uncultured Novosphingobium sp. (assembly GCA_964413325.1). Classification (GTDB taxonomy): domain Bacteria; phylum Pseudomonadota; class Alphaproteobacteria; order Sphingomonadales; family Sphingomonadaceae; genus Novosphingobium. The sequence continues at coordinate 162,864 of CAYPRK010000010.1, read as the reverse complement.
GCCGGTTTCCTGGATGGGGTGGATCGGAAATTCGATGGGGATGCCGCCACCGTCGCGGATGCCGTCGCGTACGCGGTCTGCCAGAACGAGATGGTGGCGGTTGCACGGCGCGAGATCGCTGCCGGTCTGGGCGATGCCGATGATCGGCCGATCGGATTGCAGCTCTGCCACGGAAAGGCCGAAGCTGAGGTAGCGCTCGAGATACAGCGCGGTCATGTCGGGGTTGCCTGGATTATCGAACCAAGCGCGCGACCGCAGACGGGTGGCGCCGGATTCGGTGTTCTGTTCAGTCATGCCAATTCTACCCCAACTCGGTTCTGCTCACTGCCCGGCAATCGGAACAGGCTGCGCGTCAGCCTTGTCCGCCATTGCTCCAGACCTGCCGGTATCCGGCATTCATTCCCATTGTCCCACACCACGCGGCTCCTGCCCGGTCTGACAAAGGACGGTCTCTTGCCGCCATTGTCCGGGACCGGATTTCACCGCACCAGCCATGATGACGCATCATCATGGGCTGTGCGATAGCCAATTTCTCCATTATAGCATATATATCTGATAAAATATTCCCAACCGGAGATACCCATGGCTGAACGGATCAAGCTGGCGCTCGTCGGCATCGGCAAGATCGCGCGTGATCAGCATCTGCCGGCCATTGCCGCCGATGCCGGTTTCGAACTGGTCGCTGCGGTGAGCCGGAACGGCCGCGTCGAAGGTGTGCCGAACTTCATTGATATCGCAGGGTTGATCGAAAGCGGACTGCCCGTTGATGCGGTCTCGCTGTGTACGCCGCCGGTCGGGCGGCACCGGATCGCGGCGCAGGCGCTGGCGGCGGGGCTGCATGTCATGCTGGAGAAACCGCCGGGCGCGACCTTGGCGGAAGTGCACCAGCTTCAGGCGCAGGCGGCTGCAGCGGGGCGCAGCCTGTTTGCGACATGGCATTCGCGCCATGCGGCCGGCGTTGACGCGGCGCGCGCGTGGCTGGCGGACAAGCAGATCACGCGCGCGGCCATCGTGTGGCGCGAGGATATTCGCGTGTGGCATCCCGGGCAGGAGTGGATTCTGGCGGCCGGGGGCCTCGGCGTGTTCGATCCGGGTATCAATGCGCTCTCCATCGTGACCGGGATCCTGCCCGGGGCACTGCGGCTGGAACACGCAAAGCTGGCATTTCCGGCAGGGCGCGGCGCGCCGATTGCAGCGGTGCTGGAGATGGTGCTGGCTGACGTGGTGCCAGTGAGCGCCGATTTCGATTTCCGCCAGACGGGTCCGCAGAGCTGGGACATCACGGTCGAGACCTCGCAGGGCACGCTCATGCTGACCGAGGGCGGAGCGCGACTGTGGATCGATGGCGTGGAACAGCGAACAGACGGGATCGGCGAATATCCGGCGCTTTACCGGCGGTTTGCGGAACTGGTGGTCGCCGGGAAAAGCGACTGCGATCTGCGGCCGATGACGCTTGTGGCCGATGCGTTCCTGCTCGGCGAACGGACCGAAACCGATCCGTTCGCCTTTTGAGGTCTATCCCACGCGCCAGATCGAAAGATCGCGCGGGGCGACGGTGCGGGTGCCGAGCAGGAACTCGGCGCCTTCCGGGGCGGGGGCTTCGGCGGGTTCGGCGCCGTAGTTGATCGCGAACGTCAGGTTCCCGCGCCGGCGGATGCGCAGCATGCCGCTGAGCGGTGTGGTGGCCACGCCTGCCTCGGCCGCCATCGCCGCGACGATGGCATCGAGCGCGGCGTCCTCCACCAGCGTCGCGAGGTAGTGAACCTTGCCGTGGCGGACCATGGCCGGAGCGCCGTCTTCGTAGCGGCCGAGCACGGTGCATTCGCCGGGCTCGATGGTCTCGCGCCAGAGGCCGCTTGCGTAGGAGGCATTCCCGATGGTGATCGTGCCGGGGCAATCGGGGCGCAGCGTTTCCACCGCGAGCACACGCATCGGCACGAGCGGACGCAGGCGGCCCGGGGCAAGGCCTTCCGGGATGGTGACGTCGTGCGTCTTGGCGCCGGAGCGCGGGCCGATCAGCACGAGGCCGTCTGCCGCCTCAAGTTGCGCTGCGGCTTCGGGCGTCGGCAGCGCGAGCGCGGGGACGAGGACCATGGCGTAGCCGGCAAGGTCCGCGCCCGGCGCGACGAAATCGACATCGAGGCCGAGGCGGCGGGTCGCGCCGTACCAGGCGGTGAGGATCTGCTGGTAGTTGTAGCCGCGCCCCTGCTGCTCGATCTGGCCGAGCCAATCGGATTCGTGATCGACGACGATGGCAACCGGTGCCTTGGTCGGGGCCGGGAGTTCGATCTTGTTGAGCTCTGCGTGGAGCTGCATGACTTCGGGCCATGCCTCGGCCTCGGTGCAATCGGGGCGGAGCAGGCCGGCGTGCATCTGTTCCTGCGCATAGGGTGCCTGCCGCCAGCGGAAGAAGCTGACCACCGCCGCGCCGTGGGCGAAGGCTTCCCACGACCAGAGGCGGACCATGCCGGGGGCAGGCCGGGGGTTGTGATTGGCCCAGTTCACCGGGCCGGGCTGCTGCTCCATCACCCAGAACGGGCGGCCGGTGAGGCCGCGCGTCTGATCGAACAGGATGCCCTGAAAATCGGGATGGCCGGTGCGCATCAGCGGCGCGAATTCCTCAGCCGACGACTTGGCGAGCGCTAGATCGGCGCGGCCGAGCGGGTAGTTGTCGTAGGCTGCGAAATCGAGATCGGCGGCCAGCGCGTGGTTGTCGACGCCGGTCTCGGGCATCGGGATGAAGTTGTGCGTCACCCAGCGGCCCGGCGCATGGGCGCGGATGATCGCGATCATGTCAGCATGGAAGCGCACGACCATATCCGACGAATAGCGGCGCCAGGCCATGCGGTGCGCGGGGCTGGTTTCGGTGACCGCGCCGACGGGCATCTCGATCTCGTCGAAGCTGCGGTATTCCATCGACCAGAACACGTTGCCCCACGCCGCATTCAGCGCGGCGATGTCAGCGTACTGCTCGCGGCACCATGTGCGGAAGCCGGCATGGGCGGCGGGCGAGGCGCTGATCGCGGTGTTGTGGCAGCACAGTTCGTTGTCGGTCTGCCAGCCGGCGACATGGGGATTCTCGCCGTAGCGCTCTGCAACGGCGGTGCTGATGCGCATGGCTTCGCGGTGCCAGACGGGGCTGGAGAAATCGGTGTGGCGGCGCGAGCCGAAGCCGCGCGTGCGCCCGGTTTCGGGATCGACCGGGAGAATTTCGGGGTACATGTCGATCAGCCACTTCGGCGGGGTGGCCGTGGGCGTGCACATGACGACCTTCAGACCGGCCTTGCCCAGCGTCTCGATCGCGCGGTCCAGCCAATCCCATTCGAAGCGGCCGGGATCGGGCTCGATCCGGCTCCACGCGAACTCGGCGATCCGCACGTAGGTAAGGCCAAGCGCGGCCATGCGCCGGGCATCTTCCTCCCACCATGCTTCGGGCCAATGTTCGGGATAGTAGCAGACGCCAAGCATGATGTTTCCTTCGGGACCGTCAGGGCTTTTGAGAAATGGGTTGCGGGTGATCGCCGGTCGGCGGTAACCCGTCTCCGCCAATTATCATATAAATCCACTTTTGCTACCGAAAGCTCGTCCATGACCGCACCCTTTTCCGCTGCCTATCGCCTTGATGGTGCGCATGTGACGCTGGTGGTGGAGATCATCGCCGAGGTTCCGGCGGTGCGCTATTGGGGACCACGGCTGCCGGATGATCTTGATCTCGCAGAGCTTTCCGCGCTGGCGGCGCGGGCTGAGGCGAATGCCTCGCCCGCCTACGAAGCGCCGCTGGCGCTGACTCCGCAGGCGGGGCAGGGCTTTCCGGGAAGGCCGGGGCTGGCCGCACATCGTGGCGGGCTGGACTGGGCGAGCTTTGCGCTGCTCGAAGATGTGGAACAGGCGGCGGACCGGCTGCGCTTCACCAGCCGTGATACAGCGCATGGCATCGAGCTCGTGCACGAACTGCGGCTTTCGGGAGATGTGCTGGTCGCGACGACGACGCTTACCAACCGCGGTGACGAGGCGCTGCAGGTGGATCACTTTGCCGCACCGGTGGTCGCGCTGCCGGGGTTTGTCCACGAAGTGATCGGCTTCGAAGGACGCTGGTCGGGCGAATTCCAGCTGCAGCGGCACCAGCTTTCGATGGGTACCTGGCTGCGCGAGAACCGGCGCGGGCGGACCAGCCATGATGCGTTTCCGGGACTGCTCGCCATCGAGCGCAAAGCCAATGAAACGCGCGGGTTGGCCTATGGATTCCATCTGGGCTGGAGCGGCAATCATCGCCTGTCGGTCGAGACACTGGCGGATGGGCGGCGTTCGGTGGCGATGGAAGCGCTCTATCTGCCCGGCGAAATCGCGCTGGCACCGGGCGAGAGCCTGACGACACCGGCGATCTACGCAACGGTTTCGAATGCCGGTATGGGGGCCGTTTCGCGGCAGTTTCATGCCTTTTTGCGCGCGCGGCCCGAACACGCGCGGCTACGGGCAAAGCCGCGCCCGGTGCATTACAACAGCTGGGAAGCGGTCTATTTTGATCACGATCCGCAGGTGCTGATGGCGCTGGCCGAGAAGGCGGCGGCAGTCGGTGTCGAACGCTTCGTGCTCGACGATGGCTGGTTCGGCAGCCGCCGGAGCGACCGCGCCGGACTGGGCGACTGGCAGGTGAGCCCGGGGGTCTATCCGCATGGGCTGGGTCCGCTCATCGACAAGGTGCGGTCGTTGGGGATGGAATTTGGCCTGTGGGTCGAGCCGGAGATGGTCAATCCGGATAGCGATCTGTTCCGCGCGCATCCCGAATGGGTGCTGGGCACGCCGCCCGCGCCGCAGATTCCGTTCCGCCATCAGCTGGTGCTCGATTTCGGGCGGCCTGAGGTGCGCGAGCGGATGTACGCGGATGTGGTGGCGCTGCTTGAAGAGTATCCGATCAGCTATTTGAAGTGGGACATGAACCGCGATCTCAGCCAGCCCGGCGGCGCTGATGGCCGCGCGGGGGCGACGGCGCATGTGAATGGGCTGTACGAAGTGCTCGACCGGCTGCGGGCGGCATTCCCCGCAGTCGAGATCGAAAGCTGCGCATCGGGCGGCGGGCGTGCGGACTATGGCGTGCTGGCGCGGACGGACCGGGTGTGGACGAGTGACAGCAACGACGCGCTAGACCGGCTTTCGATCCAGCGCGGGTTCTCGCACTTCTTCCCGGCGGAGCTGATGGGCGCGCATGTCGGGCCGACGCGCTGCCATATCACCGGGCGGGTCCTCTCGATGCCGCTGCGCGTGGCGACGGCGCTGTTCGGGCATATGGGGATCGAAGCGGACCTCAGCGCGCTGGATGCCGAGGAGACCGCAGACCTTGCTGCTGGCGTGGCGCTGCACAAGCAGCACCGCGACCTGATCCACACCGGTCAGCTCCACCGGATCGATGCGGCGGAGGGCGTGAATGCCTTTGCCGTGGTGGCCGAGGACGGCAGCGAGGCGCTGGTTTCCTACACGATGCTGACCGAGCAGCGCGGCTACTTTGCGGAAGCCCTGCGGCTGGCGGGGCTCGATCCGGCGGCAGACTATGAGCTCAAGGTCGTGTGGCCGCCGCGTCTGAAGGCGGAATGGCCGCTGAAGGATGGCGGCCGGTTTCGTGGGAGCGCGCTGATGCAGGCCGGGTTCCAGCCGCCGCGCCTCCATCCGGGCACGGCGGTGATCCTGCATCTGAAGCGCTAGAGTGCCTTGTAGGCAGTAATAAATGCGGCGGCGCGCTCGGCGAGGACGTCCGGGGTGACGCCTGGGCTGTAGAGCGCCGAGCCGATGCCGAAGCCAGCAGCGCCGACGGCGTGCCACGGCGCCATCGTGGTGGGCGAAATGCCGCCGACCGGGAGCACGGCGGCGCCTGCGGGCAGGACGGTGCGGATGGCCTTCAGCACTCCCGGGCTGGCCGCTTCGGCGGGGAACAGCTTGAGCGCGCGGGCGCCCGCTTCCAGTGCGGCAAAGGCTTCGCTTGGCGTCTGGAAGCCGGGGACCGCGATGAGGCCCCGTGCGGCAGCGGCGGAAATCACGGCGGGGTTGGTGTTGGGCGAGACGATCAGCGTGCCGCCTGCCTCGGCCACGGCCTCAACCGAGGCGACATCGAGCACTGTGCCTGCGCCAACCAGTGCGCGGCCTTCAAGGCGCTTGGCGAGGCGCGCGATGCTTTCGAGCGGGCGAGGCGAATTGAGCGGCACTTCGATCAGGGTGAAGCCCGCGTCCACCAACACGTCGCCGATCTCATCCGCCGTTTCGGGCGTGAGGCCGCGCAGGATTGCGACGAGCGGCATCGCGGCGAAACAGGCATCGAAGGTTTCAGCACCAAAGAAATTGGGGGCGTTCATTGCAGCAGGCTCCAGATCTGGGTGATTCCGGCAAGGAAGGCGGCGTGGCTGTCAACCAGCCGGGCCGGGCAGCCGAGCTCTTCGAGCGCGGCGAGGTAGAGGCCGCCGAGCGCGGGGGAGGCGAGGACGTCCACACCGTCGGCGCGGGCGGGCGCAAAATCGCACTCCAGTCGGGAGGCGCAGTCGCTGCCGATCAGGAGGCCGCTGACGTAAGAGGCCTGATCGGCGCGGTCGCGCTTGCCGAGGACGAGCAAGGCGCGGGCGCCGAACAGCTTGGCGAGGAGATCGCCGCCGCGTGCCGCCTGCACGCCGGCGCGGAACGCCGCGCCATCCTGCACCGTGCCATCGAGCCCATCGGCCAGCAGGCCGCCGCGGCCCAATTGGGCGAAGATTTCGCCGGTCATCGCGGTGGTGAAATCGACGAGCTCGCCGCCTTGGAGGCGGGCCCATTTGGCGTGGGTGCCCGGCTGGCAGAGCCAGGCATCCGGATTGACGAGACCGGCGGCGGCAGCACCCAAAAGCTGCACTTCCTCGCCGCGCATGATGTCTGCCCGGCCATTGGAATCGCGCGAGACGCCGGGGACGATGGCCGTGCGGCCGGGTTCCACCCAGTGAACTGCACGCGCAATTGCGGCGAGGCTGGCGGGCGCGGGGACATAGCCCGCATCGACCCAGCCCCGGTTCGAGCCGACCATGCCCGCGCAAAGCATCGGCAAATCACCCCAGCGCGCGCGCATCGCAGCGGCTTCGGCAGCGAAGCCGCTGCCGCCCATGGCAAGGACCCCGCGGTCGTCCTGCGCTGTATTCACGGGCGTTCCGTCCGCCGCGAGCGCGAAGACGCGGCGGTTGGTGGAACCCCAATCGACGGCGAGGATGGCGGCTTGCAACGGTATCTCCGATCGCGTGTTTACTTAATTATCATATCTATCTGACTTTGATGTCAGGAGGAATTGAATTATGCGCTCCAAATGCGTAATCGTTGCAGAGTGTGGTGAACAGGAAAGTCAACATCATCGCGACCGACACCTTCCCCTCTGAGATGCGCACCAGCCTTGGCCGGAACCTGACGTATGGTCTGCTCGATCTGATCGGACGCGCCATCGTCATCGGCGAGTACGACGATGCCGCGTTTCCGACCGAAGCGGAGCTTGCGCGCAAGCACGGCGTGAGCCGTGCCGTGACGCGCGAGGCGGTGAAGATGTTGACGGCGAAAGGCCTGCTCAGCGCGCGGCCCCGGCAGGGAACGATCGTCCAGCCGCAGTCCTCGTGGAACCTGTTCGATAGCGACGTGCTGCACTGGCTGCTGGAACGCAAGTTCTCGGTCGAGCTGCTGCGCCACTTCAACCAGCTGCGCGTGGCGATCGAACCCGAAGCCGCAGCGCTGGCGGCGATGCAGGCGACCGACGCCGAGCGCACGGCCATCGGCGCAGGCCTCGCCCGCATGGTGGCGGCCGAAGCGGGCGCGGACAACACGCTGGCAGCGGACATCGCGTTTCACGTGGCCGTGCTCGAAGGTTCGCGCAATCCGTTCTACAAGCAGTTCCGCGAAATGGTGGCGAGCGCGCTGGCAACGTCGATCCATTTCACCAACCGGATCAAGGGCCGCTCGGCCAGCATCGAGGACCACCGTGCGGTCTATGATGCGATTGTCCGGCGTGACAGCGAAGGCGCGCGCTGCGCGATGCGCCGGCTGATCGGCGATGTGCTGACCCTGATCGGCGATGCCGAGGTGGCCGCCAGTTCCTGACGCCTAGATGTAAGTGACGTCCGGCACCGGTGCCGGCTCGCGCTTCCAGAAGCGGACGAGGCTCGCCCGCTTGCCGAATACGAACCGGTTGACCGCCAGCGAGAAGGCAATCGAGGACCACAACGTCACGAACATCAGGTGGATGTAGTGCAGGCCGAACGGCGCGTGGACGAACGTGAACCAGGCGTAGAGCGAAATGCCGAACAGCACCGCGCCGATGGCGGCGCGGGCATCGACATCGCGGAACAGCAGGCCGACGATGAACGCCGAGAGGATCGGCATCGAGAACAGACCGTTCAGCTGCTGCAACAGATTGATGATGCTGACGGCATTTGCATAGACCGGGATCAGCACGACCGCGATGAGGATCATGATGGCTGAAGCCGCGATATTGAGCGTGCGCACGCTCGCCTGCGGGTTCACGTATTTCTGGTGGATGTCGCAGATATAGAGCGCGGCGGAGGAATTGAGGATCGCGACGAAGTGAGTCGCGACGCTGGTGACGAGGATCGCGGCGAACGTGCCCGCCAGCCAGCCCGGCAGGATATTGCCGACGAGCTTGCCGAAAGCCGCATCGTGGACGTTGCCATAGAGTTTGTAGGCGACGATGCCGGGGAGGACGACGATGGCGGGCACGATCATCAGGCGGATGGCGGCGGCAGCGAGCACGCCCTTCTGCGCCTCACGCACCGAAGGCGAGGCCATCGCGCGCTGGGTGATTGCCTGGTTGGTCGACCAGTAGAAGATCTGGATGAACAGCATGCCCGTGAGCAGTGTGTGCCACGGAATCGGCGAATCGTTGCCGCCGATGAGTGTCAGGCGTTCGGCCGGAATGCCGGAAAAATCGAAGCCGATGGCCCGCAGCGAGAGGAACACCAGCAGCAGGCAGATGAACAGCAGGCTGGCGCCGCTGAAGGTCTCCGAAATCGCGACGGCGCGCAGGCCGCCGAGGACGCCGTAGCCCGCGCCCAAGGCCGCGATGCAGAAGCCGACCATGACCAGCGGCAGATCGATCCCGAACACGCTGCGCAGGAACAGCGCGCCGGTGTAGAGCGCCGAAGGCATCGAGATGAACAGGTTGCCGAACAGGAACAGCGTCGAGATCATCGTGCGGATGCGGTCGTCGTTGTAGCGCCGCTCAAGCAGCTCTGTCGTCGTCACGCATTGATAGCGATAGTAGATCGGCACGAACACGAAGGCGAGGATGAGGAGGCCGAACACGGCGGCCAGTTCCCACCACGCGAGGAGCAGCATCTGGTTGCCATTGGCGCCGACAAGCTGCTCAGTGCCGAGATTGGTGATCGTGATCGAGCCCGCGACATAGACCCAGGTGAGGCTGCCGCCAGCAAGGAAGAACTCGCGGTCCTCATTTTCGCTGTGCGCGTGGCTGGCGCGGGTGCGCCACCAGGTGAGGCTGCCGACGAGCATGATGACGAGCGCAAAGGCAAGCAGTTGCGCGCTGCTGCCGATGGAGACGGTCTCGACCGGGACGGCGGCGCTCATGCCCGGCGCTCCCGATGGATCGGCGCGGATGCCTTGGTGGTCGTTACCGGGATTCGTCCTGCCATGACATCTCTCGCTGTGCTGCGTATTATCGCATTTATAATATCACGGGCTGCTACGCGTCCAGCGCGGCAAGAGCAAGCTGCAAGAGCAATCTTGCCGGTTTTCCGGCCCGAATCACAGATGAAGCTGGACTGCGCTGCGCGCGATCGGGCGCTCGCCGTGGGCGTTGTGGAGCTGTTCGAGCCGGGTGAACTGGCCGAGGCTGTGCATCATGGCGTGGATGGCGCCGAGATAGCCGGCCCGGTGAAGCTGCAGCAGCGCCGCATCGTCCAGCGTTTCCAGCGCGAGCGGATCGATGGTGTAGGCGCCCTCGATATCCTGCTGGTGCTGGTCCGCATGGTGCAGGGTGATCGTCATCGGCGTGACGAGGCGCGCGGCGGCGATGGCGCTGACGAACTGCGCGGTCTTTTCGGCATCGGCGCGCATCGTCTGCAGCAGCGCGCGGCGGCCGGTGAGGAAGGGCGTTTCGGCACCGGTGCCATCGAACAGTGCGCTACCGGGTGTGCGTCCGATCAGGCTGCTGGCCTCGTCGATGCAGAGGTCCGGTTCGCCGCCGTCTGGCGCGCCGAGATAGAAGGGCAGGCGCAGGACGTTGAGGGGGAGGTAGGTCGCCGCCCAGTTTTCGCCGAGCACGAAGAGGTTGCGGTTTGCCGCGAAGCCCAGCAGCGCGACGAGCCGGAAGGCGCCGGTCGCGCCGTCCTTGATGAGGACGATCGGATAGTCGCAGAGCGCGAGTGGAATTTCGCCGAAGCCGAGCGGGACGTGGCCGAGCGCGGCTGCGGCGGTGAGATCGGTGCCGTGGCCGACCGTCAGGCCCGCGTGGCGTTCGCGGCGGACGGCTGCGAGAGTAGCGCCGCTCATACGGCCTGGAACCCGTGGACGCGGACCGCATCGAGCAGTGCGCGGTGCGAGGGGAGCGCGGCGAGCGCCTGCTCCTGCTGGCGCTGCGTCGCGATGAAGCAGCGCTGTGCGAGAGCGGCTTCGGCGGTGACCTGGCTGCCTTCGGCGAGGTGGCATTCAAAGCCCATGCCGTGGAGCACGTACTGGTAGCTGGGCCACGAGAACACTTCCGGCTGGTGCGGGAAGTCCTGCGGGCTAGGCGGGAGGTGGCGCCAGAGTTCGAGCTGTTCGAGGAGGCGGTCTGGCACGGTCGCGGGATCGCGGTTGTCGCGCCAGAAGGCGGTGTCCTCGCGCTTGGTGAGGACATAGTGCAGCTTGAGGAAATCGATGATCCGCGCCCAGTGATGCTCGAACGCCGCGTTGAACTGGCGGGCGAGCGGCGCCATCACCGCACGGCTCGGCGGCAGGCGCTCGACGATGAAATCGACCGCGGTTTCGATCAGCATGAGCGCGGAGGCTTCGAGCGGTTCGAGGAACCCGTTGGCGAGGCCGACCGCGACGCAGTTCTTTTCCCAGAAGCGCTGGCGGTGGCCGGAGCGGATCGGGATGCGGCGGGTGTTCAGGCCCTCTGCCACCGGGCCGAGATAGGCCCGCAGGGTGGCTTCGGCTTCGTCGTGGCTGGTGTGGCGGCTGGAATAGACATAGCCGGTGCCGCGCCGGGTGGGCAGGCCGATGTCCCAGATCCAGCCGGCGCCCTGCGCGGTCGAATTGGTCTGGCTGGCAACGGGATCGTCCTCGTGCTCGTAGGGCACCTGCAGCGCGACCGCGTGGTCGGCAAGGAGAATGTCGCCGCAATCGATGAAGGGCACGCCGTAGGTCTGGCCGATCAGCAGGGCGGCGAAGCCGGTGCAGTCGACGAAGAAATCGCCGGCGATCAGCCCCGTGGCCTTTGCTTCGACGCCGGTGACGAAGCCCGCCTCATCGACTTTCACGCCGGTCACGTCATCGATGACGTGGCGCACGCCGAGCTTCTCGATGCAGTGCTTCTTGAGCAGCGCGGCGAACTTCACGGCATCGAGGTGGTAAGCGTAATTGGCAAGGCCGACGTATTCGGCGGTGCTGATCGACTTGGGCGCGAGGCCTGCGTCGCAGAGCGCGGACTGGAAATCGACGGCATGGGCGAAATCGATGCCTGCTCCGTCCTGCCGGCGCAGCCAGTGGGCGGAGAGGTTGATCTGCGTGGCGGCCTGCGGCGGGTTCAGCGGATGGTAGTAGCTGTCACCCGCCTCTCCAGTGACCCAGCCAGTAAAGCGAGCGCCCTGCTTGAAGGCGGCATCGCAGGAGCGGAAGAATTCGGTTTCGGAAATGCCGATCTTGCGCAACGTGTTGCGCATCGTCGGCCAGGTGCCTTCGCCGACTCCGATGGTGCCGATGGTTTCGGATTCGATGAGCGTGACCGAGATCCCGTTCTCCCCTTCCGGACGGTGTGCGGCGGCAATACGGGCTGCAGCAATCCAGCCGGCGGAGCCGCCGCCGACAATCACCACCTGCCGAACCCTGTCGTTCATGTCCTGCTCCCTATATCCTTATTGCCGCCGCGCGATGCACCTTGGCAAGGCACCGCCCGATCCGCTGCAAGTGCAGCAAATAGGCACCACTGCGCAGGCAATCCAGCTGCCCGAAAAACTTTCATTTGATTTATCTGATAAAACATATCAGTCAAACCCCGACGACATGAGCAATCAGTGTCGAAGCACTCAGCACGTCCCGACCAGATGGGCGGGCGGCAGCAAGGGGAGAGCCAGAATATGTCTCGTTTCAATAGTTTATCCGCTATGTCGCGTATGCGCAGCCAGGCTCTGGCATGCTGCAGCGCGCTGGCAATCGTCGGCGGCGCAGCCCCGGCCTTCGCGCAGGAAACGCCTGCTGGCGCCAGTTCGGAGCCAGAAGCAATCGTCGTGACCGGCATCCGCAGCTCGCTGCGCAGCGCTGCGAATATCAAGAAGAACTCGCTGGCGATCGTCGATGCGATCAGCTCGGAAGACCTCGGCAAGTTCCCCGATGCCAACGTGGCGGAATCGCTGCAGCGCATCCCGGGCGTCTCGATTGACCGCAGCAACGGCGAAGGCCGCTTCGTGACCGTGCGCGGCTTCGGCCCGGCGTTCAACACCGTGCTCGTCAACGGTCGCACGTTCGCCAGCGACAACCAGGGCCGTGAATTCTCGTTCGACCTTCTGGCTGCGGAATTGATCAGCGGCGCGGAAGTCTACAAGAGCTCGCAGGCCCGCCTGCAGGACGGCGGCATCGGCGCGACGCTCAACATCAAGACCCCGCGCCCGCTCGATCTGGGCGGCTTCAAGGCGGTCGTTTCGGCCAAGGGCCAGTACGAGCGCAACAGCGACAAGGTGACGCCGCAGGCGTTCGGCCTGATCAGCGACACGTTTGCTGATGGCAAGCTGGGCCTGCTCGCTTCGGTTTCCTACCAGAAGCGCGATGCGCAGACCCGCTACACGCAGAACCGCGGCTATATCCCCGGCACCACGGTCGGTCCGGCTGCGAACCCTCTGTTCACCAACGTGTTCGCCCCGCGCAACCAGGACGTCGGCCAGGACGACCAGTCGCGCGAACGCATCGGCGTGACCGGCACGGCGCAGTATCGTCCCAACGATCAGCTGACCTTCACGGTCGACGGCCTCTACAACCAGTTCAACGTGAACTCGCGCGTGCAGGCGCTGGGCAGCTGGTTCGAGCCTTCGAGCTACACGGCGGCAGCGATCGATTCGAATCGCACGATCACGTCGCTGACCACCAATGGCAACGCCGACCTCATCCAGACCTCGAACAACCGCTACGTGAAGACTTACGCGCTGGGCGGCAACGTGGAATGGAAGCCGAACAGCCAGCTGACGGTGAAGGCGGACGTTTCGTGGTCGCGTGCGAAGGATTCGGCCGGCGGCCGCAATTACTTCACCGTGATCGGCATCCCGAGCACCTACAGCTTCCAGGAAGCGAAGGGCAACGGCTTCCCCTCGACCACGGGCTATACGGCTGACCTGACCAACGCCGCGCTGGGCCGTTCGCACATCGCGCTGCGCCAGGGCAACAGCGAGGCCGAGCGCGTGCTCGAGTACAAGCTCGACACCGAGTGGAAGTCTGACGGCGGCACGCTCGATGCGATCCGCCTCGGCTTCGTCAACACCAACCGCAGCAAGAACAGCCAGAGCATTGCGACCGATCCGAATACGCTGTGCCTCTACTGCGGCTACAATGAACCGGCTTCGGCTGCGCTGCTGAGCAAACTGACGCTGCGTGCACCTAGCGGCAGCGGCAGCGTGCCAACCAACATCCTCGGCTACGATCCGAACGCCTACTTCGCGTTCCTCGAAAGCGCGGGTCAGGCTGCGGTGCGCGATCAGGCGCGCGGCCTTGCGCCCGGGACGACCGCCGCGCTGCTCGCCGCGACCAATGGCTATGCTGCCACGGTCCAGCCGAACTCGTTCGCGGTGTCGGAAAAGGTGTTCGCCGGCTATCTCGAAGCCGATTTCAAGGGCAACCTCGGCGCGCTGCCGTGGACGGTCAACATCGGTGGGCGCTACGTGCACACTGAAATCACCGCAAGCGGCCGCCAGCTGGCGCTGACCGACCTGCTTTCGGTGCCGAACGATCCGACGATCTATCAGGCGGTGTTCGCCAATGGTGGTGCGCCGGTCGCCACGGCGCAGCGGTCGAGCTACGACTACTTCCTGCCGAACATCAACGTGAAGGTGAATCTCACCGACAAGGTCATCGCGCGCTTCTCCGCATCGCGCACGCTGACCCGTCCGCAGATCCGCGACCTCGCGCCGCGCACCAACTTCGACGTGACTCGTCCGGCGAGCCTCGACGCGAGCGGTGGTAACCCGAACCTGCGGCCCTACACGGCGAACAACTTCGATATCAGCCTCGAATGGTACCCGACGCCGACCACGACGCTGTCGATCGCCGGTTACTACAAGAGCATCGACAACTTCATCGTGCAGACCCGTTCGGCCGAGAACTTCACGATTGCCAATGCCAGCAACCTGCCGGTTGGCGGTGGCATCACCGGTCCGAAAACCGCGACCTTCAACGTGCGCCGTCCGCGCAACGCGGAGAACGTTTCGGTTCGCGGTGTCGAGCTCAACGTGACGCACACGTTCGACTATCTGCCTGCGCCGCTTGACGGCCTGGGCCTGTCGGCCAACGCCACGTTCGTGGACAGCAGCGCTGCCTTCGACGTGACGCGGTTCGACCAGTCGGTTGCGGTCGAAGGTCTGGGCAACAGCTACAACCTGACCGGCTTCTACGAAAAGGACGGCTTTGCTGCCCGCGTCGCCTACAACCGTCGCGGCCGGTTCCTCGAATACCTCGTCACGCCCGGTCAGGGCGGCGACCCGGTGTTCCGCCGCCCGTACAGCCAGGTCGACGTGCGCGTGAGCTACGACATCAAGAAGTTCGCGCAGATCTTCGCGGAAGGCACCAACGTGACCAATGCGAAGAACATCACGACCGGCCGCTTCAACAACCAGGTGCTCGACTATGTCGATACCGGTGCGCGCTATGCCGCCGGCTTCCGCCTGAATTTCTGATCGTCCATCCCCTCCGGACGTGACGGCGCGCCCATGCGGTTTACCTGCATGGGCGCGTTTTTTTTGATTTCAGTAGATTAGCGGGAAGACACGCGATGAAAGCTCTCTGGCGTCTTGTACTTTCGGGCCTGCTGATGGCGGGGACGGCAAATGCCGAACCGGTCCGTCAGCCTTATGCGGTGCCGCCGCTTGACGCGCCGGAACTGGCGGCGCTGGGCACGTATGCAATCGGCACGCAGGCCATCACGGTCGACGCGCCGGACAGCGTGGTGCTTTCGGCAGGTGGCCTTTCCCGCACGACGCGGACGATCAAGGCGCGGGTGTGGTATCCCGCCGATGCTGCGCCCAATGCCGCGCGGGCGTCCTTTGCGCATGTCCTGCCCAAGCCGGACGGCTCTGGCGCTCCGTTCGTCATCCCCAGCCTCGCGGCTGACAGCGCGGCTCCGATCAAGGGCAAGCGCTTTCCGCTGGTGGTCGTCTCGCACGGTTACAACGGCTGGGACACGTTCATGACCTGGCTGACCGAAAACCTCGCCACCAAGGGCTATGTCGTGGTGGCGATCGATCATGCCGATCAGCGCGTGGTGAACCCGGCCGACTTTCCGGTCTCGTTCGGCAATGTGCTGGTCCACCGCGCGCGCGACGTGCGCATGGTGATCGATGACCTTACGCGCCGCGCGGGCAAGGCGGGCGACACGCTGGGGCAGGAAATCGACGCGGGGCAGATTGGCCTCGTCGGCTATTCGATGGGCGGCTTCGGCGTGCTCGGCGCGGCGGGACTTGACTATGCGCCGACGAGCCCGGTGTTTGCCCAGCTGCCCGCCCCGGCGCGCGAGCAGCTGCTGGAAAGCCAGACGGCAGGTAAGCCGATTGCCGCGCGGATCAAGGCTGTCGTCGCGATGGCGCCGTTCGGTGGCAGCCCGGCGGTGCGGGTGTGGTCCGAAGCCTCACTCGCCGCCTTCGCGAAACCGGTGCTGATGATTGACGGCGATCACGACGACATTGTCGACGCGCGCAGCGGGGTGAGCTGGATTTTCGATCACATGGGCGCGAATGAGCGGCATTTCCTGCTCTACCAGAACGCGCGCCACAACGTCGGCGGCAATCCACCGCCGCCCGAGGCGGACAGCGACTTTTCGACGCGCGAATACTTTGCCGAGCCGGTGTGGCGCGCGGAGCGGATCAACGCGATCAACCAGCACTTCATCACCGCCTTCCTTGACCTGCACCTCAAGGGCGATGCCGCCAAGCAGGCCTATCTCGATGTGACGCCGCCGCTGGCCGGGGACGGGCAATGGCCGCTGGCGCCGTTCCAGAACGTGGGCGGCAAGCCCGCTTCGGCAGAGCAGCCGAACTTCTGGCGCGGCTTCCAGCGGCGCTGGGCGCTGGGGCTGGAAATGCGGACGGGCAAGCCAGCGGCGCGCTGATCAGGCCGCGAAGGCTGCCTCGCCGGTCGTGCCGCTGAACAGCGTGGCCGTCGCGCCGCCGACCCAGATCGGGCCGCCCGGCTCGTGCTCGATGCGGATGCGGCCCGAGCGGCCGAGGCGGGTGCCTTGTGTTGCGGTGTAGGGCGCGGTGACGTGGCCGGCGCGCAGCATCCACTCGGCAGCGGAGGCGTTGAGGCTGCCGGTGACCGGGTCTTCGATCAGCCCGCCATAGGGATCGCTGAAGATCGCGCGCACTTCGTAGGCGAAGGGGCTGCCCGCCGGGTGCAGGCCGACAAGCCCTATATCGATGCGGCTGGCATGCGAACGCGCAGGCTCGACCGCGATCACCGAGGCAGCATCCCTGAGCTGGATGCCGAGCCAGCCGGGACCGTTGTCGATCCATTCGGCGGCAACGACATCGCCGGGCGCGATCCCGAGCACGTCGCAGGCCTCGGCCAGCTTGTCGGCCTCCACCGGTCCTGAGCGCAGCAGCGGCGGTGCGGCGAAGGCGAGGCCATCGGCGCCGCGCCGCACGTCGATCAGGCCCGCGCCGCATTCCTGCACGACCTTGCCTTCCTGACGCGGCGCGCCGCCGAGCGTGAGCCACGCGTGGGCCGAGCCGAGCGTCGGGTGCCCGGCAAACGGCAGCTCGCGGTCGAGCGTGAAAATGCGCACGCGGTAGTCAGCGGCGTCGGTGGTCGGGGGCAGGAGGAACGCAGTTTCGGAGAGGTTGAGCCAGCGGGTGATGGCTTGCAACTGCGCGGTATCCCGGTCAGCATCGAGGGCGATCACGGCGAGGGGATTGCCCGAAAACGGGGTTTCACCGAAAACGTCGACGAGCTGGAACGGGTACTGCGGCATGGCTTTGCGGACCTCTCGCGCCGGGATTGGCGCGCGGCCTGAAGATCACTGCGCGGCGCGTGTTGGCAAGATCGAAAAGCCTTGGGGCGGGAGAGCGGGGCTATCCGCAGGGCTCAGTCCGGTAGCGCGAAGCTGAGACGCATGCCCGCGACAAGCGTGTTGCGCAGGCTGCGATCCCAGCCCGGATGGATCACATATTGGAGATCGGGCTGGATATTGAACCACGGCGCCAGCTGGCGCTGCGCGGTCAGTTCGAGCACAGTTTCGGCCCGGTGCGCGCTGTTGGCGGTGAACAGGGTGCGGCGGGCAGTGCTGCCGAGCCGGGCGTGAGCGGCGGCCAGACCCACGCGCCAGTTGCCCAGGGTCGCGACGGCGCCGCCACCGAAGTAGGTCGCGATCGGATTGGCGCGGGAATCGGCGAGGCCGAGCCGGACCCAGGCGCTCAGCTTGCGCGTCACCGCGCCTTCGAGCATGCTATAGACGCCGCGTGAAAGCGCGGGCGGCGCAGCGGGATCGAGCGCATCGAAGCGCGTCGTATGGTGCCAGCCGCCCGCTTGCAGCAGCCAGGTGCCGATCGGCAGCCGCGTTTCGACAATGAGGAGCGCGCCGGTCGTGCCGGGGAAGCGCACCGCGAGCTGGCGCGGATCGTGCCGTGCGCCGGCCAGCGAATCGAACACGCCGAGGGCAAGCGCCTTGCGGCCGCGCTGGAGGCGCAGCACGACGCCGGAAGACGTCATCGGGAAGATCGAGGGGCCGGACAGGCCGCTTTGCGAAATCTCCGGCCCGATGCCGAAGGCGCTGTTGACGAAAAGCGCGCCGGTGTTCTGGATATCGAACTCGGCGTTGAGATCGATCAGGCCGGCCTTGGCGGAAACGAAGTCGCTGGGCTTCCACTGCGCCCAGGCCTCGTAGACGTGGGGCAGGCCGTCCGCCTCGAGGCTGCTCACCGTCTGGAAGACGCCGACGCGGCGGCCGGAGAAATCGGGGCCGTGGACCGCGATGAGATCGAGGTGTGCGGAGAACGCATCGAGGCCGACGGCAGGGCCCTTGAAATCCAGCCAGGCATCGGCGCGCCCGACGAGATCGGCGCCGCGATCCTGGCTGCCCTTGGCGGCGGCGAGCAGGTCTGCCGTGTAGGACGCGCCGAATTCCACCGCCGATTGCGCCGCAACCGGAAGCGGAGCGGCCAGCACGAGGGCGGCAAGAGCAAGGCGCAGGGAGCGGGGCATCACCCGGCGGTCGATAAGACCGATGCGGATAAGATCGTCCTTCGCGGCGATCAGGGAAAAGGCGCAACACGGCTGCAGCATTCCGGCAGGTATTTGCCGGGGTGCTGCTGTGGCCCTGCAGCATCATGCCGTGCGTGCCGAAAGGCGTGTGCGTAATTTGATGATGACTCCGCCTCGCCAATGCGGTAAAACAGTGCACACAAAACAAGTCGTTCACCCGGCGCGGCCTTGGGAGAGGATGCGTAAAATTGCACCGCGCCGGGTGTTCTGAACTGGCTTCTTCCTCACAGCGTTGATTTTATTGGCTGCGACTTTCGCGCGGCGGATCGTGTCCGTTTGTTGCGGGATGATCGAAACGTCCGATCATTGTGAGCGGACAAATCAACTGGCCGCATGATGGCCCTCTGCGCCACAAGGTGCTCGCCCGCTGGTTTCTCCCCCCGAAGCCCGGGCAACCGATCACAGACCCGAGCGGTGTCCGGCAGGACTGCGCACGCCTGATGCGGGGCGGCGCTGGACTGCGCGCGGACGCTGCGAGCAGAGAGGAAACAACCATGCGCACTTCGATTGCGGCTCTTGCCCTCGCGATTCTGGCCGCCGCGCCGGTCGCAGCGCACGCCGCCGATGCAGCCGCCCCCGCTGCGGCGGAAAAGCCGACGACCAACAAGGACTGGTGGCCCGACCAGCTCGATCTCACGCCGCTGCGCCAGAACGAAAACACGCTGGCCAGCCCCTATGGCGCCGATTTCGACTACGCCAAGGCGTTCCTCAGCCTCGATCTCAAGGCGGTGAAGGCGGATATCGCCAAGGTCCTGACGACCTCGCAGCCATGGTGGCCGGCGGATTATGGCAACTATGGTCCGTTCTTCATCCGCATGGCCTGGCACAGCACCGGCACCTACCGCACGATCGACGGGCGCGGCGGCGGTGGCGGCGGCGAGCAGCGCTTCGAGCCGCTGAACTCGTGGCCGGACAACGCCAATCTCGACAAGGCGCGCCGCCTGCTCTGGCCGATCAAGCAGAAGTATGGCCGCGCGCTTTCGTGGGGCGATCTGATGGTCCTCACCGGCAACGTTGCGCTGGAGCAGATGGGTTTCAAGACGCTGGGCTTCGGCGGTGGCCGGGCGGATACGTGGCAGCCCGATGCGGTCTACTGGGGCACCGAGAAGAAGTGGCTTGAGGCCAATGGCGATCGCTGGAACGAGAAGCGCCAGCTCAAGGGTCCGCTTGCGGCGGTGCAGATGGGCCTGATCTATGTGAACCCGGAAGGGCCGAACGCGAACGGCGATCCGATTTCCGCTGCGCATGACATCCGCCAGTCGTTCGGCCGGATGGCGATGAACGACGAGGAAATCGTCGCGCTGATTGCGGGCGGACACACGTTCGGCAAGGCGCATGGCGCGCATGCCGCCACGTGCGTCGGCGCGGCACCTGCGGGTGCGGGAATCGAGGCGCAGGGCACCGGCTGGAAGAACAGCTGCGGCACCGGCATGGGCAAGGACACGGTGACGAGCGGTCTCGAAGGCGCCTGGTCGGCCAATCCCACCGCGTGGACGACGCAATACCTCGACAACCTGTTCGCGTTTGATTGGGTGAAGGTGAAGAGCCCGGCAGGCGCGACGCAGTGGCAGCCGGCGAACGCGGCGGATGTCCAGATCGTGCCGGACGCGCACGAGGCGGGCAAGACCCACGCGCCGATCATGTTTACCACCGACATGGCGATCAAGCAGGACCCGGCGTTCCGCGCCATCGCGCTGCGCTTCAAGGACAAGCCCGAGCTCTATGCCGATGCCTTCGCGCGCGCATGGTTCAAGCTGACGCACCGCGATATGGGGCCGAAGACGCATTACATCGGCACTGACGTCCCGGCGCAGACCTTCAGCTGGCAGGACCCGCTGCCGACTGATAGCCACCCGCTGATCGGCGCGGCGGAAATCGCGGCGCTCAAGGGCAAGGTCCTGGCGGCGGGCGCGACTCCGGCGCAGCTGGTGCGCACGGCCTGGGCTTCGGCTTCGACCTTCCGCGCTTCGGACTTGCGCGGCGGCGCCAATGGTGCGCGCATTCGGCTGGCGCCGCAGAAGGACTGGGCGGTCAATGATCCGGCGGAGCTCGCCAAGGTGCTGGCGGCGCTCGAAAAGGTGCGCGCTGACTATAACCGCACCGCGCCGGGTGGCCGCACGGTGAGCATGGCGGACCTGATCGTGCTGGCCGGCAACGCAGCCGTCGAGCAGGCGGCGAGCAAGGCTGGCGTAGCGCTCGAACTGCCGTTCACGCCGGGCCGGGTCGATGCCACGCAGGAGCAGACCGACCCCGCAGCCTTCGCGCCGATGGAGCCGAAGGCGGACGGTTTCCGCAACTATCAGGCGGCGGATGCATGGCAGTCGCCTACCGATGCGCTAGTCGACAGGGCCAGCCTGCTCGGTCTGACGGTGCCGGAAATGACCGTGCTTGTCGGCGGGCTGCGCGTGCTCGATGCCAATGCCGGCGGTTCGAAGGCAGGCGAGTTCACCGGCAAGCCGGGCACGCTTTCCAACGATTTCTTCGTCAACCTGCTGAGCATGGACACGGTGTGGAGCAAGGCGGGCACGGCTTATGAAGGCCGCGACCGGGCGAGCGGCGCGCTCAAGTGGACGGCAACGCCGGTGGACCTGATCTTCGGGTCCAACTCGGAACTGCGCGCCGTGGCCGAAGCCTATGCCAGCGACGATGCGCGCGAGCAGTTCGTGCGCGATTTCGCCAAGGCGTGGACGAAGGTGATGAACGCCGACCGTTCGTAAGGCGTTGAAGTACAAAGAGGGCCGGGGCGCTGTTGCGCTCCGGCCCTTTATTGCGTCAGGCGTTCGGGCGGTTGGCGAGCAGGTTGTCGACCACTGACGGATCGGCCAGCGTCGACGTATCGCCGAGGTTGCCGACGTCGTTCTCGCCGATCTTGCGCAAGATGCGGCGCATGATCTTGCCCGAGCGGGTCTTGGGCAGGCCGGGGGCGAACTGGATCACATCAGGCGTGGCGATGGGACCGATTTCGTGGCGGACCCACTGGATGAGTTCCTTGCGCAGGGCTTCGTCTGGCTCGACATCTGCGTTGGTGGTCACGAAGGCGTAGATGCCCTGGCCCTTGATTTCGTGCGGCATGCCGACAACGGCGGCTTCGGCGACCTTGGCGTGGGCGACGAGCGCGCTCTCGATCTCGGCGGTGCCCATGCGGTGGCCGCTCACATTGATCACGTCATCGATGCGGCCCGTGATCCAGTAGTAGCCGTCCTCATCACGGCGGCAGCCGTCGCCGGTGAAGTAGTGGCCGGGGAAAGTGGTGAAGTAGGTCTGGAAGAAGCGCTCGTGATCGCCCCAGACGGTGCGCATCTGGCCGGGCCAGCTCTGTTCGATGACAAGGCAGCCGTCCGCCGCGCCTTCGAGCAGCTGACCCTCGCCGGTGAGGAGCGCGGGCTTGACGCCGAAGAACGGGCGGCTGGCCGAGCCGGGCTTGAGCGCCGTCGCGCCGGGGAGCGGGGTGATCATCGCGCCGCCGGTTTCGGTCTGCCACCAGGTATCGACGATGGGGCAGCGGCCTTCGCCGACGACCTTGTGGTACCACTCCCACGCCTCGGGATTGATCGGTTCGCCCACCGAGCCCAGAAGGCGCAGCGACTGCCGCGAGGTTTTCTTCACCCACTCGTCGCCTTCGCGCATGAGGGCGCGCAGCGCGGTGGGGGCACCGTAGAAGATCTCCACGCCGAACTTGTCGACGACCTGCCAGAAGCGGCTGGGATCGGGGAAGTTGGGCACGCCTTCGAACATCACGGTCGTCGCGCCGTTGAGCAGCGGGCCGTAGACGACGTAGCTGTGGCCCGTCACCCAGCCCACATCCGCCGCGCACCAGTAGATCTGGCCGGGGCGGTAATCGAAGACGTACTCGTGCGTCATCGAGGCCCAGACCGAGTAGCCGCCGGTGGTGTGGAGCACGCCCTTGGGCTTGCCGGTTGAGCCGGAGGTGTAGAGGATGAACAGCGGGTCTTCCGCGCTCATTTCCTCGGGCGCGCAGTCGGCGCTCTGCGCGGCGACGGCAGTTGCCCAATCCACATCGCGGCCTTCGACCATCGGCACATTCGCGCCGGTGTGCCCCAGCACGATCACGGTATCGACGCCCGGGCACTGCGCGAGCGCTTCATCGACATTGGCTTTCAGCGGCACCTTCTTGCCGCCGCGCAGGCCTTCGTCCGCCGTGATGACGAGGCGGCTGTCGCAATCGGTGATGCGGCCGGCAAGGGCATCGGGCGAGAAGCCGGCGAACACGATCGAGTGGATCGCGCCGATCCGCGCGCAGGCGAGCATGGCGACGGCGGCTTCGGGCACCATCGGCAGGTAGATTGTGACGCGCGAGCCGCGCTCCACGCCGCGCGCCTTGAGCAGGTTGGCGAAGCGGCAGACGCTTTCATGAAGTTCGCGGTAGGTGATGCGGCGGTCGGGGGTTTCCGGGCTGTCCGGCTCCCACAGGATGGCGATCTGGTCGCCGCGCTCTGCGAGATGGCGGTCGAGGCAGTTGGCGGCGAGGTTGAGCGTGCCGTCCTCGAACCAGCGGATGCCGAAGTCCGCCTCGTGGAAGCTGGTGGTGCTGACCTTGGTGAAGGGCTTGATCCAGTCGAGGCGCTTCGCTTCGCCGCGCCAGAACGTGTCCGGATCGCTGAGCGACTGCGCGTACATCGCCTGATAGCGCGCGTCGTCGATCAGGGCGCCCTTGGCCCAGCTTTCGGGGACCGGATAGGTGGTCTGGCTCATCGGGGCGTCCTCTTCGCAAGCGTTGGATTTTGGCCGCTATAAGACGCAAGAGGCCGGGTTTGCCAAGCCTTGAATCAGGTTTTTGGCGTGGCTCTCCATGCGAGGAAGAAGCCGAGGCCGAGCAGCAGGTCGATCGCGGCAAAGACGGCATCGAGCGCGCCGACGCGGTGCTGCGCGAAGAGCAGCACGGTGGGCATGCCGAAGACCAGCTTCTCGAACACCGAGGCGGCCATCAGCGGCCGGTAGCGCACCGGGTCCGAGGCGATGATCCAGAACACCGCCTGAAAGACGAGCGCAAGGCCGATGAAGCCGAGGTAGATATGCGGCTGCTCGGCTGGCCAGGGCGCGAAATAGGCAGGCGTTAGTACCACGAAGCCATAGATCGCGGCGGCGCGGTAGAACTTGGGAATCCAGCTGGGCATGCGACTTTGCTAGCGCGAGATGACCCCTCCGTCAGCCCTCCCTTCGACAGGCTCAGGATGAGTGGGGCTGCCACCTCCCCATTTGCCCCTTCGACAAGCTCAGGGGAAAATGGGGAGGACCGGTCGGTCAGTGCGCTTCGGCCATGGCGGTGAGGAACATCAGGACGACCGGGTGCGGTTCGAGGCTGGGTTGCTGCGCCTTGACCGCGGCGAAGGCATCGTCGGCGGCGGTGAGGGCGAACCGGATGTCGGCCTCGGTCATTGCGGCGCAGAAGAACATGTTGTGCCAGGGGTGGACGTAGACCCCGCGCTTCAGCATCGCTTCGCCCCACGCAAAGCCGGTGCGGTAGTCCGGATCGTTGTCGAAGAGGATCTGCGGCATCTGGACCGGGCCGGTCTGGCGCAAGGCGAAGCCGTGTTTGGCGGCGAGCGCATCGAGACCTTCGCGCCACATCGTGCCGAGGCGGATCGAGTTCTCGAGGTAGTCGGTTTCGCGCAGGATCCGCAGAGTCTCGACGCCTGCGGCCATCGGCACGGCGGCGAACCAGAACGAGCCGGTGACGTAGATGTGGCTCGCGCCCTCGCGGCAGCGGTCGTTGCCGAGGAGGGCGGAGATCGGGTGGCCGTTGGCGAAGGACTTGCCCCAGCAGCTCATGTCCGGACGGACGCCGACGAGTTCCCAGCTGCAATCGCGGATCAGGCGGAAGCCGGCGCGCACGTCGTCGACGATCAGCATCGCGCCGGTCTCGTCGCACAGTTCACGCGCGCGTTTGGCATAAGCGGGATCGGGCAGGGCCTGATCGATGAAGGCATCGTGCTTGAACGGGGAGGCGAAGATGGCGGCGAGGTCGTCACCCGCTTCGGCGACGGCGGCTTCGAGGCTGGCGACGTCGTTGTACTGGTACTTGGAAATGAACGCGCGCTCTTCGGGCACGATCCCGGCGGGCATCGGCGTGCACCACGGTGCGGCACCGTGGTAGGCGCCTTCCGCCACGAGAATGCGGCGCTTGCCGGTCTGGGCGCGGGCGGTGGTCATCGCCATGGTCGTGGCATCGGTGCCATTCTTGCAGAACATCGCCCAATCAGCGTGGCTGACCATGCCGACGAGGGCTTCGGCGAGGTCAACGAAGTGCGCGCTGGGGCCGGTCAGCGTATCGCCCTTGGCGAGCTGCGCGACGGCCACATCGTTCACGCGCCGGTCGTTGTAGCCCAGGAGGTTGGGGCCGTAAGCGCACATGAAATCGAGGTAGCGATTGCCGTCGACGTCCCAGATATAGGCGCCTTCGCCGCGATCAAAGAACTGCGGGTAGCTGGCAGGGAGCAGCGTGGTCGCTTCATGGCCATACATGCCGCCGGGCACAACTTTCATGGCGCGCTGGCGCAGGGCTTGGTCGGCGGCATTTGTGGTCATCGGGCTCTCCCTATTCTGGTTCAGGCGGCTTGTTCTGAGGCCGCGCGCAGCGGCATGTATTCGGGCAGGAAAGTGCGGCAATAGGCTTCGCGCGCACGGCGGGCCTGCTCTTCATAGGCGTCGGTGATCACACCGTGGCGGTGGACCGAAAGCGTCCAGATCGCATCGTTGATCACGACCACTTCGATCAGCCGATCGATGAGGTCCGCGCTGGGGGTGATCTCGAACAGCTGGCTGAGCTCGGCCAAGCTGCGCTGGGCGAGCACGCTGTCGTTTTCGAGATCGCGCGCGCGGATCGTGGCGGAAAGGCCCGAGCCGAGCAGGAGGCGGCGCGCGGCGCCATGAGCGTTGTAATGTTCGCGTCCATGGGCATAGCGGGCGGCCATGTACTGCTGCCAGGTGGTGATGCCGGGGGGCAGCGGCTTGTCGAGCAGATCGACGAACTGGCGCGTGTAGCGTTCGGCGAGCGCGACGAAGACCTGCCCCGCATCCGGGAAAAAGTGGTAGATCGAGGGGGCGGACAGGCCGGCTTCCTCGGCCAGTGTGTAGATGCTGATCGCTTCGGGCTCCATCGTCTCCAGCAGGCGGTCAGCGGAATCGAGGATCGCCTCGAAACGCTGCTGGCTGCGCTTCTGACGCGGGCGGCGGATTGCATCGGCAGTGCCGGACGCCGCGGGCCGGGGAATGATCGTGACCATGGTGCAAGACTAGCACGCGGCGCAGACGGTTCAACCCGGTTTCGGATAAAAATCCGAATTTATATCAGATTCAGCTTGACGCCTCCGGCTCCTGCACGGCAGCTTCCGCTCCAAGGGGAAGTAAGCCGCGTGCCAGCGCCGCGGTGCCGAAGCGGGGAGATCACCATGCAGCAAGCCAATCGGAAGCAGTGCCTTGGATTGTTCCTGGCGGGGAGCGCAATGGCACTTTCCGCGCCTGCGCTGGCTGAGGAAGCGGCAGCGCCCGCAAAGGACGGCGGCGGCATTGCCGAAATCGTCGTCACCGCGCAGCGCCGCGCGCAGAACGTGCAGGACGTGCCCATCGCCATCGCGGCGATCAGCGGAGATTCGCTCACCGAAACCGGCATCCGCGATCCGCGCGATCTGACGCTGCTGGTGCCGAGCCTTTCGATGCAGGCGGGCACGGCGGCCTCGACCACGTCGCTGTTCATCCGCGGCGTGGGCATCGGCGACTTCAATTCGAACACGACGGGCGCGGTGGGCGTCTATGTTGACGACGTGTTCATCGGCGCGAATGCGGGCAAGCTGTTCAACGTGTTCGATTCCGATGGGATCGAAGTGCTGAAGGGGCCACAGGGCACGCTCTATGGCCGCAACACGACGGCGGGCGCGATCCGCTTTGCCAGCCGCAAGCCGACCGACGAACTGAGCGGCGATTTCTCCGCGCTCTATGGCCGGTTCAATGAAGTGCAGCTGGAAGGCGGCATCGGCGGGCCGATTGCCAAGGACCTGCTCAAGGTCCGCGTCTCGGGCTTCTACAACCGGCGCGACGGGACGACCTACAACCGGGTGACCGGCCACCGCGTCAACAACATCAACCTGTGGGCTCTGCGCGGGATTGCGGACTTCACACCGGCGCCGAACGTGCTGCTGCGCCTTTCGGTCCACGGCGGCAACAACACCGGCGGTGCGCGGCAATTCCAGCACCGCGGGCAGGGCGTGGACTTCTTCGGCAACCCTTCGTTCCTGCCGGACGGCACGCCGACGGACGCGCTTGGCTACGCGGATACCGACAACAACGTCTATGCTGGCGACTACAACGTGGAGGGCAAGGAGCGCATCGGCGTGTTCGGCGCTTCGTTGCTCGGCCAGATCGACTTTGGCGGGGTGCAGCTGACGTCGATCACGGCCTACGAGCAGGTCAACCGCGCGACGCTGGAAGACACCGATGCCAGCCCCAACGACTTCGTGGTGGCCTATTACGAGGACCGCCCGCGCCAATGGAGCGAGGAACTGCGCCTGCAATCGACGGGCGACCGGAAGCTGAACTGGATCATCGGCGGCTATTATTTCCACGACAAGCTGGCGACCGACAGCAGCTTCGATCTGCTGCGATCCTTGCGTGATCCCAATGACTTGCTGGGCACATTTGATCCGGTCAATTCGCTCGGCCTGCTGCGCTATCCCTATACCCAGCGCACCCGCAGCGTGGCGCTGTTCGGGCAGGCCGATTACAAGCTGACCGACAAGCTGACCGCTACGGTAGGCCTGCGCTGGTCTAACGACCGGATCAGCATGGACTACCACAGCCTGTTCGATGCGGTGGGCGGGATCGTGCCGGTGAAGGCCTATTCGGACGTCACCCTGCCGCTGCTCGATTTCAATGGGCGCAAGACCTTCCGCGATCTCTCGTGGCGGGCGGCGCTCAACTACAAGACGGGCGACACGCTGGTCTATGCCTCGTTCTCCAAGGGCTACAACAGTGGCGGGTTCGCGGGCGGCGCCTCGACCGATCCGCTCCAGCTGAAGCCGTTCAATTCGGAAAAGCTCTATGCCTACGAAGTGGGCCTGAAGACCGAGTTGCTGGACCGCAAGGTGCGCTTCAATACCTCGGCGTTCTACTATGACTACCGCGATCTGCAGGTCTTCGTCTTCGACCTGACCGGGCCGATCCCGGTGCAGCGCAAGCTGAATGCGGGCAATGCCGAGATATACGGCCTCGAGGCGGAGCTGACGGTGCGGCCGACGCGCAATCTCGACCTGTTCGGCGCGGCGACCTTCATGCACAGCGAATACAAGAAGTTCGCGGCGCTTGGCGGGGTGAGTTACAACGGCAACCGGCTGGTCAACGCGCCGAAGTTCGCCTTCTCTGGCGGGGTGAACTGGACGGTGCCGCTGGCAAGCGGCGCTGCGATCAAGGCGCGGGTGGACGGGACCTACGTCTCCTCCATTGCGCTGTTCCCGGACAATGCGCCAAGCACCGAAGTGAAGGGCAACGGGCGGATCAATGCGCGGCTTGCCTATCAGGCGCCTTCGAAGGTGTGGGAAGCGGCGCTGTGGGTGAAGAACCTCAATTCCTCGCGCATCATATCCTCAATTGCGCCAGTCATCACGCAGGACCAGATCAACTACAACGATCCTCGCACCTTCGGGGTGCAATTGGTCGCGCATTTCTGATCGGCGCACCGGAACAGGAAAAGGCAGAAATTTCGGATGCTTGACGTACATGGCTGGCTCGAGAAGTTCGGCGCGGCGCTGAAGTCGGGGGACGGCGCGGCTGTGGCGGGCCTGTTCCTGCCTGAAGGCATGTGGCGCGACTATCTGGCGCTGGGCTGGACGCTGGCCACGCATGAAGGGACGGACGCGATCACCGCGTTTGCGGGCGCTCGGGGGGCTGCATCGGGCATCGGCCAGTTTGCCAGCGATGTGCCGGAAGGCGCGACCGAGGGCTTCATCACCTTCGAGACCGAGCTGGGCCGGGGCGAGGGCTATGTGCGGCTGATGGGCGAGCAGTGCTTCACGCTGCTCACCGCGCTCAAGGAACTCAAGGGCTTCGAGGAGCCTCTTCGAGGGCGCCGGAACTCGGGCGTGGTCGATGAGACCGGCAAGCGCACCTGGGAAGACGTGCGCCACGACGATGTGGAAGCGTGGAGCGAGAGCAATCCGCCCTATGTGCTGGTGATCGGCGCGGGGCAGGGCGGCCTTGCGCTTGGCGCGCGGCTCAAGATGCTGGGCGTGCCGTGCCTGCTGATCGACAAGTATCCGCGCGTCGGTGACCAGTGGCGCTCGCGCTACAAGTCGCTGCTGCTGCACGATCCGGTGTGGTACGATCACATGCCCTACTTGCCGTTTCCCGATCATTGGCCGGTCTACACGCCCAAGCAGAAGATGGGCGACTGGCTGGAATACTACGCCGGGATCATGGAACTGGGGATCTGGACCAGCACCGAATGCAAGGGGATTGCGCGCGATCCGGCCACCGGCAAATGGCAGGTTTCGCTGGTGCGCGATGGCAAGCCGGTGACGCTGTCGCCTGAGCATGTGGTGATGGCCGTGGGCAATGCGGGCTTCCCGGTTACGCCCACGTTCCCGGGGCAGGAGACGTTCAAGGGCCACCAGTGCCATTCAAGCGCGCATCCGGGCGGTGAGGGACTCGAAGGCCAGCGCGTGATCGTCGTCGGCGCGAACAATTCGGCGCATGACATCTGTGCCGATCTTGTGAGTCACGGCGCTGAGCCGATCATGATCCAGCGTTCCTCCACGCTGATCGTGCGGCAATCGAACATGGAAACGCTGCTTGCCGGGGCCTACTCGCAGCAGGCCTTCGATTCCGGGCTGACGACCGACAAGGCGGACCTTCTGAGCGCCTCGGTGCCGCTGCGCCTTGCCGAAAAGGTGAACAAGGCGACCTGGGATGCGCTGCGGGTTTCGGAAGCGCCGTTCTACCAGCGGCTGACCGATGCTGGTTTCCAGGTCGATTTCGGACCGGACGGCACGGGCATCGCGATGAAGTTCCAGCGCACGTCGTCGGGCTATTACGTCGATGTCGGCGCTTCGGAGATGGTGGCGGACGGGCGGATCAAGGTCCGCTCCGGCGTGAGCATCGAGCGCGTGGTCGAGGATGGCCTGATCCTTTCGGACGGCAGCCATGTGCAGGGCGACCGCATCATCTACGCGACTGGTTTCGGCGACATGAAGCAGTGGGTCTCGCGCCTGATCAACCCGCAAGTGGCGGAGCGCATCGGCAAGACCTGGGGCTATGGTTCCGGTTTCCCGGGCGATGAAGGCCCGTGGGAAGGCGAGATGAAGAACCTGTGGAAGCCGACGGCCGAGCCGGGGCTGTGGTTCATGGCTGGAAATCTTGCGATGGCGCGCAGTTACTCGCAGTACCTCGGGCTGCAGTTGAAGGCGCGGTATGAAAGCCTGCCGGTCGAGCCTTACGCCCCGGCGTAAGCGCGGGGCCTGAGGCCGAGCGCCGCGCCAATCAGCACGAGGCCGAGCACGACCGCCGCCGAGCAGGCCAGCAGCACGGTGTCGAGGCCTTGCAGTTCGATCAGCATGCCCGCGGCGGTCGGCAGGATCGCCGCGCCCAGCAGTTGTGCGGAGGCCGCGAAGGGCAGGCTCCGCCGCGTCGGGTCCGCTTCGAGCAGGAACCCGGTCAGCGCGGGGGTGAGGACCATCCACACGAAGCCGTAGCCGACAACGAGGCTCCAGCCGAACATGCCATCGGCACCGCGCAGGAACAGCAGCGCAACGATGAGGATGAGGCCGAGGCCGGTGACGACCGCGCGCAGGCCTGCATGGCCGCGCTCGCCTAGAGCGATGGCGACGAGTGCGCCGACCATCTGGCCGACCATCGAGGCCGTCAGCATCGGGGCGATGCGTTCAGGTGCAATCCCGCGCGCTTCGAGCCACAGGCCCATGTAAGCCCAGATTCCTACGACCGCGCCGACCAGCAAGGCAGAGGCGCCGAGGCCGATCCAGCCGGAGGGCGGAATGGCGCCCTTGCTGGCCCCTGCCTCGTGATGCGCGGCCTGCGCGAGGCTGCTGGGAACGAGCGGCAGGGTAAGTGCGGTGATTGCGGCGATCACGGCAAGCGCATGCTGGACATCGGCCGAGGAGGCAGTCGTGGCCGCGCTCGCGAACCATTGCAGGATCGCATACTGGCTGAGGGCCTGGAGGAACAGGAACGCGGCGGCAGCGGCGTTGAGGCCCTTCGAGCGCGCGATGGCGCCCGCTGCGACACCGACCAGCAGGCCTCCGCCGGCACCCGAAATGGCGCGGGCGAGGAGCAGGGGAATGGCGGCTGGCAGCAGGTTCGCCGCGATGGTGACGGCGACGCCGATCAGCGCGACCATGCGCGCCGGCATGCGGCCCAGCAGGGCGATCCCACCCGCACTTCCCAGCGCGATGGCGGCAATCTCGATCGCGGCCAGAAGGCCAAGGCTGGCCTCGCCGATCCGGCCTTCGTGAACATAGCTGCCATAGAGCAGTGGCTGGACACCGAGAACGAGGAGGCCGGCGGCGCCGATCAGCAGGCAGGCGCCGAGGGACATGCGCGCCGGAGCGGAGCCAGA
Organism: uncultured Novosphingobium sp.; assembly: GCA_964413325.1. Taxonomy (GTDB): domain Bacteria; phylum Pseudomonadota; class Alphaproteobacteria; order Sphingomonadales; family Sphingomonadaceae; genus Novosphingobium. The sequence goes on along the minus strand of CAYPRK010000010.1, from coordinate 131,606 downwards.
GGCGGGGCCAGCACCGGGGCCAGATGCGGGGCAAGTTGGTTCCTGCTGTGCCGCCATGCCAACCCCTCAATGATCCGATAATTATCTGGTTTATTGGGCAGAGGGATGGGCAAGTCAAGCGCGGGGGTGTGCTGTGCGACCCATCAGCGCGCGCGTGCTGGCGATGTGTGGGATTTCGAAACCGTTGAATTCCGAATAAACAGTAAGCAGTTGAATTACTTGTGCATTAATGAATGGTCGTTCAGGGTTTGACGTGATGTCGTGGACGACCTCCGCACAAAGCGTAGCTTTGTGACGATGTGGTCGTTGTCGGTCCAAGTCATTGGCAATCTTGCTTCTGCAAGCCCTGCTTATCAGAGAGCTTCTGATTTCGGCTTGGGTCAGTTCCGTGAAATCTGAGTCACGGCTTATGCAATCCCACAATCCGGGGGTTTGTGGTCGGGGAGACAAGATTCGAACTTGCGACCCTCTGCTCCCAAAGCAGATGCGCTACCAGGCTGCGCTACTCCCCGACTGGCATCGCCCTAGAGCATGCGGTGGCGTTGCGGCAAGGCGCAATCGCGCGATGTCCTTATCGCTGCGATTGGGAACTCTTGGTATTCGTACGGGGTGATGGCATGGAGGTGCGCCAATCCGCCGAAACGAAGGTGGTGGATGGCAGGGAGCATCAAGCAGGATGGCTGAATTCTTCAAGCGGCTGCGCTGCCTTGCGGGGCGTCATTCGCCGTCGCGAAAGCTGGTACGGTATGAAGGGCATCTCAAGATCGGGCCTTGCAAGTACTGCGACAAGGACCTGGAGAAGCAGGCGGACGGGCGCTGGACTGTCCGCCCGCAGCAGAACGGACCTCGCCGGAGCACCATCGTCGAGGAGGACTGATACCAACCTGCACTGATCCTGACCCACGAGGACGGTTTCTGGCGGTTCTCGGCAAGGAGCGAGCGAAGGGGCGATGTGGTTCATCGTAGCGAGGTCGCGATGAAGTCCAGCGAGCGGGATATGGCAATCCTCATGGGTCAGGATCAGTGCAGGTTGGTTTGAGCCCCCGAGTGGTTGACCTTCGGGTGGCGCACGCCCAATTGGCTGGCGAGTAATACCGACCCCGCAGAGCCTAGAGGAGCGACCATGACCACCTGGACTTCCACCGACCCCATAACCGGCGATGTGCTGTGGCAGGGCGAGGACGCGGACGTCGATGCGGCGGTCATGGCGGCACGCGCGGCGCAGGGCGCGTGGGCGCTGCGTCCGCTGGCCGAGCGCATCGCCATCGCCGAACGCTATGCCGAAGTCGTGAAGGCCCATGCCGAGGACTTTGCCCGCGTGATCGCGAGCGAGACGGGCAAGCCGCTGTGGGAAGCTCGCACCGAAGTCGGCACCGTGGCGGCGAAAGTTGCGATCTCGATCACCGCGCAGGCCGAGCGAGCGGGCGAGCGGCATGGCGAGGCGGCGGGCGTGCCGCAGGCGCTGCGGCACAAGCCGCATGGCGTGCTGGCAGTGCTGGGGCCGTACAATTTTCCGGCGCACCTGCCCAACGGCCACATTGTCCCGGCGCTGCTGGCAGGCAATACGGTGGTGTTCAAGCCGTCCGAACTCACCCCGGCCGCGGGAGCGTTCATGGCCAAGCTGTGGGCCGAAGCCGGGCTTCCCGAAGGCGTGCTGGTGGTGACGCAGGGCCGTGCCGATACTGGCCGTGCGCTGGCCGCGCATCCGGAGCTCGACGGGCTGCTGTTCACCGGTTCCTCAAACACCGGCCTTGCCCTGCATCAGGCCTTTGCCGCGCGGCCCGACCGCATTCTGGCGATCGAAACCGGCGGCAACAATCCGCTCGTCGCCTGGGATATCGCGGCGGACGATATCGAGGCTGCGGCTTCGCTCGTGTTGCAATCGGCGTTTCTTTCGGCAGGCCAGCGCTGCACGTGCGCGCGGCGGCTGATCGTGGGGCCGGAGGGTGATGCGCTGATCGGTGCGGTGGCCGCCATGGCAGACCGGATCATCGCCGGCGGACCGTTCGAGGACCCCGCCCCGTTCATGGGGCCGGTGGTGGACATGAACGCGGCTGCACGCGTCGAGAAGGCCTGGGATGCGCTGGTGGCGATGGGCGGAACGGTGATCCGCCCGCTGCAGCGCCTGCGCGAAGGCACTCCGCTGCTTTCGCCCGCGATTATCGACGTGACCGGGCTGGCGGTGCCCGACGAGGAAATCTTCGGCCCGGTGCTGCAGGTGATCCGCGTCGCCGATTTCGATGCCGCGATGGCCGCTGCAAATGCCACGCGCTTCGGCCTCGCGGCGAGCTTGATCGGCGGGGACGAAGCGCTCTACCGCCGCTTCTGGGCGGCCAGCCGCGCGGGCGTCGTCAACTGGAACCGGCCGACCAACGGCGCAGCATCTTCCGCACCGTTTGGCGGCGTGGGAATTTCCGGCAACCACCGCCCGAGCGCGTATTACGCGGCGGATTACTGCGCGTGGCCGGTCGCGAGCCTCGAGAGCCCGGCGATTGCGGCGGCGGCACTGACCGGGCTGAGAGCGTAAGTGTTGGTGGGCCCGGCAGGATTCGAACCCGCGACCTAGCCGTTATGAGCGGCCAGCTCTAACCGCTGAGCTACAGGCCCACCTTGGCCGCGACGGTTAGTGCGGCGCCGCTTGAATGGCAAGCAGGGCTATTGGACGGGCTCTAAAGCTCGACCCCACCCATGATTTCAGCAACGCTGGCCGGCTGGATATTGCGGCGCTTGAGATAGGCAAAAACGGCGCGCCACCAGTCATAGAGCGTGTCGAGCTCCTCCGCATCGCGCACGTAGGGCGTGAGGCCCGGGCGCAGCGAGGGGCTGTGGAACGAGAACACGAGGATCGGCAGCCCGTCGTCGAGCGCGATATCGATGCCCTTGATCGCCTCGTCGATGCTCACACCTTCCGGGGTCAGCGGAATGCGTTCGAGCAGCGCCATGCGGGCGAGCAGTCCGCGCAATTTGGGCATGCGCCAGAGCGAGGGATAAAGCAGCGGGCCTTGCTGGCGGAGCATGCCCCAGAACACCGTGGTCAGCGGCAGCTCCATCAGGCCGCCGGGCTTGTCCACCCACCATGGCACGACCGGATGCTCGTTGAAATTCGGGCCGCCGGTGGAGCTGTAGTCAAAGCGGGCGCGGACCGAGGTATCGATTGCCAGTCCGGCTTCGGAGAGGATGCCGGCGCTGGCGGGGCCGACGCCGTAGCGGCCGGCGCGGTAGATGAGCGGGGCCTTGCCGAACGCCTGCTCGATCGCGTCCTTCAGCGTGTTGAACTTCGCCGCTTCCAGTTCTGGCGGGAGATTGCCCGCGAAACTGTTGAAGACGTTAACCTCTTCGTCATGCGGCGGGCTGACCCACGGATGGAGCTGGACGCCGATTTCGGCGCGCCCGGCCGAGACAGCCTCGCCCAGCGCTTCGACCACCGCGGGATCGGTCGCGATCGGGTGGTCGATCAGATAGACCGGCGCGACGCCCATGCCTTCGCAGAACTGCTGGAAACGCGCGAGCCAGGGCACGTGGCTGAGCCCGTGGCCGGTGCGGCCAAGCGGCTGAGTCCAGTCGAATTCCTCCTCGGTATCGACAGTAACGATGAAGCGCTGGCCGAAGTCCGCTGCGAAGCGCACGTGCTGCCTCGCACCCGGTACTTTGAGAATGTTCGGCTGCGACACGCGCTCGTAAGTCCTCTTAGCCGGTTTGGCTACCGACTACGCCCCTTTGGCTAGGTGCATGGCGCGCGGCGGTCAAGAGAGGCAGAGTTACCACTACCCGGCCTTCTTCGCGTAGCATGAGCCCGCCGCCCGCGCGCAGTTCCGCCGCGCACAGACGAAGCGCAAAAGCGCTGCCGAGCATGCCGCCGGGGCTGGCCAGACTATCAGTGACCAGCAAAGAGGCTCCCTCATCGCGCGCCGCGAGCGCGGAAGGGAGGGGCAGAGTGATGCGCGCGGCAAGGCCGATGGACGCGGCGCCGACGCTGAGCGACAGCGCGAGGCGCTCGCCCGGAGTGGCTCCGCTGGCGATGACCGAGAGCAGGCGCCACAGCGTCCGTTCCAACTCTTCCGGCAGGACGGCGACCGGCAGCGGACCATCAGGCAAATCGTGCGAGAAGGCCACTTCGCGCGGGGCGAGGAGCGGATCGAGCTGGCTGATCAGCCGGGTAAGCAGCGCGGTAAGATCGGTCTCGCCACTTGCGGGCACTTCGCCCGTGGATGGCGCCGTTTCGAGCATGGCCAGCCGTTCGACATCCTCGAACCCCGCCAGCATGCGCGCGGCATCGGACGCGATGCCGGCGGCAAGGCTGCGATACTGGTGCGGAGTGGGGCCGAGCAGCTGCTGCTGGATCAGCTCGGCAAAGCCCTGGATCGCGTTGATCGGGGTGCGCAGCTCGTGCAGCATCTGCCGCAGGCGATCCGTGCTGCGCCTGGCCTCATCCTCGGCAGCAACCTGAACTTCGGCGACGGGCGGTGCGGGCGGACGGCGCAGGCGCGCATGCCAGCCAAGGAAGTGGCCGGTTTCAGGCACGAAATCGGGCACTGCATCGATCCGCCACGCCCCTTGGACTGCGCCGGGGCCTTCAAGCTCCAAACGCCCGCCGATCACCGGAAGCCGCGCCCGCGCTGCGCCGAGCGTGGCGGGGTCGCACGTGACCGGCGCGTCGGGATCAGCGGCAAAGGGCCGCAGGCCGACGAGGGCGGCCGCCATGCCGGTCCCTGCGGCGATGACCGTGCCATCAGCATCGAGCGCAATATCGACCGCGGTGATCGCAGGCTGCGGGGCGGCGGCTTCATCGGCGAAGGGCAGGCGGGTCTGGCCTGCGGGGAGCGCGCCGCTGGCGGTGGCGGCAGAAGGCTCGCGCGCGCGGCGGAACGCTTCGATGCGGGCGATGATCGCGCCGATGCCTTCGCTGCCAGGGGCGGTCGCGCCATCATTTGCGGGCACCGCCATGCCGATCTGCGGCAGCGGCACGATCCGGCTCTCCGGCTCGGCCTGCTGTTCGAAGCCGGGCGGGAGCGGCAGCGCGAAATCGGTAATGCCCAGCCGCGCGAGCAGCGCTTCGACCTTCGGCCCGAGATCGCGGCGGTGGCGCAGGAAGCCGCGTGCCTGCACCGGCAGGTCCGGAATGAGCTGGAGCCACTCGCGGTCGTCCAGCCGGGCCGAGGTCATGGCGGCCAGTGCCACTTTGGGACCGGCCTCGGCAAAATGCTCGACAAGGATTGGTGAACGCAGCGCTGACGCGGCAATAAGGGATGCACTCGGCTTCTCGCCCAGCATGGCGACGAGCGAATCAAGCCGGCTCAGCGCGCCGACGTGCTGCTCGGTCCAGCGCTCGGCCGGGGTGCGGCCAAGAAGGTCCAGCAACTGGCGCATTTGTGTGGCGGCCGCACCCGGTCCGGCCGCGACGGTGCGCAGCACGGTTTCGAGGCGATCGTCGACAATCATGCGTTCTCCAAGTGGCACGACGCGCACAAAGGCGCGCCCGTGCTGGTTACCGGGACCCTAACAAAATCGTGGTGGGCGCGAAGGGGCCTGTTGATTGCGTTGCATTGTGGGACGATTGCGATATTAAACAACAAAATTATCGATGGCAGCCCCACAAGGTGTGGAAAGTTACCAAGATTGGCCGGACAGTCCCCTGCATGCAGCCTATTGTGCTGGCATGACAAGGGGCCTCGTTAACCAATCGATCCGACCACGGGCCATCCGAGCGACCGCAGGATAAACAGAGAACCATGGCAACTCTCGACGGGATCGATCGGCGTCTGCTCGCCGAATTGCAGGATGAAGGGCGAGTGACCAATGTCGAGCTGGCGCAGCGCGTCGGCCTGACTGCGCCGCCGTGTTTGCGGCGGGTGCGCGCGCTCGAGGAAGCAGGTGTGATCCGGGGCTATCATGCCGAGCTGGACCCTTCGAAACTGGGCTTTGCGATCACCGTCTTCGCGCTGGTCAGCCTGAAGAGCCAGGCGGAGGAATCGCTGCGGCAGTTCGAAGAGCACATGCGCACGTTGCCTGAAGTGCGCGAGTGCCACATGCTCAACGGCGAGATTGATTTCATTCTCAAGATCGTCAGCCGCGACCTGCAGAGCTTCCAGGAATTCCTCACCAGCAAGCTGACGCCTGCGCCCAATGTGGCCAGCGTGAAGACCTCGCTGACGATCCGCACGGCCAAGCAGCTGCCCGGCGTTCCCCTCGACGACTGAGCGCGTGCCTACGTAGATGTCCGAGGGGCCGGGTTTATTACCTTTTGTTGCCGCCGGCCTTCCCTGTTCTGCTCAAAATATATAAAAATCAGCAACTTGCTGTGCGCTTTGTGGTGTCGATCTGCGGCAGGGGCGAACAGGGAAAATTAACGATCTTCGGGTAGTCATCCGGGTAACAGATTGGATTGCATCCGCTGTGCCCCGCGCGCCGAAGTGCTGCACGGACGGTGCGGCGCGATGTGAGCGGGGACCCGGAATGGTTGAAATCGTAAAGGTCGGCGGCGAGTTTCTCGTCAACACGCAGACTGCCGGCTTTCAGGAACTGCCCTCGATCGCGGGGCTGACGGGCGGCGGTTTCGTCACGACCTGGACCGATTATTCGGACGTGAGCGGCCTGGGCGTCGCCAAGGCGCAGCTTTACAGCGCAGCGGGCACCAAGGTCGGCGGCGAGTTCGCGGTGGCGAGCGGCGCGGCGACCGATCAGTCGTTCCCGACCGTGACCAACCTTGCGGGCGGCGGGTTCGTGGTGACCTGGACCGAAGCGGGAATCCAGTCCGACTACAAGATCAAGGCGCAAGTCTACAACGCAAGCGGCGCGGTGGTGACGCCGGCATTCCTCGTGAACAGCACGACCTGGACGCAGCAGGGTGGAAACAACCTGCCGGGGAACCACAATCCGACGATCACCGGGCTTTCCGGCGGCGGCTTCGTGGTGACATGGCAGGACTATGCCGGGACTGCGGGCGATGCGAGCGGGGCGGGGATCCTCTCGCAACTCTACAGCGCGGCGGGTGCTCCCGTTGGCAGTGCGGTGCGGGTCAACACCCAGACAAGCGGCGACCAGACCCAGCCGACGGTGACCAGCCTTGCAGGCGGCGGCTATGTGGTGACCTGGATGGACGGCGATGCCTTCAGCACGGTGATGAAGGCGCAGCTGTTCAGCGCGGCAGGCGCGAAAGTCGGCGGCGAGATCGCGGTCGATGCGAAGGTCCTGAACGATCAGGCGCTGCCGGTGGTGACTGGCCTTGCGACTGGCGGTTTCGTGGTCGCGTGGCAGGATTCGAACCCCGCCAGCGGCGAACCCGATACGCTGATCCGCGCGCAAGTGTTCAGCGCGGCGGGCGCCAAGGTCGGCGTGTCGCTGGTGGTGAGCGATACGACTGCGGGCGAACGTGATTTTCCCTCGATCGCAGGGTTGCCCAATGGCGGCTTCGTGGTGACCTGGCAGCACTTCGTCAGCCCGACCGACAGCGACATCAAGGCCCAGGTGTTCGATGGTGACGGCACCAAGCTGGGCGGCGAGATGCTGATCAACTCGGTGACCGCAGGCTATCAGGAGCGTCCGGTGATCGCGAGCGTGACCGGCGACGGCTTCGTCGTCGCGTGGGGCGATGGCAGCGGCCTTGGCGGCGATGCGGACGGCACCAGCATCAAGGCGCAGCTGTTCAACTATGGCGCCTACAACGTCATCACTGGTACCGACGCGGTCGATACGATGACCGGGACGACCCGCGATGACCACTTGATCGGCCTTGCCAGCAACGACACGCTCAGCGGCCTTGGCGGCAACGATCTGCTCGATGGCGGCACCGGTAACGACACGATGGTCGGCGGGCTGGGCAACGACACTTATGTCGTCGATGCCGCAGGCGATGTAGTGACCGAGCTTGCCAATGAAGGCACGGACACGGTGCAGACGACGTTGGCGAGCTATACGCTGGGCAGCAACGTCGAAAACCTGACCTTCACCGACAATGCGGCGCACACCGGCAATGGCAACGCGCTGAACAATGTGCTCACCGGTGGCGGCGGGGCGGATATCCTCAACGGCGGTGCGGGCGCGGACCGGATGGTCGGCGGGCTGGGCAACGATACCTATTACGTCGACAACGCGGGCGACACGACCGTGGAAGCCGCGGGCGAGGGGACTGACACCGTCTCTTCCTCGATCACGTGGACGCTGGCGGCCAATGTCGAGAACCTAACGCTGTCCGGGACGGCCGCGATCAATGGCACCGGCAACAATGATGCCAACGTGATCACCGGCAACAGCGCGAGCAACGTGCTTACCGGCAACGGCGGCAATGACACGCTGAATGGCGGCGCGGGTGGCGATACGATGATCGGCGGGCTGGGCAACGACAGCTACACCGTCGACAACGTCGGTGACGTGACGGTCGAGGCCGTGGGCGAAGGGACAGATACAGTCTCGTCGTCGATCACCTGGACGCTGGCGGCCAATGTCGAGAACCTCACGCTCTCAGGATCGGCCGCGATCAACGGCACCGGCAACGATGATGCCAACGTGATCACCGGTAACTCGGCGAACAACATTCTGACCGGCAATGGCGGCAACGACACGCTGAATGGCGGCGCGGGCGCGGATACGATGATCGGCGGGCTCGGCAATGACAGCTATGTCGTCGACAACGTCGGCGATGTGGTGACCGAGCTTGCGGGGCAGGGCACCGACCTCGTGACGTCCTCGATCACCTGGACGCTCGGCGCAAACGTCGAGAACCTGACGCTTTCGGGCAGCGCGGCGATCAACGGCACTGGCAACAGCGCGGACAACGTGCTGATCGGCAATTCCGGCGCGAACGTGCTGACCGGGCTGGGCGGCAACGACACGCTGAACGGTGGATCGGGCAGCGATACGATGATCGGCGGGCTGGGTGACGACACCTATGTCGTCGATTCCACCGGCGACGTGGTGACCGAACTGGCGGGCGAAGGGACTGATGTCGTACAGACGACGTTGTCGAGTTATACGCTGGCGGCCAATGTCGAGAACCTCGTCTTCACCAATGCTTCTGCGCATACCGGCATCGGCAATGCGCTGAACAACGTGATCAGCGGCAATGCCGCCAATGACACGCTGAACGGCGGCGCCGGTGCGGACACCATGCTGGGCGGCTTCGGCAACGACAGCTATGTGGTCGATGACGCCGGGGACGTGGTGACCGAATTTGCCGGGCAAGGCACCGATCTGGTCACGGCCTCGGTCAGCTACGCGCTTTCGGCCAATGTCGAGAACCTGACGCTTTCGGGCACCGCAGCAATCAATGGCACCGGCAACACCGACGCCAACGTGCTGACCGGTAATTCGGGCGCGAACGTGCTCACCGGGCTTGGCGGCAATGACACGCTGAACGGCGGCGCTGGCGCCGATACGATGATCGGCGGGCTGGGCGATGACGTCTACGTTGTCGACACCGCGAGCGACGCTGTGATCGAACTGGCCGGCGAGGGCACCGATACGGTGCAGACGACGATCACGAGTTACACGCTGGCGGCGAACGTCGAGCGGCTGACCTTCACCAGCGGCGCGGCGCATAGCGGCATCGGCAATGCGCTCGACAACGTGCTGACCGGCAACGCGGGTAGCGACAGGCTGGACGGCGGCGCGGGTGCGGACACGCTGATCGGCGGCGCGGGCAACGACAGCTATGTGGTCGACAACGCGGGTGACGTGACGACCGAGCTGGCGGGGCAGGGCACTGATCTCGTCACGGCCTCGATCAGTTGGACGCTGGCGGTCAATGTCGAGAACCTGACGCTTTCGGGCAGCACGGCCATCGACGGGACTGGCAACACGCTCGACAACGTGCTGACCGGCAACAGCGGCAATAACGTGCTCTCCGGCCTCGATGGCAACGATACGCTGACGGGCGGGCTGGGCAACGACACGCTGCTGGGCGGGATCGGCAACGACCGCCTTGTCGGCGGGGCCGGGAACGATGTGCTGAACGGCGGCGACGGGACCGATACCTTCGTGTTCGATACGGCGCCGAATGCGGCGACCAACCTCGATACCGTGCAGGACTTTACCTCGGGCACGGACAAGCTCTCGTTCAGCCGCGCGGTGTTCACCGGCTTTGCTGCGACCGGGGCGATGAGCGTCGATGCGTTCTGGTCGGGCGCGGGGGTGAATGCGGCGCACGATGCGACAGACAGGTTCATCTACAACACCACCACCGGGGCGCTGTGGTATGACGCGGATGGGACGGGTGCGACGGCGGCGGTGCAAGTGGCCGTGCTGACGGGAGCGCCGACGCTGGCGTTTACGGATTTCCTGATCGCGGTTTGAACCTCCTCCTTCGTCATTGGAGGGGAAGGTAAGCGACTAACCCTCCGCCGCAATCATCCGCGCCAATGTCTGGCGGAAGCGGAATGACGCCAGGTCGTTCTTGAGGTCGATGGTGGGCGTGGGGCTGGTGTCCATGCCGATTTGCACCGCGTTCAGGATCACGCGGTCTTCCTCGAAGGCGTGCTTCACGTCCGCCGTGAACTCTGCCGAGATTGCCGCTTCATCCGGGGCGAAATTGCGCAGCTGGAACCAGAAATAGCGGGTCTGCCGCGCGTTCACCGGCGTCAGGAAGTTGAAGCTGTCCATCAGGAAGGCGTCCGCGTGCAGCGGCTTGCCGTGGCCGCCGGTGCCTGCGGGGACGAACACCGCCTTGATCACCGCGTTCGAGGGATAGCGCATTTCGTAGTGCTGGTAGCGGTCAGCGCGGCCCTTGAATTTGAGGTACTTGGCGTAGAACGGCGCGGGCTGCGTATCCATCAGCCAGCGCGCGGCGGTGACGCCGTCCGGCGCGGAGAGGGTTTCGATGGGCACGGCGGCGCAGGAGGCATCGCCGAACGAGCCGGGGTGGACCCAGGTGACGTGGGTGGGATCGAGCAGATTGTCGACCACGTAGAGGTAGTGGCAATCGACATGCATGACCGGGCCGCGGTTCATGCCCCAGTCGGGCGAGCCCCATTGCGGGATCTGGATGATCTTCGCCGGGTCCGCCGCAGCCGCATCACCCATCCAGATCCACACGAGACCATAGCGTTCGGCGAGCGGATAGGCGCGGACACAGGCCTTGGGGAGGGTGGTCTGCGTCGGGGCAGCGATGCAGGCGCCGGTGCGGTCGAATGTGAGGCCGTGGTAGCCGCAGACGAGCGTATCACCTTCGCGCCTGCCCATCGAGAGCGGGAGCTTGCGGTGCGGGCAGGCATCCTCGAGCGCGATGGGCGTGCCGTCTGCCGCGCGGGTAAGCACGACGCGTGTCCCAAGAATTTCGAGCGAAGTCAGATCATTGGTGATCGCATCGGCCCAATCGGCGACATACCACGCATTGCGGAGGTAGCCCTTTGCGCCGAGGCCCATGGTCAGGCCTTCGCGCCCGCCGCCTGCTCGTGATGGCGGATCACTTCCTGGATGATGAAGCGCAGGAACTTCTCGCTGAATTCCGGATCGAGCTTGGCATCCGTGGCAAGCGCGCGCAGGCGGGCGATCTGGCGCTCCTCGCGGCCCGGGTCGCTGGCCGGCAGCTGGTGCGCCGCCTTGTAGGCCCCGACGGCCTGGGTGATGCGGAATCGCTCGGCCAGGATATGGATCATCGCCGCGTCGATATTGTCGATGGACTGGCGATAACCTGCCAGCACCGGGTCTTCGCTCATCCCAAATCTCCGTCCATCCGCCCCGCCGTGTGGGCCAGGAAGCCCACAGTGGCACAACTTGCATCTTGCCAAGCGACTATGGGCAGGCCAAGCGGGCGGGCGATGACCGCAACCATCCACCAGATCCCCCGCCGCGCCGAGCCGTCGCTGCAGCCGCTCATGGCGCTCGTGGCCGATGGCATGAACAGTGTCAACGAAGTGATCCTTGGCCGGATGCAATCGCGCATCCCGCTGATCCCAGCGCTGGCTGGCCACCTCATCGCGGGCGGCGGCAAGCGCATGCGCCCGATGCTCACCCTCGCGAGCGCGTCGCTGCTGGGCTATGGGGGCAGCCGCCACTACAAGCTGGCGGCGACGGTGGAGTTCATCCACACCGCGACCCTTCTGCATGACGATGTCGTCGATGGCTCCGGCATGCGGCGCGGCAAGCAGGCCGCCAACATCATCTATGGCAATCCGGCGACTGTGCTGGTTGGCGATTTCCTGTTCAGCCGCAGCTTCGAACTGATGGTGGAGGACGGCAGCCTCAAGGTGCTCAAGATCCTTTCGAACGCGTCGGCCGTGATCGCGGAAGGCGAAGTCGATCAGCTTGTCGCGCAGCGGCAGGTGGAGACGAGCGAGGAACGCTACCTCGCGATCATCAATGCCAAGACCGCCGCGCTGTTTGCCGCCGCCTGCCGCATCGCCGCCGTGGTGGCGGAGCGCAGCGAGGCGGACGAACTTGCGCTCGATTCGTATGGCCGCAACCTCGGCATCGCATTCCAGCTGGCCGATGATGCCATCGACTACGATTCCGACGCTTCCGAAATGGGCAAGGACCAGGGCGACGACTTCCGTGAAGGGAAGATGACGCTGCCGGTGATCCTCGCCTATGCGCGCGGATCGGCGGATGAACGCACGTTCTGGCAGGAAGCGATTGCCGGAGACCGCAACAGCGACGACGATCTGGCGCACGCCGTGAAGCTGATCCGCAAGCATGAAGCCGTGAATGCCACGCGGGAACGCGCGCGGTATTATGCGCAGCGGGCCATCGACGCGATTGCGGCCTTCCCGGCAAGCGCAGCCAAGGCGGCGATGACCGAGGCGGCGGAATTTGCGGTGGCGCGGCGGTATTGAGGGGCTAGGGACTTATCCCGTTCCGCTCCAGCCGATGTAGCAGTCGCTATCGATCAGAGCTTCAAGTGTGCGGTGGCTGTTGCCTCTGAACACCACACGAGCACCATCTGGTTTACCACGCTCAACGCTTTCGACCGTGTCGGATGCGAAGTCCTCCTGCTCGAATCTCCGCGACCGACTGAGCATCTCGCGTTTTTCCTCGCGTGCCATTGCGATGGCCTTATCGTCTGAGATAGCAGCACAATCCTGCCGCCGTGCAGAATATTTCTCCTCGATAATCATGCCTGCGAAGAGAGCGACCTCAGCAATGACAACCGCTGTTGTTGCATAGCCGACCCAATGCAGACGTTTCAGCCACTTCGGCGTAGGGACTGCTTCGGGAGGCGTATTGTCCACGTTTCTCGCGTCCCGGTTCTCACCCCATCGGGTACATGATCTCGCGGCTGACGGCGTTGACCGCCTTCATCGCTTCATCCGAAAGCACGACGTCCGCCGCCGCGAAGATCGGGGCGCATTGTTCTTCGGTCGTCACGCCGACGATGGTCGAGGCGACGAAATCGTGCTGCTTTGACCAGGCGACCGCAAACGTCACCGGATCGAGGCCGTGCTCGGCAGCGATCTTGGCGAAGCGTTCGGCGGATTCGATGGACTTCTCGTTGACGAAGCGGCGCGCCATGCTGGCCTGACGGCCGCCCATTTCGAGGTACTTCGAGAAGCGCGCGCCATCCGGACGGGCGCCGCCGCTGTACTTGCAGGCGAGCACGCCGCCGCCGATGGGCGAGTAGGGAATGAGGGAGACGCCTTCCTTGCGGCAGACTTGCGCCAGTTCATCCTCGAAGCGGCGGTTGTTGAGGCTGAAGTTGTTCTGGATCGTCTGATAGCGCGCGGCACCAACGGCCTTCGCTGCCTCGATCGATTTCATCAGGCCCCACGAGGTCTCGTTCGAGCAGCCGAGGATGCGCACCTTGCCGGCGCGGACCAGTTCGTCGAGCGTTTCCATGGTTTCTTCATAGGCCGTGTCATGATCGGGCCAGTGGGTCTGGTAGAGGTCGATGTAATCGGTGCCGAGCTTCTGGAGGCTCTCCTCCACGGCCTTGATGATGTTGTGGCGATCAAGCGCGGTCATGCCGTTGCGCTTGGGGCTCTTGAACCAGACGTGGCTGGGGCCGGAGACCTTGGTGGCGATAATCACGGCATCGCGCGGCTTGGTTTTCAGCCACTTGCCGACGATTTCTTCGGTGCGGCCGACCCACTTCACGTCGGGCGGGACGGGGTAGCCTTCTGCGGTATCGTAGAAATTGATGCCGGCATCGTAGCTCATGTCGAGGATGCGCAAGCTTGTCGCTTCATCGGCCTGGCTGCCGAAGGTCATCGTCCCCATGCAGATATCGGAAACGACGATAGGTGATGTGCCGAGGCGGCGGTGTTGCATGTGTGATCTGCTCCCAGAGGTTTTGGGCAAGGTGGCGCGGCGTGGCAGGCCGGTCAAGCGCGAGGGGTGCTATTGAATGTGTTGGCGGCTCAGGAACGCTTGCCGATCAGCCACCATACGGCGCTGGCAGCCAGCAGCGCAGCCACGGCGATCAATGCGGCAACGACCGCGCCCCCGGCGAGAATGCTGGTGAGGAGCGCGATGAGGATTTCGAGGCTGGTCCTCATGCGGCGCGGCCTAGCATGGATTGCAGGGGCCGCAGAGGGTGCTTAGGGCAGCGGATGTGAGTGACCTTCCGATCCATGCCATTTTGCCACAGTTGCTGGAGGCCCTGCGCGCCAGTCCCTCGGCCGTACTGATTGCGCCGCCGGGTGCCGGCAAGACGACCGCAGTGGCGCCCGCGCTGATCCGCGAGCCGTGGTGCACAGGGCAGGTTATCGTGCTCTCACCCCGGCGCGTGGCGGCGCGCGCGGCGGCGGAGCGGATGGCGGAGCTGCTGGGCGAGGCTGCGGGTGAGACCGTGGGCTATGTCACCCGGCTCGATGCCAAGCGTTCGGCACGCACGCGGATCGTGGTGATGACCGAGGCGATCTTCGTCTCGGCGCTGCTGGCCGATCCGGAACTGGACGGCATTTCGGCGGTGCTGTTCGACGAAGCCCATGAGCGCGGGCTGGGCAGCGATCTGGCGCTGGCGCTCAGCGTCGAGGCGCAGAGCGTGCTGCGCGATGATCTGCGGCTGCTGGTGATGTCTGCCACATTGGATGGCGCCCGGTTCGCGCGGCTGCTGGGGAATTGCCCGGTGGTGGAGAGCGAGGGCAAGGCGCATCCGCTGGCGATCCGCTGGCTGGGCTCGCGGCCCGATCTGAAGCCCGAACAGGCGGTGGCGAGCGCGGTGGTGCAGGCGTGGGGCGAGGAGGAGGGCGATATTCTCGCGTTCCTGCCCGGCGTTGCGCAGATCGAACGGTGCGGGGACCTGCTGGCCGAGCGGCTGCCGGGGGCGCTGGTGCTGCCGCTGCATGGGCAAGTCGAACCCGCAGGCCAGCGCGCGGCGATCCGGCGCGATCCCGATGGCCGTCGGCGCGTGGTGCTGGCGACCAGCATTGCCGAGACGTCGCTTACGCTGGATGGCGTGCGGATCGTGGTCGATGCGGGGCTTTCGCGCCGGTCCGAGTTCGACAAGGCGGCGGGCGTTTCGCGGCTGGTGACGGTGCGGGCGAGCCAGGCCTCGGCAGCGCAGCGCGCTGGCCGTGCGGCGCGGCAGGGGCCGGGCGTGGCCTATCGCTTGTGGGAAGAGGCGGCGCATCCGGGGCGCGAGGCGTTCGATCCGCCGGAAATCCTGACGAGCGATCTGACGCCGCTGGCGCTGACTTTGGCGCAATGGGGCGCGCCAATAGCAGGAGACGGGCCGGCGGCGATGGCGTGGATCGATCCGCCTCCGGCAGCGGCCATGGCGGCGGCGCGGGGGGCTCTGGCGGCGCTGGGTGCGCTCGATGCAGCGGGGCACATCACGGCGCATGGGCGGGCGATGGCCGCGCTGCCGATGGAGCCTGCGCTCGCGCACATGCTGCTGTTCGCAGCGGCGCGCGGACAGGCGGAGGCGGCAGCGCGGCTGGCGCTGTTGTTGCAGGAGCGCGGGCTGGGCGGGCGCGGCGAGGATCTTGCCGTGCGGCTGGAGCGCTGGGCGCGCGAACGCGGCGGGCGGGCGGAGGCTTCGCGCAAGCTGGCGGAGCGCTGGGCTGGTCTTGCGCTGAGCGCCCTTCGACAGGCTCAGGGCGAGCGGGTCAAAGGTTTGGATACTACCAACACCGCTCATGCTGAGCTTGTCGAAGCATCAAACGCTACCTTGCCGCTCGGCGTGCTCCTCGCCGAAGCCTTCCCGGACCGCATCGCACGGGCGCGTGGCTCGAGCGGGGAGGAATGGCTGGCTTCGGGCGGGCGCGGGTACCGGCTCGATCCGGCGAGCTCGCTGGTCCGGGCGCCGTGGCTGGTGATCGGCGATGCGCAGGGCGAGGCCAAGGGCGCGCGGATCACGGCGGCGCTGGCGCTGGAAGAAGCGGATGTCACCCGTCACCTCGCGCACCGGATCGAGGCGTGCCATGCGCTGAACTGGAACGCCGCCGAGCGCCGCGTCGAGGCGCGGCTGGAGCGGCGGCTGGGAGCCATCGTGCTGGCGCGCGTGCCCGATCCTGCGCCGCCGGCGGAGGCCGTGGAGGCCCTCCTGCTCGAGCGACTGCGCGCCGAAGGACTCAGCCTGCTGCCGCTGGGGGACAAGGCCTTGGCGCTGATCGAGCGGGCGCGTTACGCTGGGCTTGCGGTCCTTGCCGACGAGGTGCTGCTGGCCGAGGCCGAGGATTGGCTGGGGCCACTGCTCGCCGGTCGGCGCGATTTTCAGATCGGGGCAGGCAAGCTGCACGAGGCGCTGCTGAACCGGCTCGACTGGAACGGGCGCGCTGCGCTTGATCGGCTCGCACCGGCGGAGTTCACTTCGCCCGCCGGGACGAGCCACGCGATCGATTACGCGCATGAGGGCGGGCCGATGGTGGAACTCAGGGTGCAGGCGCTGTTCGGGCTAGACCGGCATCCCACGGTCGGCGATCCGCAAAGTGGTCTGGCTCGGCCCTTGCTGCTTTCGCTCACCTCGCCGGGGCAGAAGCCGATCCAGACCACGGCGGACCTGCCGGGGTTCTGGCGCGGATCATGGCGCGATGTCGTGAAGGACATGAAGGGGCGCTATCCCAAGCACCGCTGGCCAGAGGCGCCGTGGGAGGAAGAGGCGAGTTTGCGGACGAAGAACGCGTTCGTGGCGGGGAAACGGTGACGGTCGCAAGACCTGCAGTCCGGGCCATCGCGCACTTGATTTCACAGCCGATTCGTGGGCATGGGGCGGCTATGACTGCACGCATCTACCAGCGCCCGAAGAATGCCATGCAATCGGGCAAGTCGCGCACCGATCAGTGGGTGCTTGAGTTCGCTCCGGCCGAGGCGCGGCGCCCTGATCCGCTGATGGGCTGGGCCGGTTCGGGCGATACGCAAGTGCAGGTCGTGCTGACGTTCGCTTCGGCGGATGAAGCCAAGGCCTATGCCGACAAGTACGGCATTGCCGTGCATGTCAGCCCGGTGCCGCCGAAGCGCCTCAAGCTGCAGAGCTACGCGGATAACTTCCGGTAGGAAGAAACCCTCCGACCCGCTTCGCGGGCCATCTCCCCATTTGTGCTTCGCAAAAATGGAGAGGATCCAGGGAGGATTGCATTTTCGCTCACCCCACGCCATATGCGCCGCGGGAGTCGGGCGGACGTTAGCTGTCGCCAACCTGGTCAGGTCCGGAAGGAAGCAGCCACAACGATGTGCGGCGGGTCGCCCGGCTCCTTCAATCCCCTATATATCAGTCGCTTAACCTCGCGGGCGCCGTGTGCGTGTTACCGGGGCAATCCCCGGCCAGTTGGGCAGGGGGCTTCGACAATTGGCGCGGGCTGGCCTAATCAGGGTGCATGGCCGATTCCACCGACATGTTTGGCGATCCTGCGGCGCATGAGCCTGAAGACGACGCGCCCTCGGCTGCGGAGCTTGAGGCGGCCGGGCAGAACGCGTTGTTCGGCGATCCGGCGGCTGCCGTGCCGGAGCCGCGCGCTGCACCGGTAGTCGCGGCGCCGACCCCTTCCGGCCAGCCTTACCGTGTGCTCGCGCGCAAATATCGCCCGCAGACTTTTGCCGAGCTGATCGGGCAGGACGCGATGGTCCAGACGCTGGGCAATGCGATCCGGCGCGGGCGGCTGGCGCATGCGTTCCTGATGACGGGCGTGCGCGGGGTGGGCAAGACATCGACCGCGCGGCTCATCGCCAAGGCGCTGAATTGCATCGGGCCGGACGGGCAGGGCGAGCCGACGATCGATCCGTGCGGGGTCTGCGAGCCCTGTGTTGCGATTGCCGAGGGGCGGCACATCGACGTGATCGAAATGGACGCGGCGAGCCATACCGGCGTCGACGACGTGCGCGAGATCATCGAGGCGGTGCGCTATGCGGCGGTTTCGGCGCGCTACAAGATCTACATCATCGACGAAGTCCACATGCTCAGCCGCAACGCGTTCAACGCGCTGCTCAAGACGCTGGAAGAGCCGCCGGGCCATGTGAAGTTCCTCTTCGCGACGACCGAAGTCGACAAGCTGCCGGTGACGGTGCTGTCGCGCTGCCAGCGGTTTGATTTGCGCCGCATCCAGACACCGGTGCTGGCCGCGCATTTCGGCAAGGTCTGCGAGGCGGAAGCGGTTCAGGCCGAGGATGAAGCGCTCGCCATGATCGCGGCGGCGGCGGAAGGCTCGGTGCGTGATGGGCTCTCGATCCTCGATCAGGCGATCAGCCATGCCGATATGGCGGGAGGAGGTGCCGTAACTGCCGAACAGGTCCGCGAGATGCTGGGCCTCGCCGACAAGACCATGCAGCGCCGCCTGTTTGGCGCAGTGATCGGCGGCAAGGGCGACGGTGTGCTGGAGGAAGTGGCGAGCCAGTTCGCGCTCGGCATCGAACCCACCGCGATGATGCGGGCGCAGCTCGATCTCGTCCACAAGGTGACGGTGACGCAGATTTCCGGCGCTGCCGATGCGCGTTCGGCCGAGGAGCGCGAGGCGCTGGAGGGCTGGGCGAAGAAGCTGGGCGCGGGCGCGCTGCACCGCCTCTGGCAGCTGCTGCTGAGAGGCTATGAGGAAGTGCGCGGCGCGCCCGATCCGCTGGTGGCGGCGCAGATGGCGCTGCTCAGGGTCATGCACGCGGCGGAGCTTCCCGATCCGGGCGGCCTCATCAAGCAGCTGGAAGCCTTCGCGGCCAATCCCCCTGCTATGCAGATGGCCGCACCGACGGGTACTGCGGCGCCCGTGGCTGCGCCACCGCCCAGCGCGGAGATGGTGCTCGCGCAGTGGGAGCACCTCGTCGAACAGGTCGAGCAGATCTCGCCGCTGATCGGATCGGCGATGCGGCTGTCGGTGCGCATCGTTTCGCTGAAGGCGGGCCACCTGGTTTATGCCCTGGCGCCCGGCATTCCGGGCGATCCGACGGCGGACATGCGCCGCGGCCTTGAAGGCGCGACCGGCGGGCACTGGCAAGTCGAGCGCAGCGATGATCTGGCGAGCGCGGCGCCGAGCCTCGAGGAAGCCCGCGCCGAGGCGGCAGCCCGCGCAGATGCGGCGCTGCGTGAGGACCCCTTGGTGCGCGCTGCATTTGCGGCGTTTCCGGGGGCTGAAATGATCGACGAGAGCGCTATATCGGCGCCGACACGAAAATCCTGGAGTAAACGCGCATGAAGTCGATGGAAGAGATGATCCAGGCCGCGCAGGCCGCCGCCCAGACCATCCAGAAGCAGATGGAGGACGCGCAAGGCAAGCTCGACCAGATCGAGGTTGAGGGTGTCGCCGGTGGTGGCCTCGTCAAGGTCAAGGCTTCGGCCAAGGGCCGCGTGATCGGCGTGGCGATTGACGACAGCCTGATGGAGAAGGCCGAGAAGGGCATTCTCGAAGACCTGATTGCCGCCGCGTTCAACGATTGCCGCCAGCGCGCCGATGCCGCCGCGGCCGAGGAAATGCAGAAGGTGCAGATGGCAGCAGGCATTCCTCCGGGCTTCAAACTGCCGTTCTGAGCGGGCGTTCTGGCGCGGCATGCGCGCCGGGTGGGCTGGCGCAGAGGCGTCACAAGCGCTATATATCTGTCACATAATTTGAACGGGTGACCGGCTTATGTCGGCTCGCCTCATGAAGGCTTCTCCCCCTGAGCACACTTTCCCTGCTTGCCGCGGCCGCCCTGGCCAGTGCTCCGCCTGCCGATGGCGCGGCCCCGGCCTCGGCCCCGGCGCCGATCCAGACCACGCCCGCTGAAGAGGTTGGCACGCCTGCGAAGCCGGCCAAGGAGCCGCTGCCGCCGCTGGCGGGCGAGATCGTCGTCTCGGGTTCGGTGAAGGCGCCGCCGGAGGACCCCCTCGCGAAGGCGAACGAGACGAGCTACGAAGTGCTCCAGAAGGCAGACGACTTGTTCGTCGCCCCGGTGGCGAACGGCTATCAGAAGGCCGTGCCGCGCCCGCTGCGCATGGCGCTGCGCAATTTCATCCGCAACGTGCGCGAACCGGTGGTGGCGGCGGCCTATGTGCTGGAACTGAAGCCCGGGAAGGCGTTCGAGACGGTGGGCCGGTTCGGCATCAATTCGACCATTGGCCTTGGCGGCACGATCGACGTGGCGCGCAGCAAGCCGTTCAACCTGCCCTATCGCCAGAACGGCCTTGCCAACGTGCTGGGCTATTATGGCGTGGGGCCGGGGCCTTACCTGTTTTTGCCGCTGGTCGGCCCGACAACGGTGCGCGATCTGGTCGGCCTGATCGCCGACCGGCTGGCAGTGCCGCTCGCCGTGGGCACGCCGTTCAACAAGCCGTGGTATGCCCTGCCGATGAGCACGATTGATGCGCTCGATTATCGCAACGAGGCGGACGAGGACTTCAAGCGCCTGCGCAATTCTGCGGATCCTTATTCGACCTACCGCCGCGTCTACCTGCAATCGCGCTTCGACCAGATCGAGGCGCTGCACGGGCGCGGGCCGCTGGTGAAGGGGCAGACCCGTTATGGCCCATTCGCGCGGCCCATCGGCGCTGCGGCTGATCCAGTCTCCGCAGCCGAGAAGCGCGTGATCGAGCAGGAGGACAAGGCAGCGGATGCGGCTGCGGCGCCGGACCAGGCCGCTGCCCCTGTTGCCGAGCCCGCACCGCCCGCGCCGCCGGCCCCACCCGCTTCGCCGCCTCCGCCGCCGCCGCCCCCGGTGTTCGTTTCGCAGCCGGTGGTGCAGCCCACGCCCTGATCCGGGTTACTTTGCACCAGTGCGGCTGCGTTCCAGGCAGCGGGACGGCGTACTCCACAATCGCGGCACATTGGGCCATTGCGGGCAGAGGGTCGGGCTCCCATATTCATATTCAAGAGAACCTGCCGTCCTTTCCCCTAGCGGCCGGATCAATGGAATAAATGAATATGGCTCAGTATCCCCTGCTTCCGCTGCGCGACATTGTCGTGTTCCCCGGCATGGTCGTGCCGCTGTTCGTCGGCCGCGAAAAGTCGGTCTCGGCGCTCGAAGTCGCAATGGCGGGTTCCAAGGAAATCTTCCTGCTCGCCCAGCTCGATCCGGGCTGCGACGATCCCGACCGCGATGACCTTTATGATACTGGCGTGGTCGCCACCGTGCTCCAGCTGCTCAAGCTGCCCGATGGCACCGTGCGCGTGCTCGTCGAAGGCCAGCAGCGCGCCGAACTGAAGGCGCTGACGACCGAGACTGCGAATGAAGGCGAGCTCGTCCTGGCCGACGTCGAAGTGGTCGAGCCGAACGAGGTATCCGGTGCCGAGATCGCCGGCATGATGCGCTCGGTGGTCGAACAGTTCGGCGAATATGCCAAGCTTTCCAAGAAGCTGCCGCAGGATGCGGGCTCGCAGCTGGGCGATATCGACGATGCCGGCAAGCTCGCCGATGCGGTTGCCGCGAACCTCGCCGCGCGCGTGGCGGAAAAGCAGGCTGTGCTGGCCGAGGCCGATCCGCTCAAGCGGCTCGAGATGGTGCTTTCCTTCATGGAGGGCGAGCTTGGCGTGCTGCAGGTGGAGCGCAAGATCCGTGGCCGCGTGAAGCGCCAGATGGAAAAGACGCAGCGCGAGTATTACCTCAACGAACAGCTCAAGGCGATCCAGTCCGAGCTGGGCGGCGGCGATGACGGCGAGGGCAACGAGCTCGCCGAACTGGCCGAGAAGATCGAGACGCTCAAGCTTTCCAAGGAGGCGCGCGCCAAGGCGACCGCCGAGCTCAAGAAGCTGCGCACGATGCAGCCGATGAGCGCTGAGGCGACCGTCATCCGCAATTACCTCGATGTGCTGCTGGGCCTGCCCTGGGGCAAGAAGTCGAAGCTCAAGAAGGATATCGCGGCGGCGCAGGCCGTGCTCGATGCCGATCACTATGCGCTCGACAAGGTCAAGGACCGCATCATCGAGTATCTCGCCGTGCAGGCGCGCACCAACAAGCTGAAGGGGCCGATCCTGTGCCTCGTCGGCCCGCCGGGGGTGGGCAAGACCTCGCTGGGCAAGTCGATCGCCAAGGCGACCGGCCGCCAGTTCGTGCGCCAGTCGCTGGGCGGCGTGCGCGACGAGGCTGAGATTCGCGGCCACCGGCGCACCTACATCGGCTCGCTGCCGGGCAAGATCGTGACGAATCTGAAGAAGACCGGCACGTCGAACCCGCTGTTCCTGCTCGATGAGATCGACAAGCTGGGTCAGGACTTCCGCGGCGATCCCGCTTCGGCGCTGCTCGAGGTGCTCGATCCGGAACAGAATGCGAAGTTCCAGGATCATTACCTCGAGCTCGATATCGACCTCTCGGACGTGATGTTTGTGTGCACTGCAAACAGCCTCAATCTGCCGCAGGCGCTGCTCGACCGCATGGAGATCATCCGGCTTGAGGGCTACACCGAGGACGAGAAGGTTGAGATCGCCGAGCGCCACCTGATTGCCAAGCAGATCGAAGCGCACGGGCTGAAGGACGGCGAGTTCACGCTGGAGCAGGCTGCGCTGCGTGACCTGATCCGCTACTACACCCGTGAGGCGGGCGTCCGCACGCTGGAGCGCGAGATCGCGCGGCTGGCGCGCAAGGCGCTGCGGCGGATCCTCGAGAAGAAGGAAACCGCTGTCATCGTCACGCCGGAAAACCTCGCGGACTTCGCCGGTGTGCGCAAGTTCCGCCACGGCGTCTCCGACGAGGAAAACCAGGTCGGCGCGGTGACGGGTCTGGCCTGGACCGAAGTCGGCGGCGAGCTGCTGACGATCGAAAGCGTGACGGTGCCCGGCAAGGGTGCGGTCAAGACCACCGGCAAGCTCGGCGAAGTGATGAGCGAAAGCGTCCAGATGGCGTTCAGTTTCGTCAAGGCGCGCGGGCCGCAGTACGGGATCAAGCCTTCGATCTTCAACCGCAAGGATCTGCACATCCACTTGCCCGAAGGCGCTGTTCCCAAGGACGGGCCGAGCGCGGGTGTGGGCATGGTGACGGCAATGGTCTCGACGCTGACCGGCATTCCGGTCCGTGCCGATGTGGCGATGACCGGCGAAGTCACGCTGCGGGGCCGCGTGCTGCCGATCGGCGGTCTCAAGGAAAAGCTGCTGGCGGCGCTGCGCGGCGGCATCAAGACGGTGCTGATCCCTGAGGAGAATCGCAAGGATCTGGCCGAGATCCCCGCGAACATCCGCGAGGGTCTGGAAATCGTCCCCGTGAGCCATGTCGACGAAGTGCTGGCGCTTGCGCTGGTGGCGCCGACCGAGGCGATCGAGTGGACCGAAGCCGACGAAATGGCGGCAGGTCCGGCACCTGCCCTGAGCGGCGCAGCGACAGTGCCGACGGCGCACTAAACGCAAGTCTATTGCGGTGCAGCATGATCCGTCATGCTGCACCCCCGCGTTGCAGCATTAACCTTTGCGCCAACCCCCTGCACCTTTGGGCGGTAAGGGACAGATCGGCTTGACTGGAAAGCGCCGGATTCCGCCGCTTATTCGGCGATTCCGGGCGTTTTTCGCTTTGACAGCGAATTCTTTCTCGGCTCTCTTCCTGCCACCCGAATTTTGATTCAGGCAACCGGTGTTTGCATAAAAACCAATGGGGGTTTCGCAATGAACAAGAACGATCTGATCAGCGCTGTGGCCGATGCAAGCGGTCTCTCGAAAGGTGATGCAACGAAGGCGGTCGAAGCCGTTTTCGACAGCGTGACCTCGGCGCTGGCCAAGGGTGATGAAGTGCGTCTCGTCGGGTTCGGTACGTTCTCGGTTGCCAAGCGCAAGGCCTCGACCGGTCGCAATCCGCGCACCGGCGAACCGATGTCGATCAAGGCTTCGGCCCAGCCCAAGTTCAAGGCTGGCAAGGGCCTGAAGGACGCCGTCAACTAAGGCAGCAAACGGCATTTGCGCGGGACCTGACCGGCCACGCGCGAACCGCACCAAAAACGCCGCGCCGGACATGCCGGAGCGGCGTTTTTGGTTTTGCCCCTCTGGAGGGATTACTTCAGCTTGATCAGTGCGGTGGGCGCTGCGGCGGTCCGCGCATCGACCTTCCAGTCAAGCCGCTGGAGGCCGCCTGCGCCATCGGCCTGCGGGCCTTCATCGGTGTTGTTGGCCATGATCTGGCCATCGGTGCGCACCGTGAAGGTGCCCTCGGCAATCGGCGGCCCGTCCCCGCCAGGCTTCGCGCCGGGCTGGGAGGCGTCCTTCATGCCGCTCATCGCCCCTGCCATCGCGCCGAGCCCCGGCATTACCGGATTGGCCGCCGCGGTGCTGAAAGCGGGCGCATCGACGCGCACGCTGCCATCGGCGCGGCGGATCAGCGAGACGAACGGCATGACCATTGGCAGCCGCTCGATGGTCGGAAAGGTGAAGTCGTGGTCGAGCCGGCCGCTCGCGGTATAGTCCACTTCGAACTTGCCGCCGCCCTTGCTCACCACCGAAGCATAGCCTTCCTGCCGCGCAAGGCGCTGCGCGAAGGCGGCGGCGGCCTTGGGATCATCGGGATCGATGCCGCCCATGAACGCCTGCATCATCTTGCGGTTCTGCACGTCCTCGTTGGCCTTGGCAGCCTTGCGCGCCTTCTGCTCGTCGCTCCACTTGGCGCGCTGCTGCGCGATTTCGGCCGCCGAGCAGTCGTGCGTCTCATCGGTCTGCGGATCGGTGCAGGGCTGCTGTTCGAACGGCTCGGGCGGGATTGCATCCGCTTTGACGGATTTGCTGCCCTGCGCGAGCGCGGCCAGAATGATCTCGCCCTTGTAGTGAAACGTGAAAGTCCCGTCCCGGCGCAGCGCGAGATCGCTGGCGAACTTGCCGGGCAGCACCATGCAGCCAGCGAGCACGAGAAGCATGGCAGCGGCGCCCAGTGCGGCGGCGATCCTGCGGTTGGATTTCATGGCCCATCCCCCTTTTGCTGCGGGGGAGGGCCAGCTGCGTCAGCCGACCTCGCCCCGAGTCGCCACAGCATAGAGCGCAATTGCTGCCGCATTCGAAACATTCAGGCTTTCCACGGCGGAAGCAATTGGCAGCCGCGCAATGGCATCGCAGTGCTGCGCGACATTGTGCCGGAGGCCTTCACCTTCCGCGCCAAGCACCAGCGCGACCGGGCCGGCGGGGACGGCGGAGGGAAACACCGCGCTGCCCTCGCCATCAAGCCCGATGCGCCAGTAGCCAGACTCGGCGATCAGTTCGAGCGCGCGGGCGAGATTGACGACGCGCACCCATGGCACGACTTCGAGCGCGCCCGATGCCGATTTGGCCAGTGTGCCGGATTCGGGCGGGGCATGGCGGTCCTGCGTGATCAGCGCTGCCACATCGAACGCGGCGCAGCTGCGCAGGATTGCGCCCACGTTGTGCGGATCGGTGACCGAATCGAGCAGGACGAGGGTGCGGCCTTCCGCCTCCTCCAGCACATCGGGAAGGGCGACGTCGTCGAGCGTAAGGCAATCGAGCACGAGGCCCTGGTGCGGTGCATCGCGCGCGACGAGGCGGCCAAGATCGGCGGCCTGCGCGTATTCGACCGGGAGCGAGGCGGGCAGTTCGGCATCGTGATCGTCGAGCATGGCCTGGATCGCCTCACGCGTGCCCCACAGCTTCTTCGCCGTGCGCGCCGGGTTCGTCAGCGCTGCTTCGACCGCGTGGCGGCCCCATAGCCGCACCGCCCCGGTGGAGGCCCGTCCCGACCCGCGTCCGCCTTGCATGCGCCCTGCGCGCCCCCGCATCGGCTTGCTGCGTCCACCATTCTCATCGCGCTTGGCCATTGCCGTACTTTCCATGCTTCACAAAATTACCTCGCGGCCCATGCCAGCCGCCCCATTGACAGGCAAGGCTGTTGACAGGTGCGCAGCGCTTCGCCAAAGGGGCGCCTCACTCGGCCGGAGCCCAGCTTTTTCAACGAAGCGAGGCGCACAATCGGGGGCTCGCTCCCGGACCGGCAAATCTGGTGTGGACAGGTGGCCGAGTGGTTAAAGGCAGCAGACTGTAAATCTGCCCGCGCAAGCGTACGCTAGTTCGAATCTAGCCCTGTCCACCACCAGCCGTTCTCCAGAGATCGTCAAAAAGCCCAACGGGTCGAGCAGGCCTGGGCTTATTCCTACGTTCTTCTCGGACATCATTTCGTACTGATTTGCGTGTGGCGTGACCCCAGGGCCTTTGCAAATCGGCATTTGAGGCTGGCCGATAGTGGGCTGCTAGCTAACCTTGGCCTGCGAAGGTCTGGCGTTTTTCTCTTGGTCGCAATAGTTAATGCTGGAATAGAGCTAAGTGCCGGACTTTCAAATATAATATCAAATTTTAGATGTATAGCGGCCAAGTTTTCTTGAAAATTTCCTGATAAAAATTCTTTAATTTCGAGAAGGCGGGGAATTTTTCGAAAACTACATGCCATATAGGTAAAAAGTCCGGGTTATTTCGAAGGTCTCGGCTCAATCGTAGAAATTTAACCCTACTTTTTCGGATCGCCTAAACTTCGATCCCCTATTGATTTTCAATCACTTAGGGGGACTTGATGACTATCCCATTTTCGAAGGCGACATGCGTCGTTGCGGCGTTTCTGATGCCTGTCGCCGCTCTCGCTGATACCCCGTTGGTTCAGCCCGTGCAGGTGGGGGCGGAGACCTTGCGCTATGATCGCGGCGTTCCGACGCTTGATCTGCAAATGCAGCAGGGGAGCGTGCAGATCAGGCCGCTGCCCATGGATCATGGCAGCCTTGCGTTCAGCATCGCCGTGTTCAATGCGGGCAGAAGCCCTGCAAACTTCGGGATCGAAAACCTCGTGGTTCAGGCGGGTGAACAGTCGCTCGCAGTCTTCTCGGTCGACCAGCTCATCGGCAAGGCAAAAAGTCGGGCGCTGTGGAAACAGATTGGTATCGGCGTGCTTGGCGGCCTTGCCGCCGGTGCCGCAGCGAGCCAGCGTGATACCTACTACGGATCGTATCACTCCCGGTATGGGAGCTTCTACAGCAGCTACAGCGCGCCGAGCGCAATCGGGCAGCTTCAGGCGACGGCGATCGCCGCCGGCACTGGCTACAGCATCGCCGTGATTCAGAGCAATCTCGACAAGACGCGTGAGGCGCTGGGCGATACCGTGATCCAGACCACCACGCTCGACCCTGGCCAGAGCTATGCCGGCAAGATCGTGCTGCAGAAGGTCAGCTCAACGAAGCGGCCGGAGCGGGTTTCCATCGTGGTGAACTGGAACGGCGAGCAGTATCCGTTTGCGTTTCAATTGGCCAAGCCCGGCACGCCAGCGCCTGCCTTTACGGCCATCGTGCCGACCGTCGCGCCAATTGTGGATCGCGCAGCGCCTGCCCAGCCGGCCGCGCCGCCGCCACCGGCCTTCGTTGCGCAAGCGCCGCTTCAGCCTTCAGGGCAAACCACAGGGCTCGCTGCCGCCAAGGCGGCTGCCGTGCAGCCTGCAGCTGCCCAGCCTGGCCTCAACGCCCTGATCGCCAAGACCGCGCTCTATATGCAGCGCCCGCACGAGCTTGATGATGGCAGCGTGATTTCGGAGTTCACCGCGTCAGGCAACGAACTGGTCCTCACCGCTGCCGTACCGAGCGGTACTGGCGGCTTCTCGGACTACACCAAGACTGCCGCGACCAAGGCGATCTGCACACGCCGGGCCTTTGTGCCTCTGCTGCAAGGCGGAGCGACCATTCGGGCCGAGTATCTGGGGGCTGGCAAGCGCCGTCTGGGCGAAGTCGTGGTGATGTCGGCTGATTGCTACGGTTGATTGCTGCGCTGGCAAGGCAAGCGGGGTAGCGGCCAGCGCAGGATGGATCATGTGCGCTCTACCAAGTGGAACGCTGTGCGGCCTTGCGGCCGCACAGCGTCAGTTCAGGCGCCGGTCGGGATCGGGTTTTCGACGAGGCTCTGGTTGAAGGCCTCGAACAGTGCGTGCTCGTTGGCGCCCGGATTGTCGCGCATCGCCCGGATGCCCTCGACAATCACTTCCGGCGCATCGGTGGCGAGCGCCGCGAGGGTCTGCTCGATGAAATCGGGCAGCGGCATCGCGCGGGGATCGCCGCTCTTGTAGATCAGGTCGGTATCGACCCACGGTGGGGCGATTTCCTGCACCCGCACGCCGGTGCCGCGCAGCTGGAACCGCTGCGAAAGCGCGTAGGAATGGAGCGCCGCCTTGGTTGCCGAATAGATCGCGTTGCTGGCGATCGGCACGTAGGCGAGCACGCTGGTGGTGTAGAGCACCGTCGCCTCGGCCTTGGTCTTGAGGTGCTCGATCAGCGCCGAGGTGACGCGGATCGGCCCGAGCAGGTTGGTGGTGATGAGATCCTGTGCCACCGCGTCGTCTACCGGGCCGCCCACGTCGTCGAAGGGCATGAAGCCGGCGTTGTTGAACACGACGTTGAGGTCCGGAAAGCGCGCGATCAGGTCCTGCGCCGCGGTCTGGATGCTCTCGAGGCTGGTGACGTCGAGCTGGATCGAGGCCATGCCCGGGTTGGCGGCGGTCACTTCATCGAGCAGCGCGGTGCGGCGGCCCGAGATGATCACCTGATTGCCCAGCTTGTGGAGCGCTTCGGCGAGGCCGCGGCCGATGCCGCTGGTGCCGCCGGTGATGAAGATGGTGTTGCCGGAGAGTTTCATCGGATTGGTCCTTGTATCGGGAGAGGATGGGGGAGGGATCAACGTGCGACGTTGAAGCGCGGTGCCGGACGGGTGGCGGACAGCTGCGGGCCGAGCGCGGCGCGGGCAGCCTCGAAGGCGGTCCACAATTCGATATCGCGCAGCGCGGGGATCGTTGCGGTCTCGCCCTGATCGAGCCCGGCGAGGGCGGCATCGACCATGTCCTCGGCGTCCATCACGATCTCGCTCGGCAGGTGTTCCACCGGCAGTCCGCCAAGCGCCCAGAAGTCGGTGCGGGTAGCGCCCGGCAGCACGGCCTGCGCGCGGATGCCCTTGTCCGCCAGTTCGTGGTTCAGCGAGGTGGTGAAAGCCTGCACGAAGGCCTTGGTGCCGCCATAGACGCCGTTGAGCAGCTCGGGGGCAATCGCGACGATCGAGGCGATGTTGATCACCGTGCCGCCACCGCGCGCCACGAAGCCGGGGACCGCCGCATACGTCAGCCGCATCAGCGCGGTGACGTTGAGCTGGACCATCGCGGCCATCTTCTCGACATCGCTTTCGAGCAGGGTGGTGTGCGTGCCGGTGCCGGCGTTGTTGACCAGCGCGGTCACGCTGGCATCTTCGCGCAGCACTTGCTCGACGCGGGCAAGATCGGCGGCGTTGCCAAGATCGGCAGCGAGCACTTCGACCGAGCGGCCGGTCTTGTCCGAGATTTGCGCGGCGAGGGCCTGGAGCTTGTCCTTGGTGCGGGCGACGAGGATGAGATCGTAGCCGCGGGCGGCGAGGCGGTCGGCATAGATCGCGCCGATCCCGGTCGATGCGCCGGTGATGAGAGCGGTTCCCTTGGTGCTGTTGGTCATGGTTCGTGTCCTTGGTCTGATCGGGGAGAGCGCCATCGCTCTCGACACAGACCTTATGGACCGATCCACCAATGACTGATATGACGTAGAAATTACGTTTTCAGGACATACCGTCTGGAGGCCGCATGCCACACGTTTCGATGGTGCTCACACCGGGCTTCCAGTTCCTTGCGCTTGGTGTGCAGGCGGCCTTTGAACTGGCCAATGTGGTGCAGCGCGAGCCCTGCTACACGCTCTCGATTGCTTCGGTGAGCGGCGGTCCGGTCCAGTCCTCAAGCGGGTTTTCCGTGCCTACCGTGGCGCTCGCCGATGTGGGGCAGGTCGATACGCTGCTGCTGCTCGCGGGCCTGGTGCCTCCGCCTCGGCAGGAAGAGGCCGCGCTGGAAACGCTGCGCGCAATGGCCCGCGCATCGCGCCGTGTCGCCGGGCTTTGCACCGGCGCTTTCCTCCTTGGCCAGATGGGCCTGCTTGATGGGCGCCGCGCGACCACTCATTGGAATTATGCCCGCCGGATGCGCGAGGATTTTCCGGAAGTCCGCGTCGAGGATGACCGCATCTTCATCAACGAAGGCGCAGTGTGGACCTCAGCTGGCCTGACTGCTGGCCTCGACCTTGCCGTGGCGCTCATCGAGAAGGATCTTGGCCGGGAAGTGGCCGGTTCCGTGGCGCGCCGCCTCGTGATGCATCACCGCCGCGCCGGGGGGCAGTCGCAGCATTCCGAACTGCTTGAGCTCGCCCCCAGCAGCGACCGCATCCAGAAGGCATTGATCTTTGCGAAGGCGCACCTCGCCAACCCGCTGACGGTGGAGGAACTGGCCGAAGTCGCCGCGCTTTCCCCGCGCCAGTTTGCGCGTGCGTTCCGCGCCGAGACCGGCCAGACCCCGGCCAAGGCGGTCGAGCAGATGCGGCTCGAGGCAGCGCGGCTCATGCTGGAGGAGACGCGCCATCCGATGGACCAGATCGCCCGGGAGTGCGGCTTCGTCGACATCCGCCGCATGCGCGAGGCCTTCATGCGCCAATATGGCCAGCCGCCCCAGACCCTGCGCAGGCTGGCGCGCGAGGCTTAGCGCTTGAACGAAAGGCTTCGGGGCAAATTCAGGTCGTGCGGCTGACGGGAGCGCGCAGGGTGACGCGGCAGGAGCCCTGATAGATGTGGCCCTGTTCGAAGTGCGTCAGTTCTGTTGCGCGCAGCATGAACAGGTTGGCGGTGCCGGCTGCGGCATCGTAGCTGTCGATCACGATCGCGTTGCGCAGATCGCCTTTGATCATGCCCATCAGTTCGATGCGATCTGGCCAGTAATCCACCACCTGATCGAACTGGGCGCGATGCTGGGGCGCAATGCGATCCGGATCGGACACTATGCGCGAGACGGGGTTCACTTTTTCGGGCTTGTCGCCGGGTTCCGGCGGCGGGGCCGTGCGCGCGGGGCCACCGGCGAGCGTGAACACAAACCGGTGCCGCGTATCGAACTTCAGGTCGGTCGGGGTCTGCCGCTTGCTCGCATCGAAATTCACCACATGGCCAATGTCGCAGGTGAAGATCCGGGACGGCAGCAGCTTCGCGGCCTGGGCCGGGGATGCGGAGGTAGAGACCCCGAAGGCCGCGAAAAGCAGAGCGAGCAGCCCGATGCGACCCGAACCCATGTGTGACAAACCTTCCATGCTGCGATACCGTTCCTAGCGGCCCATCGCCCACGATTGTGTCAATCGGGTGAAACAATGTCAGACTATGAGCGGATCAGGGAGGGTTTGATGGCCGATTCTGGATTGTCACGCGCCTTGATACCGCTGCGAACGCTGAACGTGCTCGGCTGGATGGCGCTTGGTCTGCTGCTGCTGATCGCTGCACCGGCGCAGGCGCAGGATACGGCCGGATCGCGCCCCTTTGCCACCGGGATGGCATCGCCGCTGTTTTCGGCACCGTGGGGTGACGAGAACGCTGCCGCGCCGGACAACGGCGGCGCCGACACGGCCACGATCAGGCCGACGATCACGACGCGCCCCTTGCTGGCTGCAGCCGATCAGTCGCGCGCGCTGGACTGCATGACGGCGGCGATTGCCTATGAAGCGGGCTATGAACCGCTCGCGGGGCGTGAAGCGGTCGGCCAGGTGATCCTCAACCGCCTGCGCGAGCCTCGTTTCCCCAAGACGGTCTGCGGCGTGGTGTTCGATGGCTCGGCGCGGCGGACCGGATGCCAGTTCACCTTTACCTGCGATGGCTCGCTGCAGCGGCGGCTGAGGAGCGAGGTCGTCGAAGCGGCCCGGGCTACGGCGGTCTCGGTGCTGGCCGGCTACGCGCCGGACCATGTGCGCGGTGCGACGCATTACCATGCAAACTACGTGAACCCCTATTGGGCGTCGACCGGGCAGATGACCGCGCAGATCGGCGCGCACTTGTTTTACCGCATGCCCGCGGATGCGGCGCGCGGCGCTAGCGGACCGGTCGTCACGCGCGGCGAGAGCGGTCTGGCGCTGAATGTGCTGGCACCAGCTGTGCCCGGCATGGGTCGCGTGCGGCTGCGCGCTGGTGCGCCACAGCAAAGCGCCGCACCAGCGCGGCTGTTCGCACCTTGGGGCCTTGCCATGGCGGGCGCCAGCAATGGGGCCAACGCGACTACGCCTTGATGCCCTTCAAGGCGAGGGCGTCAGTTCCACGATCTGATCCGCCAGCGCTTGCTGGGACCGCCAAGCAGTTCGATCTCGGCCTCGCGGTGCGCAGTCGCGCCGTCGATGGCAGCGTCGATCAGGATCGTGATCGGCCCGCTGCTCAGCGAATTGGTCTCGCCGAATTCCAGCGCAGTGCGCGCGCCCGCCTGCTCGCGCGAACGGATGAGCGCGGAGACGGCGCCGCCATCAGGTAGCATGATCGCCAGTACGCGCGGGTCGGCATGCGCTGCCTCGAACGAGCGCGCCTCGGGAGAAACCGTGATCAGCGGCGCCATGCGCGCGGCGAGTTCAGGCCCGATCCCGCGAATGCGGGACAGTTCGGCAACGCTGCGCAAGGAGCCGTTGCGCGGGGCGATCCTCGCAGCGGCGTAGTCCGGCGCTTCTGCGCCATAGGGGCGCGGCTCGTCGTCGTCGTCCAGCCAGTCGAGCAGCGAGTCCTGCGCCCGCAGCAGCGCGCTGCCGGTCAGCCCTTGCTTCTCGAGCAGGCGGGTCACCGTCGCTTCGTCGATCACGTTGATCGGGACTTTGCCGCGTTCGTAGACCAGCCGCATCGTAAGCCGCGCACCTTCGTAGGTCTCGGTCCACGGGCGGCCATCGGAAATGGCATTGGTGGTCGCATCGCCATCGATAACCCGGTGCAGCGCCAGCGCGACGCCGGCATCGGCCGCGGCGACAGCCCGGGCGCGGGCGAGTTCTCCGCCGGTCCGGGTGATTGCCAACTGCGCCCAGTCCATCATTTCGAGCGCCAGCAACGACAGCACCGCCATGGCCACGACCGCCGCCACCATGGCATAGCCATCAGGCTCCGGCCTTGCAGGTTCAGGCCGGCGATCCTGCATCACGGGATTTGATTGCCGGAACCGAACGGGCGCATCATCTTCAGCTTGTTGCGCAGTTCATCCGTAGCGGCGCGGCCCTCGTCCGGATCGTGCAGCACGTGCGGCTTCAGAAGGACGATCAGCTCGGTTCGCTTCTGTACTTTCTGCTGGTTGCCGAACAGGCCGCCGAGCACCGGAATGCGTGAAAAGATCGGGATGCCGTTGCGCAGGTTCTGCGTATTGTCGCGGAACAGGCCGCCGAGCCGATGACCTGGTTGTCGGCCACAGCAACAGTCGTCGCAATGCGGCGAGTCGAGATGGTCGGCGATTGCTGCTGGGTCTGCGCGGAGGGCGCGGCGTTGCTGATGTCGCTGACTTCCTGGCTGACATCGAGCTGGATCACCCCGCTGGCATTCACGCGCGGGGTGATCTTGAGGATGACGCCGGTGTCGCGATACTCGATCGTGCTGACGACCGAATTGCTGTTGGTGAGATTGGTGGCGGTGCCGGTCGAGATCGGCACCTGATCGCCCACCTGCAGCGCGGCGGTCTGGTTGTTGAGCACCAGCAGCTTGGGCGCGGAGACGACCTTGACGCTGGTGCGCTGTTCGAGTGCCTTGAGCGATGCGGCGATATTGCTGCCGGTATAGGCATAAGTGAACGTGGTCGCGCCGCCGGGCGCGGTGCTTGCGGTGCCGACCCCGAGGCTGTTGCCGTTGCTGTT
The DNA here is from genome assembly GCA_964413325.1 of uncultured Novosphingobium sp. GTDB lineage: Bacteria > Pseudomonadota > Alphaproteobacteria > Sphingomonadales > Sphingomonadaceae > Novosphingobium. Next base: position 97,720 of record CAYPRK010000010.1, on the reverse strand, counting down.
GAAGTTCCACTGCACGCCGAAGCCGAGATCATCGTTGAGGCCGACTTCGGTAATTGCGGCTTCGATCAGGACCTGCGTCGGCGGCAGATCGAGCTTGCGCAGCGCGTCCTCCACCACGGCGTACTGGCGCGGGGTGGCATAGACGAGAACCGCGTTGTTCACTTCGTCGGCGGTGACGCGGGTGACCTGCGCAGCGTTGGCTGCGGCGCCGTTCGCGGATTGCGGCGCGGGCGCAAGGTTACCGCGCGGTTCGGCGGCGGGAGGCGGTGGTGGAAGCGCGCCGGGGAAGGCACCAGGCTGATCGCCGCCGGTGCCGTAGGAACCATCCGAGCTGCCATTGCCGCCGCCGCCGCCGAATGCCATGTTGATTGTGCGGGTCAGATCGCGGGCGCGGCCGTTCTGCACGCGGTAGACGAAGATGCGCGGCTCGGCGCTTTCGCCTTCGCGGTCGAGGATTTCGACCCAGCGCTGGACGTCGGTAAGGTATTGCGGCTGCATGCTGATGGCGAGGATGCCGTTGACCTGATCCATCGCGATCAGGCGGACAAGGCCGTGCGTGGGCGAATCCGATGCGTTGATCAGCTTGTCGAGCGACGGGACGATCAGCCGCGCGTCAGTGCGGTGCGGGACATAGAGCGCGAAGCTGGTGTTGCGCAGCCAATCGACATCGAACTGCTTGAGGAGATCGCGCGCGCTGCTGCGCTGGCCGCTGGTGCCGGTGATCGTGACCGTGCCGGTGGTGGGATTGGTGGAGGAAACAACGCCCGGCAGCAGGGTATCGAGCACCTTGCGCACTTCCTCGGTATTGATGAAGCGCACGGTGATCGCTTCGCTGCCGAACCCGGCAACATCGGCCCCGACGACTCCGCTGGCACCGGCAACAGGCTGGATTTCATAGCCCCCCGCCACGGGTACGAGCGCGAGATTGGCCGCGCGCAGGGCATCTTCCAGCATCGGCAGCAGCGCGTGGCGCGCCACCGGATAGGGCGTGACGAACGAGACGGTGCCCGTCACGCCTTCGGCAATCGTGTAGTTGCGGCGCAGCAGATCGCCGAGCACGGCACGGGCGACGACGGAGACATCCGCAGAAGGCAGATTGAGCGAAATCGAGCCGTGCGCTGGCGGCTTCGCGGCGGGGCGCGCTGCGACCGGTGCCGCCGTATCGCCAGCAAGGATGGTTGTGCTGACCTGCCGGCCGGGTTCGAGCGCGACGGCGGGCGTTTGCGGTATCGCCGGCTCGGCCATGTGCGGTGTCGCGGCGGGAGCGAAGCCGAACGCGGGGACCGGCAGTGGCTGCGCCATATGCTCGCCCTGTGACATCGCCACCACCGGAGCGACAACGACCGGCACAGCGAGGATGGTGGCGAGTTGCGATGGGAGGCTGGTCATTGCTGGTCTTCCGAAACGATGGAAAGGGGCTGGGGCTGGCTGCCGTACGTGACGCTCAAGGAACCGGCTGGCCCGGAGAGCCGCGCCGCCGACGGGGTCAGCGCGGTGATCGACCAGTCGCCAAGGTGGCTGCCGATGCCGGCGTAGGAAATGCGGCCGTTCGGCCACTGGACTACGGCGCGCAGGGCGCGGCCTTCGCGCACCGTCCCGGCGATGCGGATGCCGCCCAGCGGATCGGCCAGGGCGGACGGTGCGCCGCCTGCCGCGTCTGCAGCCGAGCCGGAAGCGAACAACGCTCGCCGCGCCAGCACGGGCGGCAGCGAAACTTGCGCAGGGGGCTGCGGCAAAGGCGGCAAGGCGAGCTGCGCCACGGCCGGGCTCGAGACCGGCGCATCGCCTTGCGGCAACGCCAGCTGCACAGCCGCCAGCACGCCCAGCAGCGGGACGAGCAAGGCCGGCAGGCGCGCCGGACTACCGCGACGCGGCCAGGCGAACGGGAACGGAGGCTTCAAGCTGGACATCCAGATCTGAGGCGCGGCCAGTGACGAGGGCATCCTCGCCTCCGACCACGAGCGAGGTGACGACGAGCGCCGGCCGCGTGTTCTGAATGAGCACGAGGAACCGGTTCAGTTGTTCGGGCGAGAGCCGCGCGCGCAGGCGGCAGGAAACGCGGGTGCGGGTGGCGGGCAAGTCTTCAGCGCCGCGAAAGGAACCGCCCGTGGCCACGAGCGCGGCCTGCAGGCGATCGCGCAGCGCGCCGTTCGCAGACGCTGCATCGGGCGCGATCTGGATCACCGAGCCGAGCGCGCGTTCACGCGCTTCGGCGACGCGGCGCAGGCGCGGCACGCTGGCGATCATCCGGTCGTTGGCGGCAAGGCGCGTGGTCAACTCGTCCCGCTGGGTGCTGCGTTCGGCAAAACCGCCGAGGACAGGCCCCAGCACCAGGAGCCAGACAAGTCCGATCAGCGCGACAAGGACGAGGATTGCCACAAGGCGGGCCTCGCGCGGGGAGAGTGTGCGTCCGTTCATGGCCTGGCCTTTTCCGCGCCGGGCGCTTGCAGCACGACGTCGAAGGGCACGCCGAGCGGCGTTGCGGCGGCCTCGGCGCTGCTGTCGCCCGCGCTGTCGGCATAGCGGACGGTGGCAAAGCCAGCCCTGCGCAGCGCGCCCGCGACATCGCTCGCGGGCGGGCGCATGCCGGCAAGGTGCAGCGTGCCATCCTGCCAGCCCCAGCGCTGCAGCCAAACACCCGACGGCAGCGCTGCGGCGACCCGCGCCATCAGCGCCAACGGCTCCGCCTTCTCGCGCTCTGCGGCGACGGCACCGGCCAGGGCACTGTCGGCGCGGATGCGGCCAGAAATGCGGCGCGCGACGGCGAGCGCGGGCTGCTGCGCCTCTATCGCATCGTTCAGCCGGTCGACCGCCGCCATGTCGCGCCAGGTGATGAGCGCGAGGTTGAGTGCGAACAGCGCGGCGACGATCATCCACCAGATCCGCGCGCGGCCTGCTTCATCGGGAACCAGACCGGCGCGGGCCATGGCGGGCAGCAGATCGATCTCGCCGCCGCCGGGAAGCGGTGCCAGCACAGCGCGCGGGGGCGCCGGTTCCGCCGCAATCGCATCAGCCAGCGCGCGTGCGGCGTCCGGGGCAAGCCCGGCGATGGTGGTGGGCTGTCGGCCACCCGGCGCGCCCGATGATTGCGGGAGCGCGGCGATCACCACCGGTCCGCCGGGCGGGAACGGCATCAGCCGGTCGGCCTCAAGCCTTACCATGGTGCCAAGCGCGCGGGGCGCGACAGCGGGTAACTCGACCTGCCGGACCAGCGCGATGTTCGCTGGCAGGCGCACCGTCCAAGGCTTGCCGCGCGCCGGTTCGGGCGAGAAGGCGGCTCTTTGCGGCGCCCAATCGACGCTGGTCGCCGCAGGTCGCAGGGCATGGGCGATGGCTGGCGGAACCAGCGCGCCCAGTTCGCCGATCCACCAGCGCGTGCCATCGGCGATCCATCCGCCCACGGTGCGCATATCGGCATCGAGAATGCCGCGCCTGCTCAGGTTGGCGCTCATGCTGGATCTCCACAGGGTTCGCTGCCGCCCTGCGGCGGGCAATCTTCGGGCAAGACGGCGCGCGGCCGCACCACGAGTTCGGCCCAGCGCCGCCGGTCGCCTTCAGGGAAGCGGACGAGCACGCGCACCAGCAGGGGCAGGGCACGGCGCGCAGCCCAGCTCTGCTGCCACGCGCGCGGCGAGCCGGGGCCGGAAATCGTGCCGAAATAGGAAAGCTCGAGAGCGGCGGTGCCATCGAGCAGCGGGGTAGCGCTCCAGCCGATCAGACTGGGACCGCGCTCATCGCCGAGAGTGGAAAGGCTGCTGCGGTGATAGAGTGCAATCCGGCCATCGGCGGTGCGCGCCAGACGATAGCGCCACAGCGCATCGGGTGCAGCGGCGTCGATCGGCGTGCCGACCCAGTCCATCACGGCGGACTGGCCGCGAAAGTCCACGGCGGAACTGGGGTTCTGCGGATCAGGCTCGGGCAAGGCCCGCTCCAGTCGCTCGCGCAGGCCAAGCTGCGCGGCCGAGACGGTCGCGAGCGCCTGCGAGGAAGTCCGCCCCTTGTGCACCACGCCTTCGATGCGGCCGACCGCGGTTGCCAGCAGCAGCGCGGCAAAGCCGGTCACGGCGAGCGCCACCAGCATCTCGACAAGCGAGAACCCGCGCTCGCGGCTGTCCCGTTTGATGGCTGTCACTGGCGCACCCTGATGCTTTTCAGAGTGACGATGGGCGTGATGCCGTCGCTCGAAACGGTGACGACGACATCCTCCAGCCGCACCCGGTCGAGCGGATCTGTGAGGCCATGCGGCTGGCGCGAGACCTGCCAGCCGAGACCCTGATCGCGGCCTGACGGAGTGTTATCGCCGCCCATCGCGCGGTCCAGCGCGGAACGGGCGACCATAACGGCAAGCGAGCGGCGGCTTGCCGCGCCTTCGAGCTTTGCATCCTGTCCCAGCGCCGCGAGGAAGGCGCTGACGGAAACCGCGATCACGGCCAGCGCAACGAGGGCTTCGATCAGCGAAAATCCCGCCTCTTCGGGTGCGGGCAGTGCGGATCTTTCCCTCATGGGAGGGCAACCGGATTGACTTGCCGGACGGCACCGTCCGCCGTGACCGAGAGCATCCCGCCGCGTGCGGAACCGTCCGGATAGAACACCGGGCGCTCGGCCGGCCAGGTCACGCTGGCACCGGAAGGGAGCTTTGCCACGATCTGCCCGTTCGCCAGCAGTGTGTCCGGCGCTGCGGCTGCGGGGGCGAGTGCGACGACACGGCCACGCGTCAGCGCCTCGGCCCGCGCAGTCACGATGGCGACGGCAAGAGCGCGCTGGGCATGGTCCAGCGTGCGCCGCGCGTTGACCTGCTGGAGCGCGGGAAAGGCAATGCCGGCAACGAGGCTCATGATCGCGACCGCGACCAGAAGCTCGAACAGCGTGAAACCGGCATCGGCATGGCGCGGTGCGGGATCACCAGTTGCCGACATCTTTCGCCTCGCCGGTTCCGCCGACTGCGCCATCTGAGCCGAGCGAGAAAACATCGACTTCGCCGTGTTCGCCCGGCACCTTGAACTGATAGGGGCGGCCCCATGGATCGGTCAGGGCCGAGCTCTCGGCGAGGTAGGGCCCGTTCCATTCGGGATGCCCGGCAGGCGCGGTGACAAGTGCCTTGAGGCCTTCCTCGGCAGTGGGGAAGCCGCCCATGTCGAGCCGGTAGAGCTGCAAGGAAGCGGCTATATTGCGCGCCTGCACATGCGCTGCTTCGCTGCGCGAGCTGCCGAGGTAGCGCACTACCTGCGGGCCGACGATCGCGGCGAGCAGGCCGAGGATTGCCAGCACGACCAGCAGTTCGAGCAGCGTGAACCCATTGGGGCTGCGGTTGGCCGCGCGAGTGTGCTCAGGAAGTGTTCTGTTCATGGTTGAGCGACTGCCAGTTCGTTGAAGCCGAGGATGGCGGACATTACCGCCGCGATAATGCCCGCGACGGTGGCGCCGAGGATGACGGTGATGGCGGGCGTGAGCACGGCGACGAGTCGCTCGAGCCGGGTCTGGACGTCCTGGTCGAGCACTTCGGCGAGGCGCGAGAGCATCAGCGCGAGCTGCGAGGCTTCCTCGCCGGTGCGCAGGAACGCAACTGCCATGCGCGGCAGCACGCCCGTCTGCGCCAGCGGGCCGGCAAGGCCGCCGCCTTCGCGAAGGCCCGCAACGACCCCGTCGAGCGCTTCGCCCATCACGCTGTTCGCCACCGTGCGCCGCGCCAGCGCCATGGCCTGGGGAAGGGGGACCCCGCCTTCGACCAGCGCGCCAAGGGTATGCGCGAAACGCGCGGTCTCGATCCGGCGGACCAGTTCGCCGATCAGCGGCAGGCGCAGCACCACGCGGTCGATCGTGCGGCTGATCGCCGGGCTGCTGCGTAGCCGCATGATCGCCAGAACCGCGCCCGCCATCACCAGCAGGAGCACCGCCCACCATTCGCGCAGGCCCCGGCTGAGGGCCATGATCGCCCGTGTGGCCCACGGCAGTTCGCCTTGTGCGGCGGCGAGCATCGTCTCGAACTGGGGGACGACGTAGAGCAGCATCAGCGCGATCACGCCGACCGCGATGACGAGCAGCGCAGCGGGATAGACCAGCGCCGAGGTGATCGTGCGCCTGAGATTGGCCGCCTGCTTCAGCATCACCGCCAGCCGCTCGAGCGCATCGCCAAGGCGTCCGCTCGCTTCGCCGGCTTCGGCCATGGCAGAATCGGTCGAGGTGAACAGCGCTGGCTGATCGAGCATCGCGCGCGACAGCGGCGCGCCTTCGCGTACGGACTGAAGCAGTTCGTCCAGCGCGCGCGCGGCGTCAGGTTCCTCGATATTGTCGATGGCGAGCGCCAGCGCGCGGTCGAGCGGGAGGCCGGCTTTGAGCAGCACCGCCAGTTCGCTGACCAGCTGCAGTGAAATCTGCCCCGAAGCGCGCCGAATGGGGCGTTCGCTTGCAGCCTGACCGCGCTCGAGCGATACGATGAACTGCCCGCGCGCCCGCAGCGCCTGAACCGCGTCCTCCGCACTGGCGGCCTGCACTTCGCCGGAAGTCTCGGCACCGCCTGCCGCATCGACAGCGCGGTAGCGAAAGGCCGTCGCGCCGCTCATTCCGCGAGGCTCACGCGCAGCACTTCCTCGATGCTGGTGAGGCCCTGCGCCGCCTTGCGGTAGCCATCGGCGAGCAGGCTGTGGCGGCCCTGGCGATCAGCGGCCTCCTCGATCGCGGCGGGATCGCGGTTCTGCAGGATCAGGCGCTGCACTTCGGGCGTGATCGGCAGGTATTCAAATAAGGCGATCCGGCCCGAATAGCCGGTGTGGTGGCAGGCGGGGCAACCGGCTGCGTGGTAGAACGTGCCGTGCTCTACTCCGGCTGCGGCCAGCATCGCCGGGTCTGGTGCATAGGGCAGGCGGCATTCCATGCACAGGCGCCGCACCAACCGCTGCGCCATGATGCCCGCGAGCACGGACGCGAGCAGGAACGGCTCGGTCCCCATGTCGGCGAGACGGCCAATGGCACCGGCGGCAGTATTGGTGTGCAGCGTCGAGAGGATCATGTGCCCGGTCAGCGCCGCGCGCACGGCAATCCGCGCCGTTTCGCCATCGCGGATTTCGCCGACCATGATGATGTCCGGGTCTTGGCGCAGGAACGAGCGCAGCGCGGCCGCGAACGTATAGCCGATGGCCGGCTGGACTTGCGACTGGACAACCCCCGGCAGGCGGTATTCGATCGGGTCTTCGATGGTCAGCAGCTTGCGCTTCACACCGTTGAGTTCAGCGAGCGCGGCATAGAGCGTGGTGGTCTTGCCGCTGCCGGTCGGCCCGGTGACGAGGACGATGCCATGCGGGCGATGGAGCACCGTGCGCCATTGCTCGGTCAGCTCCGGGTCGAAACCCAGCGCGGCGAAATCGAGCGCGAGATTGCTGCGGTCGAGAATGCGCATGACGACGCTCTCGCCATGGATCGACGGCGCGGTGGCGACGCGCAGGTCGATCTGGTGGCCGCGCACGGCGAGGCGCAGGCGCCCGTCCTGCGGCAAGCGCCGCTCGGCAATGTCGAGCCCGGCCATGACCTTGATGCGCGCGACCGCACTACTGCGGAGCGCGGAGGGCAGCCGGTCCGCCTCGCGCAGTTCGCCATCGATGCGGAAACGGACGGAAAGGCCCTCTTCGGAAGGTTCGAGATGAATGTCGGAAGCGCGCTGGTCGACCGCCGAGGCAATGAGCCGGTTGACCGCGCGGATGGCAGGCGCATCGCTGACAAGATCGCGCAGGCGTTCCATCGCCTCGCCGTCGACCACGGCTGCTGCTTCGTCGTCGCCACTTGCCGCACTGTCCGAACCGGCAGCAAGCTTCTCGATCATGGCATCGATATCGGTGGCGCGGGCAAGGACCCGCACGACCGGGCGGTGCCAGGAAGTGGTAAACGCAGCCTCGACGAACGGATCGAACGGATCGGCGACGGCGACTGTGACTGCTTCGTCCGTCGCGGCGATGGCGACCGCGCGGATATCGCGCAGGAAGGCAATCGGCATCGGCGGCTCGCCCGCCAGAGCACGCTCGGGAACGATGGCTGAGGCGAGCCCAGTCGCGGTCGCCAGCGCTTCCTGCAGCGCCTGCTCGCTGACGAGGCCGAGCCGCGTCGCGATCACTTCGACGGGTTCACCGCTTGTCCGGCGAACAGCGTCAATTCGCGAAAAAGAATCTTCGGAGAGAAGTCCGCTTTCGGAGAGGAAGCGGGACATCGCCGAAGGGCGAGAATCGCCCTTGGCTGCAGATGGGCCGCCAGGGTGCTCGCTCGCTGGCTTTACCGCTTGAGAAAGCAAAGGAATTTCCCCGATCTGCAGAAACCGCATACCCTGCGTCGACGCCGGGTTCCGCCCCGGGCGGCGGTATGTGCGCGTATTTAGACATTCGCGTTACAACGGGCGCATTTTACCTCAGGCCAACTTCATCGCCTTGATTCGACGCAGGTTTCCGCAAATATTATAAGATTTTGACTGTGATTAGACCAAGTCAACATGGTCTGTATGCTGCAGATTCGAATCACATTTCTGTAATTTTGCGCGTCTATCGGAACGTCACCGGACTTCTTTCGGTTCGGTTAAGGGGGAATCAGGTTTAAACCAGAGATATTTGACTGCGCGCATTCTGTCTGCACTTCGAAGTGTGGGCGGAAGCACATGCGTTCGTCTGTAATCTGGACGATCTCAATTCTCTTGGCTCAGGTGAAGGCGAGTCAATTTCGTTAACGCACAAATTCATTGCCCGCCTGATCAAGCTGATCTGACCACCACCATTCGTGTTCGTATTTGGAAGGAAAATCCAATGTTGAAACTGAAGTACGCGCTTCTCTCGGCGACTGTCGTTGCCGGTCTGGCCGCGAACCCCGCTCATGCCGCTCTTCCGCCTTTCGTGCCGACCCTGCCGCTGCTTCCCGCTGCTGGCCCGAACGATGGCGACGCCTCGATCCACGGCGCTGGTGCGACCTCGGTTCAGAACGTCCTCGTGCGCGAGATGAACTGCGTCGGTATCGACCACAAGCGTGGCGACGGTCAGCCGGGCCAGGCTGGTGCAGCGGCTTCCGTTGGTTCGCTCAAGGTCGTTCCCGCTGGCATCTACAACCCGACCGTCGCTTCGGCCACCAATCCCGCGCTGATCTGCGCCGGCGGTGACACCGCCTCGCCGACCACCAACATCCAGCCCAACTTCTCGGGCAAGTATGTCGGTGCGGGTTCGGGCTTCGGCCGCCGCATGTGGTACAAGTTCCAGGACAACTTCGACGGCGCCGGCACGACCGCGACCGCCGGTGTGTTCAACCCCTTCAACACGATCGGTGAGAACACTGCCGCGCCCGACGCGCGCTGGTCGCACCTCCAGTTCGCGATCTCGGACACGCCGATCTCGCCGGCTGACCTCACCGCCTACAACAGCGGTGGCACTGACGCCACCACTGGTCCGTTCACCAGCCCCGTTCCGGTGGCCGGTGCGGCGGTGACCTTCCCGCTGTTCGTGCTCCCCGTCGCCGTGGCGTTCAACACCGTCTATGGCAAGAACGCGGGCGGCACGCCGATGACGTTCAACGCCCAGTTCGACGTGAAGTTCAACACGACGACCTACCGCACCCTGCGTCTCAACCGTCAGGCCTACTGCGGCATCTTCAACGGTGCGATCAAGAACTGGAACGATCCGATCCTGAAGGCGCTCAACAAGCGCACTTCGCTGCATGATCCGGTGAATGACACGCTGACCCGCTGGACCACCGATGGTGCCCCGATCCGTCTGGTCGGCCGTCTCGACAACTCGGGTACCACCGACGTGTTCTCGCGCCACCTTTCGGCGGTCTGCAGCCTCGCCGGCAACATGCCGACCGGTGCGACCAACGTCTACATCCGCGCCACCGAGAACCTGCCCTACAACAAGACCTCGAACGTCGATTTCACCAGCGTTCGTGCCGACACCAACTACAAGACGAGTGCGGCGCAGACGCGCTTTGCCGGCGACACCAACCTCGTTTCGGGTGACTACTACGACGGCACCAACGCTACCCCGGTTCACCTGAACGGTGCTGGCGGTGCAATCACGCCGTCGGGTGCTCCGGTCGGCAACCAGGGCTCGGGCCTGTTCACTGTCACCAACGGTGGCGGTAACGTCGCGAAGTTCATCGGTCTCGCACCCGATTACGCGCTGAACGGTGTCACGCTCAACGGCAAGATCGGCTACGTTTCCGCTGACGCCATCCAGCCGTCGCCGGACGCTCCGGTCGCTGCTGTCGGCTCGGTGGTTGGCGCTTCGCTGCAGGTCGGCACCACCCTCGGCTACGCTCAGCCGTCGGTTGCCCTCGCCCTGCGCGCCTTCGGTGCGGGCACGACGCAGATCCTGCCGCCCGAATCGGACGCAACCGGTGCTTACGTGCCGGGCGATACCCGCAACGTCCGCAACGCGGCCGGTGTTTCGGTTCCCGCAACTCGCGACAACCCGATCGCCTGGACCGATGTGCTCTACAGCGGTGCGAACTCGCTGGCCGCTCCGGCGGATGGCTACCCGATCGTGGGCACCACGCAGTTCTTCGGCTACACCTGCTACACCTCGGGCAACCGCCAGCAGATCGTGAACCTGCTCGGCCTCGCGCTGGGCGTGGTGAAGAAGTCCTCGACCTACGGCGCGGTCAACCCGAACACGTTCAAGGGCGTGAGCCCGGCGAACTACGGCATGTTCTCGCAGGCCAACATCGGGATCGTTCCGCTCGCCTGGCAGACTGCGATTGCCCAGACCTTCCTGTCCAAGTCGGTTGTCAGCCCCGACCTTGGCGCGAAGAACCTCTGGATCCAGGACGTTGCCGAGCTTGCTCGCTCGACCCGTCTGAACCCGACTCCGGCATCGGCCGCCAACCCGACCTGCGCTGGCAAGACGGGCGCGTAATGACGGAAATGTGATGGCCTGATGGCCAATTGAGAAAGGGTCGCGAATGCAAATTCGCGACCCTTTTTAAATACTTGCCCAGTTTTCCGCGAGAATTGCCGAGTAGCAAAGCGGGATTCTGTAACACTGCTTACACACAGCGCTGCCAATGCGCTCCACGGGGCCTAGGGGGCATCTACTTCAATGCGCGACTTTTGCAGGCTGTTGCTGGCGGCTGCTGCGGTTGTGCCGGCAATCGGGTCGGCGCAGCGCGCATGGGCCGATGAAGCCGGGGCGCAGACAGCGCCGCCGCAAGCCGAAGCTGCGCCTGATACATTCTTCATCCAGGCCTTCGACATCTCCGGCGTCTCGCATCTTACGCAGGAAGAAATCGAGCGCATCGTCTATCGTTTCTCGGGGCCCGGGAAGACCAAGGACGACGTCGAGGCGGCACGCAAGGCGGTCCAGGATGCCTATGCCGCCAAGGGCATGGAAGCGGTAATCGTCGACGTCCCGGTGCAGGACCGCGACACGTTCGCACAGGGTATCGTCCAGATCGCCGTGGCCGAAGCGCCAGCCGGTCTCGTCCGCGTTGTCGACGCCAAGTACCATTCGCTCTGGGTTGCCCGGCAGCAGCTGCCTTCGCTCAAGGAAGGCCAGCCGATCGATTTCAAGGCGCTGCAAGCTGATCTCGTGATCGCGAACCGCTTTCCCGATCGGTCGATCAATCCCGAATTCAAGCCCGGTCGCATTCCCGGCACGGTCGATGTCGATCTCAGGATGACCGATGAGCGGCCGCTCCATGCGACGCTCGACATCAACAACGACAACAGCCCCTCGACCACGCCGCTGCGTCTTTCGGCGGGGGTGCGCTACACCAACCTCTGGCAGGCCGGCCACACGCTGTCGTTCACGTATATCGTCGCGCCGCAGAACCGCGCGGAGACCGAAGTGTTCTCCGGCTCCTACACCATTCCGCTGCTGAACTCGCCATGGTCGTTTTCGATCTCTGGCTATCATTCGAACAGCAACGTCGCGGCAGCGGGCGGCTCGGCGGTGCTGGGCAAGGGCTATCAGGTCGGCCTGCGCGCCATCTGGCAGCTGCCTGCGACGAAGACCGTCCAGACGATCAGCTTCGGGCCTGATTTCAAGAACTTCCAGCAGAAGATCCTCGTCGGCTCGCAGCTCGCGAACTCATCGCCGATCCGCTATATCCCCTTCGAGGTGAGCTATTCGCTCGCCGGCGGCAGCGACCATTCGAGCTATCAGCTGGGCCTTTCGGGCACAGTCGGCCTGCGCACGATCAAGGGCGAGGTCTGCATCATCGTTTCCGGCATCTGCGTGCCGGCGGACAGCTTCCAGAACCGCGAGCAGTTTTCCTACGAGAACTTCGCGCACCTCAATATGGACTTCCGCTACACGCGGAACCTGACCAGCGACATCGAGGGCGAATTCCGGTTCGCGGGTCAGCTTTCGGATTCGCACTTGATCACCAACGAGCAGTTCGCCGCGGGCGGCCTGCATTCGGTGCGCGGCTACTATTCTGCCGAAGCCGTTGGCGACAACGGTGTCTCGACGAACCTCGAGGTCCGCCTGCCGAGCTTGTCCAACTGGCTTGCCGGGCGCGGGTCACTGCTGGCGTGGCTCGATGACGCGCGGTTCTATGCCTTTGCCGATACCGCCAACCTGTGGATCCGCAACGCCGCTCCGGGCCAGACGCGCCAGTTCCATCTGGTGGGCGTCGGCGGCGGGATGCGCTGGCGCATGTTCAACAAGATCTCTGGTGAAGTCGTGGGTGCGGTGCCGCTGATGAACGGCTCCGTGACCAAGCGCGGCGATCCGCGCGTGAGCTTCGAAGTGAGGGGAGAATTCTGACGTGACTTCAATCGGAGGAGGACAGTCGATGCTTCGGCGGATGTCGATGATCGCGGCGGTGTGGTTCGCCATTCTGCTCGGTCTCGTGGCTGCGAGCGCTCCGGCGCACGCCGAAAGCGCCGCGTGGTGGAACAAGGAATGGAGCTACCGCAAAGCGGTGAGCGTCGACCTTTCCCCCTCTGGCGTGAACGTCAGCGGGCCGGTCGGCCGCACGGTCGTGCTGGTGCGCCTGCATTCGGGCAACTTCACCTTCACCGACGCGCTGCAGAACGGCGCGGACATCCGCTTCGTCGATAGCGACAACAAGACGCCGCTGCCCTTCCACATCGAACGCTTCGACGCGACGACCGGTATTGCAGCGGCGTGGGTCTCGGTGCCGAACCTCAATGGCGGCGAGAAGCGCACGATCTGGCTCTATTTCGGCAACAAGAGCGCACCGGTGGGCGCCGACGAGAAGGGCACGTTCGATCCTGACACGATGGCCGTCTGGCACTTTGCCGAAAAGCCCGGCCAGCCGAGCGCGGACAGCACCGCCAACGCCAATTCCGCCAAGGCCGCGCCTGCGGGCATCGACGACGGTGGCATCATCGGCGGCGCGGCCCGCTTCCCCGGCCAGGGCCAGATCGAGATCGCGGCCTCGGGTTCGCTGGCGATGCCCGCCGCTGCGCCCTTCACCTTCACCGCGTGGGTCAAGGCGGAGAACCTTGCCGGCGCGCAGGCGCTGTTCTCGCGCGGGGGGCTGACGATCGGCCTCAACGCGGGCGTGCCCTTCGTGCAGGGCCCCGGCGTTGCCGTGCAGGCCAAGACCGCGCTGAAGCAGGGTGACTGGAGCCATGTCGCGTTCGTCGCGGATGGTCAGAACCTGCGTCTCTATGTCAACGGCGTCGAGCAGGGCGCTGCCGCAGGCGCGCTGCCGGCAATCGACGGCTCGATCTTCCTTGGCGGCGCGCCCGGACAGCAGTTTACCGGCGAGCTCGATGAAGTCCGCCTCGCCAAGACCGCGCGCCCGGCGGCGATGATCCTTGCCATGGCGCAGGCCGAAGGTCCCGGCGGCAAGCTCGTTTCGGTGAGCGAGACGGCCGAGAAGCAGAGCTCGGGCGGCGGCGTGCTCTACTTCATCGTCAGCAAGCTCGAACCGATCGACCAGGGCGTTGTTGCGCTGTGCCTGCTGCTGCTCACGGCCGCGATTGCGCTGATGGTGAACAAGGTCCGCTACCTGAACAAGGCGGACAAGAACAACGCAGACTTCATGGGCGTGTTCCGCTCGCTCGGCGATGATCTCGTGCCGCTGGACGAAGTCGAAGGCCTTGATCCGGCGCGGGCCAAGCGCCTTGCCAGCTCTCCGCTTGGCCGCATCTACACCAGCGGTGTCGAGGAACTGCAGATCCGCAAGAACCGCTGGGGCAGCCAGCCGCTGTCGAGCGAAGCGATCAGCGCGATGCACGCTGCCGCTTCGGCTGTGGTGGTCGAGGAGAACCAGAAGCTCGACAAGCTCATGGTGATCCTGACCATCGCGATTTCGGGCGGCCCCTTCATCGGTCTGCTCGGCACCGTGATCGGCGTCATGACCGTGTTCGGCGGCGTGGCGATGGCGGGCGATGTGAACGTGAACGCGATCGCACCGGGTATCGCCGCAGCGCTGCTCGCCACGATCGCCGGCCTCGCCTGCGCCATCCCCTCGCTGTTCGGATACAACTACCTGAACGGGCGGATCACGACGGTGGCCGATCAGATGCGCGTGTTCATCGAGCAGCTCATCACCCGTCTTGCCGAAATCCAGCGCGATGAAGCGACCGAGAACGAGCTGATGTCGGGCGCTGCGGCCTACTGATCCCGACGCTGCGCTGAATTACGAAAGGAACTGACCGATGGACGTTGGTGGCGGCCGCAAGGCCTACGACGATATCAACATCACCCCGATGCTCGATCTTGCCTACGTGCTGCTGGTCATCTTCATCCTGATGGCGACGGCATCGGTGCAGGGCATCAAGGTCGATCTGCCCAAGGCAAGCTCGGCCAAGAGTCTCGTGCAGCCCAAGACAATAGCCATCACCGTCAACAACCAGGGGCAGATCTTCATGGATGCCTTCCCGGTGACGCTGGCGGACCTCGAGACGCGCCTGCGCAATGCCAAGGCCACGAATCCGGACGTGCCGATCGTGCTGAAGGGCGATCAGACCGCGCAGTACGGCAAGATCACCGAAGTGCTCGACTTGTGCCGCCAGCTCGATCTGAGCAAGGTCGGCCTCGTCACCGGCAAGCCGACCGCTTCCTGATCCGAGATAGCCGGTGGCCCGCGTTCCCCCCCAGCCCGAGCCCGAGAAAGAGGGCGGCGCCATGAAGTGGCTGCCGCTCGCGCTCGGCGGTTTGGCGCTGGTTGCCGTGCTGTGGTTCGTGTTCTCATCGCTCACTGCGACAAGCGGAGTGAAGGTGGAGGCACCGCCGCCGCAGGCGGTCGAAATGCTGCCGCCTCCGCCGCCGCCACCACCGCCTCCGCCGGAAAAGCCGCCCGAGCCGCAGCTGAAGCCCGATCCTGCGCCGGTTCCCAACAACGAACCACCCAAGCCCGCAGCCGCGCCGGTGACGATCAATGGCCCGGCGCAGGCCGGTTCGGACTCGTTCGGCCTGCAGGCCGGTTCCGGCGGCGGCAATGGCGCGCCGAGCGGAACTGGCAACTGCCTCGGTGCCAACTGCGGCGCGGTGGGCGGCGGCGGCATGGGGGAAGTGTTCTACCGCCGCTACCTCAGCGCCGTGCTGCAAGAGCGCATCTCGCGCGACAACCGGCTCAACCGGCTGGTCTTCGCGGCCGATTTCGCGATCACGATTTCTCCGGGCGGACGCATCACGCAGGCCGCGCTGCTCAAGAGCAGCGGCCGCGATGATCGCGATCAGGCGCTGCGCAGCGTGCTGATGGCCGTCACCAACCTCGACCCGCCGCCAAGCGGCGTCCGCTTCCCGCAGCGCATCACCGTGCGCGGAAAGCGGGCCATCTGATGCGTGGGGGCAAGATCATGCAAGAAGGACAGATACTTATGCGCGCGACTTCGGGCGGAATGTCCCGCCTGGCTTTTGTGGCGGCCGCTCTGCTGGCCGGCACGGCGCTGGCACCGCAAGCCGCCATGGCGCAGGCCGCCGGCGTGGCCGCGCAGCCTTCCGGGAATGCCATGGTCAATCTGGTGCGCCTGCTCGTCGCGCAGGGCACGATCACCCGCGAGAACGGCGAGAAGCTGATCGCGCAGGCAGTGGCCGAAGCCGAGCAGGCCAATGCCGCCGCCGCACAGGCCGCTCAGGCCGTGCCCGGCGTCGCTGCCGGTGCCGGTGCGGCTGCGGTTGCGGCTGGCGGGGTGGCCGGGATGTCCGGCGGCGCGGGAATGCCTGGCGCCACGGCGATGGCCGCTCCGCCGCAGGGCACGATCCGCGTGCCCTATATCCCGCAAGTTGTGCGCGACCAGATCCGCGACGAACTGCGTGCCGACGTCATCAAGCAGGCGCGGGAGGAAGGTTGGGCCAGCCCTGGCAAGTCCGCGCCCGAATGGACCGAGCGCCTGCGTCTGTTCGGCGATTTCCGCGTTCGCTCGCAGACGAACCTCGTCAGCAAGTTCAATTCGACGCAGACGCCAAACTTCCAGGCGATTGTCGCCGCCGGGCCGCTCGACCTCATCAACAACCAGATCCCGTTCATCAACGCGACGACCTCGCGCTACAACCAGCTGCGCTACCGCCTGCGGCTGGGCCTCGATGCGCAGGTTTCAGACGGGATCAAGGTCGGCGTCACGTTCGCCTCGGGCAACGATCAGGCGCCGGTGGCTACCGCCAGCAACCTCGGGCTCGGGCTGTTCAAGCGCAATCTCTACCTCCAGCGCGCCTTTATCGAAGGCAAGCCAACGGATAACGTGACGCTCTGGGCAGGCCGGTTCGACAACCCGTTCTGGACGAGCGAACTGCTCTACGACAACGACGTGCTGTTCGACGGCGTTGCGGCCGAAGTGCGCTTCCCGCACCGCCTGTTCGGCGCGCTCGACTGGACCTTGCGCGGCGGTGCCTTCCCGCTCGATTTCGGCGGTTCCAACTTCCCCGATACGGCCACGACCAAGCTGAATCCGGCGCAGAAGTGGCTGTTTGCCGGGCAGATCCAGGCCAACATGCATTTCGCCGGCCGCACCGAGCTGTCGATTGCCGCCGGATGGAACAAGTTCCTCAATATTCAGGGGCGAGCCTCCGATCCGTGCCCGCTCTATCTCGGCGTGACGCAGTGCTCGACCGACAACAGCGCGGCGTTCTACGTGCAGAAGGGCAACTCGCTCTCGTTCATCCGCCGCATCGTGCTCGATCCGAACCTGCCCGCCAGCACGGTGCAGGCGCAGCCGCAGTTGCTTGGCCTGACGCAGAAGTTCAGCGTGCTCAACATCCGCGGTCAGCTGAGCTTCCCGCTGACGGGCGAGAACCGCGTGTTCATCGGTGGCGATTACGTGCGCAACCTCGCGTTCCGCAAGTCGCGCGCCTGCCGCTATGGCCTCGCCGGGCAGCCGGTCAACAACGGCGGCAGCGGCGGCAGCGGCAACATCTGCGACACGGACGTGACCAAGCGTACTCCTTATGTCGCGGGCAAGGACGGCTACAGCTTCTCGGTCGAACTGGGCCGCCGCGAACCGTGGAACTTCGGCGAATGGCGCGTCTTCGGCGAGTGGCGCTCGCTCGGCAGCGACGCGGTGCTCGACGCGTTCACCAACGACGAGTTCCACCTCGGCGGCACCAATGCGCGCGGCTTCATCCTCGGCGCGCAGGCGGGTCTGTTCCACAACACCAACCTGCAGGTGCGCTGGTTCAGCGCCAACGAGATCACTGGCGAGCCGCTGGCGATCGACGAGGTCATGATCGACCTCAACGCGAGGTTCTGATGCGCGGTCTGCTCCTGCTCGCCGCCACGACGGCAGCGCTTGGTTTCGTCGCTGGACCGGCTTGTGCTGCCGCGCCCGCGCCCACAGCGAAGATCGACAGCGCGGCTTCTGAAGGAACGCCCAGCCCGGAAGCGCAAGTCGAAGCGCTGCGCGAGCGCCTGCTTGCCAGCCAGCAGACAATTGCCACGCTGGAGCGTGAGCTCGCCGACGAGAAGAACCGCGCCGTCGCGTTCGAGCGCTGCCGCGTGAAGAACGGGCGCCTCGTGCGCATCGGACGCCAGCTCGTCGAAGGCTACGAGGCGCGTTGGCGCAAGATCCACAAGGATCCGTTCCAGCTCGGCCGCCGCCGCTTCGAGTTCGAGATGCAGGCGCTGTCGGAGGCGCTTTATGATGCGCAGAATGATGTGCCGGTGAAGCCTGCGCCGGAGCCTGCGCCTGCGGCGGAGCAGCCCGCACCAGCCAAGGGCACCGCGCCAAATCCTGCCCCTGACGCCGCCGCGCCGACCGACGCCAGTGAATCCTGATCAGGATAGCCCGATGACCAACAGCACCGCTCGTGTCCCGTTTGCCGCGCGCGCTCTGCTGGGCAGCGTGAGTGCCGGTGCGATCGTGCTCGGCCTTGCGATGCCGCAAGCCGCGCACGCACAGCTCGCGCAGATGCGCGCGAATGCCGGGACGATCACACAGGCGGCGGTGTCCACCGCGCCGACGACCGGCACCGTGCGCAGCCCCTCGATGCAGGCGGCCATCGCCCGCCAGCAGGCGCTGCAGGACCGCGCCAAGGCACTGGCAGGCTATGTTACCACCGCGCGCAGTGCTGCGCTCGCCTCGATCCGCAAGACGCCGACCGACGGCATCTCGGACAAGGGCCTCAATCCGATTGCGCCGGTGCGCGCGGCGACGCTCTATGTCGCGGCAGGGGCCAGCACGACCACGATAACCGCCAATGCCGTGCCGGATTCGGTAAGGGCGGCGCGGGACACAACCGGCCTCAGCACCTGGGAAGGCGCGAGCGCGCCGGTGCAGACGACGGATTCTGCGGGCAAGGTCACTGTCACGATTGACCAGTCGCAGAGCCGCGCGCTGCTCAGCTGGCAGAATTTCGACGTTTCTTCGAACACCACGCTGGTGTTCAACCAGAAGCAGAACGGCGTGTCCCAGAAGAGCTGGAGCGTCGTCAACCGCGTGGTCGATGCGCAGGATCCCAGCGTGATCCTCGGCTCGATCAAGGCCGATGGCACGGTGCTGATCCTCAACCGGTCGGGCGTGCTGTTCGGGCCGACCGCGCAGGTCAACCTGCACTCGCTCATTGCCAGCAGCCTCGAACTGGGCAACTTCGCCTCGGGTGTGAAGGCCGTCGGCCAGCGGCAGTTCTTCATCGCCAGCTCGATCAAGGACCGCAACACCGCCTATCTTCAGAACGGTCTGCTACTTTCGGGCGTCTCTACCTACAAGCCGCAATTCCTCTCCGGGCTTCTCCCCGGCGGCCTCTACGATGTGACTGTCCGGCTGCCCGTGCCGGCCACGCTGGAAGGCGATGTTGCCGTCTATGGCGGGGCACAGATCACGGCGGATGCGGGCGGCATGGTCGTGCTCGCAGGCCCGAGCGTGGTGAATGCCGGCGTGATCAGCGCCACCGATGGTCAGGTCAGCCTGCAAGGCGGCCGCCTCATCGGTGCGACGGTCTCGACTGGTGCGGCGGGTTCGGCCGATCAGAACGTGCGCGGCATCATCTTCTCGACGCAGATCCCCGCCGCGCCGTCTGCGCCGGGTGATACGCAGCCCGATCAGGGCCATGTCGTCAATATTGGCCTCATCTCGTCGCGGCGCGGCTACCTCTCGCTCGGTGCCGGGGTGTTTGGCACGGTTGAGAACAGCGGCCTGCTCAGCGCCACCACGAGCGTTTCGCGCAACGGCAAGATCGCGCTGATAGCGGGCAAGGTCACGCTCACCGGTTCGGAAGACCTGAGCAAGGCCAGCGGCATCACCATCACCGCCGATGATAACGGCGAAACCATCCCGCAGGGCAGCGCGGACAGCCCGCCGAACTTCAAGACCTCGCAGCTGACCATCGGCGCGGGGATTTCGAGCTACCTCGCGGCCGACGGATCTGGCGACGTGGGGCTGCTGCCGTCCATCCTCGACATGCAGCGCAATGCCTTCGTGTTCGCCCCGGGCGCGAAGGTGGTGATCGGCCACGATGTGACCGAGGGCAACTTCGCGATCAACGCCGCCGTGCGCGCTTCGGTGACGATCGGCGAGGGCGCGATCATCGATGTGTCCGGCCTCAAGGGCGTCGAGATCGGCGCATCGCGCAATGCCGTCACGATTTCGCCGGCCAAGCGCAACGAACTGCGCGATACGCCGAACTACCGCGAATTGTCTGCCGACGGCAGCTTTACTCTGAACGGCCAGACGCTGGTCGTCGATCCGCGCATTTCCGGCGTGCGCAGCGACGGCGTGGCCTGGGTTGGCTCGCCGCTGCTCGAAGCCGCTTCGGCCACCAGCCAAATTCCCGTGACCTCCGCCGAACTGCTTACCAAGGCGGGCACGATCAGCATCGACATCGGTGCAGTCTCGGCGTCAAACAATCTCGATGCCAGCACGATTGGTGCCATCAATATCGCCCGCAGCGCGCTGTTCGACATTTCCGGCGGCTGGACAAGCTACAAGTCCGGCTTCCTCGCGACCTCCCGCCTGATCACGCGCGATGGCCGGATCATCGACATTTCCCAGGCCGACCCCAACGATGATTATATCGGCGTGGGCGACGGCTTTACTGTCACCCAGCCGCGTACTGGCTCCAGCGATACCTTCGGCAGCACGCTGATCGCCGGTGCCCGCCTCCAGCCCGCCTACGACGAAGGCCGCGATGCCGGCGCGCTGATGGTCGTGGGCAGCCAGATTTCCTTCGGCGCGACGGTGCACGGCGATGCCTTTGCCGGTGCGAACCAGATCGCGGGCGCAGTCCAGCCCACCTCAAAGTCCTCGCTCGCCGGCGATCCGCGTCTCTTGCAGCGCAGTGCGGCGCAGCTGCCTTCGGGCGGCCTGCTGCGCATCGGCTCGTTCAGCGGCAGCTCATCGATCGGGTTGGGCCAGGACATCGTGCTGGGTCTCGGCGCGCTGGGCGGAGGGATCGAGACCATCGCGCTCGATGCTGACATGCTCAGCAAGGCTGGTCTCTCCGCGCTGATGCTGCAGACGAGCGGACGCGTCAGCCTCAATGCCGCGCTCCGGGGTGATGCGGCGCTTACCCTGGCCGACGGCGGTACGCTGCAGATCGACGCAGGCCGGTCGATCACCTTGGACGGCGATGTGCGGATCGCGAGCGGCAAGATCGCCGCGCGGACTTATGCGCTGTCGTCGGTGTTCAGCGCAGGGATCGGCACTGTCGGCAACCCGTTCCGGACCGACGACGATGTCGCGCTGTCCTACGAAACCGCCGCCGATGCGCCGCGCCTGTTCGACATCACCGTCACCGGCAAGCTTTCCACCGCAGGGCGCTGGGTCAATGATTACGCCGAAACCGGCTCGCCGCGTGGGGCGGCGTGGATCAACGGCGGCTCGATCAGCCTCACTGTGGCGCCGCGAGTGTTCGCGCCGATCGGGGCGAGCGCCACCTCGGCGACCCGCGCGGTCGATCTCTCAGGCAGCCTGGCCATTGCCAGTTCGGCGTTGCTCGACGTCACGGCAGGCGCCTATGTTTCTCCGCTGCGCGCGTTCCGCGTTGATGCGAGCGGCGGCAACATCACGCTGCGCAACGAGACGACCTACGCCTCGGTCGTGCCGATCCTTGCCGACCCGGCCGAAAGTGCCGGCGCGCAGGTCCAAGGGCAGGGCGTGGCGTTCACTCCGCTCGACGCGACCCCGACGACGGTCGGCGTCACGCCGTCGCTGGTGCCGGAAGAGCAGCGCAGCTCGGTCACGTTCTCCGCTTCCTCGCTGCGCGGCTTCGGCTTCTCGAGCGGCGGCACGTTCAGCCTCATTTCGCCCGAGGTCGTGTTTGGCCCTGCCGGCGGCAGCCCGCTGGCGACCCGCATCGGGCTCGATTTCCTGGCGCAGACCGGCTTCGGCACACTCGGCGTCACGACCTACCATTCGCGGCTGGTCTCCAACCTGTTCGACAACAACAGCACCGGGATTTCGGCGTTCTTCGACACGACGACGCTTGCCGTTGGCCGGGGCCAGACGCTCGACCTCACGCAGGTCAATCTGCCGACCGTGCTTGACACCGCCGCGCAGCAACGGCTGCTGACGCTGGCGAGCGGCGGGGATATCCTGTCGATCCTGAAGCCTGCGGTGCCGGCCGAGGCGTGGTATCGCCGGGCGGCAAACCTCAAGCTCTCCGGGTTGATCGAACTCGATGTGCTCGAAGGCGGCAACATCACCGGCGCGGTCGGCGCGCGGATCGTCACGCCCAAGCTGTACAACGCCGGCTCGATCGTGCTGCACGGCGGCTCGATCCTGCAGGAAGCGCGCCTGCCCGGTGCGCTTGACGTCACCGGCATCGGTCTGGTCGACAAGGCGCAGGGCGGCAGCGGGTTCGACGCGGTATTCGGCGCGGCGGACGCGCAGGGCCGCTACCGCCTCGGCGCGATCAACACGGCCGGCCTCACCAACGCAGACGGTTCGCTCCAGACCAACAACCAGATTTTCACGACGCCCGGCTCCGAGCATTTCCTCTATTTCATCGGCAAGCTCGGCGCGGGCGATGGCGTGGTGCTCGATAAGGGCAGCGTGACCGACCTTTCGGGCACAGTGCTGTTCGATCCGACCGCGCCGCTGCGCAGCGACGGCAGCCGCTATCGCTTCGGCCGGCTGTTCGGCGGCGGTTCGCTGACATCGGCTGCGGCGTACAACCCGCAGAGCGACACCAGCTACGCGCTGTTCGGGAACCCGGCTTATGGTTTCCCGGCCTATCCCGATCCGACCAGCATTTCGCCGACCCCGCCGCCGCTGCTGGCAGATGTGGCCCCGCGCATGCTCGTGGCGCGACCGGGTTCGACGCTCGACCTCAGCGGCATTGCGGTCACGCTCGATGTACCGGTAAGCGCGACCGACTATGCGCCCACCTTGCAGTGGACGAATGGCGGCACTCTCGCGCTGGGCGGCGGCGGTTCGCTCTCGGGCGCGACGGTCCTTGCGAGCGGCGGCACGGCGCAGGCAACCGGCGGCACGCTGGCGTGGCTTCGCCCAGTCATCCGCGGCAAGGACGACGGGCTGGGCCTGCGGGACGTTGCCTTTGCCGACGCCATCGAGAGCTCGGGCTTCTCGAGCCTCGTTGCCTATGGCGGACTGGCGCTCGACGGGAAGTTCACGCTTTCGCTGAACAAGTCGCTGCTGGTGCAATCCGCGCCGCGGCTGAACGAAGACCTTGTCGGAACCAACGCCCAGATCGCCATTTCCGCGACGAGCGGGACGGACGCCACCATTGCCGCGCCCTACATCGCGTTTGCCAGCCGCACCGGCGCTGTGCCGACCGCCTCTGCGGCGACGGGCGATGCGAAAGTGCGCTTCGCCGCCGGAGCTTCGGGCATCGACTTCATTGGCAGTACCCTGTTCGGCTCGTCGATTGCTTCCACGCAGCTCGACAGCCTCGGCGACGTGCGCCTGATCGGTATCGACGACCGCAACGATACGACCCAGCTGCCGGTGCTCAACGGCAGCCTCGTCTCGTCCGGCGACCTGACTTTCGACGCTGCGCGGGTCTATACGACGACCGGTTCGGGCAATCTCCAGCGGATTCTTGAAGGCGAAGCCGCCGGCACGTCTACCACCGGCCTTGCGCCCTATCTGGTTTCCGCGCTGGGCTCGTCGACGATCACGTTCCTCGGCGACAACATCAACAAGACGACCCCGCTCTCCGCAGGTTCCTACTTGCGGATCACCGCGAACAAGGTCGTGCAGAACGGCTTCCTTGCCGCGCCGCTGGGCCGGATCGAATTCGGCACCGCCGCATCGCCGATCGATACCCTGATCTTCGGACCCGACAGCATCACCTCGGTCTCCGCCGGTGGGCGCAAGATCCCCTACGGCACCACCACCGACCTCAAGGAATACTTCTTCACCGCAGGCACGTCCTCGCCGATCACGGTGACGCCTTCGGGCCAGCTGCGGCTGACCGGCAATGCGATCACCGTGCAGGCGGGCGGCCTCATCAACGGATCGGGCGGCGGAGACATCTTCGCCTATGAATTCGTCTCCGGCACCGGCGGCTCGCGCGATGTGCTCAGCCGGTTCAACAGCGACGCGTTCAGTTCCAACGATTACGACCCTGCGACCGGCACCGGTTACCAGTACGCCGACCACCGCCAGGTCTATGCGCTGGTGCCCACGGAAACCGCCGCGAAGATCGCACTCTACGATCCGCTTTATGCAGCGGACTATGCCGGCGGGTCGTCGCCAACCAATCTCTATGGTGCGGACGGCGGACTTTCCGTCACGCTTGACGGCGGAAACGGAATTGCTGCCGGGCAATACGTGCTGATGCCGGCGCACTATGCGCTGCTGCCGGGTGCCTATCGCATCGTCGAGAACACCGGCACCAGCGCGCCCGCATCCGGCACGTCGCAAGTGCTGCGCGATGGCACGATCGTGATGGGCGGCACCTATTCGACTGCCGGAACGTCGCTGACGGAATCGGTGCGGCGCTCGTTCAGCATCATGTCGCAGGATACGCTGCTCAAGTTCTCGCGCATCGAGACGACGAGCGGCTCAAAGGCGATTTCCGATGCGGCGACGGCGGCTGGCCGCACTCCTTCGCGCCTGCCACTCGACGCCGCGCGCGTCGTGCTGGCGCCGCTCGCCTCGCTGAAGGTCGAAGGTTCGTTCGACATGTCGCCGGGGACCAAGGGTCGCGGTGCGCAAGTCGATATTCTCGGCAGCCGGATCCTGATCAACCATTCGGGCGATGGCGGCGCCGCCGGCGAACTCGTGCTGGCCGACAGCACTTTGGCCAAGCTCGATGCCGCCAGCCTGATGATCGGCGCGACCCGGCAGGACAACGCCGACGATACGACCACGCTCAACGTCTTCGCCAACCGCATCACGGTGGGCAGCAGCGCGCGCCTGACGGTGCCAGAAGTGGTCTTTGCAGTGGGCGGGCAGGGTGCGCGCCTGACAGTCGCCGACGGGGCCCAGATCACCGCGACGGGCACGCTTTCGGATACGCGTGCCGGGGACTATCTCGTCAATTCGAGCACCACGACCGGATCGACCTTCGATCAGACCGGGATCGGTTCGGTGCTGCGCCTGTCGAGCGGGCCGGAGCGCCTGCTGACGCGCGTCGGCGCCGTTGCTGCCGGCAATACCGGCCGCCTCGCCTCGCTCAATATCGGTGCCGCAAAGCTCACCGCCGCTTCGCTCCTGATGGAGACAAGCCGCAATCTCGCCGTGGATGACGGCGCGGTGCTGGCTGCATCGGGCATGGCCTTGATCAGTGACGAAATCAGCTTCGGCACGCCATTCGGCATCGGCGCCAATCTCGAAAGCAAGCTTGCCGCGGCAGAATCGCTCACCTTGCGCTCCGCCGGGCCGATTGCGTTCCTCCCCGGCAGCCGCCACGTGTTCCGCAACCTGACGCTGGATACGACTGCCGTCACCCTCGCGACCGGCACTGGCGGTAGCGACAGCCTGACGCTCGTTGCCGACAACCTGCGTCTCACCAATTCGTCCGGCAAGGTTGCCAGCTGCTCGTTCATTTCGGGCGCGCTGTGCGGCTCGACGGGCAATGCGCTGACGATCGAGACCGGCGGGCTCACGCTCGGCTCGGGTACGCTGCGGCCCTACAGTTTCGACGGCGGAGTGAAAATCACCGCCACCAAGGGGATCTATTATTCCGGCAAGGGCACGCTCGATCTGGGCACCGCCAAGCTCGATCTGGTGACGCCGTTCATCGCCGACCGCGCGGCTGTCGTCGATCTATCCAAGGCTGCCGTCACTGCCAGCGACAGCATCACGCCAGCTGGCAACTACACGATCCCGGTCACGCCGAACTACACCTTTGCCACCAGCGGCGCGGTCAGCGTGACTGCTCCGACGCTTGCCGCAGGGGCGACGGCGCCCACCGCTGCGGGAATCCGGGCGCCGGGCGCGCATCTCACGTTTGGCGGTGCGAGCAGTCCGGTCGAAAGCCTCACCATCGACGGCGCGCGGCTTTCGGCGACTGCCGGTGTCATCGATGCGCAGGCCAAGGGGGCGATTACCCTGTCGGGCGCGGCCGCGCTGGCGACGGCGGGCTTCAGCCGCACCTATGGCGACAGCACCACCTCGACGACGGTTTCGGCCGGTGGCGGCACGGTCAATCTCGTTTCGCTGAACGGCAATATCGTGCTGCCGTCGACAGCTTCGCTCAGTGTTGACAACGGCATCGGCAATGCCGGGCGGATCAACCTGCTGGCCAGCCGCGGCGCGATCACCTTCGATGCGGTGCTCAATCCTGGCCTCACGGGCAATCGCCTTGCCTCGCTGACGTTCGATGCGGGCCAGTCGGCGTTCGATTTCGACGGGTTCGTCCAGCGCTACGGCACATTCTTTGGCGGTGACATCGCGATCCGCGCCGGCAAGGGCGACTTGTCCCTCGCCAGCGGGCGCAACCTCAGGGCGAGCTCGATTGCGCTGACGGCTGATGGCGGCAGCATCGTGATCGGCGGCGCGCTCGATACCTCGGGCGCGGACATTTCCAAGCTCACCGCCGCGCAGGCGGAACTTGCCCGCGTGAACGGCGGCGACATTGCGCTCTGGGGCATGTCCGGCGTGACGCTTCAGGCGGGCTCGCTGCTCGATACCCGGACGTCCGGCTATGGCGATACCGACAGCCGCCAGACCAGCGGCGGCGACGTCACCATCGGCATCGGCGATACTGGCGGGGCAATCACCATTGCCCAGGGCGCGAAGCTCGATCTTTCAGCCACCCGCACTGTCAAGGCGGTGGCCGCCGGCAAGACCGGCAATCGCCTGCTGCCGCGCACGGTCAAGGACCCCAGCACGCTGGTCAACACCACCGTGTACACCTTCGTCGAGGCGGATACCGGCGGCAACCTCACCTTGCGCGCACCCGTGCTTGGCGCGAACGACGACAAGGTCGACGTGCGCCTGCACGGCGTTGTCACAGGCACGCAAAGCGTTTCGGTCGAAGGCTACAAGACCTACAATCTCGACGAGATCGGTGTTTCCGGGCTCTTCACCGGTGTCATCTCGACGCCCAACGCGGTGTTCCTCGATACCACGCCGGATGGCACCAACATCCTCTCCGACGTGTTCAAGGGCGCCGACGGGACGGCCTCGATCCCGTGGTTCATCCGGAATTTCAACGTCACTGCCGTGGATGGCAGCAGCCTTGCGGGCATGCGTCTGCGCCCCGGCGTGGACCTCGTCTCCGCCGTCGATATCGCGCTGGTCACCAACTGGAACCTCGCGGCTGGAACCGTCAACGTTGACCGCGCGGCGGCCGATGGCGTGATGACCGCCATCCCCGAACTCGGGCCGGGGCCGGGCAACAAGCCCTATTACGCGGTCGTGGCGGGGCAGGAAGGCAATCTGCTCGAGAATTACACGTCGTTCCTCTACCGCGTCGGCGCCAGGGCCAGCGGCGAGGCGGGAGTGATCTCGCTGCGCGCGGGCGGCGGCCTTGATATCTCGGCCAGCATCAGCGACGGCTTCTTCACCTTCGGCGACAAGTCGGACCCCAACTGGATCAACTACCAGCTTGGCGGCGGTGACCGCACCTTCAATCCGGCGCTGCTGCTCTCGTGCGGCACGGATCTGAACTGCCAGTCGCTGGTGAAATACAGCGACGTGTTGGCCGGCACGGCAGTCGCGGGGCAGGACAGCGCGCTCAGCATCGGGCTGTCGCGGTTCTATCAGGGCTCGCAGCAAGGCAGCGCGGGCCTCACCGCGCCCTATATCGCGCGGAACAACAGCGTCACGGCATCGAGCTTCGCGATCGATCCCAATACCGGCGAATACTCGGGCGATGCGCTCGGCTTTGCCCAGCTTTTTCCGCTGCTTGCTGACGGGTCGCCGATCCGCTCGACCAGCCTGCGCCTGACCGCCGGCACCGGCGCTTCGCCCTCGGCCAATCCGCTCCATGTCGATCGCGCCACCACCGCTAGCATCATCGTCCAGGGCGAGAAGAGCTACGAACTCGTGGCGACGCAGGGCTCTGCTCTGTTCGGCACCGGTGTGGACCTCAGCCTTGCCGTCACCACGGCGCCGATCGGGCAGGGGCCGGTGTACTCGCTGGCGAACCTGCTTGGCGCGAACGGGACCGGCAGCGCGCAGGCCGCCGGACTTGGCAGCGATACCTACACAACGATTTCGTGGGGTACGGGCTCGGTCGGCGCCGGCGCCGAACTGCGCGATGCGGCAGCGGCCTACTTCACCGGCGGCAACAGCGGCACTTTCGTGCGTAACAGCGCCGGTATCATCACCGGCGTCGCCGCCCCGCTCGCCTCGATGCTCGGCTTCCTGACCAAGAACCAGAGCCTGATCGTGAACGGGATCGCCACCGGTACGGGCGGTTATCCCACGGGCCGCCTAACGGCGCCGACAGTGGCGAACTATGGCTCGCAGCTGGCCTATACGCACAGCCTGGTGCGCACGGGTGACGGCAGCATCGATCTCGCCGCCTCGGGCAACATCGATCTGCGCAACGGCGTCGATGCCGTCTATCGCTCGGAGCGGGGCGTGACCGCGTCGGCCCCGCGCTCCGGCAACGCCCAGATCGGCGGGACCGCGATCTACACCGCCGGCCACCGCGTTGCGGCTTCGACGCTGCTGGCTACTGTGGTCGGCACCAATACGGAGCTGCGGGTTCCCCTTGCCAGCGCTTATGGCACGATCCCGGCGCAGGATCTCGGCTTCATACCTTCGCCCAAGGGGCTTGATGATCAGGCAGCAGTGTTCGCCACCGGTGGTGGGCGCGTCACCCTCGACGCGGGCGGCAGCATCCTTGGCCGCCGCGATGTCTGGTCGGAAACCTTCCTCGGCTCGGGCGCCACGATCGGCGCGACCCGCGTTTCCAGCTTTGATGTCACGCAGATCGGCGACAGTTCGCAGCGCTGGCGGCCCGGCATCGTCGGGCAGGATACCGAAATCGGCATCGCGCCCAAGTACTTCACCAGCGGCGTTGGCGCGCTGGCGGGCGGGGACGTCACTCTGCGCGCAGGTGCCGACATGACCGACCTCACCGTCGCGCTCAATTCCGCTGTCACGACAGGAATGGCAACCACAGCGAGCGGGACGTCCGCCGGGCTCGTTCAGGTCAACCTCGGCAGCGGTGATTTCTCCGCGACGATCGGCGGGGATCTCGGTGCAGGCCAGTTCGACATCTCGACCGGCCGCGCGGCGATTGCAGTTGGCGGCAACGTGACGGCCTTCGGCAGCGAGCGCTCGTCCTCGACCACCGACAACGCGCAGTATTTGCGCCTGCGCACGACAAGCGCCGCCGTGTCGCTCACCGCACAGGGCGATATCGCGCTGGCCGGCGTCTCGGCGCTCGGCGCATGGCGCAGCGGAGATCCGCGCAGCAAGTACGATGCGGCGGGCTTCTTCGCGCCTGAGGGTGCACTGTCCGCCGTCGCTACGGGTGAGCTGCGCTATATCGGCAACCGGGTCGAGCAGACCGTGCCATTCCAGATCGGCGCGGGCGGCGCCGGCATCTTTGCCGGGCACGTGCTGTCACCACGGCTCTCGCTCGCGGCGCTGAGCGGCGATCTCACCATGCCAGAGCTGCCGATGCTGCTTTACCCTGCGCCGCAGGGCAATCTGCAGCTGTTCAGCGCGGGCAATCTGTCCTCGCTCGTCATCGCGATGAGCGACAGCGATCCTTCGCTGCTGCCGGGCGCGTTTTCGGCTGCGCAGCTCAATCTCGAATCGATCACGACCTCGGGTTCGGGCAACGTCACCGCGCTGGCCGGGCTCGGGTTCGGCATTCCGGGTTCGGACATCACCACCAGCGACTATCTGCTGCGGCTCTACCACAACGAGCAGACCACCCATGCCGGCGATACGACTGCGGCGGAGATCTTCGCGGGCGGGGATGTCACGCGGTCGGTGATCAACCTCGCCAAGCAATCGCGCATTACTGCCGGGCGCGATATCGTGAACCTCTACTTCACCGGGCAGAACTCCTCCGCTTCGGACACCACCACGATCACGGCCGGGCGCGACATTGTCGGCACGACGACTTCGTCCGCCATCGCGAACTTGCCCTACATCGTCAGCAGCAATTTCACACTGGGCGGGCAGGGGACGTTCCAGATTCAGGCCGGGCGCGATATCGGGCCGTTCATCAACTCGGCGACCATCGACAACATCAGCTACGCGGGCGGCATCCAGACCGTGGGCAATGATGTGAACCCGTGGCTCGCGCCCATCGGTGCCGATCTCACCGTACTGTTCGGCGTCAGCAAGGGCGTCAACTATGAAGGCCTGTCCTCGACCTACCTCGATCCCGCCAATGCGGCGAAGCTCGACGGAGCGCTGTTCGTGCAGGTCACCGATGCGCTTGGCAACGATCGCCCCGACCGGACGCGGCCGGTCTATGCGCCGATCCTTGCAAAGTGGCTGCGCGCGCGCGCGCCGGCCGCGTTCGAAGCGGTGTTCGGCACTGCGTCCTATCCCGATACGACTGATGGCAATGCGGCCCTCGCCAGCGCGGCATATGGTCGCATGGCGGACCTCTTCGCCGCATTCCAGGGCCTCGATCCGCTGCTGCGGCAAAGCTTCCTCGTCAAGGAAGTGTTCTATCGCGAACTGCAGCAATCGCCGTCGATCCAGGCCTATCGCGCGGTCGATACGCTGTTCCCGGCGGCCTGGGGCTACACCAACAACCTCGCCGAGTTCACCACCGATCCGGCCACGGTGACCGATGACCATCCGCTCGGCCAGCCGGTCCGCAATCTGGCGGGCGGGCAGCCGGTCAAGGCAACGCAAGTCGTCACCGGCAGCATCGACTTGCGCCTTGCGACGCTGGAAACCACTCGCGGCGGCGACATCACGATCCTTGGCCCCGGCGGCAATTTCATCGGTGGTTCGGTGGTGCGTACCTCCGAGCAGGCGGCGCGGCGCGTCAGCCGCTTCGGTGTCGGGCCGACTTCGAGCCTGATCTACGGTGCAATCAACAACACCAACGTGCGCGCGATCAGCAACATCCCGATCGGCTACGAAGGTGTGCTGAGCTTGCGCGGCGGCAAGATCTACAGCTTCACCGACGGCAACCTGCTAGTGAACCAGAGCCGCGTGTTCTCGGTCGGCGGCGGCGACATCGTGCTATTCTCCTCCAACGGCGACCTAAACGCAGGCCAGGGTCCGCGCAGCGCGTCGAACTTCCCGCCGGTCACCGTGCGGTTCAACCTCGACGGCTATGCCGAAGTCGATAGCGCCGGGTCGGTCTCGGGCGCGGGTATCGGTGCGTTCAAGCCGAGCCCCGATTCGCCTGCATCGTCGGTCAGCCTCATCGCGCCGGTCGGCACGGTGGACGCGGGCGACGCTGGCGTGCGCGCCTCGGGCGATGTTGTCGTCATCGCCGCGCGCGTGGCCAACGCCGATGCGATCAGCTCGTCGAGCGGTTCGATTTCGGGCGTGCCCTCATCGGCGCCCACCGTGGTGGCGACACCTGCCGGTGCCAATTCTGCGGTCGCGGCGCAGTCCAACGGGCAGAACAGCGGCAACAGCACAGAAAAGCGTTCGGTGATCACCGTCGAAGTGAAGGGCTTTGCGGGGTCTGACGTGTGCGACGATCCCAACGATCCGAATTGCAAAGCGAACTGACCGATAGCGGGACGTTTGTGACAAGAAATCACCCGCTGACTTCGAAATTACAACGAACCGACACAAATGTGCAACGCGCGCCGCATACGAACACAGCGGGATAAGGGGACGTACTGAGCACATTCGGCGCGGGGGCGCGCCGCTGGTTACGCACCCGAAACTGTGAACGACCACCTGGATTGGTTTTGCCGCATCGGCGGCGCCTCGCGCTTTTCGCGAGCCGCAGTCGTGCGCGCTTTGGAGTGCGAGAGGGGCCTTGTCAGCACGGCGCAGCACAACCAGCGAGAGCAAGGCGAAGCGCCCGGCGAAAACCGGCGCGGCGATCAACGACGTCGAACGCCTGCTGTGCTCCCCGGTGCTGGAGGGGCGGCTGGACGCGCTGCAACCGCGCAGCGGCAAGGCGTGGACGACCAAGCTGCCGGGCCTCGATTCCTTCGCGCATTGGGCTGAGGGCACGCGGCGTACGCGCATCTGCATCGCAACCGAACAAGTCATGGGCCCGGTCCGCAACGGCGGCATCGGCAATACCTACGGCGCGCTGGCGTTCATGCTGGCCGAAGCCGGGTTCGATACGACCGTGCTCTACTTGCGCGGCAACAAGGTCGAGACCGAGACCATCGATTACTGGATCGAGCACTACGCCGAACGCGGGGTCAAGCTGATCCCCTGTCCGGACTACGCGGCGGCCGAAGGGTTTGCTTCCAACGCCGATCGCTGGCTGCGCGTGCCCTACAACATGATGCGCTACCTGATGCTGCATCCGATGGACGTCGTGCACGTTTCGGAGTGGCGCGGTACGGCTTACCTTTCGCTGCTGGCCAAGCGGCAGGGCCTCGCGTTTCAGGACACACTGTTCCTCGTCAAGACATCCTCGCCGTGGATGTGGAACCGGCTCTATGGTTCGCACACGCTCGAACGAGCGGACGATCTCGTGAAGATCCATGCCGAGCGGCGCAGCGTGGAAATGGCCGATGTGGTCATCGGCGGCAGCCTCCATCTGCTGCGCTGGATGGCGAGCCAGGGCTATGCCCTGCCAAAGGGCCGCTGCTTCGTGCAGCCCAACGTTGCCACGTTCGCCAAGCTCGAGCCGCTGATGGATAGCCGCGCACTGCCGCGCGGTCAGCGCATGCCGATCGACGAGATCGTGTTCTTTGGCCGGCTTGAGGCGCGCAAGGGGTTGTTCATCTTCGTGCAGGCGATCCGGCGGCTGATCCGCAAGGGCGTGCCACTGCCCAAACGCATCACCTTCATGGGCAAGCCCGGCGGCCGCATGCCCTCGCATCCGGATTTCGATACGGACGAGTTCATTCGCGAAGTTTCGCGGACTTGGCCGGTCGAAGTCCAGATTCTCACGGATTTCCAGCAGTATGATGCAGTGAAATACCTGCTTGGCGGCGCACGGCTCGCGGTCATGCCGTCGATCATCGAAAACAGTTCGATGGCGGTCTACGAAGCCGCGATCTGCGGTATTCCCTGCGTCGCAACCGACGTTGGCGGCAATTCCGAACTGATCGCGCCGGAAGATCACGCCGCCGTGCTGTGCAAGCCGCACCCCGTCTCGCTCGGCGATAAGCTGGAAGAAGCGCTGCTGCTGGGCGGCATGGTCCCACACCCCAGCTTCGATAACCACGTCAACCTCGATATCTGGCGCCGTTTCCATCGTCAGTTGGGCGGCCCGCTGCGCGAGGAACTGATCGCGGCGGCTCGTGCCGCAAACTCGCCGGCTGATGGGGTAACCGCGACCACGGCTGCGGTCGCGATTTACTACACGGGCGACCAAGTGGCGCTGGACCAGACGCTGGCCAGTCTCGCCCTGCAGGAAGGTGCACTCGGCGAAGTGCTGGTCGCCATCGATGCGGAAGAGGCCGGGGCTCGCGAAGCCGCTTGCGCCGTGCTGGCGCGCTATGACCTTGCCCACAAGGTGGTCGATGCGTTCGATCTCGATGCGGGCGCGGCCTCCAATCGGCTGGCGGAAGAAACCGATGCGGCGCGGATGCTGTTTCTGTGGGAAGGCGCGCGGCTCGATCCTGGCGCGCTGGCTACCCTGCTAAGCTGCGCCGACAGCACGCAGGCGCATGTGCTCAATTACTTCTACCGCGAGCGAACCGAGAGCAGGAACGGGCCGCGGCCGGGCAAGCTCCGCGCCATCGTGGTGAGCGGCCCGACCGACAGCTTCCTGTGGAACGACCTTGTCGAACTGCCGCTGCTGGTGGACCGCACTGCCTTCCTCGGCCTCGGTGGCTTTTCCACCGACTACCGACAGCTCGGACACGAGCCTGAATTCATCGCGCGCGCCCAGCTGGGTGGGCTTCGCTGCCAGACGGTGATGGCCGAACTCGGCACGATCCTGCCGCGCTCGCCTGCATGGATGCAGCAGCGCGGCTACGATCTTTCGGCGAGCAGCTTCCGCCTGATCCGCCCGATGCTGGCGTCCACGCCGCTCGGCATGCGCGATCTGCTGCTGCTCTCGCGCGGCATGCACCTGCGCGTGGCGGCGGGCGAAGCGAAAGCCCGAGGCGGTGACGCTGGCGGACCGGAAAATGTGCTTATCCGCATGATGGCCGGGCTTGCCCGCAACAGCGCGCGCAAGGCCAAGCCGGGTGAGGGCGGCAATACGAAGGACGCGTCTGCCGTCCGCAAAGTGGTGTGATGGGGCAATCGATGGGCAAGAGAATTCTGGTAACGGGCGGCTGCGGCTTCGTGGGGAGCAATCTGGTGCCGCGGCTAGAAAAGGCTGGGCACACCGTGCGTGTGCTCGATTCCGAAGTGCTAGGACGGCGCGAGCATCTGGGCAACTTCGAGGGCGAGTTCATTCACGGCGATATCCGTGACAGCGACGCGCTGCACAGCGCGCTGCAGGGGATCGAAGCGGTGATCCACCTCGCCGCAGATACCCGCGTGATCGATTCGATCAACGATCCGCTGCACAACTTTGACGTCAATGTGATCGGTTCGTTCCGCCTGCTGCAGGCGATGCGCGCGCGCGGTGTGCCGCGGCTGATCAATGCCTCGACCGGCGGTGCGATCATCGGCGATGTGCCGCCGCCGGTGCATGAAAACCTCGTGCCCCGGCCACTGGCGCCCTACGGCGCGTCGAAGATGGCGGTCGAGGGGTTTTGCTCGGCGTGGAGCGGCAGCTACGGGCTGCGCTCGCTCTCGCTGCGCTTTGCCAATGTCTACGGCCCGCGCTCGTTCCACAAGGGCAGCGTGGTCGCCAGCTTCTACAAGGAGATCCTGCGCGGCCGGCCTCTGATCGTGTATGGCGACGGGTCGCAGGTGCGCGATTTCATCTTTGTCGAGGACTTGTGCGACGGCATCCTGCGCTCGCTCGATTGCGACGTTTCAAGCGTGATCCAGCTTGGTTCGGGTGTCCCGGTTTCGGTCAACCATCTCATTGACATGATCCGCACGGTCGTCGCGCCGCTGCCGGTAACGGTGGAATATCGCGAAGCGCGCCGCGGCGAGATCGTCGAGACCTGGTGCGACATTTCGCGGGCCCGCGGAATGCTGGGATTCGAGCCCGCGACACCGCTTCCCGAAGGTCTGCGCAAGACCTGGGCATGGTTTCGGCGGCGCAACAAACGTGCTGTCGACAGGTTAATGGTCCCATACGGTGATGTAGCACCCCTGTCACAATGAATCATTATGGATTTCGGGAGGGGCGAAGGATCAGACATCGACAGGCGTTTATCCTATTGAACAAAATAGGTTAACTTCAAGATCGAATCTGATGGAAATGAAATTCGCACGGGCTTGAATACGAAATATTCTTGATGGTTTTCTTGCCATCAAGTTGCGAGGTGATTTGCTCCGACGCCTTTTTAGAGGTTGTCGGTCCGATTGTGTGCGTTTGTATATAAGGGGTTGTTTCAAATGCTTCTATTTATTGACGATTCCCGCACGCTCAAGCTCGTTCGCCAGGCCGATAATGGTCCGCGCGAAGTGCTTGGGAAGGTTAAGAAGCATGATCTGCAGCTCCCGGAAGAGATTCTGGTGCAGCTCGATACTGCCGAGATCGAAGAAGTCGAAGCCGTGTTCGATCTGATGACCGAGGGTGAGGCGCATCGCATGCGTGCCGCTGCCGCCGCTTTCCCCACCACCGTGCGTGAAGTGCTGGCCTACTACAAGGATGGTGCATCGCCTGTCGAACAGCGCTGGATCCTTGGCGCGCTGCTCGAAGGGCTTCGGGTCGT
Source organism: uncultured Novosphingobium sp. (assembly GCA_964413325.1). GTDB lineage: Bacteria > Pseudomonadota > Alphaproteobacteria > Sphingomonadales > Sphingomonadaceae > Novosphingobium. Next base: position 62,131 of record CAYPRK010000010.1, on the reverse strand, counting down.
CCGCCGCCACGACCGTCAGGCAATGGCCTGATCTTCCGCGTGGCGCCCCTGCGGGGGGCTGCCACGTCCTCCTGCATCGGGTGGCATCATGGAAACAGTCATCATTCTGGGCGGCGACGGGTTTTGCGGCTGGCCGACGGCGCTGCACCTTTCGCACATCGGCTATAACGTCGTCATCGTCGACAATCTGTCGCGCCGTAAGATCGATGTCGATCTGGGCGCTGATTCGCTGACCCCCATCCGGCCGATCGAGGTCCGGATCGAAGCGTGGCGCGAAGTCAGTGGTCGGACGATCCGCTTCGAGAAGATGACGATCGGGCAGGATTACGATGCCCTCGTCGATCTGATCCGCCGCGAGCGCCCCAAGGCCATCGTGCACTTCGCCGAACAGCGGGCCGCGCCGTACTCGATGAAGGGTTCGGCCGAGCGCCGGTACACCGTGCGCAACAATCTCAACGGCACTCATGACGTGCTCTCGGCGATCGTCGAAAGCGGTCTCGATATCCATCTCGTCCACCTCGGCACGATGGGCGTCTATGGTTATGGCACGGCGGGGATGACCATTCCCGAAGGCTACCTTCCGGTCCGCGTCGATACGCCCGCGGGCGAGCAGCAGATCGAAGTGCTCTATCCGGCACACCCGGGCAGCGTGTACCACATGACCAAGGCGCAGGACGCGCTGTTCTTCTGGTACTACAACCGCAACTACCAGACCCGCATCACCGATCTGCATCAGGGCATCGTGTGGGGCACGCAGACCGCCGAGACTTCGGCCGATCCGCGCCTGATCAACCGTTTCGATTATGACGGCGACTACGGCACGGTGCTCAATCGCTTCCTGATGCAGGCGGCGATCGACTACCCGCTGACCGTGCACGGCACCGGCGGGCAGACCCGTGCCTTCATCCACATCCGCGACAGCGTGCGCTGCATCGAACTCGCGATCGCCAATCCGCCCGCAAAGGGCGAGCGCGTGGCGATCATGAATCAGATGACCGAGACGCACCGTCTGATCGATCTGGCGCGGATGATCGCTGACATGACCGGCGTCGATTACCAGCACGTGCCCAATCCGCGCGTGGAAGCGAGCGAAAACGAGCTCAACGTGTGCAACGATTCGTTCCTGAAGCTTGGCCTCAAGCCGACGTTTCTGCGGGAAGGACTGGCCGCGGAAGTTTCCGAAATCGCCCGCCGATTCGCTGGCCGGTGTGACCGGAGCAAGATCCCGTGCCTGTCGCATTGGTCGACCGAGCGGCCAGAGCGGCCCGAGCCGCGCCCGGCGCCCAACCTCTTTCTGCTGAACGGCAAGGACGAAGTGCCGCTGCCGATTGCCATGTAGGCCGTCTGCAAGGGGGCGCGATACAGTTATGCTGGGGGAATCCGAGACAATGGTTGGTGAACGCGAAGGCACGCCGGGGGCGGGGCCTGCGGTTGATAGTGAAGCGGGTGCGACGCGCGGCGAAATCTCCGCTCGCCTGCCGCGCACGCGCAGCGCGGCGCGCGGAGGCGAAGCCCCGCCACCGCTGCGCTCGGCGCGCGAATTCTGGAGCGAGGAAGCCGTGCAGGCCGATCCCGCTACTGTGACACCAGGCACGCAGGACGATTCCGGCAAGGGCCTGTTCTTCACGCGCACTGCCGCATCGACCGGTGCGCTGCCCGCACAGGATGGCGGCTCGAACGCGGGTCTGGCCCTGCCGCGCCGCCGCACGCGTCGCTCGCTGGGCCGGCGGATCTGGTTCGGCGTCTCGTTCGTCGCTCCCGTCGTGCTTGGCGCGTTCTACCTCCTCCTGCTCGCGCCGGACATCTACACCACCGAGTTCCGCTTCAGCGTGCGCGTGCCGGTAGGCCAGCCGGGGTCGATCGCCTCGGGCGGCGCTTCGCTGTCGGCGCTGTTTGGCGGCAATCCGACACCGGGCACCGACTTGCTCGATAACTTCACCGTTGCCGATTACGTGCGCAGCCAGCAGGCCGCCGTTGACCTCGACAAGAAGGTCAACCTCAAGGCGATGTATAACAAGCCGGGCGATCCGTTCTCGCGCGTCGGCGATGGTGCTTCCGCCGAGCGCCTCGCGCGCTACTGGAAGAACATGATCTTCTCGGATTACGACGTGACCACCGGTCTCGCCGTGGTCCGCGTGAAGGCCTACACCGCGCAGGACAGCTACGCGATCGCCAACACCCTGCTCCAGCAGTCGAACGATCTGGTCAACCAGATCGGGCAACAATCGCAGCAGGATACCGTCCGCTTTGCCGAGCAGCAGGTGCGCCGCGCCAGCCAGCAGGTGACCGATCTGCGCCGCGAAATCGCCTCGCTTTCGTCTTCGCACAAGGGCATCGATTCCCCATCGCTCGGTGTCTTCAAGGCGAATGGTGATCTTTCGACCAACACCCGCACCAACATCGCGCAGATTCAGGCGCAGATCCAGGTGCTGATGGCGCAGCTCAACAATCCCAACGCGCCGCAGATCCGCCTGCTGCGCGAACAGCTTGCCGCGAACGAGCGCGCGCTGGCGTCTTCGGTCGATGTCGTCAATTCCGAGAAGTCGAACCGCTACGCCGATCTGACAGCGCAATTGCAGGCCTCGCTCAGCGTGCTGTCCAATGCGCAGGCCGCGCTCAGCAATTCGCAGGCGATGTCAGATGCGCAGCGGGTTTACCTGACGACTTATGTCAAGCCGCGCGTGGGCGAGAGCCCGAGCGGTCCGGACCGTCTGTCCGAACTGATGCTGCTGGCGGTGATTGCCGGGATGATCTGGCTGATCGGTCTGCTCGTCAGCAATTCGGTCATGGAGCACGGTCGGTGACGACGCCTCCGTCGGGCGCGATGGCAGGAAGGCCTGCTTCCCAGGGCGGACCTTCGCCCTGGGAAGGGGTGCGCCGGGCGCTCAGCAGCCAGTACAATGTCTTTTCCGCGCTGCTCTACCGTGAGGCGGAGACGCGCCACGGGCAGAGCTTTGCGCTGGGCTACATCGCGGCGGGCGTGGAGCCGCTGGTCATCGTCGCGACCATCGGGGTGCTGTTCTCCGCGCTCAGCCGCACCCCGCCTTACGGGCACAGCCTGCTGCTTTTCCTCGGCACCGGCGTGTTCCCGATCTACCTGTTCATCCACACCTCGCTGCGCATCCGGCAGCCGCTCAACGTGCTGGCGCACCGCAACCGGTTTCCGATCGAACGGCCGCTTGATCACCTTATGGTGCACGCCGTCATCCACATCGTCAGCAGCGCTGCCGTCGCTGCGCTGTTCTTCCTCGGCCTTTACTGGTTCGGCGGCGTGGAAGCGGCGATCCCCTACGATCCGCTGACCGCCGTTGAAGCGTTGGCGACGCTGTTCCTGCTTGGCCTCGCGACCGGCATCTTCAACGCCGTCCTCGCGCGCGTCGTGCCGGTGTGGGACGTGGTGTGGCCCGCCATCGCGCGCGCTTCGCTGCACTTTTCCGGGCCTTATTTCGTCGCTGCCTACCTCACGCCGTCAAGCCGCTACTTCTTCGGGCTCAACCCGGTGATGCACGGGGTGAACTGGTTCCGGCGGGCGTTCTACCCGTTCTACCCCCAGGCGCTGACCGACCAGTTCTACGTGCTGATGGTCGCGCTGGTGCTGTTCACGCTCGGTTTGCTGTTCGAGGCGGGAACGCGCCGTTATCTTGAAGAGAAGGAATGATACGATGATCCGCGTCGACGGACTGAGCCACGCCTACGCCAAGGGCCGGCCGATCTTTTCGGAGCTGGACCTCGTCATCCCGACGGACCGGCGCGTCGCCATTCTCGGCGGCACGGGCAGCGGCAAGACCACGCTGCTCAACCTGCTCGCCGGCATCGAAACGCCGCAGGGCGGCCGCATCGAGCGCGGGGCACGCCTGTCGTTCCCCGGCGGCTTCCAGCGCGGCTTCCGCCAGACCAGCACCATGCGCCAGAACGCGATGTTTGCCGCGCGCATCTATGGCGCCGATCCGGATGAGGTGGTGGAATTCCTGAGCGACGTCTGCATGTTGCAGGACGAGCTCGAGTTTCCATTGCGCGAGCTTTCGGTCCAGACGCGCATCGCGTTCAGCTACCTGCTCACTTATACCCTGCCCTTCGATTGCTATCTGTTCGACAACGTGATCGGCCCGCCGCAGCCTGAAGTGCGCGAGCTGTGCACCCGGCTCTATGCCGCGCGTGCGGCCGAGGCCGGAACGATCATCGCCACGCGCCAGCCGCGCATGGCCGAGCAGCTCTGCGATTGCGGCATCGTGCTGACAAAGGGCGGCGCCCGGTTCTACGATACCATCGCCGATGCGCTCGCCGCGTTTGATAGCTCGCTGCCGCCGGTGGCCGCTGCAGTGTCTGCCGCACAGACCGAAGGCGAAACGGTTCAACCGGCTGCGCAGGACGCGGTGCTTGCGGAAGGCACGACTTCGGCGTGAACCTGCGGGGCGCCTGCTACTGGAGCGCCTGCGCGGCGCTTGCGGCGCTGGTGGGCGGCGAGCACGCTGCTGCGGCTCGCAGCCGCGACGGGGCCTCGTGCTTTGCCGCAAGCCGTCCTGCGCGCCCGCCGTTCCGCGTCTTCCAGCAAGCCCCGCCACCGCAGATGGGCGAGGCAGGCTACAGTCATTATCCGCTGACCGACGCCGCCACGATGCAACTCGGCAAGCTCGCATCCGCGCAGCGCGGGGTCGGTCTGTGGTACTTCCAGTGGGGCAACCGCTCGACCGCGCCGCTTTACAACCGCGCGGGCCGGCAGCTGCCGCGCAAGCCGAATTTCCAGCCCGCGTCGGGCGCGCTGCGCCGCCAGCGCTCGCCGTTCACCACAGTGGAGCGCGCCAACGCCTGCACGCTGGCGCAGACTGCCCGGCTGCTCGGCGCTGATGCGAAAGGCGAGGCACTGGCGCGCAAGGCCGGGATCAGGCTCGTCGCCGAGCAGGTCCAGCCGGACAACGGACCCGTGAGCGCGGACGATACTTGCGTGCTCGCCGCCAAGCGCCTGCAGGCCAATGCAACCGGCGTGTTCCTCGACTACGAAGTGGGTGACGGGCGCACGCCCGAGCAGTCGCTCGATTTCCTGCTGCGCTTTGCCGCGCTGGTCCACGGCGCTGGCCGCAAGGCCGGCGTGATGATCAACCCGCTTGATGCGCCGAGCCAGACCTGGACCGGGATCACCGGCCCGGTCGCCCGCCAACTGGTCACGCAGTTCGATTACACCACGATCTGGCTGTGGGCGCGCAATGCGCAAGGCAGTCTGCCCGAGAGCTATGCCCGCCAGATGGCAATGTTGCGCGAAGGCGGCGCGATCGATGGGCGGCGCGTGCTGGCCCTGTTCGATCTGGCCGAGACGAGCGAAGCCGATGCGCGCTTCGTGCATGAGGCGATCCGCCGTGACGGGCTCGCTGGTGCCATGCTGTGGCGCAACCGGGCCGTGCAGGGCGGAGCCTGCGACAGCCCGGTCAATCGCAAGACTGCCCTGCTGGTGTACGGCCAGCCGGTCGGCACGGGTCCGGCACGCCGGCCCGGCGAAAAGTTGTAGGAGAACAGAATGCCGCTGCTGGTTCTTTCCGGCGATGAAGCCATGGTCAACGTCAAGGCCAACTCCGCCTCGTCGTGGCCCGGGCGCGGCGAACTGGGCAACCGGCTCGAGCCGCTCGCCCGGCCCGGCTTCCGGCCCTCGTTCCGCTTCTCTGCGGGCGAGCGGATCTTCACGATCGGCTCATGCTTCGCGCGCAACATCGAGAAGGTGCTGGAAAGCCAGGGTTTCCTGATCCCGACGCGCGATATCATCCGCGCCGATCCGGAATTTGGCCGCATCGGTCACAACATCCTCAACAACTATGGCGCGCCTGCCATTCTCAACGAGATCCGCTGGGCGCTCGATCCCCAGCACAGCTTTTCCGAAGAGCAGGCCTTCTTCGAGATATACGATGACAAGTTCATCGACGTGCATCTCAACCACGCGCTGAAGCCGGCGCCGATCGAGGTTGTCCGTGCGCGGCGGCGGGCTATCCTCAATGCCTATCAGGCGCTGCGCGATTGCCGAGTGGTGATCATCACGCTCGGCCTCGCCGAATGCTGGTTTGACAAGCAGACCGGCATTTACCTCAACACAGCGCCGCGCCGCTCGATGATCCGCGCGTTTCCGGAGCGCTTCCAGCTCCATGTGCTGAGCCACGATGAAGTGCGGGACGCGATGCGCGAAACGATGGCGCTGATCCGCGAGCATGGCCATCCCGAAGTCCGCGTGATCCTCACCGTTTCGCCGGTTCCGCTTGCTGCCACCTTCCGCGAAGACGACGTGATGGTCGCCAACGCCTATTCCAAGGCGGTCCTGCGCACTGTGGCCGAGGCGATCACGCTCACGCACGATTTCGTCGATTACTTCCCAAGCTACGAGAGCGTCACGCTGTCCGAACGGCAGCACGCGCTGGAGCCGGATCAGGTTCACCCGACCAAGGGTGTGATCGAGCTCAACACCAGCCGCATGGTGCGCGGCTACGTCGGCGCCGATACGCTGGATGTCGAGGCGATCCGGGAATCGATGGCCGAGAACCCGCAGGCGGTGATCGCCACCCTGGGTGAGCGGTTCGACCTGATCGAGGCCAACCCTGATCTTGCAGTCGCGCTGTTCACGGCGGCGGGCAAGGTCAACCGGATGGACCTCCTCGCCAAGACCCTGCCGTTCATGCGCGGGCAGATCCCGGGTGACGAGATCACGCTGGCGCGCGCCCGGATCGCGATGGCGGCGGGCAATGCCAAGCGGGCGCTGCTCCTGCTGGAGCGCGAGCCGCAGCGCCGGGCGGTCAAGAACACCTACTGGTCGATGCGTCTCGATGCGCTGATCGCCGCCGATGACCTTGAGGGTGCGCGCAAGGCCGCGCGCGCGTGGTCCGAATTCAGCGTGCGCACGCCCGAGCCCTATCGCCGGCTGGCGCTGGCCTGTTCGGCGCGCGGCTTGAACGAGGAAGCCGAAGCGCTGTTTCAGGTCGCGCTGACCCTTGCCGATGATGAGCCGCGGACCTTGCTTGATTACGCCGAAGTGCTGCGCACGCAGGACCGGCACGAGGAGGCCGAGAGCATTCTCGCGCGGGTCGAACCGGGCAATCCGGCGCAGACCGAGCGGCTGCAGAACCTCAAGCTGTGGCGGAGCCGCGAGACGGCTCCGGCCGCTGGGCCCGCGCCTGCTACACCCGGTCGGCAGCCGGCCGCTGGTGTCGGCAAGGCTCCCGCCGTGCGGCCCGCGACCGCAAACGGCTCGCCCCGTCCGCTCAACCGGCTCCAGCGCGTATGACCGCGCCGCGCCGCCCATCGTTTCGTCCGGGTTTCCCGAAGGCCATGCGCCGGCGTGCGGAGCCCATCGCACTTGTCCATCAGACTCCGAGGTCCGCCGTGAACATGATTGAACCGTCCGCCCACCGCACCTCACCGCTGCGCGGCCCATTGCTCAGGGCCGCCGCCGTCGCCAGCCTGGCACTGGCCCTCGGCGGCTGCGCGGCGATGCCCGCGCAAGGCCCTTCGCTGCAGGCGATCGACCGGGAATCGGCTGACAACGCGCCGTTCATGATGGTCCCGGTTGACCGCCTCGTGCTGACCGCGCTCGTCGGCAAGGTCGGTGACGATCTTTCGCCGCTGACCACTCCAGAAGTGGTCCCGCAGGGCACGATTCACATCGGCGATACCGTTTCGGTCACGCTCTGGGAGTTTGGCAGCGGCCTGCTCGGACCCGTGAACCAGTACCCCAATGGTCAGGCCCCGGTCGGTCTGAGCGGTGCGCAATCGGCCACCGTGCCGAACCAGACGGTCGATCAGTCCGGCACGATCATCGTCCCCTTTGTGGGCGAGGTCAAAGCTGCCGGGCGCACGCCGCGTCAGGTCCAGGCTGATATCATCAAGGCCTTGCGCGGCAAGGCGAACGAGACGCAGGCGCTGGTCCAGGTCGTCCAGACCGTCGACAACGCCGTCACCGTCACTGGCGACGTGTCCAAGCCCGGTCGCTTCCCGCTGGCGCTCAGCGGCACTCGGCTGCTCGACGCCGTTGCCACGGCGGGCGGCACGACAGGCAAGGCGCGCGAGATGCTGGTGCAGCTCACCCGCGGCGGTCAGGTCCGTTCGCTGCGCATGTCGGCGGTGCTGCGCGATCCCACGCAGAACATCTTCCTGCGCCCGGGTGATCTCGTCACGCTCGATCACGAACCGCAGAGCGTCGTCGTGCTCGGTGCGACCAACAAGCAGAGCGAAGTCTACTTCGGCAAGGCCCGCCTGACGCTGGCCGAGGCGATCGGCAACGGCGGCGGTCTCATCGACAAGCAGGCCGATCCGGCAGGCGTCTATGTGCTGCGCTACGAGCAGGCCGACATAGCGAAGAAGCTGCGCACGACCGCGCTGCCGGATTACCTGACGCTGGGTGATACCGTGCCGGTGGTCTACCACGTCAACTTCAAGTCGGCCGAGGGCATGATGCTCGCGCAGTCGTTCCAGATGCGCGATCAGGACCTTGTCTACGTCTCGACATCGGACTCGGTGCAGATCGGCAAGCTGGCCCAGCTGCTCAATTCGGTTACCGCGATCTTCAAGCGCAGTTCGATCAACGCCTACAGCTATTGAGCGCAGGACCGGGCAGGGGAACCTGCCCGGTCAGCCGTCACGCCGGCTTGACCATCATCCGCAGCGCCGTGCGCACCACGAAGCCCAGCGCGAGCACGCCGAAGCTGATCAGGCAGCCTGACCAGCCGACATAGACCACGCTGCTATAGAGCACGCCAGCGCAAGCGGCGGCGAAGATCAGCGGTAGCACCGGGTAAAGCGGCACCTTGTAGGGGCGTTCCACCTCCGGCTGGCGGCGCCGCAGGACGACGACGGCGAGCCCGCTCATCGTCAGGAACAGCCAGTAGATCGGCGAGAGGTAGTCGACCATCGTCGCAAAGCCCCGGCCCGAAGCGGCACCCCATGCGATCAGCGCCAGTTCGACCGCCGTCTGCACAAGGATCGCCGCACGCGGCACGCCCCGGCTCTGGTCCCACTGCGCGAGGGCGGCGAGCGCGGGCTCGTCTTCCGCCGCCGTATAGAGCGTCCGCCCGCCGACGATGATCAGCGCATTGAGTACCGAAAACGCGGCAATCGCGACGCAGACCACGATCACCGCTTCGCCTGCCGGTCCGAACGCGCGCGCCATCAGCGCGGCGGCTGGGGCTTCGCTGCTGGCAAGGCCCACCATGCCCAGCCCGCGCACATAGGCCCAGTTGGCGATCATGTAGAGCGCGGTGATCAGCACCATCCCGCCAAACAGCGCGCGCGTCATGTCGCGCGGAGTGCGCACTTCGGCAGAGAGCGTGGAGGCATCGTTGAAGCCGCCATAGGCCAGCATGATGAACACCATCGATTGCCCGAACGCTGCCGGGCTGACAGGGGCGACGGCGCCCGTCGCAACCTGCTGCGGCGCCATGCCGAGGTGCGCAAGCCACAGCGCCGCGCCGCCCAGCGCCAGCAGCGCGGCGACATCCATCGCCACCATCGCGATCTGCGCGCGCGTGCCCGTTTGCACCCCGCGCAAGTTCAGCGCGGTGAGCAGGATGACCATGCTGCCCGCCACCAAGGCGCGGGTCATCGTGCCCATCGGCACGAGTTCGGCGAGGTAGTCGATACCGACGAAAGCCAGCAGCGCGCCCGATGCGGAGAAGATCACCGCAAAGCGCGACCATGCGAAAAGCCACGCGGCATCGCCGCCGAACGCCTCGCGCAGGAAGCGGTAATCGCCGCCGGTATCCGGGTAAGCGGCGGAGAGTTCTGCATAACATAGCGCACCGATCAGCGCAAAAACGCCGCCCAGCGCCCAGGCCAGCATCAGCGCGCCTTCACCGCCAAGGCTTTGCGCCACCAGCTGCGGCGTGCGGAAAATGCCCGCGCCGATCACCATGCCCATTACGACGGCGGCGGCGGCGGTGGTGCTCAGCATGCGCTTGGGCTGGTGGTGTTGCGGGAATTCTGGCGCGGACTGCATCAAGCGGAACGGTAGAGATATTTGCCCGCAGGGGAAGGTCAGTTTGCCGATTTCACATAGATCGATTGGCGCAGCACACTCGATTTGCCGCCCAGCGTCAGGGTGACCGGGCCTTCGAGCCGGATCTTGAGCGAGGCGGCCTGTTGCGGATCGAGTTCGAGGCGGTACTCCCCGGCGGGCAGGCGCTCGAACAGGAAGAAGCCGTCGGATTCGCTGCGCGCCCTTGCGGCAAGGCTGCCATCGGGGCGGAGCAGCCGCAGTTGGAGGCGCGAGACGGCGCGGGTGCCGGTCGCCGCGCGGAAATAGGCAGTGCCTTCGATGTCGCTCAGCGTGACGATCGCGAAATCGCTGGTGTGGATGCGGCCGGGGCGCGGCACGATCTCGATACCGGCGCGTGCCGGGGCGAGCGCGATGTCGGGCATGGAATCGCTGTCCACCCGGACAGAGGCCCGCGCGCCGTCGCCAAGGCCGGGGATCAGCGCGCGGCCTTGCGCATCGGTGCGGCTTTCGTGGGTGCCCGAAAGGAAGGTGACACCCGCGACGGGGCCTTCGCCCGGATCGCGCACGCCGTTGGCATTGGCATCGGCAAACGCGGTCACTGCCGCCGCCCCGCCGCTGGTCAGCCCCGGCCGCGCGAGGAAGGCGTGCCCGGACAGCGGATTGCGCCCGAAGCTGAAACCCACCCGCAGCGCGACCGAGAAATTGCGCCGCGGAAAGCCATAGGCCCCGTCGAACGCAAGGTTGACCGGGCCGACACGGCGGATCGCGGAAAGGCCAAGCGTGGTCTGGTTGTCCGTCAGCGTGTGGGTCACCCCCCCGCGCAGCAGCATGTTCTCCCCAAAGCGCCGGTCGGCTTCGAGCGTGACCGTCTGCAGCTTGACCGTGGGCAGCACGGCATAGCCGAGCCCCGCTCGGAAGCGCATCTTCGAGCCTGACAGCGTGGCGAGATCGAAATTGCCGAGCAGGCGGCTCGTGGCTGGCGTGCTCGGCCCGCCGACGCGGTTGTAGTCGAGCGTATTGGAGAGCAGCAGGCTGCCCATCGGCAGGGTCGTGCGCAGCGCTGCATCGATCTGGCGGCGGCCATCGGCGAATTCGAGCCGGCGCAACTGGCCGGTGATCGGCAGAACCCGCGCATTGAGGCCCGATCCGAAATGCAGCGTGGTGTTGAGGTTGAACTCGCTCGCGCGGCGCAGCGGATCGGCGGTGAAGGCCCGCACTTCGTCGATCGCGCCGCCGCCGTACTCGGCGTGGGTGGCGCTATAGCCGATGCCGAAAAGCTTGCCGCCAAGGCCGACTTCGACCGTCGTCCCGCCGCCGTCCTGCAGGCCAAGGTCGAGCCGCAGCGCCGTCGCGCCGATGCCGCTGCGCAGACCCGTCGTGGCGAGCCAGTGGTGCTTGCTGCCGCTGTCCCAGCTCGCCGCGCCGAGCGTGGCGGTGAGCGTGCGGGAAATGCCGTAGCCCAGCTCCGCCGTCGCGCGCCATGCGCCGAAATCGGGGGCGGGGCTGAAGCGCGGGCTGCGCACGCCGAACAGGTTGGTGTCCTTCTGCGCCGCGCCGAAGCTGTAGATGAACTGGCCGGGCGCGAGGCGGCCATCGCCCACGCTGATCTTGCGCACCACTTCGCGGCGCTGGCCCTGCGGCCCGTAGAACACGAGGCGGAACACGTTGAGCCCGAAATCGACCGGCACTTGCAGGAAGGCATATTGCCCGTTCACCGGCGTGCGGGTCGATCCGATCAGCGTGTTGTTGCGATACAGCTCGACTTCGTAGCCGTCGAGCAGATCGCCGCGCAGATCGACGGAATCGAAGATCGAGGCCTGCTCCAGCGGCGCATTGGTGACGAAAGCGCCGCGCCCGCTGACCCCGCGCAGGCCGATCGGCAGCGCCCCTGTCGCGACATCGCCGATCTGGAATTCGGTGGCCTTGAGCGGCCCGAGCAGATCGCCATCCGGATCGCGCCGACCCATTTCGAGGCGCGCGGCAGTGAGTCCGTCACGGCTCGAGACGCTGGCATAGGCCCGCGCCGTCATGAAGGCGAGATCGCCGGCCAGACGCAAGTCCGCTTCCACCCGCGCGCCGAGATCGTCGTCGGTCAGCGCGCGCAGTTCGGTTTCGCCGACGGGCACGGAAAGCGCGCGCCACGGCGTTTCCTCACGCGGGAAGCGGGAGGGTGCTTCCTTGTTGGAGCGTGAGGCCAGCTGCTCGCGGTCCGCCTCGCGCGCCAGCCGCTCCTCGAAAGGGAAGGGCTCGCGCGTCTTCACCGCAATCGTCTGCGCGCGCAGATCGACCTTGAGATCGAGCGGGAAGAGATCGGAAAAGCGCTCGGCCTTGAGATACAGCTCGCCTTCGTAGGCCACCGCATCGCCCTTGCCGAGCGGGATCGCCTTGCCTGCAACAACCAGCGTACCATCGCGCAAGTTGAGCGCGATTGTACGTTTTTCGTTCAGAAACCAGCCGCTTGCGTAGTGCCCTTCGTCGCTCACCGCGATGGGCAGGTCGAGGAAGCGGGTCAGCGCACCGAGCGGCAGATAAACGCCCTGGCGCAGGCCATAAGCGACGATCGTGTCGCTCATCTCGCCCTGCGACGTCTCGATCTGGAGGATGAGTTCGTCGTCCTCGCTGATCACCGGCGCTTTCGTTGCCGCGCCAAGACCGGCCTGATCGGTGACATTGGCGCGGAGCGGCGAGGCGGTGAGGCCGGGCTTTGGGGCGGGCTTCTGGGCGGACTCGGGGATGCCGAAGGTTGGCGCGGGCAGCGCACCGCGGCTGGTTGCGAGACTCGCCGTGGCGGCCGCCGCAGGCACGGCAAAGGAGGTCGCGACCGGCGTGAGCGGCAACCCGGCAGGTGCATAGGCAAGGCGTTTCTGCGGCGGTGCGGTAGCCGACCGGGAGGGCGCTAACGCGGACGGGGGTGCACCGCCGAAAGCAGGAACCGGCAGTGCCTCTGCCAGCATGTGCGGTGCCGGTTCCTGCGCAGGTGGGGCAAGCGCAGCCACCGGAGCCGCCACCACGGGATGTCTGTCAGCAAGTGCGGGCGCTGAATCAGGAAGGGCGTCCGTTGTGACGGCAGCAGCGGGGAGCGGCGGGAGTTCGGCGTCCGGCGCCGGTTTCGGGGGCGGCAGCGGTTCTGCGGGCAGCGGCGATGGAAGAACGGCAGGCGGGCCGAAGTTTGGCGTTGGCAGCGGTTGCGCAGTAGCCAGTTCCGCAGGGGCAATTTCGGCGGCCTGTCGGGGTTCGGGCAGAGCGGGGGCGGCCGCGCGAGCATAGAGCACGAAATCGCGGTCATTGGCCTCCATCTCGCCCAGCGCGACCATTGCTTCGGCCGCGCTGCGATAGATGGTGTCGCCTGTGTAACTGGCGGTGCGGCTGGCGAGAAAATCCTCGTCGCTGGCGCGCGAAGGGCCTGGCGGCAAAGGGGCGGGCTGGGGCGGGAGCGCAGCCAATGCGCTGGCAGCCGCCGCAGGTACAGCGGCGGGTGGATCTGCTTGCGGATCGCGCTCCAGATCGGCGCTCCATGGGCTCCATGCCAGCACCGATGGCAGGGCATCGCGCCCGGTGGAAGTATGGTTGTCTGGCGCTTTTGCAAGCCTGCCTTTTTCGCGTCTCGCCTTTGCGAGCCTGGCCTTTTCGAGCCGCGCCTTTTCGAGCCGCGCCTTTTCGAGCCGCGCCTTTTCGAGCCGCGCTTTTTCGAGTCTGGCCTTTTCGAGTCTAACCTTGCCGGCCGGACGGGTGGCGGCTCCGGCTACACCAAAATGCGGCTGAGGGAGGGCGCTCAACTGCCGCGCGGCGTGGCCCGGCGGATGCGTCTTTGCTTGGCTGGAGCCATGCCGCTTCTTCTTGCGATGCGCCGATTTGATCGTGCATTGGTGGCGGATGCGCTTGCGATGGCGGGCCTTGTGGCCTGCAGAGCGGCGCGCTGCCTGCTTGCCGAAGCAGGGGCGCGGCAGCCCCCGCGCCTGCGCCGCCTTGTAGGTGGGCCGTGCCGAGACCGGGGAGGCAGGCCCGGCTGGGCGCGCAATGTCCGCCGCAAAAGCCGCGATGCCATCGCCCGTGATGACCAGCGTCGCCCCCAGCAGGGCCTGCCACGACCCGGATGGTACGCGCGTGTCGTGCCCACCCCCCCGGTCGGTCACGGCACGATGAATTCCTGCCGCGCGAGCACTTTGCCGGGTGACATGTCGTCATCGATATAGCTCACTGTCCAGCGCGTGCCCTTGGCGAGGAAGCGTGGCTCCGTCGCGGGATCGATCAGCACCTGCACCGCGCGCTCGGCGATCTCGGTGTAGACGCCGATGCCCTTGATTTCGGCCACCGGCTTCTTCGCGCCGGGAGCAGTGATCGTGATATCGCCGAAGGCCGAGCGGGTGCCTTCGCGCGTAATCGTGAGCGCAAGGGCCGTCGGGCTGCCCGGCTGCGCGGTGAGCTTCAGGTCCTTGAGCCCGGCAGTCAGTGTCGTCTCGCCCACCCGCACGATCACCGGGATCGAAATGCCGAAGCGCGGAACGATACGCACGCCGATGCCGTTGCTTGTCTTGGCCCCGGCCGCCTCGTCGATGCTGGTGCCGCCGGTCTCGGGCGGAACCGAAACAACCGTGAAGTGCGAACGGTATTCGCCCGGCGGCAGCTCCGGCGGGACACGCGCCATGATCCGCACCATCTGCGCCTCGCTCGCGGGCAGCGCGACGTGGCGCGGCGACCAGCGCAGGAAAGCGCTGGCGGTGTGGACCGCATCGTGGGCGGCGGCGTCCTGCACCGATGCGAGTTCGACCAGCCGTCCATCGCGCTGCATCGCCATGTCGCTGACGGTGATTTCATACTCACCCGCAGCCGCCGCGCGGTTGTAAAGCCCGACGCTGGCGATGCGCGTGCGCTCGTCGATTACGACGCGCTTGGGAAAAAGGTTGATGTCTCCCATGCCGCCAACCGCGCCGGCTGGCAGCGCCGCCGGGGCAGGAGGCGCATCCGGCGCTTCCTCGGCCTGGCCTGCCGTTTGCGCCAAGGTACTGGCAGGAAAAGCGAAAACGAGACTGAGCCCGATGGCGGCAGGCTTCAACTTTGCCGCGAGGCCGTGATGTCCGAAGAGTGGCAAGAGGTACGTCCCGGGTCAGCGAAATTGGTTAACGCCTTTATGGGGAATACCTGAATCGCTGGCAATCACGTACTACTGATAAGTCACAGTTACGGCATAGGTGCCGGTATAAGTGCCCACCGTCTGGTTCGCCCCGACATTGAGCGTGGCGCCGACCGAGAGCGCGAAGGAGCGCGTGGGGCTGAAAACGGTGCCGGGCGTCCAGTTGCTGCGCAAGGCGCTGAGGCGCATGTTGCGAGTGCCCTGGCGCAGGATCACGACTGTGGGCAGATCCACGCTGAAGGCACGCCCCGCTTCACCGACGACGGCAAAAGTGCCGGGACCGCGCGGCGCGGTCTGCGCGATGGCCGTGCTGGTGAGGACGCCGCCGGTGGTGGTGATCGCGCCCGAAGGCGACATCACCACGGTGCCGGCTGCGGTCGGCCGCGTGATCTGCCCGAACGACAAGGGGGCGAGCGCCACGATGGTCAGCGGCGTGAGGATGGCCGCCTGCGCCGAGCCGCTCGCGGTGGAGCTGCTCGGGGCTGCGAACGCAGTGCCGGTTGAGGCCGCCAGGGCGCAAGCCATGGCCGCCATTCCGGACAGGAATCGCGAGGCGGGTGACATCGGGTTATCCGAAAGAGAGGAAGAAGTGGGGCCGGGGGTGGCCGCTGCGGCGCGCCCCCGGCAGGCTCAGGTCGATCAGTTGTAGGTAACGGTCGCCGAGTACGAGCCGGTGTAGGCGCCGGCCGGTTCGGTGCCGAGCACGGTCAGCGTGCCGCCGACCGAGAAGGTGGCAACACCGCCGGTGAGCGTGCCGCTCGCGACCGAGGGAACCGTGGTGAAGCCCATCGTGGTGCCGCTGACAGCGTCGGCGACAGTGCCCGCACCGGTCGAGATCGAGAACGCACGGCCAGCATCGCCCGTCACGCCGAACGCGTCAGCCGAGCTGCTCGAACCCGGAACGAACGCGACATCGCCGCCGACCGAAGCAACGCCCGCCGCCGAAACGACGACCGAACCGCCGGTGCCGGTGGTGAAGCGGCCGAAGCCGAGCGCGGCGCCCGAAGTGTGGGTCAGCACGATGGGTTCGACGATGGTGGCGGTGGCGGTGCCGTTCGCGGTCGAGGTGTTGCCCGAAGCTGCGAAAGCAGGCGTAGCCGAGATGAGGGCGATGGCCGAAGCGAGAATGATCTTCTTCACGTGTATGCTCCCGAATGGAGGCCGTGGCGCCTCCCCCCGTGGGCTGCGACACGACCAATAAACTGCGGTACTGCGAAGGCGGGCTGGATCGCCGTTGTTCGGTACGTATTCGTACGTATTCGGGGCGAGTTAATGGGTAGTTATTCCGATTTTTACTTAGAATGTGTCCCAAAATGAGAATAGTAACCAGTCAGTAATCACTCTTTATTCGCGATTAACCATACAAGTTTCGGTGCGAGCGCGAATATTCGTCCATTTCGGCACATGCCCTAAGCGCGCTGCGCGGGCATCTCGCGTCAACAAGATCGCGGAAAAATCGGAAAAATTTTTTGCCGGAGGTAATTTTTTCGCCTCCTGGGCCCTTACCTCGGCGCTATGCGGGCGCTGCAGACGCAAAAAAGCCCGCAGCCAGTGCGGCGCGGGCGATGGTCGGGCAGGCCTTTCGGCGCTGCGTCAGTTGTAGGAAGCGGTGATCTGGTAGGTCCCGTTGTACGTACCGACCGGCTGCGAGCCGGCGACGGCGAGCGTGCCGCCCACCGCGATATCGAGCGTGCCGACCGGCGAGCCGGTGAGGGCGCCCACGGTAAACAGCGTGATCGTCATCGAACTGCCCGTGCGGGTTACCGTGGCCGCCGCCGGCAAAGTGACGAAGAACTGGCGGCCGGGTTCGCCGCTCACGCGGAACGTACCCGCCTGCGGGCCAGAACCGCCCTGGGCGATCGCGGTGTTGCCCACCATGCCGCCGCTGGTGGTGATGGCACCAGTCGTGCTCACGGTGACCGTGCCTGCCGTGGTGGGCTGGACCATTGCGCCGAAGCGCAAAGGTGCAGTGGCCACGATGCTGATCGGGGTGATGATCGTGGCGCTGGCCGTCCCGGACATCGTCGCCGTGCCGCCAGGCGCCGCATAGGCCGTCTCGGACGCCGCAAGCGACGCTGCGAGCGCGGCAAGCGCGATCAGATAAGGGCGGAAGCGAAGGGTCATGAACCAGCCTGGTTGGAGGAAAGGCTGCGAGAGCCCGGCTGCCGCCCGTGGGGACGACAGCCGGCGCAATCCCGGGCTCAGTTGTAGGTGACGGTGGCGGAGTAGGTGCCGGTGTACGAACCGGCCGGTGCCGTGCCCGTCACGGTCAGCGTGCCGCCGACAGTGAAGCTGGCCGTGCCGGTGCCGCTGAGCGTGCCGGTCGCTGCCGAGGGCGTGGTGGTGAAGGCGAGGTTGGTCGAACCCGAGGTCACGTTGCCGCCAGTGGTCGTGATCGAGAACGAACGGCTGGAATCGCCCGCAACGTTGAAGCTGTCGGCCGAGTTGGTCGAGCCGGGCACGAACGTCACGTCGCTGCCGACCGAACCGGTGCCAGCTGCGGTAACCGTCACGGTGCCGCCGGTGCCGGTGGTGAAGCGGCCGAAGTTGAGGCTGGCTGCAGCCGGATGGGTCAGCACGATCGGCGCAACAATCGTCGCGGTCGCGGTGCCGGTTGCCGTCGAAGTGTTGCCCGAGCCTGCGAAGGCGGGAGTCGCGGTGGCGAGGATCCCGAGGCTTGCGAGAATGATCTTCTTCACGTCGTATGCTCCTGAGTTTTCAGTTTCGCCCCGCAACGTCCCGGTCTTGGAGCTGGTAAACGCGGTTTCATCAGGACTGCGGTTTCCCGTGCTCTGATAAGTAAATGTCCTAAGCAAAGATGGTTAACAAAGCGTAAGTCCGCGAAACCATTTGAAAGGAATTTGCACGCATCCGAATCGAATGGAGCGGCAGTGCAGTCCGCCTAACTTTCAGAAATAATGGAAATTTCTGATCCGAAGGCGATGGTGCGCAAAGCAAACCAGGCGGTCACGCACCTGCGCACCGCCTGGTTACGATTTCCTGAATGTGTTAACCAAAACTGCCCAGCGGAGACCTGCAGTTCCGCCTTGCTCAGTTGTAGGCGACGGTCGCCGTATAGGTGCCGGTGTAGGCGCCGGTGGGTGCCGTCCCCGTCACGGTCAGCGTGCCGCCGACGGTGAAGCTGCCGGTCCCGCCGGCGCTCAGCGTGCCGGTTGCGGCCGAAGCTGTAGTGGTGAAGGCGAGGCTGGTCGCGCCCGAGGTCACGTTGCCGCCGCTCGTCGAGATCGAATAGGTACGGTTGGCATCGCCCGCGACGTTGAAGCTGTCCGCGGCGGTGGTCGACCCCGGCACGAACGTCACGTCGCTGCCGACCGAGCCGGCGCCGGCGGCCGTCACCGTCACCGTACCGCCGGTGCCGCGCGTGAAGCGGCCGAAGTTGAGGCTGGCCGAAGCCGGGTGGGTCAGCACGATCGGCGCGACGATCGTCGCGGTCGCGGTGCCGGTCGCCGTCGACGTGTTGCCCGAGCCGGCGTAAGCCGGGCCTGCAATGGCAACTGCGATCAGCGCAGCAGGAAAAAGTTTGTTCACCGGTTAAGCTCCTGGTCCCTTTCGCCCCGCACCGGATAGGCGGCGGAGCTAGAGAGGCCGGGCTTCCCCGGCGTTCTCATACGTACAATTCCTAAGTAGATATGGTTAATGAAAGGTAAGGGCCACGGGAAGGGGCGGGGGGACCCAACTGTGGGTGACCAGATTGGGGGTGATCAGCTGTAGGTCACCATGATGGTCAAGGTTGCGCGGTAATGCGCCGGTTCCGTCCCCGCCGGGACATTGAGCCGCCCGCCGACTTCGATGCGATCCTCGCCCTTGTCGTTAAGCTGGCCGATGCTGGTTACCGCTCCGGCATGGCTGTCGAGGTGCACCGTCAGGGCATCGATGGCGAGCGCGGGCGCGCTGCCGCCGCCGATCAGCATGCCGCTTGCGGTGATCGCTGCCGGGGCACTGACGGTGTAGCTCCGACCGGCCTCGCCGCTGACGAGGAAGCGCGCCGGCGCCACGCCAGCGCAGGCGCCGCCACATGCCGGGGAAGCACCTCCGGCATAATTAACAGCCCCCTCTGCACCAACGGTTACCGAACCGCTCGCCGTGCGCGAGGATGTAAGCGAGCCGAAATCGAGATCGTTAAGCGAGACGGCAATGATCGGCGCGATGATGACCGCCTGCGCTTGCCCGAGCGCTGTTGCGGTCTGTCCGATCGCCGCAATTGCAGGCGAAGAAACAAGCGCAACCGCAGCGGCGAGGAGCAGCAGGCGCGCGCGCATCACAGCTCGGCCAGCACGGTGACGACGATCGGCAGCGGAATTGCCAGTTCGGCACCGCCCGAGGTGCGCGCGACCTGCAGCGTGCCGCCGACCCGGAAGGTGCGGCTGCAGATCCGGCGCTGGCAGCCGGTCAACGTGATTTGCGCGGTCTGACCCGGGATCAGCGACGGAACGCCCGGAAGATCGGTGTCGAAGCGGTTGATCGTGCCGGTCACTCCGCCGCTCACCTGGCTGGCCGCGCCGGGTACAAGCACCGCAATCAGCAGCGAATAGGCGACATTGGCATTGTTGCCGCGATCATAAGTGAACGTGAACTGCGCCGGCGCGGGTGCTGTTCCGGTCAGGGGGACGATCGCCGAGCCGCTAACCGATCCGGTTGCAGATACGGTTCGCGTGCCTGAAGTATCGGTGAAAAAGCTGCCAAAGCGCAAGGCCTGGTCTGCGCTCACCGTCACTGATGGTGAATCGGCAAGGGCAGGGGAGGCAGTACCGGCGAGGCCTGCACCCAGCACCGCCGCCGCCATGCAGCGGATCGTTCGGTTCAGGGAAGCGGAGCGGACGCGGTGCAAACGAACCAATCCTGCGCAAACAGCGAAGCAAGGATATGGTTGATAAACTCGCACCCGTGCGGCGGCAATACGCGGGAAGGCGCAGTCCCCCGTTGGAACATGCTAACTAATACCAACCTGCACTGATCCTGACCCATGAGGATTGCCATATCCCGTCTGCTGGCAAGGAGCGGGCGAAGCTGCGATGTGGTTCATCGTAGCGAGGTCGCGACGAAGTCCAGCGGGCGGGATATGGCAACCGAAGGCGGTTTCTGGCGGCCCTCGGACTGCGTCGCGCCCTCGGGACGATGAACCACATCGCCCCTTCGCTCGCTCCTTGCCGAGAACCGCCAGAAACCGTCCTCATGGGTCAGGATCAGTGCAGGTTGGTATAAGTTCCTTAACGGGAGTGCTTACCGGCCGATGCCGAGCGAGGCGAGCGTATTGGAGTCGAACTTCACCCGCATCGTTGCAAACACGCCCTTGGTCGTGTTGCGGGCGCCGGCAAAATCGCGGTCGCGGAAACCGGTGAAGTTGTAGCCGATCACCACCATCACGTTGTCCGCCGGCACGATGCCGATCTGCGGGCCGACCGCGAAGGACGTCGTGCCATCGGACAGGCTGCGCCGCACGGTTGCGCTGCCGCCCACTTCGATGCGCTTGCCGATGCCGATCCGCGCGTCGACCCCGCCGAGTACGGTCGTGCCGGCAAGGTCAAATCCTTGATAGCGATCGAGATTATGCCGAGCGGCAACGAAGATCCCGATTTCGGTGCGCTGGACCATCTGCCCGTCGACCCGGCCTGTGGGCGCCCAATCGCCCGAGAAGCTGGCGACGATCCGGCGCGAGCGGGCATTGCCGTCGACCGTCAGCGCGGTCGCGTCGGTGGCGGAACCGGTGCCGGTCGCGGTCGCCGCCGTCACGCCCGAAACGCGGTCGCTGCGGAATTCCAGCTTGCTCAGGAACGCGAAGGCCGAAGTTGCCGGGCGGTGCGCGATGGAGATTGCCGCGCTGCCCACTTCGCTTGCCGCGCCGGTCGCATCGCGTGACCTGGCCCAGGTCACCGAGCCGCCAACCACGCTCCCTTCGCCCAGCTGGCGGATCATCCCGAAGGTCACGCCCTTGCGCTTGGTCAGCTCGCCATCGCGCAGTTCGGCGCGCGCGGTCGCGCTCCAGCGGCCCGAACGCCACGTCGCGCCGAGCGTGTAGGCGGTGAAATCTTCGGCAATCGTGGTCTGGCTGCTCGCGCCGACCACGGCCGTGCCGCCGTTGGTGGCGAGCGCGCTCTTGCCGCCGATGACCTTGTTGCCATCAATCGTCGCGTCGAGCGTCAGCGCCTTGCTCACCGGCAGCGACTGCGCGAGGCCGTAGGAAGCGAACGCGCGCTTGCCCTGCTCGGTGATCGACTGCGACTGATCGCCGGTGGCGGGCAGGCCCTTGTTCGATTGCTGGCCGATCACCGTGGCGATCTTGGCGCCGGTCCACGGCTGCACTTCCAGCCCGCCGCGCAGCGTGCGGGTCTCGCCCTGGCTGCCGTTGCCGATCTCGTAATCGCTGATCAGGCGCACATCGGGCGTGATCGCATAGCGCACGCCGAGCCGGTAGCGCGGCGCCTGATACGAGGTCGCATCGCTGCGGCCGATCGAGATCGAGCCCGCTGCGCTCAGTTCCAGCTTGTTGTCGAACAGCCGCTTGGTGCTGCCCGCCTCGATCAGCGTCGTGCTGCCGCCCTTGGCGCCGGTCGGACCCGTTGCCGTGCCCTCCGCCAGCGTTTCGCTGTAGCGCGCGGCGGCAAGGCGCATTTCGGTGCCAGCGGAGTTCCACGTCGTGCCCAGCTGGATCGCGCTGCGCTTGGCCCCGTCGGCCAGCGAGGTATCCTGCCACGCGGTGCCGCTCACCAGCCACTTCTGGCTGATCCGATAGCGCGTATCGACGCCGATCTTGCGGCGGCCCAGTTCGCCGATGCTGACCTGGCCCACGCCGAAATTGGCATCGAGCGAGCGGATGTAGGCGAGCACATCGAGCCGCGCATCGTGGCGTTCGAGTTCGATCATCCACGCCGACTTGGTGCCGCTGCCCGGCTGGCCCGGGGCGAGGTTGCCGCCCGTCGCGTGGCTCATCGCCGCTTCCGCGCGCACTTCGGTCTTGCTGCCGATATAGAGCTTGGCATCGACCGCGCCGAGGTTGGTGCGCGTGGCTGCTGCGCCCGCCGCCGCCGAGGCATCGCTGATTGCGGTCGCGCCGAGGCGGATCTTCTCCGACTTGTTGCGCCATTCGCTGCGCGCGCCGGCATTCCAGGCGCCGCCGTTCAGCGTGTCGATTTCGTAGTCGACCACGATCTGCTGCGGGTTGAGGTTCGCGTCGCGGCTCAGCACCGGCTGCTTGAAGGTGATCGTGCCCGCCAGCAGGTCGATGTCGTAATCGATGAAGCGCGTCAGCGTCTGGCTGGTGACGACGACTTCGGAGCGGAACCGGTCGCGCACTTCGATCGTCACCGTCTCGCTGTTGGGCACGATGGCGCGGCTGGAAAGGCGATAGGGTCCGCTGATGCCGCCGCCGGGGATCTGATCGCGGCGGTGCGTGGTGGCAACCTTCGCCGCATAGGCTTCGGTGCGCAGCTGGCCCAGTCGCGCTTCGGCCTTCACGCCGGTCATCGTGCGCTGGTAGCGGCCGAGCTGGGTGTGATCGAAGCCCGTGTTGAAATCGCCGAACATCGCCCGCACGCGGGTGCTCTCGATGCGCACATAGAGCTTGTTGACGCTCGCCGCGTCGAAGCGGCGGTCCGATCCGTCGGCGAACACGGTGTAGTAGGCCTTGGGATCAAGCCCGCCGAGCAGGCGCTGTTCAGCACGCTGCTTGGCGCTGTCATAGGCAATCGTGGTCAGCCATTTGCCCTTGATCCGGCCCTTGGCATAGAATGCCACGCGGGCGTGATTGCCCAGATCGCTGTCGAACTTGCCGGTGCGCTGCATGTGATCGGCAATCGACTTCGCGCCGACTGCGCCTTCGGCAAGGCCCACCAGCGTCCATTTCGCCTCGCCCGGAACCACCCAGGTTTCGAGAACCTGCTGGCGCTTCACTTCGCGGTCGGTGAACTGGAAGGTGAGGTCGAGGCCGCCGCTGACCATGGTCGGGGCAAGCTCGATCAGCGCAACGCCGTCGTCGCCTTTGACGATCCATGTCGGCGGCGTGCGGTCGAGGCCGGAAAGCACGCGGCTCTGCATGGCATCGAGCGCCGCCGCGCTTTCATAGGGCGCGGAAAGCGTGATCGGGCCGGAAATGCCGGCATGGACCGGGCGGCCCGTGCGATCGAGCACGCGCACCGCGACGACCGGGCGGGTGGCGCCGTCGGCAACCAGATGCGTGCGCTCGGGCACCAGTTCGACTTTCGCCGGAGTCGCGCCGAAGTGCACCGTGCGGGTCAGCGTCTGCACCACCGCGCCGCCGGGATCGCGCACTTCCGCATCGAAGCGGGTGTCCTCGCCGTTCAGCGGCAGGCCGCGCCAGATGCTCACAGCGAAGCCGTCCGGCGAGCTCTGCGCACCGTCGAAGGCCAGCTTGTCGACCGGCTTGCCGTCGATCTTCAGCGCCACGGTCTGCCCCTTGCGGTGGCGGATTACGACGCGGGTGGTCGGCGCGCGCGGGTTGTAGTCGGCGGTCGGGAAGAGGAACTCGGTGGCGCCGTCGCCCGCGGCGATCCAGTCGGTATCACCGCCTGCAGCCTTGCGGTCGCTGTCGGTCACCGGCTTGGCTGCCTCGACCGCAGCGGCTGCGGCGGCGAGCGTTTCAGCCGGTACGGTCGCGGCGAAGTTGGCGACGACGAGGCTGCCGCCCTGGCCGATCACGAAGCGGCTCGAAGCGCTCCCGGCGCTGCGGGTGGAGCGCGTGCAATCGACGAACTTGCCGCCCTTGGGCAGGGTCACGGCTTGTGCTTCAACGACATGCGTGCCGGGCATCAGCCCTTCGAAGTGGTAGCGCCCTTCGGCGTCGGTCACCGCGAAGCTGCCGTCCTCGAGCACCAGCCGTACGCCGGCGATGCCCGGCCGGGGCGCTGCCTTGGTGTTCGGAACATCGCAGCTGCCCAGCGTGATGCGGCCGATCAGCGTCATCGTGGCGGCAAGATTGTCGCGTTCGATGCGAACGGCTGAGCTAGCCGTTGCGGTTAGTCCGCGCGCATCAACTGCATCAATACGGTTAATTGCATTACCGGCGGAAGCCTCGGCCCGGACGGTCATCGCATACGTCACGGTGCGGCTTGCGCCGGGCAAAATCGTGCCGATGGCAATGGTCATGGTGCGGCCATCCGGCGCCACGGTCACGGCATCTGCGGGTGCATTCGCGCCGTCGATGCGGATCGTGCTCACGCGCAGGCGCAAGTTGGCGGAAGGCGTATCGCTGAGCACGACACCCCGTTTTGCGCGGCCCGGATCGGTGTTGCGCACCGTGATCGTGTAGAACACGGCATCGCCCGGTTGGGCGACCTGCTTGGAAGCGACCTTGCTGAGGCTGACTGCAACGGGCGGCCTGTCGACCGGGATGTCGACACGCACCGGAGCCGGGCTCGAAAGTGCCAGACTCTGACCATAAGAGGCCGGCAAAATAACCAGATCGCCCCCATCGGGGCGCGTCAGGCCGGCGAAATTCTTCGGCGTGAGTGCCGATGGGGCCGTATAGGGATCGGGTGGGGCCACCACCAGCCGGTAGGTGCCGAGCGGTGCGAGCGGGAAGCGGTATTCGCCGTTCGGCATCTGCCAGGTCCTCCCCGCGCCGTCGGTGATCACCGAACCGGTCACGATCGTCGAGGGCCAGGTTGTCACGCCATCATCGGCAAACACGCGCGCCGGCTGACCGGTCGCGGCATCAACCAGCGTGACCCGCGCGCCATCGATCGGGGCGGCATCTTCGCTATCGAAAACAAGGCCATAGGGGTCGGCCAGCACGTCGACATCGGTCTTGATGACCGATCCATCGCCGCTCGAACCATTATAGGACACGGTGACCTTGTCGCCGCCGGATACGCTGAGGCGGCAATCCCCGTCCTTCGGCTGCGGCGGAATCGCGCTGGTCGGGATCGCTCCATAAAACACGCCGCTATCTGCAGCGGTTTCGCTGACGGTCACTTGTTCCTTGTCACCGCTCGCCGAGGTGATCGTCACCTTGACGGTGTCGATCTGTCCCGGATTGAGGCCGGATTTGGCCAGAACGAGGCGGAAAACCACCGGCTGGCCGACGATGATGCTCGAAATCGTGGCAGGCGCGGCCGGATCGGCGCCTTTCGGGTCGATATTGACGCTCGGTAGAGCTGTGTTGCCGCAGGATCCGGCGTTGATCGCCATCGTTTCGCTGCCGTTGGGCAGGGGCAGCACGAAAATCTTGGTATCTTCCCGCACCACATCGAACGAGACCACGTTGGAATCGGCCGTCAACTCGCTGCCGCTCTGGTTCCAGCGGGCATAGGCGGTGTTGGTGATGGTGTTCGCCGCGGCGGGAACGCTGGTCACGGCAAGCAGCACTGCAAAAAGCAGTGCGGCGATTGCCCAGATCCTGTTCCTCAATGCCAGCATGGCGTTTGGTCTTTGTTTTCAGGACAAGGGAAGGGTGGGGCGGCGGCACACCCCCCGGGGTTTGCCGCCGCCTGCCTGTCCTGGTCTGCGTGATTGACTGAGAGGTGGCCTCCTTGGCCCCGCTCAATTAATCGTGGCTTGGAACACCACAGTCTTCGTTTCGCCGCCGGCCACCGAGGCGAGCGTGCCGCTCACGGTGTTGGAAGCCATCGTGCCCGTACCGGTCGTGTCGGTGTTGCAGGTCGCAACGCCGCTGGCGATCGTCGCCGTGCCGTTGGTCTTCACGCCAAACGCCGAATCGAAGGTCAGGTTCGCCGGGATAGGGTCGGTCACGGTGATCGAAGTCGCCGTTGCGCTGCCCGAGGCGTTGCTGATCGCGATGCAGTACTGGATCGTCGCGCCCGGGATCATCTTCGGGTTCGACGTCAGGTTGATCGGATCGCTGATGATGCGCGAAGACTTGATCGCGCTGAGCGTCGCTGCGGAGACAGTGTAATCGTCACGCGCCGAGAACGCCGCATCGCGCGCTGTATCGGTCGCACCTGCGCCATCTGCAAACACCGTATCCATGCCGGAGGTGTTGGCACCGGTGGTCTGGCTGAGAGCCGCGCCCTGGCTGCCCGCCGCACCCGCTTCACGGCCGGTGGCGGTGAGAACGACAGCGGCAACCGCGCCGTTGGGCTGGCCCAGCGGCACGTCGGAGACGACGAGCACCTGGACCGAGGCATCGGCGGCCACTTCGTCGAGGTAGGTCACCGCAGTGTCGGTGGCGGATTCGTACGTGCCGTTGTTGTTCACGTCGCGGAAGATGCGCACGTTGGTCACGTCGAACGAGTCGGTGTTCGAGTGCGCACCTGCACCGCCAACCTGCTGCGCCGCGGCGAGCGCAAGGTCGAGCGGGGCGTTCGAGGTGTTGACCACCGTGAACGCAGTGACCTGGTTGACCGCGCCGGGCGTGACCGTGGTGGTGGTCGTGCCCACTTCGGCAACGGTCAGCTGGATGCGACGGTCGACCGTGAGCGTGTCGGAAGCGCTCGTGCCGGTCTGGGCGATACCGCCGACCTGAAACGCCACCGACACAGTGTTGGTGATCGTCGAGCCAGCGGTTGTACCGGCCGCGTGGGCCGGATTGGCGCCGAGAACAGCAAGGCCGAAGAGGCCCGCCGCACCCAGCAGTCTGCTGCGATACGTCATTGTTTATGCTCCACTGGGTTGCCTGCGAATTTTCTGGTCGCTCACAGGCATGGCGACCCCCCGTTTCGCCGAGTTAGCGAACGATTCCATGGTATTGGACTTCACCCGATGCGCCCGGAGCGATCGTCGGGATGGTCCAGCGAACGTGTGTTACGTCGGCCGCGGTGGCCGTGCGTGTCGAGCCGTCGGCGCCGGTAACCTTGAGAGTGGCGAGCTGCCCCCAGGTCTTGCCGCCATCGATCGACACTTCCGTCCCTGTCGCTCCATCACTTGCAAGGGCGACAGCCGAAGGCAGCGGATTGGTGACGACGAAATTGGTCACCGACTGCGCGCCCTCGTTGTGATAGCGCGTGGTGAACAGCAGGTGGTCGCCGGGAATGACGACCTTGGGCTCGACCAGCTGGACCGAGCTGACACCGTTTTCGGTCACGGTCTTTTCCAGCATGACATCGCCCTTGAGCGAGACTGGAGACGGCGCAGACTGGGCGGCGGCGAGGGCCGGGCCAGCCATGGTAACCATGGCAGCGGCGCCAGCGAGCGACTTGACGACGAAGGAGAGTTTCATGGCTGGATTCCCTGGCTAATCAGTTGATCTTGACGGCAAAGACGACAGTCTTGGTGGTGCCGCCGGCAATCTTGCCGAGCGTCACGTCGATCCCGCTCGAACCGCCCACGCCGGCATCGCCATCGGCCCCGTCGGTCAGGGCGGCGGTATCGAGCTTGAGCGAGCCGGGGACGTACGTCGTCCCGTCCGGGATGGTGTCGACCACGTGCAAGCCGTCGAGCGACCCGCTCCCGGTCACCTTGGCGGCCAGCGAATAGGTGACGATCGCGCCCGGCACGGGCTTGGCGGTGCCGAAGGGATCGAGGATCGTGGCCGACTTGGTCAGCGAGATGTTCGCGAGGCTGGCGATCAACGTGGCGAGTGAATTGGCCGATGCGGTGGTCAGGCCAACGACGGCATCACCGCCACCTTCGCCTTTGCCGGCAAAGCTCGTACCGGGAGTGCCGCTGCCGGTCTGTGCCGTCGCAGTGAGGCGGACCTGGCTGGTCTGCGCGTCGGTGGCGCCCGCCGGGAGATTGACGAGGATGAAGACCTTGGTGCTCTTGTCCGGCGCAAGCACCGGCGTCGCCAGCGCGCCAGCGGTGAGAACAGTGTCAACGCCGGGATCATAAACGCCGTTGCCGTTGCTATCGAGCACGACCGACTTGATCGTGCCATCGAAGCCGTTGCCGGAAATCTTGGGATCGGCGGCGAGATTGAAGGCTTCAGGGCCGTTGCCGCTGTTGGTGACGGAATAGATGAGGACTGCCGGTTCGCTGGTTGCGGTGGCGGGCGCGGTGCTCAGGGTCGCTACGGCGACGTCGAGCAGTTCGTCGACCTTGACCGTCACCTTGTTCGAGGTGACCGATCCGGTCGCCGTGCCGGTCTGGTAGGTGGCGGTCGCCGTATTCTCGATCAGCGTACCTGCGAGCACGCCGGTAGCATGCGCAGTGCCCGCAAACGGAGCAGTGAGGGAAAGGGCGACAAGCGAACATCCAGCGATGCTCGCGGCCCGGCTCAGGGGGGTGAGGTACGTATTCATACGTGGGCCTTTCCACCGAGCGTGGTTAACATCGGGTAAGGGCAATTCGGCCTTAAGCCGCCACGTGCGCCGCGGAAGCGCCTATTTCCTTGGGAATTGCGTTAACCAACGTTGGTTAGCTGACTGGTCGTGGCTTCGATATAAGATGCTAAAAATACACGATAAAATTTGCGTTTCGAAAGTGGGAAGGGCAAAAGTGTTACTGCGTCAAACCCTGCGGAAAGCCCCGGATGCCCTTGAAAATATTTTTGAAATTCGTCCGATGTGGTTACTGAACCAGCCGTTTCAGGATGAATTTTACGATGTTCGGCAGCGAATGGTTACCAGCCGTGCCAGCGAGGTAAGGCACCCCGGCATGAGCGGGTGCCGTGCGGCGGTTCCATTGGTTGGGCGCTTGTCCCCGCGCGCGCTGAAGCCTAGAGGAGCGGGATGCCAGGAGAAATTCTAGACAATCGTGGGCGCGGTACTGCCGGGTTCACCTGGCCCGCCATTCATCCGGAGGGCCGCAAGTTCGGCGCGATCGCTGCTGCGGCTTGCCTCGCGGGGGCGTTCCTCGGCGGCTCGCTGCTGGGTTGGCCGCTCGCGGTGCTGACGCTGGGCGTGCTTGCCTTCTTCCGCGATCCCGAACGCGTGACACCGCGCGACGACAGCATGATCGTCGCGCCCGCCGATGGGCTCGTCACGTTGATCTGCACGGTCAATCCCCCGCGCGAGATGACGGCGGATGATGGCAGCGGCCAGCCCGCATTGGCCGACACGCCGGTCACGCGCATTTCGATCTTCATGTCGGTGTTTGACGTCCATGTGAACCGCACGCCGATCGGCGGGACGATCCGCCGGGTGGTCTACATCCCGGGCAAGTTCCTCAACGCCGATCTCGACAAGGCGAGCGAAGAGAACGAGCGCCAGCATTTCGTGGTCGAGCGCAGCGACGGCGTGCGCGTGGGCTTCACCCAGATCGCCGGGCTGGTCGCGCGGCGCATCGTGCCGTTCGTCAAGGCGGGCGACATTGTCGCGAGCGGCCAGCGTGTCGGCCTCATCCGCTTCGGCAGCCGCGTCGACGTCTACCTCCCCGCCGGCACCGAGCCGCGCGTCCTGATCGGGCAGCGCATCGTGGCTGGCGAAACGGTTCTAGCCGTGATCGGGCAGACCCCGATGATCGAGGGCGTGCGCCAGTGAGCGACGCGCTTCCGCCTGGCAAGCGCGCGGCGGCAAAGGAAGCGTTTTCCGGCGAAGACTTCGGCCGCCGCCGTCTGCCACGCGGGCTGACCCTGCGCGCGCTGGTCCCCAATGCGATTACCTCGGCGGCGCTGTGCAGCGGGCTGACCGGCATTCGCTTCGCGATTGGCGGCGATTTCCATTCGGCGGTGCTGTCCGTCATGCTTGCAGGCGTGCTCGACGGGATCGACGGGCGCGTCGCGCGGCTGATGAAGGCGCAATCGCGTTTCGGTGCCGAACTGGACAGCCTGTCCGACGCCATCGCTTTCGGTGTCGGCCCGGCGCTGATCCTCTATCTGTGGTCGCTGAGCGCCGTGCCGCGCTTCGGCTGGTTCGCCGCGCTGGCGCTGGCAGTCTCCTGCGCGCTGCGGCTGGCGCGCTTCAACGCCTCGATCGATCTGCCCGGCCAGCCGCACAAGTCGGCAGGGTTCATGACCGGGGTGCCTGCCCCGGTCGGAGCGGCGCTGGCTTTTCTTCCGCTCTATCTGTGGTTCGCCAGCGGGCTTGACCAGTTCCGCCAGCCGATCGTGGTCGGCCCCTGGGCGCTGCTGATCGCGTTCCTGATGATCTCGAACTTGCCGACGCTGGGATGGGGAGCCTTGCGGCCGCGCCGGGCGATCCGCCTTGAGGTGATCGCGCTGGCCGGCATGCTCACCGTTGCACTGCTGACCGAACCCTGGCTGACCTTGGTGGGGATCTGCGCGCTCTATCTGGCGCTCATGCCGGTAGGGGTGTGGCGTTACCGCCGGATCAGGCAGCAGCGCGCAGGCGCGAACCCGCCAAAGCCTGAGCAGGCCTGACCAGCCGGACCGCCGCGCGGCGCGTCCGCACCGGCATACGCGGCGCGGCGGGCATCGAGTTCATGGTGATTTCCACGAGGAATTCCCGGTCCGCCGCGAGTGCGCGCGAATCTGCCAGCAGCTTGCGCACGGCAGGGAGCTGCGCCTGCATGGTGACAGCAATTGCCGCAAAGGCCGCGCAGCCAGCGCCGGCCATCACGAGCGAGGCGAGGAGGGAGACCATGGACATGGAAACGCTGCCTTTCGAACGTGGGTCAACCGCTTGACAGGCGGTGGATACCCTGTGGATAAAGTGGGGAGAGAATCGGAAGTTCCAAGCCTTCTCCCTGATGAGAACAATGTTCTCTTTTTGTTCTTACCCGTCAAGCCGATTCGGCATGGGTCCGGGAATTTTCCGACAGATCGGATCACGACAATGTGGATCTTGTGAGAAAGCTACGTTGCAGGCTGCGCGATGGACGCGCAGGGCTCCATTAGGCTGCAAGCATTTTTGGCGTTCGGAAATATCTGGAGCCCGGAAATATCTGGCGGTCACACGCGGCTTGCCGGAAGGCGGTCCCCGCGCGCGGGGGGCACGGGGACCGCTGCGGCGGTCTGGGAGGGCGCCTGGTCGGGGCCGACCGCCTGGGCCGCATGGGTGTGCGGCCGGCATGGCCGCCTGGGTGCTGCGGCCAATCTCGATAATGGCGTGCAATCAGATATGACTACGGAATCGCAGCGAAAAATTCGACATTGGCAGTCCCGACAACGTGCCGGGTAGGCGCTTCGCAAGATCCGCTTGCTGAAGCTGGAAGCCAGATAAGTCGCGAGGTGCCTGGTGGACCGATGGGGCCCCGGGAATTCGCGACTGGCGGTTTTGCCCGTCAAGAGACTTTATGGGCATGTCCAATCATTTTGACAACTAGTGTCTTTTACATATGCCCAAAATGTAAGTCCAGATTGACGGTATTGTTCTGTAGTCGGGCGTGTTCAGGCACTTGGCTCTAGACGCTGAGGCAATGCAGCGCTAACGGCCCTCTCGCTACAGCGCGATTCGGGCATGGTGCCTGCGGAGCGTTGCGGCAATCCACATGGAATGCGCACATACCGGTGCTGCCCTAGGGTCTATCCCGCCGGCGGTTCCTGCATTCCAGAGGCTCAACCGGAAAGGAATGACTTATGGCGGCTCCCGTCGTCACCATGCAGCAATTGATCGAGGCCGGCGCGCACTTCGGCCACCAGACCCACCGCTGGAACCCGCGGATGAAGCCGTATATCTTCGGCGCCCGCAATGGCATCCACATCCTCGACCTTTCGCAGACCGTGCCGCTCTTCGCCCGCGCGCTCGAGTTCGTTTCGGCCACCGTCCAGGGTGGCGGCAAGGTCCTGTTCGTCGGCACCAAGCGCCAGGCGCAGGAGCCGATCGCTCAGGCCGCGCGCGCTTCGGGCCAGCACTATGTCAACCACCGCTGGCTGGGCGGCATGCTCACCAACTGGAAGACGATCTCGGGCTCGATCAAGCGCTTCAAGGCGCTCGAAGAGCAGCTCTCGGGTGACACCGCGGGCCTCACCAAGAAGGAAGTGCTTCAGCTGACGCGCGAGCGTGACAAGTTCGAGCTCTCGCTCGGCGGCATCCGCGACATGGGCGGCATTCCGGACGTGATGTTCGTGATCGACGCCAACAAGGAAGAGCTGGCGATCAAGGAAGCCAACGTCCTCGGCATCCCGGTTGTCGCGATCCTCGATTCGAACGTCTCGCCCGATGGTATCGCGTTCCCGGTTCCGGCGAACGACGACGCCAGCCGCGCCATCCGTCTCTACTGCGAAGCCATCGCCGCTGCCGCCACCCGCGGCGGCCGTGATGCCGCGATCGCATCGGGCGCGGACCTCGGCGCGATGGACGAGCCGCTTCCCGAAGAAGCTGCTGTCGAAGCAGCAGACGCCTGATCCCGTCATGTTCGGTGATGGCTCCCGTCAAGGGGCCGTCACCGAACTGACCCGGACACCCCTTACGGGCCGCGCCAGGTAGTTACGACCGGGCCGCGGCCTAACCCATATCCACGAGACAAGAAGGATCACTGCGATGGCCTATACCGCCGCTGACGTGAAGAACCTGCGCGAGCGCACTGGCGCCGGCATGATGGACTGCAAGAAGGCGCTGGACGAGACCGGTGGCGATTTCGAAGCCGCGGTTGACGCGCTGCGCGCCAAGGGCCTTGCCGCCGTTGCCAAGAAGTCGAGCCGCACGGCTGCTGAAGGCCTCGTCGGCGTTGCCGTTTCGGGCACCCGCGGCGTGGCCGTCGAAGTGAACTCGGAAACCGACTTCGTTGCCAAGAACGAGCAGTTCCAGGATTTCGTGCGCAAGACTACCGAAGTCGCGCTCGGCCTCTCGGCGGACGACGTCGAGGCGCTCAAGGCTTCGGCCTACCCCGATGGTGGCACCGTTGCCGACAAGCTGACCAACAACGTCGCGACCATTGGTGAGAACCAGCAGGTTCGCCGCATGAAGACCGTTGCGGTCTCGTCGGGCCTCGTCGTGCCCTACATGCACAACGCTGCCGCCCCGGCGCTCGGCAAGATCGGCGTGCTCGTCGCGCTGGAATCGGAAGCGGGTGCCGACGTGCTTGAGCCGCTCGGCAAGCAGATCGCGATGCACATCGCCGCAGCTTTCCCGCTGGCGCTGAAGGCTGAGGATCTCGATCCCGAAACGATCGCGCGTGAGCGCAAGATCGCGGCGGAAAAGGCGGCTGAAAGCGGCAAGCCTGCCGAAGTGCAGGCCAAGATGGTCGATGGCGCGGTCGCCAAGTATGCCAAGGACAACGCGCTGCTCTCGCAGCTCTTCGTCATGGACAACAAGACCCCCGTCTCGCAGGTCGTCGAGGCTGCTGGCAAGGCTGCCGGCACCAAGATCACGCTGGTCGATTACGTCCGTTTCCAGCTCGGCGAAGGCATCGAGAAGGAAGCCACCGACTTCGCGGCTGAAGTCGCCGCGGCTGCCGGCATCAAGTAAGCATTGCACACCAGGCGGCGCTTCCTGCCCGACAGGGAGCGCCGCTGTGCATTGGCACATAAACCTGTGCCCCATGCCCTTGGCACGCGCCGCCTCGCGCGTATAAGGGCGGCGCTTCCCCTTCTGACGAGTTTTTGTCGACGATGAGCCTTCCTCCCCTCAAGCGTGTACTTCTCAAGCTCTCGGGCGAAGTGCTGATGGGGAGCCAGCCCTTCGGCATAGACACCGATTTCGTCGCGCAGATGGCTGAGGAACTGAAGTCGGCGAAGGAAACCGGACTCGAGCTTTGCCTCGTCATCGGCGGCGGCAACATCTTCCGCGGCATGGCAGGGGCAGCCAAGGGGATGGACCGCGCGCAGGCCGATTATATGGGCATGCTCGCCACGATTATGAACGCGCTGGCGATGCAGAGCGCGCTGGAAAAGATCGGCGTTGAAACCCGCGTGCAGTCGGCCATCCAGATGGACGAAGTGTGCGAGCCGGTGATCCGCCGCCGCGCCGAACGGCACCTGCAGAAGGGCCGCGTGGTGATCTTCGCAGCCGGCGTCGGCGCCCCCTACTTCACCACCGATTCCGGTGCTGCGCTGCGCGCCGCCGAGATGAAGTGCGATGCTTTGCTGAAGGGCACCAGTGTCGACGGCGTCTATAACGACGATCCGAAGAAGAACGCTGATGCAAAGCGTTACGACACAATTGATTATGACACAGTCCTCGCAGACAACTTGAAGGTTATGGACGCCTCTGCCGTGGCGCTCTGCCGCGACAACGCCATTCCGATCGTCGTGTTCTCGATCCGCGAGCGCGGCAATCTCGCCCGCGTTCTGGCAGGGCAGGGCACGCAGACAATTGTGCAGAAAACAACGGCTTAAAGAAGGAAGCTCGAATCATGGCCAAGTATGACAAGGCCGATCTCGAACGCCGCATGAAGGGCGCGGTGGAATCGCTGCGGAGCGATCTCTCGGGCCTGCGCACCGGCCGCGCCAACACCGCGCTACTCGATCCGATCATGGTAACGGTCTATGGGGCGAACACCCCGCTCAATCAGGTCGCGAGCGTGTCTGCGCCGGAGCCGCGCATGCTGACGGTGCAGGTGTGGGACAAGTCGAACATCGGCCCCGTCGAAAAGGCGATCCGCTCGGCTGGTCTCGGTCTCAACCCGATCAACGATGGCAACACGCTGCGCCTGCCGATCCCGGACCTTACCGAGGAACGCCGCAAGGAACTGGCCAAGCTTGCCTCGCAGTATTCGGAGAAGGCCAAGATCGCCATCCGCAACGTCCGCCGTGATGGGATGGATGCGCTGAAGGCCGACGAGAACAAGAAGGAAATCTCGGAAGACGAGCGCAAGCGCTTCGAAACCGAACTGCAGAAGCTGACCGACGAGCAGATCAAGGCTGCGGACGAAGTCAGCGCAGCCAAGGAAAAGGAAATCCTCGGCAAGTGAGCTCGGCTGCGGCGCCTCAGGGAAGCGAAGCGGTCGCCGGCCAGATGGGCGGCGGCTATGCCGGTCCCGCGCGCCATGTCGCGATCATCATGGATGGCAACGGGCGCTGGGCGAAGAAGCGCTTCCTGCCGCGCGCCGTGGGCCACAAGCGCGGTGTCGATGCCGTGCGCGAAGTCGTCCGCGCGGCGCGCCACATGGGGCTCGAGGCGCTTACGCTCTATGCCTTCTCGTCCGAGAACTGGAAGCGGCCCGAAGACGAGATTGCAGACCTGATGGGCCTGCTGCGGGCTTTCATCCGCAGCGATATCGACGAGTTTGCCGCCAATGACGTGCGGCTGAAGATCATCGGCGATTACAAGGTCCTGCCGCCCGATATTGTCGACATGATCGAGGATGCACTGGCCCGCACCGCGCATGGCCGCAGCACCACGCTCGCGATTGCCCTGAACTACGGTTCGCAGCAGGAAATCGCCCGCGCCGCGGCGGCTGCGGCCGCCAAGGGTGACGTGACGGTCGCCGCGATCGAGGCTGAACTCTACACGTCCGATCTGCCGCCGCTCGATCTCATCATCCGCACTTCTGGCGAAGTGCGGCTGTCGAACTTCCTGCTGTGGCAGGCGGCCTATGCCGAGATGTGGTTCACCGACGTGCTGTGGCCCGATTTCACCCCCGGCCACCTGCGTGAGGCGCTGGACCACTACGCCACCCGCGAGCGCCGTTATGGAGGGCGCTGAGCCCGCAGCCGCGCCCGCCGCGCCGCCAAAGCGCAGCGATCTGCCGGTGCGTGTGGCCTCTGCCGTGGTCATGCTGGGCGTGGCTGGCTTCGCGCTGTGGCAGGGTGGCCTTGTGCTCGAGGGCTTCATCGCGCTCGTCGGCTTTGGCGTGTTTGCCGAATATGCCGCGCTCGCCGCGAAGATCGCGCCCGATCCTGCGCGGATGGTAACGGCGGTGCTCACCGGCGGGCTCTACATCGGCTGGGCTGCCTTTGCGCTGATCGTGATGCCCAAGGTCCTCCTGATCGCCGTGCTCGGCCTCGTCATTTGCACCGATACCGGGGCCTACTTTGCCGGACGCGCCATCGGCGGGCCGAAGATCGCGCCGAGCATCAGCCCTTCAAAAACCTGGGCGGGCCTTGCCGGCGGCATGACCGCAGCAGCGCTCTGGGCCGCGCTTTACATCCTGTTTGCCGCCTATGTGCTGTCCGCGATGAGCCCGACCGGGCCGAGCCTTGCCGAAGCGCTTCGCACCACGCGTCTCGGCATGGCTGCGCTGGCGGGGGCAGGGCTGGCGGTCGCCGCGCAGGCGGGGGATTTCTACGAAAGCTGGCTCAAGCGGCGGGCCGGTGTGAAGGACAGCGGCCGGCTCATTCCGGGGCATGGCGGTTTGTTCGATCGGGTTGACGGACTGCTGCCGGTCGCCATCATAGCAGGAACAGCCTGGGCAGCAGCCGGGGGAGCAGGAGGCGCATGACGCGCACGATTACGATTCTGGGCGCCACGGGTTCGGTCGGTGCCTCCACGCTCGATCTGGTGCGGCGCAACCGCGACATATTCCGCGTGATCGCGCTGACGGCAAACGGCAATGCCGCCATGCTGGCCGAGCTCGCCCGCGAATTCGGCGCTGAAGTTGCTGTAGTGGCCGACGAAAGCTGCCTTCCGGCATTGCGCGAAGCCCTTTCCGGCAGTGGCATCGAGGCGGCAGGCGGTCCTGCCGCTGTCATCGAGGCTGCCGCACGCGGCGCGGACATCACCATGGCCGCCATCGTTGGTTGCGCGGGCCTTGCGCCCACCATGGCCGCTATCGAATGCGGCAAGGCCGTTGCGCTCGCCAACAAGGAAGCGCTCGTCTCGGCAGGTGAGGTGATGACCGCCGCCGTCAAGCGCACTGGTGCCACGCTGCTGCCGGTCGACAGCGAGCACAACGCGATCTTCCAGTGCCTCGCGGGCAATGATCCGGCGCATGTCCACGCCATCACGCTGACCGCCAGCGGCGGCCCGTTCCGCGAATGGGACATGGAGCGCATCCACCGCGCCACGCCGGCCGAAGCGGTCAAGCATCCCACCTGGTCGATGGGCGCCAAGATCAGCGTCGATTCGGCCACGATGATGAACAAGGGCCTCGAGTTCATCGAAGCCTTCCACCTGTTCCCGGTCGGCGTAGAGCGCCTGCGCATCATCATTCACCCGCAGTCGATCGTTCACTCGATGGTCGAATATCGCGATGGTTCGACGCTCGCGCAGCTTGGCCCCTCTGATATGCGCGTGCCGATTGCCTCGGCGCTGGCATGGCCCGCGCGGATGCAGACGCCCTGCGCGCCGCTCGATCTCGCCGCGATTGGCAGCCTGAGCTTCTTCAAGCCCGACGAGGAGCGCTTCCCCGCGACCCGCGTGGCGCGTGAAGCCGTGATCGCGGGCGGTGCGGCCCCTGCCGTGCTCAATGCCGCGAACGAGATCGCGGTCGCCGCGTTCCTCGCCGGTCAGATCGCGTTCACCCGCATCGTGCGATGTGCGGAGGATGTGCTGGCACGCGGCGTGCCTCAACGCCCGGTGACACTCGAAGACGTCATCGCGGTGGACCATGAAGCCCGCATCCGCGCTGCCGAGACGATGGAGTCCGTGTCCTGAACGCTGCCGTGCATAGTCCGGGTATCCTGCTCACCGTATTGGCTTTCGTGCTCGTGCTCGGGCCGCTCGTGTTCATCCATGAACTGGGGCACTACCTGATGGGCCGCCTGTTCGGCGTGAAGGCGGACAGCTTTTCCATCGGCTTCGGCAAGGAAGTGGCCGGCTGGACCGACAAGCGCGGCACCCGCTGGAAGCTCTCCGCGCTGCCGCTGGGCGGCTACGTCCAGTTCGCGGGCGACATGAACCCCGCCAGCACGCCGAGCGCGGAATGGCTCTCACTCCCCGCCGAAGAGCGCGAACGCACGTTCCAGGCCAAGCCGATCTGGCAGCGCGCGCTGATCGTACTCGCCGGGCCGCTGACGAACCTGCTGCTCGCCGTCGCGATCCTTGCGGGCTTCACCATGGCCTATGGCAAGGTCGTCATCCCGCCCGTCGTCGGCATGGTCCAGGAAGGCTCGGCCGCTGCGAAGGCCGGGGTGCAGCTGGGGGACCGCGTCGTTTCGCTGCAGGGTTCGCAGATCGACAGCTTCCTCCAGATCCGCCTTGCCGTCGCGCAGCATCCGGGCGAGCCGCTCGACCTCGTGATCGAGCGCGGTGGACGGCGCATGACGCTGCCGGCCATCGCCGCCTACAAGGAAGTGAGCGACCGCTTCGGCAACACGCAGAAGATCGGCTATCTCGGCATCGGCCCGGCGACGGCAGAGCGCATCAGCGTCGGTCCGGTCGAAGCTGTTGGCGACGCAGTGATCCAGACGCGCGACATCATGGGCATGATGATCACCGGAATCGGCCAGATCATCACCGGCAAGCGCGAGATCAAGGAACTCGGCGGGCCGATCAAGATCGCCAAGTATTCGGGCGAGCAGCTGGTCTCCGGCTGGGCCAACTACGTCTGGTTCATCGCCCTGATCTCGATTAACCTCGGGTTCATCAATCTCTTGCCAATTCCGGTACTCGATGGCGGCCACCTCGCGTTCTACGCGATCGAGGCGGTCAGCCGCCGGCCGGTCAGCCAGCGCGGGCAGGAATGGGCCTTCCGCACCGGTCTTGCGCTGGTGGTGGCCTTGATGCTGTTCGTGACCTTCAACGACGTCGCTTCGTTGCGCGTTTTCGGAGGGTGAGGAGAGCTTGGGTTTGAACGGCTGCGTCCGTGCCTTATTGCGGGACGCCGGGGGGAGCCGGATTTTCCACAAAATGCGGGGCAATTACGATCTGCTACGGTGAGCTTGCTTGATTGGCGGGCTTGCATCGGGCAGGAGGCGGCATCGCGGGGCGTGACGGATTGTTGCCGTCGCGCGCCATGGTGCGCAGGCGGAGTGGCAGACGCTGCTTCGCTGCACGAAGAAACGGGATGGCGCTTGGTGATGAATGCTTGCAACTTGCCCCGAACCGCGCGTGGCATGACTGGCCAGAGCAATCTGGCCGCTACGCTGACGGCTCTCGCGGCAACGACCTGCCTCGCCGGCATGCCCGTCGTCGCCAGTGCCCAGCAGGCTGCGCCTGCCAAGGCTAAAACGGCGCCCGCTCCGGCTGCGGCGGCGCCCGCCGCTGCACCGGCCGTAGCGCCTGCGCCCGCTCCGGCACCTGCCCCTGTCGAGCTCGTCCATTCGATCACCATTTCGGGCGCCCAGCGGCTCGAAGCTGATACGATCCGCTCGTACATCCGCCTCAAGGAAGGCGACAAGTACACGCAGGCCGCGGCCGACCAGGTCCTCAAGGACCTCTACGCCACCGAACTGTTCGCCGACGTGCAGGTGCGCGACAACAACGGCGACGTGGTGATCGAGGTCAAGGAAAACCCGGTCGTCAACCGCATCATCCTCGAAGGCAACAAGCGCCTGAAAGAGGACAAGATTCTGCCCGAGATCAAGCTCGCGGCACGCCAGATCTTCACCCGGTCCAAGGTGCGCGCCGACGTCGCCCGCATCATCGAGCTGTACAAGCGCCAGGGCCGTTTCGCCGCCTCGATCGAGCCCAAGATGGTCATGCTCGATCAGAACCGCGTCGATATCGTGTTCGAGATCAACGAGGGCCCGAAGTCGCGCGTTCGCCAGATCAACATCATCGGCAACGAGAAGTTTTCGGCCAGCCAGCTGCGCGGCGAAATGGTGACCAAGCAGTCGCGCGTGTTCCGCGTGTTCTCCAGCGGCACCAGCTACGATCCCGATCGCCTCGCGTTCGACCAGCAGAAACTGCGCCAGTTCTACCTGACCAACGGCTATGCCGATTTCCGCGTCGTTTCGGCGGTGGCCGAACTCACGCCGGACAAGCGCGACTTCATCATCACCTACGTGGTCGAGGAAGGGCAGCGCTACAAGTTCGGCGACGTGAAGGTCGATAGCCAGCTGCGCGATTTCGATGGCGATGCACTGGCCAAGCGCCTGCCGCTCAAGCCCAAGCAGTGGTACAACGCCAAGCTCGTCGAAGACACTGTCGACAGCCTGACCGAGACGGCGGGCAGCTTCGGCTATGCTTTCGCCGACGTGCGGCCGGACTTCAACCGCAACAAGGATGACCTGACGATGTCGGTCACCTTCCGCATTGCGGAAGCACCGCGCGTCTATGTCGAACGGGTCGACGTCAACGGCAACACGCTCACGCAGGACAAGGTCGTCCGCCGCGAATTCCGCGTGGCTGAGGGCGATGCGTTCAACTCGTTCCAGATCAAGCGTTCGTCGAACCGCGTGAAGTCGCTGGGCTACTTCCAGGAAAAGTTCGAGGTCGAGCAGAAGCCCGGCTCCGCGCAGGACCGGATCATCCTCGAAGCCAACGTCGAAGAGAAGCCCACCGGGCAGCTCCAGCTCTCGGCAGGTTTCTCGAGCCTTGAAAGCTTCATCTTCCAGGCCTCGATCCAGCAGAACAACTTCCGCGGCCGCGGCCAGACGATCGGCCTTTCGGGCGATATCTCGCGATACTCGCGTTCGGTCCAGGTCAGCTTCACCGAGCCCTACCTGTTCGATCGCAACGTCTCGCTCGGCGTCGACATCTATCGCCGCGATTTCAACAGCTTCAACTTCTTCAACAGCAACCGCAACACGACCTACCGGAACGCCACCACCGGCTTCCAGATCCGTGCCGGTCTGCCGCTGACCGAGTACATGTCGCTGATCGGGCGCTACACGCTCAATCTCGAGAACGTCACGCTCGATCAGGCCACGTATTACCTGCCCGATTCGACCGGCAAGCTGCAGTGCTCGATCTATCTCGCGGGCCGCTACCTGTGCGATGCGATCGGCAAGCGCACCAGCTCGATCATCGGCGCCAGCGTGGTCTACGATACGCTCGACAACCGCCTGCGCCCGACGAGCGGTTCGCAGGTCGTGCTCGGCGTCGATGTCGCGGGCCTCGGCGGTTCGGTGCGCTATGCGCGCATCAACGCCAATGCCTCGAAGTATTTCGCGCTGGGCAAGGGCTTCGTGTTCTCGGTGCGCGGTGAGGGCGGCGCGATCAAGGCGCTTGGTAACCGCACCAACGATCCCACGATCGATGACGTGCGCCTGACCGACCGCTTCTTCCTCGGCCAGCCGCAGCTGCGCGGTTTCGACATCCGCGGCGTCGGCCCGCGCGTGCTGCGCAAGTTCTACAGCGGGTTCGATCCGAAGGACGGCAGCGGCGGCACGGTCAGCACGGATCGCAACCAGTGGGTCGATGACGCGCTGGGCGGCAAGTACTACTACCTCGGCCATGCCGAGCTCGAGATCCCGCTGGGTTCGGGTGCGCGCGAACTGGGTCTGCGGCCATCGATCTTCGTCGATGCGGGCGCCGTGTTCAGCGTGGCCAAGCCCGCCGTGTTCGGTACCACGTTGCTCTATCAGGACAACATCACCGGCACCCTGACGACAAAGGCCACCGATTCCGCCGGGAAGGCGAACAATGTGGCCCAGAAGTTCGACGAGACCTTTGTTGGTAACAGTCCCAAGCCGCGTATTTCGGTCGGCTTCGGCGTCAACTGGAACTCGCCGTTCGGACCATTCCGCATCGACATCGCCAAAGTCCTGAGCAAGGTCGACGGCGATGACACCCAGGCAGTCAACTTCAACGTAGGAACACAGTTCTGATGCAAAACCGTATCTTCGCAGGCTTCGTTGCTGCGCTCGCGCTCGGCGCGGCGCCCCATGCCATGGCGCAGGCTGCTGCCCCCGCCGCCCCGGCCGCCAGCACGCCCGGCGGTATTGTCGCCCCCGGCATCGCCTATGCCAACGCGCAGGCCGTTGTCGGTGCTTCGGCGGCTTACAAGACTGCGATGGCCCAGCTGCCCACCACCTACAAGGCGCAGATCGATGCGGTGAACACCCGCCGCAACCAGATCACCGCCCAGCTCAAGCCGCTCTACGACAAGTTCGAGGCGGACCAGAAGGCCGCGAAGCCCGATCAGGCCGCGCTCCGCACGCAGGCTGCGCAGATCCAGCAGATCGAGCAGTCGGCCGAGCGCG
Organism: uncultured Novosphingobium sp.; assembly: GCA_964413325.1. Lineage (GTDB taxonomy): Bacteria > Pseudomonadota > Alphaproteobacteria > Sphingomonadales > Sphingomonadaceae > Novosphingobium. Next base: position 20,359 of record CAYPRK010000010.1, on the reverse strand, counting down.
AAATCCAGCAGATGGCCGAGCCGCTCAACGTGGCGCAGCAGTACATCATCGAGCAGATCAGCGACAAGCTCACCGCCGCCACGCAGGCCGCGATGACCAAGCGCAAGATCACGCTCGTGCTCGATTCGCAGAGCGTGCTGAAGGCCGATGCGGTCTACAACCTCAACCAGGACATCCTGAACGAGCTCAACACGCTGATCCCCAGCGCTGCCCTCGTGCCGCCCGCCGGCTGGCTGCCGCGCGCACAGCGTGAAGCCGCTGCCCAGCAGGCTGCTGCGGCGCAGGCTGGTGCCCCGGCCGCTCCGGCGCCTGCCGGCAAGCAGCCCGAAGGCCGCTGAGACCTGACGGGATGAGCGAGGAAACTGCCGAAGCCGGTCAGCCGGCTTCGCTCAGCCTGGATATCCGGGGGGTGATGGCGGCGCTGCCGCACCGCTATCCCCTCCTGCTCGTCGACCGCGTTGCCGAACTGGTGGTGGGGGAACGCATCCACGCCATCAAGGCGGTCTCGATGAACGAGCAGTTCTTCCAGGGCCACTTCCCGGGCCGGCCGATCATGCCGGGCGTCCTCCAGATCGAGGCGCTGGCGCAGGCCGCCGGCGTGCTCGCGGTGGAGTCGCTCGGCCTCGCCGGCACTGGCAAGCTCGTCTATTTCATGGCGATCGAGGAAGCGAAGTTCCGCACGCCGGTCGAACCCGGCTGCCTGCTCGATCTCCACGTCCAATTCACCCAGAAGCGCGCCCGCGTCTGCAAGTTTGCGGGCAAGGCCATGCTGGGTGACAAGATCGCAACGGAAGTCAGCTTTACCGCGATGATCGCGGATAGCTGATCGGTTGCCTTTTGGGCGCAAACCGTATAACGGCGCGCCTTTCCGAGATTCCCTGAGGCCGGTCGGAACCGGCTTCGCATTGTGGAGCGAGACCCATGAAGGCCAATACCCACCCCGATTACCACATGATCAAGGTGCAGATGACTGACGGCACCGTGTTCGAGACGCGCTCGACCTGGGGCAAGGAAGGCGACACCATGGCGCTCGAAATCGATCCGCTGTCGCATCCGGCGTGGACCGGCGGCACCCGCCAGCTCGATCAGGGCGGCCGCGTGGCGCAGTTCAACAAGCGCTTTGGCGGTCTCACGCTCAAGAAGTGAGCGACGGATCGGACTTGAAATGCAGGAAAGGGCGGCCTCGGCCGCCCTTTTTTCGTGAAATGTACCGGCACCGGCCCTTGCCTTCGCGGCGCGGCGGGATGAAAGAGCGCGCATGGCTGTTCTGACCAGTGCCCTAGACAAGCTGCTCGGCTACCAGATGCGCCGCGCCACCGCCGTGCTCATGGCCGATTTCGTGCGGACGCTCTCCGATTTCGACATGCGCCCGGCCGAGGTGACCACCTTGCTGGTGATTGCCGAGAACCCGGACTGCTCGCAGAGCGAAGTGGGCGAAGCGATCGCGATCAAGCGCGCCAACATGGTGCCGATCATCGCCCGCCTGATCGAGCGCGGCCTTGTCGCCCGCACCCGCGTCGATGGCCGCAGCCTTGCCTTGCGCGTGACCGACAAGGGCGGCGAACTGGCCGCAGAAGCCTGGCGCCGCATCGCGGTGCACGAGGCCCGGTTCCGCGATCGGCTCGCCCCGGCAGACCTCGAAACGGTGCTCTCCGCGCTCCCCGTCCTGCGCACTGCGATTGACGATACCGGGCCCGGTGACGCGCAATAATTCCGTCGCGGCCAAATCCAGACTAACCATCGGTATTGTAACCTTAATGCACAGGCTCCGCCAATTCGGCGGTGTCCTCTCATTTTTGTCGGTTGTCGCTGCAAGGCTCGCTGCCAAACCTTTCATCCCGAAGCCGGGAACATGCACTGCGATTTCAAAAAAGCGCAGGCCCTGGCCGTACATTGGATGAGAGGAGAATGGCATGCGGTATACGTGCGTTCTTGGCTGGTCGTCGGTTACGGCGATCGCAGTTTCCCTGGCCATGCCCGCCCACGCGGCCGAAGCTGCCGATGCCACCGCTGAGGGCGGCACTGCGGCCGAGGCTTCGGGCAAGGACGTCATTATCGTCACTGCCACCCGTCAGGCAGCCGACAAGCAGAAGGTCGGCGTCGCGCTGACCGCGATCACGTCGGAAGACATCGCACTGCTCGCACCGCGCACGCTGCAGGATATCCAGGGCACCGCGCCCAACGTGTTCATCGGCAGCGGCACCGCCGCACCGGGCCAGAGCGCCATCTTCATCCGCGGGCAGGGCTATGCCGACGTGGAAAAGACGCAGAGCCCGCCGGTCGGCGTCATTCAGGACGGCGTGTTCTTCGGCAACAACACCGGCCAGTTGCTCGATATGTTCAACGTCTGCTCGGTCGAAGTCGACCGCGGGCCGCAGGGCATCTTCTACGGCAAGAATACAACCGCGGGCCTCATCAACCTCACCCGCTGCGCGCCGACGCGCAAGCTCGGCGCCAGCTTCGAGCTGGGCTACGGCTCGTTCAACGAGTTCTACGGCCGCGGCGTGCTCAATGCGCCGCTGGGTGACAAGGGCGGCATCGCCTTCTCAGGCCAGTACCGCCGCATCGACGGCATCCTCAACAACGTGTTCACCGGCAAGCGCGCCGGCGGTTCGGAATACCGCGCCTTCAACCTCAAGGTGAACTACGATCTGACGGACTGGCTGAACGCCGACCTCAGCCTCGATCACGTGCATGAAACCGGCGGCGGCACGCCGGTCCAGTTCGGCAACATCCTCACCGCCTCGATCCTTTCCGGCGGCAATCCCGCAGCAGCGTTTCCGAACTACAATCCCGAGACGGGCAGCCCCGATGGCCTGAAGCCGCGCGAGATCGAGAACAATCTGGGCGCCGATACCGACCGCCTGAACACCAACATCGGCAGCCTGACGCTCAAGGCGAAGACCCCGATCGGCGACCTTGTCTCCCAGACTTCATATATGTCGTCGGGCGATACGGTGAACCAGGACTTCGACGGCACCTGCGTCGGCGCGACCGGCTGCACCAGCATCGGCAACCCGCTGCTGGGCGGCGGCAGCCTCCTCACCAACCGCGACCAGACCTACAAGCAGTTCACCCAGGAAGTGCGCTTGCAAGGCAAGGCTGCGAATGGCCTCGTCGATTACATCGTCGGCGCGTTCTACTACAATCACAAGATCACGCTGCATCAGAACACCAACTCGGTCGTCGACCAGTATTCCGCTGAAAAGGATCACAGCTGGTCGTTCTTCGGCAACGTCGATCTCAACCCCACTGACACGATCAAGATCTCGGGCGGCCTGCGCAACATCTTCGAGGCCAAGCGCTTCGACACGCGCTACACGCTGTTCGGAACGGTTCCCATCGTCGGTCCGATCAACGATCGCCGCAGCTGGCAGAAGCTGATCACCCGCTTCAACGTACAGTGGCAGGCGACTCCCGATCTGCTGCTCTATGTGAACCGCTCGGAAGGCTTCCGCTCGGGCGGCTTCTCGATCCGCGGCACGCTGTCGGAGCAGCAGGCCGGCTCGACCAACTGCGGTGTGGCGGGCGGCTGCCCGGACAACAACTTCCTCTCGTTCAAACCGGAAACCAACACGACTTATGAAGCGGGCATCAAGAGCCGCTTCCTCAACCGCGCCATCACTTTCAACGCGGCTGGCTTCATCAACGACATCAAGGACTTCCAGCAGTCGCAAGTCGTGGTGACGCCGCGCTATGGCCCCGGCACGAACACCTATGTCGTCAGCTATCCGAAGGTCCAGATCAAGGGTCTCGAGTTCGAGCTGGACCTCGATTTCGGCAAGATGTCCGAACCGCTCAAGGGGCTTTCGCTGTCCGGCACGGTGGGCATCCAGGATGCCAACGTGAAGAACGGCAAGGTCAACGGCCAGACTGCTTCGATCGGTGCCGGTGCTCAGGCGGGTGCCCCCGGCACCACGGCCGATTTTACCGGCGTCCTGCTGCAGCGCGTGCCGAAGACCAGCTTCACCGTGCGCGGCACCTATAGCCGCGAGCTTTCGGCCGATGCGAAGCTTTCGCTGACCGCCGGTTATTCGTGGCTCGACAGCTTCTCGCTCGGCACGTTCGGCACGCTGAACGATATCCAGCCCAGCTACGGCCTGCTCGATGCCTCGGGCACGCTGAACTACAAGGGCTACTTCCTGCGCGTGGCGGGCAAGAACCTGACCAACAAGGCCTATCGCACGCAGTCGCTGCCCACCGTGTTCTTCCAGGGCTGGGCGGCTCCGGCCACGGTCACCGTGTCGGTCGGCGCGAAGTTCTGATCCTCGCGTAGCGGCTGAAATCAGGAAACCCCGGCGGATGGCCTCCGCCGGGGTTTCTGTTTGTAGCCGACTGGCCGCTCTTTCTAAAGACCGAGGACCGTGAGCAACGTGGCATCGAGGAGGCCATTTCCGAGGCCGTTGTTCAGGCGGAACTGCCTGATGGCCGCCGCCGTCCGCGGGCCCAGCAAGCCGTCCGCCGCGCCGATACCCGTAAAGCCGCGAGCCTGCAGCGCGCGCTGAACTGCCCGCACGGTTTCGGAGTCGGGCTGGGTGGCAGGCGGTTCGGCAAGCACATGCCGTACTTTCTCGAGCCAAGCGAGGCGATCGGTGAGGCCCACCGTGCCGCCGTTGATCCGCTTCGTCACTTTGGTGAAATCGCCGGTATCGCAAAGGGCGTTGAGGTCCTTCCAGCGCCAGAAGGCACAGGCAACGCGCAGCGCAGCGTCGGTAGACGCCGCACTTTCCGGGTTCGCCACGAGGTCGAGCCCGGCGCGGGCGCCCACTTCCTTGTAGCCATCCTTGCCGGTGATCTGGATGTAGCCGCGCCCACGGTAGCGGAAGCCATCGCCGGACGCGGGCGGACCATTGCCAAGGCGGTTGGCATAGACGAAGTTGCCAAGTCTCTCGGGATTGTGGGCAAAAGCCTCGGCACTTGCCAATGTCGGAAAGCGCGAAGGCCAGACCTGCATCATCCGCTGGGCGCTGTAATTCATGTTCTCTTCGACAATCGAGAGTCCGCCTGACTCATGGCCGATCTGGGCGAGAAAGAAATGCAGGCGGTTCGGCGTCTGTGCAATGCCGAATTCCTGAAACAGGTCGTGCACCGTTGAAGCAAAGACTGGCAGATAGCCGTCGCGGGCTCGGGGATAAAGTTCGTTGAGCTGGGCTAGCGTAATCATATCCATCTCCCCATATAATGAATGTCACGGTAACCACCAATCCGGCGATAAATTACCCGGAGGTCCGTGAAAGATCGCTCTAAACAGCTGATCGACTTGTCTCAATCAAGGCCAGAATCAACGCCAAGGGACAGTCGTTTACTTGCAACCAATGCAAGAAGAACAAATATCGCTGTCACTGTCAAGGAATGTGGCGGTGTTGCCGCAAGCTGACGACTGGCGCCGACATGAAAAGTGGCGCGCGGGCCTGTGCAGCAAGATTCCGCTTCCCATTTTGCGTTCATTCTGCAAAAGCGCGCCTCCGCAGTGCCGATGCGTCGGTGCCGCGTGATCCTGTGGCGATCGTAGCTCAGTTGGTTAGAGCGCCGGTTTGTGGTACCGGAGGTCGTGGGTTCGAACCCCATCGGTCGCCCCATTTCTCCCCATCATGACACACTTCCTCATGCCTGCACCTTGGTTCAGGCGCGCTAACCCCTTGCTCCCTATGCGGGCAGGTGGCAGAGGTAGAACGCTGCAAGGACAGGTTCGACTGTCCTGCCGAGTTTACGGACGTACCTTTCAGCCCATGCACGGCTTTGCCAATCCTGCCCGTTTCCTGCGCATGGCGCGCTGGCTCATGCCGTTGATGCTGGTGCCGGGGTTGATCCTTGCCTTTGGCGCGGTGGCGTGGGGCCTGTTCATGGTCCCGCCGGACCGGCTGATGGGCCAGACGGTGCGCATTCTCTTCATCCATGTTCCTTCGGCGTGGCTTGGCATGGCCGGCTGGTCGACCATCGCGATCGCGAGCCTGGTCGAACTGGTCTGGCGCCATCCGCTGGCCGGAATCGCCGCGCGCGCGGCGGCGGTCCCGGGCGCGGCGTTCACCGCGATCTGCCTCGCCACCGGCTCGATCTGGGCGCGGCCGACCTGGGGCACCTGGTGGGTGTGGGATGGGCGGCTGACCAGCTTTCTGATCCTGCTCTTCCTCTATTTCGGCTATATAGCGCTTGCTGGCGCCGCCCAGCGCGATGCTGCGGCGGGTGAGGGCGCCAGCCGCGTTACCGCGATCTTCGGCCTTGTCGGTGCGGTGAATATCCCGATCATCAACCGCTCGGTGGTGTGGTGGAACAGCCTGCACCAGCCGCCTTCGATCACTGCGGGCAAGTCGTCGATCGATGCCGCCTTCCTCTATCCGCTGCTGTTCGCAGCCCTGGGCTTCACCCTGATCTTCGGCGGCCTCGTGCTGGCGCGCATGCGCATGCTGCTCGCCGATATCCAGACCGAGGCGCGCCTGCGCCGCAAGGCGATGGCATAAGCGGGCTCCTGATGCACGAACGTCTCGATCAATGGCACTTCGTGGTGGCGGCACTCGCCATCGGGGTGATCGGCACACTGGTCCTCGTGGGCTGGACCCTCTTCGCCATGCGGCGCGCCGAAGCGCGCCGGGACAAGGCCCGCGGCAAATGAACACGACGACCAAGTCCTCCGGGATCAAGCCCAAACATCAGCGCCTTGTGCTGATTGTCCTCGCGGTGGCCGCGCTGATCGGCGCCGGGCTGCTCGCCGCCTATGCGCTGAGCAAGCAGGCCGCCTACTTCTACCTGCCGAGCGAACTCGTCGCCAAGCCGCCCGAAATGGGCCGCGCCGTGCGCCTCGGCGGCATGGTCGAGAAGGGATCGATCAAGACGCAGCCCGATGGCGTGACCATCAACTTCATCGTCAAGGACGACAAGGCGCGCGTGCCCGTCCGCTTCTCCGGCATCACCCCCGATCTCTTCGTCGAAGGATCGGGCGTCGTCGCCGAAGGGCGCATGGAAGGCACCACCTTCGTGGCCGACAACCTGCTCGCCAAGCACGATGAGAAATACGTGCCCCGCGAAATGAAGAACATGAGCACAGCCGAGGCCAAGGCCGTGATCGCGGAGACGAAATGATCGCTGAACCCCATGATTGCTGAGCTGGGCCTTGCCGTCCTCTGGATGGCGGCGGCGCTGGCCGTCCTGCAACTCGTCGCGGGCGCCCTTTCGCTGCGGCCTGCCACAGCGCATCTCGCCGGGGTCGTCCGCCCCGTCGCGATCCTGCAGGGCCTGCTTGTCGCCTGCGCTTTCGCCGCGCTGATCTCGCTGTTCCTGAGCACCGACCTCTCGGTCAAGCTCGTCGCGGAAAACAGCCATTCGGCCAAGCCCTTCATCTTCAAGCTCGCGGGCACCTGGGGCAACCACGAAGGCTCGATGCTGATGTGGGTGACGATCATGAGCCTTGCGGGCGGCTTCGTCGCGCTCATTGAAAAGCGCCTGCCGGAAAACACGCTGATCGCCACGCTTGCGGGGCAGGCTTTCGTCAGCCTCGGCTTCTATGCGTTCCTCTTGCTCGCCTCGAACCCGTTCGAGCGCCTGCCCGAGCCGGCACCGGAAGGGGCAGGGCTCAACCCGCTGCTGCAGGATATCGGCCTCGCGTTCCATCCGCCCACGCTTTACGTCGGCTATGTCGGCCTCTCGATCGCATTCAGCTTCGCGGTCGGCGCGCTCGTCACGCGCGATGTCGGCCCTGCCTTTGCCCGCGCGATGCGGCCCTGGGTGCTCGGCGCGTGGATTTTCCTGACGCTCGGCATCACCGCCGGGTCCTACTGGGCCTATTACACGCTCGGCTGGGGCGGCTGGTGGTTCTGGGACCCGGTCGAGAACGCCTCGCTGATGCCGTGGCTCGCCGCCACTGCGCTGCTCCATTCCTGCAGCGTGCTCGCCGCCCGCAATGCGCTGCGCACGTGGACGGTGATGCTCGGCGTGGTCGCCTTCTCGATGTCGATGGTCGGCACCTTCCTTGTCCGCTCGGGCATCCTGACTTCGGTCCACGCCTTCGCGGTCGATCCCACGCGCGGCACCTTCATCCTCGCGCTGCTGGCGATCTACATCGGCGGCGCGCTGCTCCTCTTCGGCCTGCGCGCCAGCACCGTCACCGAAGGCGCGCGCTTTGCCGTGCTCAGCCGCGAATCGAGCCTCGTGTTCAACAACGTGATGCTCTGCGGCATTCTCGGCATCGTCCTCGTCGGCACGCTCTATCCGCTGCTGACCGAAGCGATGGGCGTCAAGGTGTCGGTCGGCCCGCCGTACTTCAACCCGGTCTCCTCCGTCTTCGCGATCCCGATGATGATGGTCATGGCGGTCGGCCCCGTGCTGCGCTGGCGTGAGGACAAGGGCGGGCGGATCACCTGGCAGATCGCGGTTCCGGCCCTGATTTCCGCCGCCGCGCTGCTTGCGGTCGAACTGCTGTTCGCGCCGATCAACCTGCTGCCCGCGCTCGGCCTCGCCATCGCGCCCGGCCTCGCGGTCGCCTCGCTCCAGCCGCTCTTGGGCCGCAGCCTGCGCCGCACGCCGCTGCCGATCTATGGCATGGTGGTCGCGCACTTCGGCATCGCCGTCGCGCTCTTCGGCATGGCTAGCGAAGGCGCCTTCTCCACCGAGCGCCTCGCCGCGATGAACCCGGGTGACAGCCAGCAGGTCGGCCCATTCAAGGTCACGCTGCAGGACATTGGCCCCATCGCCGGCCCGAACTGGACCGCATTGGAAGCCACCGTCTCCGCCAGCTATGCGGGCGCAGAGCCCACCGTGCTCCACCCGCAGGCGCGCACGTTTGCCAATCCGCCGGGCAACCGCACCGAAAGCGCGCTGCTAACCCGCTGGAACGGCCAGCTCTACGCCGTGCTTGGCGAAGAGGGTGACGATGGCCGCTGGCAGATGCGCTTCTGGTGGAAGCCCTTCGTGCCGATGATCTGGTACGGCGGCGCGCTCGTCGCGCTGGGCGGCCTGCTCGCGCTGCTCGGCCGCGTTGCGCGCGATGTGAAGCGGCTCGTTGCGGTCGACAAGATCGCCTACCGCCGCGAAAGGCAGGGCCGATGAGCGAGCCCCTCCCGAAGAAACGCCCCGGCCTCGCCGTCTGGCTCCCGCTCGGCCTCTTCGCCGCCTTCCTCGCGCTGGTTTTCGTCGGGCTCTATTGGCCGGCAGACCGTGAGGTCTCGAGTGCCTTCATTGGCAAGCCGCTGCCCAACTTCGATCTGCCGCCCGCCTCGGATGACCGCCCCGGCCTTGCCACCGCCGTGTTCAAGCAGGCTGGCAAGCCGCGCCTCCTCAACGTCTTCGCCAGCTGGTGCTTCCCGTGCAAGGTCGAATCCCCGCAGCTCGCGGCGCTCGCGCAGCAGGGCGTGGAGATCGACGGCGTCGCCATCCGCGACCGCAAGGAGGATGTCGCAGGCTTCCTCAAGCAGTACGGCAACCCCTTCAAGCGCATCGGCAAGGACGACTTGAGCCAGGTGCAGCTCGCCATCGGCTCGTCCGGCGTGCCGGAAACGTTCGTGATCGATGGCAAGGGGATCATCCGCTACCAGCACATCGGTGATATCCGGCAGGAAGATATTCCGCTGATCCTGCGCAAGCTGGCCGAAGCGGAAGGGGGGGCAGGGCAGTGATGCGTGCGATCATCTTCGCGCTCCTCGCGCTGTTTGCCCTTTCTGCGCCCCTGGCCGCGCAGGACATGCTCCCGCCCGCGCCCTATGCCTACAAGCAGCTGGCGGACCCCAAGCAGGAAGCCAAGGCGCAGGCGCTGATGGAAACGCTGCGCTGCCTCAAGTGCCAGAGCCAGTCGATTGCCGATTCCGATGCGCCGATGGCGGGTGACATGCGCCATCAGGTCCGCACCCGCATCGCCGCCGGGGAGGATCCCGAAGCGATCCGCCAGTGGCTGATCGAGCGCTATGGCGATTACGTCAGCTACTCCCCGCAAGTGAAGCCGATCACGTGGCCGCTGTTCGCCGCGCCGCTCCTGTTCCTCGCGCTCGCGGCGTTCCTGCTGCGCGGCCGTTTCCGCCGGAGGAAAGGCGCATGACCTGGGCCTTCATTTTCGTCATCGCGCTGGTTGTGCTCGCCGTGATGATCTTCGTGCTCAAGCTGCCGCGCGGCGGCTGGGAAATCACCGCTGCCGCGCTGCTGTTCGGCGTTTCGGGCTATGCGCTGCAAGGCCATCCAGGGCTCGCGGGCGCACCGCAGGCCCCGGTCGAGAGCGCCAGGATCGCCGATCAGACGCTGATCAAGGAACGCCAGCAAATGGGCGCCGGCTTCGGGCAGGGCCAGTCATGGCTGATCCTCGCCGACGCACTCACCCGGCAGGGCCAGTACGGCGCGGCGTCCGAGATCCTGCGCAAGGCCATCGCCAAGTCGCCGAACGACGCGGACCTGTGGGTCGCGCTCGGCAACACGCTGGTCGGCCATACGGACGGCGTGATGACCCCGGCTGCGCAGTTCGCTTTCCAGAAGGCGGCCAATATCGCGCCCGATCATCCCGGCCCGCCGTTCTTCATGGGCCTTGCCCTCGCGCAGACCGGTCGTTTGGCCGAGGCGCGCACGCTCTGGGCTGAGCTCCTCGCCCGTTCGCCGGCCGATGCGCCCTACCGCGCGGACCTGCAGTCGCGGCTCCAGCGGCTCGACTCGATGATCGCAGAACAGGCCCAGATGCAGGGGGCCATGCAAGGCGCACCGGCAGCCACGCCGCCGGGTGCCAAGCCCGCTCAGCAATAATCATCAAAATCAGCGGCTTGTGCCGAATTTCAAAGGGTCTACCCTGCGCCGGTGATGCCATTGCGGGCATCATGGGCCGGTGCTAAAGCGCGCCGCCGTTTGGGGGCAAGTCTGCTATGCTCGCGGTGAATTGGGCCATGGCCCGGGGACTCGCTGATAATGAACGAAGCCATGGTTGACGTTGCACCCGATGACGGAGCGCCGTGCGCGGCGGAGGCATCCGTCCCGGCGGCAAAGCAGGTCGGCGCGCTCGGACTTGCGGTGGGCGCCATCGGCGTCGTCTTCGGCGATATCGGCACCAGCCCGCTTTACGCGCTGCGCGATACCTTTGCCGGCCACCATCCGCTCCCGCTCGACCGGCTGCACATCTTCGGCATCGTCAGCCTGATGTTCTGGTCAATGATGCTGATCGTGACGCTGAAATACGTCACCGTGATCATGCGCGCAGACAACAAGGGTTCGGGCGGCAGCCTTGCGCTCCTCGCTCTCATCAACCAGCAGGCGACCGGGCGGCGCTGGGGCAAGGGCATCATCGTGCTCGGCGTGCTCGCCACCGCGCTGTTCTACAGCGATTCGATGCTGACCCCCGCCGTCTCGATCATGAGCGCGGTCGAAGGCCTGTCGGTCTACAATCCCTCGCTGCACGGCGTGGTGGTGCCACTGGTGGTCGCCATCGTGATCGCGCTGTTCATCACCAAGAGCCAGAACACAGGCTCGCGCATCAACTGGGCCTCGCGCTGGGCGGGGCCGTTCATGCTGGTCTATTTCGCGACGATCTCGCTGCTCGGCCTGCGCAGCATCGCGCAGGATCCCGGCGTGGTGCTGGCGCTCTCGCCGCAATGGGCGCTGGCGATGTTCATGGCCGATCCGTGGCACGGCTTCATCGCGATGGGCACCGCCGTGCTCGCGGTAACGGGCGCAGAGGCGCTCTATGCCGATATGGGCCAGTTCGGCCGTGCGCCGATCCGCGTGTCGTGGCTGGTCTTCGTGCTGCCCGCGCTGGTGTTCAACTACCTTGGCCAAGCCGCGCTCCTGCTGCGCGATCCCGGCGCGATCCACAGCCCGTTCTACCTGCTCGCGCCTCCGGGCTTTGAATGGCCGCTGCTGGTGATTGCCACGACTGCTGCTGTCATTGCCGCCAAGGCCGTGATCTCGGGCGCGTTCCTCGTCACCCAGCAGGCGATCCAGCTGGGCTTCATCCCGCGCATGAACATCCGCCACACCTCGGCGAGCGCCGGGCAGATCTACATTCCCACGATCAACTGGGTGCTGATGATCGCGGTGATCCTGCTCGTGCTGGTGTTCGAACGCTCGCGCAATCTCACCGCCGCTTATGGCATCGCGGTCACGGGCGCGATGCTGATCGACAACATCCTGCTCGCGGTCGTGCTGTTCAAGCTCTGGCGCTGGAAGCCCATCGCCGCGCTGCCGCTGCTCGCGCTGTTCTTCGGCGTGGACGCGATCTACCTCGGCGCCAATCTCGCCAAGATCCCCGATGGCGGCTGGGTGCCGCTGTTGATGGGCACGGCGATCTTCACGCTGCTCACCACCTGGTCGCGCGGGCGCACCCTGATGCGCCAGCATATGGCCGAAGGCGCGCTGCCACTTGAGGTGTTCACCCGCTCCGCCCACACCAGCGCCGCGCGCGTGCCCGGTACGGCGGTATTCATGGCCTCTGCTGCGGCCGGCGTCCCTTCCGCGCTGCTCCACAACATCAAGCACAACAAGGTGCTGCACGAGCGCGTCGTGGTGCTGACCGTGCAGATCGCCGATACGCCCACCGTCGAGCCTGCGGACCGCGCCACGGTCAAGGACTTCGGGCAGGGCTTCTACCGCCTGATCCTGCGTTTCGGTTTCATGGAGGAGACCGACGTCCCCGCAGCGCTGTGCGGCGTCTCGGTCTGCGGCGAGCCGTTCGACATGATGCGCACCAGCTTCTTCCTCTCACGCCAGACGCTGATCCCGGCAGATGTTCCCGGCATGGCGCTGTGGCGCGAAATGCTCTTCGCGTGGATGCTGCGCAATGCGGCGGACGCGATGGGCTTCTTCCGCCTCCCCACCAACCGCGTGGTCGAACTGGGCAGCCAGCTCAGGATTTGAATGCGGGTGGGGGGCGCGAGTCCCCACCCTTTTCACGAGGTTACTTCGGCGACGGGTCCGGCGAAGGACTGGGCTTCAGCGCATCCTTGGCCTCATGCGCGCCTTGCTTTATCCGCTCGCCCATACGGTCGGCGGCCTCCTTCACCCGGTCGACTGCGGCACCGGCCTTTGCACCGGCCTCTGCCGCACCCGTGCTGGCGGCTTCCTGCGTATCGGACGCGGCGGCCGAGATGTCTTCGCTGGCAGAGGTAGCCGTATCGGCTGCGTTTTCCTTCGTCTTTTCCGAACAGGCGGAAAGCGAGAGGGCGGCGGCGACGGCCGCAAGGGTCATTGTACGCATGGTTGGGGGATACCTTTCTGGCGTGGACTTACGTCCGGAGCGCGCGGTTTCCCCCCCACAAACGCAAACGGCGCGGCGTCCACCGGGGACGCCGCGCCGTTGTGGGCGCTATCGATCAGGCAATCAAGCGAAGTTGGCGCCTGCCATGCAATAGAGCATCGGGATCGACAGCAGCAGGTTGGTGCGGCTGGCATAGAGCGCACGCGGAGCGGCAGCGGCCTTTTCCTCGGCGGTGGCTTCGACGATGCCGAGGATCTTCTTCTGGGCCGGCCAGATGATGAACCACACGTTGAACGCCATGATGATGCCCAGCCACATGCCGACACCGATCAGGCCGCCCTTGCCGACGCCCTGGAAGGTCAGCGATTCATGGCCATAGCCACCGATCGCCGCGGCGACGAGGCCGGTGATCAGCGTCAGCAGCGCGCCATAGCGGAAGAAGAAGAACACCTTCGGTGCGATGTGCCCGGTGATCGCGCCCTTCTGCTCGGCGGGGATCTTGGGCATGGTCGGCACCTGCACGAAGTTCAGGTAGTAGAGCAGGCCGATCCACACGATGCCGAAGAAGACGTGCAGCCACAGCGTAGCCGAGTAGCTCGTCACGGGCACGCTGCTGTGGAAGCTGAACATCAGGATCAGCGCGGCAGCAAAGCCGACGCTGAGCACAAGATGCAGATTTCCGAAGAATTTTGCCATTTTAGTTTCCCCCGAAGAGATTGGTTCTTGATGGCTGTCCGGCCACCCAGCCGGTCCGCAGTGGTTCATATGCGGGAAAAGGCCCGCTTGTCATTGCATTTTAGTGAGGCGTTTCAGCCCGCAGGCGGGTTCTGCTCGACTTCCGCCTCAGCTTCCTCGCCCAGCCCGTGCCGCAGCAGCATGGGGATCTGCGCGAAGGTGAACAGGAACGAGAGCGCGCTCACCCCCCACAGCTTCACCAGCAGCCAGGTGTCGAACGAAACCGCATGGCGCAGCACTTCGTTCAGCACCGCAAGGAACAGGAAGAACCACGCCCAGTTGCGCGAAAGCTTGAGCCAGCCTTCCTCCGAAAGCCCGTCGAACGCACTCTGCAGCAGCGTGCGCAGCATTGGCTTGCCGCGAAACAGTCCGCCAAACAGCACGCCCGCAAACAGCAGGTAGATCGCGGTCGGCTTGATCTGGATCCACACCGGATCGCCAAGGAACACCGTCAGCGAGCCGAACCCGACGATGAGGATCGTCGAGAGCCACAGCATCGGCGAAATCTTGCCCAGCCGCCACTTCGAGATCACCAGCGCGACCACCGTCGCGGCCATGAACACCACGGTGGACTTGGTCACCGCCACCACCGCGCCGATGCTCTGGCTGCCCGCGTCCTTGGGGCTGAACCAACGGTAGGCGAGGAAGAATATCAGCAGCGGGCCGTAATCGACCAGCAGGTTGATCCAAGACGATTTGGGTTCGGGTTTCGCGTCGCTCACCGCAGCACTCCCGCGATCACCTTGGCAACGAGATCGGGATCGAACGGCCTCAGGTCGTCGATCTTCTCGCCCACGCCGATGGCATGGATGGGGAGGCCATATTGCTCCGCCGCCGCCACCAGCACGCCCCCGCGCGCGGTGCCGTCGAGCTTGGTCATGATCAGGCCCGAAACCCCCGCCACTTCGCGGAAAATCTCGATCTGCTGCAGCGCGTTCTGCCCGTTTGTCGCATCGAGCACGAGCACCACGTCATGCGGCGCTTCGGGATTGAGCCGCCCCAGCACGCGGCGCACCTTGGCGAGCTCGTCCATAAGCTCGCGCTTGTTGTGGAGGCGGCCCGCAGTGTCGACGATCAGCGCATCGATGCCCTTGTCGGTCGCGGCCTTCACTGCGTCGAACACGATGGACGCCGGATCGCCGCCCTCTGCACCCGAGACGATCTCGATCCCCAGCCGGTCCGCCCACACGCGCAGCTGGCCGATCGCGGCGGCGCGGAAGGTATCGCCCGCCGCCAGCATCACCGAATAGTCCTGCTCCTGGAACAAGTGCGCCAGCTTGGCGATAGTCGTCGTCTTGCCCGAACCGTTGACCCCGATGACAAGGATCACCTGCGGGCGCGGGAAGGCAACGATCTCCAGCGGCTTGGCCACCGGGCGCAGGATTGCGGCGATTTCCTCCGCAACCGCCTCGGCCAGCGCTGCCTCGTCCACTCCCTTCTCGAACCGTGTCGCCGCCAGCTTCTCGCGGATGCGCCCAGCCGCGCGCGGGCCGAGGTCCGAGAGGATCAGCGCGTCCTCAAGGTCGTCCAGCTGCGCATCGGTGAGGCGCGAGCCACCGGCGAGGCCGGCAAGGTTCTCCGTCAGGCGTTCGGAAGTCTTGCGCAGGCCGCCGAGCAGGCGGTCGGTCCAGCCGCTCTCGCTCGTGGTGGCGCTTTCGTCGGAGGTCATTCCAGCAGGCCTTCGTGAATTCGGGTCGGTGTCAGCATAACAAGAGTGCCCGGCGCGGTGCCTTCCGGCAGGCGATAGGGGGCGAATTCGGGGGAATGGCCGGTTCCGTCGCGCTCGGCAAGCACTTCACGCGTCTGGCCGATCAGCCCCTCCAGCCAGCGCGCCCGCGTCTGCGCAACGGCTGCGCGTACTTCGGCGGCCCGCTCACGCACCACCGGCGGCGCCACTTGCGGCATCCGCGCGGCGGGCGTGCCGGGGCGCGGGGAGTAGGGGAACACGTGGCCATGCACGATCCCGCAGTCCGCCACGATGGCAACATTGGCCGCGTGCATCGCCTCGTCCTCGGTCGGAAAGCCCGCAATCAGGTCCGCGCCGATGGCAATCTCCGGCCGCGCGGCGCGCAACCGCTCGCTCAGCGCCACGGCCTCCGCGCGGGTATGGCGGCGCTTCATGCGCTTGAGCGTCAGGTCATGCCCCGCCTGCAGCGAAAGGTGGACATGCGGCATCACCCGCACCTCGCCGGTGATCAGCTCGAACAGCAGCTCGTCGATCTCCACCCCGTCGAGCGAGGACAGCCGGAGGCGGGGCAGGGCGGGAAACGCGGCAAGGATCGCAGCGACCAGATCGCCCAGCCGCGGAGCACCCGGCAGGTCGGCCCCCCAGCCGGTCACATCCACGCCCGTCAGCACAACCTCGCGCGCACCGGCCTCCAGATGGCCTTCCACCACCCGCAGCACAGCGGCAACCGGCTGCGACACGCTTCTCCCGCGCCCCTCTGGGATGATGCAGAAGGTGCAGGCATGATCGCACCCCGTCTGCACCGGCACGAACGCGCGGGTGTGGCGTGTTGCCGGAAGCGGGGCCGGAAGCGGGGCCGGAAGCGGGGCAGGTGGCACTTTCGCGAGCCATGCCGCTGCATTGAGCTTCGCCGCATTCTCCACCACGCCGTCCACTTCGGGCATCGCGGTGAAGTCATCCGGGCTGATCGTCGCCGCGCAGCCTGTCACCAGCAGCCGCGCATCGGGGTTGGCCGCCCGCAGCCGCCGCACCGCACGGCGCGATTGCCGCACGGCTTCCGCCGTCACCGCGCAGGAATTGACGACGACCGTGCGCTGCGGCGCGCCCGCGACCAGGCTGCGGATCGCCTCGCTCTCGGCCAGGTTGAGCCGGCAGCCGAGCGTCACCACGCTTTCTGTCACCGATTCCGCCTCACAGGGGGTATTCGTCCTCGTCGAACGTGCCCGCAAAGCTGAACGCTGCCGGACCCGTCATCACGATCGAGCCGCCTGCATCCCATGCAATCTCGAGCGGACCGCCGGGCAAGTCCACGCGCACCGGCCCCGCAACCAGCCTCCGCCGGATCGCCAGCACGGCGGCCGCACAGGCACCCGTTCCGCAAGCCCGCGTCAGGCCCACGCCGCGCTCCCACACGCGCAGCTTGATGTGGCGCGGCCCCAAGACCTCAGCCACGCCAACGTTCACCTTTTCCGGAAACAGCGGGTCCGTCTCGATCAACGGCCCCAGCCGCGCAAGGTCCACTGCATCGGCATCGGGCACGAAGAACACCACATGCGGATTGCCGACATTGACCGCCGCCGGAGTGTCGAGCTCTTCCCACCCCACCGGCATGGACACCGTATCCATCGCATAGGCCAGCGGGATCTCGTCCCAGCCAAAGCGCGCCGGCCCCATATCGACGCTTGCGCCGCCCGTGGTCGCGGTCGAGGCGATGGTTCCGCCGAGGGTCTCGATCCGCTGCGCGCCGCCCAGCAGCATGCCCACCGCGCGCGAGGCATTGCCGCAGGCCTCCACTTCGCTGCCATCCGCATTGAAGATGCGCATGCGCACGTCGGCGGCCTCGGATGGCTCCAGCAGGATGAGCTGGTCGCAGCCGATCCCCGTGCGCCGTTCGGCCAGCGCAGCCGCCCGCGTGGCCGACATCGCCACAGGCGGATTGCCGGACTCCGGACGCGCGTCGATCACGATGAAATCGTTGCCGAGGCCGTGCATCTTGCGGAACGAAACAGACATGGCGCCCGTCTAGGACCCTGCGCCGCCCTGCGCAACGGTTTCAGGCCGTGCGCGCGCTCGGCGTTTCGGGCGGCAGCGAGGCCGGCGCGTCCTGCACGCGCAGGAGCCCTTGCGCCGCCAGTTCGCGCTTCACATCCTCTGCCGAAGCTGGCTGGCCATAGAGATA
Organism: uncultured Novosphingobium sp.; assembly: GCA_964413325.1. Lineage (GTDB taxonomy): Bacteria > Pseudomonadota > Alphaproteobacteria > Sphingomonadales > Sphingomonadaceae > Novosphingobium. The sequence continues at coordinate 2,608 of CAYPRK010000010.1, read as the reverse complement.
GCCCTGGCCCTTGAACTGGCCGAACCGGCGCAGCGCGCTCAGCACTTCGGCGCTTTCAACGCCCTCGGCGGTGATCGGCAGCGCCATCCCGCGCCCGAGCGAGGAAATCGCCTCGACGATCGAGGCACTGTCCGCACTGCGCGCCAGCGAGGAGACGAAGCTGCGGTCGATCTTGATCCGGTCGAACGGCAGCGTGCGCAGCTGCGCGAGGCTCGAATAGCCAGTGCCGAAATCGTCGAGGCTGACGCGGATGCCCTGGTTCTTGAGGCTGGTGATCAGCGAGCGCACGACCGGGATGTTCTCGTGGAGGCACGTCTCGGTGATCTCGATTTCCAGCCGGGTCGGCGGGAAATTGGCTACGACCAGCAGCTTCAGCAGGCGCTGGGCAAACCACGGATCGCGCAGCTGCAGCGGCGAGATATTGACCGAAAGCGTCAGGCGCGCATCCCACGCCTTGGCATCTTCCAGTGCTATCGTGATCAGCGCTTCGGAAAGCTCGGCGATCAGGCCGATCTCCTCCGCCACCGGGATGAACACTTCGGGGCTCACCACACCGTGCCGGGGGGAAATCCAGCGGGCAAGCATCTCGAAGCCGGTGATCTCGCCCGTCTCGAGGTCGATCTGCTTTTCGTAATAGGGGACGAATTCGCCCCGCTTCAGCCCATCGCGGATGCCGTCTTCGAGCTCGCTGCGAAAGCGCAGCTCCTTTTCCATGCTCTGCTCGAACCACGCGAAGCGGTTCCGCCCGCGCCGTTTGGCCTGATACATCGCAAGGTCCGCGCGGTGCAGCAGATCCTGCGCCACTTGCGCGCTGCTCGATCCGGCCCCGCTCACCCCGAGCGAGACGCCGATCGAAGCCGTTACTTCGGCGCGCAGTCCGCCGCAGAGGATCGGTTCCCCCAGCGCATCGTTGATCCGCACCGCCAGCCGCTCGATGGCGTTCTCGCCGCCCGGCGCAAAGATCGCCGCGCAGATGAATTCATCGCCGCCCAGCCGCGCCACCAAACCGCGCGCCGGCATCACCGCCTCGATCCGCCGCGCGGTTTCCACCAGCACCGCATCGCCCACCTTGTGGCCGAGCAGGTCATTGGAGCGCTTGAACTTGTCGAGATCGATCATCATCACCGCGACCGCTTCGCCGCTGGCCGCTGCATCCTCGACCAGCCGCTCGATCGCCTCGTCAAGGCTGCGGCGGTTGAGGCACCCGGTCAGCGCGTCGGTGCGCGCCAGCCGCGTCGCGTTCTCTTCGGCCTTGCGGCGTTCGGCGATTTCACTCTGCAATTCGGCATAGCGGCGCCAGCCGAACAGCAGCAGCGCCACGTTGAGGATCAGCGCGTTGGTGAGCAGCACGTCCGGGCTGCCGACACCGTAGATCCAGCTGCGGACAATGCCGGTCATCACGGTCGAGCCCGTGCCGACGAACAGGAAGATCGCAGCGACAAGGATGCCGAGCGCGACGAGATCCCGCTCGGCGCGTTCGAGCGGAGCCGTGCGGCCCGCTACATCCGTGCTGTCGTGCCCAGTCGTCGCCATAACCGGCTTACCCATTCCTTTCGGGTCCGATCCGGATGTTTATTCATTTGCCCTGAAGTTTCGGTTAAGATCGCCTTGCCAGGCGGGCAGGATCGGAAGGACTTGCCCCGCCGCGCCATTTGGCGTAAGCGCGCCCCAACTGCGGGAGGCTCTTGCCCCACGCAGGTCAGTTTTATCCCGGTTCTCCGTGATGGACGCCATACGCTGGTCGGCGAGGTTTCGCCCACCGGCGTTTTTCGCGTTTCACTGCTGGTCCGCCGGGAAACAGGAGCAATGCGCGTGTTCGATAGTCTGTCAGACCGGCTTGGAGGCGTCTTTGATCGCCTGCGCGGCCGCGGCGCGCTGCGTGAGGAAGACGTAACCGCCGCCATGCGCGAAGTGCGCATCGCGCTGCTCGAAGCAGACGTTGCGCTCCCCGTGGTCCGCCGTTTCATTGATCGGGTGACCGAGGAAGCGACTGGCCAGCAAGTGCTGAAGTCGGTCACCCCCGGCCAGCAGGTCGTCAAGATCGTCAACGACGCGCTGGTCGAGATGCTGGGCTCGGAAACCGCCGATCTCGATCTCGCCGCCACGCCGCCCGTCGTCATCATGATGGTCGGCCTGCAGGGCTCGGGCAAGACGACGACGACCGCCAAGATCGGCAAGCTGCTCAAGGAAAAGCAGGGCAAGAAGGTCCTGATGGCCTCGCTCGACGTCAATCGTCCGGCGGCGCAGGAACAGCTTGCGGTGCTGGGCGAGCAGGCTGGCGTTGCCACGCTCCCCATCGTCCCCGGCCAGAGCCCTGTCGATATCGCCCGCCGCGCGATCAATGCCGCGAAGCTGCAGGCGGTCGACGTGCTGATGCTCGATACTGCGGGCCGCCTCCACGTCGATCAGGCCCTGATGGACGAGATGAAGGCCGTCGCCGAAGTCTCGACCCCGCGCGAAACGCTGCTGGTAGTCGATTCGCTGACCGGCCAGGACGCAGTCAACGTCGCGCAGAACTTCGCTGGAGAAGTTGATCTTACCGGCGTCGTGCTCACCCGCATGGACGGCGATGCGCGCGGCGGCGCGGCGCTGTCGATGCGCGCGGTCA
>CAYPRK010000009.1:0-176498 GCA_964413325.1 uncultured Novosphingobium sp. | reverse complement strand
CTGTTGGATTTTCGGGCGCGGCGGTGCGGTGTTCGGGGAGGGAAGAGTGATCGCGCGACCGGTGCGGCACCTGCACTGGTGCTGCGGGAGGGGCGTCGTGTTCCGCCGTGTGCGAGTGGCCGGACTGCGGAAGACATCCGGCGCAGCCTATTGGTCGATCAGGGCTCGGGACCGGGGTAGCGGCTCGCGTGCGTACCGGTCTTTACTCGCGCCGGGCGGATACCCGTTTCCGGGCGCGCGGCGGAAGCCATGATCCTGTGCTGGCGCGGTAGTTTGCCTGGCCAAGGACTTGGGGGAGACCGCCCCGCCTTTAACCCGCAGCCCGCACCGGTCGCGTTGGCTTGGGGCTTTTGAGCCTTGGGCCAAAGGAGCGAGGGCGAGGCCGGCCTAGCCTGCTCCCGATCTGGGCGAGGCGTATAACCTATATGGTTCGTATTGTCAAGGGTGGAACGGTCGTGCGTACTTGCGGCGCTGCTGGCCCACCCCCGACCCCTCCCGCTTGCGGGAGGGGGGCAGACAGGTGCTTGCAATACCCGCCTTCGTCACCCGCGAGCGTAGCGAAGCAATCCAGAGCGTCATGCACACCCGCTCTGGATTGCTTCGTCGCTGCGCTCCTCGCAATGACGAGGGGTGGGTGTGGGTGCCGCACTCCGGTTACAACTGAAACAAACTCGCTCCGCTAGGGGTTCACCCCGGCGCGCGGGCAGGCTAGAGCGGGCGGACATGGGAACACTTGCCGCCACCGAGGCCGCCCTCATTGAGGGGATCGATGCCGCTGCGATGCTCGCAAACGTCGAGCAGTGGTGCGCAATCAACACCGGCACGCGCAATCTCGCCGGGTTGTCGCAACAAGCTGCATTGCTCGCCGATGCGTTCTCCGTGCTGCCCGGCGATGTCCGCCTCGTGCCCGCCGCGCCGGTCGAAGCGATTGCCGCCGATGGCCGCAAGGTCCAGATCGAGCACGGCGCGCACATGGTCCTCAGTGTCCGCCCGCACGCCCCGCGCCGTTATCTCCTCACTGGCCACATGGACACCGTCTACCCGGCGGACCACCCGTTCCAGACGCTGACCTGGCTCGATGCGGAAACGCTCGGCGGCCCGGGCACGGCAGACATGAAAGGCGGCATCGCGGTGATCCTTGCCGCGCTCATGGCGTTTGAGAAGGACAGCCTCGTCTCGCCCTATGTCGGCTATGACGTGATGATCAATTCGGACGAGGAGACCGGCAGCCTCGCCTCCGCCCCCCTCATCGCGCAGCTGGCGCGCGGCAAGGCAGCGGCGCTGACCTACGAACCCTCCGCCCTCCCCGATGGCACGCTGGCCGGCGCGCGCGGTGGCAGCGGCAACTACAGCGCCATCGTCACGGGCCGCTCCGCCCATGCCGGGCGCAACCCGCAGGATGGCCGCAACGCGCTCGTCGCCGCCGCCGATCTCGCGCTTGGGCTGAAGGCGCTCTCGGGCGACGGCCTCGCCATCAATCCCGCGCGCATCGACGGCGGCTCGGCCAACAACGTCGTGCCCGATCATGCCGTACTGCGCTTCAATATCCGCCCCCGCGGCGAAGAAGATGCCGCCCGCTTTGCCGCCGCCATCGGCCCCTTGCTTCGCGAAGTGGAACTGGCGCACGAAGTCAGCATCCATCTCCACGGCGGGATAAGCCGCCCGCCCAAGCCGCTGACCCGGGAGGCCGAACAGCTGTTCGAACTGGTCCGCAGCTGCGGTGCCGCGCTGGGTCAATCCATCCGCTGGCAAAGCTCGGGCGGCGTCTGCGATGGCAACAACATCGCCGCGCTCGGCGTGCCGGTGGTCGACACGATGGGCGTGCGCGGCGGGGCGATCCACTCGCCGCAGGAATACATGATCGTGCCGTCGCTGGCCGAACGCGCCGCACTCTCGGCACTCGTGCTGCACCGGCTCTCCGGAGGGGAATAAGAAACGTGACCCATGTCATCCGCGCGGCCCGCGCCGCGGATCTCGAACATCTGTACGAGATGGCCAAGCTCACCGGCGGCGGCTTCACCAACCTCCCGCCCGATCGCCGCGCGCTGACCGCGAAGCTGGAACGCGCCGCTGCCGCCTTTGCCAACTCCGAGGAAGGCGATCCCGAGACCCAGAGGGATGAGTTGTTTGTGCTCATCCTCGAAGACCTTGCCACCCGCGAAGTGCGCGGCACGTGCCAGATCTTCACCCGCGTCGGGCAGACCTGGCCGTTCTATTCCTACCGCATGGCGACGCTGACCCAGCATTCCAAGGAACTGGGCCGCACCTTCCGCGCCGAAATGCTCAATCTGGTGACGGACCTTGAAGGTTCGAGCGAAGTCGGCGGCCTGTTCCTCCACCCCGGCGAACGCGCGGGCGGGCTCGGCATGCTGCTGGCGCGCAGCCGCTATCTGTTCATTGCGATGCACCGCAAGCGCTTTGCCGACCGCATCCTTGCCGAACTGCGCGGCGTAATCGACGAGCGCGGCGGTTCGCCCTTCTGGGACGGCGTCGCAGGCCGCTTCTTCGGCATGAACTTTCAGGAAGCCGATTATTTCAACGCGATCAACGGCAACCAGTTCATCGCCGATCTGATGCCCAAGCATCCGGTCTACATCGCGATGCTGCCGGAAACCGCCCGCTCCGCCATCGGCCTGCCGCACCCCAGCGGCCGCGCGGCGATGCGGATGCTGGAGACGGAAGGCTTTGCTTCCGAAGGCTATTTCGACATCTTCGACGGCGGCCCGACCATGACCGCCCGCACCGACAAAGTGCACTCGATCGCCTCGGCCAAGAGCGTGCCGGTGCGCGAAGTGCGCGCGCCCGACGAGACCGCCTCCCGCGCCCTCGTCGCCACTGGCCGCCTTGCCGATTTCCGCTGCACGTTTGCCCGCATCATGGCGGATGGAGACGGCATCGCCCTCGATCCTGATGCCGCGCAGGCGCTCGGCGTCGGCCCGGGCGATACCGTGTGGCACGTGGCGCGCTGAAGGACGGACACATGAGCACTCTGGTCGAGATCAACTTCGACGGTATCGTCGGGCCCAGCCACAACTACGCCGGGCTCAGCCTCGGCAATCTCGCTTCGGCCAAGCACGGCGGCGATGCCTCCTACCCGCGCGCGGCCGCGCTGCAGGGCCTTGGCAAGATGCGCCACAACATGGGCCTCGGCCTGGCGCAGGGCCTGCTCTGCCCGCTGCCGCGCCCTAACCACGGCTTGCTGGACGCGCTGGCGATCACCGAGCCGGTCGACGAAGCCGAACGCCGCCTGCGCGCCGCCGCATGGTCCGCCAGTTCGATGTGGACGGCCAACGCCGCCACCGTCTCCCCCGCGCCCGATTGCGCGGACGGACGCTGCCACCTGACCGCGGCCAACCTCGTCACCATGCCGCACCGCTCGCAGGAATGGCCCGATACCGTGCGCCAGCTGCGCGTAGCCTTCGCGAATGCCGCCCACTTCGCGGTCCATGATGCCGTTCCCGCCTGCTTCGGCGATGAAGGCGCGGCCAACCACATGCGCATGGGCACGAGCCACGCCGCGCCCGGCCTCGAAATCTTCGTCTACGGGCGCCCCGGCGGCGCCTTCCCTGCCCGCCAGCACGAGCAGGCCAGCCGCGCCGTCGCTCGCCTCCACGGCCTCGATCCCGCGCGCTGCCTCTTCGTCGAGCAATCGCCGGATGCCATCGCGGCGGGAGCCTTCCACAACGACGTGGTGGCCGTCGCCAACGAACGCGTGCTGTTCACCCACGAACAGGCCTTCGCCGACCCCGAAGGCACCTACGCCGCGATTCGGGAACGCCTGCCCGAGGCGGAAATCGTGATCGTCCCGGCCAGCGCCGTCAGCCTTGCCGATGCCATCGCCAGCTACCTGTTCAACGCGCAGCTGCTCACGCTTCCTTCGGGCGAGATGGGCCTCGTCATCCCGCTCGAAGCCTGGGAGCACCCGCGCGTGCGCGCCTGGCTCGACGGGATGCTCGCCTCCAACGGCCCGATCCGCCGGGTGCTGCCGGTCGATGTGCGCCAGTCGATGGCCAACGGCGGCGGCCCCGCCTGCCTGCGCCTGCGCGTTGTCGCTGATCCTGCCACCGTCGATCCGCGCTTCCTCCTCACCGATGCGCGCGCGGACATGCTGGAAAAGCTGATTGCCAAGGCCTGGCCCGAACAGATCGATCCCGCCGATATCGGCAGCGACTCGCTGGCTTCCAGCGTGATCGCCGCCCGCGCCGCGCTGCTCGAAGCGCTCGGTCTTTCCGCACTGGCCTGAAACGGTACGCCCCGCTGCGGCGGGGTTAAGCTCGTCTTTACCATGGGCTGTCGCCGTGCTTTACAAGGCATCGGCTATGTCATGGCCGTGAGCCTCGTGTTTGCTGATCTGGCACGAAGGTTGCGGAGGAGGTTCGGTGATGGAGAAGAAGCCTTCCCTGCTGCGCAAGATCAGCCGCCTGTTCGTGATCAAGAACCGGTTCGAGGCGAGCGCGATCATCTATGCTTTGGCGCTGGGCTCCGCCGAACGCGGCCAGATCTACCTGTCGCAGTATCCGGGCTTCGGCGGCAAGCTGCTGTTCCTCGCCAGCTGCGTCGCGGTGTTCATGGCCGGCGCCAAGATCATGGACGCCATGAAGTACGAGCGCGAGGCCAAGGCGGCTGTTGCCGTCGAGGTTGAGGGCTGAGCGGTCCACCCCGCTGCGACCGAACTCGAATGGCTATGCCTCACCCGTCACCCCGTGCTTGACACGGGGTTTGGCTATCTTTCTGGCGCGGCGCCGCAAAAGAAAGCCAAGGCCCGTGTCAAGCACGGGCCGACGAATTCGCCTGATACGATCGAACGCCAACCTACTCCCCTCCCGTCTGCAGGAGGGGGTGGGGGTGGGTTTTCCCGGCGCTGGCTGAAGTGGAGGCGTTTCTGTTGCCCGGTACGCCTCCGAACCGCTGAATTCCCTTCTGTTGCCCGGTGGGTTCAACCGCGCTTTAGCTTTGTAAGATCAGGCCGTTAAGCCGTCAGATTACGCCGCGAGAGCGAGTGCTTCGTTGTCGTTGGCACTTGTGGGTTTTGAGCCTTTAACGGGTTACTCAGCCCGGACGAAAACACCGCTTTTCAACACACGTCGATCCTAGTTCGGCCCCATCAACACCTCTGCGACAACAGAGCCCGGCCTCAAACGCCGGTGGTGATGGTGGAGCCGCCGGGTACCGCCCCCGGGTCCGCTGCGCCTATTATACGGTACACTTTATCGTCATAGCCGGGCGAACCCGGCGGTACCGATATAGGCACGGCAGACGCGGATGGGAAGGGGCATGGCGCCCCTGCCCTTCTCGCGGTGGATCAGCCCTTCTTCAGCGCGTCGCGGATTTCGGTCAGCAGATCGACCTCGCTCGGCCCGGCGGGTGCAGCCGGCGCTTCGGGCGCCTTCGGCATCATCTTGTTGGCCGCGCGCACGATCTGGAAGATCACGAAAGCCATCAGCAGGAAGCTGATGATCGCGGTGATGAACGCGCCATAGCCCAGCATCGGCACGCCCGCCGCCTTCAGCGCGGCATAGTCCGCCAGCGAGCCCTTGTAGGTTTCGGGCACCTTGCCCAGCACCACGAACTTGTTGGTGAAATCGACCCCGCCCGAAACGACGCCGATCACCGGCATGATCATGTCCTCGGTCAGCGAAGTGACGATCTTGCCGAAGGCCGCGCCGATGATCACACCGACCGCCAGATCGAGCACGTTGCCGCGCGCAACGAAGTCCCTGAATTCTCCCATCATGCCCATGCTGTTATTCTCCCGTTAGGCATATTCACCCATGCGCTTCGTGCCACCTGCAAACCTTTGTAACAAGTGTTCCGATGCTCCGATCCGGTGCAGCACTTGAACGGTCATGCGCAGGCGCTACATCTGTCGGAGATCCATCCCGCCGCGTCCGCGTCGGGGATCTGTAGGGAACATATCTCGATGGCCGCTTCGCTGCTTGCCCGCTTTTCCCGTTTCGCGTTCGTCGCCATGGCCGCTGCCGGTCTTGCCGGTTGCGGGGTAAACGCGATCCCCACCGCCGAGGAAGCCGCCAAGGCCAAGTGGGCCGACGTGCAGAACCAGTACCAGCGCCGCGCCGATTTGATCCCCAACCTCGTCGCGACGGTGAAGGGCTATGCCAAGCAGGAACAGGACACGCTGACCAAGGTGACCGAGGCCCGCGCCAAGGCGACTTCGGTGCAGATCAGCGCCGCCGACGTGACCGATCCGGACAAGATGGCGCAGTATCAGGCCGCGCAGGGCCAGCTTTCGGCGGGCCTTGGCCGCCTGCTCGCTTCGGTCGAGGCCTATCCGGACCTCAAGTCGAACCAGAACTTCCTCGCGCTGCAGAGCCAGCTGGAGGGCACCGAAAACCGCATCGCCGTCGCCCGGCGCGATTACAACGAGGCGGTGCAGGCCTATAACACCACGATCCGCACCTTCCCCGCGATCATCGCCGCCAAGGTCGTCTACGGCGCCAAGCCGATGGTGCCGTTCCAGGCGACCACCCCGGGCGCCGACACCGCGCCGACGGTGAGCTTCGATGGCCCGGCGGCACCGGCGGCCGCTCCGGCAGCCAACGACAACGCAGGCGCAGGCGCAAGCAAGGCGGCGACGAACTGAGCCTCGGGGCGAGGAGCCCCCGGCCATGAAGCGCCTTGTCCTGCTGCTTATCGCGGCGCTGGCTCTGCTCGCGGGGCCAGCGTTCGCGCAGAACTTCCCCAAGCTCACCGGCCGCGTGGTCGATGAAGCGCATCTCCTGCAGCCGGACCAGATCGCCGCGCTCGATGCAAAACTGGCAGCGCTGGAGACCCAGTCGCAGCGGCAGTTCGTCATCGCCACAATCCCCAGCCTCGAAGGCTACGAGATCGAGGACTACGGTTACCGCCTTGGCCGCGCCTGGGGGATCGGCGACAAGCAGCGCAATGATGGCGTGCTGCTGATCGTCGCGCCCACTGAGCACAAGGTGCGGATCGAGGTCGGCTACGGCCTCGAAGGCATTCTCACCGATGCGCTGACCAGCGTGATCATTCAGCGCGAAGTCGTCCCCCGCTTCAAGGCTAACGACTATCCCGGCGGCATCATGGCGGCCACCGACCAGCTGATCGCCCAGTTGCAATTGCCCGAGGACGAGGCGCGCAAAGTGGCCGCAAACGCCGAGCAGGACCAGCGCAAGGCCAAGGAGCCACGCTTCGATTTCGGTACGGTCGTGTTCCTCGTCATCTTCTTCCTGTTCTTCGTGCTCCCGTTCATCCGCGCAATGCGGGGCGGCGGGCGACGCTATGGCTCTCCCGGCGTGATGATCTTCCCTTCCGGCGGCTGGGGCGGTGGAGGCTCGGATTGGGGCGGCGGTGGCGGCGGCTGGGGCGGTGGCGGCGGCTTTTCGGGCGGCGGCGGCAGCTTCGGCGGCGGCGGCTCGTCCGGGAGTTGGTGACATGCTGACCGAGCAGGACCGCAAACGCATCGCTGAAGCCGTGGCGGCTGCCGAAGCCCGCAGCGCCGGGGAAATCGTGACGATCGTGACCCCACAGTCCGATCCCTACCGCGATGTCGCGCTGGCGTGGTCGATCTCCATCGCCTTCCTCGCGCTTGCCGCGCTGGAACTCGCACCGAACTTCTATCTTGGCCTGATCGAGCGTGTGCTGGGCCTCTGGGCGCATGAATGGACGCCGCGGCAGGTGTTCGGCATCGCGCTGACCGTCGCGGCGCTCAAGTTCCTCGGCATGCTGCTGATCATGGCCTGGCGCCCCTTGCGCCTCGCCCTCACCCCCGCGCCGATCAAGGCCGCCCGCGTCCATGCCCGCGCCCTCACCTGCTTCCGCATCGGCGCAGAGGGGCGGACCACCGGGCGCACCGGCATCCTGATCTACCTCTCGCTCGCCGAACACCGCGCGGAAATCATCGCGGACGAGGCGATTGCCAGCAAAGTCGCGCCCGAAGTCTGGGGCGATGCCATGCATGCCCTCCTCGGGCCGATCCGCGCCGGGCAAGTCGGCGAAGGCATGGTCGCCGCCATCGGCAAGGTCGGCGCGGTGCTGGCCGAACACCTGCCGCGCGCCGATGATGATGAAAACGAACTGCCGGACCGGGTGATCGAAGTCTAGAACCCGTCCTCCCCTTCCCGTTCGTGTCGAGCGAAGTCGAGACACCGAGCACTGTGTCTCGACTTCGCTCGACACGAACGGCTCTGGAAAATGGATCCTGTCTGTGAGCCTTGAAGACGAATTCCGCGACGTACCCGAAGACATCCGCTGGCAAGGCCGCTTCATCACCGCGAAAACGCGCGGGCGCTGGGAGTATGTCAGCCGTGCGCGCGGCATCAAGGCGGCGGTGATTCTCGCGATCACGCCCGAGGATGAAGTCGTGCTCGTCGAACAGTTCCGCGTACCTCTTGGCCGCCCTTGCATCGAGCTGCCCGCAGGCCTGATCGGCGATGGTCCCGGTGATTCTGGGGAGGGCGGCGAAGGCGAGGAAGCCGCGACGGCCGCCATCCGCGAACTCGAGGAAGAGACCGGCTACCATGCGGGCCGGATGGAAAACCTCGGCGAGTACTACTCCAGCCCCGGCATGGTCACCGAAGCCTTCACGCTGTTTCGCGCCTACGAACTCGAGCGCGTCGGCCCAGGCGGCGGCGTCGAGGGTGAAGGCATCACCGTGCTCCACGTACCGCGCGCTGAGCTGCCGCAGTTTCTCGAAGCGAAGCGTGCCGCTGGTTATGCCATCGACGTACGGATGCTCATGCTGCTAAGCCCGCTCTGGTTCAAAGAATAAACGAGAGGATTGGGGCATAATGGCCAAAGCTTTAGAAGGCCGTGTTGCAGGCAAGCTGGCACTGGTTACCGGCGCAGCACAGGGCCTCGGCGCGGCGCATGCAGCGCTGCTGGCGCGCGAGGGCGCCAAGGTGCTGCTCACCGACATCAATGGCGAAGGCGCCGCCGCGCAGGCCGAGGCGATCAACGCCGACCTGGGCGCAGGCACCGCATTCGCCATGCGCCACGATGTGACCAGCGCAGACGAGTGGGATGCGGCCATCGCCATGGCGGCGGAGAAGCTCGGCGGCCTCTCCGTGCTGGTGAACAACGCCGGTGTCGGCGTGCGCGGCAATATCGAGACCTGCACGCTGGAAGACTGGCACCGCGGCTTTGCCATCAACGTCGATTCGGTGTTCCTCGGCTGCCAGAAGGCGCTCCCGCTGCTGAAGGACAACCAGCCCGGCTCGATCATCAACATCAGCTCGATCGCCGGCCTGATCGCGTCAGACACGATGCCCGGCTACAACGCCAGCAAGGCGGCGGTATGGATGCTGACCAAGTCGGTCGCGCTCTACTGCGCCAAGCGCGGGTGGGACATCCGCTGCAATTCTGTCCACCCGACGTTTGTCGACACCCCGATCCTCGATGGCATCAGCGCCAATGCAAACCTCACCAAGGACGTGGTCATGGGCAAGCTCGCCCGCCAGATCCCGCTGGGCCGGGTCGGCGAGCCGAATGATATCGCCAACGGCGTGCTCTATCTCGCCAGCGACGAAAGCCGCTTCATGACCGGCGCAGAGCTCAAGCTGGACGGCGGCATCTCGGCGATGTGATCGGCCCTGCGCCGGGCCGCCACCGATGATCGACTGGCCAGTCTTCGCCCTCATCCTGTTTGCAGCCTCGCTGCACGCAAGCTGGAACGCGTTCCTCAAGGGCAGCGGCGATACGCTGCTGTCCACCACGCTCGTCATGGGCGGGGCGGCGCTGATTGCGCTGGTGGCGCTGCCGTTCCTGCCGGTTCCGGCGCGCGCGAGCTGGCCCTATCTCGCCGCCTCGACGCTGCTACAGGTGGGCTATCTCGGCCTGCTGGTGCGGGTCTACCGCACGGTGGACATGAGCCTCGCCTATCCGCTGATGCGCGGCTGCGCACCGCTGACGGTGGCGCTGATCAGCCATTTCTGGCTGGGCGAAATGGTGCCCACTCTCGCGTGGGTGGGCGTAGGCACGATCTGCCTCGGCATCCTCGCCATGGCCGCCGGTGCGCGGGGTTCGCTGAAACCGGCCGGCCTCGCCGCAGCGCTGACAAACGCCTCGATCATTGCCGCCTACACGCTGATCGACGGCACCGGCGCGCGGGCTTCGGGCACGCCGACCGCCTACACGCTGTGGCTCTCGCTGCTGACGGGCCTCGCCATGATCATCTGGACGTCCCGCGCGCGCGGGAGAGCGGCGCTCGGCTATGTCCGCAAGAACTGGCCCATCGGGCTGTTCGGCGGGCTCGGCACGATCGTGTCCTACTCCATCGCGCTCTGGGCGATGACAATGGCCCCCATCGCGATGGTCGCGGCGCTGCGCGAGACGTCGATCCTCTTCGCCACGGCCATTTCGGCGCTGGTGCTACGCGAGCGGGTCGGCCCCGCGCGGATTGCCGCCGCTGTGATCATCGCCTGCGGGGCCATGCTGCTGCGGCTGGCCTGAACGGCTGGCATAGCAAACCCTCGCCGCCAGAGGCGACGGGGGCTGCACATCATAGCAATCGATCAGGCGTTCGGATTCGGCGCGAAGGCGCAGATCTTGTTGCCGTCGGTATCGCGCAGATAGGCGCCGTACTGCTTGCCGGGCGCATTCTCGCGCACGCCCGGAGCGCCTTCGCAGGTCCCGCCATGGGCAAGGCCCGCTGCGTGGAAGGCATCGACTTCAGCAAAGGTCTTTGCGGCGAAGCCCTGCGTGAACCCGTTCGACGAGGTATGCGCCTCGCCGTTCGCGGGCGTGCGGATCATCAGCGCGCCGCCCGCTGCAGGGAACAGGGTCCCGTTCGGCAGAGGCACGGCCTGATGGCCGAGCGCGCCCATCACGGCCGTGTAGAACGCGCGCGACTTTTCGACATCGTTGGTGCCGAGAACGGTATGGGTAAACATGAAAGTATCTCTCTCTATCAGAACACGACGACCGAGCGGATCGACTTGCCCGCATGCATGAGGTCGAACGCGGTGTTGATCTCTTCGAGGCCCATGACGTGCGTGATCATCGGATCGATCTCGATCTTGCCCTGCATGTACATGTCGACGATCTTCGGCACATCGGTGCGGCCCTTGGCCCCGCCGAATGCGGTGCCGCGCCAGTTGCGGCCCGTGACGAGCTGGAACGGACGCGTGGCGATTTCCTTGCCCGCTTCGGCCACGCCGATGATGATCGAGGTGCCCCAGCCGCGGTGGCAGGCTTCCAGCGCGGTACGCATCACTTCGGTGTTGCCGGTCGCGTCGAAGGTATAGTCCGCGCCGCCGTCGGTCATCGCGACGATCGTGGCGACGACGTCCTCGCGGCTCATGCCTTTCGAGTTGAGGAAGTCTGTCATGCCGAACTTGCGGCCCCATTCCTCGCGGTCAGGGTTGATATCGACACCGATGATCTTGTTCGCGCCGGCAAGCCGCGCGCCCTGGATCACGTTGAGGCCGATGCCGCCGAGGCCGAAGATCACGACGTTGTCACCCACCTGCACCTTGGCGGTGTTGATCACCGCGCCCACGCCCGTCGTCACGCCGCAGCCGATGTAGCACGAGGACTGGAACGGCGCGTCTTCGCGGATCTTGGCGAGCGCGATTTCCGGCAGGACGGTGAAGTTCGAGAAGGTGGAGCAGCCCATGTAGTGGAACACGGTCTGGCCCTTGTAGCTGAAGCGCGAAGTGCCGTCCGGCATGAGACCCTTGCCCTGCGTGGCGCGGATCGCGGTGCACAGGTTGGTCTTGCCCGAGAGGCAGCTTTTGCACTGGCGGCATTCGGGCGTGTAGAGCGGGATCACGTGATCGCCCGGCTTCACCGAAGTGACACCCGCGCCCACTTCGCGCACGATCCCGGCGCCTTCATGGCCGAGCACCGAGGGGAAGATGCCCTCGCTGTCGAACCCGTCGAGCGTGTAGGCATCGGTGTGGCAGATGCCGGTCGCCATGATCTCGACCAGCACTTCGCCCGCCTTGGGGCCTTCGAGATCGAGCTCGACGATTTCGAGCGGCTTCTTGGCTTCAAACGCAACGGCGGCGCGGGTCTTCATGGGCAATTCCTCCCCGGGGAAAACAGTGTGCCCTGCCGATAGGCAAAGCGGCGGTCTGGTTCAATCAGGTTCGGGCTCAATCAGCCTCTCTAAGAGCAAGCATGAGCATAAGCGCTGCGGCCATGACCGAACCGCATGCCATGATGGCCGAAACGGTGAACAGATTGAGGCCCCCTGCGGTAAACAGCGTGCCCGCCAGGATCGGCGATCCCGCCGCACCGATGCGCCCCGCACCAATGGCAAAACCGGTGCCGGTCGCGCGCACATGCGCCGGGAACCCGTGGGCAAACGCGCTGTAGAAGCCGACAATCGCCGCATTGGTGGCAAAGCCGGTGCAGAACACCGCAAAGCGCCAGCCGACCAGCGTCGTCTCGCTGCCGCCAAGCCCGAACACCACCACCGCCGCCGCGCCGAGCAGCAGCATGGCAATCGTCGGCCACTTGATCCCGAAGCGGTGCATCAGGAAGCCGAACAGCCCGCCCCCGGTCGCCCCGCCCACATTGGCCCAGACCAGCACGCTGGCCGCCTGCGGCGCGGCAAAGCCGAAGTCGGCCACGATCTTGGGCGACCACTTGAGGATGTAGTAGAACGTGATCGCATGAAGCGAGTAGCCGATGGTCAGCACCATCGTCGTGCCGATCAGGCCCGGCTTCAGGATATCAAGCACGCTCGCCTTGCTGTCACGCACATCGACCGGCGGCAGCGCCGTGATCCCGGGCAACCGCAGCTTGGCCATCGCAGCGTTGATCCGCTCCAGCGCCCCGTCGGGCCGCCGTGCCAGCAGGAAAGCAGGGGTTTCAGGCACGAACAGCCAGATCAGCGGAATGAACACCACCGTCGCAATCGCGCCGAATTCGAACACCACGCGCCAGTCGCCGCTCTTGAGCAGCATCGCCGCAATCGTCCCGCCGATGGTCGCGCCGAGCGGATAGCCGATCACCATCAGCGACATGGCGAGGCTGCGGCCCTTGGCGCTGGAAAGTTCCGCCGTCACCGCATTGATCGCCGCCAGCATGCCGCCGATGCCGAGCCCGGTGATGAAGCGCCACAGCCCCAGCATCTGCGGATTCGCTGCCGTCGTCGCCAGCGCCATGCCGCTCGCCATCACCACAAGGCAGCCGAGCATCGTCGGCCGCCGGCCAAACCGGTCCGCCGCGCCGCCCAGCAGGATCGAGCCGACCCCCATGCCGACGAGTTCCATCGCCAGCACCACGCCCAGCGCATCGCGCGCGATGCCCCATTCCTTGGCGATCCCCGGCGCCGCAAACGCGCTGGAAAGCACATCGAACCCGTCGAGCGCGTTGAGCGCGATCATCAGCACGACAGCGATCCATTGCGCCGCGCTCATCGTCGTCTGGCGAATGATCTCGCGCGGATCATTGGTCATTTCATTCTCCCGTGGGACGATGCCGCCCCTCTTTCTCTTCTCTTCGTCACCCCGGACTTGATCCGGGGTTCGGCTTGTTGCCGCAAGCACCGCGCCAGCCGCCAACAGCCAAACCCCGGATCAAGTCCGGGGTGACGGGTGGATGCTGGTGGCTTCTATTCATGAATCCGCGAAAGCAGCTCGATCAGCTGGCGCACTTCCTTGTCGCTGAAGCGGCTCTTCACCCACGCCTCGTGCTCGCCGATGGCCTGCTTGGCGCGCGCCAGCATGGCCTTGCCCGGCTCTTCCAGATGAAGCGCCTGCTTGCGGCCATCCTTGTCCGAGCGGTCGCGGCGCAGGAAGTGCTTCGCCTGCAGCCGGTTGATGATCGCCATCGTCGTCGCGCGGTCCATACGCAGACGCTGCGCCAGATCGGTCTGCGCGATGCCCGGATGATCATCGACCAGCCACAGCACCGAGACCTGCTTCTGCGTGAGATCAAGGTCGGCAAACGTCTCGGTAAAATGGCGCAGGCATGCGCCATGCGCCAGGCGGATGTGGAAGCCCAGAATGTCCTTGATCGCGCCGATATCGGCTTCGCCCTCGGGCGGCGGCGGTGCCGTAACCGCATCGGCAAACTTGTCCTTGATCAATGCCGCATCCCCATCGGCGCCTCTAGTTGCGCCTTGCCTATTCGTTAGCAACACTTACAATCATATCCCAAGCGAAAACGCGCGAAGAGAGGACCCCAACATGGCCCAATTCCCCTCAAGCCCAAGCTTCACCGGGTTCAACACGCCGTCGCGGATCGAGGCGGATATTGCCAACCTCGCGCACGAAGGCACGATTCCGCCAGAGCTAAACGGCGCGTTCTTCCGCGTCCAGCCCGACCCGCAATTTCCTCCGCGGCTGGGGGACGATATCGCCTTCAACGGCGACGGCATGATCACCCGCTTTCACATCCACGACGGTCAGGTCGATTTCTGTCAGCGCTGGGCAAAGACCGACAAGTGGAAGCTGGAAAACGCGGCGGGCAAAGGCCTGTTCGGCGCCTACCGCAATCCGCTGACGGACGATGAGGCCGTGCAGGGCGAAATCCGCGGCACCGCCAACACCAACGCCTTCGTCTTCGGCGGCAAGCTCTGGGCCCTGAAGGAAGACAGCCCCGGCCTCGTGATGGATCCCGCCACCATGGAAACCGCGGGCTACGAGAAATTCGGCGGCAAGATGACCGGGCAGACCTTCACCGCGCACCCCAAGGTCGATCCGAAGACCGGCAACATGGTCGCCATCGGCTATGCCGCGAGCGGCCTGTGCACTGATGACGTGACCTACATGGAAGTCAGCCCCGCGGGCGAACTCATCCGCGAAGTGTGGTTCAAGGCGCCCTACTACTGCATGATGCACGATTTCGGGATCACCGAGGACTACCTCGTCCTCCACATCGTGCCTTCCATCGGCAGCTGGGAGCGGCTGGAGCAGGGCCTCCCCCATTTCGGCTTCGACACCACGATGCCGGTCTACCTCGGCGTGATCCCCCGCCGCGACGGGGTGACGCAGGCTGATATCCGCTGGTTCAAGCGCGACAACTGCTTCGCCAGCCACGTTCTGAATGCATGGCAGGAAGGCACGAAAATCCACTTCGTGACGTGCGAGGCGAAGAACAACATGTTCCCCTTCTTCCCGGACGTCCACGGCGCGCCGTTCAACGGGATGGAAGCGATGAGCTACCCCACCGACTGGGTGGTCGACATGGCGAGCAACGGCGAGGACTTCGCTCAAATCACCAGGCTCTCCGATTCGATGGGTGAATTCCCCCGCATCGACGACCGCTTCACCGGCCAGAAGACCCGCCACGGCTGGTTCCTCGAAATGGACGTACGCCGCCCGGTCGAGCTCAAGGGCGGCAGCGCCGGCGGCCTCATCATGAACTGCCTGTTCCACAAGGACCTCGCAACCGGAGCGGAGCAGCACTGGTGGTGCGGCCCCGTCTCATCCCTGCAGGAACCCTGCTTCGTCCCCCGCAGCAAGACCGCGCCCGAAGGCGACGGCTGGATCCTGCAAGTCTGCAACCGGCTGGAAGAACACCGCAGCGACCTCCTCATCTTCGATGCGCTGGAAGTGGCCAAAGGCCCCGTCGCGACAGTGCAGATCCCCATCCGCCTGCGCTTCGGCCTCCACGGCAACTGGGCCGATGCGGCCGAAATCGGCCTCGCCGCCTGAAAGGGCTTTTCCACCTCTCCGGTTATTGCTATTATCTATAACAATAACCGGAGAGAGGAAGTCTGATGTCCCTGCGTTTCTGGCAAGCCGTTCTGGCTGCAAGCGTTGCCGTTGCCCCCATTGCCGTCTCGGCACAGTCGGCAGCACCGGAAGGCCCCTCCCCCGCGGTCATTTCCATGCGCGAGCAATGGCTGAACCCTGCGGTCAACAGCTTCACCTTCCGCGATACCGACAAGGTCTTCGAAAGCCGCGCGGTGCCGCGTTCCGGCCCGGTCTGGCCGCTCGCCACTGGCCCCGCGCTCGCCATGCCCGCGCACACCTCGGGCGGGCAGTCGATGCCCTATGCCGCCTGGGCGGACCGCACCTTCACCAACGCGCTGCTGGTGATGAAGGACGGCAAGATCGTGTTCGAAGACTATCGCAACAAGTCGGGCGCGGCGACGCACTTCATTTCGTTCTCGATGGCCAAGACGATAACTGCGCTGCTCGTCGGCATCGCGCTCGATGAGCACAAGATCCGCTCGCTGGACGACAAGGCCGGCGATTACGTCCCCGAACTCAAGGCGGGCGGCTACGGCGATGCCACGATCCGCCAGATCCTCCAGATGCGTTCGGGCGTCGATTACGAGGAACGCTACGACTTCGGCGAGCATCCCAGCCTCGCCGCCTCGATCCACATGAACGCCATCGTGCGCAACAAGATGCGCTTTGCCGATCCCGCCGTGACCATCGGCAAGAAGACGGTGCCGGGCAGCACCTTCAACTACGCCACGCTCGATACCGCCGTGCTCGGCTGGATCCTCGAACGCGCGACGGGCGAAAAGCTGGAGACCTACACCGCCAGCCACCTGTGGGGCCCGCTCGGTGCCGAAACCGATGCGTTCTGGATGGCGGACGGCCCGCCGGGCGTGGGCCGCGCGCTCAACGGCATGGGCTACAACGCCGTGCTGCGCGATTTCGCGCGCCTCGGCCAACTCATGCTCGATGGCGGCAAGGCGAACGGCAAGCAGGTCGTCCCCGTCGGCTGGGTCAAGCAGATGACCACGATGATCCCCTTCACCCCCGTGCCCGGCCGCAAGACCGAGTTCGAGGGCTATGGCTACCAGACCTGGCAGGTCGACAAGGAACCCGGTGCCTACAGCGCAGTCGGGCTCGCCGGCCAGTTCATCTACGTCCACCCCTCCACGCGCACGGTGATCGTGAAGCTCAGCTACAATCCACCTGTCGAGCCCGAATGGCTGACCC
Source organism: uncultured Novosphingobium sp. (assembly GCA_964413325.1). Classification (GTDB taxonomy): domain Bacteria; phylum Pseudomonadota; class Alphaproteobacteria; order Sphingomonadales; family Sphingomonadaceae; genus Novosphingobium. Next base: position 159,666 of record CAYPRK010000009.1, on the reverse strand, counting down.
CGGAAGTGCTCAGCTACTTCCACGCCATCGCCAATACGCCGACACCAAAATGATCAAGCCGGAGCTTGAATTCGTCTACGAAGCGACCGGCGATCTCGAACCGCCGGTCGCCATCGGCACGACCTATGACGGCACGCGGCGCATCATTCCGATCATCGGCGGCGGGCGCGTCGAAGGTCCGCGCATCAAGGGCAAGCTGATCGGCAACGCAGCCGATTGGCAGCTCACCCGCCCGGACGGCGTGACCGTGGCCGACGCGATCTACGCGCTCGAAACCGACGATGGCGTCGTCATCCAGATCCGCAATCGCGGCCTGCGCCACGGCCCACCCGAAGTCATGGCGCGCCTCGCGGCGGGCGAGGACGTCGATCCCGCTGCATACTACTTCCGCACCGTGCCCGAATTCATCGCGCCCACCGGTCCCTATGACTGGATGAACCGCTCGATCTTCATCTGCTCGGGCGCGCGCTATCCGCTGGGCATCAAGCTGTGGGTGTGGCGCGTGCTCTAAAGCCGCGCTAAGGCGGGCTTATGGCACGTAAACACAACAAGGGCGGTTGGCGAGACGACGACGAGGACGAGGCCGCAGCGCCTCCGCCCCCCGTCCCCTGCTGGCTCTGCGGCCGCCCCTGCGGCGAGAATGTCGTCTGGCACCACCCGATCCCCAAGAGCCGCGGCGGGCGCGAGACCGTGCCGATGCACCCGATCTGCCAGAACACCCTGATCACCAACTTCACCAATTCGGAACTGCAGCGCGCCGGGATGGATGTGGAGCAACTGCTCGCCAATCCCACCATCCGCAAATTCGTCGATTGGGTCGCGAACAAGGACCCCGATTTCAACGCAAGCATCGCGAAGAAGGGGCGTTAGGTCTCAGAAAAGACTGCCAAGATCGCGTTGGGCCTCAACCACGGCGACGATCTCAACATGATCGAGAACCAAGCTGTACTCGTAGAGAATCAGGTAGCGTCCGTGAAGCAGCGTCCGCGCACCAGGTCGCACATCACCGCGCAATGTGCCTATCTCGGGAAAGTCGCGTAGCCGTTCGATCTTCGCGTCCAGAGCAAGCAACAACCGATCGGCCGCATCGGCGTTGTCCTGCGCGATGTAGCGCCAGATGCGCTTGAAATCCTCCCGCGCGCGGCGGGAGATGAGGATATCACGCATCCTTGCGCGCGGATTCGGCTTCGCTCCGTGCTTCTGCCATCAAGCTTAGCATGTCGAGCGGCCCGGCAAGCCCACTTGCCTTGCCCGCATCCCACGCGTTGCGCAGTGCCTCGCGTTCCTCCTGCCGCAATTCGCGGCGTTCGTTCCACAGCCGCATCGCATCGCGCACGACTTCGCTGGTTGAGGCATAGTCACCGGAAGCAACCGCTGCCTTGATCTTGCTTGCCATGGGGGCGGGCACTGCAATGGTCATGCGCTCGATATCGGACATGGCAGCTTACTCGTTTAGTATGCAATCTTCATACTATTGCATACCAAGCGTTGCAATACCCCTACCCCGCTGCCCTTTCCAGCAGCCCTTGCTCGTCCCGCTCCGCCCGCCGCGCGATCAGCACCATCAGCACGGCGATCGGCACCGCGACCCACTGGATACTCAGCATCGCCAGCCGCAAGTTGCCCGTCGCATCGGAAAGCAGCCCCACCACATAAGGCCCGATGCCCAGCCCAAGGATCGTCATCACCAGCAGATAGAGGCTCGAAGTCAGCCCGCGCATCCGGGGCAACACCTGCTCGTACATGATCGCATAGAGCGGCGGCATCCAGCCCGTCAGGATGAAGCTGTAGGGCACGAAGCACCAGAAGAAGGACTCGGCATCGGGCGCGGTATAGACCCACATCGACATCAGCGGCGAAGCGATCATGGCAAACGCTGCTACGCCCGCGCGGCCCGATCCCGGATAGCGCTTCTGGAGCCAGTCCGAGAGCGGGCCCCACAGCAGCGGGCCGAGGATCCCCAGCCCTGCCGAAAGCAACCCGAACTTCAGCGCCGTCTCGCCCAGCGAAAGGTGGTAGGTGCGGATCAGGAACGTCGGGTTGAACGCCATCATGCCGTAGTTGATCACCGATTGCAGCGTGCCCACCGCCATGCACATGATCACCGTCGGCGAGCCCCTGAGCACCCGGCTCGCCTGCGGATCGGACAAGCTCACGCTCTGCACGAGGTTGACGATCACGACGAGGCCAAGCCCGATCACCGCCCACTGCAGCGCGTGCGGATTGATCATCACCGAGCCGAACACCAGCGGCGGGCGGGGCGAAATCGCGGTAGAGACGGCGTCCAGCAGCACCATCAGCGCTGCGATAACCCCAATCAGGACAAGGTTGCGCGCAATCATCGCCGGTGCCGCCCGGCGCGCGCGCATCACGATGAGATGAACGCCCGGCGTCACTGCGCCGAGCATTTCGGCGCTCGCCGCGAAGGGGCGCGGATCAGGCGGCGTGGCGATGCCGTCCATCACGCCGCGCTCGGGCTCGCGCAGACCCCACAGGAACGCCGCCAGCACGAAGCCCGGCGCTGCGGCAACGAGAAAGGCGAACTGCCAGCCCCTCAGCGCCGCACCGGGATGGCCCGCGTCCCACCACTGCGCGGCCAGCCCGCCAAGGATCAGCGACCCGCCCAGCCCCAGCGCGATGGCAGAGGCCATCACTGCCATCACGAACCCGCGCTTCTGCCGCGGCCAGTAGTCGTAGAGCAGCGAGGTACCTGCTGGAGACGTCGCTGCCTCCCCGATGCCAACACCAAGCCGCGAGAGCGCCAGCATCGCGAAGCTGGTGGTCAGCCCCGCCAGTCCCGTCGCGGCGGACCAGAACAGCAAGCTGATCGCCAGCAGCCGCGTGCGCACCCAGCCATCCGAAAGCCGCCCCACCGGCAGCGAAAACAGCGCATAGAACAGCGCAAACACGGTGCCGTACAGCAGCCCCATCTCGGCATCGCCGACGCCGAGGTCCTTCTTGATCGCAGGCGCAAGGATCGCGAGGATCTGCCGGTCAAGCAGGCTCATCGCCTGGGTCAGCGCCAGAAGGACGAGCGCATAGCGCCCGCCCTTGGCAACGACTGTCGGAAGCTCCGGAGCCTTCAAGCCAGCGCCGCCGCGATGGTATCGGCAATCGGCGTGGTCGGCCGCCCGATCAGCCGCGAAAGCGCATGGCCATCATCGAACAGCGCGTCCTGGCTGGACGCAAAGCTGGAGTTCGCCAGCATCGCCGCCAGCCATCCGGGCAGGCCCACGCCTTCGAGCGCGGCGGCATAGTCGGCTTGCGTCATGTTCACATAGGCCACCGGCTTTCCGGCAATGCGCGCCACATGCGCCGCGAAATCGGCCATGGTGAAGGCTTCGTCGCCCGCCAGTTCATAAACGTCACCCGCCGCGCCATCCACTATCGCCGCGACTGCCGCCGCCGCATAGTCCGCGCGGGTAGCGGAGCAAATGCGCCCCTCGCCCGCTGCGCCGATGATTGCGCCGTGTTCGATCGAAGGCGCCAGCGCGCCGGTGTAGTTCTCGTTGTACCAGCCGTTGCGCAGCAGGATATGCCCCACGCCGCTGGCCGCCAGCGCAGCTTCGGTGGCGCGGTGCTCTTCGGCCAGCCCGATGGTCGACGTCGGCGCATGGAGGATCGAGGTATAGGCAATCAACCCCAAGCCCGCCGCCTTTGCCGCATCGATGACCGCCTGATGCTGCACCGCGCGCTTGCCCACTTCGCTGCTCGAAATCAGCAGCAGCCGCGAAACCCCGGCCAGCGCCGCCGGATCGGCCGCATCATAATCGAACGCGCGGACGGAAACGCCCGCCGCTGCCGCATCCGCCAGCTTCGCCGGATCGCGCACCAGCGCCACCACTTGCGCCGCTCCCACCTTCGCCACGAGATCGGCCAGCACCAGCTTGCCCAATTGGCCGGAAGCCCCGGTAACTGCGTACATATCATCGTCTCCTGAAGGTCAGAGCTTGAACCACCGTTCGGCGTTGGTCTGGAAGAACTTCTTCTTGGTTTCCAGCGGCATGTCCATCGCGTCCATCGCGCGCACTTCGTCCGCCACGTACTGGTAGGGATAGTCCATCGCGTATAGCACGCGGTCCTCGCCCACCACGTGCTGGCAGAACTTGATCGCCGGCTCCCAGGCCATGCCCGAATTGGTGATCAGCACGTTGGAGCGCATGTATTCCGCGATAGTCTTCTTCAGCGGCTTCATCCGCTCGTACCGCTGCGAGCGGACACCCGCCTGGTGCATGTAATCCAGCCGGTAGAGCCAGTAGGGCAGCGCCTCGCCCATATGGCCGACCATGATCTGCAGGTCCGGGTACTTGTCGAAGATGCCGATGGTGATGAGGCGCAGGAGGTGCATCCCCGTCTCGACACCGAAGCCGAAGATCGCGCCATCCAGCCCGCTCTCCAGCATCGGGCCGATCATGCTGTCCGGCGGCGTCGCGGGATGGATGTAAAGCGGCTGGCCCACATCGCACAGCGCGCGGAAGACCGGATCGTATTTCGGATCATCGAGATATTCGCCCTGCGTGTGGCTGTTGATCTGGATGCCCTTGAAGCCCAGTTCGTTCGCGCCGCGCCGGATTTCCGCTGCCGACCATTCGGGATCCTGCGGCGCCACGGTGCCCAGCCCGATGAACCGGTCCGGATACTTGGCGCAGGCGTCGGCCAGCCGGTCGTTGGCCCGCGCCGCGATGCCCTTGGCCTCGTCCACATCAAGCATCGGCTGCACGCCGGGAGATGTCAGCGCAAGGATCGCCTTGTCGATCCCGGTGGCGTCCATATCGGCAATGCGGCGCTCGCCCAGATCGAGCAGTCGCTCCATGATCTGCATCGCACGTTCCGAAGGGCTGGTGGCATAGAAGCCCCACAGCGAGACCATGCCCTTGTCCGCAGTCCCATCACGGATCATGCGCAGGAACACGTCGATCTGCTCCTGCACCGCGAAAGCTTCTTCGGTGGCGATGCGGAGGTAGCCTTGGTCGCCGCCGGTCTTGAGTTCGGTCATGTCATCCTCTTCCGCGTCCGTTGCGCGAGATGCTTCGATCCTTCGACAAGCTCAGGACTCAGCATGAGCGGGTCTGGGTGTTTGAACCAAAAGAACACCGCTCGTGCTGAGCTTGTCGAAGCACCAAACCCACCCCTATCCCTCGTGAACCGCCTTGGTCACCATGCAGGCCAGAACGCCCTCCGGCCCATCCTCGGCCCCATGACCCGACCAGCGCACGCCGCCGAACGGCGAGTCCGCGCCTGCGATCATGTTGGTGTTGATGCCCACCATCCCCGCCTCGATCTCGCGCGCAAGGCGCTGCTGGCGCTTGCCGTCCGTGGTCCAGGCAAAGGCCGCAAGGCCATAGGGCAGCCGGTTCGCCTCGGCGATCATCGCTTCCTCGCCCGCGTGAGGGTTGATCAGCGCGACCGGGCCGAACGGCTCCTCGTTCATGATCGCGGCATCCAGCGGAATGTCCGACAGCACCGAAGGCGCATAGAAGAACCCGGCATTGCCCACACGCTCGCCGCCCGTGTGCAGCCGCGCGCCGCGCTGCACCGCATCGCCGATCAGCCGGTCCATCGCTTCCGGACGGCGCGGATTGGCCATCGGACCCATGCGCGTTGCCTCGTCCATGCCGTTGCCAACGGTGATTGCTCTGGCGCGCTCGGCAAAGGCATTGCGGAACCGGTCGTAGACGCTTTCCTCGACGATATAGCGCGTCGGGCTGACGCAGACCTGCCCGGCATTGCGATACTTCTGCGTGACAACCGTATCGAGCACGCGGTCCATGTCGGCATCGCTGAACACCAGCACCGGGCCATGCCCGCCCAGTTCCATCGTCGTGCGCTTCATGTCCTCGGCGGCCAGCTTGGCGAGATGCTTGCCCACCAAAGTCGAACCCGTGAAGCTCAACTTGCGGATGATGGGCGAGCCCAGCAGATGCCGGCTCACTTCATCCGGCACGCCGAACACCGCCTGCGCGACCTCTGGCGGCAGGCCCGCATCGAGCAGGCACTGCAACACGCCCAGCGCCGAAGCCGGGGTTTCCTCCGCCGCCTTCAGGATCACCGAACACCCCGCCGCAATCGGCGCGCCCAGCTTGCGGCCCGGATTGCCGAGCGGGAAGTTCCACGGCGCAAACGCCGCCACAGGCCCCACCGGCTCATGCGTCACGGTGGAGCGCATGCCCTCGGGCCGCACCAGCGTCCGGCCATAGAGGCGGAACACCTCGCCTGCGTAGAACTGGAACAGCCCCACGTTCATCAACACTTCGATGCGGGCCTCCGCCAGCGGCTTGCCCTGCTCCAGCGTGGCGATCCGCGCGAGGTCCTCCTGCCGCTCCAGCAGCAGCCGCGCCGCGCCATTCAGCACGGCGGCGCGCTGCTGCGGGGTGGACTTGCGCCACAGCCTGAACCCCCGCTGCGCCGCCTCCAGCGCGCGATCAAGATCGGCAGCCTCGGCCAGCGGCAGTTCGCCGATGGTCTCGCCGGTGGCCGGGTTCACCACCGCATGGGTCCGGCGCCCGCCGCCGGAGATACGCTCCCCGGCGATGATCATGTGAAGCGAAGGATAGGACGTCACGTCTTGTCTCCTTGGAGGCCTTGGAACCGCCCCCAACATCCGTTCGTGTCGAGCGAAGTCGAGACACCGAGCGCTGCGTGTGGTGTCTCGACTTCGCTCGACACGAACGGGAAATTGTCTGGCTAGAGTATCAGTTCCTGGCCTTTTCCCGGTCGATATCACCCTGCCACCGCTGCGCCACGATTTCCTCGCCCGTCACCGGATGCGGCATGTGGAAGGGCACCAGCTTGTGCGTCGGCCACAGCCAGTGGCCCTCGATCAGCGCGTCAGGTCCGGTCGGATCGGTGGGGTAGGTCACCTTCGGGAACGGCACGTATTCGTGCGGGGTGTTGGCCCAGCCATGTTCGAAATCGGCGTGCCACTGCGGCATGTAGTTCAGGATGTGGATGCGCCACACCCCGTCCACCTTCTTGTAGGTGTTCTCGTAAATGCCGCCTTCCCACCACTGGCGCGCCTTCAAATGCGGGGCATCGCCTTCATAATCCTTGTGCCGCCCGGCCTGCATCATCGAACGCGCGCGGGCGAGCGCCGTCACGCCGTCCGGCTGCACATGGATGATGTCCTGCAGCTGCGGATGATCGAGCAGGAAGCCATCGATCGGCCCGTTGTTGCCATAGGTGAAGCGCTTCTGGAACCGCTCGCAATAGAGCCGCTTGATCCCTTCCTTGCCCTTCCAGATGCCGCCGAAGAAGCGCACTTCGCCGTCATCGGTGAAGAGGTCCGCCGTCTCGAGATAGAGGCACTTGTCGATCAGGTAGCCGTAGAGGTGCTGCAGCTTGCGGATATCAAGCTCGTCCTCGCGCACGGTCAGGCGGCGCTCCAGCTCGGCCAGCTTGCCCTCCAGCGCGGCGATACGGTCTTCGGACATCGGACTCTCCCAATTTAGTTCGTATACCTAACAATCACCATCTGGCGCGGCGCTGTCAACGCGCTTCTGCGTCACAGCCCGGCAGCCGCCAGCCGCTCCACTTCCTCGCGGTAGGGCTTGATCGCGCGGATCATCAGGAAGGTGGCGAGCGGCAGCAGCACGCTCGCGGTAATCAGCAGTGCTTTCCAGATCTGGTGCGGATCGCCGATGATCAGGTCCTGCACCTGCCCCACCACCCAGCTGCCCATCGCGCCGAAAAAGGTGAACATGAACAAGTAGAACGCCGTCACCTGGCCCCGCATGTCATTGGGCGCCACGCGCTGGATCGCGGCATTCTGCGGCACCGCGCCGGCAAGGCCGAACATGCCGGAAAAGCCGAACAGGATCAGCGAGCCCCAGGCCGTCGGCATCAGGATCGCGGTGATCGAGCACACTGTCGTGCCGGTGAAGCAGATCGCCGCCGCCCGCACGTTGGCATCCTTGTGCCGCCTGGCCAGCCATTCGACGAGCACGCTGCCCAGCAGCAACCCCGATAGCGAGCCCGCCAGCACGGTCACGCTCAGCGCCGCGCCGATCTGCCGCTCATCCCACCCGAACGTGCGGACCATGAACGGCACGCGCCAGAACTGCAGCCCGAAGGTCTCCACCGCGCTCAACGCCAGCGCGGCAAACAGCGGATAGTAGACGCGCGGCTTGGCATTGATCGCCCGCAGCGCATCGAGCCCCATGAAGGTCAGCACGCGGCGCATCAGGCCCGCGTCCGTCGGCACATGCGGCGCGTCCGCCGCCGGAGCCAGCCGCGCCGGTTCCTGCACGGTCAGGAACAGCAGCCCGACCAGCAGGCCCGGCAGCCCCATCACGATCAGGATCCACTGCCAGCCCAGGATCGTCAGCGGCCCGAGAGTGGTCGGCGCCCAGCCCGCGCTCATCACCACCAGCGCGCCGCCGATCAGCGGGCCTAGCGTCGTCCCACCGATGAAGCCGAACTGCAGCAGCGCGAAGGCGCGCGTCAGCTTCTTGGGCGGAAAAGCATCGGCCAGCAGTGAGTACGACGAAGGCGCGTGCGCCGATCCGCCCGCCGCAAGGAACACCCGGCTGCCGATGAACTGGGTGAAGGTCTGCGCAAGGCCCCCCAGTGAAATGATCAGCCCGACCACCGCCGCCCCGCCGCCCAGCACATATTTGCGCGGATAGATGTCAGCCAGCCGCGCCAGCGGAATACCCACGAAGAGGTAGCAAACGATGCTCGCCGGCCCCGCGAGGAAGCCCAGTTGCGAATCGGTGAGGCCGAAATCGTGCTTGATCCGCTCGGCCAGCATCCCGAACGTCACCGCATCGAAGAAGGTCAGGAACGTCGCCAGCACAATCACGAACAACGCCCAATAGGCCGCGCCAGCCGAAGGCCATGCGCGCTCCGCCGCCGCGCCCGGTGCCGCCATGATCGTGGGACCCGCCATCGTCTCTCCTCTCGCCGGCCGGCCGCTTCGTTCAAACCCGAGCAGCCTTTTCAACCCACGAACAATTGTTAGTCTTGCATACAATCTCGGCGTGGTGAATACAAAAGGCAATCTAACAAATGGTGGAATCGCAAAAGGCTCCACCGCAGGAGAGCGATCATGCAGAACCTCCCCGGCAAGACAGCCTTCGTCACCGGCGGCGCCAGCGGCATCGGCCTCGGCATCGCCAAGGCGCTGCTCGGCGCAGGCATGAACGTGGTGATCGCCGATATCCGCGACGACCACCTCGCCGCCGCCGAAGCCGAACTGGCGGGCGGCGAAAAGGTGCTCCCCCTCAAGCTCGACGTGACCGACCGTGCCGCGTTTGCTGCCGCCGCCGATGCTGCCGAAGCCCGGTTTGGCAAGCTCCATATCCTCTGCAACAACGCGGGCGTCGCCGTCGTCGGCCCCACAGAGCTCGCCACATTCGCCGATTGGGACTGGGTCATGGGCGTCAACGTCGGCGGCACGATCAACGGCATCGTCACCCTGCTCCCGCGCATCCTCGCGCATGGCGAAGGCGGCCACATCGTCAACACTGCCTCGATGTCGGCGCTCGTCCCCGTCGGCGGCACCACGATCTACTCGTCAGGCAAGGCCGCCGTCACCTCGATGATGGAATGCATGCGCCCCGAACTGGAGCCACGCGGCGTGATCTGCTCAGCCTTCTGCCCCGGCGCGGTCCAGTCCAACATCGCCGAAGCCGGCAAGACCCGCCCCGCCGACCTTGCCGATACCGGCTATGCCGAGGCCGACAAGCGCCGCGCTTCGGGCGGCAACTTCATGCACCTCTATCAGACCAAGGAGGAAGTCGGTGAGCGCGTCCTCCAGGGCATCCTGAACGACGAACTCTACATCCTCACCCACAGCGAATTCCTCGATGGCGTGCGCGAACGCGGCGAGGCGACCACGGCGGCGGTGCAGACCCACCTCCCCGAAAACCCGGACTACAAGCAGACTTTCGCGATGCTGTTCCGCAACCCGGCGATCACCGCCGAAATCGCCCGGCAGGATGCGCTGAAGGCCGCTCGCGAGGGAGATGCAGCATGAAGGACTTCGCAGGCCGCACCGCCTTCGTCACCGGTGGCGCCAACGGCGTCGGCATCGGGCTCGTCCGCCAGTTGCTGGGCGAAGGCTGCAAGGTCGCCATCGCCGATATCCGTCAGGACTCCATCGACAAGGCCCTCGCCAGCCTCGACAACCGCGAGGTCATGGGCGTCCAGCTCGACGTTTCCAGCCGCGACGCCTTCAAGGCGGCCGCTGACGAAGTGGAAGCCGCGTTCGGCCCCGTCTCGATCCTCTGCAACAACGCAGGCGTGAACCTGTTCCAGCCGATCGAGGAAAGCTCCTACGACGACTGGGACTGGCTGCTGGGCGTCAACCTGCACGGCGTGATCAACGGCGTGATGACCTTCGTCCCCCGCATGGTCTCGCGCGTGAAGGCAGGCGAGCAGAAGGGCGGCCATGTCGTCAACACCGCCTCGATGGCTGCGTTCCTCGCCGCCGGCACGCCGGGCATCTACAACACCACCAAGTTCGCCGTGCGCGGCCTTTCGGAATCGCTGCACTACTCGCTGCTGCAATACGAGATCGGCGTCTCGGTGCTCTGCCCCGGCCTCGTCAAAAGCTACATCTACGCCAGCGACGACATCCGCCCCGACGAACTCAAGGGCGCGATGAAGCCGGTCAATTCCGAAGCGGTCGAGCGCCTTGCGGGCATCCACGAATTCGGCATGGAGCCCGACGTCATCGGCGCCCGCGTGATCGAGGCAATGAAGGCCAACCGCCTCCACATCTTCAGCCACCCGGACCATAGGCAAGAGATGCGCGAGATCTTCGACGAGATCATCGCCGAATATCAGGACTACCCGAAGGACCCCGGCCACGACCAGCGCGTCGCCTTCGAGAAGTTCCGCCGCGATGCGTTTGCCGAGGCGCGGCGGAAGTCACGCGAAGCCAAATTCTGAGGCCGCCAGGAGAACGAGCGGTTACCCAACACCCGCTCACCCTGAGCTTGTCGAAGGGTGCTGGCGCGACGGTCGCGTCGACATGCTTCGACAAGCTCAGCATGAGCGGGGCTGGGCAGGCAATTGCCTTTCAAACGACCCCGACAGTCAGCCTCAGGCTGCTTCCGCCAGACGTTCGGCCAGCCGGTCGAGGATATGCTGGTTGAACGCATAGCGCTCCAGCGCATCGGCATCGAGTTCGTCCGCGCCGGCAATCCGGCCAAGGCATGCGCTACTGCCGCACAGGCAATCGAACGCGCGGTCCATCGTCCACTCGGTCGAGGGGTAGAAGAACTGCACTTCCTCCCCCGGCGCAATCGCGCGCAGGGCCACGATCTCCATCCGCGTCGTATCGAAGAACACGTTCGGATCGCAGCTGTGGTTGATATACTGCAGGTGCTCCGGCGCGAGCAGGATGTGGGTATCCCGCCCCGTCTGCACAGTCAGGTAATTCGGCGTCGCCAGCGTTTCGCGCGCACCGAAGGGCGCCAGCACTTCGCCTTCCGCAAGCGCCACCGCCGCAACCGCGCGGCTATAGCCATCGTCGTTCTTCAGCACATGAACCCGCGCGTCACCCGCAACCCTGATTTCCATCAGTAGCCTTTCCGCCACAAAAATCGTGAACGGAATTTACCGCCTGATCAGGGGTTTGTTCAAATGAACTCGCGTTCACTTAACGGCCATAACGGAGGAATGCTCAGGCGCAGCCCAGCAGGATCTGCAGCGTCTGCGCCGGCTGATCGCCCATCACGTCGTGGCTCGCCTTGGCCTCGTGATATTCCCAGCCCGGCTCGGTCGTCACGCGCTTCACGAACTTGCGGAATGGCGTTGGTTCCCACGCATTGGCGAAAACGTAAACGCGCCGCCCGACCTTGGCTTCCTCGCCAGTGAACTTCACCGCTTCCAGCAAGGTCAGCAGCGGATGCGGCGAAAGCCCCGGATGCTCCAGCCCCGGCAGCGGCGCGACCGCGGCGGGAGTGAACTTCTGGCTGTTGATATAATGACCATGCTCGAAATCGCCGGTCAGATCCCACAGCGATTGGCCGTCCTGCGGCAGGAATGCATCGAGATAGACCAGCGCCTTGATCCGGCTGCCAAGCCGCGTCGCCACGCCCGTCACGATCATCCCGCCATAGGAATGCCCGACCAGCACGAACTTGTCGAAACCGGCCGAAGCGATCTGGCCCAACACATCATCGATATGCGTCGTGAGCGTGATGCCCGGATGGAACTCGCCCTTGCGCGTGCCAAGCCCGGTCAGCTGCACCAGCACCACGCGGTGCCCCGCTGCGCGCAACTCGCCCGCCACCCGGTCATAGCCGAAACTGCCGCCCCACGCGCCGTGGACGAGCACAAAGTCCGTCATGCCGAAATCCCGTGCTTCGCGTTGTAGCCCTGGATCCACTCCAGCGTCTTCACCATGCCGCCGAAGGGATAGAAGTGCAGCCGCACCCGGCCATGCTGCGGCCCCAGCCCCTTGGCAAAGGCATCGACCAGCTTGTCCGGCCCGGCGCTGCCCAGCAGGTTCGTCACCGAAATCCCGTATTTCCGCAGCACCGAAGTGGACGCGCCCACGCCGCAGCGCGCGGCAAACGCCAGCAGCCGCTTGATCCCCGCCGGGCCCGGCACGCCGATCCGCACCGGTGCATCGATCCCCAGCGCGCGCAGCTTGAGCAGCCACGCGAGGAACGCGTCCGGATCAAACCCGAACTGCGTCACGATCAAGGGCGCCATCCCGCGCGCCTCGATCTCGGTCACCTTCTTCACCAGCACGTCCCAGCATTCCTGCTCGGTCATGTTCGGGTGCCCGTCAGGATGCCCGCCGATGCCGATGGCCTTGATCCCGCTGCGCTCGAACGCGCCCGTCGCAATCAGCGCCGAAGTATCGAAGTACGGCCCTACCGGCTCGGGCGGGTCGCCCGCCACGATGAACGCGCGGCTCACGCCTGCCTGCTCGACCACCGCCTTGAGATAGCCCTCGAAGTCATCCTCCGAAGTGATCCGCCGCGCCGAGAAGTGCGGCATCGGCTCGAAGCCCAGCTCGCGCACCGCCACCGTCGCCTTCACGCGCGCGGCGACATCCTCACCCGGCAGGAAGGTCACGGCAATCGGCGTATCAGCCGGGATCAGCGGCGCCGCCTCGCGCAGCGAAGCCTCGTCCTTGGCGGTCATTTCAAGGCTGAAACCGTCGGTAATCCCGAGCGGCGGCTTGTCCCAGTTGGGATGGATCAGTGCTGCTGCCATGTTATCAGGCTCCCCTTCAAAGGCGGCCCCTCCTCCCTTCTTGGCGGGAAGGAGGGGCCTCACGCCTCAGCGCCCGGTGCGCCAGCCTTCAGCGTAGTTCTCGCGCGCCACGCGGCTGTAGGGCACCGACGAGACAATCGCGCGCACTTCGATCTGCTTGTGCGGCTCAACCGTGGTCTTGCGCGTGCCGCCGTCAGGTTCGCCCCACACCACGCGCACTTCGGTGCCGACGGGGATTTCCGGATCGACCGTCGCCAGCGAAAGCGCCTGCTTCTCGTTGTAGGAATAGCCGGTGAACATCGAAAGACCGACCGTCTTGCCGCCCGCATCGACCACGCGGTCGTAGTTCGACGAGGCATAGTTCGCCAGCGGCACGTCGAAGAACTTGTACTGCTCGCCGTCCGGGTTGAACAGCGAAGCGGTGATCTTCGCCATGTCTTCCGGGTTCCACGCCAGCGTCACCTTCTTGCGCTGTGCGGCGGGATCCAGCTTCTCCAGCGCCTCGCGGCCATGGAAGTCGTGGTCGAACTTCACGAACGGGCCGTAACCCAGCTCCCACGGGTTGAGGTAGTAGTCCTCGATGCTCTCACCCACGAACGAGCCGCCGATCGAACCGGTCGCTTCATAGCTGTCGGCACCCAGCCACTCGCGGAAGCCCTTGAGCTTCTCGCCGGTGTAGATCGCGGGCAGCGGCGAGGGAATCCAGCCCGATTCCAGCGTGTTCGAAGGATAAGCGCGGCTGCCGCATGCGATCAGGCCGAATTCCTTGCCTGCTTCCAGAATGGCGGCGCGGATTTCTTCCTGCTCCGCGTAAGGCCCCCAGATTTCAAGCCCCGGCGCGCCCGACATGCCGTGGCGCAGCGTGCGCACCGTCTTGCCGGCGATGTTCATCGTGCTCATGTTGAAGAACTTGAGCTGTTCCAGCGGACCGCCGTGCAGCTTCTCGATCACGTTCCACGCCTGCGGACCCTGGATCTGGAAGCGCCATTCCTTGCGGGTGACGGGCTTGCCCATCGGGCGCATCGGCGAACGGTCATCCAGCTCGATTTCCACATCATAGCCGCCCGTCGCGCCGTGATAGCGCAGCCAGTTCGAAGCCGGCGCGCGGCCGACATAAGTGAAGCTCTCTTCTTCTTCCCAGAAGATGATGCCATCGCCGATCACATGGCCATAAGGCGTCGTCGGCACATACTGCTTGGCCTTGCCCGCCGCCCAGCCCTTCGAGCTGTTGATCATCGTGTCCGACAGCAGCTTCGCCGCATCCTTGCCGCGGATGTAGAGGTTCACCATGTGGTGCGACTGGTCGAACAGCACGGCAGAGTGCTGCCAGGCCCACTGCTCGCTGCGCCAGTTGGAAAATTCCGGCGCCACCACCGGGTAGACGTAGGCACCCAGCTGCGAATTGCGCAGCATTTCAACGATGTTGGACTGGCCCTGAAGGACCTCTTCGAGGTTCGCTGCCACGCTGTCTCTCCCGATTGCAAATGGCTGGTTGAAATTTGTATGCAACACATACAATATCGAAGCAGATTCGCAATGCCAAATTGTGCAGGCCTCATGCGGGGTACACGCATGGCTGGCGGTGAACGGCGGCGCAGCCTATGGGGGCGCACCCTGTTAGGCTTGGGCTCTAAATGGACGGGAGAGATTTGAATGACTGCACCTGTGATCCTGACGCTTTCGTGCGAGGACAAGCCCGGGATCGTCGCCCGGGTTACCGGCAACCTCTACGAAGCCGGCGCCAATATCCTTGAGGCGCAGCAGTTCGACGATACCGAAAGCGGCCAGTTCTTCATGCGCGTCGTGCTCGATCCCGGCTCGGGCGACGAGACCACGCTGCGCAGCGCCTTCGCGCCTGTGGCCGAACAGTTCGGCATGGAATGGACCATGCGTGATAGCTCGAAGAAGCGCCGCACCGTCCTCATGGTCAGCAAGTTCGATCACTGCCTCGGCGATCTGCTCTACCGCACCCGCATCGGCGAGCTGCCGATGGACGTCGTCGCGATCATCGGCAACCACCCCAAGGAAGCGCTCAACATCACCCTCCTGGGCGATGCTCCCTATCACCACCTGCCGATCACCAAGGACACCAAGCCGCAGCAGGAAGCGCAAGTGAAGGCGATCGTGAACGAAACCGGCGCCGAGCTGGTCGTGCTCGCCCGCTACATGCAGATCCTCTCTGACGACATGGCCTCGTTCCTCAACGGGCGCTGCATCAACATCCACCACTCGTTCCTGCCCAGCTTCAAGGGCGCCAAGCCCTATCACCAGGCCCACGCGCGCGGCGTGAAGATGATCGGCGCGACCGGCCACTACGTCACGACCGACCTCGATGAAGGCCCGATCATCCATCAGGACGTGACGACCGTCACCCACGCCGACACGCCCGAAGACCTCGTCCGCAAGGGCCGCGACGTCGAGCGCCGTGTGCTGGCGGAAGCCGTCCGCCTGCACCTCGAGGACCGCGCGCTCTTGAACGGCAACAAGACGGTCGTGTTCCGGAGCTGAAACTCCTTGCTCTCTCCCCTTCAGGGGAGAGATACGAAGGCTTGCGAGCTTGCTCGCTAGCCGAAGTTGAGAGGGGCCCGGGCGCCGAGCAAGTTCCCCTCTCCCAACCCTCTCCCCTCAAGGGGAGAGGGCTTAAAGCCGAGGGAGCAGGGAATGCAGGTCAACTGGCTCGATCACGTCAACGTGATCACCGACAAGCTCGACGAGACCGCCGAGTTCTACAAGGCGCTGCTGAACCTCGAACGCCGCAACGCCCCGCCGCCGCTGACACCCGAGAACGCGCAGTGGATGTATGACGCGGGCGGCAAGGCCATCGTCCACATCAACTCGGTCGACTGCCCCCGCGCCTTCGACCGCCACGTCGAACCCGGTGCCCTGACCGGCGCGGTGCACCATGTGGCGCTGAATTGCTCGGGCTATGACGAACTGATGGCGCGCGTGGAGGCACTGGGCACCCCGTTCCAGCGCAACACCGTGGACGCCATCGGCCTCAGGCAGATTTTCGTGAGCGATCCCAACAACGTGCTGCTGGAGCTCAATTTCTTCGGGGATTGAGGGACTGGCGGCTTACGCGTGCCGATGTCAATCGTCGGGCACCGACCACAAGATGCTAACGGCCGCTCGGAATCGGTAGGTCAATGACATGGACGAACACTCGAAGGTCGTGTCCGAAGGCATGAAGCGCGTATGCAGCGCATTGACGCCAATCTTGAAGCCGATAGGTTTCGTTCGTGGCAGCGGCCGAAAATGGCTACGTGAAAGAGATGGTTTTTCAGAGACTTTCTGGCTATCCCGCAGCGGTGCAACCTACGGTGCACCCTACTCACCAAGCATATCGCTTCTCATTGATCTGACTTCAGTTCGAAAGTGCGATGGTGTGCGCTTCTCGCTTGGTCACCACGAAACGATGCGCATCCGACGGCACACTGGATACTGCTATCACCATCGCTTCAATGCCGAGACAAACAGCACTTTTGATCGCTGCGTCGAGGAATTGGAGTTGTTCGTAAATGAGGTCGCACAGCCTTGGTTTGCGCAGCAACATGGTGCGCCAAACTGACCGTACTATTTTCTCGTCACCCCGGGCTTGACCCGGGGTTAGGCTTCTTTCGTCAAACGCTGCGCTCAAAGAGGCAGCGAAACCCCGGGTCGAGCCCGGGGTGACAAAAGCCCCCCCCTACTCCGGCCGCTCCCCCGCCATCGTGGTCCGGTACATCTCGCGCCGGAACCCGTCGTAGTCATTCGGCGCCAGATGGAGCGCGGCGCGGTTGTCCCACATCGCGATTATGCCGGGCTCCCACCGCAGGCGGCAGGTGAAGCCGGCCTGCGTGATATGCCGCGTCAGGAAATCAAGGATCGGGCGGCTTTCCGCCTCGGTCATCCCCTCGATCCCCACGGCATAGACCTCGTCCACATAAAGCGAGGGCAGCCCGGTGAAGGGATGCGTGCGCACCAGCGGGTGGAAATTGCCCTGCAACGCCGAAGTGCGGCGGTCGTCATTGGCAAAGGCCATCGGCTTGCCGCTGATCCGCTCCTGCGTCGCCACGTTCGCCTGCGCCGACATATGCACCTTCAGCGGCCGCAGCATCGCCTGCATAGTGGGGCTCAGCATCCGCCATGCCAGCTGCGTATCGGCCCAGGTCGTGTCCCCGCCATAGGGCGGCACCTGAATGGCGCGCAGGATCGTCACCGAGGGCGGCTCGTCCAGAAACGGCGAATCGGTGTGCCAGCCGCTGCCGAACAGCGCCTTGGTCCTGGTATCCGCTTCCTTGATCAGCGGGTGGACATTGCGGTGCCCCTCCACGCCTTGCGTATAGGCATCGACCGCGAACGGCCCGAACCGCGCGCTGAACGCCTCGTGCTCCGAATGCGTGAGATGCTGATCGCGCAGAAACACCATCTTGTGCCGCCACAGCGCATCGCGGATTTCGTCGAAGGCTTCGGGCGAAAGGTCATGCCCCAGCCGCACGCCGGTAATTTCCGCCCCCATCGCGGCGGTCAGCGGATGCGCAGTGATATGCGCGTAGTCCCGCGCCGCGTTGTCGAAATCGCCCTGCGGGCTCAGCCTCACTTCGCGCATCGGCTCATCTCCATCAGACCGGAATAGCCCCCTCCAGCGCATCGGCCAGTTCCACCGGGCGCGAGAGATAGGGGCTGTGATCGGCATCCAGCGTCACCACCCGCGCGCCGGGGCTCATCGCCTGCATCCGGCGCTGGCTGGCAATCGGGATCGTGCGGTCCGCCGTGCATTCCACGTAGGTGCGGGGCAGCGAACCCCAGCGCTCAGCCGTCAATTGCAGCGGCTCAGACCGCGGCCCATGCGGCTCTGCGACCAGCCGCGGCAACACGCCCGCGACAAGTTCCGGCGGCGAAAGCTGCGCAAAGACGGGCCCCGCACGCGCCGGATCAACCACCGTCGCCGCGCCATCATGCACCTTGCTGATGATCGCGTCGAAGTCCGGATTCGGCTCATCCATTGTCTTGAACTCGGCGCGCGACGAACCCGAAGGCAGCATCATCGCGCAAATATAAACGAGCGCATCCATCGCCGCCGGATCACGTTCCGCTGCCGTGCTGACGACCAGCCCTCCGCGCGAATGCCCGCCGAGCACCACCGGCGCGCCGCCCAGCGCAGCCTTGAGATCACGGCAATGCTGCGCGGCAAATTCACCCCATTCGCCCAGCGTCACCGCCGCCAGTTCCTCCGCAGAGCCGCCCATCCCAGGCAGCGTCGGCGCAACAACCGTATGCCCCCGCGCGCGCAGCAAATCCGCGACTGGATCGAAACACCAGCCGCCATGCCACGAGCCATGGATAAGGACGAACCCGGCCATCAGCGCACATGCCCCGACCAGGTGCGCAGGCCCGGTGCCGTGCGGTCCTCGGACTTCAGCGCAGCCGCCATGCCAGGCCGCGCCGTCACCCGCTCGCGCCATTCGACCAGCCGCGGCGCGCGCTTGCCGATTTCCATCTCGGGGAACATGCGCTCCACCATCATCCCGCAGTGGGAATAGAAATTGATGTCCGCCAGTGTGTACGTCGCCCCCGCCAGCCACGGCGTCTCCGCCAGCTGCTTCTCGACCTTGTCGACCGCGTATTCGATCTTGGCGGTGGCATTGGCCAGATCAGCTTCCGAAAAGCCGGAGCGCGCCGTCCTCCACTTCTTGCGCTGATCGGGCAGCGGGATGTTTTCCAACAGCTTCTCGAACGCCCCGCTCTCGATATTGCGCGCGATCACGCCGACCATCCGGTGCCAGCCATGCATCGAGACGAAGTTCATCACCTGCTCGTCAACGAACTTGTTCCAATAGCGCATCCGCGCCGCCCCCACCGCATCACGCGGTCGCAACGGACCATCCGCCGGCTGCGCATCGGGAAACACGTCTTCCAGATACTCGTTGATCACCGTGGTGTGCGTGATGATCGTGCCGTCGTGATCGAGCACGGGCACCTGCCCCTCCGGATTGATCGCGGTGAACCACGGCTGGTGCTGCTCGAACTTGTGCAGGTCGACGTAGATGCTCTCATACGCCAGCCCCTTCTCCTTGAGCGGAGCCATGGACTTGAGCGAATTCGCCAGCGGTTCGGCATGATAATACTTGAGTGTCATAGGCTTACCTGATGGCCAGAGTGCCCAGCACGCCGCCGTCGACCGCCCAGCTCTGGCCAGTGACATGCGCGGCGCTGCGTGAAAGCAGGAACGCGGCGACTTCGGCCACGTCTTCGGATGTGCCCAGCCGCCCTTGCGGTACATTGGCGGCGAGCGAGGTCAGCTGCTCGGGCGGCACGCCTTCCAGCAGCGGCGTCGCGATGAAACCGGGGACCAGGCAATTGACGCGCACCCCATGCGCCGCGCCCTCGAGCGCCGCCGCGCGGGCAAGCCCCAGCACCGCATGCTTGCTCATCACATAGCCCACGTTCATCGCCATCCCGCGTTCCGAAGCAAGGCTGCCGGTGATCAGGATCGAACCCGCCCCCCGCGCCTTCATCGCCGGCAGCACATGGCGCACCGCCCAGAACGCGGACTTCATGTTGACCGCCATCAGCGCATCAAAAGCATCGTCCGAATAATCTTCCAGCGGCGCAAACGTCCCGCCCGTCCCCGCATTCAGGAACAGCGCATCGATCGGCCCATGCTGCGCGACTGCACTATCGAGCGCCGCGATCAACTGGTCCTGCTTGCCGACATCCGCCGCCGCCCAGCCCGCACCAGCACCCAGATCGGCACACAAGTCCGCGAGCAATTCCCCGCGCCGCGCAATCAGCGTCACCCGCGCTCCGCCGCGAACCACGCGCCGCGCCGTTGCCTCGCCGATCCCGGTCGAAGCGCCAGTGATCACCACGTGCTGGCCCGCAAAGTCCATCAGCCAGCCCTCGGCGCAATGAACCCGGCCCAGACCGCGCATTCGGGCCTGTCGCTGCGGTCCGGCTCCCACTGCTGCGCCATCAGCGCGCGCGCCTCGGGCTCGGGCATGCCGATCACGTCCCGGTGCAGCCGGTAGAAGAATGCCGAAACCCGCCAGTTCATGATGCAATGCACGTGAATGGGCCGGGGCGCCGCGTCCAGCGCCGCGCGAAAGGCATCGAAATGCGTTTCATCGGGTGCATCGAACGGCACCGGAATATGGGTATACCCGATCCCCGCCGCCGCCAGCTTTGCGCCCTCATCCGCCAGCGCATCGGGATGGCTGTCGAGCGCCAGATTGACCACCTGCTTCACCCCCAGCGCGGCAAGGCGGGCGACATCGCCCTCCTCGATCCGCCCCGAAGTGGTCACATCATCGCCAAGCCGCTGCCAGCCGCGAATATCGGCGGGATCGGCGGTCATGGTCCGGTCAGCCGAGGCCCAGAACGCGCAGCGCGTTGTCCTTCATGATGCCGGGCATGACTTCATCCTTGAAGCCGACCTTGAGCGCGGCATCGATCCACTTCTGCGGGTGGATCAGCGGAAAATCGCTGCCGAACAGCATCTTGGTCTTCAGCTGCGTGTTGGCATACTGGATGATCTGCGGCGCGAAATACTTCGGGCTCCAACCGGACAAGTCGATAAACACGTTGTCCTTGTGCAGCGCCATCGAAAGACTCTCGTCCACCCACGGCCACGAGGGATGCGCGAGGATCACCTTCATGTCGGGGAAATCGGCGGCGACATCGTCCACCAGCATCGGCTGGCCATACTTGAGCCGCACGCCCGCGCCGCCGCGCATGCCAGTGCCCATGCCCGAATGGCCGGTGTGGAAGATCGCCGGCAGGCCATATTCCGCAATCACTTCGTAGATCGGATAGCCCACGCGCGCGGCAGGCTCGATGTTCTGCATGATATGGTGGAACTTGAAGCCCTTGACCCCGTAGTTCTCGATCAGATCACGCGCCTCGCGCGCGCCCATCTTGCCCTTGTGCGGGTCGATCGAGGCGAAGGCCATGCAGATGTCGTCGTTCTTCGCGGCGAACTCGGCCACTTCGTAGTTCGAGATGCGCTTCGCCCCGATCCCGCTCTCGCAGTCCACGGTGAAGATGCAGAACGCGATTTCCTGCTCGCGGTAGATATCCGCGATCTCGGGCATTTTGGGCCGCTCGCGCGGGGCCTTGAAATAGGCCGAGGCCGCATCGAAGAACTTGCCCATCACCGGGTCTTCCGGATCGTGGCACGAAACCTCGGCATGCACGTGCACGTCGATGGCTTTGATCTTCGCAATGTCGATGGGCATCGGGGTAGTCCTCAAAACAAACGGCCCCGCCGACCGCCGGGTCGGCGGAGCCGCAACGTCACTCAATAGGCTCTCAGACGAGCGCGTCTTTCTTGACGGTGATCACCTGGCTGTAGGTGAACTCCTTCAGGCCCTCGATGCCGTATTCGGCGCCGAAACCGGACTGCTTGTGGCCGCCGAAGGGCGCAAAGGGCGAGAGGTGGAGGAACTCGTTGATCCACACCGTACCCGTCTCAAGCTGCTCGGCGATCTTCACGCCGCGCTCGGTGTCCTTGGTCCACACCGCGCCAGCAAGGCCGTATTCCGAGTTGTTCGCGCGCGCGATCACTTCATCGTCGCTCGAGAACTTCATCAGCGGCATGACCGGGCCGAACTGCTCTTCCGCCACGATGCGGGCATCTTCCGGCGGGTTGTCGAGAATGGTGATCGGCACGTAGTAGCCCGAGCCCGAGGGATCGACTTCGCCGCCGACGAGGAACTTGTAGCCGTTGTCCTTGGCGTCCTGGATCAGCTCGCACACGCGGTCGAACTGCTTCTTGTTCTGGATCGGGCCCACGCCGGTGCCCTGCTCCGAACCGTCACCCACCTTCACGTTCTTCGCGTATTCGGCAATCGCCGCGCTCAGTTCGTCATAGATGTCCTCGTGGATGTAGATGCGCTTGGCCGCCACGCAGATCTGGCCCGCGTTGGTGAAGCTCGACCAGAACAGCTGCTCGGCCACCTTCTGCACGTCGGCATCGGGCAGCACGATCGAGGCGTCGTTGCCGCCGAGTTCGAGCGTGATGCGCTTCAAGTCCTTCGAGGCGCCCTCCATGATCCGCTTGCCGGTCGCGGTCGAGCCGGTGAAAGTGATCTTGTCGATATCCGGGTGCGCGGTGATCATCGGGCCGAGGGCATCTTCGCCGCTGATGATGTTGACGACGCCGGCCGGCACGATGTCCTTGATCAGCTCGCCAAAGCGCAGCGTGGTCAGCGGGGTGAACGGCGAGGGCTTGAGCACGATGGTGCAGCCCGAAAGGATCGCCGGGGCGATCTTCTGCACCGCCATCAGCAGCGGGAAGTTCCACGGCACGATGCCGCCGACAACGCCGACCGGCACGCGGCGCGTGCGGCTGAGGCGGGTGTCGCTGTCCTCGTTGATCGTCTCTTCAAGCGTCAGCGTCGACTGGGCGTTCATCATCGCCGAGCAGCCGCCGATTTCGAACTGTGCCTGCTGGTGCGGCTTGCCCTGTTCGGCGGTGAGGAGGCGGAACAGCTCGTCGAAGTTGGCGTCGATCGCGGCAGCCATCTTCTGGATCACCGCGCGGCGCTCATCGACCGGGGTCTTCGACCAGGTCTTGAAGGCGCGGCGGGCAGCGGCCACGGCGCGGTCAAGCTCTTCGGCGCCGCAAGCCGGCACCTGGCCGATGACCTGCTCGTTTGCCGGGTTCACCACGTCGAGCGCGGTTGCCGTGGTCACCAGCTCGCCGTCGATGAGATTGGGGTAGAGTTTGCTCATGAGTCTCTCCGTCCTCTAGTATTGTTCTAACGTATAGCAGTTTATCAGCGCGAAGCCAGCGCCTTGTCCTCGTTGGCCCGCTTGATGAGATACATGCGGATGGCCTCGGCGTCAGGGGCCTTCAGCGCCGACTTGAACGAAACCATGCCCAGTTCGTGGAGTTGGCCGCCCAGCACGACCGCTTTCAGCGCCTCAGCCGAATTGATGATCGCCGAGTGGCGCAGATCGGGGTTCAGCCCGCCCGAAACCGCAGCGTCACCGTGGCAGACCGAGCAGTAGCGGCCATAAAGCTGCCCGCCCTGAGTCGCCTGCGCGACCGTGCCGGTGAAGGCCGGCGGATCGAGCACCATTTCGTTCATCGGCGGCGGCGCGGGCAGCTGGCCCTTGGCGCCCAGCTTGAACACCAGCAGGCGGCTGATGTTGCGCACCCCGCCCGACTTGTTGGCGAGAACGCCGGTGGCGATATCCCACACGCCGCCCCAGCCGACCATGATCGCGACATACTGCTCGCCGTCCACCGCATAGGTCATCGGCGCGGCAATGATCCCGGTCTGCGCCGGGAACGACCACAGCTTCTCGCCGGTGCTGGCGGTATAGGCCACGAACTCGCCCGCCGCCGTGCCCTGGAACACGAGGTTGCCCGCGGTCGAAAGCACGCCGCCGTTGGACGGGCCGACCAGATCGACCTTCCACGCCGGCTTCCGGTTCGCCACGTCCCACGCCACGAGCTGGCCGGTGGTCGCCGCCTTGAACTGCGCCTGCACCTTGAGATCGGCAGGCATGGCAACCTTCGCGCCGTCCGTACCCGTCTGAAACCCGATGTCGGTCGGCTTCCAGCCCGTCGCGGCGGCATAGGGGAACGCGGCCACGTTGGTCGGGATATAGAGGTAGCCTGTCCGCGGGCTGTAGCTCTGCGGCTGCCAGCTGTGCGCGCCCACCGCGCCCGGCGCGCTGATGAAGGGCTTGCCGGTCTTTTCATACTTGGCGTCGGGATTGATCGTCGGCCGGCCCGTTTCAGGATCGATGCCCGTCGTCCAGTTCACCGGCACCCACGGCGTCGCCGAAAGGAACTTGCCGGTCTTCACATCCAGCACATAGACGTGCCCGTTCTTCGGCGCATGCACCGCGACATGGCGCTTTTCGCCATTGATGTTCACGTCGGCAATGGTGATCTGCTGGTCGGAATCGAAGTCCCAGCGGTCCTCCGGCGTTTCCTGGAAATGCCAGGCATACTGGCCGGTATCGGCATTCACCGCCACGATGGATGAGGTGTAGAGGCTGTCGCCCTCACGTCCATTCGCTGCCGGGTTCCACGGCTCGGCATTGCCGGTGCCGAAGAGGACCAGGTTGGTTTCGGGATCGTACGTGATCGAATCCCACACGGTGCCACCACCGCCGAGCGTCCACCACTTGTTGCCCCAGGTCTTCGCCGCCGCTTCATGCGCCGCCTTGTTCGCCCCTTCGACGCCGAAGCCCTTGGCGGGGTTGCCCGGCACCGTGTTGAAGCGCCAGATTTCCTTGCCGGTCTCCGGATCATAGGCGGCAATATACCCGCGCGCCTTGTACTCCGAACCCGCCGCGCCGATCAGCACGCGGCCCTTCACGATGCGCGGCGCGCCGGTGATGGTATAGTTGGTCTGATCAGGCACCGTCACCTTCGACCAGATTACGCTCCCCGTCTTCTGGTCGAGCGCGATGAGGCGGCCATCGAGTGCCGCCACGAACACCTTGTCGCCATAAAGCGCCACGCCGCGGTTCACCGCGTCGCAGCAGGTGCGCACCAGCGTCTCGCGCGGCACCTTGGGATCGAACGCCCACAGCGGCTTGCCGGTCTTCGCGTCGTAAGCCTTGACCATCGACCACGCGGTCGAAACGTAGAGCACGCCGTCATGCACCAGCGGCGTGGCCTCCTGCCCGCGCGCCGTGTCCATGTCCGCATACCAGGCAAGGCCAAGCTGATCGACGTTATATTCGTTGACCTGCTTCAGCGGCGAATAGCGCTGCTCGGCATAGTCCCGGCCATAGCTCAGCCATTCGCCCGCCGGCACATTGCGGAGCATCGCCTCGGTAACCCCGGCCATCGCGCCCGATTGCGCGACAGCCCCGACACCGAGTGCGAGAACCGATGCCATGGCCAGCTTACGAACCAACGAAACGCGCATACCCGAGTGCCTCTCCTTGTGTGCCCGGGCTGTCCCGGGATTCTCTTTAATCGAATGCTTAAACCAGCCGCGATCAATTCACCATACGCTGCGCATCGCCCCAGTACTTTTTGCGGAGTTCCTTCTTGTCCATCTTCCCAGCAGCCGTGCGCGGGATCGCATCGATGAACTCCACCGACTTGGGCGCCTTCACGCCGCCCAGCCGCTCCTTGGTATAGGCAATGATCTCGGCTTCGGTGATGCCATCTGCCACCACCACCGCATGCACCTGCTCGCCCCACTTCTCGTGCGGGATGCCGAACACGCAGGCCTCGCGCACCGCCGCCAGTTCGGTGACAGCAGCCTCGACTTCCGCCGTGAACACGTTGAACCCGCCGGAGACGACCATGTCCTTCTTGCGGTCGACGATATAGAGATAGCCGTCCTTGTCGAACTTGCCGACGTCGCCCGTATGGTGCCAGCCGAACTTGCGGATTTCGGCGGTTTCTTCCGGCTTCTCGAAGTAGGAATGCGTCACCAGCGCGCCGCGCACGCAGATCTCGCCGGCCTCGCCCAGCGGCACGTGATTGCCGTCGTCGTCCATCAGCGTCACCTTGATCGAGCGCGTCGGCTTGCCGCAGGCGGCCAGCTTCTCGGGCGCTTCATAGGCAAACCGCGCCACATCCTCGGGCGGGAACCACGCCACGATCATCGGGCATTCCACCTGCCCATAGGCCTGACACATGGCGGGTCCGAAGATCTCCACTGCCTGCCGCAGCTTTTCCGGGCTGCACGGCGATCCGACGAGGATGAAGATCTTGAGGCTCGAGTAATCGTGCTTGCCGATATTGGGGCTGGCGAGGCACTGGTACATCGCCGTCGGCGGCAGGTACATGTGCGTGACCTTGTACTCCTCGATCGTGCGCAGCACGTCCTCGGCGTCGAAGCCCGGCAGGATCACCTGCGTCGCGCCAAGGCTCATCGTCGAAAGCGCGATCGGCCCCGCCGCGTGGGTAATCGGCGCGGAGACCAGCGCGACGGGATTGTCGGTCCGCCCGCCCATGCCGTCCGCCGCGGTCTCGATCATCGTGCCCCAGCCAAGGTTGGTCACGTTGGCGCCCTTCGAAGGGCCGGTCGTGCCGCCGGTGGGGAAGATGCCGACCATGTCCATCAGATTGCCGAACGCGTCGGTTTCCGGCTCCACGAAATCGGCCGCAGAGACATCGGCCATGAAGGCCTCAAGGCTCGGATCATCGCCCATCTGCTTGTCGAGGCACACGAAGTGCTGCAGCGTCGGGCAGAGGTCCTTGAGCCGCTGCACTTCGTCTGCCTTCGACGAGTGATAGACCATCCACTTCAGCCGCACGTAATTGATATAGGCCGCATTGGCCTCGATCGCGTTGCGGGTATTGACCGGGATCCACTTGCCGTTGGCGCGCCACATCGCCAGCACCACCACCAGCAGCATGCCATCGTTCGGACCATAAAGCCCCAGCAGGTCCTGGTTTTCGAACCCGTGCTTCTGCAGCGCTGCGGCGATGCGTTCGGAAAGCCCCTTGGTCTCCGCAAACGTCAGCTTGAGGCCGCTCTCGGTATCGATGATCGCAAGGCGCGAAGGGTCGCGGTCATGGCCTCGGTCGAAATAGTCGATGGCACGCATTGTGCTGTTATCCCCAACGGTTGGTGTCCGGGCCGGGCGCCCGAGTCATAAGCGGTATGGATGTTCTGGCCATGGCCCGGACTGCCAGAAAACTGGGTCGAGCCGCCACAGGGGCGCCGGTCATCCGGAGTCTGTCATCCTGCAAGTTGCCATGGCAGCAAGCTCTCTCCCGACTCTGTCGATCCAGCGCCGATTGTTAGTGTTGCATACTAAATCAGCTTGTCCAGCGGTTCAAGCAGCCCTGCCCGCAGAGGCAGGGGCAACGCCTTCCGTTTAGGCGCGGACCACGCGCGGCGCGAAACGCTCCGGAGCGCTCAAGTTTCACTTGGAGAAATGACAATCAGGGAGCAATGCCGCTCAGCGCAGCGCCATGCTCCAGCGCATCAGCCCGTCATGGCCCGAAAGCGGCGCACCCACGCGCATCTCCGCCGTCCGCCGCAAGCCTTGCTCCTCGAGCAGGGCGCGCAGCACTGTCCAGTCGCTCCACCGCGTCAGCCCTTCGACCCGCGCCGCGCCCGCCAGCAGGCCGTGGGCTTCACGCAGCGAAACTTGGGCAAGGTCGATTCCATGCCCGCCCGCGAAGCTCGCGGATTCGGCAAGGCGGCTGTCATAGACCACCAGCGCCGCAGCTTCCGCCGCCCGCGCGCCCAGCGGCACCGCCGCTGCCACGCCCGCCAGCGCCCCGCCCTTCAGCATCCCGCGCCGATCCGTCTGCATCAGCCGGCCTTCCCGAGATACTCCGAGACCGCCTCAAGCTCGGCATCGGTGATATCGACCCGGGTCTGCGCCGGCATCGCCTGCTTGCCCATCCGCACCACCGTCTTGACGTAGTCGGCCGTGAGGTCCGTCCGGTTCGCCAGCAAGCCCTTGTCCGGCGTCTCGCCCATCATCATCCGCTGCTTGGTCAAGAGGTTGGTGCCCATGCCTCCCGTCAGATGGCAATAACCGCAATGGACCTCGAACACCGTCTTGCCGTCCGTGGTCGCCTTCAGCCGGTCACCACCAGGCGCCACAGGCCGCATCTGGTACGGCGGCGGCGGCCCGGGAGGTGGCCCCGGCGGGAGCGCAGCAGCGGCGGCTGCAACGAACAGCGCGGCGGCACCCAGCAGCAGAGCGCGCATCAGGCCTGCCCTCCCCGTTCACTGGCATAAGCCGCAGGCCAGATCCCCTGCTTGCCCGGCGAAAGGATTCCATTGGGATCGAGCGCATTCTTCACCTTTTCTCCGAACCGCCGCAGCGCGTGGTTGTTGAAATCGAAGGTATCCATCACCGGGTCCATCCAGCCAAGGTGCGTGCGGTATTCGGCATAGCCCGCCTTCGCCGTCTCCTTGATCAGCGCATCGAACAGCTTGCGCATCTTGAGCACCTGCGCCTCGTCATCACGATCGTACATCAACATGTTGACGTTATTGGCAAACCGCCCACCAATGGTGAAGCTGGCGTAGAAATCGACATCGAAGTCCGCGATGATCTTGCGCCCACGCGCCATCTGGTCGAGCACGTGCTTGCCCGTCGCCGGCACCACCGGCGAAAAGCCCATGTGCGCCCCGCGCCCGCCGACCCAGTCGCTCATCTGCAAGGGCACGGCGGAGGGGATGCCCATCGTCAGTTCGATCCCGTGGATGTAGTCCCCGGTGTGCCACCAGTGCTCGGCAGGTTCGGCGGGCAGGTTGCGCTTCATCGCCGCCTTCACGATCTCGGCCTTGGCCTTGACCACGCTTTCATCGCCATAGAGCCGCAGCGCGACCTGCCAGTAGCCGAGCTTGTGCTCCTTCAGCAGTTCCTGCACCCGCCATTCCGGGATCGCGCCGGGCTTGTCCCAGAAGTCCTTGCGCTGGCCTTTCAGCACCATCTTGCCGAGCCAGCTCGGAATGAACACGTTCTGGTCGATCAGCCCGGAAATCTTGAGCGGCGCGATGGTATCGACCACCCAGCCGATATCCTCCGCCGCTGGAATATCCCATACCAGCTCCAGCGAGCTTTCCGGCGCAGGCTGCATCCACAGGCCCGCCTTTGTCACCACGCCGAGGTTGGACTGCGAGAACGCCAGATCGAACGTCGGGCCGTAGCTCATCGGAAACAGGTGCCATGCCGGATTGCCCGCCATTGCTCCCATGCCGGTGCGCACCAGATCGCCATCGGGCAGCACCGCCTCGATCCCGCACAGATTGCGCGCATGAAGGCCATAGGGCGTGTAGCCGATGCCATGCTCCAGTGCATTGCCCAGCACCGAGCCCCAGGCATTGCCCGGCACCGAAAGCCACAGCGGCAGCTTCTCGCGCTGCACCGCCTCATAAAGATCGAAGAAGCCCACCCCCGGCTCGACCACGCAGTAAGCCAGCTTGGCATCGAGCTCGAGGATCTTGTTCATCCGCCCGAGGTCGAGCACGATCGATCCGGCCAGACGCGGCGCCGCCGTGCCGTAACCAAGGTTCTTGCCGCGCGCGACGGGCCAGAGCGGCGTCTTGTGCTCGTTCGCCAGCCGCACGATCGCGCGCACTTCCTCGACGCTCCCCGGCGCAATCGCCGCGCTTGCGGGCCATTCCTCGGCAGAGCCGGGCGCATAGACGTCCGAATAGGCGTCGCGGTCGGCATCGCTTGCCATGACCCAGTCCTTGCCCACCACTCCGGCAGAAGCCGTGAGCATGGCATCAAAGGTCTTGGGGCTGACGCGCGGCGGCAGGTGCAGCTTCACCGGCAATTTCTCCCGATCTTATATTCTACCAATTGTTAGCATTCTGACGCGAACCGGCTCCGCCGTCAAGTGCCCGTCAAGTGAGCGCGTAGTACCGCACATGGTTGCCGTCCGGCCGCCGCTCGCCCACGCCGATGAACACGTGCCGCGTCAGCCAGTCATGCGGGCCCTTGCTCGTCTCGAACGTGGGCTGCGCGCGCAGATAGTATTCTGCATGCGGCACCGGCGCGCCGCCGGCGAAGGCCCACTGCCGCAGCCGGTCCATCGTCCCCGGCTCGCGCCCCCACAGGAACCCCTTGTTCTGCATGTAGATCAGCGTGCCATCATCGACTTCGAGCATGTAGCGCGCATCGAACACCGCCGTGTCATCGGGCCGGAAGAAGGCATAGTCCCCGCCCGAATTGGGCACCGCCTTGCCCTTCAATCGCGGCCCCTCGAACTCCCCGCTGTCAACGTAAACCGCACTGCGCATGCCCCCCGAGGGCACGTCCGGCACCACCTGCACCCGCGTAAACCGCAGCGTGCAGGCAAACGCGAACTCAAGCCGCGGATTATCGAGCGTCGAAAAGTCCATGTCAGCCTCCAGTCTTCCCAACCCAATCCCCCACCCCGCTCATGCTGAGCTTGTCGAAGCATCATGCCGAGCGGTCGCGCCAGCACCCTTCGACAAGCTCAGGGTGAGCGGGGTTTGGATCAGGTCCTCAATAATTGCTCAAGATCGTCAAACTCGGCCCATCCAGCGGCTTGCCCGCCTTCTGCTTCGCCAGCTCATCGGCCCGCGTCTTGACCTGCAAATCAATCAGATAGGCATGGATCGCATCGGCATCGCCGGGAGCAAGCACATCATCCCAGCGCGGCATCCCGCCCGGCACCAGCGCTCCTTCCAGCACGATCTGGCGGAACATCTCATGCGTCCCCGGCTGCATCCGCCTGAGGTCCGGCGTAATCGAACGGTGCCGGTTGGCATGGCAGATCGCACAATTGCCGAAGAACAGCCCCTGCCCGCGCGCAATCGTCTCCGCCGTCACCCCGGCAGCTTGCGCAGGCGGCTCGGGCGCGACTTCCAGCGGCGGCAGCAGCGGCGGCTGCGGCACTTTGCCCCCGCCCAGCCTGAACACCAGCAACCGGTTCAGATTGCCCCGGTCATAAGCCGCCGAATAGCGCGGCACGAACGGGAACCCGCCCCCGCCCCAACCGGCCATGACCGCGACGTACTGCACCCCGTTCACCTGATAGGTCATCGGCGCCGCCATGATCGGCGTCCCCGTCTCGATCCGCTTGAGCACCGCGCCGGTCTTCGCATCGCGCACATAGAGCCGCCCGCCCACGTCGCCATGGATCAGCAGCCCCGAAGCCATGGTCAGCACACCCGCGCGGTCCTGCCAGCCCGCCGTATCCGCCGCCCACACCGTCTTGCCGGTCAGCGGCTCGATCGCGCGGATCTGCGCCCCGCCGGGGTTCTTCACCGCCTCGGCATAAGCCGGCAGCGCGCGCACCGCATCCGCCATCGGCGGCGGCAGCGCGGAAAGCGCATCCTTCACGTCAGTCGTGAAGATCAGCGCCGCATCGTTGTTCAGCCCGCGCGCCTTCAAGGGCTTCTGCCCCGGCGTCATGAAGATCAGGTTCCCCAGATCGAGCACCGCCGCATAATAGAGCCCCGTCGCCGGATCGAACGAAGCCGGATGCCAGTTGCGCGCGCCCGGCGTCGCCGGAAACACGATCTTCGGCCCCGCCGTGTAGTCGCTGTCCTCCGGCGTCAGGTTGGGCCGTCCGGTCGCCGGATCGATCCCCTTGGCCCAGTTCATCCGCACCAGCGGATTGGCCTTGAGCAGTTTCCCGGTGCCCCGGTCGATCACATAGAGAAAGCCGTTCTTGGGCGCATGGAGGATCACCGAACGATCCGCACCATCCACCTTTAGATGCGTCAGGATCAGCGGCTGGGTCGAGGTGAAATCCCAGTTGTCCCCCGGCGTTTCCTGATAGTGCCACACCATCCGGCCCGTCCTGGGATCAAGCGCGACCAGCGAGCCAAGATAGAGGTTGTCCCCACCCGCCGGACTGCGCTTCGAAGTCGCATAAGGCCCGCCATTGCCCGTGCCGACCAGCAGATACCCCGTCTCGGGATCAAACACGATCGCATCCCACGGCGCCCCGCCGCCGCCAATGTCCCAGCGGCTCTTCGGGTCCCAGGTCTTGAGCGCCGCTTCCAGTTCAGGCCGTTCCTGCGGCCCGAGCGCCGGATCCTTCGGCACCACATGCCAGCGCCAGCGCAGCTTGCCCGTCTCCAGATCGAGCGCCGTCACATAGCCGCGCACGTCATATTCCGCGCCGCCCATGCCGATGACGACAACGTCGCCCGCAATCTCAGGCGCGCCGGTCGAATTGTCGCCCTTCTTGCGGTCCTCGATGAAGTCTGTCTTCCACACCACGGCGCCGGTCTTCGCATTCAGCGCATAGAGCCAGCCATCCAGCGTCGCGACATAGACCTTGCCCCGCGCCACCACGACCCCGCGGTTGACCATGTCGCAGCACGCCGTCCGGTTAAGCTGCATGTCCACATCCGGCTCGAACGCCCAGAGCGGCTTGCCCGTCGCCGCGTCAAACGCATAGGCGCGCCCTGCCACGCCCGAGGTATAGAGCACCCCGCCGACCATCACCGGCGTCGCTTCCATCCCCCGCGCCGTGCCAAGTTCGGCCTGCCATGCCAGCCCCAGCGTGCCGACGTTCTTCGCATTGATCCCCGTCAGCGCCGAATGATGCGTCTTGCCCGCATCCCCGCCGGGGCTCGTCCATTCGCTTCCCGCTCCCACCATCGGCGGAGCTGCGCCCAGCGCCAATGCCGCAAGCGCGGCGACAGCACCCTTCGACAAGCTCAGGATGAGCGGGGTTTGGGAAGACCGCTCCCGGTCATCACTCGCCCCACCCCCAACGCCGCTCATCCTGAGCCTGTCGAAGGATGCCCGCACAAACGCCAGCATCACAGCAAATCCCACGGGCTCGGCATCCGATACGGCACCGTAATGAAGTTCGCCTCGATCTGCTCGATCATCCCGTGATCGATCTTGAACAGTTCCGAGATATAGAAGCTGTGCGGCCGCCGCACCGGGCTTTTCACCGTCCGCCCATCGGTCAGCTGGTACTCGTCGATCCGCCCCGAATGGTCGATGAAACCGAAGGCCAGCACCAGCCCCCGCTCCTCGTCCACCAGCGGAAACCGCCGCGCACGCAAGTCATCGTCATAGCGGTAGTTGCCCATGCGGAACTGCTCCTCGCAGCCCAGCGCGGAGACCGGCACGATCTTGGCGAACTCCGGATTGCGCGTCGTCTGCACGCCGTTTTCCACGCGGTTGCAATCGGGATGGAACTTCGTGTGGATCGTCCCGTCGTTCCGCTGCAGCGTATCGAAATAGCCGTTGGAAAGCGCGATCATCTCCGCGCGCGGCACAGGGGCCACCACTTCGCGGTGCAGGATCGGCTTGTCCCAGTAGCGGCAGTTCTCGAACTTGATGCCGCTGTCAGATTGCCGCACGATCAGCATCTCGCACTCGGCAATCGCGCCATCCGCATCGATCTTCAGCCGCAGCGTGAACGCGGATTCCTCGATCGCCTCGATCACAGTGCCGAAATAGCCGACTTGGGACGTAGCGGTGTCCGCAAAGCGCAGCTGGTAATCCCCCAGCCGCTGGATCGTGCCCCAAACCCCGTCGCCCACTTCCAGCATCACATTGTTTTCGCTGTGATAGGCACCCGCCGCCCAGACGAGCCGCGTGTGGTCGCCCGCATTCAGCGCGGCGAGGAATTGATCGAGTGCGGCGTAAAGACCAGCGCGGTCCATAATCTCTCCCATGAGGGCTTTACCGCCCTTCGATTTCCGGCATACCGTATCAAATGTTAGAATAAAAGGGGAGAGAATCGATGGCGCGGACAGCCGCCGAACAGGCCAACCACGACCTCGTGATCGAGATGTACCACAAAGTCCTCATCGCGATGGATAGCAGCGCGGTCGATCGCTACATTTCGCCGGACTACATCCAGCACTCGATGCTGGCCCCGCCCGGCCGGGATGCGCTGAAAGCCTTCCTCGATCACGTAAAGGTCGAATCCCCCGATGCCCGGCAGACCATCCACCGCAGCTTTGCCGAAGGGGATCACGTGATCGTCCACACCCATGTCGAGCGTTGGCCCGGCGATCCCGGCCTTGCCGTCGTCGATATCTTCCGCTGCAAGGATGGCCTGATTGTCGAACACTGGGACGTGCTGCAGGACGTGCCCGCAAACCCCGTCAATCCCAACTCGATGTTCTGAAAAGGAAACCCGATGCGCCGCGCTCTTATCGCACTCGCCTTGCTGGCCGCTCCTGCAGCCCATGCGGAAACCTGCAAGCTCACGCCCAAGCAGGTCGTCACCCAGTTCCTCCACGAATTCTACATCGAGAAGAAGGTGCGCTCCTCGTTCGAGAAGTGGGTCGATCCGGGCTATATCCAGCATAACCCCTACGCCCAGACCGGCCGCGAGGCGGCCATCGCGTTCCTCACCAAATTCGTCGAAGGAAACCCCGGCCAGCGCACGGAAATCCGCCACATCATAGCCGATGGCAACATGGTCGCCGCGCACAGCCACGGCTGGCAGGAAGGTGGCACGCCTGCGCAGCAGCGCGGCTTCGCGGTGGTCGACATGTTCCGCGTGCAAGGCTGCAAGGTGATGGAGCACTGGGACGTGATCCAGCCCGTCCCCGAAACCGCCGCCAACACCAACACGATGTTCTGAGGTCCCCATGCGTTTTCAGGACAAATGCGTCGTCATCCTTGGCGGCAATGCGGGGATCGGCCTAGCCGCCGCGAGGATGTTCGCCGCCGAAGGCGCCAAGCTCGCGATCACCGGCCGCAACCGCGAATCCCTCACCGCCGCCGCCGAAGAACTCGGCGCGCTCGGCATCGCCGCCGACATGGGCGACGTGGCCCAGACCAGGGCCGCGCTCACCGAAATCGAGCACACCCTCGGCGGGATCGACGTGCTCTTCGTCAACGCCGGCGTCGGCGGGTTCGCCGCCATGCCGCACGTGACCGAGGAATTCTGGGACGGCATCCACAACGTCAACTTGCGCGGCGCTTTCTTCGCGGTCCAGAATGCCCTGCCGCTGCTGCGCGATGGCGGCGCCATTGTCATCACCGGCTCGATCGGCAGCGAACTCGCGCTTGCGGGCAACGTCGCCTATGCCTCCGCCAAGGCCGGCCTGCGCGCCATGGCGCGAACGGTGGGCAAGGAACTCCTCCCCCGCCAGATCCGCGTCAACATGGTCAGCCCCGGCCCGACCGAGACCGAAATCTTCAAGCGCGGCGCTAGCGAGGCGGAAATCACCGCGACCCGCGCCATGCTCGGCGGGGTCGTCCCCATGGGCCGCATGGGCGAAGCCGGAGAAGTCGCCCGCGCCGTCCTCTTCCTCGCCAGCAAGGAAGCGAGCTTCATCAACGGCGTCGATCTCTATGTTGACGGGGGATGTGTGGAGCTGGGGTAGCCACGACCCGCTCGTCCACCAAAAATAGCTCTCGTCGGCCCGTGCTTGACACGGGCCTTGGCTTTCCTTGTTCGGCGCGGCGCCAGAAGAACAGCCAAGCCCCGTGTCAAGCACGGGGCGACGACGTGGTTTTGTTGAGGCGAATCCAGACTAGAGCCTGCTCGGCACCCCATCCAGCAGCAAGGTCTTCACTTCCAGATAGGCCATGAACCCCTCGCGCCCGCCCTCGCGCCCGATGCCGGATTGCTTGAACCCGCCATAAGGCAGCCCAAAATCCATCCGCAGGCCATTCTGCCCGAACCCGCCCGTGCGCACCCGCCGCCCGATCCGATACGCCGCATCCACATCGTGCGTCAGCACCGAACCATTCAGCCCGAAGCGCGATTCGTTGGCGATGCGGATCATGTCCTCCTCATCCTCCGCCGGGATCAGGCTGAGAACGGGGCCAAAGATCTCCTCCTGCGCGATCCGGCTGTCATTCGGCACATTGGCAAATAGCGTCGGCTCGATGAAAAAGCCCCGGTTCAGATGCGCCGGCCGCCCGCCACCGCAAACGAGGTCCGCCACCTTGCGCCCCTCGGCGATATACATCTCCACCCGGTCCCGCTGCCGCTCCATCGCCAGCGGACCTAGCTGCGTGCGCGGATCATCGGAATGGCCGATCACCACCTGACGCATCTCGCCCGCAATCGCCTCGGCCAGTTCGTCATGCCGCGCGCGCGGCACGATCACCCGGCTCAGCATCGCGCAGACCTGCCCGCTCATCATCGTAATCGTGCCCGCCAGCATCTTCGCCGCAATGTCGATGGGGAAATCATCGCGCACCAGCGCGGCAGACTTGCCGCCCAGTTCCAGCGTGCACCGCGCAATCCGCTCGCCGCAGACGGAAGCAATCCGCTGCCCCGCCACGGTCGACCCGGTGAAGCTCACCTTGTCCACACCGTGGTTGCATACCAGATGATCGCTCGCCTCGCGGTGGCCGGTCACGAGGTTCACCACCCCCGCTGGCAGCCCCGCCGCCTCCGCCGCCTCGGCGATAATATAGGCCTCCAGCGGCGTTTCCGGCGAAGGCTTCATGATCACCGGGCAACCCGCGAGCAGCGCATAAGCCACCTTGTTCGCCATGATCCCGAACGGCCCGTTCCACGGCGCGATGGCCGCCACCACGCCCACCGGCTCATAGGCGACGAACCCCGCCGCCGCGCCCATGCTCGGCCGCTGCTCCACAAACGCAAAGCCCTCGGCCATCGCCGCAAGGCCCTCCAGCACCGCGACCGATCCGGCATGCATTGGCCCGGCAAAACTCGCGAGGCCGCCCATCTGCGCCGTCCAGCACCGCGCCAGTTCATCCACCCGCGCGCGCAGGTGGCCCACCATGCGCCGGAACGCCGCAATCCGCTCGGCGGGCGGCATCACCGGCCACGGCCCATGATCGAACGCCGCGCGCGCTGCCGCCACAGCCGCGTCCATGTCCGCCGCATCCGCTTCGGCCACCCGCGCCACGACTTGCTCGCTATCGGGCGAAATCAGCTCGATCAGCCGCCCGCTCTGCGCCGGAACCCACGCCCCGCCGATGAACAGCTTCTCCGGATGCGCGATGGCAACGCCCGCTGGCAGCATGGTACTCTCTCCCCGCAGCGCACGCATCGGCGCCTTTCCTTAAATCTACCATTTGTTACGATACAGGCAAGGCCCGAAACGCAAGAAGGGGCAGCCATCACGGGCCACCCCTTCCTCCCTCATGAACCGGGAAAGCGCCAGGGTCAGAACTTCTTCTGCACCGTCACCGCCCATTCGCGTGGACGCCCGACCGTCGCATAGGCCGTCCCGGCGAAGGCATAGAGCGCGGCAAAGCGCAGCGGCTGGACGTAGTACTTGTCGAACAGGTTCTGCACCTCGAACGAGATCGAGAGGTCTTCCTTGCTGTTCTTCCACGTCACGCGCGCATTGGCGATCGCGCGCGCCGGGTTGTAGTCCAGCACCGGGCTGCCCGCGAGGCGGCCCTGCGTCTGCTTGCTGATGCTGGAGATATCGAAGCGCGGCGTGATCGAGCCCTTCTCGCCGCCCAGTTCCGCGCGGTACTGGATGCCGAAGCTGGTGCGCCACTTCGGCGTGGTGATCGGATCGCCGATCTGGATGCCGGCATTGGGATTGGTCGCCGGCCCCAGCTTGGTCGGATCGAGCCGTGTCCACTTGCCGTCGATCCAGCTCACCGAAGCGTCGATATCGAGCCCCTCGACCGGATGCGCCGCGATTTCGAGCTCAGCGCCATACATGTGCCCGTCGCCCGCATTGCCGATGGCGGCGCAGGGGAACGGATCCTTGCCCGGCGCAAACCCGTCCAGCGTCGCGCAGTCGGCCAGCGGCAGCTGGATGTTCTTGTAATCGTTGTAGAAGCCCGCAATGTTCAGCCGCAGCTTGCGGTCGAACAGGTCGGTCTTCAGGCCGGCTTCATAGGCCGTCAGCGTTTCCGGGTTGAACGTGCCGTTGACCGCCTGCGCCTTCGTGAACGGACGCGCCGTCACGCCGCCGCCCTTGAAGCCGGTGCTCACCGTCGCATAGGCCAGCACCTGCGGGCTGAACCGGTAGTCCGCCGAAACGCGCCAGTCGACGCGGTCGCCATCATAGTTCGCCACACTGCCATTCAGCGCGCCAACGCCGAAGATGTCGTTCAGCACCCCGCCGTCCCACTGCGTGCGCGAGAACGTGTAGTCCTTGTGCTCCTTGGTATAGCGCACACCCGCGGTCACCGTCAGCGCCGGAGCCGGGTGCAGGATCACGGTGCCGAACGCCGCCTTGCTGTTGGCCTTGATCGGGTCGTTGCCCTGGAACTGCAGGAACAGCGAGGGCACGCCGATCGGCACGATGTAGCGGATGTCCTGACGCGTGAAGTAGACCGACTTCTGGTCGTTGTAGAACCCGCCCACGGTCCACTCGGCAAAGTCGCCGATCTTGCCGTTGAGCCGCAGTTCCTGGCTGAAGAAGTGGAACTTCAGGTCGTTGAAGCCCGCACCCGCAATCAGCGGCGCCGGGGTGTAGTCGTCATCCGTCCCGAAGATCTCGTGATATTCGCGGTAGGCGGTGATCGACTGGACCTTGATCGAATCCGAAAGGCCCACGGTCAGGTTGCTCGATACGCCCCAGCCGGTGAACTTGGTGGTGTTGGGCATGTAATAGGCCTGCCCCGCCTGCCCGCCCGCCGGCATGTAGAAGCTGGCATAGGTGCAGAAGCGGCCGCAGGTGAAGTCCACCCCGCCGGTCTTGGCGGTGTTCATCGCGGTGATCACCCCGGCCGCATTGGTGCGCTTCTCGTAGGAATAGTCGCCGGTGACGATCCAGTCGATCTTGTCGTTGGGATTGTAGCGCAGCGAAGCGCGCACGCCGGTGTAGTTCTTCTCGCCCAGCTTATCGACAACGCAGCTCGCCGGGGTCGAGGCATTGCCGGTCAGCCCCAGCTTGTTGCCCGGATTGGCGCAGCCGAAATCGACCTGATCAACATAGCCGTCCTGCTTCTTGTAGACACCGGCGACGCGCGCATAGAGCCCTTCGGCCAGCTTGAAGTTGGCGCTGCCACGCAAGTCCAGCCGCTGGCGCGAGCCATAGGCAACTTCGACATTGCCGCTGTTTTCATCGCTTGGCTTGGCCGAAAACAGCTTGATCGCGCCGCCGATCGAGTTGCGCCCGGTCAGCGTGCCCTGCGGCCCGCGCAGCACTTCCACGCGGTCGAGATCGAGCAGGTCGAGCACCGAGCCGGTCAGCGTGGCATAGTAGACATCATCGACATAGAGGCCGACGCCCGGCTCATACGCGGGGTTGAAGTCATACTGCCCGATGCCGCGGATATAGACCGCCATCGATGAGCCGAAGGCGCCGCCCTGCGGCGTCAGCTGCACGTTCGGCGCCTGCGCGGCGATCTGCGAGATATCGGTCTGGTTGCGCTGCGCCAGCAGGTTCGCGTCGATCGCGGTGATCGAAAGCGGTGTATCCTGCAGCTTCTGCGACCGGAACTGCGCGGTGACGACGATTTCCTTGATACCGCCGGTGTCGTCAGCGGCCTGCGCAGCGCCTTGCGGAGCTGCCTGCGGTGCAGCCTGAGCCAGCGCCGGACCGGCGATGCCGAGCGCGAGGGCGCTCATGCTGCCGGCAGCGAGCAGACGCAATGATAGCGTGGGTGTCTTTGCCATGGGTGATCCCCTCTCCTTGCACGGCCTTCTGCGAGGCCCGATCCCGTTTAACGGTACCGTTTGTTAGTAAGGCATACTAATTTGACCTTGGCAAGACCCTTGCGATGCGCTTTGCTTTGCGCATTCCCAAGGATGCGGACCGGATTGGGAACACCCCGCCGCCCCTCTTGCCGTCACGCATGACGGGCGCGATAAGCGCGCCATGGGAACCAAGTCCGCCACGAGCACGCCTCCACTCGCCCGCCCCGAACTCGATCTGGGCGAGGACGCCGCACTGCTCGTCGATCTGCTGAAGCTTGGCACCTTCATCGCCCGCCCGATGCGCGAAGGCGTGGCCGATCCGATGGGGCTCAGCCAGAACGACCTCAAGATCATCCTGGCCCTCGGCGGCGAAGGTGAACTCGCCGGGCACGATCTCTCCGACATCATGGGCCTGCCCCCGATGAACGTCAGCCGCGCCATCGCCGCGCTGACGGAACGCGGCCTCGTCGAACAAGCCCCCGACGCCACCAACCGCCGCCGCAAACCGGTGCGCCTGACCGATGCGGGCATGGACCTCTTCCGCCAGACAATCCCCGCGATGGCGAAGATCGGCGGCCACCTGTTCGCCGATTTCACCCCGAAAGAACGCGCGGTATTCCACGCCACGGCGCAGGCGATTCTGGCACGGATGACGGGGGGTTAACCCACCGCGAGGGACCACAATAAACCCCGCCGCCCCGTGCTTGACACGGGGCTGGGCTTCTTGCCGCAAACACTGCGCCCCTACTTCCCCATCAACCCCGAAAAGGCCTCCACCCGAAACGCTTCCGCCAGCACCGGGTGCGCAAAGCTCATCGGCACTTCCTGCCGGTGCGGCCAGGTCGGGCGGTAGTTGTCGCCGGGCAGGATCACATCCGGGCCAAGCGGGTTCTCGGGATAGCACACCACGGCGGGCTGGAGGTGCGCCACGGTATGTGCCCAGCCGGTTTCGTAATCGCCCTGCCACTGCATCAGGTAATCGAGCCGCTTGATCTTCCACACGCCGTTCTCGCGCACATAGTCGTTCTCGTAGATGCCCGATTCCCAGAATTGCTGCGGCATGTGCTCGGGCTTGTCGCCCACCACTTCATCGTGCCAGCCGCCCGCCAGGATGCCGCGAAAGCGCGCCTTGGCCGTCTGCCGGTCGGGCGCCACGGTGATCACGTCCTGCAGCTGGAAATGATCCAGCAGCAAGCCCCGGATCGGCCCGCGCTGGCCCTTGGTGAACAGGTTCTGGAACCACGTGCCATAGAGCCGCATGATCCCGGCATACCCACGATACTCGCCCGAAAGGAACACCACGGCACCGTCTTCGGCAAACAGCGCGGCCACTTCCTCGGGCCGGTTGTAGTCGATGTAATAGCCATAGGCCCACTGCAGCCGCCGGATCGCGTTGATGTCTTCCAGTTCGCCAACACGGTTTTCGAGCGCCGCAAGTCGCGCTTCCAGATCAGCCATTTATCCTGCTCCCACTCATTTCGCTTCCGCAGAAATTTGTAAGCAAGGCTAACAATTCTCGAAACGATTGGCAATCGCCCCGCGCCGCGCCATGCTGCGGCAAAGGGGAGAGAAGAATGGATTCGAGGGGAGAGCCGAGTACGGCCGAAATCCGCA
Source organism: uncultured Novosphingobium sp. (assembly GCA_964413325.1). Classification (GTDB taxonomy): domain Bacteria; phylum Pseudomonadota; class Alphaproteobacteria; order Sphingomonadales; family Sphingomonadaceae; genus Novosphingobium. Next base: position 118,946 of record CAYPRK010000009.1, on the reverse strand, counting down.
CGGTCATTGCGGCTTCGGCAGCGGGCACGGCGTTCGAGTGGTACGATTTCTACATTTACGGCACGCTCGCTCCGTTGTTCGGCAAGCTGTTCTTCCCCGGTTCCAGCCCCGCCGCAGGTTTCCTCCTCGCGCTCGCCACCTTCGGCGTCGGCTTTGCCGCGCGGCCCTTCGGCGCGGCGATCTTCGGCACCTTCGGAGACCGCTTCGGCCGCAAGGTCACCTTCCTCGTCACCATCACGCTGATGGGCCTTGCCACCACCGCGATCGGCCTTCTCGGCACCTTTGCGCAATGGGGCATCGCAGCGCCGATCCTGCTGGTCGTGCTGCGCGCGCTGCAGGGCCTTGCGGTCGGCGGCGAATATGGCGGCGCGGTGATCTATGTTGCCGAACACGCGCCAGTGAAGAAGCGCGGCTTCTACACCGGCTGGATCCAGATCGGCGCCTCGGCGGGCTTCTCGCTCAGCCTGCTCGTCGTCCTCGGCACGGAAACCCTGGTGGGTGAGGAAGCGTGGCTCGCGTGGGGCTGGCGCATTCCCTTCATTTCCAGCCTCGTCCTCCTCGCCGTCTCGGTGTGGATGCGCCTCAAGCTCTCCGAAAGCCCGATCTTCACCGCGATGCAGAAGGCCGGCGAACTCGCCCGCACGCCCTTGCGTGAAGCCTATGCCACGCCGAAGCAACTGCGCCGCCTCCTCGCCGTCACCTTCGGCGGCGCGGTGGGGCAATCGATCTGCGGCTATGTCGGCATGATCCAGTTGCTGAATTTCATGCAGGTCTCGGTCCACATGGACCCGGTGCTCACGCGCATGCTGCTGATCGGCGTGCTCGCGGCGATGACGCTCGGCAACGTCCTCGCCGGCTGGCTTTCGGATTACGTGGGGCGCAAGCCGGTGGTCGTGGGCGGATACCTGCTGTTCCTCGCCATCCTCTTCCCCGGCTTCCACATCCTCGGTGATTACGCCAATCCCGCCCTGGCGCAGGCCGCGCGCCAGCATCCGGTCGTCGTTTCCGGCGCCGATTGCTCGTTCAATCCCTTCGCGCAGCACGGCCAGGCCAGCGCCTGCGGCAAAGTGCTCGATACGCTGACCCGCGCGGGCGTGCCCTATACCAAGGTGGATGCCCCCGCCGGCTCGGCACCCGCCGTCACCATCGGCGGAAAGCCCGCACCCATGGCAAGCCTCGACGCCGCCCTCGCCGCCGCAGGCTACAGCAGCAAGCCGGTCACGCCCCCTGCAGGCAATCTGTTCGTCATCGTCATCGCGATGATCGTCATCGGCCTGCCCGGCATCATCACCTACGGCCCGCTCGGCGCATGGCTGTGCGAGCAGTTCCCCGCCCGCACCCGCTATTCCTCGCTCGCCACCAGCTACAACTTCGGCGTCGGCATCTTCGCCGGGTTCATGCCGTTCATCGTGCAGGCCATCGTCGCGACCACCGGCAGCGTGATGGCGGGCTTCTGGTACCCCTTCACGATGGTCGTGCTGGCCCTCGTCGTCGCCACCTTCGGCCTGACCGAAACCGCCGGCAAGCGCCTCACCGAAGGGCCAGGCGCATGAGCCCTCGCCGACCTGACCTGAGAGGCGCTTGCACGCCCAGCCAGCCGCGATAATCTCCCCCCGCGCGCGCTGCCCCCACTGAAAGGCCCAGACCCATGTGTGATGACCAGACCGAAGCCCAGAACGCCGCATGGCTCAGCCGCCGCCAGTTCGGCGCAGCGGGTGCCGGCATTGTCGTGATGGCCACCATCCCGGGCTGCAGCGCTGCACAGTCCGCCCCCGGCGATCTTCCGGTAAAGGGCCGCGCGGTCACCATCGCCACGCCCGATGGCAATGTCGATGCGTGGTTCTATACGCCCGAAACCGGCAAGCATCCCGCCGTCATCATGTGGCCCGATATCGCTGGCCTGCGCGAAGCCTACAAGACGATGGCCTCCCGCCTGGCCTCCGCCGGCTACGCCGTCCTCGTGGTCAACCACTATTACCGCGGCGCCGTCGCCCCGGTGCTCGATTCGCTGGTGGCCTGGCGCACGCCCGAAGGTCAGGCCAAACTGAAGCCGCTGATCGCCGGGATCACCCCCGCCGGCACGATGAGCGACGCCAAGGCCTTTGTGCTATGGCTCGACGAGCAGGCCGAGGTTGATACCGCGAAGAAGATCGGCACCTGCGGCTATTGCATGGGCGGCCCCTACACCGTCCGCACCGCTGCTGCCGCGCGTGCCCGCGTCGGCGCCGCTGCCTCGTTCCACGGCGCCGGTCTCGTCGGCCCGGATGCCGATAGCCCGGTCAATCTCCTTGCGAAAACAAAGGCAAGCTTCCTCTTCGCCATCGCGCAGAACGACGACGCCAGCGCCCCGGACGACAAGACCGCGCTCGCCGCCGCCGCCAAGGCTGCCGGCCGCCCGGCCGAGGTCGAAGTCTATCCCGCCCAGCACGGCTGGTGCACGATCGACGCCCCGATCTACGACAAGCCGCAAGCCGAAAAGGCCTGGAGCCGCATGCTCGCACTCTTTGCCGCGAGCCTGTGATTTCCTCCATTGCGGCGCAATGGCAACAGGTGGGGCATATTCCGTCAGCAGGCTTCGATATTAAGCGTGCATTGAACGGGCGCGAGCGCATAGGGACGCGAAACATCCGGAAAGGACCGTTCCGCCATGCGCCTGTGGAAGTTGTCCTACACCAGCATCGCCGTTGCCACGCACGAGGCAGCGATGCGGCAGGTGCGGGAAATCTGCGCCCGCTCGGGTGATCGCAACGCACGCGTCGGCGTCTCCAGCGTGCTCACGCTCCACAAAGGCCGCTTCGCGCAAGTGCTCGAAGGCCCGGAAGAAGCCGTCCGCATGGTGCTGCGCCGAATCATCGGCGATCCGCGCCACCACAGCCTCGCCGTGCTCTCAGACGGCCCCCTCGTCGCGCGCCGCTACGAAGGGCTCGCCATGGCCTACCGCGATCCCAAGGCCTTCGTCGCCGATCAGATCGACGATATCCTCCAGCAGACCGCAGACGTCGTCCGCGCGATGAAGGCAACCTGGCACTAGGCTGAAAAGCCCCCTGCTCTTCAGAGGAGGGAGTTGGGGGTGGCGGCGCGCACCATCCGGAACAGAGCAGACGAAACCGCGATCCCCGCCAAGGTCGCCAGCACATCCTGCCAGTCGAACACCAGCGCATGGCTGGTCATCTGCACGCATTCCCAGCCGATCAGGCCCAGCGCACTTACTGCAACGCTGACCCGGAACCGCCGAACTACCGCCGCTTCATCCATCACCGGCCGCATATCCAGCGAAGCCGCCAGCGCCACGAAGGTAATCGCGATGGCCGCCGCAAAATTGGGGCCGACCCCGATCAGATAGGTCGATACCGCGCCCTGTTGCATGTGGTGCTGCCGCGCCCATTGCACCGCAGACAGCAGCGCCAGCCCGCCAAGACCCACCAGCCCGTACCGCGTCGAAAGCTTCAAGGTCCGCACCCCCTGCCAGAGCGCGTTCATCCTACCACGCTCTCATACCAAGGATAGCAGACTGTGACCCATGAGGACGGTGATCTGGCGGCTCTCGGCAAGGAGCGTTCGAAGGGGTGATGCGGGGTCATCATCCCGAGGACGCGACGCAGTCCGAGGGCCGCCAGATCACCGCCCGCAGGGTGCCCAGCCCCGCTCGCTGGACCCACACCTGACTCTGGGTCGCGGCCTTGTGACGATGAACCACATCGCCGCTGCGTCCGCTTCTCGCCAGCAAACGGGGCTGGGCATCCTCATGGGTCACAATCTGCGATCCTTGGTATCACGCCCCGCGCAGCATCTGCGCATTCGCCTCGATCATCGCCCGCACCGAACGCGCCTTGCGGCCCGTCAGCCGCTCCACATCATCGGTGCACAGCTCAAGGAACCCTTCGCGGATCGCGCGGCCGAAGCTCACCATGTCGTCGCTGTTCCAGGGAATGCCGCCCACGCTCTGGTCGTCAACCGGACGGCGCGGGATGCCCATGGCATCGAACATCGCATATTGTTCCTCGTCGGTCGTCGCAACATAGGCAACCGGGCGTCCGGTTATCTCGGCCATCATCGCCGCCACTTCGCCGAAGGTCTGCAGTTCTGGTCCCGTGATATTGTAGACCTTACCCTCATGGCCTTCGCCCAGCAGCACGGCGGCAGCGCAGGCGACGCAGTCATCGCGCCACACCATCGCTTCCAGCCCATCGCCTGAATTGCTCACCCACTGCCCGGTCTGCATCACCCCCGGCCCGGCCATCACGATCATCGAATCCGCATAATGCGCATCGCGCAGCATCGTCCACGCCATGCCGGAGGCGCGGATCAGCCGCTCGGTCTCGATGTGGTCGTGGCGCACTTCGGCGGGGTTCGCCGGATCGTCGATGCCGATGAAGCTGGTATAGGCGATGTGCTTCACCCCCGCCGCAGCCGCCGCGTCGATCGCCGCCTTGTGCTGCACAACCCGCGCGCCGACCCGCGTGCCTGAAATCAGCAGCATCCGCTCCGCGCCCTGCACCGCCTCGGCCAGCGTCTCGGGCTTGTCGAAATCGCCATAGCGCACGGTGCAGCCCTGCCCCGCCCGGTCCGCCAGCTTCTCCGGCGAGCGAGTGATGAGGATCAGGTCCGCCGCGCGCCCTGCTGCAATCAGCCGGTCCGTCAGCCCCCGGCCATAATTCCCCGAAGCCCCGGTAATGACGATACGGCTCATGCCCACCCGCCTTGTCCAGAAGCGTCCAGTTCGGCCTGCGGCACCCACCAGCCATGCACTTGCGGGCGCAGACGGTGCGGGATCGTCACTTTCGCGACCGGTCCCGCCGCCACATTCCCGGCATCCAGCACCCACGCCTGATGCAGGAACTGATCCTCACCGATCTGCTGGTCGACAATCATCACCAGCCACCCTTCATGCGCCGGATCGCTGGCCGGCACATGCACCGGCTCGTTGAACCCCGCCATCGGCGGAAGCGCCAGCGCTTGCGGCGGACCGCCCCGCATATCGAGCCGCAGCAGCAAGTTGAACATCGCCCCCACCGGCCCACCGCCCAGCGGCGGCCCCTGAAGCTCGGGGTTCATCGTCAGCATCCACGCGTGGCCATAGGGCCGCCCTTGCGAGGCCGCCGGAATCACCGGAAAATCGCCCGGAGGCCCGATGATCGTCTCGGTCACCTCACCACCCTCTGCCTTGGGATCGACCGTCCACCGCGTCAGCGCGCCCTGCATTTCCCACGGCTGGATGTGGATGCCCGAAGGCTCGCGGATGAAGGCAAAGGCATTGGTCGAATTGAGGCAGGCATCGAAATGCAGGAGGCCGTCCGCATCCTCCCACGCGTTCATCATGTGATAGGAATGGACGCCCTTGGGCCCCTTGAACCAGCGGATCTCCGAAACATCGCCATAGCGCGGCATCACGCCGAGCCACGAATCCGTCTCCGGCTCATGGTGCCAGTGCTCGCCGCCCGCCTTGAGCCGCTCCAGGTCCGCCGTCGTCGGATAGATCGGAAACAGCGCATAGTGCTCGCTCACCGTGAAATCGTGCATCATCGCGCAGTAAGGCGCATCGAACCATTGCTCGCTTTTCAGCGCGCCGTCCGGCCCCACCACGCAATAGGCGACCTTGGTCGAAGCCAGCCCATCCGCCTCGTAGCCATAGAAGAACAGCTCCTTGGTAACAGGATCGATCCGCACATGCGCAGTCATCGTTTCCGATTTCAGCGCGCCGCCAAAGTCATACGAACCGAGCGTCTCCAGCGTCACCGGATCGACGCGATAGGGCCGCCCGTCCTCCTTCGCCATCAGCATCCGCCCCGCGTGCCAGACGGGCGTGGTGTTCGCCACGGTGCGGTCCACGCCCTGCACGTCGGCATCGTCGGTAAACGGATTGCGGTACTTGCCGAAGCGCGCGCGGCCCGCCGCCTTCTCCGCCAGATGGCGCGCCGTCTCCACGAAGCGGATCGCATAGTCCGCCGTGCCGTCCGCATTGAACGAAAGGCGGCTCACCATCCCGTCGCCCGAAAGCGTGTGGTCGTTCTCGAACTTGGGCGGAAAGGCAGGATCGGGCACCGCGCGGTAGAAGCTGCCGCGCACGTCCGGCGGCAAGGTGCCTTCCACCGCAAGGCCGGTCAGGCTCACCTCTTCGCCCACCGGCGCATTGAGCCCGGTGAAATACATCGTCTGCGGAAAGCCGCCCATCGACACTCATCCCATTCTATCATTTGTTAGCATAGGTCTAACATTGCGCGCCCGGATTTCAAGCCGTCTCTCTCTGATGATGGTGCAGCAAACGCTCTTCTCGTCGCCCCGTGCTTGACACGGGGCCGGGCTGTTCTTCTGGCGGTGCGCCAAAAAAAGAAAGCCAAGGCCCGGATCAAGTCCGGGCCGACGATTCCAGTTGAAGCCATCCTGAGCTGCGCCCAAGCAAAAAGGCCGCCCCACCGAAGTGGAGCGGCCCTCATGCCTCATCTTGGGTGAGAGGATCAGAACGTGCGCTTGACCGAAACCGCCCAGGTGCGCGGCAGGCCCGGGTTGGCCGTGATCGCGCCGAGCGAGCTCTTCACGTCTTCGATCGTGTTGTAATAATACTTGTTGAACACGTTCTGCACTTCGAACGACAGCTGCCATTCCTTGCCCGGATTGGTGTAGGTCAGCTTCGCGTTGCCAAGGAAGCGGCCGTCGACAAGATTGTCGGCGCTGTTGAAGGCTTCCGTGAAGATCGACGACTGGTACGTGCCGTCGAAGCGCGCGCTGATCGTGCCAGCCTTGAGCGCGTAGTCATACTGAGCGCCGAAGCTCCAGTTCCACTTCGGCGTGTAGGGCGTGACGTTGCTCAGCGGGATGTTGGTCGTGCCGGTATCCTTGTACTTGAAGTGCAGGTAGCTGACCGAACCATCCAGCGTCAGGCCTTCCACCGGGCGGATCGTCGTTTCGCCTTCGAGACCCCAGACTTCAGCCTTGCCGACGTTGGCGGGCATCAGGCACGGCGAGAAGCCGTGGCAGCGCGTCAGCGTCAGGATGATGTTGTCGTACTTGTTGAAGAACGCCGATGCGTTGAAGCGCAGCTTGCGATCGAACAGGTCGGTCTTGATGCCGGCTTCGTAAGTGCGCAGCGTTTCCGGCTGGAACGAGGTGATCTGGTTGCACGGCGCGCCGAACGGCAGCACGTTGCAATCACCCGCCGAAGGACCGAAGAACGGACGCGGGTTCACGCCGCCGCCCTTGTAGCCCGTCGCCACCGAGGCATAGGCGAAGACTTCCGGGCTGAACCGGTAGTCGGTTTCCACGCGCCAGTCGGTGCGCTGACCCTTGAACTGGCCGGTCACGTTGTAGAGGCCGATCAGCAGGCAGTTGGGCGAGTTGCCGATGCCCGTCGGACCAGCCGTCGGCGCGCCGAGGAAGAACTCGCATGGCAGCGGCCCAGGCACCGTCCCGTCCGGGTTCGAACGGAAGTAGGTATAGTCCTTCTTGTCCCACGTGTGGCGGATACCGCCGGTGATCCCCCACGCATCGGTGATGTGGAAGGTGCCGTTGAAGAACACGGCCTTCGACGTCGACGGCGTGCTGTCCGGCCCATGGATGAAGTCGATGCCCGCGTAGTTCAGGTCGACACGCGCATTGTAGGTGCCGTTCTGGTCGAAATAGAACCCGCCCAGCGTGTACTCGATGCGCTTGTCCATGAAGCTGCCGTTGAGGCGCAGTTCCTGGCTCCATGCGCGGTGGCGCAGAATGTTGTCGAGCTGCGCGACCGGCACGGGTGAGCCGTCCTGATCGAAGCCGAAGCTCATCTTGTAGCGGCGGAACGAGGAAATCCACGTCAGGCTGAGGTTGTCGGCCAGCTTCGCGGTGACGTTGCCGGTGATGCCCCAACCGTCATAGTTCTGCTGGTTGTTTGCCGCATAGGGCTTGAACGGCGCCTGGCTCGTCGGCGTGCGCGCATCGAGGAAGTTGGCGTAGTTGATGAAGCGCGCATCATAGCCCGCCGGAGTCGCCGAACCGCTCTGCTGGAAGCGCGTGCTATAGGGCACGAACTCGCTGCTGAGCGGAACCGGGCTGCCATCCTTGCCCTTCAGCCACGGCAGGCCTTCGGGCGTCGTCGCGGGGGCGCTGCCATACAGCAGGACCTGCGCACCGGCATCGTTGCGCTCGCGGGTGTAGTCCGCCGCAACGTTCACTTCGATATCGGGCGTTGCTTCCCAGCGCAGCGCGATGCGCCCGGCGGAGAACGAACGGCCACCCAGCGTCCCACGCTCGATGCCGTTGCCCTGGTTGGTGTTGGCCGGCACGTTCGAATTGGGGTGCGACAGGCCATAGTCGAGCAGCTTCACGTAGCCGTCGGAGTTCTTAGTCGCACCGGAGACGCGCGCAAACAGGTGGTCGGTGATCTTGAAGTCCGCCACACCGCGCACATCGATGCGGTTGTAGCTGCCATAGGTCGCCTGCAGATAGCCGCCGCCTTCACCAGTGGGCTTCTTGGAGAACAGCTTGATCGCGCCGCCGATCGAGTTCTTGCCCGCCAGCGTGCCCTGGGGCCCTCGCAGCACTTCCACGCGCTCGAGGTCCATCAGGTCGAGCAGCGAGCTCGACAGGGTCGGGATGTAGACGTCATCCACATAAATGCCGACGCCCGGCTCCAGCGCGTAGTTGAAGTCGGTCTGGCCGATACCGCGGATGAACGCGATCAGGCCGATACCGCCGCTCTGCGGCTGCGCGCGCAGCGTCACGTTCGGCGATTGCGCGGCAATCTGCGAGATGTCGGTCTGCCCGCGCGCTTCAAGCACTGCGGCATTCACTGCGGTGATCGCCAGCGGCGTATCCTGCAGCTTCTGCGCGCGGAACTGCGCGGTGACGACGATTTCCTGCGCGTTCACATTGTTGGCAGCGGTATCGCCTGCCGTCTGTGGTGCGGCGTCCTGCGCAAAGGCAGGCACGGAAACGATAGCTGCGGTCATGCCGAGCAAGCGTGCTACGCGCCGCGCGGCCGTCAATCTGGCCATGGTCACCCTCCCTTGTGTCGCCGGTCTGCCCGGTCGATCAGGTATGAGTCATAACAATTCTGGAGAGGGACGCAACAGTGTTGTGAAACGCTTTGAAATAGGAACTGGACTGTTGCGTCAGCGCCACCACCACGCGGTCGCGCGCATCTCGATGCTCACCCGTGGCGGCGCATCGGCGGGGCATCCTGGCAGGTCGAAAGCGACATGGGGGACGTGGTGTGCCCGGCCGGAATCGCTGTCATGCGTCTTGAACAGGATCGCCTCGTCCGCCGTCAGATCGAGAAACGCATGCCAGCGGTGCGCCGCATTGTGCGCCACCACCAGCCCCTCGAACGACCACTCAGGCTTCCCCGGCTCGTCGAACACGGCATCGGCGGCGATCAGGTCTTCCGGCGCCAGGGTCCGCGCATCGCACAGCGCCAGTGGCACGTCCTGCGGCGCCGGGGAAAGTGCGCGCCACACGTTGTAATGCGCGCAGCGGGCATAGGGCCGGCCTTGGGCGCCCCGCTCGGCGAACTGGCCCGCCGTCAGGTCCGAAATATCGATATGCGCAAACCGCGCGGGCATCGAATTGTTGAGGCTTCCCGCCAGCCCCGACCGCTCCGAAAACCGCAGCAGCCCCGGCGCGCCGACATGGACGAAATCCGCCCCCGTCTGCTCCTGCACCAGTTCCTCGATCTCGCGCATATGCACGCGCGCCACTTCCTCGCGGTCCCGGAAATCGCGCACCGCGCTCCGGTGTGGCACCATCGCAAACCCCTCGCGGTCGATGGTCGTCGCGGCAGCGCGCCCATCCAGCACCGGCATCAGCACCGGCGCAATATCCACCTCATCACGCACATGGGCGTTGGCGTAATACCGCGGGCGGGCAAACCGGCGTCCCGAATAGGCAATCAGCGCTTCCATCGCTTGGGCCTCCCGCTTCGCCCGTTCCACCAAACCCTTGTCATTGCGAGGAGCGAAGCAATCCAGAGCGTCAGCGCACACCCGCTCCGGATTGCTTCGCTGCGCTCGCAATGACGAAGTTGGCGTTGGCAGTGTACCGACCCCCAACCCGCTCATGCTGAGCTTGTCGAAGCATCAGGCGCAGCGCCGCCATCACCCCGCCAGCTGCGTCTCCAGTTCACCCAGCACGCGGTAGCAGTCCAGCACCTTGCCCACCGACGAATTAGGCTCGCGCCCTTCGCGGATCGCCGCAATGAACTCGCGGTCCTGCAGCTCGATCCCGTTCATCGAGACATCGACATGGCTCACGTCGATCGGCTCTTCCTTGCCGTTCACCAGATCGTCGTAGCGCGCGATATAGGTGTCCGTATCGCCGATATAGCGGAAGAACGTCCCCAGCGGCCCGTCGTTGTTGAACGAGAGCGAGAGCGTGCAGATCGCGCCGGTCTCGCTCAGGAGCTGGATCGACATGTCCATCGCGATGCCAAGCTCGGGGTGCTTGGGCCCCTGCAGCGCGTTGGCCTTGACGATCTTGCCCGCCTGATAGGCGAACAGGTCCACCGTATGCGCCGCGTGGTGCCACAGCAGGTGGTCGGTCCACGACCGCGGCTCGCCCTTGGCGTTGATGTTGCGGCGGCGGAAGAAGTAGGTCTGCACGTCCATCTGCTGGACGTTGAACTCGCCCGCCTTGATCTTGTTGTGCACGTACTGGTGGCTCGGATTGAAGCGGCGCGTATGCCCGACCATGCAGGTCAGCCCGGTTTCTTTCGCCTTCGCGACCACCGCCTCGCTGTCCGCCCAGCTGTCCGCCAGCGGAATCTCGACCTGCACGTGCTTGCCCGCATCCATGCAGGCAATCGCCTGGGCGGCATGCATCTGCGTCGGCGTGCAGAGGATCACCGCATCGACGTCATCGCGCGCCAGCGCATCCTCAAGCTCGGTCGAGCTATGCTTCGCACCATACTTCGCGGCCACAGCGGCGGCCTGCTCGCCCGTGCGCGAGATGATGGAGACGATCTCCACCCCCTCGATCTTCTTCAGCCCATCAAGGTGCTTCTCACCAAAAGCGCCGGCACCGGCGAGTGCTATTCTCATGCTACCCTCACAAATTGGGGACAGTCCCTATTTTTGGGAACGACCGGAAGATGCGTTAGTTACTAAAATATCGGCAAAAAACAGGGACTGTCCCTATTTTTCAATCAGCAGGCTCCAGCACGATGTGCCCGATCGCCGTATTGCTGCACGGAATGTGATAATGGCGGTGCAGGGTCTTCACCTTCTTGCCCAGCGCCCCGCGCATGATCAGCCACATCACCATCTCGATCCCCTCGCTGCCGGTCTCGCGCAGGTATTCGATATGCGGAATCCACCGCGCAGCGTCGTCATCGCTTTCCAGCATGTCGAGGAACTTGTTGTCCCACTCGCGGTTGAGCAGCCCCGCGCGCGGCCCCTGCAGCTGGTGGCTCATCCCGCCCGTGCCCCAGATCTGCACATTGAGATCCTCGGGGAAGCTCGCCACCGCGCGGGCAATCGCCTCGCCCAGTGCCCAGCAGCGGTTGCCCGAAGGCACCGGGTAGGTCACCACGTTCACCGCCAGCGGCACAACCTTCACCGGCCACTTATCCGGCTGCCCGAACATCATCGAAAGCGGCACGGTGAGGCCGTGATCGACGTCCATCTCGTTGATGATCGTCATGTCGAAATCATCGAGGATCAGGCTCTGGGCAATATGCCAGGCAAGGTCGGCATGGCCTTCCACATCGGGCACCGGGCGCGGACCCCAGCCTTCGTCGGCGCTCTTGTAAAGCTCACCGCAACCAATCGCGAACGTTGGCACGATCTTCATGTCGAACGCGCTCGCATGGTCGTTGTAGACCAGCACGATCACATCCGGCTTCTCGGCCTTCTCCCACTCGCGGGTCCACTCATAACCCTTGAAGATCGGGCCGAAGTAGTCGTCCCCGGTCTTGCCCTGATCGACGGCCACGCCCAGCAGCGGCACGTGGCTCGAACCCACGCCAGCAGTCAAACGCGCCATGTCAGTAGCCCCCCTTGATCGAGCGATTGCCGATGGGAGAGCGCCCGCCCTTCAGCATCATGTCCCGATATTCCGGGAACGTCATGTCGGTCATCGTGCTCACCGCCTCGGCAAAGCTGAGGCCATCGGTCGAAAACAACTTGGAGAGGAAATAGACGTTCCCCCCAAGGTCGAGCAGCGTGTTGTAGTCGCGCTTGAGCAGCGCCTGCTTGGCCTCATCCGAGATCGGCCATTCATCCAGATAGGCCCGCTCATCCGCCTTGAAGCGCTCGCGGTTGTCACCCTTCATCAGGCTCATCGCGAACTGGTTGATGTGATATCCCTTCCGCGCCCGCGCGGCGGTATAGACGCGCGTGCCCGGAATATCCTCGAGCTCCGCCAGATAGGCATGAATGTCCGTGCTCGGCTTGGTCTGCTCGCTCACTTGCCCATCTCCTTGAGGCGCGCATCGAGGCGCGGATAGACGCGGCGGGCATTGCCCTCGAAGATCGCATGGCGCGCCTCGTCGGTGATATCGAGCGCATCGACATAGCGCTTGGTGTCGTCGAAATAGTGCCCCGTCGTCGGATCGATCCCGCGCACCGCGCCGACCATTTCGCTGCCGAACAGGATGTTCTTGGTCTCGATCACGTCCGCCAGCAGGTTGATCCCCGGCTGATGATAGACGCAGGTATCGAAGAACACGTTGTTCATCAGATGGCTCTGCAGGTCCGGCTTCTTGAGCATGTCGGCCAGCCCGCGATAGCGCCCCCAGTGATAGGGCACCGCGCCGCCGCCATGCGGAATGATGAAGCGCAGCGTCGGGAACTTCGCGAAGAGATCGCCTTCCAGCAGTTGCATGAACGCGATGGTATCCGCCGCGATGTAGTACGCCCCCGTCGCGTGCTGCGCCGGATTGCACGATCCCGAAACGTGGATCATCGCGGGCACGTCCAGCTCCACCATCTTCTCGTAGAGCGGGAACCAGTACGGATCGGTCAGCGGCGGATGCTTGAAGAAGCCGCCACCCGGATCGGGATTGAGGTTGCAGCCGATGAAGCCGAGCTCCGTCACGCAGCGCTCCAGCTCCGCGATCGAGGAGGTCAGGTCCGCTTCGGGCGATTGCGGCAACATGCAAACGCCCGCAAAGGTCTCGGGATAAAGCCCCACCACCCGCGCAATCAGGTTGTTGCACGCCTGCGCCCACGGCACCGCGACCGACTGATCCCCCACATGCGGCGCCATCGCGCTGGCCCGGGGCGAGAAGATCGTCATGTCCGCCCCGCGCTCCTTGATCAGGCGCAGCTGGTTCGCCTCGATCGTCGCGCGGATCTCGTCGTCGGAAATCTCGGGGTATGGCGGACACGGCGTCCCCGCCTTGAACGCCGCCTTCTGCGCCTCGCGCCATTCGTCGTGCGCCTTGGGCAGCACGGTATAGTGGCCATGGCAGTCGATGATCATTTCACCAATACTCCGTTACCCAACCCGTTCGTGTCGAGCGAAGTCGAGACACCAGACGCCGCGTCTGGTGTCTCGACTTCGCTCGACACGAACGGATGTGGGGCTGAATCCTTTTTGCCCGCCATCTCGCGTTGCCTGCGCACGGTGCCATTGGTCATCACCGGCTCGACGCCGAGCGAGGCGAGCGTCTTCGCGCTTTCCTCCATCTCGGCCGCGCGCCGCAGCCCATGTGTCGTCATGCGCTCCAGATTGTAGGCCGCGCGAGCCGTCCAGCCCTGCGCCTTCTCGCTGGCATCGAGCGACAAAAGCACTTCATCGGTCACGCCTGCAGCCTCCGCCGCCAGCATCATCTCCGCCGTGAGCGCCTCGATGCCCTTGACCATCACCGAACGGATCATCTTGATCGCACTGGCCCGGCCGACCTCGGCCCCCACCACGCGCACATTCGCAAACCCCGCACCGCGCAGCGCTTCAGCTGCCTCATCGGCCGCCGCGCCCGAAACCAGCAGCGGCACATTCATCCGCGCGGGGTTCACCGGCGCCAGCACCGCCACATCGACATAGCGCCCGCCCGCCGCCTCGATGGCCACCGCCGCCGCGCGCTTGGTATCGGGCGCCACCGAATTCATGTCACACCACAGCGCGCCGGGCTTCAGCAGCGCGGCATAGTCCTTCGCCGCCGCCAGCGCCGCATCCGCCGTCACCAGGACAAGCACCATGTCCGCGTCCGAAAGCGCGCAATCCGCCGTGGCGCAAACCAGCACCCCCGCCGCTTCCATCGCCGCGCGGCGCGCAGGCAGCACATCATAAGCCGCCGCGCCGGCTTCCCAGCCAGCCGCCTCCGCAAACGTCGACCCGGCCTCACCAAAGCCGATCAGAGCAATCATGGTTTCTGGCAAACTCTCCATGCCCGCCCTCCTGCGTCGCGCGCGAAGGCCAAACAAATGCAATTCTTGGCGAGCCTATAAGTTTATGCGAAACCTTGTCCCGCTACTTCGCGCAGTAGCGCCAGAAACGCGCCTTGCGGACCGGTCGGCTGCCACCCCTCACGCGTCGTGATCCCGATCCGCCGCAGAACCGGCGCAGGCGTCGGCAGGCTCGCCAGCACCCCGGCCTGCAATTCCACCGCCAATTGCGCCGGGCTGAGCAATGTCAGCGCATCCGATCCCAGCAGCAATTGCCGCACCGTCAGCACCGAACCGCACTCGATCCCGACCTCCGGCGGCTCCGCCCCCGCCGCACGCATCATGCCTTCCCAATACTGCCGCAGCGGCGTCCCCCGCGCGGGCAGCACCCAGGGATAATCGGCGAGCCGTGCATCCACCGCCCCGGCCTCGAGCAACGGATGCCCCGCCCGCATCACCAGTTGCGGGCTATCCTCGAACACCGGCTCCTGCCGCAGATCCTCCAGCACCGCCCCTTCCCGCAGCGCCCCCAGCATCAAGTCGATCTCACCATCGCGCAGCGGCCCGGCAAGCTCCGCATGGCTCCCCTCGACCACCGCGATGGCAACCCCCGGATGGCCTGAATGAAACCGCAGGATCGTCTCTGGCAACCACCGCGCGCGGCTCAAGGGCATCGCCCCCACCACGATCCGCCCCGCCGCCTTGCCCTGCCACGCCGCCACTTCGGCAAGCCCGCTGCGCAGTTCCGCCATCGCCAAGCCAAACCCCCGCGCGCGCCGCTCGCCCTGCGGCGTCAGCAACACCCGCCGCCCGCGCCGATCCACCAGCCGCGTCCCCAGCGCCACCGCCAGATCGGCCACTGCCCGGTGCAGCGAAGCCGCAGAAAGCCCCGTCGATTCCGCCGCCCCGGCGTAGGAACCACTCCGCGCCAACGCCAGAAACGCCCGCACCTGCGTCCCCGTCACGCGCGGCGAACCAATCTGCGCAATCGCCGCTTCTGCACGCGGCGCCAGCAGCCGCGCGGGCTCGGTCGGCGCCATACCGCCGGACCCGCGCTCAAACAGCACGCAGCCCAATTCCGCCTCCAGCCGCGCAATCGCCTGCGTCAGCGCCGGCTGCGTCAAATTCACTGCCCGCGCCGCCCGCGTCACGCTCCCATGGCGCACGGTTGCAGCAAAGGCGGCGTAGTGCCGAATGTTGTAGGCCGGTTCGGTCATCCCTCCTCGCTTAGCATTTCCTTATGCCCCGCGCCAAACATTGCATTGGCCCCGCTCGCGCGGGAAGCCGAAGGAAGCGCCAACCACGCAATTCGGGAGAAGCCCATGTCCGGTATCGTCGTCCAGAACATCGAACGCGCCGATCCGGCCGTGATCGACGGCCTCGCCGCCTGCGGCGTCGCCACCGTCCACGAAGCGCAAGGGCGCACCGGCCTCCTCGCCAGCTACATGCGCCCGATCTATCGCGGCGCGCGGATCGCGGGCAGCGCACTCACCATCAGCGCCCCTCCGGGAGACAACTGGATGGTCCACGTCGCCATCGAGCAGCTCAAGGCTGGCGACATCCTCCTCCTCGCCCCCGCGTCCCCCTGCGAAGACGGCTATTTCGGCGACCTTCTCGCCACCAGCGCACAGGCCCGCGGCTGCCGCGGCCTCGTCATCGATGCCGGCGTGCGCGATGTGCGCGATCTTACGGAAATGAACTTCCCCGTCTGGTCCAAGGCGATCTACGCGCAGGGCACCGTCAAAAACACGCTCGGCAGCGTCAACGTCCCCGTCGTCTGCGCAAATGCCCTCGTAAACCCCGGCGATGTGATCGTCGCCGATGACGACGGCGTCTGCGTGGTTCCCCGCGCCAATGCCGAAGCCGTGCTCAAGGCCGCGCAGGCCCGCGAAGCCAACGAAGGCGAAAAGCGCGCCAAGCTCGCCGCCGGCGTCCTCGGCCTCGACATGTACAAGATGCGCGAACGCCTCGAAAAGGAAGGGCTCAGGTACGTGTAAAAAGGGGGACAACACCCCCTCCCGTTCGTGTCGAGCGAAGTCGAGACACGGGCGCGCAGGTGTCTCGACTTCGCTCGACACGAACGGAGCTGTTTGCATGAGTTCTCATTCCGCCCCCTGCATGTGGATGCGCGGCGGCACATCCAAGGGCGGCTACTTCCTCAAGGATGACCTCCCGCAAGATACCGCCGCCCGCGATGCCTTCCTCCTCGCGATGATGGGCAGCCCCGACCCCGTCCAGATCGACGGCATGGGCGGCGCCGATCCGCTCACCAGCAAGGTCGCGGTCGTCAGCAAATCCACCCGCGAAGGCATCGACATCGATTACCTGTTCCTGCAGGTCTTCGTCGATCAGGCCATCGTGACGGACGCGCAGAACTGCGGCAACATCCTCGCCGGGATCGGCCCCTTCGCCATCGAGCGGGGCCTCGTCGCCCCCACCGGCGATGAGACCCGCGTGTCGATCTATATGGAAAACACCGGCCAGGTCGCCGTCGCCACGGTCCAGACACCCGGCGGAACCGTCAACTACAAGGGCGATGCGCAGATCGACGGCGTCCCCGGCACCCACGCCGCCGTGCCATTGGAATTCACGGGCACCGCTGGTTCCTCCTGCGGCGCGCTGCTCCCCACCGGCAATGCCGTCGATGTGGTGGGCGGCGTCCCCGTCACGCTCATCGACAACGGCATGCCCTGCGTCGTGATGAAGGCCGAGGATGTCGGGATCACCGGCTACGAGGACCGCGACTGGCTCGACAATGCGACCGACCTGAAAGCCAAGATCGAAGCCATCCGCCTCGCCGTCGGCGAACGCATGAACCTCGGCGACGTGACGGCCAAATCCGTCCCCAAGATGATGCTCGTCGCCCCGCCCAAGCACGGCGGTGCGGTCACCGTGCGCAGCTTCATCCCCCACCGCGCCCACGCCACCATCGGCGTCCTCGGCGCGGTCAGCGTCGCCACCGCCTGCCTGATCCCCGGCTCCCCCGCCGCCGAAGTCGCCGTGATCCCCGAAGGCCAGCGCAAGCTCCTCTCGGTCGAACACCCCACCGGCGAAATGAGCTGCGTCCTCGAAACCGACGAAACCGGCGCCGTCCGCACCGCTGCCCTGCTACGCACCGCGCGCAAGCTGATGGACGGCATCGTCTTTGGCTGAGGCCGCTCTCACACCCTTCGACAAGCTCAGGGTGAGCGGGTCTGGGGATTTGCACTTTTTCCCGCTCGTGCTGAGCTTGTCGAAGCACGCTGGCACAAACGGATGAACCAGATGACCAACCGCATCACCAGCTGGCACGCCGCCCCCTCAAAACCGCGCTACACTCCGCCCCCCGGCGCCGTCGATGCGCATTGCCACGTGTTCGGCCCGATGGCCCAGTTCCCCTTCAGCGCCAAGGCCAAGTACCTCCCTGAGGACGCTGGCCCTGACAAGCTGTTCGCCCTGCGCGATCATCTCGGCTTCGCCCGCAACGTCATCGTGCAGGCCAGCTGCCACGGCACCGACAACGCCGCCACGCTCGATGCCATCGCCAAGTCCAATGGCCTCGCACGCGGTGTCGCGGTCGTCGATCCCGCCATTTCCGAAGCCGATCTCGCCGCGCTCCACGCAGGCGGCATTCGCGGCATCCGCTTCAACTTCCTCAAGCGCCTTGTGGACGATGCGCCCAAGGACAAGTTCCTCGAAGTCGCCCAGCGCCTCCCCAAGGGCTGGCACGTGGTGATCTATTTCGAGGCCGATATCCTCGAGGAACTGCGCCCGTTCATGGACGCGATCCCTGTCCCGCTCGTGATCGACCATATGGGCCGCCCGGATGTCCGCCAGGGCCCCGATGGCCCCGACATGCGCGCCTTCCGCGCCCTCCTCGATGCGCGCGAGGATATCTGGTTCAAGGCCACCTGCCCCGACCGTCTGGACGCAATCAAGGAAGGCGGCGCGGGCGATCCGTGGGATGCCTTCGCCGCCGCCGTCGCCCCGCTCGTCGCCGATTATCCGGACCGCTGCCTCTGGGGTACCGATTGGCCGCACCCCAACATGGAAACCGAGATCCCCGACGACGGCCACCTCGTCGACATGATCCCCCGCATCGCCCCGACCGCTGAGCTCCAGCAGAGGCTCCTCATCGACAACCCGATGCGGCTCTACTGGTCCGACTGAAAGGGGAGCCGGTAGCCCACTGCCGGCTCGTTGAGGATCACGCCCTCGCCCAGCTTCTTGCGCAGCGCGCTCACCGCTACGCGCAAGTAGTCGACGTGGTCCTCATGCGCCGGCCCCCACACCGCGCGCAGCAGATAGCGGTGCGTCAACACGCGGCCCGCATTGCGCGCGAGTTCGGCCAGCACGGCGAACTCCTTGGGCGTCAGGTGCACAGGCTCGCCGCCATGCGTCACCACGCGCCTGTACAGGTCAATCGCCACGACGCCGACCGTGATCGGGTCCTGATTCTGCGTGAGGTCCAGATCGGCGAGGTTCTCGATGAAGCCCGTCAGCTTGGTGGTCTCCCCCGCGATCTCGTGCAGCACATGCGGCTCCGCGCTCCCGGCCCGCTGCAGTTTGCGCAAGCCCGCCGCGATGCCATGCAGCCTTGGCCGGATATCGTTGCCGATCGAACCCAGCAGCGCCGAGCGCAGGTCATCCCGCTCGCGCAGCACGATATTCTCGCGCCCCGCGCTTTCCAGGCGCGCCCGCTCCAGCGCGAGCGCCATCTGATCGATCAGGTTCGCGAGCAGGTCCATCCGCGCGGGTTCGACCGGCGGCATCCCGTCGCTGCGCGCAAGGCCCACAGCCGCCAGCGTGCGCGCCGCTGCGGAGACCGGATGGAACTGCCAATCGGTCAGGCTCCCGCCCGAAATGGCGCGGCCCGCCGGCACGCCCTGTGCCAGCGCCTGCCCGGCCACGCCAAGGTCCGCTGCGCTAAGCGTGCCCACGCCCGCCGTCCCCGCCAGCAACCGTGGCTCGTCCCCCGCCACAACACAGACATGGCAATCGAAAATGGCAGCCAGTTCGCCCGCTGCAACATCCGCAATCGCCCGGTCGTCCGCGCATGACAGCAGCCGGCGGGCAAACCCGGCAATCGTCGCGTTGCGCCCCGCATGGAATGCGGCGATCTCGCCAGCCACGCGCAGCGAGGTGACCAGATGGCTCGTCACCAGCCCCACCAGCAGCAGCATCGCCGCCGTCACCGCATCGCCGGGATCACGGATCAGCAGCGTGTAGTAAGGTTCGGTGAAGAAGAAATTGTACGCCAGCGTCGCTGTCACAGCCGCCAGCAGCGCAGGCCCCCGCCCCACGAGCACCGCCGCCGCCAGCACCGGCGGCAGGTAGAGCAGCACCACCGGCGCCCGCCCCCATTGCCCCGCTATGGCAAAGCCGATCGCCGTCGCCGCCGCAAACATCGCGAGCACCGTGCTCATGCCCTTCCACGCCGCCCGCGGCGGGGGCACGGCAATCGCAGCAGGCTCGGTCGGGCTCATGGCAGCACCCTAGGCCATGCGCAGTCTCAAGTCCCGCCCTTCCGCTGCAATCCACATGGAAACTTAATGCCCTGAAAGCGCAGATCGCGCGGCATGACCCAGCCAGCCACAGCCGATCCTTCGGCCTCACCCTTACCCTCACCCTCACTCCCAGCCACCCACGGCGGCAGCCGCGCCGCGCTGACCCTCGGCGCACTCGGCGTCGTTTTCGGCGATATCGGCACCAGCCCGCTCTATGCCCTGCAAGCCACGCTCGATCCGCGCTACCACCTCTCCACCACGATCACCGATCTCTACGGCATTGTCAGCCTCATCTTCTGGGCCTTCGTCTTCGTTGTCACGGTGAAGTACGTGTTCATCGTCATGCGCTGCGACAACAAGGGCGAAGGCGGCAGCCTCGCGCTCTATGCGCTGATCCACCGCCAACTGGGCGATGCCGCCCCGAAGCGCTGGCTCGTAACCGGCGCACTCTTCGCCACCGCGCTGTTCTTCGCCGATGCCATGCTCACGCCGGCCATTTCAGTCATCTCCGCCGTCGAAGGTCTCGGCGTTGTCAGTTCCGCGTTCAAGCCATGGATCGTGTGGATTGCGCTCGCCATCCTGATCGGCCTTTTCGCCATCCAGAGCCGCGGGACCGACAAGGTCGGCCGCCTGTTCGGCCACGTCATGCTCGTCTACTTCGCCACGATCGCCGCGATGGGCGTCGTCCATATCGCGCAGACGCCCGAAGTGCTCGGCGCGCTCAATCCGATCTGGATGGTGCGGTTCTTCGCCGCGCATCCGCTGTTCTCGTTCCTCTCATTGGGCGCCATCGTCTACGCGATCACCGGCACCGAGGCGCTCTATGCCGATATGGGCCACTTCGGCCGCATCCCGATCACCATCGCCTGGCTCTCGATCTGCGTGCCCGCGCTGATGCTCAACTACATGGGCCAGGCGGCGATGCTGCTGAAGCACCCCGAATTCATCGACAATCCGTTCTTCCACATGGTCCCGGCGAACCTGACGATCCCGCTGCTCGTGATTGCCACACTCGCCACGATCATCGCCAGCCAGGCAGTGATCTCGGGCGCCTTCTCGGTCACGCAGCAGGCAATCCAGCTCGGCTTCCTGCCGCGCCTCCGGATCCTCCACACCTCCAGCCACGCGCAAGGGCAGATCTATATCCCCGCGATCAACTGGGCGCTGGCGGTGATGGTCGGCATGCTCGTCATCGGCTTCCAGGCCTCGTCCGCGATGCTCCCGGCCTATGGCCTTGCCGTCGTCGCCACCATGCTGATCACCACGCTGATGCAGTATGTCGTCGTGTTCCGCATCTGGCGCGCACCGGTCTGGCGCGGGGTGGTTGGCTTCGTCACCTTCATCACCATCGATCTGATCCTGCTCGCCTCGGGCTTCGCGAAGCTGTTCGAAGGCGCGTGGTTCCCGATCCTCGTCGGCCTGATCATTTTCACCGTGATGACCACCTGGGCCACCGGCCGCCGCCTGATGCGCGAAAGCCTGCTGGAAGACAGCTTGCCGCTCGCCGTGTTCATCAAGTCGACCGCCGCTTCCATCCACCGCGTCCGCGGCACCTCCGTGTTCCTCTCCGCCTCTCCCGAGGCGCTCCCTGCCGCGCTGCTGCACAACCTCAAGCACAACCAGGTGCTCCACGAACGCGTCGTGCTGCTCACCGTGCAGGTGGAAGACGTGCCGCAGGTCAACCCCGAACGCCGCGCCGAATTCCACGCCGAAGGCCACGGCTTCTACCGCGTCGTGCTGCATTATGGCTTCATGGAAGACGTCGACATCCCCCGCGATCTCGCCGCCGCCGCCACGCAGACGGACCTCGTGTTCGAGCCGCTCCACACCAGCTACTTCCTCAGCCGGCAAAAGCTGATCGCCTGCCGCGCCGTCCCCGGCATGGCGCTGTGGCGCGAACAGCTCTTCGCGTGGATGCTCAAGGTCTCCGAAAGCGCGATGGACTTCTTCAAGCTCCCCACCAACCGCGTGGTGGAACTCGGCAGCCAGCTGCGGATCTGAACGCGCGGGCAAGGGCCCTTGCCCTATCCCCCGCCCCCCCGCTACCGTCGGGCCTGACCACCAACAGGACCAGTCATGCCCGGCGGATTAGCAGCCCTTCTCGACGATATCGCCACCATCGCAAAAGTCGCCGCCGCCTCGCTCGATGATGTCGGCGCGGCGGCGGGCAAGGCGGCGGTCAAGTCCGCCGGCGTGGTCGTCGATGATACCGCGGTCACCCCGCGCTATGTCACCGGCTTCACGGCCGACCGCGAACTGCCGATCATCTGGCGCATCGCGCGCGGATCGCTGTTCAACAAGCTGGTGGTGATCACGCCGGTCATCCTCCTGCTGTCGGTCCTGCTGCCCTGGGTGATCACTCCGGTCCTGATGGCTGGCGGCGCGTTCCTCTGCTTTGAAGGCGCGGAAAAGGTCATCCACGCGCTCACTCACAAGCCCGATCTCGCCGCCGAAGCGCAGGAAATGGCCGAACCCGGGCACGAGGAAACCATGGTGAAAGGCGCGATCCGCACCGATTTCATCCTCTCGGGCGAAATCATGGTCATCGCGCTCAATGAAGTCGCCGGTGAGGGGCTGCCCTTGCGCGCCTCGGCGCTCGTCATCGTCGCCATCGCAATCACCGCGCTGGTCTACGGCGCGGTCGGCCTGATCGTGAAGATGGACGATATCGGCCTCAACCTCGCCAAACGCGAAGGCGCCGCCACGCGTGCGCTCGGCCGCAGCCTGGTGCAGGCGATGCCCCACGTCCTCACCGCGCTCGCCACGATCGGCACAGCAGCGATGCTGTGGGTCGGCGGCCAGATCGTCGTCCACGGCGCCGGCCTGCATCCGCCCGAATGGCTCGGCCTCCATGAAGGTTTCACCGCATGGCTGGCCGACGTCGCGATCAGCGGCACCATCGGCCTTGCGCTAGGCACCGTGATTGCCGGCGTGCTCCATGTCGTGAAGGGCGGGCACTAAGCCAGCACCGCCTTGCGCGCCAGAATATCCCCGCTCACCGCTTCCCACGCTGCCGCCACCGCAAGGCATTCGGCGTCGGCGTGGACAGGCGCCGCGATCTGCAGCCCGATCGGCAGCCCGCTCGGGCCGAACCCCGCCGGCACGGCCACGGTCGGCATCCCCGTCAGCGTCACCAGGCAGGTCGCCATCATCCACTCGTGATAAGTGCGCATCGTCCTGCCCGCGATTGCCTTGGGATAGGTCCACTCCGCCGGAAATGGAAACAGCTGGGAGGTCGGCATCACCCAGTAGTCATAGCGCTGGAACAGCTTCGCCACCGACCGGCTCCAGCCGCTACGCACCGTGCTCCATGCGTTCACCTCGAAGGCGGAAAGCGCAAGGCCCCCCTCCACTTCCCAGATCGCCGCGTCCTTCAGCAGCGCGCGCTTGGCGGGATCGTTGTAAAGCGCCAGCAGATTGCCACCCTGCTGCCAATGCCGCAGCTTCACGAAGGCCTGCCACGCCTGCTCCACCGGGAAATCGGGCACGGCATCTTCCACCACCGCGCCCATATCCTCGAAGCGCGCCAGCGCCTTGCGGCAGGTCTCCAGCACACCCGGCTCATAAGGCACCGCGCCGCCCAGATCGCCCGCCCAGCCGATCCGCTTGCCCTTCATCGCCTCGGGCTTGATGGCGCGGTAGGCCTCGCCGCTGCCTTCCAGCATCATCGGCCTGCGCGCATCGAACCCCGCCTGCACCGAAAACAGCAGCGCCAGATCGGCCGCCGAGCGTGCCATCGGCCCCGCCACGCCCATCGAGGTCAGCCAGTCGTCCGGCGTATCATTGGGCACCCGGCCCAGGCTCGGGCGCAAGCCGAACACGCTGTTCCACCCCGCCGGATTGCGCAGCGATCCGCCATAGTCGCTGCCGTCCGCCAGCGGCACCAGATCGAGCGCCAGCGCCACCGCGCCGCCGCCGGTGCTCCCGCCCGCGGAACGCGTCAGGTCCCACGGATTGCGCGTCGTCCCCCACACCGGATTGAACGTGTGGCTGCCAAGCCCGAACTCGGGCGAATTGGTCTTGCCGATAAAGACCACGCCCGCCTTGCGCAGCCGCTCGACCATCAGTCCGTCCGCCGCCGCAATCTGGCTTTTGAAGATCGGCGATCCCATCGTGAAGGGCAGCCCGGCAACCGCGGAAAGCTCCTTCACCGCATGCGGCAGCCCATGCAGCGGCCCCAGCGCCGCGCCAGATTTCACCGCCGCATCCGCCGCGTCTGCCTGCTTCATCAGTCCCGCCCGGTCCTGCAGCGCGATCACCGCATTGACCTTGGGATTCAGCCGCTCGATCCGGTCGAGATAGGCCGCCATCACCTCGACCGCCGAAACCTGCCGCGCCGCAATCATCGCGGCGAGCCGATGCCCCGGCAGCGCCGTGATCGCCCCGGAAGGCGTCGCCGCGCCAAGGCGCGCCTCCGCCAGTATCGCGGCAGAAGCGGCGCCAAGCGCCAGAGCGGATCGCCGTGTCAGGCGCGGGGTCTTCACCATCGCCGCATTCAAGCCCTCACGCCGCCGCAAAGCAAGCCGCTAAAGCCCCTCCCGCTCATCCTGAGCTTGTCGAAGGGGGGAGGGGTTGGGGTGGGCATGCCGCACAAACGCAGTCCCCCGTCATTCCAGCAAAGGCGGGCGCCCTCAGAACTTCAACGTGAACCGCACCATCGCCCGGTTCGACCGAAACCCGCCAACATCCGCGTTTTCCGTCGAAGCGGCCAGGCTCATCCGGTCATTCAGTTGCATCTCCGCGCGCGGCAGCAGCGGCGGCCCATCCACGGCAAGGTCCCTGTAGCGGTAGCGCCGATTGGCATCCGGCCGCGCGCAGACGACAATCTCGCCGCCCGCCGGATCCGGCTTGCAAGGCCGCGAAATGCCCAGATCGAACTTTACCGGCAGGTCAGGCGCGGCGGACGGCAATGCCGCTGCCAGAACGAGCAATTCCATGGCGGGCTCCTCAAAGCGGCAGACCCTGATACCCGCATCATGCCACCAACCGGATTGCCCGCAAAACCCTACTTGCACCAGACTGGCGGCTGAATAAATAACAGACGCGTCTGTTATTTATAAACCGCTGTCCTACAGCAGCGGCCTTCCGGCATGATCCCCTGATGCCCCGCGAATCCAACGCAATTCCGCCCGCTTCAGCCGCTCCGAAGGGTGCCGAAACGGGACACGCGGGCCGCGCGAGTTTTCGCTCAGGACTGCGTCAACCCCGTCAACTTGCCACCCAAAGAGACAGGCATCGGCGCTTCTCAGCTGCGCACCAGCGTCCCCGGCCGCGCCCCGGTATCGGCGTCGTTCTCGCGGATCATCACCCCGTTGCAGAACGTCGCGGCATAGCCCTTCACCGGCTGCATCAGCCGCGTCCCGCCCGCCGGCAGATCGTGGTGCGCCACGTGGGGCGAAACGGTCAGCCCTTCGTAGTCGATCACGTTGATGTCCGCCCGCTTGCCCACTTGCAGCAGCCCGCGATCCTTGAAGCCATAGAGCGCCGCGTTGCGCGCGGTCTGCTTGTGGACGAGGAACTCAAGCGGCAACACCGGTCCGCTCTTGCGGTCGCGCGTCCAGTAGCTCAGCTGCGTCGTCGGCATCGTCGCATCGCAGATCAGCGTGACGTGGGCACCGGCATCGGAAAGGCCCGTCACCGTGTCCGGATGGCGCAGCATTTCCTCCAGCACGGCAAGGCTCTTGGGCTGATTATCCCGCGTCAGCGCCTGGAAGCTGCGGCCCTCATCCTCCAGCATCGCGTCGTAGAGATATTCCAGCGCGTCGCGCCCTTCCGCCTTGGCTCTGGCACCGATCGAGGCGGACTTTTCCGCCTCCAGATTGATCGGCTCAGTCAGCGGATAGAGGCTCGCCGCCCCGCGCCGGAACAGGCCGTAGACGTTCTGCATCGAACCCGGCGCTTCATGCGGCACATCGCGTTCGGAGAGGATCTGCCGCTTCACTTCCGGATCGCGCATCGCCTTTACCCGCTCGGCCAGCGGCAGGTGCGCCAGCTTCTCGAGGTACGTCGGGCGGCGCATGAAGGCGTGATAGCTGCTGAGGCCGTGGATGAACCCGATGATGCGTGAGGGCACCTGCGGAAACAGATGCGCCCCGCCCGCATTGGCCTCGCGGCAGCGGTCCAGCATCTGGCGCCAGAGGTCCGGCGCGTATTCGCGGATTTCGACCAGCGTGAAGGTCAGCGGCCGCCCGCTTTCCTCGGAAATCCGGCGGAACAGCTCCAGCTCCGCCAGCGGCTCGCTGCGTTCGCCGCCAAGCGCTTCCAGCTTGCCGACCGTGCCCGCCGGGATCGCCTCGATCACCCCCTTGCCGAGCTTTTTGAAACGGCGGGCGATGGCCAGCAGTTCCTCTTCCGGCGCGAAGGTGCCCGGCACCGGCTCACCCCACAGCGCGCGGTGGCCGATGGTGCGCGAGGTGGAAAAGCCCACCGCGCCAGCCGCCACGGCTTCCTCGACAAGGTCGGCGATGCGCTCGATCTCTTCCGGCGTCGCGTCCTCGTTTGTCCGCCCGCGCTCGCCCATCGCGTAATAGCGCACCGCGCCGTGAGCGATCTGCGCCCCCACGTCGATCGCGTATTTGCGGGAGGCGATGTAGTCCATGTACTCGGGGAAGCTCTCCCAGCGGCCCCACTCGATCCCTTCGTAAAGCGCGGTGCCGGGGATGTCCTCCACCCCCTCCATCAGCTCGATCAGCTCTTTCTCCTGCCCGGGCTTCACCGGCGCGAAGCCCACGCCGCAATTGCCCATCACCACGGTCGTCACGCCGTTGTGCGAGGAAGGCGCAAGCTCGTCGTCCCAGCTGACCTGCCCATCGTAATGCGTGTGGATGTCGATCCAGCCCGGCGTGACGATATGGCCGTCCGCGTCGATCTCGCGCTTTGCCGTGCCGGAAATCCTGGGGCCGATCTCGGTGATCACCCCGTCCTTGAACGCCACATCGCCGATGAACGGGGCCCCGCCCGAACCGTCGACGATCTTGCCGCCACGGATGATCACGTCCTGCATCAGACTCTCCCCTCCAGCTTTGTTTGCGGGGAGGTTACGGCAAGCCGCCACCCGGCGCGCCCCACAAAAATCTCAGCGCACCACCTCGCCGCCCTTCATCACATGCGCCACCTTTTGCAGCACCGTGATGTCCGCCGTCGGATCGCCCGGCACAGCGATCATGTCCGCATAGTGGCCCGGCGAAAGCGCGCCGACGTCCTTGCTCCAGCCCATCAGTTCCGCCGCGCTGGTCGTCGCCGCCTGGATCGCCTGCATCGGCGTCATCCCGTAGCGCACCATGTAGGCAAACTGGCGCGCGTTCTCGCCATGGGGATAGACGCCGGCATCGGTCCCGAACGAGAGCTTCACACCCGCCTTGACGGCCTTGCGGAAAGCCTGCCGCTGCGCCTCGGTCGTCTCGTCGTTCTTGCGCAAGTAGTTCTCCGGCCACTTCTCGCGCCGGCCAACCTCCGCGATGTAGTCGCCGTTGTAGACATCCATGTCGAGCCACACGCCCTTGGCCTTGGCGAGCGCGATGCCTTCATCGTCGATCAGGCTGGCATGCTCGATCGCCCGCACTCCGGCGCGGATGGCGGACTTGATCCCCGCCGCGCCGTGCGCATGCGCCGTCACCCACGAATGCCGCGCGGCGGCGACTTCGACCGCGGCGCGCATTTCGTCCTCGGTCAGTTCCTGCTGCCCCGCCTCGGTCCCGCTCGCCAGCACCGCGCCGGTGGCGATCAGCTTGATCGAATCGACGCCGTGCTGGAACAGGTAGTTGACCCGCCGCGTGGTGTCCGCCGCATCGGTCACGACACCGGCGCGCATGTCCTCCGGCACCTTCACTTCCGGCGAGAACCCGGTGACTTCACCGCCGCCGCCCGGCACCGTGACATAGGCGCCGACGGCCTGCATGCGCGGTCCGATCACGTCGCCCCGGTTGATCGCATCGCGCAGTTCGACATCGGCGAAGGCGCGGAAGCTGCCGACATCGTGCACCGTCGTGAAGCCCGCCATCAGCGTCTGCCGCGCATGGCGCGCGCCGATATAGGCAATCTCCATCGGCGAATGGAGCAGCGGTTCGGCGACATTGTTGCTCTGTTCGGTATCGGCCAGATGCACATGGCAATCGATCAGGCCGGGCAGCACCGTAAAGGCCGACCAATCGACCAGCTTCGCGCCATCAGGCAAAGGTGCTGCATCTGGGCCATCGGGCAGGACCGCCGCAACCCGGCCGTCCTCCACCCTGAGCAGCCGAGGCCCCAGCACCGCCCCCGCTTCCGGATCGACGAGATGCCCGGCGCGGACATAGACCGTTTCGGCATGGGCAGTCGGGACGGCCACGAGAGCGAGTATTGCGGGGGCGAGCGCGGCAGTCGCGAAGAAGGTGCGGATCATGGCCCTCAACCTGCCCGATCCCGACCGGCTTGGCGAGAGCAAGCTACCGGATCAGGACGCCGGATTGTTCTTGGCGAGGAATGCGTCCAGCTTGTCGAGCCACAGCTTGAGGTTGGCATTGCTCGAAAAGCCGTGCCCCTCACCCTTCAGCGTCACGAACTCATAATCCTTGCCCGCCTTGGCCAGCGCATCGGCATAGAGCTTCGATTGCTTGTAGGGCACACGCTGGTCGTCATCGCCATGCACCAGCAGCACCGGCACTTTCAGCTTGTCGATCGCATAGAGCGGCGAAACCGAAGTCAGGTCGAACTTGGCATTGTCGCCCTTGATCGTCTTGCGCCATTCGGTGCGGGACTTGCCCGAGCTGGCCATGCTATCCCAAAACTGCATCTGCCGCTTGAGGTCGGAAACCCCGGCAAAGCTTGCCGCACAGCGATAGCGTTCCGGATTGCGCACCGCGCCCCACAGTGCCGCATAGCCGCCATAGGAACTGCCGACGATACAGACGCGCCTGGGATCGATTGTGCCCTGCCCAGCCAGCCAGTCCATCCCGTCATCGAGATCGTCCTGCATGGCGCGCCCCCACTGGCCTTCGCCCTTTTCGCTGAAGGCCTTGCCGTAGCCGCCGGAGCCCCGGTACTCGGGCTGAAGCACGGCGTAGCCGCGGTTCGCCAGGAACTGCACTTCGACATCGTAGGAACCATTGTCACGGATGCCGTAGGGCCCGCCGTGCGGCATGATGATCAGCGGCAATCCCTTGGCCGTACGGCCCGGCGGCAGCGTGAGATAGGCCGGCACATCGAGCCCGTCGCGCGTCTTGTAAGACGTGTAGCGCGTTGCCGCGAGCATCCGCGTCTTCAGCTGCTCGTTGGACTGCGCGAAAAGCTGCATCACCCCTTCGCGCTGATCGAACAGGTAATAGCGGCCCGGATCGTTCGAACCGCCAAGGTGCACCAGCATCCTGAGCCGGTCGCGCGAGTAGCTCACGATCGTCGCGGCACGGTCCCCCACCGCTCCGGCCACGGCCTTGTCGATCGCGTCCTGCACCTTGGCAAGCTCGGGATCGAACCAGTGCGCGCGCGAGCGGTCGGTCGTGTAGTAGGCCGCCCAAAGGTCCGGGCTGTCCGGCTTGGTATCGAAATCGTCGACATCGACCCCGGGCGCCTCGAAAACGATCTCGCCCGGCTTGCGTGTCGCGAAATTGAACCGCCACAGCGCATAGCGCCCGGTCTTTTCGTTGAGCAGCTTCTGATAGCCTTCATCGCTGCCCTGGAAGATGCGCGCGACATCATAGAACGCGTCATCATCGTCATAGTCCGCCTTGACGACGGTGCGGAAGTCGTCGCCATCCTTGGCGCGGTACAGCAGTTTCCACGTTTGCCCACCAAACTGCAGCCCGGCGCGCACCACACCGGCATTGTCGGCAATCCACTTGAGCACGCCGTCGCGCTGGCCGATGGTCTGCCTGAACGTGCTGGTCGCCAGATCGACCTGCCACACACTGGGATAATCGAAGATGGTTCTCCCGACGGAGATCAGCGCGGTC
The DNA here is from genome assembly GCA_964413325.1 of uncultured Novosphingobium sp. Taxonomy (GTDB): domain Bacteria; phylum Pseudomonadota; class Alphaproteobacteria; order Sphingomonadales; family Sphingomonadaceae; genus Novosphingobium. Next base: position 89,237 of record CAYPRK010000009.1, on the reverse strand, counting down.
TTGCCCTCGGGATCGACCCACAGCACGTCATCCCCGATCAGTCCCTCCCGCTTCGTGGCGATGTAGCGCTGTTCCTGCGTCGAAACATCATAGGCGAGCAGGCGGGTAGACCAGAAGTCCTCGCCATAGATCGGGACGGTCTGGCCAAGGCTGATCAGCACGCGGTCGTTGCCCGCCCAGCGAATCCAGTTGAGCTCCACCGACTTGCCGGGATTGAGCATCTTGCTCTTGCCGGTCGAGGGATCGAAAATCCCGATCAGCGTCTTGCCCCCGAGCGTGACTTGCGCGGCGATCAGCCTCCCGTCGGGCGACAGCTTGGGATCGGAAATGAACGGCAACTGGGAGAAAATCTCGGTCGAGACCTTCTCTGCTGGCGCAGCCGATGCACTGGCCGGAACCGGGGCCGGAGCCGGAACCGGAGCCGGAACAGGAGCCGAAACCGGGGCCGAAACCGGGGCCGAAACCGGGGCCGAAACCGGCGCGGGAGCCGATGCGGGCGGATCAGCCGCCCATGCGCCAGCCGGGGCCAGCGCTGCAAAAGCGGCCATCAACGCCGCCGCACCTGCACACCGCTTCCGAAAGCCCACTGCCATCACGCCCCCGCGTTCCTGTTTGCAATCAACAGGCTATGCGGACTTCCTGCGGCGCTCAAGCCCGGACTTTCGCCATACTGGCGGGATCGCAGCACATCAGACAGCAGCGGCAGCAATGCGCGTTTCGAGCGTCGCCAGATCGGCCGCAGCGCGCATCGCAGCTGCGCGCACGTCTGTGAGATCGCCCGCAAGATCGCACAGCAGCGCGCTACGCCGCTCCAGCCGCGCCGCATTATCGAACGCGACGCCGGGGCGCTTGGAATAGGTAGTGAACAGCGGCCCGTCCGCTACCTCGGCAATCCGCACGGGGTCTGCCGGTCGGCCGAGCCGGGGCGCCAGCGCAGCGAGCGTTGCTGCGGGATCGGCGTAGAACCGTTCGGCATCGAGCGTCACCGCCTGCGGCATGGCATCCAGCGCGGCGCAGAAGGCCCGCATCTGCCAGAGCCACAGCGCGGCGAGGCTCTCGGCATCGCTCGCACCGGCAGGTGCCCCGGCAAACCGGGCCGCGATATCGCGCACCCAGCCGCGATGCTGCGGGCTGCGCAGGACGGCCAGCGCATAGTCCTCAAGGCCGAGATGGAGAAAGACCGCCGGCGCCGCCGGATCGGCCGCAACGATCTGCGGGAGAAGCGCGTTGACCGGCACGTTGGCCTTGATCAGGGTCGGCTCCTCCCCATCATAGCGGCGCGAAAGCATGGCGAGCACTAGCCGCAGCCGCACCGGATCAGGCGCGAAAGCCAGCTGCCGCAGCACCATCGGTTCGCGCAGGACGAGGCCGCGCGACAGGGCCTCCAGCGCACGGGCCAGCAGCGTGGAGCCGCAATGCGCGACGTGGAAGATCCACGCGGTTGTCTGCGGCGGCGGCGCGGCTTCGGCCAGCGCGGCAACGGGCACCAGCGCACCGCCATCGCGCGCCGGGGAAATTCGCGCGTCGAGAAAGATCGAGCGCGCATAGGCCGCCCGGTCCATCGGCACGATCACCGCATCCGCGCCTTCGAACGAATGGAGATAGTGATCGGGCGAGGCCGCGATAGCTGCGGGCGTGAACTGCATGCCGATGCCATAGCGAGGTTTCACAAGCGCCGCACTCCCCTCACGCTTGCGGCCCGCCTCCCCTTCTTCCCCCCTCCCGCTTGCGGCCAGTCTCCCCTTCTCCCCCCCTCCCGCTTGCGGGAGGGGTCGGGGGTGGGTTAGGCCCCAATCGCCATGGCCGAGATCGATCCCCCTGCCCCCAAGCGCCCCTACGCGGTGCTCACGCCTTCGGGCGGCGAGGCGCTGGAGGCCATCGATGCAGCGTCTGTCGAAGCCGCCTACAAGACCCACGGCGCGCTGCTGTTCCGTGGTTTCGGTGCCGATCTCGATGCCTTCCGCCGCTTCGCCCGCAGCCTGTGCGCCACCGCCGTCATCAACGAAACGCCGGGCCGCGCGGTGCTCGATGCGGCGCAGGCGATTCAGGGTGTGGACGGCGGGACCAACGCCTTCGCACTCCACCCCGAACTCGCGCGCGAGCCGTGGAAGCCCGATGCGGCGCTGTTCGGCTGCCTCAGCCCGCCGGGCTCCGGCGGCGAGACCACGCTGTGCGACGGAATCGCACTCGCCACCGCGCTGCCGGAACCAGTGCGCCAGGGGCTGGAGGGCAGGCGGCTGGTGCATGTGATGGGCGTGTGGCCCGAACTGCTGCGGTTCTGGTTTGGCACCGAAAGCCCGAGCGATGACCTGCTCGCAACCCCGCCGCGCCTGGTGCCATACCGCTTCTTCCGCATGCCCGACGGCCGCATCGCACGCGAGTTCTCACGCCCCGCGCTGCACCGGCCGATGTTTGCGGATGACCTCGCGTTCGGCAATTTCCTGCTCTTTGCCCGCTTCAACAACGGGCGCGGCAACTTTCCGCTGCTCGATGATCTGACCCCGGTGCCCGAAGAGTGGCTGCAGGCCATTCAGGCCACGGGCGAGGCGCTCACCGCCGAAGTGCGCTGGCAGCAGGGCGACGTGCTGGTGCTCGACAACACTCGCTTCCTGCATGGCCGCCGCGCGATCATGGATGCCGCAGAGCGCACGATCGCGACGTTCTTCGGATACGTGCGGTTTGCCGTGCCCGACGCCGAGGAAATGCCGCGGGCGCCGTGGCGGCAGGAGGATTTCAGGCCCCCACTGCCGCCAGTTTAGGCGTTTGCTCTAGGCGTTCGGTCCAGGCGTTCAGGCCGCTTCGGCCTTGCGCTCGGCGCGTTCGAGGTTGATCGCCTCGGCCAGCAGGAACGCCAGTTCGATCGACTGCGCCGCGTTGAGGCGTGGGTCGCAGTGCGTGTGATAGCGATCCGCCAGCGCATCCTGCGTGATCGCAATCGCGCCGCCGGTGCATTCGGTAACGTCCTGCCCGGTCATCTCGATATGGATGCCGCCCGCATGCGTGCCCTCGGCGCGGTGGACGGCAAAGAAGCCCTTCACTTCGCTGAGGATGCGGTCGAAGGGCCGCGTCTTGTAGCCGTTATCCGCCTTGATCACGTTGCCGTGCATCGGATCGCACGACCACACCACCGGGTGCCCTTCGCGCGCGACGGCGCGGACGAGCGCAGGAAGCCCGGCTTCGACCTTGTCGTGTCCGAAGCGGCTGATCAGCGTCATCCGGCCCGGCTCGCGCCCCGGATTGAGCGTATCGAGCATGCGCAGCAGCGCATCCGGCGTCAGGCTTGGCCCGCACTTCATGCCGATGGGATTGCCCACGCCGCGCAGGAACTCGACATGCGCCGAGCCTTCGAAGCGGGTGCGATCACCGATCCACAGCATGTGCGCGCTGGTGTCGTACCACTGGCCGGTAAGCGAATCCTGCCGCGTCATCGCCTGTTCGTACTGCAGCAGCAGCGCTTCGTGGCTGGTGTAGAACTTGGTGCCCTGCAGCTGCGGGACCGTGGCCGGATTGACGCCGCAGGCCTCCATGAAGTCGAGCGATTCGCCGATCTTGTCGGCCATTTCGCTGAACTTCGCCGCCCACGGGCTCTTGCCGATATGGTCGAGCGTCCACTGGTGGACCTGACGCAGGTTGGCATAGCCGCCGGTCGAGAACGCGCGCAGCAGATTGAGCGTGGCGGCGGCCTGCGAATAGGCGCGCAGCATGCGCTCCGGGTCCGGAATGCGGCTCTCCGAGGTGAACTCGATGCCGTTGATGTTGTCACCCAGATAGCTCGGCAGCTCGACATCGCCGATCTTTTCGACTGGCGAGGAACGCGGCTTGGCGAACTGGCCGGCCATGCGGCCCACCTTCACGACCGGCTGCTTGCTGGCGAACGTGAGCACGACCGCCATCTGCAGCAGCACGCGGAACGTGTCGCGGATGTTGTTCGGGTGGAACTCGGCGAAGCTTTCGGCGCAGTCACCACCCTGGAGCAGAAAACTCTTGCCAGCCGCGACTTCGGCGAGATCGGCCTTCAGCGCGCGCGCTTCACCGGCAAACACCAGCGGGGGAAACCGGGTCAGCGTTTCCTCGACCGCAGCGAGCTTCGCTGCATCGGGATAAGTGGGCAGGTGCTTGGCCTCTGCCGCGCGCCAGCTATTCGCATTCCAGTTGCTTGCCACGGTACTCGCTTTCGTAAAGACGCGCGCGTTTAGCGGTACCGGGACACAAATGCAAAGGTTTGGCGGCGAGCGTGAAGCACTATTCCATCAGGGTTCCATCAGGCGGCGGTGGAAGTAGACCATTTCGAGCGCGGTGGTCCGTGCCGATTCCTTCAGATTGGCCCCCGCACCGTGTCCCCCCGCCGTGTTCTCGTAATAGAGGTAGGGCAGGGCGTACTCCTTCATCCGCGCGGCGAACTTGCGCGCTTGCACCGGGCCGACGCGGTCATCCTTGGTCGTCGTCCAGATCAGCGTCTCGGGATAAGGCACCCCGCGCTTGAGGTTCGAATAGGGCGAGGTCTTGAGCCAGAACGCCTTCTCGTCCGGATTGGCCATCGTGCCATATTCGCCGACCCACGACGCACCTGCCGAGAGCTTTTCATAGCGCAGCATGTCGAGCAGCGGGATCTGGATGCTGACCGCGCCGAACAGGTCCGGCCGCTGGGTCAGTTCGACGCCCATCAGCAAGCCGCCGTTGGAGCCGCCGTAGATGCCGAACTTCTTCGGGCTCGTGATCTTGCGCGCCATGAGGTCTTCCGCGACTGCCGCGAAATCGTCATAGATCACCTGCCGCTTGGTCTTGAGTCCGGCCTCATGCCACGCCGGGCCGAATTCTCCCCCGCCGCGAATATTGGCAACCACGAACGCGCCGCCCCGCTCCAGCCAGAGCTTGCCGGTGATCCCGCTGTAGTGCGGCGTGTAGGAGACCTGGAAGCCGCCATAGGCCGTCATCAGCGTCGGCGTCGTGCCATCCAGCTTCATGTCGGCGCTGTGCGTGATGAAGTAGGGCACCTTGGTGCCGTCCTTCGACGTCGCCTCGAACTGCTCGGTCACCAGCCCGTCTGCCGCGAACCGCGCCGGGGTTTCCTTGATCCGCGCCGCACTGCTAGTGGCGGCGTCGACCTTCCAGAGCGAAGTCGGCAGCAGGTAGCTCTGCACTGACGCATAGGCCGTGTCGGAGGTACGGTCGCTCGCCACGATGCTGATCGCCGCATTATCGGGCAAGGGGAGCACAGTCTGCTGCCAGCCGCTGGGCGTGCGGGTGAACGACATCGCCCGCCCGCGCACGTTGTCGTAGACCGCCGCGAGGACACGGCCCTTGGTGACCTGCACTTCGTCGCTATCGACCGACTGGCGCGGGCCCGGCGCGAAGATCACTTCCGGCGGCGCCCTGCCTTCAGGGTCTACTGCAACCAGCGAGCCGGCCGTGATGGCACCAGCCCCCTGCGGCGTCCACGCCTCGTTGACCTGGAAGATCAGTCGCCCCTGCAGCAAGCCCTTGAGCGTGCTCTTGCGCGGCACCGCGACGGGCGCGGTGCCCTTGGCCGTGACACGGATGAATTCCGCCTCGAAGAAGGTGATTCCGCGTGTGATGACGACTTCGGTGCGGCCCTCGCCATCAGTGTAGCTGGCCGGGATCACGAAGACGTCGTCCGGCTTGCCGCGAAACACTTCGGTCGCGGCCTCCAGCGACTGCCCGCGGTTCACCCGCTTGACGACGAAGGGATAGCCGCTGGCGGTCATCGTGCCCGCACCCCAGTCGCGCGCGGCGATCAGGCTGTCAGGCGTTTCCCAGCTGACCCATTGCTTCGACTTGGGCAGCACGAAGCCGCCATCGACAAAGCAGCGCGTTCCGAGATCGAACTCGCGCAGGGTGTTGGCGTCCTCGCCGCCATCGGACAGGGCAACGAGGCAGCGCTTTTCGCCAAGCGGTTCGCAGTCTGCGCCCGCCCACACCCAATTGCTCTTCTCCGCAGCGGAAAGCGCATCGAGATCGAGCAGCGTCTGCCAAGCCGGCGCGGCGTTCTCGTAGTCGGCGGGCGTGGTCATGCGCCACAGGCCATGGACGTGGGTTGCGTCCTGCCAGAGATTGGCGACTTTCCCGCCGATCAGGCGCGGCATGGGAATGCGGTCGGTCGCCTCGGCAATCTTGAGCGCATCGGCGTAAAAGCCTGCGTAGTGCGGATCGCGCTCCAGCACGGCGAGCGAGCGGGCATTCTCCGCCTCTACCCTCGACATGGCGCGGGGCGAGTCGATCTCCTCCAGCCAGAGATAGGGATCGGGCGCCTCAGCCACGGCTTGCGCCAGCGCCGGACGGGCCGTCGTGGCGGCCAAGGCCAGTGCTGCGAAGAGGGCGAAACGCTGCATTGGAGTGCTCCCTGAAGATCATGCGAGCGAACCTATCGGCGAGCATCTTCAGGTCAAGCAGCCCCGTGGGCACTCGGCGCTAGTCCCAATGCTCGACGTCCTCGCCAGAGACCGAAGTCCACGGATGCATGCGCATTTCGTAGACCGAGAAGCGCGGCGGCGGGAACGTCGGATCGGCAAATGCGCCGACGGGAACGGCGGTGAAGTCCGGCATGCTGGCGGAAGCGAACGTCAGCGTCGCGCCGCAAACCGGGCAGAAGCGGAAGGTTGCAGGCTTGCCGCTCTCCCCCACGCGGGTCCATTCGTGGAACCCGCCTTGCAGCACGACCTGCTCATGCGGCCAGCGCGCCTGCACCGCAAACGCGCTGCCGCTGCGCTTCTGGCATTCGAGGCAGTGGCATACAGACACGCGCACCGGTTCACCCGTGCAAGTGGCGGTAAGCTGGCCGCAGCGGCAGGTGGCGATGCGCTGCGCCCCCTGCATCGTCACTTGCCCGGCACGACCTTGAGCCGCCACGCCTTGTCCGGCACCAGATAGCGCTTGGCCAGCGCCTGCAGGCGCTCAGGCGTGATCGCGCTGTAGTCCGAGAGGATCGAGCGGATCTGCTGGAACTTGTCCGGATCGAGCGCGCCGCCTTCCAGCTGGTACATGTAGAAGCCGTTACCGGTACTGGCGCGAGTGATCATCTGCTTCATCGGTTCGGTCACGCGCGCAATCTCGTCGGGCGTAGCAGGCGCGGCGGCGAGATCGGCGGCGATCTTGTCGGTCGCGGCGAAGAAGGCGGGAAGATCGCCCGGGCGCAGCTGGCTGGTGGCCGCGAGGAAGCCGCCCGAAGGCAGATCGAGCGGCCAGTTCGAATAGACCTGCGGCGCATAGCTCGCGCCGATCTTCTCGCGCATCGCATCGAACAGGCGGTTGTTGAACACCTGCGAGAGCAGTTCGAGCTGGCGCGCTTCATGGACGCCGGTGCTGCCGCCGCCGGTCGGCCAGGCAACCAGCGCGGCCGCCGTGTTGGCATCGCCGTGGTGGTTCAGCGTCAACGGATCGCCCACCGGCGCGGGCACCTTGGGTGCAAAGCCGGTCGAAGGTGCCGGATCACGCGGCGGCAAGGCGCCGAACGTGCGCTCGAGCGCGGCCACGGCTTCATCGCGGTTGAAATCGCCGAACAGGTCGACCTCGATTGGGCCCTGCTTGAGCAGCGCCGACCACACCCGGCGGAAGCCTTCGGGATTGGCCTTGGCCATTTCAGCGGGATTGGGCACCGCATAGCGCGGATCGCCGTCCTTCAGCAGCCAGCCCACATCACGCTGGAGCACCGAGGCAGCCGAGGCGTTGGTCGATTCGTAGGCAAGCCGCGCCGCCGCCTGCGCACGCACCACCGGGTTGGGATCCCAGCGCGGCATCGCAAGCTTGGCTGCGAAAAGGTAAAGCTGGTCAGGCAAGTCAGCCGGGCGCGTATCGGCCTGGAACTTGAACGTCGCGTCGTCGATATCAAAATCGAGGCTCAATTTGCGGCCGGTCGCCAGCCGATCAAGGTCCTCGCGGCCAACAGTGCCGAAGCCGGTATCCATCAGCGCAGTCTCGCCCAGCGAGGCATAGACCGCGTCCTTGGGATCGATCACCGCATAGCCGCCGCCGAAATGCACGCGCACGATCACGCGGCCCGGCTCGGCCTGGTTCGGCCAGAGCAGCGCCTTGACCCCGTTCGACAGTTCGATCCGCTCGATCCCGAGCAGACCGGTGCCTTCAGCATTGACCAGCTTGCCGGGTGTGCCGATCGAAGGCAGGTCCTTGAAGCTCAGCGAACTGGCGGCGAGGCGGCTGGCTGAAGACGGCGCGACCGGCGCAAGCAGGGCCGTGCGCAGATCCGCCTCGGTGCCATCAGACGCGTTGGGCGTGATCATCACCGAGCGGACCACGGTGCCCTTGAACAGCGTGCGCGTGTGTTCGAGCACGGCGCCCGGCGTGAACAGCGGGATCGACGAGCGGAAGATGCTGTAGACCGTATCGGGATTGGCCACCGTCTCGCGGATATCGACTGCGTCGGTGATGTCGTCGGCCAGCTTCGATCCGGCCAGCGTTTCCTGCGTTTCGACCGGCACCTTGAAGGCAACATCGAACTCGGCGACTTCGCGGGCGATTTCCTCTTCGGTCGGCGGGGTAGCGAGTGCGTCGGCGATCACCGCGCGGACATCCTTGACCGCTGCTTTCCAGTCATCCGTCAGCGGGGTCACTGTCACCAGCGTCGCGTCGGCGGAACGGCTGATGCGCTGGGATTCGACCGAAGCGGCCAGATAGCTGCCCCCGGCGCGCGCGCGGCCTTCCAGCCGGCGGTTGATGATCGCGATGCCGAGGCGGTCGATCATCAGGCCCTGATTGTAGACGATCGTGTCGTTCACCTTGTGCCACGGGCGCAGCACGGCATAGTTGAATACGCGCGGCAGGTCTGGCTCGACCATGACCTTGGCCTCGCCCACCGGGTTGGCCGGATCACCGCCAACGGGCGGCTTGGGCGCGCCGAAATCCGGGAGCGGCGGGCGCTTGCCAGTGCCCTTCCACGTGCCGAACCACTGCTTGATCCGGGCGATCAGTGCTTGCGGATCGGCATCACCCGCCACCACGATCACGGCGTTGTCGGGCCGGTACCACGCATCGTGGAAGGCCTTCACCTTGGCCGGCGTCGCCGCGTTCAGCGTTTCCTCGGTGCCGATGGGCGAGCGCACGCCCAGCGGCTGACCGGCGAAGAACACCGCGCGCGTGCCATCGAGAATGCGCGTCTGCGGGCCCGAACGCTCGCGCATTTCGGCAAGCACGATCGGCACTTCGGTCTTCACGCCGACATCGGTGAAGATCGGCGCAGTGATCATGCCCGAGAGCAGGCGGAAGGTCTCGTCGAGCTTGGCGGGGGAAACGTCGGGAATGTCGAGCTTGTAGACGGTCTGGGTCGGGCTCGTCTCGGCATTGGTGTCGCTGCCGAAGGTCGCGCCCAGGCGCTGCCACGCCGGGATCGCCTCACCCGCCTTGAGATACTTCGAATCGCGGAAGGTAAGGTGCTCGATCAGGTGAGCGTAGCCGCGCTGCGGATCAGTCTCGTAAAGCGAGCCCGCATCGACCAGCACGCGCACCGAAACCTGGCCCGGCGGCACCCCGTTGTGGCGCACCGCATAGCGCAGACCGTTCGGCAGGACGCCGAAGATCCACGCCTTGTCCTGCGGAACGTCGCTGCCGCGATAGAGCCAGGGGCCTGAGGCACTTGCCGCCTTGGGGGCCGCCGCAGGTTTCGCTGGCGCTTTCGCAAGGACCGGCGCGGGAGCCCCGAGCAGACCGATCAGAACGGCGGAAAGAACGGGAGCGAGAGCACGGGGCGAACGCGGGGCGAACCGGGACAGAAAAGCCATGAACGCTTTATAGTGCGGCGAAAAATGAAGGACCAGTGAATTGGTCCTTCATTTCAGAGCCATTGCAAATATCAGTTTTGCGGCGTGTTCGCAGCCGGAGCAGCCGCGTCGCTGCCCTGCGGCTGGCCTGCCTGCTGCTTCTGTGCTTCGGCGCGCATCGCGCTGATTTCGGCTTCGGTCTTGAAATCGACCAGTTCGACCTGGAACACGAGATCGGCATTGGCCGGGATCGGTCCGGTGCCCTTGTCGCCATAGCCGAGCGCTGCCGGAATGCAGAAGCGCCACACGCTGCCTTTGCTCATCAGCTGGAGGCCTTCGGAAAAGCCCTTGATCACGCCGCCGGCGGGGAAAGCCTGCGAGGCGTTCTGATCGAACACGACGCCATCGGTGGCAAGGTAGCCGATGTAGTTGACGAGGACGTAGTCCGACGCGCCGGGCTTGGCGCCGGTGGCATCCTTGAGCACCCGCGTGCCGAGGCCCGATGCCGTCTTGGCGCTGCACACGCGCTGGGCGGCGGGGACGACCGGGTTGAGCGGCACCGGCAGGATCTCGGTCGCGGCGACCGGCGCAGGCTTTGCTACGGGCTTGGCCGCCGATTGGGGCGCTGCCAGCGCAGGCGTTGCGACCAGTGCTGCGAGGGAGAGGGAAAGGGCGATTCGGCTGAGGCCGCAGTGCGTGATGTTCATGGCGGGCCCTTTAATCGAGCCTTGGTTCAGTCGCCAGCACTGAACGCATCGCGGTGCCTGCGGTCTACGCATTTGCGCCTAAGACCTGCAAACCAGCTGTCGGGGATCGGCGGGCTACACAGGTAGCCATGGCGATCAGTGGCGATTACTCCTCCCCGGTCACGGTCAACGGCTTCGTCTGCCGCAATTGCAGCGATGTCGACCGCGCCAAGCGCCATATCGATCCGGCGGACCCTGCTGCCGGCCCCTTCGGCGTCAACGGCAGCCACAAACCGGGCAAGTCAGAGAACCACTTTTCCGCCGAAGCCCGCGATACGCAGCGGCTCGAAGCGCTCTACCGCGAACGCCGCGCTGCGCCCGCTTCCCCCATCGCCGCCGCTTATGCGGGCAATGGCCTCCAGCCAAGCGGGTCGCTCGTCTCGCGCAACCTATGAAACATGGGCCGATTGAGCCCTTGACCCCCGGCCTTTGCGGCCTACATGCTGGGCCATGTTCATCGAGACCGAAACCACCCCGAACCCCGCCACGCTGAAGTTTCTTCCGGGCGAGATCGTCATGGCCTCCGGCACGCGCGAGTTCACTTCGCCCGAAGCCGCCGCAGCCTCGCCGCTGGCGGAAGCGCTGTTCGCGCTGGGCGACGTGACGGGCGTGCTCTACGGGCGCGACTTCATCGCGGTGACAATCGCGCCAGGTTCGGAATGGGCGCCGCTCAAGCCGCAAGTGCTGGCGCTGCTGCTCGATCACTTCGTGGCGCAGGCGCCGCTGTTCACCGCTGCCGGAGCGGATTTTGTCGTCCCCGGCGAAGCGGACGATGACGTGGACTACGGCGATGATCCCGCTGATGCCGACGTCGTCGAGCAGATCAAGGACCTGATCGAGACGCGCGTCCGCCCGGCCGTGGCGAACGACGGCGGCGACATCATCTATCGTGGTTTCCGCGAGGGCGTGGTCTATCTCAAGATGCAGGGCGCCTGCTCGGGCTGCCCCTCGTCCACCGCGACGCTCAAGAACGGCATCGAACAGCTGCTCAAGCACTATGTGCCCGAAGTCAGCGAAGTCCGCGCCGCCTGATCCGCACCACGCGAAAGTTCTGTCCCGATGCCCCAGCCGCTCGATGATGCCGCGCTCGATCAGGTGTTCCGCACCGCCCGCACTTACAACGGCTTTCTCGACAAGCCGGTGAGCGAGGCGCAGCTCCACGCGATCTGGGAGCTGATGAAGATGGGGCCGACCTCGGCCAACCAGATGCCCGCGCGGCTCGTCTGGTGCGTCAGCGACGAAGCCAAGGAAAAGCTGGCCGCTTGCGCCGGGGGCACCAATCCGGACAAGATCCGGAAGGCGCCGGTGAGCGTGATCATCGGCATGGACATCGATTTCCACGAGCAGCTGCCGTGGCTGTTCCCCCATGCCGATGCGAAGAGCTGGTTCGAGGGCAATGAAGCACTGCGCGAGCTTTCAGCCATGCGCAATTCGACGCTGCAGGGCGCCTACTTCATCATCGCCGCACGCATGCTCGGGCTCGATACCGGGCCGATGTCGGGCTTCAGCAACGACGCAGTCGATGCGGCTTTCTTTGCGGGCACGCGCGTGAAGTCCAACTTCATCTCGACGCTGGGCTATGGCGATCCCGCGACGATCTTCCCGCGCAGCCCCCGCCCCGATTTCGCCACCTTCAACACCCTGGCCTGAGGCGGGACGCGCTTGCGCAGGCTGGTGATCGACAGTGCCACCGAAGCCTGTTCGGTTGCGCTGCTTGATGATGGGGAAATGGTTGCCGGTGCCCACGCCATGCTGGGGCGCGGGCATGCCGAACAACTCGTGCCGATGATCGCCGCGCTGCCGGGCAAGGGCCGCGCCGACAGCATTGCCGTTAACACTGGCCCGGGCAGCTTCACCGGAATCCGCGTCGGCCTTGCCGCCGCGCGCGCGCTGGCACTGGCGTGGGCCGTGCCGATCGAGGGCTATGCCTGCCTCGCGCTTGTCGGCGCGATGGCGCGCAGCGCGCATCCCGGAACGGCGATCGACGTGGTGATGAGCGGCGGGCACGGTGAATGGTTCTTCCAGCCTTTTGCGGCGGACGGCACGGCGCTGGCGGAAGTCGCATCGTTGCTGCCCGAAACCGCTGCGGCGCGCTCGCAGGCGCCCCTCGTTGTCGGCAGCCAGGCAGAGGCGCTCGCAGCGCGGCGTGGCAGCGCACCTGCGGCTCACCCGCTGTGGCCGGATGCGCGCGCCTTTGCGCTCCTTGGCCGCGATGCCCTGCGCCCTGATCCCCTGCCCCGCTATGGCCGCGCGCCCGATGCGCGGCTGCCGGCGGCGTGATGGCTGCGGCCTGACGTCCGTCTTGCCATGAGTCCCGGCCCTTCCGACTGCGGCGACGACATCGACCGGATCATGGAAGTCATGTCCGGTGCCTTCGCTCCCGAATTTGGCGAAGCGTGGAACCGCCGGCAGGTCTCGGACTCGCTGCTGCTTACCGGCACCGCCTATTGCCTGATCGGCGCCAAGGGCGCGATCGATCCGGCCCCTGAAGAAGCGACGGCGGGGTTTGCGCTAACACGATCAATATTCGACGAAGAAGAACTGCTGCTTTTTGCAGTCCTGCCCCAATATCGTGGCAGGGGCCTCGGCGCAGCGCTGCTCACCGAAGTCATCACCCGCGCGCGGCAGCGCGGCATCCGGCGCCTTTTTCTCGAGATGCGGCGAAACAATCCCGCTGGCCGCTTGTACACAGGGTTTGGGTTCCGCACTGTCGGAGTACGCCCCGGCTACTACCGGACAGCCAGCGGAGAGCGTCTGGATGCCCTTAGTCAGGAACTTCATATTACGGGTAACTAGGCATATTTACCTCATTCTGATCCCGTTGATGAATTTTTGGTCAGAAAATGAACCGCAATGCTCCGCAATGGTTGTATCTCCAATGCGCAAGCGTATATGCGGACCAGTCTACTCTGGACTCACTGAGCCTTGACTGGGCAAAAAAGAAGATAACAACCGTAAAAGGTATGGGTACAATGAGTGAAATCGAAAACGATATGCGGGAAACGCTGATCACGCTCACGTCGGACATCGTCGCTGCCCACGTAAGCAACAACAGCGTCGCGGTAAACGACTTGCCGGTCCTCATCAGCAATGTCTATGCCGCGCTTGCTGGCCTCAATCCCGCGCAACCGGCTGCAGAACCGGCCCCTGAACCTGCGGTGTCCATCCGCGCTTCGGTAAAGAACGACCACATTGTCTGTCTTGAAGACGGCAAGAAGCTCAAGATGCTCAAGCGTCATCTGATGACGCGCTACAACATGACTCCCGAACAGTATCGCACCCGTTGGAACCTCCCGGCGGATTACCCGATGGTCGCCCCGGCCTACGCCGAAAAGCGCCGCGAACTGGCGAAGAAGATCGGCCTCGGCCGCAAGCCTGCACCCAAGCGCGGCCGCCCCGCCAAGGCTGCGGGCTGAACCTCCCGGACCCGGTCCAGAACCAGCGAGGCCTGAGAGGCACATGCCCGGGGCCTCGCTGAGTTCACTTTTCCCCGATGCGGGCGCGATCCTGCCCCCAAATCGACAGCGCACCGGTTGAAGAATTGGCGCAGCAAACTATGCTGCGCACAACCTAACCGGGATGGGCCGCAAGCTTGCATCAGGCAATCGACATTGAGGCGCTTTGCGCAGAGCGGGGTCTGAGGATCACCGAACAACGCCGCGTGATCGCGCGGGTGCTTTCGGAGAGCGACGACCACCCGGATGTCGAGAAGCTGCACGAACGCGCTTCCGCCCGCGATCCGCGCATTTCCATCGCCACGGTCTACCGCACCGTGCGCCTTTTCGAAGAAGCCGGCATCCTCGATCGCCACGATTTCGGCGACGGCCGCGCCCGCTATGAAGCAACGCCGGAAGCCCACCACGACCATCTGATCGACGTCGAGACCGGCAAGGTGATCGAATTCGTCGATCCCGAGCTGGAAGCGTTGCAGCGCCAGATCGCCGAACGGCTTGGCTATCGCCTCGTCGACCACCGCATGGAGCTCTATGGTGTCAAGTCTGATCGCGAGGCGTAGGGCCCGCCGCAAGGTTGGTCCGGAACGCGGCGCCCCCATCACCTGGATGGGCTGGATGCGTATCGTCCTGCGCGGGGTCTTGCTGGTACTGGCGATGCTGGTCTGCGTACCGCTGCACTATCTCTACCGGATAGTGCACTACGGCTCGCCGTTTCCGAAGCTGTTCCTGTTCATCGCCGCGCGCATCATCGGCGCCCGCGTCCGCGTTCACGGCGTGCCGCTGAAGCGCGATGTGTTCTATATTTCCAACCACTTGTCATGGGTCGACATCCTGGCGCTGGGCGGGGCGAGCGGCACGGCCTTCGTCGCCAAGGCCGAACTTTCGCAGGCACCGGTCGTCGGCTGGCTCGCGCGCATCAACCGCACCGTGTTCGTCAGCCGCGAAGACCGCATGGGTGTGGCCGACCAGATCAACCGCCTCAAGGAAGCGCTGGCCGACAACTGGTCGATCACCGTGTTCCCCGAAGGCACCTGCACCGATGGCCGCTCGCTGCTGCCGTTCAAGACCTCGATGCTGCGCGTGCTCGAACCGCCGCCGCCGGGCGTGATGGTGCAGCCGGTGGTGCTCGATTATGGCCGCGTTGCCGAATGGATCGGCTGGATCGGCACCGAGGACGGCGTTTCCAATGGCAAGCGCATTCTCTCGCGCCGGGGTTCGTTCCGGCTCGAGGTGCATTTCCTCGAACCGTTCGACCCGCAGGGCCTCGCCGGGCGCAAGGCCATCGCCGCCGAAGCGCGCCGCCGGATCGAGCCCGCCCTCGAAGCCGCGCTGGGCGAACCGCTGCGGCCCTTCGCCTTCGATGTCGCCCCCGTGCGCTA
Source organism: uncultured Novosphingobium sp. (assembly GCA_964413325.1). GTDB lineage: Bacteria > Pseudomonadota > Alphaproteobacteria > Sphingomonadales > Sphingomonadaceae > Novosphingobium. The sequence goes on along the minus strand of CAYPRK010000009.1, from coordinate 73,929 downwards.
CGAAGCCTCGAAGAACGCGGCGTGAGGCTGAAGCTGAAACCCGATATCGCGCGCCGTCCGCGCGCTGCGGTGAACAAGCTGGCGAGCGCGGTGCGCCGCAAGATGAAGCTCCGCAAGCCGCGGCGGCCTCGCCTGCCTGCGCCGCTGCGCAAGGGTCCGCCGGAAGCGCTGCTCGGCTTCGGCCGCTTCGTCGCCAATCCGCGCCGCTTCGGCGGCTTCGTCAGCCGTCCGGCACTGGCCGAGGCGATTACGCGCGAAGTCGATCCATCCGCCGGCCCCGTGCTCGAGCTGGGCCCCGGCACCGGCGTGTTCACGCGCGCCCTGATCGCGCGCGGCGTGGCAGAGCGTGACCTCGTCCTCGTCGAACTCGACCCCAAGCTTGCCGCGCGGCTGCAAAGCGCCTTCCCGCAGGCGCTCGTGCTGTGCTGCAAGGCCGGAGACCTGACCGCCGACCTGCTTGAAGGTCGCCGCCCGGCCACCGTGATCAGCGGACTGCCGCTGCTCAATTTCCCGGACGAGGAAGTGCAGCGCATTGTCGCCAACGCCTTTGCGGTCTGCACCCCGGATGCCGCCATCTACCAGTTTACCTACGGCCCCAAGTGCCCGGTTCACAAGGATATAAGGGCGCGGCTCAATCTTTCGGCGCAGCGCACCACCCGCGTCTGGCGCAATGTCCCGCCCGCTTCGGTCTATCGCATCGTCCGAAACTGAGCGCTGGGGGCACAATGCCGCCGCCATTCGCGTCTTACCGGGCTCCTTAGCCCCCTTCTATCCCGCCGCGATTTGGCGTAAGCGCCCGCGATGACCGCGACCCCGCCCCGCACTTTCCAAGTCAAGAGCTTCGGCTGCCAGATGAACGTCTATGACGGCGAGCGCATGGCCGAATTGCTCACCGCTGAAGGCATGCGTGCGGCAGACGAAGGCGCAGCGGCCGATCTCGTCGTGCTCAACACCTGCCACATCCGCGAAAAGGCGACCGAGAAGGTCTATTCCGATATCGGCCGCATCGTGAAGGATGGCCGCGAGCAGGGCGCGGTGCCCCTGATCGCCGTCGCGGGCTGCGTCGCGCAGGCGGAGGGTGAGGAAATCATGGCCCGCGCGCCTTCCGTGCGCGTCGTCGTCGGCCCGCAGGCCTATCACCGCCTGCCCGCGATGGTCGCCGAAGCCGCCGCCGGTGGACGCGCGACAGAAACCGACATGCCGGCGGAAGCCAAGTTCGCCGCGCTGCCAAAGCGCCGCAAGGTGGGGGCCAGCGCCTTCCTCACCGTGCAGGAAGGCTGCGACAAGTTCTGCACCTATTGCGTGGTGCCCTATACGCGCGGCGCTGAACTCTCGCGCCCTTACGCCGATCTCGTGAGCGAGGCCCGTGCGCTGGTCGAGGGCGGCGCGCGCGAGATCACGCTGCTGGGGCAGAACGTGAATGCGTGGGCGGGCGAGGACGAACGCGGTCGCCGCGTCGGCCTGGCAGGTCTTGCCGAGGAACTGGCGAAGATCGAGGAACTGGCGCGCATCCGCTACACGACCAGCCATCCCACCGACATGGACGATGCGCTGATCGACGCGCATGGCAGCAATGCCAAACTGATGCCGTTCCTCCACCTGCCGGTGCAATCGGGCAGCGACCGGGTGCTGAAAGCCATGAACCGCAGCCACACCGCAGCGAGCTACCTGCGCATTCTGGAACGCGTCCGCGCCGCGCGGCCGGACATCGCGCTCTCGGGCGATTTCATCGTCGGCTTCCCCGGCGAGACCGAGGCCGAGTTCGAGGAAACGCTGCAGGTCATCGCCGAGGCCCGCTATGCGCAGGCCTTCAGCTTCAAGTATTCGCCCCGCCCCGGCACGCCCGCCGCCACGATGGACGGCCAGATCGCGCCGGAGGTGATGGACGAACGCCTGCAGCGCCTGATCGCAGCGCTCCAGCGGGATAGCCTTGCGTTCAACAAGGCCAGCGTCGGCAAGCGCTGCGAAGTGCTGGTCGAGCGCAAGGGCCGCCATGCCGGGCAGTGGCTCGGCAAATCACCGTGGCTGCAATCGGTGCACTTCACCGGCGATGCCGCGCTGGGCGACCTCGTCGAGGTGGACCTTGTCGAGGCTGGCCCGAACTCTCTCGGCGGCCAATTGGTGGCGCGCGCCGCCGCCTGAGCAGCGGCGCGGCCTTACCGATCAACCGTGGTGGTGGCGATGCCACGCCCGGGCGCGGGCAACGCGGGCACGGTGGAGCTGGCGCTGATCGCGGTGCAGTTCGCGGCGGTCATGGCGAAGCTCGCGGCGGTCTTCGCGCACTTCGTGGCGATCCCGCACCACTTCGCGGTGGATGGCATGCGGGCCGCCATGGCCGACAGCGGGGCCGACCTGGGCTTGAGCCAGAGCCGGAGTCAGCGCGAGGAACGCGGCAGCGAGCAGGAACTTGCGCATGGGATTCTCCTTCAATCGGGATCGCATCCTTCGCGACCACGGGTAAACAATGGCTTGCGCCGCCTGAACCGGCCGGGAACAGCGCTGTAAGGCAGGCGTTATCTTGGTCGCAGTTTGTCGCAAGGATCGCCCCTATTGCCACAAGGCGGTGCAAATCATGCGATTTCGGTCCCGCCTGTCTTGCGCCTGTCGCATCGGTGCCTAATCTGGGGGCAGCTATCCTGAAAGGAGCGCATGGCCCGCAAGTTTTCCCGCTCGCATGAAGAAGGTCCCCGCAGCGAATGGCAGGGCGCCTTCCGCAACGATCCGCATCGCAGTGAAGGGGCCCGAACCGACCAGCAGCGACGTGCCAGGATCGAAATCGCCTTCGAGGAGCAGACCGTTCTCGGCGCGCTGTTCGGTCAGTTCGACCAGAACCTGGTGCAGATCGAAAACCGGATGGGGGTCTATATCTCGGCGCGCGGCAACAAGGCGGTGATCGAGGGACCGGACGATGCCGTGGCCCGCGCTCGCGACGTGCTCAAGGGCATGCACCAGCGCCTGATCGCAGGGCATGAAGTCGATGCCGGCGCGGTCGAATCGCTGATCATGATGTCGAACGAACCGACGTTGGAGGGCATCATCAGTGGCGCACCCGATGGAGCGCCGCCGATCATGATCCGCACGCGCAAGAAGACCATCGTCCCGCGCTCGGCCACACAGATCGAATACATGCGCGCGCTGGTGCGCGATGACGTAATCTTCGCTCTTGGCCCGGCGGGCACCGGCAAGACCTACCTCGCAGTGGCGCAGGCGGTTGCGCAACTCATCAGCGGCAGCGTGCAGCGCCTGATCCTCTCGCGCCCGGCAGTGGAAGCAGGCGAGCGGCTCGGCTTCCTTCCCGGTGACATGAAGGAGAAGGTCGATCCCTATCTCCGCCCGCTCTACGACGCGCTGTATGATTGCATGCCGCCCGAACAGGTCGAGCGGCGGCTGGCCTCGGGCGAGATCGAGATCGCGCCCATTGCCTTCATGCGCGGGCGCACGCTGGCGGATGCCTTCGTCATCCTCGACGAGGCGCAGAACACCACGCCGATGCAGATGAAGATGTTCCTCACCCGCTTCGGCCAGAACAGCCGTATGGTGATCTGCGGCGATCCCAAGCAGACCGACCTGCCCGGCGGCACCGCCGCCAGCGGGCTCAACGATGCAGTGAACCGCCTCTCGGGCGTCGAAGGGATCGGCATGGTGAAGTTTGGCGTCGCCGACGTGGTGCGCCATCCGATCGTCGGGCGGATCGTCGAAGCGTACGAAGGCAAGGACGGGTGAGCGCAAAGCCTGCCCACGCGCCAGCATCCTTCGACACGCCCAGGATGAGCGGAGTCTAGTTTGTACATATTGCAAAAAGAACCGCTCGTGCTGAGCTTGTCGAAGCACCTTACGCAGTGCCCGCCCCGATGACCGCCCCCACCCTCGAACTCGATATCGATCCCGTCTGGCCTTCCTCCACCGATTGGGAGGCACTGGCCGCGCGCGCAGCAGAAGCGGCGGGCGCGGTGGCGCCCGAATTGGCGCATGAGCACCTGCTCGTCAGCATGGTCATGGCCGATGACGAGGAAGTCCACGCGCTCAACAAGCAGTGGCGCGCAAAGGACAAGCCGACCAACGTGCTGTCGTTTCCGATGCTCAGCCGCGAGGAAGTGCTGGCCGCCGCCGCCGCTCCCGATGCGCCGGGCATGCTGGGCGATCTGATCCTCGCGCACGGTGTCTGCATGCGCGAGGCGGCGGAGAAAGGCATCGCGGTGGAGGCCCATGCTTCCCATCTCATCGTCCATGGCCTGCTCCATCTTGCGGGATACGACCACGAGACGGGCGAGGATGACGCAGCGGAAATGGAGGGTCTGGAGACAAAGGCGCTTGCGCTGATGGGCCTGCCCGACCCATATGCGGCACATTAGCAGCACAGGAGTTGAAGGAAGTGCCTGAAGTGGGCGGGTCCGGCGGCGAGAGCCGAACGGGCGAAGGGGACAGTAGCGGCGCGCTGTGGCGCGCACTCAAGGGGTTCTTTCGCGGGCCTGATCACGACCAGTCGCTGCGTGCGCAGATCGAGGAAGCGATCGAGGAGCACGAGGGCGAGGACGGCGGCAGCAACGGTGTGGACGGCGATCTCCTGCCGCTCGAGCGCCAGATGCTCAAGAACCTGCTCCATTTCAGCGAGAACGACGCGGACGATGTCGCCATCCCGCGCGGCGAGATCGTGGCGATCCCCGCTGCCGCGACGTTCGAGGACGTGGTGAGCGCGTTTGCCGAGCACGGCCACAGCCGCCTGCCGGTATACGGCGATTCGCTCGATGAAGTCGTCGGCATGCTCCACGTGAAGGACCTGTTCCCGATCGTCGCGGGCATGGCGCTTTCCGGCAAGGCAGCGCCCAAGGACTGGACCGGGCTGATGCGCCAGCCGCTGTTCGTGCCGCAGGCGCGCGGCGCGCTCGACGTGCTGGCCGACATGCGCTCCAGCCGCACGCATCTGGCTATCGTGATCGACGAATATTCCGGCACCGACGGGATCATCACCATCGAGGATCTCGTCGAGGAAATCGTCGGCGAGATCGAGGATGAGCACGACGACGCGCCGCAGGACCTGATGCGCCAGATCGACGAACTGACCTGGGAAGCGGACGCGCGCGCCGAGCTTGACGATGTGGGCGAACGTATCGATCCCCGGCTTGCGCTGGTGGACGAGGACGTGGATACTCTGGGCGGGCTTGCGGTGGTGCTGGCGGGGGAAGTCCCGCCCGTCGGCCGCGTGCTACAACATGACAGCGGGTGGCGGATCGAGGTGACGGCAGGGGATGAGCGCAGGCTCACCCGGCTTCGGCTCCACGCGCCCGTACCCGAGAGTACCGAGGAAGACTGAGTTTCCATGATTCGCCGATTGCCTCCGCTGCGTTCGCTCGAAGCGTTCATCCGCGTCGTGCGCGCGGGCTCCGCCAAGACGGCGGCTGCGGAACTCGCGCTCAGCCCGTCGGCGCTGTCACGCCGGCTCGGCGCGCTGGAGGAATTCATCGGCAAGCCGGTGTTCGAGCGCAAGCACCAGCTGCTGAAGCTGACCGAGGAAGGCCAACAGCTTTATGATGCCGTTGCGCCGCTGATCGACGAAATGGCCGACCGGATCGACCGCCTGATCGATACCGGGCAGGTTCTGCGCCTGCGGCTCGGCGTGCTGCCGCTGTTCGGCAGCCAGCGCCTGTTCCCGCGCCTAGGTGAACTCCGGAAGCTGCACCCGCAACTGCACATCGACATCGACAGCTCGACCGCCGCCGAAACCAAGCTGGGCGACACCATCGACGCCGCGATCATCCTCTCCGAAGGACCGGACGGCTCGCTCCATTCGGTGCGGCTCGATCACAACCGGGTCTATGCCATCGCGACGCCGGAAATCGTGGCGGAGCTTGGCCCCCGCCCCGATCTTGCGAAGCTCAACAAGCAGACGTTCCTCGTCCACAACGACCTGCCGATGAGCTTCGAAGCATGGAAGCGCACGCTGCACCTCGAAGCGCTGCAACCCGCCGCCATCGATCACTTCGATTCCGGCCAGCTGATCCTTGAAGCCGCCGCGCAAGGCCTCGGCATCGCGATCATGCACGACGACCACTACAAGCGCAGCCACGACCCGCGCGTGGCCCGGCTCTACGACATCGAAGTCGACAGTCCCTATTCCTACTGGTTCGTCTGCCGCCCCCGCGCCCTGCAATCGCGCCCGGTGCGGCTGTTCCACGACTGGATGATCAAGGCGGGGTTATAGAGCCTACCAATCTCCGCCGAGCTTTTCGATCTCGGCCAGCAATGCGCGCTTGGAAGCTGTGCGCCGCTTGCCACTGTTACGGGGGATATCGATCTCGCCGACCTGCGCCTTACGCGCGGCGAGGCGCTCAGCCATCGCTTCCAGCGTGACTGGCTCAGTTCGCGTCTGCAAGGTCTTGAACGCCATATTCGCCTGCGGTTTCTTCACGGATACGCCTGTTCATATAGTGCAGGTCAAGGCCTTCACAAAGGCAGAACAGTGCGCGGGCTTGGCCGAGCATTTCGGGCGCAGTCCTTGATGCATATTGCCCCATGCGGTCGGCAATCATGTCTTCCGGAGCAATCACCGCCACGGAGCCATCTGTGCCGACTTCCACCACCCGCACCATGGACCGGTCAGCCATGCCATCCAGCAGCGTGTCGCTGACGACTTCGAAGCCGAGTGCAAGTTCGGGATGAATCCAGCCGCGCGTCGCCTTGCCAGGGCCAGTAGGGCGGACGAACCCCCGTTTCTGCATGGCCGCCTCAAGAACATCCTGCCGACCACAAGACAGGTCAAAATCTCCGGTCGTGATCGCGCCCGCCGTGTAGACTTCAACGGCACCTCCGCCGACAAGTACCGGCGGCCGATACCCAGCCTCGTCGAGGTCGGAACTGATCCGGGCAAGCAAACGCAAGGCAGCTTCAAACTGGGGCCGATACATGCGCGGCAGAGTGCCGCCCGGTCGCAGTCTTGTCGAGTGAGGAGCGCTACAGCACCACGCGGTATTGCACGAAGCCCGAGCGTTCGGCGACCTTGTCGTAGAGCTTCATTGCGTCGGTGTTGGTTTCATGCGTCAGCCAATAGAGCCGTGAGGCGCCGGCTGCTTCCGCTTCGCGGCGGACATGTGCGATGAGTGCGCGGCCGATGCCCAGTCCTCGGACGTCCGGTTCGGCGAAGAGGTCCTGCAAGTAGCAATAGGGACCCTCGGTCCAGGTTGAGCGGTGGAAGATCCAGTGGACGAGGCCCACTGCCCGCGCGCCTTGCCATGCCAGCATGGCCTGCATCGGCTCGGCGGGATCATGGAGCCGCGCCCAGGTGAGGTCGCTCACCCGGGCCGCAATCTCCGTCTTGTAGAAGTGCTGGTAACCTTGCCACAGGCGGTCCCACGCAGCGCGGTCCGCACCGGTGGGAGGCTTGAGGACGAGGTCCACCGCGGGACCGTCAGGCCGCGACGATCGCCGCCTTGTGGATCACGCCGGGCTTTGCCGGCGGCTCGCCCTTGGGCAGCGCATCGACGTGTTCCATGCCGCTCTCGACCACACCCCACACGGTGTACTGCTTGTCGAGGAAACGCGCGTCGTCGAAGCAGATGAAGAACTGGCTGTTGGCCGAGTGCGGATAGCTGGTGCGGGCCATCGAGCAGACGCCGCGCACGTGCGGTTCGGCATTGAATTCGGCCTTGAGGTCCGGCTTGCTCGAACCGCCCATGCCGGTGCCTTGCGGGCAGCCGCCCTGCGCCATGAAGCCGGGGATCACGCGGTGGAACTTCACGCCGTCGTAAAAGCCTTCGCCGACCAGTTCCTTGATGCGCTCGACATGGCCGGGCGCCAGATCCGGGCGCAGCTTGATCACAACGTCGCCGCCATCGAGCGTGAGAACCAGTTTTTCGTCTGCCATTGTCGTCTAATCCCTTCTGTCTTGCCCCGGCATATAAGCCCTTGCGAGCCAAAGTATACCATCGAGGTTGCTTTTGCCCGCCCCTTGCGTATCGCCTCACGCCATGGCGCGCGACGATGACCTGCACGACTCCGCTCTGGCGGATGCCGGCTCCGTGATGACGGAGACGCAGAGCGTGCACGAGCATCCCGAGCCCGCACGCAACGCCGAAAGCCTCGACGACGAGGACAACACGCTGCGCCCCTCGTTCATCCGCCGCGTCACCGAAGCGCTCGATGCGGACGATCAGGAGACCGTCTACAACCTCGTCGAACCGCTCCACCCGGCCGACGTCGCCGACCTGTTCGAGCTGATCGGGCCGGACTACCGCGTCGATCTGGCCCGCGCGATCAACGACCTGCTCGGCTCCGAGGTGATCGCCGAGCTCAACGACTATGTCCGCGACGATCTCGTCGAGGAACTCGATCCCGATGAAGTCGCCGAACTTGCCGGCGACATGGAAACGGACGACGCCGTCGCGCTGATCCAGGACCTCGACGAGGAGGACCAGCAGGCCGTCCTCGCCGAGATGGAGCCGGAAGACCGCGCCGCCATCGAAAGCGCGCTTGCCTATCCGGAGGACTCCGCCGGTCGCATCATGAGCCGCGACGTGATTGCGGTGCCGGAACACATGACGGTCGGCGATCTCATCGACTACATGCGCGAGGAGCAGGACCTCGCGACCGAGTTCTGGGAAGTGTTCATCGTCGATCCCAAGCATCGGCCGATCGGCACCTGCGCGCTTTCGTGGATCCTGCGCACACCACGGTCGATCGCGCTGACCGATGTGATGAAGCGCGACCAGACGCTGATCCCGGTGGCGATGGATCAGGAAGAAGTCGCACTGCGCTTCCAGAAATACGCGCTGATTTCCGCCGCGGTGGTCGACGAAAGCGGCCGGCTGGTAGGCCAGATCACCGTGGACGACGTGGTCCACATCATCCAGGAAGAAGCGAGCGAGGACATCCTGCGCCTCTCTGGTGCAGGCGACGGCGACATCAACGAGCCGATCCACCTCACCGTGCGCACGCGGCTTTCGTGGCTGGTGGTCAATCTTGGCACGGCGATCATTGCGTCGTCCGTGGTCGGCATGTTCCAGGGCGCGATTGCGAGGCTGGCGCTGCTCGCGGTGCTGATGCCCATCGTTTCGGGCATGGGCGGCAACGCGGGGACGCAGACACTGGCGGTCGTGGTGCGCGCCATCGCGACCAACCAGCTGACCAGTTCCAACACCGTGCGCATGATCCTGCGCGAACTGCGCATCGCGCTGGCCAACGGGCTCTCGCTCGGCGTGCTGATTGGCACCGGCACATGGCTGCTGTTCCAGAATCCGCTGCTGGGCGGCGTGATTGGTGCGGCGATGGTGATCAACAACCTCGTCGCGGGGCTTGCCGGCATCATGGTGCCCGTCACGCTGGACCGGCTCAAGGTCGATCCAGCTGTCTCTTCGGCCGTATTCGTGACGATGGCGACCGATGTCATGGGGTTCTTCTCCTTCCTCGGCCTTGCCGTTCTCAGCGGGCTTGCCTGAACCTCATGCCACTCCACATGACCAAGGTCGCCTATGGGGCGACATCGTTCGAAGACCTCCACAGCTGGTTCAAGACGCGCGGCGACAGGGCACGGCTGACCACGCGCTACCTCCCCAAGCGCCACGAAGAGATGATCGGCGGCTCGCTCTACTGGATCTTCAAGCACCAGCTGGTCGCGCGCAGCGAGATCCTCGGCTTCGAGGAAGCGGACGGCGGGCGGACCAACATCGTGATCTCGACGAAGCTGATCGACGTGCACCCCAAGCCCAAGCGCGCGCATCAGGGCTGGCGCTATCTGGAAGAGGCGGATGCGCCTGCCGATCTGGCGGACGGCGAAAGCGCCGACTTGCTGCCGCCAAGCCTTGCAGGGGAATTGGCCAAGCTGGGACTCGTCACCTAGAGCCTGCTTTTGCCGGTGGTTAAGAACACGGCATCGGATAGATTGCATTGACCGACTGATCTTGCGGCACCAAAGAGCTTGCTGACAATGCTGCAGTGCCGCATTGTCTTGAGATCAAAGCATCGAGAATCGCCGCAAGACTTAAACACACTGATGGTAAGCCGCGCATCGGGTCGATGATTTGACACCCATGCAACCATTAGAAAAACACCCGGTGTGGTTCAAACTGGTGCATCCGATTGGCCAATCGCGAACAATGCCATTGACTAAGGGCGCGCACGAACAAAAAACATCGCTGCATATCCTTCCGCCACAACGCGCCTGATTTGGCCACTTTTGTGACTGACAGGCAAAGAATCTGGACGAAATCGAATGAAGATCGCAGTTTTTGGTCTTGGTTACGTAGGTCTCTCGAACGCGGTCCTGCTAGCACAGAATCACGAAGTCGTTGCTGTTGATGTATCGGCCGAGCGCGTCGACATGACCAACAACCGCCAGTCACCGATCATCGATGCTGAACTCGAACAGTTCCTGGCCGAAGCGCCGCTGACCCTCAGGGCGACGCTCGACCCATTGGAGGCGGTAGAGGGCGCCAGCTACGCCATAATTGCCACCCCGACCAATTACGATCCCGCCACCAACAAGTTCGACACCTCTTCTGTAGAGGCAGTGATCCAGAAGGTTCTGGCGGCCAATCCCGAGATCACGATCGTGATAAAGTCTACGATTCCCGTCGGCTATGTCGGATCGGTCCGCGAGCGTCTGAACGCGCCGCAAGTGATCTTCAGCCCGGAATTCCTGCGCGAAGGACGCGCACTTTACGACAATTTGTATCCCTCGCGCATTATCGTGGGCGAACAGTCCGAACGGGCACGCATCTTCGCCGACCTGCTGATCGAGGGCGCGCGCAAGAAGGATGTGCCGGTGCTGTTTACCGGCCCGGATGAGGCCGAGGCGATCAAGCTTTTCGCCAACACCTATCTTGCGATGCGCGTCGCCTTCTTCAACGAACTGGACAGCTATGCCATCGCTGGCGAGATGGACACGCGCCAGATCATCGATGGCGTGTGCCTCGATCCGCGCATCGGTACGCATTACAACAACCCCAGCTTCGGGTACGGCGGCTACTGCCTGCCGAAAGACACCAAGCAGTTGCTGGCCAACTATTCGGAAGTTCCGCAGAACCTCATCCGCGCAATTGTTGACGCCAACCGCACCCGCAAGGATTTCCTCGCCGATCTGGTCATTTCGCGATCACCCAAGAAGGTGGGCGTGTACCGCCTGGTGATGAAGGCTGGCTCGGACAATTTCCGCCAATCCTCCATCCAGGGCATCATGAAGCGCGTGAAAGCCAAGGGTATCGACATGGAGATCTACGAGCCAGCGCTGGCTGACGACCAATTCTATGGCTCCCGGGTCGTACGCGATCTCGAAGCATTCAAGGAAAGTTGCGACATCATAATTTCCAACCGGATGAGCCCTTCTCTCGACGATGTCAGGGACAAGGTATTCACCCGCGATCTGTTCGGTTCCGACTGATTGGCCGGCCCCGCCCTGCTCACTCCGGAGCGGGTGCGGCGCTGCGGCACTTTATTTTGCGCCGCCGGAATATCTTGCGCACACGCAGTTTATCGCAAGCAAACAGTCGTCCGGAGACAATCCCGGGCTCACCTCCGCATGGGATAACGAAGATCTGCTGGGGCCTTTGCTCCCGTGATAGTCTGATGTGCTACGCCCGGTACGCCTCCATCGCATGAAGGGCCAATTGCTGCTTGCCGAGTATGCTTTGGACGGATGCTGCAGTGCCGGTGCCTGCACATTGGTTCGGCGAATCGGCTCCAGAAACTGGAGATGCCTTGTGGCTCCTGACTTGGAAGCTGGTGCATTTTAGATCGGAACGGATCATTTTTCTTGCGTCATCAAACCCGCAGCAAGGTTTGGGGGCCAGCCTCAGCCGACTACAGGGCTCGATAATGGTCTGAAAGTGCTCCGGTATTTACACAATCTGGCATACCGCGAATGAAGCCATCCGGCCGCACTCCGATAATGACGTTGCTCTCTAAAGCTGGGCCTGCCTTGCCCTGCCTGTGTGATCCAGGGCGGCAATCGCCACTATTCGTGTGAGATGAGCAGGTCTGCCGGACTTCGGTTAACGTTGCCATAGCTTGGCTTAGAATCTTCTGACTTGGAGCAGTTCAAGCGGCCAGCGGCGCATTAGCAGATGTAAACTGCGGATGAATCCAATTTCAATACAAAGTGTCTCGTAATTGAACACCTATCCGTGTTGACTCGAATTTGGCGGTATGGTTAACTTTCTTTTACCGGGGCACTCGAATCGCAATGATGATGTCCGCCACGATCAACGTGAGTGGGCAAAAACGGGCGTGTATCGATCTTGTGTCAAGTCGGATGCTCTTTGTTGGTTTTTAAGCACTTGATCGTAAAGGATTTTTTATGCCTTCTCCCATTTATGGAACTACCCTCGCCGATGTTCTCTACGGTGACCTGAGCGACGATGTGATCTTCGGCGGCCGGGGCGATGACTCCATCTACGGCGGTAGCGGCAATGACAGCCTCTACGGTGGTACTGGTGGCGACTCCGTCTACGGCGGCAGCGGCGATGACCTGATCTCGGGCAGCGCGGGCAACGACCTGCTCTATGGCGGCAACGGTGATGACCTCATCTCGGGCGGCGACGGCAACGACACGCTTTCGGGCGGCGCCGGCTACGACTGGCTCAACGGCGGCACCGGCGACGACATCCTGAGTGGCGGCGCTGACAATGACGTTGTGATCGGCGGCTCCGGCAACGACAAGATGAACGGCGGCACGGGCAATGACATCCTCTGGGGTGGCACCGGCGTCGATCAGCTGACCGGCGGCGCTGGTAACGACACGTTCATCTTCACCGCTGGTGACTCGGGCGTTGGTGCGGGCAATCGCGACAGCATCACCGACTTCCAGACCGGTGTCGATACGATCAACCTGCGCCACATCGCCGGCGTGACCGCTGCCGACGTGACGCTGACAACCCCCAAGGCTGGCTACACGCTCGTCAGCGTGGACATCAACCACGACACGATCGCCGATCTGCAGATCGACGTGCACGGTGCGGTGGCGATCTCGGACTTCGTCTTCATCTGATCTGAGACGACACGTCCAATTAGAAGAGCCGGGCTCCCTTGGGAGCCCGGCTTTTTCTTGTTCTGAGCACAAGGCTCACAGCGGCAATGCGACGAAGGAATCGGTAGCAGGCGCACCACTGCACCTGTGAACTGGGCCGGTAGCAATGTTTTGATTTGGACAAGCCGTTCTTGGCCCCGACGACCGTCGCTGCAGTCTCGATCCGGCCGAGACGATCACCCCTGGCTTGCACGATTGCGTTGCTTGCAGCGCCACCGAGGAATGGGAGGTCTCAAGGTCTTTGACTGGTCGCCGCCTGGTGCTGCCTGGTGCTGCCTGGTGCTGCCGGGATTGAGGCGCCCCTCCCCTGGGCAACCCGTTACCAGGCGTACGGGTGAAGCCAAAGCCTTCCGTCAGCACGGCGGCGCGGCCGTGGATACCGCTTCGCCCGCTCTTTTCTGATCGAAGATGAATGCCAGCGGTAGGCAATCTTGTGCAACCAAGGGACTCGGCGTGACATCGAGTCGATGCCGAATATACCGATGGCAGCCCGGTCGAACTTTTCGAATAGACGAGAAAGCTGTCCGCCGCGATTGCTGAAGCTCATTGCCGGGATCCGGCATGAACGGAAGCCTTACAAGCAACGCTGCCGCATCAATCGCATCCCCGGTCTGCGGAAACGCGCACCCAACGCAGCGCCTCTCCCTAAATAAAATTTTAAAATATTGATCGGAATTTCCTATAAGCTTAACAATATATGACTAATTAATTTGCCATTAATCATAGTTTTGTCGAAAAATATTCAAATTAATACTTAGAAAATACATAGTATAGATCAAAACATCTAGCATCGCTATTTTATTAATATTTCTTCATATTTACCAATGCCCTCAAGGCGGAGATCATACTTGGCGTTTATCTGAGAGCATCACGACAGACCATTTCTCATTCTGCTCTCAGAGGACGTAAAGATGCCCACGAATCCCTCGGCAACAACTTCGTCAACAGTTTATCTGTCCGCCGGAATCACGGAAGCGGGATTGCAGGCGGCGCTCGACGCCCTGCCCGATGGCGGCAAGCTTGTGCTCGCCGCCAACAGCGTGGTGCAAGTCTCCAGCGGCCTGGTGATTGATGCCACCAAATCCATCACGGTCGATTTGAACGGCAGCACGCTCAAGCAGGCTGGTGACGTCAATGTCGTGACGATCAAGGGACGTCATGAAGCCAGTGCTTCGGTCACGCCCGGCGCGGCATCGGCGGATTCGCTCACGGTGACTCTGAAGCAAGACGCCAATGGCAACGCGCTGGTCACTCAGGAAGGCAGCGGCACTTTGGCGCCGGTCAAATACCCGTTGCAACTGGCCGTCGGCAGTTGGGTCAAGATCTATGCCGACGACGAACTGTCGTACGATCATGGCAGCTCAACCCGGATGGGGCAGGCGCTGCAAATCACCGCGATAGACGGCAACAAGGTTTCTCTCGGCGGTACGCTGATCGATGCGTCAAGCTACACGCAAAACGTCCGCATCTCAGCTTATACCAGCGGCACTGTGACACTTACCAACGGCACGGTGCAGGGTGACCAATCGCACCCCAACTGGACGACCAACCTCGTCGAGGTGCGGTCGACCATCGGCACCCAGATCTCGAACATTGTCGTGCGCGACGGCAATTCGATGGGCATCAACGTCGTCGACAGCATCAACACCTCGATCAAGCAATCCGCCGCCATCAACCTGACCGACAATGTCGATGTTGGCTCCTATGGTTACGGCGTCCATTCGGCGAGTTCGTGGGGCACGACCGTCGACGGCTTCTATGCCCAGAACGTGCGGCATGCGGTGGATGACAACGCTGTTGGCATCAGCACGCCAGTCAACAATCCAGCAAAGTACGGCGCGGACTATCGCCTGACCGCTACCAATGTGGTGGCTGACAGCACCAGCGCCTTCGCTTTCTCATGGCATTCCGAAGGGCGCTATTCGGTCTATCACGACGCGGTCGTCACCAATTCCTACGGCGTACTGGGGGCGCGCGGCGTCTATAACAACGCCTTCAACATTGCCAGCACCGGCACCGGCCGCGGGGTCATGTTCTATGAATATGGCGAAGGCGACGGACGGCAGATCACCGTTTCGAATCTCAATCTGAAGGAGCTGGCCAGCTACGCCGTCTTCAATCGGGGCAACGCGGTGAATGACGCGGTGTACAACTCGTCGTTCGAAATCGTGAAAAACAAGATTGTCGCCAACGCATCAACCGCAACCGAGAACCTGCTGTTCCTGACGGGCACGCAGAGCCTCAACGATACGCTGGTGGGCACGGCGGACAATGATCGCTTGCTGGGCGGCAAGGGCAACGATCTCATCAATGGCGGGGCCGGCAATGATTACATCTCCGGCGGAGTCGGTGCGGATACCCTCATCGGCGGCGCAGGTGCCGATCGCTTCGCCTTCCTGAACATTAACGAGGCGGGCGATACGATCATCGACTTTGCCGCCGGAAAGGGCGGCGATGTTATCGACCTTTCTGCCATGGCTCTGCGCTATGGCTGGAAGGGCGATCTCTTCGCCGGGGGCTACGTGCACTTCGTCCAGTCAGGCGCGAACACGCTGGTGCAAGTCGATATCGATGGCGGCGGCAATGGCTATACAACACTGGCGACCCTGAACGGCGTGGCCAGTTCGGCTCTGACGCCGGACAATGTCTCGCTGACTTTGCTGGTCACCGATTACTCTGGCGTCAGCACTCCTGCAGCCGCCAAGACGTCGGCGAGCAGCCGCATCACCGGCGACGGCTATCTCCTCGGAACTGCCGCTGCCGACACCATCACCGGGGGCAAGGGCAACGATGTGCTGGTGGGCGGCTTGGGTGCCGATACTTTGATCGGCGGCGCCGGCTCCGACATTGCCAGCTATGAAAAGGCCGCCGGCGGCGTCACCGCCAGCCTCGAAAATGCCGTTGTGAACAAGGGTGAAGCTGCGGGCGACACGTATTCCCAGGTCGAGGGACTCAAGGGCTCTGCCTATGGTGATATGCTGTTCGCCGGCCATTTTGCTTCGATCCTCGATGGGGGCGATGGCAATGACCTGCTGACCGGGCTCGATGGCGCTGACTCGCTCTATGGCGGAAACGGCAATGACACGCTCTATGGCGGCACAAAGAGCGATGCCTTGTACGGTGGCAACGGCAATGATTTCCTGGATGGCGGTGAGGGCTATGACACGCTGACCGGCGGCGCCGGGGCGGACGTCTTTGCATTTTCCATCAAGGACGGCACCTACGACACGATCACGGATTTCCAGCGCGGCATCGATGATATCGGCGTGAACGCAGCGTCGTTTGCCATCAGATCCGGCAGCTTCAAATTCGTGACCGACAAGGCGCAGATCACCACGACCGATCCGACATTCTATTACGACGCCTCGCACCAGACGCTCTGGCTGGATGCCAACGGATCGGCGAGTGGCGGGCTGTGCACCATCGCCAAGTTCAGCACCGACGTGGGCCTGACGGCAGCGGACATCATCCTGCTGTAACCGGCCTCGTCAGGACCGGCTCTGAGGTGCGTCGTCCTGCAAGACGGGGCACCCATGACAGAAATGATCCGGCTGCGGCCCGTGCCGCGCCGGATCATGGACCAGTTTGCGAGCGGTGCGAAATGCCTCGGATGCGTAGATCTCGTCGAACGAGGCCGCGAAGATATCTCCCATCGGCCGGCTTTCCGCGACGCGCAGATAGTTCTCGTCCATCCGGTAGTGGCAACAGCCATAGACTTTGCCTTCGGGGCTCACCAAGGCCGATAGGTAAGGCCACCCGCACAATGGCAGGCGCCGTGCCTTGCGCGGCAGCCAGCCCCGGCGCGGTGCGAATTGCTGCAGCCAGGGCTTCTGCGTACCATCGGTGCCGTTTACGATCAAAGCATAATCTACCCCCATGCGGCTGCAGTAGGCCTCGACCTCGGGGACTTCGTGCCGATTGTGGTCAAACACCAGATACTGAAGCGTGACGCGCGGGCTGTTGCTATGCTTCAACGCATGGAGGCGCCGCAAGTTGTCCTCGATCACCGCCAGCTTGCCCTTGGTCCGCTGCTGGCCAAATGTCTCGGACGTGATCCCATCCACCGCAACGATCAGCAGCGTCAGCCCGGAATGTGCCAGATCGCGCAGATAGGCATCGGTAAGCCGCATGCTGAAATTGGTTGTGATATAAGTGTTGACCCCGGCCTGCGCCGCATAGCGGATCATGGGGATCAGGGCCTTGTTGAGCAGCGGCTCGCCCAGGTTGTACAGCGACATGACCAGGGTGCGCCCGGCAACCTGATCGACAAGCTGCCTGAACGTATAGAGATTCATCGCGGCTGGCAGTGCGGTGCGTTCCGCATGCGTCAGCGTGCTATGCAGGCAGATCGGGCAGCGCAATTGGCAGTTGGGCGAAATATCAACCTTGATGTGCAGCGGCACACCGCCAATCCCGGGCCGCGCCGTCACGAATGCCAGCACGCGAAGTGCGGAGTTCCACGCCTTTCTCGGGGTCATGTTCTTGCGCATGACATAACTTTTTCGCCAGGCTTGGTGAATGCCTTGCGAGAGCGGCATTGACGGCATCGATGAGATTTCCAGACTGTAATAGATGCCTGGCCCAGCGGCCCCGGCGCCGAATTGTTAGAGAAAAGCGCATGGCCCGTCATGCCCAATTCTGCATGATGCAGGACTAATAAATTTACTATTTGGCGACAAGCTTGTGCAATCGACAATGTTGGCGGATAGACCAATGCGGAGCATTTTTGCCGACGGCGCTGCGCCCGGCCTTAACCTCTGGCGGAAACGGATCCTTAATCAACGATAGGCTATTTTAGAAGCGTTCCAGGTTTTTGAGGTAGAGTAAAATGGTCAGGCGTGCCGCCAGAGCGAGGAGTGCAAATTCCGGGACCTTGAGCGCGGCACAGCATGCCAATTTGCTCAGGATCGCGGAACCGGGCATCAACGCCGCGGTCGAGAGCGAACCCTTGGCGATGCGTTCGCGGATTCTCGCCTATTGCGCGCAAGACGCGGAGATTGCCGAGGACAAGTTCGCCCCAGTCTTCCGAACGCTTATTCTCGTCAGTTCGACAGCAGCGCTCTGGGCGGTGATTGCAGCGGTCGTAAGGCTGTAAGCGCGTCAGGATGGTGCAGTAGCCGACTTTCGACCGGTATCGGGGGTGGCAACTGTCGAATGTGGACGCCAGTCCTGGCGGCACCCGCGCTTGATATCGATGGCAGCCTTCCTCGGCGTGGATACTCGCGCTGAGCCTCTCCGAACGCGGCGCACCTCGTCCATGCGCTCGGCAAATACGCTTCAGGACGAGGCCACTAACGCCTAGCCATGCAGTAGACGCAGGCCGCCGCAGCTTCAGACCGTTGCCACACCCATCGGCGACGGGTGCTGCGCTCCGTGACCGGGGTTCGGACATGCAAGTGCCGATGCTTTCAGACCGAATCGCGGTCTACAAGACAATGCGCACGACTTGAACGGCACGGCGGCATCGGTCCGCTTCCTGTTGCGGAACGCTCCGTCTCCTCATTTGAAACGTTCTGGCCCTTTTGCGGCACACTTCGCCTATCCAGAATCCGGTCGTAATTTCGGCGTGTTAACTGCTCTCAGATACAGATCGCCAAGGATGCCACAGTCCCCGGAATGATCTTTCCGGTCACCGTGGTGCCACATTTTCGTGAACCATGATTATCTCTGATTCTCCTGCATTTTTTGAAGTAATTTTTGATGCCCGCGCACCAAGTTGGCTATTTAACCTTTCCCCCAATTTGGATATGGTCTGTCCGGGAGAATCATCCATCAATCCAAAAATGGGACAATGGAACTAGTGTAGCGCCTTGATGATGCCTGATGTTTCGTGCGATTTGAACAGTGCTGGAGTTTAACAGGGTGGGCTGGCTGTGAACGCTGAAACGTCATTCAATCACGCAGATTGTTTTGCCGTGACTCCTCGCAATGGGGACTCACATTTGCTGTTTTCATCTTCGATTGCGTCGATGTCGGAGAGGGAAAACGGACGAACGCCTCGTGAATGGGTCATTCGTGTCTTGGATGTGGCTATCGCAGTGACCTTGCTCATCTGCTTTTTACCGCTGATGCTGCTCTTGTCTGGTCTGGTCTACTTGTCTGACCCCGGTCCGGTCATTTTTGCCCACAAGCGCATCGGCCGCGGCGGTCAATTGTTCCGAGTCTACAAGTTTCGTTCGATGGTACAGGACGCTCAGGCGCGTCTTGAACATTTGCTGAAAACCGATCCGGAAGCCCGCGAGTGCTGGGAACGGGAGCACAAGCTTCGGGTCGATCCGCGGATTACGCCATTTGGGCGTTTCCTGCGCAAATCCAGCCTCGATGAATTGCCGCAACTGTTCAATGTCCTGAAAGGCGAGATGAGCCTGATCGGCCCTCGCCCGATCTGCATCGAAGAAGCACGCCGTTACGGCCGCTATCTTACCGAGTATTGCTCGGTTCGTCCGGGTATTTCCGGCCTGTGGCAGGTTAGCGGGCGCAACGACGTATCCTATCGGCGCCGGGTCGCGCTCGACGTGATCTTTGTTCGAAAGAACACGGTTGAGATGTATTTCTGGGTCTTGCTTCGCACCTTGCCTGCGGCGCTGTCCGCTCGCGGTTCCTACTGAACGCCGCGTCAAGCCGGTCTGTTTTCCGATCCACGCCTAAGGTGCACGTCTCCAATGGCACATTCGTGGCTTTGGCTCCGTCTTGACCGGTTCGCGTTTCGTAAACGCGGCACGGGATGCCAGTCTTGTCCCGGCGCAACGTTGTCTTCGGTCACAACCAACAGATTGCGAGAACGGATTTCACGCGCCATGACACCGCGCAAGGCCACATAGGGGATCTGGTTCCTTGCAAGCGTCGAAACGCACTCTTCGTCAATCGCCTCTGCGCAGCCTTGCCTACCTGTTCGTGTGGCTGGTGATCCTCGCCCTTGTGCTCGAACTCGTGGCGCGCACCACCCTCACGTCGCCATCCCGGCAAGTGTCCGATCCAGTGCTTGGCTATGTAAACCAGCCGAATTCCTGGCTGTTTCAGGCTGGCGAAGGGATGGAGCATATCCGCCTCAACGCACTCGGCCTGAACGACCCCGACCGCGCCCCGTTCGGGCACGGACAGCGGGTGCTTCTTGTAGGCGATTCCATGCTGCTCGCGCATCAGGTACCGCGCGCGCGCAACTACGCCAGCCTTGTCGAACAGCGCACCGGGATCGAGATGGTCAACGGCGGGCGTGATGCCATGGGACCTGCCGATTGGGGCGCGATGATGGACCGGCTCGCGCCCACGCTGCACCCCGATTACGTGGCCTTGATGATGACACGGGGCGACGCGTTTGACTTGCGCGATGCGCATGTGCGCTTTGTGCCCGATGCCAACGCCCCGCTGGGCGAGCGCGTGGAGCGCCAGCGCCCGGACCGGGATGCCGTCGCAGACAAACTGGCGCCGGTGTTGCAGCGTTCCGCCTTGCTGACCTTCCTGATGCGCCGCGCCCGGCTCTATCTGGACGGCGTGCAGCATGGCAGCGGTTGGACCGGCTATGTCCTGCGCGGATTTCACGCAGCCCCCCCAGGCCGGGATGAAACGCTCGATTTCCCCATTGAGGAAACGACCGCCCACTTGGCAGAACTGATGCGCCTCGCCCAAGGCGGCCACCGCGTTATGTTCATCTCCGTTCCCAGCTTTGCCTATCATTCCGATGGCCGCATCGAACTCGAACCGCGCTCACGGGTGGAGGCCCTGATTTTCCCGGACGCGGCCCGGCGCGCGGGCGTGCCCTTTGTCGACTTAGGCCCGGAACTGATGGCCATCTATCGCCGCGACCAGCGCCCCTTTGTCGGCTTTGACAACAGCCGCATCGGCACCGGCCACCTCAATGAGTATGGTCATACCGTCGTAGCACAACTGATCGACCGCCACCTCCGCACGCTGATGCGGCAGGCCGACATCGCCGCGACCCGCGTGAAGAGCTAGACCCTTCGATGCTGTTCACCTCCACCGATTTCGCCATTTTCTTTGCCATCCTGATGGTGTTGCTGGCGATCGTGCGCCAATCGCGCGCGCGCTTCATCATTGTGCTACTGGCATCGTGGGTGTTCTATGCGGCCTGGGATTGGCGCTTCCTGCCCTTGTTGCTGGCGGTCAGCTTCTGGAACTACGCGTTCGGCCTTTGGCTTGAGAGCGCGCGAGGTCAGACTCTCCGCCGTATCCTGGTGTGGGTGTCCGTATCCGGCAATCTGGCGGCGCTAGGCTACTTCAAATACGCCAATTTCTTCTTGGAAAATCTGCATGCGCTGACCGGGCTTGGCCGTGCGCTGTCGATTACCCTGCCGCTGGGCATCAGCTTTTTCACCTTTCAGGGCGTGTCCTATGTGGTCGACGTCTATCGCCGCACCAAACCGGCGACGCGCGATCTGGTCGTCTTCCTGTTCTTCAAGGCGTTCTTCCCCCAGCTGATCGCCGGCCCGATCGTGCGCGCCACTGAATTCATGCCACAGCTGCAGCGCCCCTTCACTATGAAGCGGCATATGATCATCATGGGCGTGCAGTACTTCCTGTTCGGCGCAGTTTCCAAACTGGTTTTGGCGGACAACCTCGCCATTGCGGCCGACATGATCTTTGACGATCCGGCCCGTTTCGACACGGCGACGCTCTGGCTTGGCGTGTTTGCCTATGCTGGGCAGATCTATTGCGATTTCTTCGGCTATTCGATGATGGCGATCGGCCTCGCACGGATCATGGGCTATCGCCTGCCGATCAACTTCCGCATGCCCTATGTCGCGCGCTCGATTCAGGATTTCTGGCGCCGCTGGCACATCACGCTGTCGCGCTGGCTACGCGATTATCTCTATATCACGCTCGGCGGCAACCGCCGGGGCAACTTGCGCACCTATTTCAACCTGATTGCCACCATGCTGATCGGCGGCCTCTGGCATGGCGCCAGCTGGAATTTCATCCTGTGGGGGGCGCTGCACGGCAGTGTTCAGATTATCGACCGTTTCTGGACCCGCCACCGCCCGGAAGCGCTGCGCCTGCCTGCTTTCCTAGGCTGGGGCCTGACGTTCCTGTTCGTCATCCTCGCGTGGATTCCGTTTCGCGCCAAAGATTTCCCAACCACCGCGCTTTTCCTGCAGGGGCTGGTGGGTGCAGGCCATGGCATGACCCACTGGCTCTACACGCCGGCCCTGCTCGTGCTGGCCGTGCTGCTGGCATGGCATATCGGCTTCGAAAGCGCGCGGAAGTGGAACAAGCACTTGCTCGGCTTCCGTAGACCTTGGCAGTTCCGGCAAATGGGCGTGTTGCTACTGGCGGTGCTGGCGATCGTGCTGTTCACGCCGCTGGGCGGCAACGGTGCGTTCATCTACTTCCAGTTCTGATCATCAGCCAACGATCAGATGAACGCTCAATAGGCGATCTTTGCCCCCACTAGTGCCTCGATCCGCTCGAACCTGTCCTGTTGAAGCCCCGAAACGCGGCGATAATAGCCAATCGAGGATTCCAGCGAGACAAAGGGATTGAGAAAATAAGCGGTTTCCAGCGCGCTGCCATAGCCGGTCGGATGCCGGCCACCCACCCTGAAGTCGTAGGAATCAAACCGGCCAACCATGTTCAGGTTCAATTGGGGCAAAACCCAGGCATTCCACGTGAGCGACACCTCGTCGCGCCGACGACCGACGGCACGCTGACTCGAGGTTTCCTCGACCCGGCGCTCGCCCACCAGACGGATGGTATTCCCAGGCGACAATACTCGGGTGATATCCACGCGATAGGCAAACCCTGCCACATCAGGCAAAGGCTGCGCATAGTACTGCGCGGTATAACCCACTCGCGCAGAGCCGTACCACCGGCCGCCTGACTGGAAATTCACCCCGGTCATGGCAGTGAATCCGCGCGAATTTGCCGAAGCGGTGACCGCGCCTGTCCCGGGATTGTAGGTGATGAGCCGGTCATACTCACGCTTGTTGCCGTCCACCTGCACTAGCGCCTCAATGCCGGGAGCAATGCGGCGCGTGGTGGTCACCGTCGCGCCATAGCGGGTGTTCGAACGTGACGAGAGGTTGAACGGCTTGTTGTCGACCACGGTATCCAGATAGGATTTCCGCAGCACCGACCCGCTAAGGTCGATCGCCCATTTGCCTGAAGCGCGCTGCAAATGACCTTCGCCGCCAAAGAGCCAATAGCGCTGCGGGCTGGAGGCAGAGGGAAGGTTGTCGATGTTGTCGCGAGCCAGCGACTGGCGGTTTGCCGTGGCGCTCAGTGTGATGAAGTTCGTGCTGTCCGTCTCGCGCTTGTAATTGAGCGTCGAGAACAGATCGTAGCGGTTCTCCGCGCGCGAAAAGCTGTTCAGGTTGGCTTCGAGCCGAACCGTGCCGTCGATCTGATTAAGCGCCCGCCCATTGTCAAAACTGAGTGCAGGTACGATGCGGAAGACTGCCGTGCCCACCCGGTTGGTGTCAGTCGCATAGAGATTGCTGTTGTACCCCGCGCTCGTCCTGATCGAGGGCACAAAGCGAAAGCTGCGCACGGCGATCGAACGCGGCGTGAAAGCGCTGTTGTCATAGTAGGTCAGCAGCGGCGTTGGCGGCATCTGGCCTACCAACGGCAGGATGTTGGCGACTTTTTGCGGCTTGAGCTCAGGTGCGGGTGCTTTGGAATTAACCGCGACCGCCACAGGATCTACTGCGCCCGTGGCGCGTGGCAAGGGTGCGACACTTCCGCCAGCGCCGCTCGCAACCGGCGTTGGCCTACCCGTCGTACTTGGCGAAGGCATAGGCTGCAGCGGCGCGACAGGCTCCTGCAACTGGTTCAAAGCGCGGAAAATGCGCGCGAACCCTCCCGGTGAGGGCGGCTGCACTTTGACGGGCTTGCGGGAAACCGGGGGCGGCGCAGCGGATAACAGCGTCATGGATGGCCCGGATGCCTCGGCCTCGCGCGCATCGGCAGGCGCCGCGATCGCCGCAAACGGCAATGCCGCCGCAATTGCGACCGGTCGACCAAAACCCCGTTTACCTCTTGACATCGCCGATCCTAAGGCTCGCACTTTATCTCAGTTCGCTAGTGACAGACCGAATCATTAGTACGCGAACGAATTACGCACAAGCGATGGTTAGTATTGAGTGACTTGAGGGTCAGCGTGACTGAGCCGGGGCCCAGGTTTGATAAGTCATGCCCTTCCATGAATCAGTGATGCCCACAAAAGTAGCCACCACCGAGATCAAGATTTCGCTCAAGGTCGCCAGCGGACCACCCAGCCCCTTGCGGCCCAACATGATCGCGATGCCGCCCAGTGCCACGCCGGCCAGCGCGAGCTGCCACAAGCCGCATGACACGAGCCCGGCAAGGAAAAACACCGCCGCGAGCGCCAGAATGGGTGCGCCAAACCAGCGCAAGACCTTGTGCGAGAGATACTTGTACTTGTCGACCAGGCTATAGTTGTCGCGAATGCTGGGCCAGATATGCAGATGCGTATTGTAGGCGCGGCAGGCGATCCGACGCTTGCGGCGGAATTCATCGGAGGAACTGGTGGTGTTGCGTTCATAAGCCACCACATCGGCGGCGCTGATTAGACGCTTGCCGGCAAACGTGACGCTGATCGATACGGTGAGGTCGTCCAGCAGGTGCGGCGGCACGACCGGATAGAGTGAGCGGCGCGTGGCAAAAATCGAACCATCGGCACCCATCATCGAGCCGCATTCGGATTCGAGTTTCTTTATGCGCTCCTCGAGCCGCCAGTAGAACCCGCCTACTTGCGCCGTGGTGCTGTCATCATCATTGATATACTTGAGCGTGCCTGAAACGCCGCCGATGGTCGGATCGCGGAAATAATCGAGCAGGGTCGGCACAGTCTTGGGATCCAGCAGGACATTGGCGTCCGTGAAGATGCAGACGTCAGTGTCGAGGCTGGCAACCATGCGGCGCATGCCGGTGGCTTTGCCGGTTCGCTCGGTCGACGGGACGAGGCGGATCAGGTCGGCGCGGCTCTCGATGATCTCGCGCGTGCGGTCGCTACTCATGTCCGAATAAGCGACGAACTGGATATCGGGGCACACGGCCCGTATCTCTTCGAGATTGCGGATCTTTTCGGGCAGCGTGCGCTCTTCGTTAAAAGCTGAAAACAGCAGCGCCGCGGTTGGCGTAGGCAAAGTGCGCTCGGCGCTGAGCGGCCGGC
Source organism: uncultured Novosphingobium sp. (assembly GCA_964413325.1). Taxonomy (GTDB): domain Bacteria; phylum Pseudomonadota; class Alphaproteobacteria; order Sphingomonadales; family Sphingomonadaceae; genus Novosphingobium. The sequence continues at coordinate 48,769 of CAYPRK010000009.1, read as the reverse complement.
GTCGCATCAGCTTCAGCGTATAGGGATAGATGAAATAGGGGTGAATGAAGGCCAAGAGGAACAGGAACGACAAGAAAAACAATATGAAGCTCATTGAATCCCTCGCGCGATATTTGGTCCCTTGCCAATCTGGCCCGCCTCTACCCACATTTGTCTGCTACCCAAAAGTGTTACGGCCTCTTGGCACAATGGCACAATCATAAACAAACAAGGCCTAATATTCTGGCAATGGCTTGATAAACCGTCGCCCGTTTCACTGCGGCTTGCGCTCACGTAGCGCCAGGCACACGCAGGCAATCACAGCAAGCGACACACTGTTGGCAAAATTGATTGCCCGCGTCTCGAGCATGTTGACGGCACCATAGCCCGCAAGAACACCGACGATCACGGCGTAGGACCATTCCCGATAGCGCAAGCTGCGGATCATCGCGACGAAAAGGCCGCCATAGAGAAAAACCAGATAGGTAATCAGGCCGATCACCCCCATATCCGCGGTAACGGCCAGATAGGCGTTGTGCGCCGATGAGGCGACGGTGATGTAATGTTCGTGGTGGCGGTAGCCGACGCCGAGGATCGGATGCTCCTTGATCACCCCGATCGCCTCTTGCCAGGCAGCAAAGCGTCCAGTGCCGCCCGAACCAAGCCCGCGCCGCTCACTGTCCACCAGCAGCACCTTCGAGGCGATGATGGGCAGCAGCGGCACGCTTGCAATCAGCCCGCCCAACACTCCAACAACCAGCAGCAGTCGCTGCCGCAGATTGGCGATCAGAAAATAGTTCAGCGCTATCATCGCTGTGCCCGCAGCCATTGCCAGAATGCCGGACCGGTTCTGCGACACCAGCAACATGTAAAGGGACACTGCCTGGACCAGTGCGCGCACCAGTTTGCTGCGGATGGCGAATGATACCAGGAAGGTCGATGCCGCCACCGATCCCCAATAGTTGGGCCCGATGCGCCCCTGAAAGCGGCCGCTCGTATAATTGTTATCCAGCAAGGCGACAACCTGCACCAGGGTCTGAAACACCGCCAGCGACGATAGGACGCTGCGGGCGATGTTTTCGGTGCTGTCCATCTGTGATGCCATCACCGCCATCAGGGCAAAGACGAACAAGCCCAGCACGATAAGGCCCAGATCCTTGGCTTCCGGCTCGGGAAAAAAGCTGACAGTGATCAGCGTGATGATCCACAAGAACAGCGCCATCGGCACGCGGCTTAGATCGGGCGCCATATAGCGCCGGACCACGGTAAACAGCGCCGGAATGAGGCCCAAGGCCACGGCGACCAGCGTGATCCCGATTGAATCCGCCGATTCATAGCGCGTGTCCACCTTGCCAAGCGCCGCAATGAACCCGCGCTTGGGTGTAACCGCAAAGGACATCAGCGGGATCAGCGCCAGCCAGTAACCCCACAGCGAATTGACGCAGGTGAGATCGCGCCATGTCTGGCGCAGATCTCCAAGCGTGGTCGCGACCAGACCCGCGATCAGCGGGGGCCGGCCGGGCACCGCGCCTGCTTCGCCCGCTGCGCTAGCCGACGCCATCGGCAGCAACCTTGGCGGTATCTTGCAGCCTGGCGTACAGGCCCAACAGATTGGCCTGCTGGCTGTGCCAGCTATAATCGGTCACCACGGCCTGACGACCGCGCTCCCCCATCGCCAGCGCGTCTTCAGGGTTGTCATGCAGCCACTGGATCTGCTTCGCCGCGGCCTCGACGTCGCCGGCGGGCACGCAGATGCCGCAGCGGTCCTTGTCGACAATTGCGCGCCATACCGGGAAATCGGACAGCACGATTGGCAGACCTGCCGCCATGTATTCGAAGAACTTGGTCAGCTCTTTCTCGTAATAGTGCTCGTTGTACGGGAACACGGCGAGGCCGGCGGTCCAAGGTTCCATGAACGCCTCGACCATTTCCTGCGCCACGAAATAATCGACGCCCTGCAGGATCACGGTTGAGGCCGTGCCCTCGGGCAGGGTGGACCGCTTGGCCCATTCGATCGAGCCGTCCTTGGCCATGAGGCCGACATGGGCATTGCCCGCCGCCTCGATCATGCGCGGGGCTAGTTCCTTGGGGATACGGCCGGAAAAATGGACCAGGCTGCCCGGCAGCTTTTCCGCGAGCGCAGCATGCACAAGCGCGCCCCGGCTTTCCGAGGCGGTGCCGGCATAAAGCAAGCGGATGTGATCGGGCCGGTTGGCACGCCGATCCACCGACCGAAGGCGGTCGGACCGCTCAAGATGCGGATAGTTCAGCACCGGGGTCGCGCCGGGAAAGCTGCGTTCATAGTAGCGTTCGGCAATCACCACTTCGAACACGCGATTGGCCAGCCCCGCGGTCAAAGAATAGGCGCCCGCAATCAGCGATCGAAACTGCCCGGGGATCCATTCGCGCACGCCGGCGGCCTGCGCGAAATCCTCGTGCACGTCGTAGATCACCTTCTTGCCCAGCAGCCTGAGCGCGAAACCGGCCGGGATCAGTTCCGGATCGTGCAGATGGAAAATCTTCGCGCCCGTGCCAAGCCCGCGCCGGAAGACCTCAAAGACGGTGAGCGACACGCGTTCGAGCCGATTGCGCGGCTTGCGCACAGCCACGACTTTCACCCCTTCAACCACCTCATCCGTCGGGTTGCGGATCACCAGATGGACGTCGTAGCCTGCGCTCGCCAGCGTTCGGCACTGGCGAAAGAAGATGCGGTTATCCTGTCGTTCGTGGTGAGACGACAAGTGAGCGACTTTGACGGCAGACATGGATCGTTCCTGTCGTGGCTTGATTACGGCGTCGACGCTCTCAGCCCTCAGCTGGTTCAGCGGCCTGCCTCTTGCCCGAAAACATGCCCAACACTTCGCTCAACACGCCGGCCATCACGCCTCCGAACAATGCCATGAGGATGCCCAGCGCGAGAACCAGCTTTACCTTGAGCGTGGGCAACTGCGGCGGCAGCGCCGTAGTTTCCACCGTCAGGTCGCCCACGCTGTCCAGCGTGTTGCGGATACGCTTGTAGCGGTCGTAGTCCGCCTCGTAGATCTGCAATTCGTAATCGCGCTCGTGCTCGAGTTCGGCGACCTGACCGGTCGACTGAAGGCTCGATTGCATCTGGTGCTTGGCCTCGGCCATGGCCGCGTGCTGGGCGGCGGCGCGCTGGGCCTGCGCGGCGGCCTCGACATTCAGGCTCGCCAGAGCGGACTTCTGAAGCTGGGCGGTTTGCGTGGCAATCGCGGCTTTCAGGGCTGCAATCTTGCGCTGCCCCTCGATGCTCAGCGGGTGCTGCGAGCCATAACGGCTGCCATTGCTGGCCGAGTCTGCCAGGGCCAGGTTCAGCTGGGTATGCAATTGCTGCAGGCCAAAATCGCTGTTGACCGCCGACTGCGCCATTGCAGCCCGGTTGCGCGCCGCAGCCAGAGCCGCCTCGCCGTCAGCGGCCGCCTGTTGCGCCCGCAACTGGCCGATTTCGCTGCCAACGGTGGTGGATTGCAGGTTGAGCAAGCCCGCCTTCGCACGGGCCTGAGCCAACCTCGCCTCCAGTTCCTTGACCTTCTCGCGGCGTGCATCGATGCCTTCGAGAAGTTCCTTGGTGTTGGCTTCCACCACCTCGCGGCGCAGCGCGGCTTCACGCTCCACATGCGCCTTGACCAGCGCGTTCGCCACCTTTGCAGCGACGAACGGGTCCTTCCAGGTGAAGCCAACCTCGATCGCATAGCTCTGCCCGATGCGCGTCGCGGTCAGATTTTCCTTGACCTTGTTCTGCGCGCGCCGCTCCGGCGTATCGCGAGGGTCTTGCGCATCAGCCAGCCCGATCAATGATAGCAGCTTCGTCGTCTTGCTGGGCTTGGTGAAATCCTCGTCCTTGTCCAGATGCAAGTCCTTGACCACCGCAGCGGCATTATTGCGCGTTGTCAGGTTGGCGATCTCGGTTTCCACCGCGTCGTCCGAAGGCATCAGGTAGTTCATCACCCCGCCGCGCTCGTCATTGAGCACGTTGCGACGCGCATCGATCAACACGTGCACCGTCGCGGTATATTTGCGCGGCGCAAAAATGATGAAAACACCCACCAGGGCCGCAATTACGACGGCTACCTTCCACATGACTCCAAAACGGCGCCTGAAGAAACCGGCCAAAACCTCGCTCGTCTCGCTCAACGGCCTGACTTGAACTTGCTCCATCTACGTTGCGCCCCGACTGCTAAGTGCCCACGAACCGGGCTTCGCGTTTGTAACCAAGATACGGCAAGCTCAATGGTTTTGCGAAGAACACAGCCCACCCCGCTCGCGCTACCAGTCAGCGCTGATAATGCACTTTTCTTGGCATATAAAGCGTGATCTCATCGCCCCCTGTTTCAGCCGAGGACAGCCGAGGACTATTGGCAAGCAAATCCTGCCAACCATCGGGAACACCAAAACGCGCGCTATATACGGCCAACCAACCCCACAAGGCGGGCGGCAGTCCGGGCTTTTTGTCATCGATCACGGGAACCTGCACGGTGCCCACCTTGTTGCCGAACAGGTTCGGGTCCTTTGCCCCGGCGAGCACTGTCCGCACCAGGCGGTGCAAGGCGCGGTCGTTCTGGTCATAGGCGTTGCGGCCGTTGCGCTGCGCCAGCTCCGCCAAAAGCATCAGTGGCTGCAGCGAATAGACATGATAATGCAAAGCCTGTTGCCCGCGCTTCAATTCCTCGGGCAAATAGCCGTCTGGCGTGATCGATTTGACGCCGTCCTCGAACGCATTCATGCCAAAATCAAAGCTGTCCGTGTCACCGGTCGCGGCGCCAGTGGCGCCGATCGCCAGCCCTGCCCAGTAAAGCTGGTTGTTCCGCGCGGTTCCGCCGAGCGGGGCGCTTTCGCGATAGCGGCGCAGGTCCTGGGCCAGACCCAACAGCCAGCCTTCGATCTTGCGGTTTTCCGCCTGTCCCGAAGCATCGACCGGCGCATGGCGGATCTGCAGATAAGTCAGGGCCAGTCCCGCCAGCAGCGTCGATTGCTTGAACCGCCCCGCCGTGCCGGCAACTTGCGACAGGGCATTGGCCTCAGCCCATGTCGCAAGTGCAGATCTCGCGCAGTCGGCCGCACCGATGTTGCTGCCATTTGATTTGATGTAGCGGTTGGCGTTCAGCGTGACATCAACCATGTAGGCGATGACCGGCGCCATGGCCTGCTTGTAGCGCGCCTCCGCCTCTGCGGAGACAACATCATGCGCGCCCCCCGCCTTGTAGCGGGTGTTGACCTGGAGTTGGACGATGGGCGGCGGGGTTGGACTGCACGCCTGTTGCGGCGCGCGCGCATTTCCCGCCGTACTGGGACCTGGAACGTCGAATGGGGGGGAAAACGCTTGGTGCCCACTGCGCGATGCGGTAATTGCGTTACCATTACAGGCAGTTGCTGCAAAAAAGAGTGCGCTTCCAATACTGAGCTTGAAGCCCCCTCGCCAGAGCCCGGTCAAACGCTTTGCCATCTTGCCACTATCCCTGCTGCGCGTCCCGAACTGGGTGCTTCGGGCGAAGCCAACACCTTGTCGGATATCGAATTGGGATCTAACAAGATAGTGACAGTGCACAATGCAATAATGTTGGCTAAAAGCCTGCGTGCAGAGTGCATCCGAATCATGGGTTCGGGGGGGAATATGCATAGATCGAGGATTGGGGCTCAAATGGATGGTTACCGCATGTGGCGGCGCTCAGGCGTGATGTTGACGGCATTTGCCACGCTGGGTGCTATGGTCTTGTCAGGGTGCAGTACCGCGCCCCTGCCAAAGGTGGAACAAGCCAGCGAGGCCAAGATCGATACCAGCGCCAGCTACAAGATCGCGCCGGGCGACACGGTTCACATCGTTGTCTACAATGAGGCAGACCTGACGGGCGACTTCCTTGTTCTGCCCGAAGGCAATATCCAGTTGCCGATCGTCGGCGTGGTGCCTGTGGCAGGTCTTTCGGCAGACCAGCTGGCCCAGTCGCTGACGGAAAAGCTGGACGGCAAGATCCTCGTCCAGCCGCGGGTCTCGGTGAACCTCGCCCAATTGCGCTCGGTCTACGTGGCCGGCGCGGTGAACCGTCCCGGCGCCTATGCCTTTGCCCCCGGTTTAACGGTGCAGATGGCCGTCGCGATGGCAGGCGGCTACACCGATCGGGGCGCGCGCCGGCGTGTTCTAGTCCAGCGGTTTGGCGGCAACGAGCGGCAGTTCGCCCTCGATCCGGCCACGCCGATCATGGTTCTGCCGGGTGACGTGCTCACGGTGCCTGACCGCGAGTTCTGATCACCGCGAAGCGCTTTCGGCACGCACGGAAATCCTGACGAGAGGAGGCCGCCTTGACTGGTGGCTTCTGCTTACCACACCCATACTAGGGACACTTTTGGCCTTCGCTCAGAAACTGCGCGGCTACTGGAAGAGCCAGAACGACCGGGTTTACGCCTTTGCCGACCAGTTGCTCTATGGGGGCGGCAACATGCTGGCCACGGTCCTGCTGGGGCGCACGCTTCCGGCGGAGGACTTTGCTGCCTTTGTCACAGCCGTCGCGGTCTACTTTGTGATTTATGGCTTTCACCGGGCCTTGCTGGTGATGCCGTTTCTGCTGTCGGCGAAGGAAAACGTCGATGAGCAGACACAGTCACAATGGGTCTGGCTGGCCCTGATCTCGTCGCTGACGCTGTTCGGGCTGATGCTGCTGGTCGCACTGGTGATGCGGCAAATGGGCTTGGCCGATTTCGCCTGCCGCACGGCCATGTTCGCCGCCTTGCAGGCACCGGCGCTGCTCTTGCAGGAATTTGGCAAGCGCTGGCTCTATCAGCACGGGAAGGGTGCTGGCGTTGTGGCCTCATCGGCGGTCTCGCTGTTGGTCATCCTCGCTGGTATAACCATGATCACACTCGGTCTTTTGCCGCCTGCTTGGGCCTCTGCGGTGATGGGAGCGGCGGCACTTGCGGCCGCGGTGCTCCAGTTTTCCGTCCGCCCGCCGCAAGCAGTGCTGCCGAGCGCCTCCACGATGTGGCAGTTGCTTGCCCCGCGTATGGCCTTCGGGCTTTGGCAAAGCGCCACGCACATCCCCTATGTCATTTACAACAACGGCTTTCCACTGCTGCTCGCGAAAGAGGGCTCGCCCCTCACGGTCGCCAGCTTTGCCGCGCTGCGCAATCTGCTCGCCCCCACTTACAGCCTGATCAGCGCGGTCGATTCCACCGACAAGGTCCGGGCGGTCAAGGCCATGCGCGAGCGCGGGGTTCACGGCGCTTTCGCGTCGACGCAGGGGACGCGCAACGTGCTTCTGCTGCTCGGCACGCCGTTCATCGTGCTGGTGGCGGCATCGGGCCCTTGGTTGCAGAATTTCGTCTATGGCGGCCGGTACAACAACCCGGCCGAACTCGCCGTGCTTGCGGTCTACTGCTTCTTTTTGATGGTCAATCAGCCGTTCGAGACGTTCCTGACGGTCAACCAGTTCGGTAGAGCGCTGTTTGCTTCGCGCGCAGTCAGTGCGCTTGTAACTCTTGCGGCAACAACAGTGCTGGTGCCGCATTTTGGACTGATGGGCGCAGTATGCGCTTTGCTGGTGGCACAAATCATCAATTGCGCGCTATTGGCCGTGAACAGCAGGGCCTGTTTGCGCGCAGAACCGACGCAAGAACTGGATGCACCACGTTAGTGGTTCAGCCCACCATGGAGAACGTCGATGGTATTCGCTGACACATTCCGTCGCTTGTTTGATCGTCGCCCCGCCTGGATGAAACCGGGGTCGAGCCGGTTTGTCGATGTCGGCTGGTTGATGGCTGCCGATTCAGCCGGCTTCATCTGGTATGAGCCACGCCGCGTGAAAAGCGATGCGCCAGCCGCCCGTCATGCCAAATCGGCGAGCTTTTGCCCCGCCGTCGTGGAGCATGAAGCGCGGATCTACGAAATCGCCTGCCCGATTGACGCGCGGCTTTCCTTTCGGCGCGACGAAAAGGGCGTTCCAGTCCTCGCCAATCTGGATGGTGACAACGCGACCATTCGCGGCAAGCATCTCAACAATATGCTAGCGATCGTGGCGGAGCGCGAATGGCGCCATCCCGATCGGCCGATGATCCAGCTCTCCACGCCTTATGTTATGGTGGCCGATGAGCCAGTCTACGCGGTGCAGGTGCCGCCGCTGACGACCTACAACGCAGAGCCGTGGCCCGGCGTGCTGTTCGGCGGGCGCATGCCGATCCATATCTGGCCGCGCCAGTTGATGTGGGCGTTTGAATGGCACGATACGAGCAAGCCGCTGATCCTGCGCCGGGGCGAGCCGTGGTTCAACATCCTCTTCGAAACTCACGATCCCAGCCGCCCGGTGCGCGTGTTCGAAGCCCAGAAGACCCCCGCGCTTGAGGAGCACATGAAGGGGCTGGCCGGCGTCAGCAATTATGTGAACCGCACCTTCTCGCTGTTCAAAGTGGCCGAGCAGCGTCGGCCGGCCAAGCTGCTCGAACGAAAGCAGAAGTAGCCTGGTCGGCCAGCCAGTGACCTCGCCTCAGGCCGAGGCTTCAGCCCCCTGCGCCGCAGCCTCGCGCGCGATCACACGCCGCAGCAGGTTGGCATAGGTCGCGGGATCCTGGGCGCCGGGGACCATGTATTTGCCGTTGATGATCATCGCGGGGACGCCGCTGATGTTCCAGTCCCAGGCTTGCTGTTCGCCAGCTTCGACGATGGCGTCGATTTCGGGATCGTTCAGCGCGGCAGCGGCTTCGGTGCGGCTGAGGCCGACGCTGGCGGCGATATCCGTCAGGACGGCGGGGTCGTTCATGCGGCGGCGCTGCTGGAAGTGGGCGTCGAACAAGGCGCGCTTTAGTTTGACCTGCGCTTCCGCGCCGTGTTCGCGCAGGGTGTGGACGAGGAGGCGGTGGGCGAGGCGGGTGTTCCACATCATCGCCGGGGGCGGGTCGCCTTCGCCGGTGTAGGCGAAGGAGTAGCCAGCCGCTTCGGCGGCCTGCGCCATGCGTCCGCGTGCTTCGGCAGCCTGATCGGGGGTGCGGCCATACTTGCGCTGGATGTGCGCGGCGCTTTCCTCGCCCTGTTCGGGCATGTCGGGATTGAGCTCGAAGGGGTGGAAGCGGATGGTGGCGGAGACTTCGCCTTCCATGCCTTTCAGCGCGGTTTCGAGCTGGTTGTGGCCGATCACGCACCACGGGCACATGACATCGGACCAGATATCGACGGTGACGGGAGTTGGCCGGGGTGCTGCTTCGCTCATTGCTCGATCCACCATTTGAGGAGGTGATGGGCCACCGCGAAAGGCGGCGGGGCGATGAAGGCGCCGTCCTCGGCGCCGGTCTTCAAGGCTTCCATCGCGTAGACCACTTCATCGCGCGTGAACCAGCGCGCGTCTTCGAGTTCGGTCTTGTCGATGGTGATGGCGGGATCATCGGCATAGGCGTGGCAGCCGATCATCAGCGAGGACGGGAACGGCCAGGGCTGGCAGGCGACATAGCGCACATCGCGCACGCGCACGCCGGCTTCCTCGAAGACTTCGCGGGCGACGGCTTCCTCGATCGATTCGCCCGGTTCGACGAAGCCGGCGAGCGCGGAGTAGCGCTTGGCAGGGAAGCGCGGCTGGCGGCCGAGGAGGAGCTGGCCTTCCCATTCGACCGACATGATGGTGACCGGATCGACGCGCGGGAAGTGTTCGGCCTTGCAGTCCGGGTTGACGCACTTGCGCTGCCAGCCGCCCTTGCCGAGCTTGGTGGTATAGCCGCAGCGCGCGCAGAAGCGGTGGCGGGCGTGCCAATCGACGAGTGCGCGGGCGCCGCCGTAAGTCGCGAGATCGCCCGCCGGGAGCGAGGCCATGGCGCCCCACAGGCGCGGGTTGGCGGGGCCGGGATTGCCCTTGTTGGCGGGGGAGACGGGGGCGAAGCAGGCGCGCCCGCTCTCGTCGAGGCCGAGGAAGACCAGCTCGTCGTGCTCACCTGCATCGGCGAGCGTGCCCCAGACGAGCGTGCCATCATCGCCGATCACCGGATCGAGCCCATCGAGCCACAGCAGGCGGGCGCGCCAGTTCATGAGTTCGGCGAGCTTGTCTGCATCGGCGCGGATATGATCGGCGCGGTCGAGCACGGCGCCGGTGAAGGAAATCGGGGGATTGGGACGATAGAGCATGGGTTTCAGGCCGCCTTCTTCATGGCCGAGATATCGGTGAGGATCGACTTGGGAAACTCCTCGCCCAGCGGGAGGCCCGAGGAGGGCATGTACTGGACGAACAGGCCCGCGCGCAGGCCGATCCGGGTGTTGACGAAGCCGACCGTGCCTGCGGCGCCCGACCAGCCATAGGTGCCCGCATCGGCGCCGAGGCCGACGCGGCCACCCGCGCCGAACCCGGCGCCTTCGATCCATGTACCGGTGCGGTCTACCGTGGCGGGGAGGAGGTTGCTGGTGCCGAGGCGGACGGCGGCTTCACTCATGACGCGCGTGCCGCCGATCATGCCGCCGCCCGCCAGCATCATCAGGAACCGGTCGTAATCGCGAGGGGAACTGACGAGCCCTGCCCCGCCGAACGGGAAGGCGGGCGGATCGAGATAGGCCGAAGTGGCGGCGGGATCGAGCGGATCGGCCTTGCCATCGTGGAGGTAGTAATTGGTGGTGAGGCGCGCGGCCTGGGCGGGGCTGACCTGCCAGACAGTGCTGGTCATGCCGCAGGGGCCGAACATGCGCTCGGCAAGGAAGGCATCGAAGCTCTTGCCTGAGACGACTTCGATCAGGCGGCCGAGCAGATCGAGGCTGACCGAATAGCTGAACTTCGTGCCGGGCTCGTAGACCAGCGGCATTGCGGCGAGCTTGTCGGCAAATTCGGTGAGGGTGGGGACGGTGTTGACCTTGCCCAGCACCGGGATCGGCAGGCGGCTGACGCGCGCGGGGACGAGGCCCGCCGCTTCGTAGGCGTCCTTGATCGGGCCCTTCTGGATGATCGAATAGCCAAGCCCGGCAGTGTGGGTGAGGAGGTGGCGCAGCGTGATCGCGGTCTGTGCAGGTCTAAGATCGGTGATCGAACCGTCCGGCGTGACCTGCACCTGCATCTGCGCGAACTTGGGGAGGAAATCGCTGATCGGCTGGTCGAGCCCGATCTTGCCTTCATCCACCAGCATCATCGCTGCCATGCCGGTGACGGGCTTGGTCATCGAATAGATGCGGTAGAGACTGTCGAGATCGACCGGGACCGCTGAATCGAAGGCCAGCGTGCCGCGTGCGATCTGCGCCGGGGCTTCGCTGCCCCAGCCAAGCGCGGCGACGGCCCCGGCGAGTTTGCCGGAGGCGACATATTCGTACACGAGGTTGGTGACCGTGGGGTACAGCTGCTCGGCGGCGGGCTGGGCCATGAGCCGCCCCGGCAGGAGCGACGTTCCGGCGAGGCCCGCACCGAGCCAGCCCGCAGACCGCAGCAAGGAACGCCGGGAAAGCAGAAGCGATTGATCTTGCATGATCTACCTGTGTGCAAACGCCAGGCGAGCGGCCTTGGCAAAAACGGTGGGCAGCCCCGCGGCCTCGATAGTGTCGACCGGCCAGAACTCTCCCGGCGGCAGAGTAGCGCAATCGAGGGCCACGCAAAGCATCAATTGCAATTCGAGATCGAAATGCGTGAAACCGTGGCGGACAACCCCCGCGCTGCGCCATTCGCCGGGCACGGGCGGTGCGGCGTGGCCATCGGCGCGGGCGGACCAGCCGTCATCGGGCAGCGCGCGCATGCCGCCGAGCATGCCCTTGCCTTCGCGCTGGACGAGAAGCACCGCGCCCTCGCGCTCGATCCAGAAGGCGGTGCCGGTGCGGGTGGGCTTGGCCTTCTTGGCGGCCTTGACCGGATAGGCCTCTGCCGTGCCCGCCGCGCGGGCGGCGCAGGCACTGGACAACGGGCAAAGCAGGCAGCGCGGTGACTTCACCGTGCAGATCGAGGAGCCGAGGTCCATCATCGCTTGCGCAAAATCGCCGGCGCGGAGATCCGGCGTGATCGTGTCCGTCGCAGCGCGGATCGCGCTGCGGCCGCCGGGTAGCGGCTCGGCAATGGCAAACAGCCGCGAGACGACGCGCTCGACATTGGCATCGACGACAACGGCGCGCTGCCCGAAGGCAATCGCGGCGACGGCGGCAGCGGTATAGGCGCCCAGCCCCGGCAGCTCCCTGAGGCCCTCTTCGGTGCGGGGGAAACCGCCCCGGTGCGCCACTTCGCGGGCGCAGGCGAGCAAGTTGCGCGCGCGGGCATAGTAGCCGAGCCCCGCCCATGCGGCCATGACGTCGGCGTCTTCCGCCGCGGCCAGCGCGTCCACCGTTGGCCAGAGGTCCAGAAACTTCGCGTAGTAGGCGCGGACCGCCGCGACGGTGGTCTGCTGCAGCATGACTTCGGAGAGCCACACGCGGTAGGGTTCGGGTGCCGGTTCACCCGGCAGGGCGCGCCACGGCAGGCGCCGGGCATTCACATCGTACCAGTGGAGCAACGCGGCAGCCACGCTGCCATCCCCGATCTGAACATTCTCGCCACTGGCTTGCATGGCGTGGCTATGGCATGGCGGCGCAGACAATGGAACGCGATCCGACATCCACAAAGGGGCCCCCTCCCCAAAGCACGGGGGCAAAAAGCGCCAAGCCCGCCGCTGGTGCGCGCACTTACGAGCGCCCGCGCGGCGGCGAAGCACGCGCCATCGCCGACCTGATGCCCGCCATCGGGCGCACCGCGTTCCGCCGCTTCGGCTTCGTGCAAAGCTCGGTCGTCTCGCGCTGGAGCGAAATCGTCGGACCGGCCCACGCTCGCCACTGTGCACCGGAATCGATCCGCTTTCCGCCCGGCGAGAAATCGGAAGGCATTCTCCAGCTGGTCGTGACCCCCGCCCATGCGCCGCTGATCCAGCACGTGATCCCGGAGATCATGGAGCGGGTGAACCAGTTCTTCGGCTACCGCGCGGTGGCGCGGGTGAAGCTGCGGCAAGGCGAGGTTCAGGCGCCCGCCGCCACTGATCCGCAGCGCCCGCCCCGCGCCGCACCGCCATCGCTCAAGCCGATTCCGATGGAACTCGGCGACAGCCTGCGCGATATCGGCGACCCGGAACTGCGGACGGTGCTGGAATCGCTGGCGCGCAGCCTTGGTGAAGCGAATGAGGCGAAGTGAACGGGAAGCAAGACTGACGATGCGCAAGATGATCAAGATTGTGAGCCTCTTCCTCGCCGCGTTCTGCGGCGCGGCCCTGCTGACTGCCGCGAGCAAGCCCGCCCGCGCCCCGCTTCCGCCCGCCGCCAAGGTCAACTGGAACACCGTCGTTTCGCGCACGCCGATCGACAGCCATCTGCTCGGCAACCCCAATGCGCCGGTGAAGCTGGTCGAGTACATCAGCTACACCTGCCCGCACTGCGCGCATTTCGAGCAGGAATCCGATGTGCAGCTGCGTGTCGGCTTCATTTCCTCGGGCAAAGGCTCGATCGAGGTGCGCAGCTATGTGCGCGACGGGATCGACCTGACCGTGGCGCTGCTCACCCATTGCGGGCCGCCGTCCAAGTTCTTTGCCAACCACAGCACGTTCCTGCGCCACCAGACGACGTGGATGGCCCCGCTCGGAAGCCTGTCCGATGGGCAGAAGGCGCGCTGGTCGAGCCCCGATTTTGCCGCGCGCACCCGCGCGATTGCCAGCGATCTCGGGTTCTATTCGCTGATGGAAGCGCGCGGCTATGATCGCCCCGAAGTCGACCGCTGCCTTGCCGACAAGGCGCTTGCCGAGCGGCTGGCCCAGCACACCAAGGAAGCGACCGAAAAGGACTTCGTGAACGGCACGCCAAGCTTCCTGCTCAACGGTGTACCGCTGAGCGGGACTTATTCGTGGGACGCGCTCAAGCCGCAGATCGAAGCACGGCTGCGCTGAATCTGCCGCAATCCACGGGCCGCTGGCGGGCGGCCCTTCAATCCCGCTGGCCAATCGGCTAGCACATCACAGTCTCATGTCTTTCACGAGCGAAGCGAACCCAGATCCCATGCAGACCAAGCTCTTCACGCCCGGCCGCCTTCTCCTTGCGATGATCGCGCTACCGCTGGCCCTTGGCCTTGCCGCTTGCGGCAAGAAGGATGACGCAGCGGGTGCCGGCCCGGTCGGCGCGCCGCTCAATGCCGTGCCGCCGCCGGCGGGCAAGGCCTGGACCGATGTCGTTTCCGTGACGCCCGAGGGCGGCCACGTGATGGGCAATCCCAATGCGCCGATCAAGCTCATCGAATACGGCTCGCTCACCTGCCCGCACTGCGCCGAGTTCGAGGAAAAGGGCTTCCCGCACTTGCGCGACGAGTATGTCGCCAAAGGCACGGTGAGCTTCGAGTTCCGCAACTTCGTGCGCGATCCCTATGATACGACGATGGCGATGCTGACCCGCTGCGGCGAGCCGGAGAGCTTCTTTGCGCTGACCGAGCAGGTCTACACCAACCAGAAGGCGATCTTCGACCAGTTGCAGCCGATCGGCGCGCAGCTGCAGGCCGCCAATCTACCGCCCGCGAAGATGTTCTCCGCCATTGGCGAACGCGGCGGGCTGATCGACTTCTTCGCCGCGCGCGGCATTGCCAAGGATCAGGCCGCGCAGTGCCTTGCCAAGAGCGAGACCGCGACCAAGCTGGCCGACGATACGCAGAAGGCGACCGAAACCTTCAATGTGACCGGCACGCCGACCTTCATCGTCAACGGCAAGAACGTGGAAGTCGCGACCTGGGATGCGCTCGAGCCCATCCTGAAGCAGGCCGGCGCGCGTTGATCGGCAGGAGCTGACCTGATCCATGCGGGCCAAAGTCTTCTCGAAGGCGGGCGCATCGCATGGCTGAGGACGGAGGCGCGGCGAGCCGCGTTCCCATGCAGTTCACGCGCCTGAAGCTCTCCGGATTCAAGAGCTTCGTCGAACCTGCCGAACTGCGCATCGAACCCGGGCTGACCGGGGTTGTCGGCCCTAACGGCTGCGGCAAGTCCAACCTGCTCGAAGCCATCCGCTGGGTCATGGGCGAAGGCTCTGCCCGCAGCTTGCGCGGCGGCGGCATGGAAGACGTGATCTTCGCCGGCACCGCCAGCCGCCCGCAGCGCGACTTTGCCGAAGTGATGCTTTCGGCAGTGACGGACCCGAGCGGGCCGTTCGGGGGCGAGCTTGAAGTCGTCCGCCGCATCGAGCGCGGCGCGGGCAGCGCCTACCGCGTCAACGGGCGGGATGTGCGCGCGAAGGACGTCGCGCTGGTCTTTGCCGATGCCGCGACCGGCGCGCACAGCCCTGCACTCGTGAGCCAGGGGCGCATCGCGGCGGTGATTGCCGCCCGGCCCGCCGAGCGCCGCGCCATGCTGGAGGAAGCGGCGGGGATTGCCGGGCTCCATGTGCGCCGCAAGGACGCAGAGACCAAGCTGCGCGCGACCGAGACGAATCTCGGGCGGCTCGACGACCTCATCGTCACGCTGGAGGCGCAAGTCGGCACGCTGCGGCGGCAGGCGCGCGCGGCGGAGCGCTACAAGCAGCTGAGCGAGCGAATCCGCGTGGCCGAGGCGCGGCTGATCTTTGCGCGTTGGCGCGATGCCGCAGCGGCTGCCGAAGCCGCTCGTACCGCCGCGAGCCGCGCCGAGGAAGCCGTCTCCGCTGCGCAGACCGCCGCCCGCACCGCTCAGGAGAGCCAGCACGCCGCCGCCGCTGCGCAATCTGCCGCGCGCGATGCGCTGTTTGATCGGCGGCAGGACGCAGCGGCACAGGGCCAGCGCATCGCGGCGCTGACCGCGCAGGCCGAAGCGGCGGCGCAGCGCCTTGCCGATATCGACCGTCAGATCCGGCGCATCGAGGACGAGCGCCGCGAAGCCGACCGGCTGACCACGGACGCGGCGACGGCGCTGACCCGGCTTGAAGCGGATCTTGCCGCCGCCGAAGCGGCCCTTGCGGCGCAGACAGCGGAAGGACCGGGGCTCAAGGCTGCGGAGGCATCGGCGGAGCAGGCTGCGCGGGCTGCCGAACTGGCGCTCGCCGCGATGGTGGCGGAGCAGGCGGGGATCGAGGCGGAGTGGCGCGTGGCCGAAGCGGCGCTGACGGCGGCTCGCCAGCGCCTGTCGCGCCTCGATGGCGAGGACGCGCGGCTCGCGGCCACCCGGCGCGCGCTGGAGGCTGAGCCGGATCCCGCGCTCGCGATGGCCGCTGCCGAAGCGCGCCGCACCGAAGCTGCCGCAGCGCTGGCGCAAGTCGGCGACGCGCGCGAACGCCTGACGGTTGAGCGCGAGCAGCTGACCGCGACACGCGAGAGCCTCGCGGCTGCGCGCGAGGCGGCTTCCTCCGAACTGGCTGCTGCGCGCGCCGATCTCGTGGGGCTTGAGCGCGAAAGCACGGCGCTCGCGCGTGACAAGGCGGCGCGTGAGGCTGCTGCGGCGCGCACCGGCAAGGGCCCAAGCGCGCTGGCCGCCGCGCGCGCCGCGCCGGGCTATGAGCGCGCGCTGGCCGCCGTGCTCGGCCGCGATGCCGGCGCTCCGCTGGGCGCGGCGCCAGCCGGTGATGGGCGCTTCTGGACTGGCGCCGAAGCTCCCGCCGCGCGCCCCGATGCGCTGCTGCACCACGTCACGCGCTGCCCGCCTGAACTGGCCGCCCGCCTTGCGCTGGTGCGCGTGGCGGATGTGGACGTGGGCGAGCCGCTGGCACCGGGCGAGTGGCTGGTCACCCGCGAGGGCCATCTGCGCCGCTGGGACGGCTTCATCGCGCGCGGCGAAGGCGGGGCGGAGGCGGCGATCCTTGCCGCCGAGAACCGCCTGGCTGAACTGGAAGCCGCGCTGCCCGAACGCCGCCAAGCCGCCGAAGCTGCCGAGGCTGCCAGCAATGCCGCGCAGGCGGAACTGGCGCGGGCGCAGGCCGAACTCGCGCGGGTGCAAAGCGAACTCGCTGCGGGCGAACGGTCACTCGCAGCCGCTGCTGATGCCGAACGCAGCGCCCTGCGCGCGCTCGATCAGGCCGAAGCGGCGCGCGCCCGCATTGCCGCGCGGCGCGAGGAGATCGACCGGGCCGCTGCCGATCTTGCCAGCCAGCGCCAGTCCGCCGAAGCCGATCTTGCCGAAGCCGAAGCCCGCCGCGCCGCGCTGCCCGATCCTGCAGTGGGGCGCGCCGCTGTCGAAGCCGAGCGCCAGAAGAACGACCGCGCCCGCTCCGCCTATCAGGCCGCGATGGCCGCTGTCGCCGCGCACGGGCAGGCCCTCGCGGTCGGGAAGGAGCGGCTGGTCGCGCTGCGCGGCGACATTCGCGGCTGGCAGGCCCGCGCCGGGGATGCGGCGCGGCGGCTCGCAGCGATGGCGGGGCAGGCGGAGGATCTTGCGGAAGAGCGCGGTGTCGTCGCCGCCAAGCCCCCTGCCCTCGCCCGCGATCTCGAGGAAGCCGAAGCGCTGCGCGCGCGCTATGCCGCCGCGCTTGCCGAAGCCGAGACCACGCTGGCGCGCACCGAAACCGAAGCGCGCGCTGCGGATACGGCACTTGCAGCCGCCACCGAAGCGCTCGCCAGCGCGCGCGAGGCCCGGGCTGCGCTTGGTGCTAAGGCGGAAAACGAGGACCAGCGCCGACAGGAAATGGCCGGGATCGCGGGCGAGCGTTTTCAGTGCCCACCGCCGCTCCTGCCTGAACGCATCGGCTTTCCCGGCAGCGACGTTGCCGCCGCGCCCGAGGAATCCGCCGCGCATGACCGCCTGATCGCCGAGCGCGAGCGGCTGGGGCCGGTCAACCTCGTCGCCGCGACCGAACTGACCGAAGCCGAAGCCCAGCACACCGCCATCGTCACCGAGCAGGCCGAGCTGACCGAGGCGATCAACCGCCTGCGCGGCTCGATCGGCGCGCTCAACCGGGAGGGCCGCGAGCGCCTGCGCGCGGCGTTCGAGGCGGTCGACGCGCATTTCCGCCGCCTCTTCGCGCGGCTGTTCGGCGGCGGCGAGGCGCATCTCGCGCTCGTCGACAGCGACGATCCGCTGGAGGCCGGCCTCGAGATCTTCGCCCAGCCGCCCGGCAAGCGCCTGCAATCGCTGACGCTGCTTTCGGGGGGCGAGCAGGCCCTGACCGCCGTCGCGCTGATCTTCGCGCTGTTCCTCACCAACCCCGCGCCGATCTGCGTGCTGGATGAAGTCGACGCGCCGCTCGACGACGCCAATATCGAACGCTTCTGCGACCTGCTCGACGCCATGGCCGCCGAGACGACCACCCGCTACCTGATCGTCACGCACAATGCGGTGACAATGAGCCGCATGCACCGCCTGTTCGGCGTGACGATGGTGGAGCGCGGCGTATCGCGGCTGGTGAGCGTCGATCTGGGCGGGGCGGAGAGCCTGCTGGCCAGCGCGCCTGTTTAGTCCAGCACGAAGCGCGGCCCCGGCCCTGCCGCCGCGGCGCGGTCTTCCTTGTTGTAGAGTTGGCAGCGGTCGAGGCTGAGGCAGCCGCAGCCGATGCATTCGTCGAGCTTGTTACGGGTGCGGGTGAGCAGCTGGATGCGGCTGTCGATCTCGCTGCGCAGCGAGCGGCTGATGCGCTGCCAATCGAGCACTGTCGGCGTGCGACCATGGGGCAGCGAGGCCATCTCGCGCTCGATTTCGGCAAGTCCCAGCCCGAGGCGCTGCGCGATGAGGATGAAGCTGAGGCGGCGGATGTCCGAGCGCAGGAAGCGGCGCTGGTTGCCGCTGGTGCGGACCGAGGCGATCAGGCCGCGGTCCTCGTAGTAGCGGATGGCGGAGACGGCGAGCCCGGTGCGCTGCGCGAGTACCCCGATCGGCACCAGATCGTTGCGGCCCTTGGCCGGTTTGGCAAGCATTCCGAATCCCCGGATTTTTATCTTGACCTCAAGTCAGCTTGAGGTTGCATAAGCAGAAGCGCGTAACAGGTCTACAACGGAGTTTAGCCATGCCCATTGCCGCCGCGCGCCTCGAACACGTCAACATCCGGGTCAGCGATCCCGACCGCACCGCCGCTTTCCTTGCCCGCCTGTGCGGCTGGCACGAGCGCTGGCGCGGGCCTTCGGCGCTGGGCGGCTGGACCATCCATCTTGGCGCCGAGACTGACTATATCGCTCTATATCAGGGGGATGCACCGCTGCTCGGCAAGTTCGCCAAGGGTCAGCCGCTGCAGCATATCGG
Source organism: uncultured Novosphingobium sp. (assembly GCA_964413325.1). Lineage (GTDB taxonomy): Bacteria > Pseudomonadota > Alphaproteobacteria > Sphingomonadales > Sphingomonadaceae > Novosphingobium. The sequence goes on along the minus strand of CAYPRK010000009.1, from coordinate 29,716 downwards.
CCTGGTCGTCGACGATCTGGATGCGGCGGAACGCGTGGTAGTCGAAGCCGGGCTGGAGCCGTTCAACCACGCCGACTACGAGCCGGGGCGGCGGTTCTATGTCTTCGATTGGGACGGGATCGAGTGGGAGCTCGTCAGCTACAGCTGACTGGCCGCGCCAATCACGAAGCAAGCGGCGGCCATCAGCGCGCCGGCGAATCGGTTCGACCGGAACCGCGCGAGCGCGCTGAGGCCGTCTGCGGTATCGAGCGTGAAGGCCTGCCAGGCGAAATGCAGCGCGACTGGCAGCAGGGCGAGTAGCGCTAGCGGATCGGGCCGCACGAGCCACACCGCGCCTGCCCAGCAGGCTATTGCCATCACATAGAGCCCGATAACGCCCGCGCGCACATGCTTGCCAAACGACAGAGCGGACGAGCCGATGCCGACCATCGCATCGTCCTCGCGATCCTGCAGCGCGTAGATCGTGTCGTAGGCCATGCACCAGCCCCAGCACCCGGCGTAGAGCGCGGCCATCGGAGCAAGGCGGTCAAAGCCGCTCACCTCGATCCACCCGACGGGCGCGCCCCATGTGAAGACAAGGCCGAGCCATGCTTGCGGCCAGCCGGTGATGCGCTTCATGAAGGGATAGGCGGCGACAAGGCCGACACTGCCGAGCGCGACCAGCCGCGCTTCCCAGCGCAATTGCAGCAGGACGATCAGCCCGACGCCGCAAAGCGCGAAGAGCCAGACCCATGCGACTTTCTTGGAAATCGCCCCGCTGGCGATGGGCCGCGCTGCCGTCCGCGCGACGCGGGCATCGAGATCGGCATCGACGATATCGTTGTAGACACACCCCGCCCCGCGCATCGCGATGGAGCCGAGCAGCAGCCACAGGATCATGCCCCAGCGCCCCGTTCCGCCGGCCAGGAACAGACCCCAGGCGCAAGGCCAGAACAGCAGCCACCAGCCGATGGGCCGATCAAACCGCGCGATCAGCGCAAGATCGCGCAAGGTGGGCGGGAGCACGGTGAGCACGCCGCGGTACTCGGTGTCTGGCACGATTTCCGGCATGGCGGTCATGTCCGCTGCATAGCCCCGGCGCCCGCAATCGGCTAGAGCCCGAGACATGGTTGCAACCCCCGCCTGGCCGCCGAAGTCTGCGCCCCGTCTGTTTGTGCCCGGTCCGCTGGCCGAGGGCGCGCATGTGCCGCTGGAGGGCGGGCAGGCGCACTACCTTGGCAAGGTGATGCGCAGCGCGCCGGGTGACGCGGTGATTCTGTGTGATGATCGGACCGGCGAGTGGCTGGCCGAAGTGAGCTGCGTGGGCAAGCGCGACGTGACGCTGACAGTGGTGCGGCGGCTGCGCGAACGCGAGGCGGTGCCGGATTTCTGGCTCTGCGCGGCGCTGATCAAGAAAGACCGGTTCGATCTGGTGCTGGAGAAGGCGACCGAACTGGGCGTCGGCGCGATCCGCCCGGTGCTGACGCGGCGCTGCGTGGCGGACAAGCTCAATCCGGAGCGGGCGCGGACCATTGTCACCGAAGCGGCGGAGCAATGCGCGCGTACGGCGCTGCCCGGGCTGGCGGAGCCGGTGAAGCTGGAAGCGCTGCTGCGGGATTGGCCGGAGGGGCGTCGGCTGTTCTTTGCCGACGAGGAAGGCGGCGATCTGGCGGCGGCGGCCTTCGCCGCGCATCAGGGGCCGGCGGCGCTGCTGGTTGGGCCGGAAGGCGGCTTTGACGATGCCGAGCGGGCCGCGATCCGCGCGCATCCGGCGGCGCAGGCGATCACGCTAGGGCCGCGAATTCTGCGGGCGGAAACTGCTGCTATCGGCGCTGCAGCGCTCTGGATGGGTACGCGCGGAGATTGGGGCTGACCCATTGCGCGGCATGGACCTATCCATGTTTTCGGCTGGCGCGCGCCCTCGCAGCGCACTAACGCAGGCGCCATGAGCACGAGACAAGTTTCGAATCGCAACGATCCCATCATCGAGAGCCGCGAGCAGCTTATCGAGCCGATGGCGAAGGGCGAAAAGCCCAAGGACGCGTGGCGGATTGGCACCGAGCACGAGAAGTTCGTCTATCGCACCAAGGACCGCGCCGCGCCTTCCTATAGCGAGCCGGGCGGAATCCGCGATCTGCTGCTGGCGCTGCAGGACTATGGCTGGACGACCATCGAGGAAGACAGCGACACCGGCCCCAACGTAATTGCGATGGGCGGTCCGGACGGCGCGGTAAGCCTTGAGCCAGCTGGCCAGTTGGAGCTTTCGGGCGCCCCGCTGGAGAACCTGCACCAGACTTGCGCTGAAACCGGCCGCCACCTCGCGCAGGTGAAGACCATCGGTGACAAACTCGGCCTTGCCTACCTCGGCATGGGGCTGTGGCCCGACAAGACGCGCGAAGAGCTGCCGATCATGCCCAAGGGCCGGTACGACATCATGCTGCGCCACATGCCGCGCGTCGGCACGATGGGCCTCGACATGATGCTGCGCACCTGCACGATCCAGACCAACCTCGACTATTCGAGCGAGGCGGACATGGTGCAGAAGTTCCGCGTTTCGCTGGCGCTGCAGCCGCTGGCGACCGCGCTGTTTGCCAATTCGCCGTTCCTCGAAGGCAAGCCCAATGGCTACCTTTCCTATCGCAGCCATATCTGGACCGACACCGATCCGGCACGGACGGGCATGCTCTCGTTCGTGTTCGACGAAGGCTTCGGCTATGAGCGCTATGTCGACTACATGCTCGATGTGCCGATGTACTTCGTGTTCCGCGATGGGCGTTATATCGATGCGGCGGGCCAGTCGTTCCGCGATTTTCTCGAGGGCAAGCTGCCCGCCCTTCCCGGCGAGAAGCCGACGCGTTCGGACTGGATCGACCATCTTTCGACCGCGTTCCCCGAAGTGCGCCTCAAGAGCTTCCTCGAGATGCGCGGGGCTGATGGCGGCCCGTGGAACCGCATTTGTGCGCTGCCGGCGCTGTGGGTCGGCCTGCTCTATGACCAGACCGCGCTCGATGCGGCGTGGGACCTCGTGAAAGGCTGGGACATGGACGGGCGCGAGGCGCTTCGGGCTGGCGTGCCCAAGCTGGGGCTCGATGCGCCGCTGCCGGGTGGTGGCAAGCTACGCGATATTGCGGCAGAAGTCCTTGCCATCGCGCGGGGCGGTCTGGCGGCGCGAGGAAAACTCAACGATGCGGGCGACAACGAGACCGGGTATCTGCATCCGCTCGACGAGATCGTCAGCAGCGGCAAGACACCGGCGGAGCGGCTGCTGGAGCTGTACCACGGTCCGTGGGGCGGAAAGGTCGATCCGATCTACGAGGCGAAAAGCTTCTGACGGACCAAGGGAGAGGGGAACGACAATGATCATCGTGATGGGCAAGCTGCGGATCGACGCCGCAGCCATCGAGGCCGCGCTTCCGGCGGCGCGCAAGGCTGTCGCGGCGACGCAAGCGGAAGAGGGCTGCCTCCAGTACGACTATTCGCGCGATATCAGCGACCCCGAGGTATTCCACATCACCGAGCGCTGGACGAGCCGCGAGGCGCTGGGCGCACACCTGAAGACGCCGCATGTGGCGGAATGGATTGCCGTGCTGCAGACGCTCACGATGAAGGAGCGCCACATCAAGCTCTACGACACCGACGAAGGCGAGGACCTTTGATCGTCGTCATGGGCACGTTCCGGGTTGCACCGGAGCATATCGACACGCTGATGCCGCTGGCCCGCAAGGTGGCCGCCGCGACGCGCGCGGAAGAGGGCTGCATCCAGTATGGCTATGCGCAGGACATCGATGATCCGGCGCTGTTCCATGTGGCTGAACGCTGGACAGACCGCGCGGCGCTGATGGCGCATGCAAAGTCTGCGCATATGGCTGAATGGGTTGCAGCGCGGGCTGGCCTCGGATTCCACGACCGCGTGATCCGGCTCTACGAAACGGACGAGGGCGAGCCGATCTAGGCGGCTTACTCCGCCGGGTGCACGGCGCCGACAGCGGGCGGTTCTACCCGCGGGCGGGCACGGTTCAGCATGCGGCCGATGCGGTTGAGGGTGCCAGTCACGAGGCCGTGCTCCGCCATCCATGCGTGGTATTCGCGGTACTTGGCGTCCTCGGCGAGGAGGTGCGCTTCCTCGGTCTTGGCGCGCCAGAAATAGACCGCGCTTACGAGGCCGAGGATCACCGTGTTGCGGATGGCATCGACCATCGAATGGGTGGTGGTGAGCCAGGGCAGCGTCGATATCCACCAGAACGCGTTCTTCGAAAGATAGGCCGGGTGCCGGGTGAAGGCATAGGGCCCGTTGGTCAGCACGCCGCGATAGGTGAGGTTGGAGAAGCGCAGGCCGAAGGCGACCGTGGCCCAGGCGTAGATGCCGGTGAGCAGCACCATCGCAGCGACCCATATCCATTCGAGCACAGGCATGCCTTGCAGCCAGAACGTCCATTCCGCGCCATTGGTGCGGTAATCGAGCACGCCGCCGCTGCCCATCAGGATGAACGGCGGATAGCAGATCAGCGCCGCGACCCAGCCGCCGAGGAGCGGATTGGCGCTGCGGATCTGCGCATCGAGCGGCTTCATCGTGAGGAGATAGCCGACCATGGCGATCTGCACGTCGACGAGGAACATCGTCTCGATCAGCGCATTGCCGAGCGCCAGCGGATCACCGAGCACGGCGGCGTAGTTGAGACCGACGATATTGCCGAAGCCGCCGGGGATGATCGAGAACATGAAGGCGCAGAAGAAGCCCTTCACTGCCCATGCGCGCAAGTGATTGGCGACTTCCGCCTTCTCGTAGGTCTCGCGCCCGATCAGCATCGCGCCGAAATGCCACGAGGCATCGCGCGGATTGACCAGCACGCGGTCCAGCCAGAGGACATAGGGGATCGTGCCGAGGAACAGCAGCGGGGCGAGGCCCGAGATCACGTCCATCGCGAAAAGGTACTGCCCGCGCCAGTACCAGCGGCAGAGGCAATAGACGAAGCCGAGCAGCGACCATGTCGCCCAGAGGCCGGCAACCTTGGTGATCGACACATCGACGACATCGCGCAGGGGGCGCGGATTGGTCCAGTCGATGCCCGTGGAAGCACGCAAGTGGACTTTGTCGACGATCAGCGACCATGCGACCATCGGCAGGCCGGAAAACAGCATGGCCGCGAGCGCCGCGTTCGGACCAGCGAGCGGCTCGTGCGGGCCTGGCAGCGCGAGGCTATCGGCGATGCCCGCCCAGTTGCGGCACAGCTGCACCCACAGCGCAAGGCCGACAAGGCCGGACAGGCCGACTCCGGCCGAAACATCGCTGGCAGGCCTGGCGGGAAGTGCGCTCATGGCCTGCCCGTCTATCGTGCAAGAGTGCAGAAAACGTGAAGGCGCAGCCCTTGCCCGCGAGGAAGCCGGGCCCTAGCCTTCGCGCAGGACACTGCCGAGGAATAGAATATGCGGCGAATGTGGCGGACATGGCTGCTGGGTGCGGCGCTGCTGCTGCCCGCAGCCGGGTTTGCGGCAGCGGAGGACAAGGCGCTGCAGTGGGCCTTCCCGCCGCGCGGCGAACTTGCCGCCGTCGATGCCGCGCCGCACACCTTGCCGGGCTCGCCGCTTCATCTGACGTGGAAGCAGATCCGCGAGCGCAGCCATGTGCCGGACTGGTATCCGAACGGGCATCCCCCCGCACCGGCCTCAGTGCTCACCAACCCCGATCCGGAGCAATATGCCTGCGGTTTCTGCCACCTGATGACCGGCCAAGGGCGGCCTGAAAACGCCGGAATTGCCGGTCTTCCGCGCGAATACATCCTCGAACAGGTTGCAGCCTTTCGCGATGGCAGCCGCAGCGCCGCCGATCCGGACTATGTCCCGACCCAGATCATGCGCAAGGTGGCGCACGGCGTAAGCGATGCGGACCTTTCGGCTGCGGCGACCTACTACTCGGCGCTGCCGCACAAGCAGGCGGCCAAAGTCGTCGAGACAGCCACGATCCCCCGCGTGATCGCCACCGGCTTCAGCTACGCGCTGGCGCCCGGAGGCGGCACCGAGCCGCTGGGCATGCGGATCATCGAAATGCCCGAGGATTTCGAGCGCTTCGAGCTGCGCGATCCCACCGTGCGCTATACGGCATGGGTGCCGCGCGGGTCGATCGCCAAGGGCAGGCAGCTGGCGCGGCGCTGGGGCCTGTCCGGCGCTTATGCCTGCGCGACCTGCCACGGAACGCGGTATCAGGGCGTGGGACAAGTGCCGCCGCTGGCAGGCAAATCGCCAAGCGGGATCGTCCGCCAGTTCGCCGCGTTCCGCGCCGGCGCGCGGCATGGCGGGCAGGCGGAGCTGATGCGGCAAGTCGCAGCGGAGATGACCGCCGGCGACATGATCGCGCTGGCGGCCTATCTCGGCGCCCAGCCGGTCAGATGAAAGCTGGGGTTACTTGAACGCGTTGATGTGGCCGCTGTCGTCGAGGACGTAGATCACGCCCCCTGCGACGACCGGCGCCAGCGTGACCGGCGCGCCCAGCTTGGCATGGCGCTTGGGAGCGCCATCGGTGACCGATGCAGCGACGAGTTCGCCTTCCGAGTTCGCCATCCACAGCTGATCGCCTGCGAGAACGGGGCCGGTCCAGAAGATGCGGCCCTTCTTCTTCTTGACGCTGCGATAGGGCTTCATCTGCGAGATCCAGCGCACCTTGCCGGTGGCCTTGGCGATGCACAGCAGCTTGGCCTCGTCGGTCAGCGTGAAGATCCAGTCGCCAGCGACCGCCGGGGTGGAAATGCCCGCGAGGTTGAGTTCCCACACGCGCTGACCGGTGACGAGTTCATAGGCGGCCATGCGTCCGCCCTGCCCGAGCGCATAGACGCGGCCGGCTTCGATGATCGGATCGGCGTCGATGTCGGTCAGCGTCGAGACCGAGGTCGCGATGCTGGTGCGCGCGAGCGCGTCAGACCACAGCTGGCGACCATTTTCATAGCGATAGGCGACGAGTTCGCCCGAGCTGTAGCCAGCGACGATCGTGCCCTGCCCGGCTGCCGCTGCCGCGACGCCGAACACGCCGGTCTGCGCGACCGAACCCGATTCGCTCCACAGCTGCGAGCCATCGGTGACGTTGAGCGCGACGATCTGGTTGTCCTGCGTCATCACATAGACGCCGCCGAAGAAGATCGTCGGGCTGCCGCGCAGCGGGCCGGCGGGCTTCACGCGCCACAGCACCTTGCCAGTCTCCGCCTCAAGCGCGGCGACTTCGCCGAGCCCGGTGGTGATGAAGACCTTGCCATCATTGAAGGCCGCACCGCCGCCGAACACCGATGCCGTTGCCTCGGGAAGGCGGAACGCGGCCTTCCATTCCTCGCGCCCGGTTGCCGCATCGAATGCGCGGACCATGCCTTCGGTGTCCATCACGAAGAGCCTGCCGCCGCCGATGACCGGGGCCGCGGCGAGGCGCTGCTTGGGGCTCGATCCGGCAATGCGCGCGGTCCACACCTTGCGCGGCTGCTGCGAGAGCACAAGGTGGCCATAGGACTTGGAAGCGGTGCCGCCCGCCTGGGCCCAATCGGGATTGGCATCGGCCAGCGGCAGCACGACTTCGAGCGCCGACATGCCCTCGTCCACCTTGGTGCCCGATTCGATCTTGGACAGGATCGGGATGCGGACGCCCACGGTGGGGGTCGACTTGGTCTTGCTCTTCGTGATCCCGCAGCCGCCCAGCGCCAGCGCGACGACGACCATGGCGGAAACGGCAGCGTGCCGGATCAGTTTGGCTCCGGTCATATCCTCAAATCCCATTATTGTGCTTCACTGCCGCTCACGGTGGCAGCCGGGTTGTCCACGGCATCGACGCCGAGCTGCCCGGCGAGCTGGCGGGTGCGCCGGCGCAGCGTATCGGGAACGGCCTTGTCCTTGGCGATCGAGGCGAGCAGCGCGCCTGCCGCTTCGGTCTTGTTCTGCTTGAGATAGGCGAGCGCGACGAGTTCGCCCGCGCTGCCGAACCACGGCTTGCCCGGCACCGCGAGCGGCTTCAGCCGGTCGATCACGGTCTGCGGGGCGAGCTTGTCGAAATTGGTCGCGACCTCGCGCACCGTGGCAAGATCGCGGTAGGGGCCGGGCAGCGCGCCATCAGCGGCAACGGCGGCAAACAGCTTGGCCGCTTCGTCAGCCTTGCCAGCCTGTTCGGCAATGCCGGCATCGGTGATCTGCACCGCGGCGCGGTAGCCGGGATTGCCGGACTTCGCGAGCGGATCCATCCCCGCCTTCGCCGTCTGGTTGCGGCCGGCCTGCAGCGCATCGAGCGCGGTCACGAAGGTCTCGCTCTGCTGGTCGCGCACGCTCGACTGATGATCGCTGTACCACAGCCAGCCGCCGAGGCCGACGAGTCCGCCGATCACCAGCGCGAGGATCGGACGCCCGCGATGGAGCAGCAGGTTACGCAGCTGATCTTCGCGCAGGGCATCATCCACCTCACGCAGGAAGGTATCCTGTGCGGCCGCATCCTTGCTGCTGGCTGGAGAGGTACTGGACGGGCTATTCGGAGTGAGAGCCAAGACTGCGCTTTCAGGTCGCTGGTTAACGAATGCGGCTGTTTAGCAGGGGGGCCTGCCAATTCAACCGGTTTGACACGGTGAAGCTGTCCCGCAGCTTTACGGGAAAGCCGGGAGCCCCAGCGCAGCCGCATAGACGGACGCATAGCGGCGGGCCATCACCGCTTCGTCGAACAGCTGGCGCGCGCGCAGCTGGTTGGCCGCACCGATGCGGCGGCGCAGCGCTTCGTCGCCGGCCAGTTGCAGCAACGCCGCGCCCAGCGCCGCCTCGTCGCCCGGCGGGGTGATGAAGGGCACGTTTTCCGGCGCGACCATATCGAGGACATCGCCCACCGCCGTGCTGGCAACCGCGAGGCCGGACGCCATGGCTTCCAGCACCGACAGCGGAAACTGCTCGCTATCCGAAGAGAGCGCGAAGAGATCGAACAGCGCGGTCGCTTCCGCCGGGTTTGCCACGAAGCCGGGCAAGTGGACGCGGTGCCCGATATCGAGCTTCAGCGCCTCGGCCATGATCGCCTCGCGCTCAGGCCCTTCGCCGACGATTACCAGCTGCCAATCCTCCGGCAGGGCGCGGAAGGCCCGCACCAGCCGGGGCAGCGCCTTGACCGGGCGCAGGCCGGCGAGCGTGCCCAGCCACTTTTCCCCCGGCCGCTTGACCACGCGCGGCAGGGCATCGCGGCGCACGCGCTTTGCCTTGGCGGGATCGTAGTCCTTGACCGGAATACCGTTGCAGATGCGGTGGACCCGCGCGGCGGGCTGGTGCCAGGCCTCGAGCGCCACTTGCTCGAGCTGCCGCGACGGCACGATCAGCGCGCTTGCCCGCGCCAGCGCGACGCGGCGATACCAGTTGCGCGTGGGCTTCAGCCGCTGCGCCTCATCGACATGGAAGCCGTCCTCATGGTGGATCAGCGGGGCGAGACCCATCGTCGGCGCAAACATCGCATGCGCCATCGCGGCGTCCATCGCGCCCCAGTTGTAGGTGAGGATGAGGTCGAAGCCCTGCATCGCGCGCGCCAGGGTCTGCAGGCGGCGCACGCCGAAGCGGCCCTGCAAGGCGGGAAAGCCGAACGGGAAGTGCACCGAAAGCCCCGCATCGATGAGCGACCGCGCGCCGAGTGCCCCCGGCTGCGCGGAGACGATGCTGTGATCGACCGCCTTGCCGAAGCGGTTGATCAGCGAGGTCGAGCGGCGCTCCTTGCCGCCTGCATCGAAGGTGGAATGCAGGTGCAGCAGATGGAGCCGCTTGCCGGGCGGACGCTTGCTCATGCCGGAGGGATCACACCGCGCGCGCCAGCAGCCGGTCGATGGCGGCGATGGCTTCGTCCTCGTCAAGCGTAGGCGCGTGGCCGATGCCGGGCACGGTGACCAGTTCGGTAGCCGCTCCGCGCACGTTCATGCGGGCTGCCACATCGGCCGAGAGGATATCGGAATGTGCGCCGCGCAGCACCAGCAGCGGCCGGCGCGCGACGGATTCGTAGATGCCCCACATCACTTCGGGGGCGAGCGCGGGGCCTTGTTCGGCTTCGAACGGCTCGGAGATGTTCATGTCGTAATCGAAAACGATGCGTCCGCCGGTGCCGATCACCATGCAGCGTTTGGCCATGCGCAGCCAATCGGGCAGTTGCCACGCCGGATAGATATCGTGATTGGCTTCCTGCAGCGCGCGCGCCGCATGAACCCACGTTTCGTAGCTGCGCCCCTGCCCGACATATTCGCGGATGCGCGCGAGGCCGGCGGCTTCGATTTCCGGGCCGACATCGTTGATGACGGCCGCGGCGATGCGGTCCGGGTTTACTGCCGCGAGCATCATCGTCATCAGCCCGCCTAGCGAGGTGCCGATGGCAACGAAGCGCTCGATGCCTTCTGCGGCCAGCAGCACTTCGACATCGGCGACATAATGCACCGGGGTGTAGGTCATCGGATCGCGGGCATAATCGCTATCGCCGCGCCCGCGCATGTCCGGGCAGATCACGCGCCATTCGCCGGCAAGCCGCTCGGCCAGCGCTTCGAAATCGCGGGCATTGCGGGTGAGGCCCGGCAGGCACAGGATCGGCGGGCGTTCGCTGCTGCCGGGATAATCGCGGAAATGCAGCTTGAGGCCGTCGCTGCTTGTCCAGCTGCGATCTTCCCAGCGCTTTTCGCCGCCTTTCTGCGCCTCTGCCATCGTCACTACTGCCCGTGCCCCGCGCATAAACAAAAGGGGCGCGCTTGCACGCCGCCCGCTTCACCCCCACTATCGCGCGATGCAGCCTGCCCCGCAAGACGCGATCTACCGCCCCGCCACCCGCATCCTCGATCTCGCCGCATGGATCGGCGACCCTGTCGCACCCGCTGACTTCCCAGACACAAAGCTGCGCTTCCGCAATGACCGCGCCGCCGCCGAAGTGGGCCTCGCCGGGCTGACCGATGCGGAATGGGTGCAGCACATGGGCCGCTTTGCGCCCCTGCCGGACAACCTGCCCCAGCCGCTGGCGCTGCGCTATCACGGCCACCAGTTCCAGACCTACAACCCCGATCTCGGCGACGGGCGCGGGTTCCTCTACGCGCAGTTGCTGGATGGTCATGGGCGGCTGATGGACCTCGGCACCAAGGGTTCGGGCCAGACGCCGTGGAGCCGCCAGGGCGACGGCCGCCTCACCCTGAAAGGCGCGATGCGCGAGATTCTGGCGACGGAAATGCTCGGCGCGCTGGGGGTGAACACCAGCCGCACCTTCTCGGTGATCGAGACTGGCGAAGCGCTGTGGCGCGGCGACGAGCCTTCGCCCACCCGATCTGCAGTGATGGTGCGGCTGAGCCACGGCCATATCCGCATGGGCACCTTCCAGCGCCTTGCCGCGCTGGGTGAGGCGGACAACATGGCCCAGCTGGTCGGCTATTGCCTTGGCAACTTCCCGGGGCCAGTCGGACCGGAGGGGGCAAGCCCGGCTGCACGCCTGCTCCATCAGGTGGTGGAGCGCATGGCCGATATGGCGGCGAGCTACATCGTCGCGGGCTTCGTCCACGGCGTGCTCAACACCGACAACATGAACGTGACGGGCGAAAGCTTCGACTATGGCCCGTGGCGCTGGCTGCCGCGCTGGGACCCGGGCTTCACTGCCGCCTATTTCGACAGCAGCGGGCTCTATGCCTTTGGCCGGCAAGTGCAGGCGATCCACTGGAACTGCGGCCAGCTCGCCGTGGCGCTGCGCACGCTGGAGGAAGCGCCGCCGCTGATCGCGGCGCTCAACACGTTCGAGGACCACTACCGCGCGGCGATGGCCCGGCGCTGGTGCTGGCGGCTGGGCCTCGTGCCGCAGGGGATCGAAGCAGACACCGCGCTGATCGGCCTGTGCGAGGCGGCGATGGCGGAAAGCGGCGAAGGGCCGGATGCCTTTTTCTTCCGCCACCGTGGCGGCCGGGGCGGAGCAGCAGGTGCACTCGGCGAAGCGCTCGCGGCTTATGAAGCGGTGGCCGACACGCATCCCTACTGGGACGATAGCGCGCCGCAAGCGATGCTGATCGAGGAAGTCGAGGCGATCTGGGCGCCGATTGCCGAAAACGACGACTGGTCGCTGCTCGAAGCCAAGGTCGCGGCCCTGCGCCGCATGGGCGAGGCGCATGGCACGCCGCCGTGCCCTGCAGGTCATGCCATGAAAGCATAGATTTGCTCGGCAGGGTTTCTTGTTTGGTTACCACTCGCATGCCATAGGCCGCTCACCGCAGCGGCCCCGCACCGCTTGAGCGGCAAGGCAGAGGAAGGCCCCGCGCACCCGTGTCCACCGGCGAAATCGTCTCTTTCGAACCCGCAACGGGATCGGAACTGTGGCGCGGCCGGATCGGCGACGCCGAGGATGTGGTCGCCCGCGCGCGCCGCGCCTGGCCGCTCTGGGCCGCGCAACCGCTCTCCACCCGCATCGAACTGCTGCGCCGATTCGCCAATGAACTGCGCAAGGAATTCGACAAGCTCGCCGATCTGATCGCGCGCGAAACCGGCAAGCCGCTGTGGGAAGCGCGCAGCGAAGTCGACGCCGTGATCGAGAAGGTCGAGGTTTCGGTGCGCGCCTATGCCGAGCGCACCGCGCAGCGCAAGCTCGACAGCGCGCTGAATGGCACCTCCGCCGTGCGCCACAAGCCGCACGGCGTGGTCGCAGTGATCAGCCCCTACAACATGCCAGCGCTGCTCCCCGCCGCGCAGATCATCCCGGCGCTGATTGCCGGCAATGTCGTGGTGTTCAAACCGTCCGAGAAAGTGCCCGCGACCGGCGAGTTCCTGACCCGCTGCTTCCACCGCGCCGGCATTTCGGCCGCCGTGGTGCAAGTGCTGCAGGGCGGACCCGAACAAGCCCAGAACCTCGCGATGCACGACGGAGTGGACGGCGTGCTGTTCACCGGCTCGGCCCATGCAGGGGTCTCGATCAACCGCAAGCTGGCGTCGAACCCGGGCAAGGTCGTCGCGCTGGAACTGGGCGGCAACAATCCGATCGTGGTGTGGGATACGCCGAAGATCGTCGATGCCGCGACCATCGTGGTGCAATCGGCCTTCACCAGCGCGGGACAGCGCTGCTCCTCTGCGCGACGGCTGATCGTGAAGTCGACGATGTATGATGCGGTGATCACCGAAGTCCGCCGCCTGACCGAGCGCCTGATCGTCGGCGCGCCGTTCGATACGCCGACGCCGTTTCTGGGGCCGGTGATCGACAATGTCGCCGCCGACGGCCTCACCGAAAGCTTCGTCTATCTGCTTTCCAACGGCGGGCGCGCGATCAAGCACATGGCCCGCCTGCGCGAGGATCTGCCCTTCGTCAGCCCCGCGATCATCGACGTGACCAAGATCGAAGAGCGGCCCGATGTCGAACTGTTCGGCCCGCTGCTGCAGGTCGTCGCGGTCGACGATTTCGACGAAGCGATTGCCGAGGCGAACAACACCCGCTTCGGCCTTGTCGCCGCGCTGCTCGGCGGATCGCCGCAGGACTACAACCGCTTCTGGGCCAATGTCCGCGCCGGGGTGGTCAACTGGAACCGCCCGACCATCGGCGAAGCGGCTGGCGCGCCGTTCGGCGGCACCGGCCTATCCGGCAACAACCGCCCGGGCGGCTACTACATGGCCGATTCGTGCGCCTATCCGGTCGCCTCGGCGGAAATGGAACAGCCGCGCGCGACGATTGGCGTGGGGCTGCGGGATACCTGAGCGCTAGTTCTTCGGATCGGGCAGCGGCAGCGCGGGATCGGCGGGCCCAGCGGGAACAATCGCCAGATTGCGGCTGTTGGCCTGGCTGAGATCGGGATCGACCATCAGTTGCCCCTCGATGGCCGCCGACATCACCGGATCATGCGCGGGGCCTTCCTCGCCGCCGCGGGTGCGCGGTGCGTCGGCCGAACAGGCGGCCAGCGCGGCGATCAGGAGCAGGGGCAAGGCGCGAAGGAGGGTCATCCGAGCCTCCCATGCACCGGCCATGGTTAAATCCGCGTCACCACTACCTTTGCGGGCCATGCCATTTTGATGCTTGGTCCTGCGCGTCGGGCCTGCCATGGGCCGCGCCATGTCTGCTGCATCATCCCGCCACAACGGTGCCATGGCCGCCATTGCGACCTATGCCTTCTGGGGCGTCATGCCGATCTACTTCAAGCTGTTGGGCATGGTCCCGGCGCCTGAACTGCTGGCCTGGCGGATCGTGTGCAGCATGCCGATCTGCCTCGCGATCATTGCGCTGCAGCGGCAAGGGCCTTCGCTGCTGGCTTCGCTGCGCAACCGCACGGTGGTGCTGCGGCTGACCACCAGCGCGGTGCTGACGGCGACCAATTCGCTGATCTTCTTCATCGCCGTCGTCACCGGCCACGTGCTGGCGACGAGCCTAGGCTACTACATCATGCCGCTGATCAACGTGCTGATCGGCACGGTTTTCCTGCATGAGAAGCTGAGCCGGGTGCAATGGGCCGCCGTGGTGATCGCCGCCACCGGCATCGCCCTCCTTGCGTTCGGCGAACTCGACATGCTGTTCGTCTCGCTGGCGCTGGGGGTGAGCTATGCGCTCTATGGCTTTGTCCGCAAGGTCGTGCCCGCTGGCGCGCTCGAGGCGGTGACGATCGAGACGGGCCTTAGCCTCGCCGTAGCGCTTCCGGTGGTCGGCTGGTATGCTTGGACCGGCAGCGGCGTGGGCGGCGGATCGAGCATGCTGGCGAGCGGGCAGATGGCAGTGCTGCTGATGATCGGCGGCCTGTTCACCGCGATCCCGCTGCTGATGTTCGGCTATGCCGCGCGGCGGCTGACGCTCTCCGCCATGGGTTTTGCCCAGTTCATCACGCCCAGCATCGGCTTCCTGCTCGGCCACTTCCTCTATGGCGAGCCGCTCGATGAGGCGCGGACGATCTGCTTCGTGCTGATCTGGATCGCCCTCGCCCTGTTCAGCTGGGACATGTTTCAGCAGGCGCGGCTGAATTCACACACGAAGGCGCCAGCCTAGCGTTTCCCCGGCGTGAAAGGGGACGACCATTGTCTCGCCCACGTCGATCTCGTCCGGCACGGTGACGGGTGCGCGCTCCAGCGTCACGGTGCCTTCGTTGAGCGGCAGGCGGTAGAATCGCGGGCCGTGCTCGCTGGCGAAGCCTTCGAACTTGTCCAGCGCGCCTTCTTCCTCGAACACCCGGATGTAGCTTTCGAGCGCGAAGGGCGCGTTGAAGATGCCCGCGCAGCCGCAGGCCGCTTCCTTGAGGTGCTTGGCATGCGGCGCGCTGTCCGTGCCGAGGAAGAACTGCGGGCTGCCTGAAGTTGCCGCCTTGCGAAGCGCCAGGCGGTGATGCTCGCGCTTGGCGACAGGCAAGCAATAGGCGTGCGGGCGGATGCCGCCGACGAGCATGGCGTTGCGGTTGATATGAAGGTGCTGCGGGGTGATCGTCGCAGCGAGGTTTGCGCCCGCGCTTTCAACGAACTGGACGGCCTCGCTGGTCGTCACATGCTCGAAGACCACGCGCAGGCCCGGCAGCGCCTTGACCAGCGGGATCAGCGTGCGCTCGATGAACACGGCCTCGCGGTCGAAGATATCGACATGGTGGTCGGTCACCTCGCCGTGGATGAGGAGCGGCATGCCGATCTTTTCCATCCGCGCGAGGACCGGCATGATGTTCGCAACATCGGTCACGCCGTGGGCCGAGCCCGTGGTCGCATGCGCCGGATAGAGCTTCGCCGCCACGAACACGCCCGCCGCGTGGCCGCGCTCGACTTCGTCCGGGTCCGTGTGGTCGGTAAGATAGAGCGTCATCAGCGGGGTGAAATCGGTGCCTTCCGGGAGCGCAGCCATGATCCGCTCGCGATAGGCTGAGACGCCCGCGACGTCGGTCATCGGCGGGGAGAGGTTGGGCATCACGATTGCCCGCGCGAACTGCCGCGCGGTGTGGGGGGCGACCCCCGCCAGCAGCGCGCCATCGCGCAAGTGGACGTGCCAGTCATCAGGGCGGCGGATGGTGATCGAGTGCGGGTCAGTCATGCCCTTCCCCTTAAGCCGCGCGATGCCTATCTGTCACGCATGAGCGCACCCCGTCTGACCAATCGCACCATTGTACGCCTCTCCCCCCTCGACGAGAGCGAGGACGTCGCGGCCTTCCTGCAGGGCCTTGTCACCAGCGATGTGAGGGGGGCCCTGCCGGTCTGGACGGGACTGCTGAGCCCGCAGGGGAAGGCGCTGTTCGATTTTCTGGTGTGGCAGGATGACAAGGACCTGCTGCTCGATTGCGAGGCTGCTGCCGCGCCTGCGCTCGCCAAGCGCCTCTCGCTCTACCGCCTGCGCCGCCGCATCGGCATCGCCGAGGATGAAACGCTGGGCGTCTACTGGCAGGCGGTCGGCGAGCCGACTGACCCGCGCCTGCCTGCGCTGGGCCACCGCTGGGTCGCGCCGGTGAGCGCCGATGACGGGGCAGCGGATGCCGCATGGCTGGCGCACCGACTCGCTCACGGCGTACCTGAGGGCCTCGGCGAACTCGGCAGCGAGCAGACGCTGTGGCTGGAAACCAATGCGGTGGAGCTGAAAGGCGTGAGCTTCACCAAGGGCTGCTATGTCGGCCAGGAAAACACAGCGCGGATGAACTGGCGGCAGAAGGTGAACCGGCGGCTGGCGGTGGTGCCGCTGGAGCAATCAGACGCAGCCCGCCAGCGCGCGGCCTATCCGGAACTGGGGCTCGCTGTGGATCACCGCCGGGTGGAGGATATTCCCGCTGGCCTCGCGCCGGCGTGGATGGAACTCAGCCCGCCTGCGTGATCTGGTCTTTTTCAGCCGTTGCCTTCTCGAGCATCAGCGCGGCATAATCGCGCGCCGCGCTGCGCGGCAATTCCAGCGCCTGACTGAGCGGCCCCCCCATCTGCGCATCGCCGAGCGCCATGAGCACAAGCGTGAGCGTCGTGCCGCGCATGGTGCCCGAGCCGAATTCATTGAGCTCGACCACCAGATCGTGGATCACATCGACAATCGGATCCAGCGCATCCTCGTTGCCAGTGAGCAGCATCCACGAAGCGAGCGCGCCGGCTCCTTCGCGGTCGAAAGCATCGAAGGTCAGGTCAACGACATCGCGAGGCGAACCGATGCCGGAGCGACTGGCGATTACCGCCTCGCGGATACCGACGCAGATTGTTTCCGCAAGATGCCGCGCGAGTTCTTTCTGCAGCCCGGAGGCTGAGCCGAAGTGGTGGAGCAGATTGGCATGCGTGCGCCCGATCCGCCCAGCGACGGCCTTCAAGGTCACCGCCTGCGGGCCAGCTTCGATCAGCAGGCCCCGCGCGGCTTCGAGGGCGGCAATACGGCTTTCTTCGGGACTGAGACGTTTGCGAACTGACATTGTGCGGGCCGATTTCCCCCTTGCGGCGCAACATTACCCCTGCGCGCCTTGGCCCTCACGCCTAGAACTCCAGCGCGTGAGGGGCAAGAGGGGCGCCGATTTCAGGCCGCGTGTCGCATCGGCTCCCGGTCGTCGCCGCCGCCATCGCCATTACCGGCCTCGCCCAGGTGGATCTGGTAGACGACGCTGGTGACGACGGTGCCGCGCCCTTCGCTGCGGCGCGGACGATGCTCGCCGGTGGGCGTGAAGCCGAGCTTGCGCAGCACGCGGCCCGAAGCCGGGTTGTCGAGGAAATGGCTCGCCTCGATGCGCTGGTGCCCCAGCGCCCGCGCGATGCTGAGCACTGCGCGCGCCGCTTCGGTGGCATAGCCGCGGCCCCACTGGTCGCGGGCGATCCAGTAGCCCAGTTCGACCGCGCCCTGCTCACCCGGAGCGATACCTGCACAGCCGATGATCCGCGCGCCTTCGGCGCCGGGCATCGTCACGAGAAAGTCCGGATAGCGCGGCTCCTGCTCGCGGCTCACGAACCAGCGCGCATCGTCCGCCCGATAGGGCCAGGGCGCGCGGGCGAGGTTGCGCACCACCGCCGCATCGTCGATCGCGCTGTGCAGTTCGGCCCAGTCCTCGGGCCAAGCAGGGCGCAGGAACAGCCTTTCGCTGCGAATGAACATCAAACGTCTCCTCATCCGCCCCTCGATTTGCCCTCGGCTGCTAACCAAAGGAAATGACAGGCATATTGCGGTCAGCCAGGTCTTGCGCGGTTAATGCGCCAAGGCGTGGCAAGGGTGAGGGAGACAATAAAAAAGGGAGACGGGTTGGCCCCTCTCCCTCGTTCAGCCGACTTGTGACAATCGGCGGGGCCATCCCGTGGGATGGCCCGTAATGACCATCCGATTACTCTGCGGCCTCGGCCATCATGTCCACCGAGACGTACTTGCGACCAAGCTTGCCCGAGTGGAAACGCACCTTGCCTTCGGCGAGCGCGAAGAGGGTGTGATCCTTGCCGATGCCGACATTGGCGCCCGGATAGACCTTCGTGCCGCGCTGGCGGATGATGATGTTGCCGCCGATCACGTGCTGATCGCCGAACTTCTTGACGCCGAGGCGGCGGCCAGCCGAATCGCGACCGTTGCGCGAAGAGCCGCCTGCTTTCTTGTGTGCCATGTCAGATTACTCCGAAATCTTGCCGAAGGGCCGCGATCAGGCGACGCTGAGGATGCGCAGCAGGGTCATCTGCTGGCGGTGGCCGTTCTTCCGGCGATAGTTGTGCCGGCGGCGCTTCTTGAACACGATCACCTTCTCGGACTTCGCCTGGGCGATGATCTCAGCCGAAACGGTAACGGCCTTGGCGTCCGCAAGCACGCCTTCGTTCCCCGCGAGGAGGACGTCGGTCAGCGTGATCGTGTCACCGGCTTCACCCGCCAGCTTTTCGACCGCGATCTTGTCTCCGGCGGCAACCCGATACTGCTTGCCGCCCGTGCGCACGATTGCGAACATGGTTCCTGCTATCCGTTTCAAGTGTCTGGCCGCCCGATCAGCTGCGAATCGCAGTAACAAGACAGCATGGCCGAATCTCCGCACGATTGCGGAGGCCCGGAAAGAGTGGCGCGGTTAATCGAACGGGGACCTCATGTCAACGCTGCAGCACAAGCGAAATGCAGTCTGACGTGACGAGCATGGGCCGCTTCCCCGCTCCGGCAAAAGCTTCTATGGCCCGGAAATGGCTTCCCTGTCCATCCGCATCGGCGCTTCGCTGGCCGCCCTGCTCGCGCTTTCGGCCTGCAATGCGGACCGCTCGCGCTTCCCCTCGCTATCGATTCGCCCCGCCGAGCGCGCCTACAATGGCGGCCAGCAGGCAGCCACGGCGCCGACACCAACGCCCAGCGAGACGGCAACCACCGATCTCCCGGCCCGCGTCGCCGCTCTGCGCGACAAGGCCGCCGCATCCCACGCCCGCTTCACCGCGCAGCAGGCCGCTGCGGCGGCCTTGATCAATGCCGCCAAGGGCAGCGCCCCTGGCACCGAAGCCTGGAGCCGCGCCGCAATCGCGCTGGCAGGGCTCAGCTCTGCGCGCGGCGAAGGGATGATCGCACTGTCGGATCTCGATCGCCTGCTGATCGCCGCGACCGAGACCGCCGCTGTCGGATCGGACGCGGACCTCAAGGCGGTTGCCCCGGCGCACAGCGAGGTTGCCGCGCTGCTGGGCGAGGAAGACCGCACCATCGCCGAGTTCGGCGACAAGCTGGGCAAGTAGCTCCTTTACCAGCGCGCGAGATCGTGGTGGTCGTCTGGCCTTGGTTCGATCCAGCGCCAGCCGGAGGCGGTTTTCTCGCGCTTCCAGAACCAGCTCTGGCTCTTGAGGTGATCCATCGCGAAATCGGCGGCGGCGAAGGCATCGCGCCGGTGGCGCGCGGCGGCGGCGACCAGCACGATGGGATCGCCGGGATGCATCACGCCATAGCGGTGAATGATGAGCAGGCCATCGAGCGCCCAGCGCCTGCGCGCGGCAGCGGCCAGCGCTTCCATGCCCGGCAGGGTCATCGCGGCGTAGTGCTTGAGCTCCAGCGCTTCGACCGCAAGCGGACCCGGTTCGGCGCGGACTTGTCCGAGAAAGCTGACTATGCCGCCTGCCTCAGGGTGTGCGGCGGTGAAGGCGGCCATCTCGTCTGCAGGCGAGAAGCCCTCACCGAGGAGGCGCACGTCTGCCCCGAAATCTGGCACCTCAGCCTCCGCTGACGGGCGGCAGGAACGCCAGTTCATCCCCCTCCGCCAGCACGACCGCTTCGTTGTCACCGACGAGCGCGCCATTGAGCGCCATGCGCACGCGTTCGCCCAGCAGTTCCACCGCCAGCGCCGGGTCGAGCGCGGCGAGCACGTGTTCGAGTGGGCCGGGGCTCACCGCAAGCTCGCCCATGCCGGCGATGTCTTCCAGCCGGCCGAGAAACACCAGTTTCGCGGACATCTCAGCCGCCCGTCATCGACATGTGGCGCGCCAAGGCAGGGGCGGCGCCGGGCTTGTCGATCACGAAGCTATGGCGTTCCGGCTTCTCGCCCATCGCGCGGGCAAAGGCATCGGCGAGCGCGGCCTCTGGGTTTTCCGAACGCAGCGCGGCGCGCAAGTCCACCTTGCCCTCGCCGCCGAGGCACATGAACAGCTGGCCCGTGGCGGTGACGCGCACGCGGTTGCAGCCTTCGCAGAAGTTGCCCGTGAGCGGGGTGATGAAGCCCAGCCGTCCGCCCGTTTCGGCAATATCGACATAGCGCGCGGGGCCGCCGGTGCGGGCGTCAGAGGCTGTGAGCGTCCAGCGCTGCTCGAGATCGCGGCGGACGGCATCGAGCGGGAGGTAATGATCGAAGCGGTCGCCCTCAACCTCGCCGAGCGGCATGACTTCGATCAGCGTGACCGAATGACCTTCGCCATGCGCCCACGCGATCAGATCGGGCAGTTCGTGCTCGTTGATGCTCTTGAGCGCGACCGCATTGAGCTTGACCTTGATGCCCGCCGCCTTGGCTGCCGCGATGCCTTCGAGCACTTGCGGCAGGCTGTCGCGCCGGGTCAGTTCGGCGAATTTCGCGCGGTCCATCGTATCGAGCGAGACGTTGATCCGCTTCACCCCGGCCGCTGCGAGATCATCGGCAAACTCGGCGAGGCGCGTGCCGTTGGTGGTGAGCGTCAGTTCGTCGAGGCTGCCCCCCTCTTCGTTGGTGCCGATCTTGCGACCGAGCGCGCGGACCAGCTGCATCATGTCGCGCCGCACGAGCGGCTCGCCGCCAGTCAGCCGGATCTTGCGCACGCCGCGCGCGATGAAGGCGAGTGCCACCTCGTGCAGTTCTTCCAGCGTCAGCACTTCGGCGCGCGGCAGGAAGGTCATGCGTTCGGGCATGCAGTAGGCACAGCGCAAGTCGCAGCGGTCGGTCAGCGAGAGCCGCAGATAGGTGATGCGGCGCGCGAAGCGGTCGACCAAAGGAGACGGAGTGCAGCTCATGTTTCGAGGTATACGAAGTCCCGCGCAAAAGATTCAAGGTGCGCGCCCCCATCAACAAAAATAGTCTGGCCGGTGACCGCACGCGCCTGCGCGAGGAACACGACCACATCGGCTATTTCGCCGGGGCTTGCCAGCCGTTCAAGCGGCATTAGCGCAGTCAGGCGCTGCCATTGCTCCTCGGTGTAGTCCGGCGTCGGCAGGGTGAGCCCGGGAGCCACGGCATTGACCCGCACGCGCGGCGCAAGGCTGCGCGCCAGCGTGCGCACGGCGGCATGGAGCGCCTGCTTGGACAGCGTGTAACTCAGCTGATCGGGCACCGGATTGATCACGCGCTGATCGACGATGTGCACGACTGCCGCGTCGTCCCCGGCCAGTTCGGCCAGCGCGCGGGTTAGCAGAACCGGCGCGGTGAGGTTCACCGCGAAGTGCTCGTCGAGCATCGATGCCGTCACCGTCGCCGCCGAATCCTCGCGGAACAGCGCGGCGCAATTGACCAGCAGCGTCGGAGCACGGCCAGCGAGTGCCATGGCTTCGGCGGGCAGACGGCTGGCGGCTGCGGCATCGGCAAGGTCTGCCGTGAGGGGATGGACCACCGCGCCCAGCGCTTCCAGTTCGGAGGTAAAGTCCGCTGAAAACTTCGTTTCACTATGCGCATGGAGCGCAAGATCGTACCCGGCGTTGGCGAGCGCTCGCGCGATTGCCGCGCCGATGCGCCGCCAGCCGCCAGTGACGAGGGCAAGCGGACGAGCCGCGCCTGCCATGCTCAATCGCGCCGATGCCGGGTAAGCGTCATGCCGATTTCCTCACCCCGCTCGCTGATCGCCAGCTTGACGATCTTCACCGTGACGCGCGTCACCCGCTTGTCCTGCAGGAACAGCGTCTCGCAAATGTGGTCTGCCACCGATTCGATCAGCTGGAAATGCACCCCCTTGGGCAGGCCTTCGGTCGCGGCGTGCTTGAGGTCCATGTAGTTCTTGCTCGCCGTCAGCGGGCAATCGGGGGTGTAATGGTCCTGCGCGGTCAGCGCGGCCGAAATCGAGATGCGCAGCGGCTGCGGGCGGCCGGTCTCCTCGGAATAGATCCCGGTGAGCACATCGCTCTCGATGTTGGCGACTTCGAGGATAAGGCTGTCATTCACGGGCCGCGCCTCTGGCACCCGGGGACCGAAATGTCCAGTGTGAGGCCGCCCCAGATTTGCTTATGATCGGTAGCTCTCAGCAAGGCCCGAGTGCCTGATCTTTGAAATCGACTAGGGCACCTTCCTTCTCATTTACGACCATGAACGATCCACCATTGACCGGCTCCACAATCTCGGGCGCCATCACAATCATGCCGTTCACGCGAAATTCGACCTTCTTGCCAACCATGGCTCTCGTCATCGCGGCGAACTTCTCTCGCCCTTCGTCCGTAAGGCGGACACTCAAGTTTTGACGACTGGCGCCTAACTCAGCAGAGATCACCAAGGCCTTGCAGAGCTTGATATCCCCGGCCCATGCCCCCTTTGAATTATCCGGATTTGCAGACGCACAGCCGAAAAGAGGGGTCACCAACAGGACGCCTGCCATCAGCAAACGTTGAGCCTTCATTTTGATCTGCTCCAGCGCGCGAAGATCGCGGTGGGCAGGAAGCGCCCTTCCTCGCCATCTTCCTTGATGGCCAGATCGCCATGCTCGACCGTGCCGGGCAGCCCGGCGAGAGTCTCTGCCAGCAGCCCGCCGATGGCGAGCGAGGACATGCGCACGGCATAGACAGTGAGGAACAGGAACCGGCTGTCTGCATCCAGCAGCCGCGCGCAATCGGCGATAAGGGCGGGGAGGTTTTCCTCCAGCCGCCAGACTTCGCCATCCGGCCCGCGCCCGAACTTGGGCGGATCGAGGATGATACCATCATAGCGCCGCCCGCGCCGCACTTCGCGCGCGGCGAACTTGGCCGCATCGTCGACGATCCAGCGCACCGGGCGGTCTTCGAGGCCCGCGACAGCGGCATTGGCGCGCGCCTGCGCCACGGCCTTCTTCGAGGCATCGACGTGCGTCACCGGCCCGAAGCGCGAGAGCGCCATAGTGCCGACGCCGGTGTAGCCGAACATGTTGAGCGTGGACGCGTCAGGCTTGCCCTCCAGCTGCTCGCCCATCCAGTCCCACACCGGGGCCATATCGGGGAAGAAACCGAGGTGGCGGAACGGGGTGCACTGCGCGGTGAAGCCGATGCCGCGCCACGAAAGCGGCCAGCCTTCGCGCGGGACGGGCTTGGCATAAGTCCAGCGCCCTCCGCCGTCCTCGTCGGAGCCGGGCACGAATTCGCCGTGCGCATCCCATACGGCCTGCCGGGGCGCCCACATCGCCTGCGGTTCGGGCCGGATGAAGCGATAGTCGCCGTAGCGCTCGAGCTTGCGCCCGTCGCCGCTGTCGATCAGGCCGAACTGGTCCCAGCCCGGCCCGACCATCAGTTTGGCCTGCAGATCGAGCGTTGCCACCTCAGCCCGCCCGGGGCGTGGCGCGCTCGGCAATCCAGGCGGCGACGGTATCGTAGTCGCCGGGGAGGCGCGTGTAGGCTTCCTCGCGCTCGAACAGGTCGCCCATGCGCGTGGGAAGCGAAGGCCGCATGCCGGTTGCGCGCTCCACCGCATCGCGGAATTTGGCCGGATGCGCAGTCGCCAGCGTCACCACGGGCACATCGGCATGCAGGTCCTTCGCAGCGCGCGCGGCATGGAGGCCGATGGCCGTATGCGGGTCGAGCACCTCGCCGCAGGCCTCGTATGCCCATCGCATCGCCTGCGCCATGTCCGCCGCATCGGCGCGCGTGCTGGTGAAGAGCCTGGCGGCATTCTCGCGCTGCGCGTTGGTCAGCTGCATCGCCTTGGTGCTCTCGAACAGCTGCATCTGGGCCGCCATCGCCGCGCCGTCGCGCCCGCCGGCATCATAGAGCAGCCGCTCGAAGTTCGAGGAGACCTGAATGTCCATCGACGGTGCGGCGGTCGGCGTCACCGTGCCCGCCGAATAGTCGCCGGTGGAAAGCGCGCGGTGGAGGATGTCGTTGATGTTCGTGGCGACGATCAGCCGCTCGATGGGCAGGCCCATTTG
This sequence comes from uncultured Novosphingobium sp., assembly GCA_964413325.1. GTDB lineage: Bacteria > Pseudomonadota > Alphaproteobacteria > Sphingomonadales > Sphingomonadaceae > Novosphingobium. The sequence goes on along the minus strand of CAYPRK010000009.1, from coordinate 5,368 downwards.
CGCCGCGACGTAGCCTGCAAACACATCGCCGAAGTTGCCCGTCGGCACGCTGAAGGCCACGCGACGCTGCGGCGCGCCCAATTGCAGCGCGGCGGCGAAGTAGTAGACCACCTGAGCCATCAGCCGCGCCCAGTTGATCGAATTGACCGCCGCGATCCCGAACCGTTGGTTCATGCCCTTGTCATTGAACATGCGCTTCACCATCGCCTGTGCATCATCGAAGCTGCCGTCGATGGCGATGTTGTGGACGTTGGGCGCGAGCACCGTGGTCATCTGCCGCCGCTGCACATCGGAGACGCGGCCATGCGGGTGGAGCATGAAGATATCGACCTTGGCGCGGCCCGCGACGGCGTCGATCGCCGCCGAGCCGGTATCGCCGGAAGTCGCGCCGAAGATCGTCAGGTGGTCGTCGCGCCGAGAGAGGAATTCCTCGAACAGCAGGCCGAGGAGCTGGAGTGCGACGTCCTTGAACGCCAGCGTCGGACCGTGGAACAGTTCCAGCAGCCACTGCCGCTCATCAAGCTGCACCAGCGGAGTGACGGCGGCATGGGCAAAGCGGCCATAGGCCTCGCGTGTCAGTTCGAGCAGCCGCTCGGGCGCGATGCACTCACCCACGAAGGGCTGCATCACCTTAGCGGCAAGCTCGGCATAGGGCAGGCCAGCCATTGCCGCGATTTCGTCGTGCGTGAACGTCGGCCAGCGCTCGGGCACATAGAGCCCGCCGTCCGAGGCGAGGCCAGCGAGGGTCACGCCCTCGAAATCGAGCGAGGGCGCCTGGCCCCGGGTGCTGACGTACTTCATGGGCACGCCGGTTAGCCGCAGGGGGCGCGGGGCGCAAGGATTTGGGGCGATGTGCGGCGCGGATGCGGATTTGGCATTGCGCGGCCCTAGCCGCCGCGCATCCGCTTCCGGAGCGCCAATGCATAGATTACCAGCGCCACGCCCGCGAAAAGAAACCACTGGACCGCATAGGCGAGGTGGTTGTTGGGAATGTCCTTGGGATCGGGCTTGGCATTGGCCTCCAGCCCGGCTTGCGGCGGATCGGCGACCAGACGCGGGCCCGGCGCGATCCAGCCCGTCACCGCGCCGCCGGTCCATGCGGGGGCCGCAGGATCGCGCGACCAGCCCAGCACGACCTGACGAGTGCCACCTTCGGCATCGGCACAGGTCACGACATGCGCCAACCCCGCCTCACCTGTGGCATTGCGGCCCGAAAGCGTGGTTGCACCGCTGGCAGAGCTGCACTCGACGCGGCTGCGATGATAAAGCGCGCGCTCGGTCGCCTCTGCGCTGTCAGGCCAGCGCACTTCCGCGCCCGAAGCTTGCGCCGCCTCATAGCGCGCGAGCATGGCCTCCTTCTCGCCCAGCCGTTCCAGCTGCCAGAAGCCGAGGCGGATCATGATGCCCACGGCGACCAGCACCAGCAGCGTCGGCACAATCGGAATACGCTTCACGCAACAACTCCTGCAGCCCGCAGCCGCGCCAGCAGCAGCATGGTTTTCATCAGCCGCAGCGTCCCGATGATCACGCCCGGCACCAGCAGCACGATCAGGCCCAGCAACAGCCACAGCGGCGGGCGCAGAGCCTCATCCAGCTTGAGCGCACCGGCGATCAGCAGGAAGGTGAGCGGCAGCAGCACGAAATAGAGCCCGCGCCCGCGCGGTTCGTAGGACTCGAATGACAGCCCGCAGCCTTTGCACGTGGGTGCGAATGCGGCGGGTGCTTCCCACAGCGCCTTTGCGCCGCAACGGGGGCACAAACCGAAAAGGGCAGCGCGGACCAAACCGCGCTGCCCCTTCGAAGCTTCATCCGAAGCGTTCACCGGATCACGAGCCAGATCACTCGATCGGCGCGCCCCAGCCGCCCCACACGTAGATGGCGACGAAGAGGAACAGCCACACCACGTCGACGAAGTGCCAGTACCACGCGGCCGCTTCGAACCCGAAGTGCTGGCGCGGGGTGAAGTGGCCCTTGTAGGCGCGGGCCTGGCACACGATCAGGAAGATCGTGCCGACGATGACGTGGAAGCCGTGGAAGCCGGTCGCCATGTAGAAGGCCGAGCCATAGGTGTTCTCGCCGAAGGGGAACGGCGCGTGCATGTATTCGTAAGCCTGGATCGAGCTGAACAGCAGGCCAAGCACGATGGTCGCCCAGAGGCCGGTCTTGAGGCCTTCACGGTTGCCATGGATCAGGGAGTGGTGCGCCCAGGTCAGCGTGGTGCCCGAGCAGAGCAGGATCAGCGTGTTGAGCAGCGGCAGATCGAACGGGTTCATCACCGCTTCGATGCCCTTGGGCGGCCACACGCCGCCGACCACGTCGACCAGCTTGTTGGGGAACAGCGAAAAATCGAAGAAGGCCCAGAACCAGCCGACGAAGAACATCACTTCCGAAGCGATGAACAGGATCATGCCGTAGCGCTGGTGAAGCTGCACGACGGGGGTGTGATCGCCCGCATGCGCTTCCTTGATCACGTTGCCCCACCACGAGAACATGGTGAGCGCGACGCCGAACACGCCGAGCATCAGCACCGGGAAACCGCCAGCCATCTTGTGCATCGAAAGCACACCGCCAGTGGTCATCGTGAGCGCCGAAAACGCGCCGACGATCGGCCAGATGTCAGGCGGCAGAATGTGGTAATCGTGGTTCTTGGTGCCGGCCATTTTCGTCTTCTAACCCCCGTCAGCTTGGGACTTGGCGAAACGCGCCGCGGAGGCACGATTCAGCTTGTTTGCAAACGCCTTTATCGAGGCCGCGCGGCGCGGTCCAGAGGCTTTCCTGCTTGTTTTTGGCCTGCTTGTTTTTGGCCTACTTGTTTTTGGCAGGGCTCGGGGTGACCGCAGCCGCGCTGTCTGCCGCTTCCATGAAGGTGTAGGACAGCGTGATCTCGGACACGTCCTTGGCGTTGGGATCATTCAGAATGTCGGGATCGACATAGTAGATCACCGGCATGCGGACTTCCTCGCCCGGTTCGAGCCGCTGTTCATTGAAGCAGAAGCACTGGATCTTGTGGAAATAGGCGCCGGTCTGCTCGGGCGTCACGTTGTAGATGGCGCGGCCGACGATGGGGCGATTGGAGGTGTTCTTGGCGATGAAGAACGCCATCTTGCGCTCACCGATATGGCCGTCCTGCGTCACCTGCTCGGGGCGGAACTGCCACGGCATGCCCTTGGTGACATTGCCATCGAAGCGGATCGTGATCGGACGTGCGGTGCTCTTGACCGAAGCGGCCTGCGCCGCAGTCGCGCGCTGGGTGGTGCCATTGAAGCCGGTTGCCTGGCAGAACATCCGGTAGAGCGGGACCGACGCATAGCCGAGGCCGAGCATCGACAGGGCGCCGATCGCGGCGATGGTGCCGACCTTGCGATTGCGCCGGCTGGCGGCATCCAGGGCCACGGCCATCAGGAGTGCTCCACCTGCGCGGTGCCATCCGAAGGCGCGTGTTCGGGCTTGGCGGTGATCTTCACAATCGAGATCGCGAAGAACAGGATGACGAGGAAGCCGAGGATCAGGCCCATCACCTTGTTGCGCTCACGCTGACGCGCACGCAGCGCATCGGTTTCAGCGGCGGTGAGCGGGCGGTTGTCGAAAGGCTGGGTCATGCTTGGAAGCCATAGATCGTGGCGAAGCGGTCTACGACCAGCATCGCGAAGAGGATGAACAGGTAGAAGATCGAGTAGGCGAACAGACGCTTCTCCGGCTTCATGCCGTCGCCGGGGGTCGCGTCACGCAGACCGACCTTGAACGACAGCCACAGGAACATCCCGCTGAGCAGGAACGCGGACAGGCCATAGACCACTCCCGTGCCTCCGATGAACCAGGGCGCCATCGAAAGCGGCAGGAGGATCGCGGCGTAGGCCAGAATTTGCCGCCGGGTCGAGCGTTCGCCCGCCACGACCGGCATCATCGGGATGCCTGCCTTGGAGTAGTCGATCTGCACGAACAGGGCGAGTGCCCAGAAGTGCGGCGGCGTCCACATGAAGATGATGAGGAAGAGCAGGACCGGCATCAGCGTGATGTGGCCGGTCACCGCGATCCAGCCGATCAGCGGCGGAAAGGCCCCTGCCCCGCCGCCGATCACGATGTTCTGCGGCGTGCGCGGCTTGAGCCAGACGGTGTAGAGGTAGGAATAATAGAAGATCGAGAAGGCGAGGATGCCCGCGGCCAGCCAGCTGATCGCGAGGCCCATCGTCATCACCGAAATGCCCGAGAGCGCAAAGCCGAAATCGCGCGCCGACGTGCGGTCCATGCGTCCGCCGGGAATTGGCCGCTGCGCCGTACGCTTCATCACCGCATCGATATCGGCTTCCCACCACTGGTTGAGCGCTGCTGCTCCGCCCGCACCGACCGCAATGCACAGGATCGCGGTGAAGGCGAGCACGGGGTGGATGGTGCCGGGCGCTGCCAGCATGCCGCAGACAGCGGTGAAGATGACGAGCCGCATCACGCCCGGCTTGGTCAGCGCGAAGAAATCGCGCCAGTCGGCGGGCATGATCAGGGCCTGAGGGTTCGCGGTGGACATGATCGGCGGCCTATAGGCCCGCTTTCCGCATAGGGAAAGCGAAACGGTGGCGGGCTTTGGGGCTATGCGGTGGGGTGTTTTGCGTCGGGCGTTGCGCTTGGCTGCCGCCCACCCCAACCCCTCACGCGAGCGGGAGGGGTTGGGGTGGGCGCGCGCTACGCCGACCAAAACAAAAGGGCCCCGGATCGCTCCGGAGCCCCTCTGAATTTCAAGCCGAAGCCCGATCAGTGCGCGTGCGCTTCCTCGATCACGGGGAGCGTTTCGAACTGGTGGAACGGCGGCGGGCTCGACAGCGTCCACTCGAGCGTGGTCGCGCCTTCACCCCAGTAGTTGCCGACAGCCTTGGGGCCAGCGACCAGAGAGTAGCCGATGTTCACGAAGAAGATCACCATCGAGGCCGCCATCACCATGTAGCCGTTGGTGGCGATGGTGTTCCAGAACTCGAACGCCGGGGCGTAGTCCGGGTAACGACGCGGCATACCCTGGACCCCGAGGAAGTGCATCGGGAAGAAGATCAGGTTCACGCCGACGAAGAACACCCAGAAGTGCAGGTGGCTGAGGAACTCGTTGTGCATGCGGCCGCTCATCTTCGGGAACCAGTAGTAGAACCCGGCGAAGAGCGAAGTCACGGCGCCCAGCGACAGCACGTAGTGGAAGTGCGCCACGACGTAGTAGGTGTCCTGGAGGTTGTCGTCGATGCCGCCGTTGGCGAGCACAACGCCGGTCACGCCGCCGACGGTGAAGAGGAAGATGAAGCCGATGGCCCAGACGAGCGGCGACTTGAACTCGAGGCTGCCGCCCCACATCGTCGCGATCCACGAGAAGATCTTGATGCCGGTCGGGACCGCG